>JAWKTY010000017.1:0-177736 GCA_041398865.1 Planctomycetaceae bacterium
TCCGGGCACCAGCAATCTCACGCGAGCTCAGGGGACGTACGTCAGCGACGAAGAAATCAACCAGGTGATCGATTTCTTCAGTGACGTCGAACCCGAATACAGTGAAGAGCTGCAGCAGGTGGTGGCTCGCAGCGCCAGTGCGGCGGCCGGTGAAGGCAAAGGAGACGCCGGACCTCGGCAGCACGACGATCTGTACGACGAAGCTGTCGACGTGGTCGTGCGGGAAGGTCGAGGCAGCTGTTCACTGCTGCAGCGCTGCCTGGGCATCGGATACGGCCGAGCCTCGCGAATGATCGACTGGATGGCCGAAGACGGAATCGTCGGCGAACACAACGGAGCCAACGCTCGGGAAGTGCTGTACACCATCGACGAATGGGAAGAAGTGAAAGCTCAGCGAGCCTGACCTTCGCGGAGGCTGTCGTATTTGGGGGACTGAAAAATGTCACCCCATGGAGACCAGGTTCTGCTGGAACTCGACCGACAGGAATGTCTGTGCCTCCTGACACTGATCGCCAAAGCAGCAGGTCAGACTCCTGCCTCACAGGCCCGCATGCATTGTCAGGCAGATGCCTGACCTTCTATGCTTCACGCCGTGTCGACCCGCTGTTTCCTTGTGCCTTTCCCGATGGGATCTTCCATGATTCGCCTTTTTTTTCCGTGTTTTGCCTCTGTGATCGCTGTTTTCTGTATGTGTTTGCGGTTGCCGGCTGCGGATGTTGTGACGGTGGCTGGCAGCGGGACTGACGGATACAGCGGAGATGGCGGTCCCGCGGTCCAGGCAGCGGTGGCTCAACCATTTGGCCTGGTGATCGGACCGGACAAAGCGCTGTACGTTTGTGAAGTCGGATCGCACGTGATTCGTCGAATTGATGCGCAGACACAGATCATCACGACGGTGGCAGGTTGCGGCACGAAGGGGTATTCGGGCAATGACGGTCCGGCTGTCAAAGCCGAACTGAATGAACCGTATGAAGTGCGTTTCGATGGCGACGGCAACATGTACTTCGTGGAAATGCAGAATCATGTGGTGCGTCGAGTTGACGCGAAGACCGGCGTGCTGACTCTGATCGCCGGCTGCGGGCGAATCGGATTTTCCGGAGACGGCGGGCCTGCCACGGAAGCGACCATGTCGCGGCCGCATTCGATTGCTCTGGATGGCAACGGGCAGCTGTACATCTGCGACATCGGCAATCATCGAATTCGTAAAGTTGATCTTCAGACCGGAATCATTTCCACATTCGCCGGCACCGGAGAACGCAGGCCAACGGTCGACGGCGGCCCCATCGCCGGAAATCCGCTGAACGGACCTCGAGCTCTGGATTTTGACGGTGGCAATCAGCTGATTCTGGCGCTCAGGGAAGGCAACGCCATTTATCGCATGAATCTGAAAGACCGGACACTTCACCATCTGGCCGGCACAGGCAAGAGCGGATACACCGGCCACGGCAATAGCGCTCGCCAGGCCGATCTCGTCGGGTCCCAAAGGAGTTTCGCTGGGGCCGAACGGAGACATCTATTTTGCTGACACAGAAAGTCACACGGTGCGAGTCATCCGCAGCGCGTCAGGCATCGTGGAAACGGTCGTGGGCGACGGAAAGAAGGGAGATGGCCCGGATGGAACAAGCCTATCGTGCCGCATGGATCGACCTCACGGCGTCTTTGTCGATCGGGACGGAACGCTGTACATCGGCGACAGCAACAACCACAAAGTCCGCATGCTGAAACAGCCCGCAGCCCGGTAATTCCGGCGTTCTGATCTGCTCCCGGCGGTGAAAACTGTTCATCAGCGCTGAGCCAATTCGCGAGACTCAGATATTCTTCAGGTGACGGCAAACCGCATTCCGGCCAAATGCAGCAGATGAGCGTGCAAAACGGTTGGATTTAGTTGCGAGCGGGACATAACTTTGTCGACTGGTGACAGCTTGATTTTGACGCCGGATTCCCGGTCGGTCGATCACCAGTGAAACCAACAGACTTCAGAGACAATCTCTCATATCACACAGGAAACCTGATGCACGGCATAAAGATGATGATGACATTCCTGCTGGCCCTGATGACTGCTGTCCCGGTGAAGGCTCAGGGAATTGTTTATCCGGGCGGAACGGGCGTTGGGCAGGGGAAGCACATTGTGTTTCTGGCCGGCGATCATGAATATCGTTCGGAAGAAACGCTTCCGGCTCTGGCGAGGATTCTGTCGAAGCACCACGGCTTCCGCTGTACGGTGCTGTTCAATGTCGATCCACAGTCCGGGGAAATCGTCCCGGGGAATTCGAACATGCCCGGCATGGAGGCGCTGGATACCGCTGACCTGGCCGTGGTGTTTCTGCGGTTTCAGAATTTCCCCGTTGAACAGATGAAGCATCTGGATGCTTATCTGAACCGAGGCGGTCCGGTCGTGGGGCTCAGAACGGCAACCCATGCCTTTCGCATGAAGGCGGATGAACCATTCGCGAAGTATTCGTTCGACCACAAAGGTGATGGCTATGAACTGGGCTTCGGTCATCAGGTTCTCGGCCAGACATGGGTCGGTCACTATGGCCGCAATCATCAGCAGAGCACTCGGATTACCATTGTCGACGACAAACGAAACCATCCGATTCTGCGCGGAGTCAGCGACATCTGGGTTCAGGCCGGAGGATATGTCGGCAAGCCAACCGACGGCGAAATTCTGACGACAGCTCAGCCGCTGAACGGGATGACGCCCGAATCACCGGCTGACGAAACAAAGCCGCCTCAGCCTTCCGAATGGACTCGCACATACAAGTCGCCATCGGGAAAGTCCGGTCGAGTCTTCACGTCGCTGTACGGAACTCCGGAAGATCTGCTGAACAACGGATACCGTCGCATGCTGATCAACAGCTGCCTGTGGGCGGTCGGTCTGGAAGCCGCCATCAGGCCGGATGCCGAGATCTCCATCGTCGGTCCGTTCCACCCGACCACCTTCGGCAACGGAACTCATGCGCGAGGCGTCAAGCCGGCAGATTACGCAGGGTTCGAAAGCCCGATTCCCGCCAGCCACGACACTCAACCATCAACCGCCACGGCCGCAAAGGGTAATCGGCGGAAGAAGGCCATGGCGGAAAAAACGCTGACGACTCCGACGGCCAATGCCGCCGCAACAACTAATGCCGCGCAGAAGAAGGAGCCTCTGACGACGGGCAAACCGGCTCAGTATGTTCGCATCGAACTGCCGGGCGACCGCCGCATTCTGACGCTGGCGGAAGTGGAAGTGTTCAGCGGCGGAAAGAACATCGCGCCGCAGGGCAAGGCGACGCAGTCGAGCAACAATTCGGGCGGCGTGGCGTCTCGAGGCATCGACGGAAACAAAGATCCCGATTGGGGTAAGAACGGGCAGACTCACACCAACAATTCGGGCGAAAAGAATCCGTGGTGGGAACTGGATCTGGGCAAGTCGACCGACATCGAAAAAATCGGAATCTGGAATCGATCCGGATTTGAACGCCGTCTGGCCGGCTTCACGCTGACGCTGCTGGATTCTGACCGCAAGCTGGTGTTTCAACTGACGGACATCGCGACTCCGCAGGCAATGGAAATCGACATCAAAGCCGGCGGCAAGGCCACGTATCTCACGTACGATGGAAAGTCCGGCAAGCCGCTGGCGGGTGACGCGATGCTGGCTGGCGGCGGCGGTGGAGGTCGTTCACAGGCCCTGACATCACCGGAACCCCCGAATCTGGCGGAAGTCCCGGCTGGTTATCGCGACCCGGCTCCATTTACGTTTCAGAAGAATGACGTCGTAGCCATTCTGGGCAACGGCCTGCCGGACCGCATGCAGCATGACGGCTGGCTGGAAACTTTGCTGCAGTCGGAACTGACTGGCCAGCAGGTGCGGTTTCGCAATATGAGCACCAGTGGTGACCGGCCCAACCATTATCCTCGCAGTTCCGGCCAGATGTCGATGACGGAATATCTCCGGAAGGTACAGCCCACGGTTGTATTCGCCTTCTTCGGATACAACGAATCCTTCGATGCCAAACCTGACGACTACCGGAAGCAGCTGATCGAATTTGTCCGAAGAACGCGCGGAGCCAAACCGAACGGAAAGGACTTTCCGCGAATTGTTCTGTTCAGCCCGATCGCTCAGGAAAATACTCACAACCCCAATGTGCCGGACGGGACGGCTCAGAACGTTCGTCTGGCAGCCTACACGGCAGTGACGCAGGCGGCCGCCGAGGAAGCAGGTGTTGCGTTTGTTGATCTGTTTCATCCGTCGCTCGATCTGTACGAAAAAGCTCAGCAGCCACTGACGATCAATGGAGTTCACCTGTCCGAAGACGGCAACAAACAACTGGCGGAAGTCATCGCTTCGCAGTTGCTGAACAAGTCGGTCAGCGCGTCGGGGGCAATGGAGACTCTGAGGCAGGCGGTTCTGGACAAGAATCTGCACTGGTGGAATCGCTATCGAGCTTCCGATGGAAACGACATCTGGGGCGGACGATCCACACTGAAGTTCGTGGATGACCAGAGCAACGCAGAAGTGCTTCAGCCCGAACTGACCATGCTGGACGTAATGACGGCCAATCGCGACGACGTCGTGTGGAATCGAGCGGCCGGAGGCAACAAAGCGGTCGATGACAGCAACGTTCCCAAACCCGTGCCTGTGGTCTCAAACGTCGGCGGCGGAAGCAAGAGTTCCAGCGCGGAAAAAGAAGGTTCGCTGGAGTATCTCAGCGGAGAAGAAGTCCTGGACCAGATCGCCGTGGCCGAAGGTTTTGAAGTCAGTCTGTTTGCCGACGAAAAGCGGTTTCCGGAACTGATCAACCCGGTCCAGCTGCAGTTTGATACCAAAGGTCGACTGTGGGCAGCTGTCTGGCCGACGTATCCCAAGTGGGAGCCGCTCGGCAAGATGGATGACGCTCTGATCATTCTGCACGACGACAATAATGACGGAGTGGCCGACCGAGTGACCGAATTCGCGAAGGTGCAGAACCCGCTGGGGTTCGAATTCTGGAACGGCGGAGTCATTGTCACGTTTCAGTCTGAACTGCTGTTTCTGAAAGACACCGACGGCGACGACGTTGCGGATGAGCGAATCATTCTGCTGCAGGGACTGGACACGTCCGATACTCACCACGGTGCCAATAACCTGATTTACGGCCCCGATGGCGGGATTTACTGGCAGAGCGGCGTGTTTATGGTTCACAACCACGAACATCCGTGGGGGCCTTCGCTGCAGTCATCCGCATCGGCCATGTACCGGTTTGATCCGCGTCGGTTTACCATTTCGATGCACGCCGGCAACTCGCCGAATCCTCACGGTACCGCCTTCGACTTCTGGGGATATCAGTACGCAACGGACGGCACCGGCGGTCGAGCTTATCAGGTGCGACCGGATGGCGACGGTTTCAAGATGCACGAACTGCTGAAGAAGGAAGTGCGGCCCGTGACGGCGTGTGAAGTCGTCAGCAGTACGCACTTTCCGGAATCCATGCAGGGCGATTTTCTGATCTGCAACGTCATCGGATTTCTGGGTATCAAGCACTACCATCTGGAACGAAATGCAGATGCCGGCACCGTGTGGGGAGAACCCGCCGGCGATGAACTGACCGTGACCGTCACCCATGCAGACGGTTCCAAGGCGGAAGATCGTTCGCGAGGATTTCTGATGGGCGGCAACAAAAACTTCCGCCCGTCCGATGCCATTTTCGCTCCGGATGGCTCGCTGTACTTCAGTGACTGGCACAACGTGATCATTGGTCACATGCAGCACAACGTCCGCGATCCCAATCGCGATCACGTTCACGGTCGAATCTATCGAGTCACGGCCAAAGGACGTCCGCTTCAGCCGCCGGTTGCCATCGACGGTCAGCCGATTTCCGCACTGCTGGAGAATCTGAAATCGCCGGTGGACGGAATTCGCCATCGCACCAGAATTGAACTCAGCGAACGCGATTCCCGCGAAGTCATTGCCGCCACTCGACAGTGGCTGGCACAGTTCGATCCGAAGAAGACCGAAGACGCTCATCATTTTGTCGAAGCACTGTGGCTGCACCAGCAGCACAACGTCCGCGATCTGGCTCTGCTGGATCTGGTGCTGAATTCGCCCGAACCGCATGCTCGCAACGCCGCAAAGACTGTGCAGCATTTCTGGGGCCGAGTGGAGAAAACTCTCCGAGGCGGCGTGATTGCCGAACAGGCTCTGGCATCATCGCAGAAGTCCGGCATTCTGAGCGACACTCCGGAACTGACCACCATTCGCATCGGAACCGTTCCCGAAAAGATGCGGTATGACGTTCAGGAACTGACGATCACGCCCGGAAAGAAAGTCAAACTGACCTTTGCCAACTACGACTTCATGCCGCATAACATGATGCTGGTGAATCCCGGCAAGGCCGATGACGTGGGGCTGGCGGCGATCAATCTGGGGGCCCGCGGTTTCGAGGTCAGCTTTGTGCCCGAATCGGCGGACATCCTGTGGCACAGCCAGCTGGTGGATTTTGGTCAGGAGCAGGTCATTGAATTCACAGCTCCGACAGAAGAAGGAGCTTATCCGTACATCTGTTCTTTCCCCGGCCATCACCGTCTGATGCGAGGTACGATGTTTGTCACGAACGACCTGAAAGCCTTCCTGGCAAAGAATCCGCAGCAGCAGATCAAGGTCACCGAATGGAAGCTGGCGGACTTCAAGGATGACCTGCGTCGAGTCAGCGAACATCGGGACTTTAATACCGGAAAGCAGATGTTCACCACCCTCGGGTGTGCTCAGTGCCACAGACTCGGTCAGTCTGATGCTGCCGGAACATCCGGACAGGCCGTGGGACCAAACGTCGACGATACGGTGAAGAAATACAAAGGTAAGGCTGAGGACGTGCTGCGTGAAATTCTGGAACCGTCCCGCAATATCGACGAAAAATATCGTCAGGTCATTGTCGCTTTGGAAAGCGGAAAGGCTCTCACAGGCGTGATCGCCGCAGAAGATGACACCACGCTGACGCTTCTGTCCGGCAGTCCTCCGAAGATGCTGCAGATTCCGAAACAGTCGATCGACGATCGAGCTGTGTCTCCGGTTTCAATCATGCCCCTCAGCCTGCTGAACACGCTGGACAAAGAACAGATTTTGGACCTGTTGGCCTATCTGTTGTCCGGCGGAAACCCGGACGACAAAGCCTTTCATCATCACTGAGCCGCACGGAGACGTTTCAGGTCATGCACGCAACGGAATTCCTTTCAAAACAGCAGACCGTCGGTGTTCCCGTCTGCGTGCTGTTTGGTGGTGAACGCTTTCTGAAGCTGGAAGTCCTGAAACGCATTCCCGGGTGCTCGGAAGCAGCTTCCGATGCGGACGACGAAGTCACACTGAGCCGCTTCGATGGGAGCGATGTGGAACTTCGATCGGTGACCGATGAACTTCTCACTGTTTCGATGTTTGGTGATCGCCGGATTGTTCTGGTGGAAGATGCCGACGACTTCGTTTCAAAGTACCGGGCAGGACTGGAAAAGTACGTGGCCGACCCATCCCGCTCGGCACTGCTGATTCTGGATGTCAAGACCTGGCAGAAGTCCACAAAACTGTTCAAGGCCGTGGAGAAGATCGGGCTGAACATCGAATGCAGCGAGCTGAAAGGAGCCGCACTGACAAAGTGGCTGGTCAATGCGGCTCAGGAACAATATGGCAAAACTCTGGATGCCGCTGCCGCAAATTTGATTGTTCAACTGGCCGGGGACAGTCTGGGACTGCTGCAGCAGGAACTGGACAAACTGGCGTCGCTGACGGGCGATGCTTCTGCGATCACTCAGGAAGATGTGACTCGGGTTGTCGGAGGCTGGCGAATTGAAACCACGTGGGCCATGCTGGATGCCGTGCGGGATGGAGCACTGGGACAGGCTCTGGAATACCTCGACAAGCTGATCATACGGTGACGCACCGCAGAAGATTCTGGGAGGCGTCACCTTCACCTTCGCGCTCGCCGACGCCACCGAAATTGCTCGCCAGACACGAGATCTGCCCGGAGCTCTGCGGTCGGCCGGTGTGTTTCCCGCCGCGGTTGGCCCGAGCGAGAAGTATCTCCGTCGGCTGGGCTTCGACAACGCCAGCCGCATTCTGCAGTGGCTGGTCGAAGCAGATGCCGATATGAAAGGCGGCAGCCGGATTGATCCTCAGATTCAGCTGGAAGCCCTGTTCGTCAGGCTGGCGGGAACGACTCCCTGATCAGTCCGCAACCGGCAGGCGAATTCCCGGTCCACGCAGACAGGTCAGTTCGGCCAGCTGAGCATCGGCGGCTCGCAGACGCCCTTCGGTTGTGCGGTGCGTCATGATGACCAGTCGAGCCGTATTGTGGCCGTTGCCCGTCTGGCTGGTTTCATCCTGCCGAACGCTGGAGATGCTGACTTCGTTCTGGCCCAGAACATGAGTAATGTCGGCCAGAACGTGCGGGCGGTCGTCCACGTTCATCCGCAGATAGTACCGTCGGGAAAGCTCTTCCGGCGGCTGCACGGGAATCGGCGACTGCTGAGCGACTCGCATCAGAGAAGGAAACGTCACCGCAGTTCGGCCGGTCGCATAGTCGATGATGTCCGCCAAAACCGCGGATGCGGTCGGCAGTTGACCCGCTCCGGCGCCGGAAAATGTCGTGCGGCCCAGACAGTCACCTTCGACGGCCACGATGTTATTGGCTCCGTCTGTCTGAGCAATCGCGCGGTCATTGCGGATCAGTGTCGGCTGGACACTCAGTTCCAGGCGATCACTGTTCAGCCGGGACGTTGCCAGCAGTTTGATCTTGTATCCCAGATCCCGAGCCACCAGCATGTCAAGCAGCTGAATATGCTGAATGCCCTGCCGAACAATGTCTTCCAGTCGCACAGACGTGGAGAACGCCAGTCGGGTCAGAATGGCAAGTTTTTGAGCCGCGTCCGTGCCGTCGACATCCATCGCCGGATCAGCTTCGGCATATCCCAGAGCCTGAGCTTCCTTCAGGACGTCTTCGTAGGACAGGCCATCGTCCAGCATGCGAGTCAGAATGAAGTTGCTGGTTCCGTTCAGAATTGCTTCAAGCGAGACAATCCGATTGCCGGTCAGTGCCTGAGTCACAGCGCTGATAATGGGGATGCCTCCAGCGACCGCTGCTTCAAAAGCCACCGTGCGTCCGCTGTCAGCCGCCAGACGAAACAGTTCGGGACCATGAGCGTAAAGCAGAGCCTTATTGGCGGTGACGATGTCCTTGCCCGCCTGCAGGCTTCGAGTGATATAGTCAAAGGCCGGCTGGATTCCGCCGATCAGCTCCACCACCAGATGAATGTCCGGATCGCGAATGACCGCCTCAACGTCTGTCGACAGCTGGACGTCGTCGGGAACAAACTCGCGGCTGCGAGTCGAATCCCGCACAATGATGTGACGCAGGCAGATCTTTCGCCCTGCTCGAATCGCGATGCTGTCGCCGTGCTGGCTGAGAATCCGAGCGACTCCTGACCCCACGGTTCCAAAACCAATCAGAGCAATATTCAGCGGACGACCTGTCGACATAAACCAGCCTGATTCTGAATGGCGGCGAGATGCAAAACGGATATTCCCAGGCAGGAATTCCCGCCGGACTCTAGCACGCCCCCCCCGCTTCAGGCAAATCGTGAATGCCCGTCTCTCGGCATTGGCTGACAGGGGCCGGGGGTTCCGTGTTCCGAGCGACTTGATCAATTGCCGTTTCTGCAATGTGTCGTCATTCCGTCGACGTGGTCAGAAATCCGACAGGAAATGTTGTCACATTTCGGAATGATCGAGTACCTGAGGAAGACGGATGCTGACTCGGCTCGTTTGACACAGTTCAGCTGGTCGTGGAGTAAATCCGCGCACGGTGCCCACATCCTTATTCCAGGCCACGCAGTTGGTTATCGCGTCAACTGGAATGAGGGTGTATCGCCCGCGTCAGGATCTCTTTCGCATGGATCAGGAGACTTCGATGACTCTCACTGCTCACAGACGGTCAGGCTGGTTGGACGAGATTCATGTAACCGGCGGAGGGCTCAGTATGCAGATCGGAACGGAAAGCCGCAGCAGGACCAATTTCCGTCCCGGGGACGTCCGGATGGAATTTTTCGAAGGATTCGACGGGACTGATTTTGACGGCAGATCTGCCTCTCATCCCATGCTGCCGCAACCGGGATCTGCTGTACCGGCTTCCCATCCCGCGGTAGACTCGGCGCCAGAGTTAACGGCCTGTTTTGCCGGAGTCCGTCGACCGGAAAAGAACAGATCGGCGACGACATGTTCTCACATCGAAGAGTCGCCGGCGTTTGATCGGAATCCCGCAAACTCAGGCAGAGCTGAAACAGGTCCGAAGTCTTTATGTCGAAATCTGAACGAACATCAGAAGAGACTCCAACTTCCCACGATTCCCGCATCAGTCAGATTCAGACGCACTGGTCGCTGGTTCTGGAAGCGAAGCAGGCGCAGTCCGGAGTTCACATGGCGGCTCGCGGACGTCTGGCGATGCGTTACTGTCGTGCCATTGTGCGATACCTGACGGTGATGATCGGGAATCCCGAAGAAGCTGAAGATGTAGCTCAGGATCTGATGGTGCGTTTTCTGGACGGAATGCTGATGAATGCCGATCCTTCACGAGGCCGACTTCGCGACTATATTAAAACAATCGCAATCAATGCTGCACGAACATATTTGAAAAGGAAGGATGCCGGCCGTCAGAAACAGGTGTCAACTGAAAACGCGGCGGACGTTGCCGCAGCGGAGGACGTTGAATGGGAAGCATGCCTGCGGACCGACTACCTGACCACGGGAATGGAATCGCTGACAGCCTATGAACGCTCAACAGGTAAGCCGTATGCGTCGCTGCTGGAATGGCGCACAGCCAACAGTTTTGCAGATTCCGGTGAAATGGCGAGGTTCCTTGAGCGTCGTACGGGCACATCCGTTTCGACGTCAAATGCTCGCAAACTACTGCAGCGAGCTCGGGAAAAACTTGCAGAAGGGATTGTGGAAGAAGTGCGAGCACGATTGCCGGAAAACCATCGGACGGCCGAAGAGGTTCAGGAGCAGCTGGCGGCTGTTGGTCTTCTGGAAATCTGCAGTTCCGTGATTCGACGCTGACAAGACGGCTTTCAAAGTTCGCTGGAAGCGTGCGGCAGACAACAACCGACCGTATCATCAATTCAGCCCCAGGTTTTTTTCAGAATCCGTTCCCCAAATTCCGGCAATACCATGTCTGAGCCCGAGCAAATTCGACACCCTCAGCTCAGCCTGCAGGATCAGTTGCTGATTGACGGTCTCTGCGATCGGCTGGAAGCGTCGCTGAAGGGTGACCGGAACCTTTCGGTTGAGATGCTGCTGAAGACCTGTGCGGCTCATCTGCGACCAGTTGCCCTGCGCTGTCTGCTGATGCGTGAGCTTGAGACACTGCCGGACCTTGGCGAATCGCCCGAGCTGGCTGCTTATGTCCGGCGATTTCCAAAACAGACAACTCTGCTGAAACAGCTGTTCGAAAAACAGAAGCCGGATGCCCCGCAGGTTCCTTCGGCAGATGTTTCGGCAATCGACACGTCTCAGGTACACGACGTTCTTCAACCCACGCTGATCTCACCAGCTCAGGATTCACCGAACGCAAAAGATGATCCAAATCTCCACGGAAAGAAGACCGCAGCCGAGTCCGCCGGTCAGAAAGACACAGGTCTCATCGGGCAGACACTCGGCAACTACCACATCACCCGCATCCTCGGCCAGGGAGGCATGGGAACGGTTTACGCGGCTGAACATATTCATCTGAAGAACCAGGTCGCATTAAAGGTCCTGGCTTCCCATTTGACGGCCAATGAGGAAATCGTTCGCCGCTTTCGTCGCGAGATGGTCGCTGTCGGACGGCTGAATCATAAGAACATTGTCCGAGCACTCGACGGAGGGGAAATCGGCGGACGGCAGTTTCTGGTGATGGATTTTGTGGAAGGCCCTGACCTTTCAACGCAGATCCGTCAAAGAGGACCGCTCTCACTGTTGCAGGCGCTGATGTTCATTCGATCTGCAGCTGTTGGCTTGAAACATGCCCACGAGAACGGGCTTGTTCACCGGGACATCAAACCTTCGAATCTGCTGTATTCGACCAAAGATCGAGTCATCAAGCTTCTTGATCTCGGGCTGGCTCGGCTGACAGATTCGGTGGACCCCCATGACGCGGGCCTGACGGGCGTCGGACAGGTTCTGGGAACTCCCGAATACATGGCACCGGAACAATGGACGTCACACGAAGTTGACCCTCGCACAGACATTTACGCTCTGGGCGGAACGTTCTATTTTCTGCAGTCCGGTCGAAGTCCGTTTCGAACAGGAAACGATCAGTCCGCGTTCCAGTTCATGCATGCTCATGCCACTCAGGATCCACCGGATCTGCCTCAATCAAACCATCCGGTTTTTGACGACGTGAACAGGCTGTATCAACGTATGATGGCCAAGGACATCGGACTGCGGCCGGCGTCGGCGGAGGAACTGATTGAACTGATCGATCAGATTCTGGAACGTGCTCGACAACAGAAGAATTCCGGATCCGCTTCGTCGGATGTTCGCAGGTCCTCATCATCTGGCAGTTCACGTGAACCGCAGAGCCAGGCAGCGAGATCCGATGCCAAACTGCCCGGGCCGGCCACGGCGGACTCAGCACCGGTCCCTGAAGAAGACTTCGACGATAATGCTGCTTTCGACGATCAACCTCCAAAACTCTGGAGGCGGCTGCTGCCGCTGGCACTGGTGATCGCAGCGTGTGGAATCGTTTTGGCTGTCGTCTTTCGGGCAAACCAGGATAATCCGACCGGCGGAACATCAGCCTCGGTGAATCAGTCTGCGGCAGGGACCAGTTCTATTGCCAATCCGGGAACTCCGGACACATCCGGCTCCGGGGTTGTGACGCCGGGGCCAGGCAACGGTGATCCGACCGCGATCACAGTGAATCAGCTCCCAATTGCAGAATGGGTGTTTTCCGTGGGCGGACAGTTGAGTCTCAGTGGAGACGGTTCGCGAATGCTGGTTTCCCGATCCCAGTTGCCATCCGGTTCGTTTGATATTGCAGCCATCGACCTGAGTGACTGCCGACGACTCAAGGACGAAGATCTGGCTCGCATTGGGAAACTTCCTCTTCTGAGCGAGCTGAATCTCGCTCGCACACCGATTTCCGACGCTGGCCTGCTGCGACTGAAAAGTCTCAACTCACTGGAACTGCTGAATCTGCAGGCTTGTCCGGTGACCAGCGGAGGAATGGTTTCGCTGGCCAATCTGACCGACCTGACGGAACTGGTTCTGCTGGAAACCGCGGTCGCTGACGACGGGTTTGGAGCCTTGGAGAAGCTGAACCGGCTGCAGCGCTGTTATGTTTCCGGATCGCAGATTGATAACGACTGTCTGAAGACCATCTGCGAATCATTCAGCAGCCTTGAGTACCTGTTTGTCGAACGTTCGTCGATCACCGATCTGGGACTGGTGCATCTGCGAAAGCTGACAAATCTGAAAACCCTGTCACTGACACTGGCACCCGTTACGGATGCCGGAACTTCTCATCTGGTGGCGGTGTATTCACTGCAGCAACTGCTGATTCAGGGCACTCAGATTTCGTCACGTGCGGTTGCGGAAATTCAGCGGCAGTTGCCGACGTGTCGAGTTTACGGCGGACGATTTGATGAACGACGAGGCACTGTGGCTCGCATTCTGAGTCTCGGAGGAAAGTTGGAAGTGATCACTTCATCCGGACCTCAGCGGTTCGAATCGTTTGAAGGGTTTCCGGAAGTTGACTTTGAAGTTGAGGCTGTGGATCTGTCGGGAATCAAGACACTGCGTCCGGGCGACGCCAGAAGTCTGCTGTTTTCGGAACTGAAGCGGCTGTCGCTGGCAGGGAGTTCCGTTTCCGTTTCGGACCTGAGCGACGTCGCCACCGGCTGCCCGTTTCTGACCGAACTGAACATTGCACAGACCGAGTTTCATGATGAAGACGTCGGGACGCTGTCAACGATGAAGCTGTTTCAACTGACTCTGTCAGAAGGACAGATTTCCTCGGAAGGAATTCGGCGGTTGAAAATGTTGCTCCCTCAGGAGTGCGAATTAGTGTTTGTTCCGTAGAGAAATCCGTAGGTCAGGCTCCTGCCTGACAGTTCAACGCAGGCAGTCAGGCGGGAGCCTGACCTTCTACGGAGGCTGGCCGATCGAGGCCAGTGTTTTTCCTTTTCAAAATTCTTCACGGCGTTCGGCTCATCCCGCAACCGGAGTTGATTGATGGGGCCCTCTTCTGATCTGCCACCCAAACGACGACGAACTCAGCAATCTGATCAGCGATCCGGGAAGCCGAATCGCCACGCCAAGTCGTCGAAACAGAAAACGAAGAAGGCATCGGTCGCCCATGCATGGTGGGAAGACTGGCGCTGGCTGACCGGAATTGCGGCTGTCGTGTTGACGATCGGACTGGCTTTCATCATCAGCCGTTCCCGAGTGCAGCAGGTGCCGGACGTTGTGGCGCCTGAACAGCCGCAGGAGACTCAGGCGGTCGAGACCGTCATGACGGAAACAATTGCTCCACTGAGTGCTGAGAACTCGGAGCGAGCAATCGCTGAGTCGGTGCTTGCGCTGGGCGGAGCTGTTCGAGTTGTCGACGGCACAGATGCCGTCTTCTATGCCACGGAGGCATCTCAGTTGCCGGATGTGCCTGTGCGAGTCATCGCGGCCCACCTCAACGACCTGCCTCAACTGACGGATGCGGACCTGCAGAAACTCGGCGGTTGCCTGGTCATTCAGGAACTGCTGCTGGATCGCAGTCCCATCACTGACGAGGCGCTCCGGTCGCTGAAGAACCTGTCTACACTGAAGCGACTTTCCCTGGAAGAAACGTCGGTGACAGAAGCCGGTTTGTCTGTGGTCGGGAACTTCCGGCAACTGGAGAATCTGACGTTTTCCTGTCCAGTGACCGATGCCGGGCTGAGCGAACTGCGAAATCTGAAACAGTTGCAGGGGCTGCGATTTTCCGGGCCGGGAGCCACAGACACGGGCCTGCGTCTGATCTGTGACACGTTCGAAAATCTGACGCATCTGACCACTGATGAACTCGCTCTGACGGATGCCGGCATCGAACCGCTGAGCCAGTTGAAGAAACTTCGTCTGCTGGGCCTGATCCGAGCTCCGGTGTCTGATGACTGCATCGATCGCCTCAGTCAGCTCAGCACGCTGACTCACCTGCTGATTCCGGGAACACAGATCACATCCGGCGGCACCGGAACGCTGCGAAAGCAGCTGCCCAACTGCCGCATCTTCGGCGGCAACTTCGATCCGGCTCGCTTTCTTGCAGCTCGGATCATTCTGGAAGGCGGTCGCGTCACCGTTTCGGTGTGTGATGGCGAACAGACAGTGGTTTCGGCGATCGACGAATTTCCGGAGGGCAACCTGAAATATCATGTGATCGATCTCAGCGGCGTGCAGACTCTGCAGCGAGGTTCATTAACTTCGTTGTTTCGCTGGAAGAAGCAAAATGTGCTGCGATATGTCCGTAAGCTGTCTTTGGCGAATTCCAACGTCAGCCCGCACGACATTGATGCTCTGCCATCACTGCTTGATGGCCTGCAGTCTCTTGATTTGTCAGGCACTGCAGCCAATGACAGTAACTATGAGGCTGTCAATGGCCTTCGCTGGATGACAGACACACTGAACATTGAGGGCACACAATTCTCCGCTGACAAAATTGCCCACCTCCGAATGTCTCTCCGGGGTGGTTGCCGAGTTCTGAATGGTGGCACGGTGGATTGGGACGAAGATCGAAAGGTGGCGGAATGGGTTTTGTCGGTCGGAGGATCACTGTTTGTCGATCTGCACGGACCAGCGGGCGAGCCGCTGCTGGACTGGAAAGCGTCGGGAGTCGCAGTCAATCGAATTGAGCAACTGCCAGCCAAACCATTCTTCGTTCGAGAAATCGGACTCTCCGACTGCCAGTCCGTCCGGGATGACGATTTCTCGCGACTTGTCCCGTTGCGTCGACTCGTCAAACTGAATTTTCCGGCTGTCAGACAACGGATGCCTGCCTCAAACATCTCGAAAAAATCCGACGCTTTGGTTGCTGACCATGTGGCGAGCTCATCTGACGGACGAGGGCATGAAATCCCGGGAAAGCTGCCCCACGTGGATTTCATGCACCTGTTGTTTGATGACATCTCTGCAGAAGGCATTCGAAACTTCGGATTTAAGCCAAGCATGAATGCTGTCATTTTATCCGGCGAAAAAATTGACGACGAAGCCGTCCGCGAGATCGTCCAGAATATGCCCAACCTCTCGCAGCCTCAGCATGACCTTCGGCTGCTCGTTCACGGATTCCGGCCTGGCTGAAACTGCGAAGCTTGTCAAACTCAAGAGTCAGGGAATTGATTCGAAGAACGTCACCGATAGTGGCGTCGCCGGGATCTGCTCGCTGCCGTTGTTGGAATCGCTGACCATCAATGGAAAGCACCTGACCGACAAAGCCATCGAACCTCTGCTGAAGCGCGAGACGTTCAACACATCGGCCTTGGAGATGCCAGCGTCACTCACGCGTTCATTGCTCAGCTCAGGCAGAAGCACCCGAAAATCACGTTCGGCTACGGCGGTCGGGACGGCACACTGATCGGCTATATCAAATGGGGAGCCGAAGTGACGGGCAGCAGTTCGCTGAGGCAGATCAAACGGCTGGCCGAAGAAAACGACTTTCCCGCTCCGGACTTTGTGGTCACGACGATCAATTTCGAAGGGGCCAAAATCCCGGAACGGTACTCATTTGAAAGTCTTCGCTATCTTCCAGAGATCGAGGAAGTTTCACTGAAAGACACCGGCGTCCAGGTGGTCGGCTTCGAATACCTTTCTGGCTGCCCCAAGCTGAAGACCCTGAATCTGGAAGGCACTCACGTCGAAGACGTGCACCTGAAACAGTGCAAGCCGCTGCCCAGTCTCAAGCTGATCAACCTCCGAGGCACCGGCGTCTCCGAAGAACTGATTAAAACTCTGAAAGACAACAGCAAGGGCTGCCGGATTCTGTCCGACTGATCCCGTCAGCATCGATCGAATGATGGAAATGTTGGTCAGGTGACTGCGGAATTGAGAACTCCTGTCCGTCCGTTCGACTGAAAAGTGTTCCTGAGCACGGTAGCATTCGGGAACCGGGCTCTGTCAGAACTCCGAGTTCGGTGGCACAATGGCACAATGTGCGTTTTTCCGGGCCTCATCTCTATGACATTGTTTTGATGCATCGACTGCTTGCGTTTCATGAAAACCGACTGCTGGATCGACAGCTGCTGCTGGTGGATGACAGACATTATGCGCTGGGGCGAGCTGCGGACAATGACATTGTCTGTGACTGGGATGATCGGATTTCGCGACATCATGCGGTGCTGACTGCGGGCAGTCGGGGGGTTCGACTGCAGTTGCGGGAAGCGGCTGCCAACCCCGCGTTCTGCGAAGGTCGGTCGGTGCGGGAAGCCGATCTGAAATCCGGACAGTCGTTTGTGCTGGGCGATACCCGGTTCGAAGTGCTTCAGGTGACGCAGAGCGATTCGCCGGGCAATCAGTCGTTTCAGCAGCTGGCGATCGATCGAAGGCAGCTGAAGAACCTGCGGTACGAAGATGCGGACAAACGGATCGAAGTGCTGACCAGTCTGCCGGCGGTGATTCGGGAATCCGGTGTTGAACGAGACCTGTTTGTCCGACTGGCCAATCTGCTGCTGGCGGGAATTCAGCATGCGGAAGGCGTTGCCGTGGTCTCGCTGGATATGGCGACGACAAAGACCGCCGTGCTGCATCAGGAGCGGAGGTTCGAAGCAGACGGATCGCTTCAGCCGAGCACTCGGTTGATCCGCAGCGCTGTTGAGCAGCAGCGGACCATTCTGCACATGTGGGATGAAGTCGGAGATCGCGACAGCCACTATACTCAGCACGCCGGTTTCAACTGGGCATTCTGTACTCCTCTGGCGGCCGGTTCGTCGGGGGCGGAATCCGATCGTGCAGGAGATGCCGAACCGCTGACCGGAATTCAGAAGGCTCTGTATGTCGCCGGACGCAGTCCCGGTGAAGGAGCTCAGACGAATCAGCAGCGTCTGCACGCGGATATCAAGTTCACAGAATTCATCGCTGACATTGTCGGGTCACTGCAGCGTCAGCGGGAACTGGAACGACAGCAGACGGGCCTCCGCCAGTTCTTTTCTCCGCCGGTTCTGGAAGCTCTGGGGCAGGATCTGGATACGTCTCTGCTTGAGCCTCGGGAGTGCGACGTGACGGTGCTGTTCTGCGACCTGCGAGGTTTCAGTCATCATGCAGAAGAGCAGGCCGATAATCTGACCGGGCTGCTGGAACGCGTCAGCCTGGCTCTGGAAGTGATGACCAGTCAGATTCTGAGATTCGGAGGAGTCACCGGCGACTTTCAGGGAGACGCGGCACTGGGATTCTGGGGTTGGCCGCTGAGTTCTGAAGATGCAGCTCTGAATGCCTGTCGAGCAGCTCTGGCCATTCGGGAAGAATTCGCGAAAGCTCATGCTGACCCTGATCATCCGCTGACCGACTTCGAAACCAGCATCGGGATTGCTCATGGTCGCGCCGTTGCGGGCAAGATAGGGACTCGGGAACAGGTGAAGGTCACGGTGTTCGGCCCGGTGGTCAATCTGGCCAGTCGCCTGGAAGGGATGACTCGGCAGTTACACGTTTCCATTCTGATCGACGACAACCTGGACCGACTGATTCGAGCTGCCGAGGATCGCTTTGAAGGGCGTGTTCGTCGGCTGCTGCGAGTTCTGCCGTATGGGATGGAAAACCCGCTGGTGGTCAGCGAGCTGGTGCCTTCGGAGAAACAGTGCCCGGAACTGACGGGGCAGCACCTGCACGATTTCGAATTGGGGCTCGAACGATTCACCGCTGGCGACTGGACCGCGGCCTGGAAGTATCTGCACAGCATGCCGGCAGAAGATCGAGCTCAGGATTTTCTGGTCATGCTGATTACTCAGCACGACCGCAGTGCCCCGTCTGACTGGGACGGCATCGTGCGGATGAAGAAAAAGGGAGGATAAAATTGAGCGGTTTCGGGTTCCGGGGTTTCAGGTTTCAGGATCGAGCTGGCCTGTCCGCCTCCCGAAACCTGAAACCCGAACCTCTTTTCCCCTTTTTTCAGCGTGATCGCCGACGGGGGCGCGACTGAATTCTGAAAGCGGCAGACATCTGGCTCACGGCGGATTTCACCGGAAAGATGTGACTTTGAACGATTCGGCATTCCTGGAAGGGCTTCGGACACAGGACCCGGCGGCGGTGCAGCACCTGAGTGACTGCTTTCTGCCGACGGTGTGGCGATTCGTGTACATCCGGGTCAATCAGGATCGTCATCTGGCGGAAGATGTGGTGAGCGAAGCGGTGCTGGCTCTGATTCGGGCCGCCGCCGACCCGAACGTGCTGATCAAGTGTCCGGCGGCATGGCTGAGATCCGTTGCCGGAAACAAGATTGCCGACCATTTTCGGACGGTGGCTCGCGTTCAGCATCTGATCGATGACGCTCGGCGATCGGGCACGGTGTCGGACGACGAAGACGCAGCGGCAGTTCACGAGGCCGACGAACGACGGCAGCAGGTGCGTCAGGTGATGGATGGTCTGTCAGAACAGTACCGTCTGGCCCTGGAATGGAAATACATCGATCACGTCAGTGTTCGGGACATCGCGGATCGTCTGGACTGCACGGAGAAGGCAGCGGAATCGATTCTGTTTCGAGCACGCCGGGAATTTCGCCACCGGATGGAAATGCGGGACCTGCAGGAAGATGTTGCGAATCTTCCGGCGGGGCGATCGGCGAGTGATGCAGTTTCGCAGGAAATCAAACCGGATGACTCGGCCGGGGACGGTTCTTCCGTCGGGTCACAAAACTTTGGGAGCTCAATCCGAATGTCAGGATTCACACATCGACCGTCAACATGAACCACTCACCTTCAGATCATTCCGTTCAGCCGCTGGCTGATCCGGAAGTCGAACACCTGCTGAACGACGCCTGTGCCGCGCCGCCGATTCCCCGTTCGCTGCTGAAGCGACTGGATGGATTGATCGAGCAGGAATGGGGAACGTCTCCCCGGCTGTCCGAGACCTCGCTGACTCGGGCCGGGCGATCGCTGAGTCACGGGGCCAGGTGGCTGAAGACACTGCCGATCGCTGCGGCGCTGTCGGTGGCGATTTTCTGCAGCCTGTTTCTGCTACCTCAGTCCGCCACCTGCACCTGGGCCGACATGATTCAGGCGCTGCAGCAGCAGACGCTGATTCAGGTGGACGACCTGATTCGTCCCACAACCGAGCGCTGGATGAGCGGATCGGATGGTGTCGCTGCAGTGAACTGTGATTCCGGCAGCGAACTGGTCAACCTGCGGGATGGGTTTGCCCTCAGTCATCCCACCGCGGTCGCTCAGATTCAGCGGCGACGATTCCGGCAGTCCGGCAATCCGTCAGAAAAAGCGTTGCTGGCACTGCTGCTGAACGGTTCCGGCGAGCGTTTTCCGGGTGGTTTTCCGAACGACGCAGAGATCGCCGACGAATCCTGTCGCCCGATGTCCGTCGACGGCGAAAAGCGCCTGGAACTGTCTGTCACGGTCAGGATCCCGGAAGTGAAAGAAGTGCATCTGACACTCCAGGTCGACCCGCGGACTCATCTGCCGCTGAACTGCGAAGTGACGGGAGTGACTCAGCCCGAACATCTGGCTTTCCGGTACTCACCCGCCACAACTCAGGATGTCGGCTTCCGAATTGCCGAAGCGTTTCCGGGAGATCTGCCGGTTCAGGACGTTGAGAACTTTGTCGTCATGGCCTCGTCTCCGGATGTTTCCGCAGCTGTGACCGCTGCACTTCCCGGGCCGGATCTGAGCCTGCGTGAGCTTCAGCCTGTTGCCCTGGTGGCCGGGGACGTGCCGAAACGGCCGGACACTTCAGAGAAGGAGATGCCGAAGCCTGAATCGTCAGTCGACGCGTCTTCGAAACTTCCCGAGGCGGTTCCACCGACACTGCTGGATTCTCCGGATCGGTGGCCGGCGGTTGTGGTGAATGCTCGCAGTCGGACGCAGGCCCTTCAGGATCTGAATTCCGTGATGAATCAGTTGTGGCAGCAGCACCAGGTGGAACCTGTGCAGCCCGCGTCGGATGAAGAGCTGCTGCGTCGAATTTATCTGGACCTTGCAGGACGCACACCAGGTGTTGTGGAAGTGCGGCAGTATCTGGCGGATTCGTCGACGGATCGCTACGAACGACTGGTTGATCGTCTGCTGGCGAGTTCCGATCATGCGTCGCATCTGGCTGCCAGCTTCCGCACATTTCTGATTCCGGAAGGTGTTGATCTGACCAGCTTTGGCGGAGTGGAAGCGTTTGATAAGTGGCTGGCCGGCGAATTTCAGAAGAACGAACCGTACGACAGAATTGCTCGCAGTCTGCTGCTGGCAGAAGGCCGTCTGTCTCATTCCGGGCCGCTGCTGTTTTACAGTGCCGCCATGCTGAATGCGGATCAGCTGGCAGCTCGGACGGCCCGAGTGTTTCTGGGAATGCGGCTGGAATGTGCTCAGTGCCACGACCATCCGTTCGAAGCGTGGACTCAGAAGGATTTCTGGGGATTCGCTGCGTTTTTTGCTCGAATCAGCCGACCTCGGGGGACTCTGGAATCCGCGTCAACGGTGATGCAGGTCCGGGATGTTGATCACGGAGAAGTGACTCTGCCGGACAGCAAAGTTGCCGTCGCTCCGAAGTTTCTGGGAACGGACGATGAGCTGACTGAGATTGCTCCGGATGCTCGGCGAAAGCTGCTGGCCGACTGGCTGACATCAGCGGAGAATCCGTATTTCGCTCGAGCAACAGCGAATCGAGTCTGGGGACAGATGTTCGGCCGGGGGATTGTGGATCCGATGGATGATCTGGGAATGCAGCATCCGCCGCGATCTCCGGAACTGCTGGACCTGCTGGCTGGCTGGCTGATTCAGAGCGATTTCCGTCTGCAGGAACTGTTTCGAGTCGTCGCTCTGTCCGATGCCTATCGGCTGTCCAGCGGAGCTCCCACGGATGATGATGAACGAGTGGACTGTTTTGCTCAGATGAACGTCAAGACTCTGACCGCAGAACAGGTGTACGACTGCATCAGCGTGGCCACAATGCTGACACCTGAAACGGATGGCAATGCCTACAGCCTTGCTGTGAACCGCTTCGGGAACGGGGCTCGTGAACAGTTTCTGCAGCAGTTCCGAACTCCGGCCGGACGTCCCACGGAATATCAGGGCGGCATTCCTCAGGCCCTGACGCTGATGAACGGAACGCTGATCGACAGTGCCACCGGACTGTCCAGCAGCGGATTGCTGTCATCGCTGGAGGCACCGTTTTTCAGCAATCGACAGCGCATCGAAGTACTGTACTTCTCGACTCTGTCCCGTCAGCCGACGGCATCCGAATCGGAACTGCTGCAGAGTTTCCTTCCCGACAATGCCTCCGGAGAAGTTCTTCGAGAAAGTCTTTCGGACATCCTATGGGCGCTGCTGAACAGCGCAGAATTCACTGTTAATCACTGAGGAAGATAGGTTTCAGGGTTCGGGGCCGCCGGGTTGTGGGGCATTGGACCTGCGGCTTTGAGCCGGAACCGGAATTTGAGATTCAGGAATTGAGATTTCACATTTGGAATCTGAAGACTTGAAACTGGCGCCCGTTTGCAGGTCGTATTTTGTAGGTCAGGCTCCCGCCTGACGAATTCAGAACTGTCAGGCAGGAGCCTGACTTGCAGAGACTGAACCCCGAAAACCGAAAACCCATGCTGACACGACGACGAGCATTATCGACTTTGGCGGCCGGAATTGGTGGTGTGAGCGCCAGCGGCTGGTTTCCGACGTTTGCTGCCGAGCAACAGGCGGCCGTGAAGAAGGAATCCCGGCATGTGATTCTGCTGTGGATGAGCGGTGGGCCGTCTCAGATGGATACATGGGATCTGAAACCCGGCCATGCCAACGGCGGGGAATTCAAGGAAATCGAAACGGCTTCACCCGGGCTGAAGTTCAGCGAACATCTGCCCAAACTGGCCGCCATGTCAGACAAACTGGCTGTGCTGCGCGGTCTGAGTACCAATGAGGGAGATCATGGCCGCGGGACGTATCTGATGAGAACCGGACACACTCCGATGGGAGCTCTCCAGTACCCGTCGATTGGTGCGTCTCTGGCGAATTCGCTCAGCGAGTTTACTCCGGGACTGCCGGATTTCGTCAGCGTCGGGCCGTACCGAGCATTGAATCAGGACGCTTTCGGAGCGGGTTTTCTGGGGCCTCGATACAGTCCGCTGATTGTCGGAGCATCCGACCTGCCCGGCGGAGTCACCACCGGAGCCAGCGGGTTTCCCGAATTGAAGGTCCAGGGAATGAGTCGATCCGAAGCGGTGACGGAAGACCGAATGAACAGGCGGCTGCAGATGTGGAAGGGACTGCAGTCGGAATTCCTTGCCAGCCATTCCGGCGGAGCTGTCAGGACTCACAATATGATTTACGAAGGAGCTGTGCAGCTCATGAACAGCAAAGACGCTCTGGCCTTTGATCTGACAAAGGAACCCGACGAAGTGCGGACCCGATACGGACAGACCGTCTTTGGCCAGGGCTGCCTGCTGGCTCGGCGACTCATCGAACACGGAGTTTCCTTTGTGGAAGTGTCGCTGGGAACCAGCAGCGGCGGGATCGGCTGGGATACTCATTCCGATATCTTCACCGAAGTCGCTCGTCTGTCCGCCGATCTTGATACCGGCTGGTCAGCGCTGATGACCGATCTGAACGAACGGGGACTGCTGGATTCCACCACGATTCTGTGGATGGGCGAATTCGGACGAACTCCGGCCATCAACCCGTCGGTGGGACGGGATCACTTTCCAAACGCCTGGTCGGCGGTTCTGGCCGGTGGCGGAATTGCCGGAGGTCAGGCGTTCGGCAGAACCAGCGACGACGGAATGGAAGTCGTTGACGGAATGATTTCTGCGGAAGACCTGCTGAGTACACTGTGCCATGCAGCCGGTGTTGGCGGCGTGAATCTGCGAGCTCCGGACGGACGCCCGATTCCCATCACCAGCGGCGAGCCGATTCGGGAAGTGCTGGCATGAACACCGTCAGGCCTCAAACTGATGAAAGCATGCGTCAGCGTCGCTTGGGCTGCCTGCAGGCTGGGCTCCGGCGGAGCGCCACTGGCTCGTATGTTTTCACGATGCTGACTTTGGCGGTTTGCTTTGTTCTGCTGCCGTCGGTCAGTCGAGGGGATGAACAGCAAACGACATCCGTCACCGAGACGGCTCGGGAAAGGACCGAGCTGCCGGAAACGTTTTCGAAGCCGGTGTCGGTGAAGGTGTTGGCAGCTGCTCAGGCGGCAGACGGCCCCGCAATGCCGCTCGGCGTAACCATGCAGACAGAGTCCGAGCCAACGACTCCGGCTGCCCGGTATCCTCAGTATCAGATGGGGCATCTCAACAGAACTCAGCCTGAAGCCGCCGACATTCAGAATCCCCGCCTGCGCCTGCTGCTGACTCTGCCCGACGCTTTGATTCTTCTGGATGCCATTCTCACGATCGACGGAGAACCATATCAGCAGGCTCGGGAAAAACGAGTTCAGGATCTGCTGAAATTTGCTCAGGATCCCGAAGCCTGGCGAGCAGAACGAGTCACTCTGCTGGAACAACTGAAAGCTTTGGCCGATCAAGTCACCGGCGACGTCCTGAATAAAGTGAGAGCAGAAGCCGTCGCTGAGATTCCGGAGTCGGAAAGTCCGGAATCAGAGAGTGCAGATTTGAACGAGGGCGAGGCGGGCGAGGAAGGCGAAGCAACGACTGCTGAAGTGGAGCAGCCGAAGTTGCCGCCTTATCTGGCACCGGCCAGTCTGCACGAAAGAATTGAACGTTATCTGGCTGCTACCGAGCAGCCGCCTTCGGCCGAAGAACTTCGCTGGTTGCTGACGAACTGGGTCGACGGTCCGGTGCTGCTGTTTCTGAACGATCACTTTCAGCGATATCGATCCGATCAGGCGCCGGTGTTTCGAGTTCTCGATCGGGATCGGGATGGAATCATCAGCGAAAGCGAACTCGAAATGTCGGTCACGTCGTTTCAGGAATGCGATCTGAATCGTGACGACATCGTTCAGTATTCCGAACTGAACGATGTCGCCCGTGATCCTCGACTGCAGGTCACGAATGCCGGTCATGGCCGACTGATCTACGCTCTGCCAAGTCAGTCCACAGCTGCATCCGTCTGGCAACACCTGAGATCGAGATATGCCGCCGATCCTGACAGCGCCGAGAACTCATCGACATCACGGCAGGCTGCGGAACGCCTGGCGAAGATTGACGTCAACGGGAACGATCGCCTGGACGACGAAGAACTCAGTCTGCTGCAGACCTGTGACGCGGATCTGACCTTCCGAATTTCGTTTTCGACTCAGCATCCGGAAACGTCTCAGCTGCAGATGGTGTCCGTGTCACCATCGCTGATGGCGGCCATTGGCAGTGTGTCCGGTTCAGGAAACGATTTCAGTGTTTCTCTGAATGGAACACGGGTTAGTTTCTCTGCCGTCCAGAGCGAATTCAGCGACCAGATTTCTGTCGGAGCTGTGGACGATGGCTATCCGATGCTGCCGGTGGTCGATCCCAATGATGACGGTCGTTTTACCATTCGGGAACTCAGAAAACTGCAGCGACGTTTGACGGCTTTTGACGGAAACGGTGATGGCCGGATCACACCCGACGAAGCTCGTTCGACCATCCGCATCTGTTTCGGGCTGGGTCCGCTGGCTCATACGGAACTGGCCACCATTCGTCAGCTGGGTTCAGGGACGTCGACAGCCGAGCCAGGCCCGGACTGGTTTGTTCGCATGGACCGTAACCGTGACAATGACCTCAGCCGGAAGGAATTTCCCGGCAACGACGAACAGTTCGCCGAACTGGATCTCGATTCCGACGAACTGATCAGCGCAGAAGAAGCTCGACGTTCAGACCTTCAGACTGAAGAAAGGTGATCGAGGTCACGTTCCTCCGGTCACACCGAAACCATGACACGTATGCCTTCCGAAACCAGAACTCAGAACCCCGCCAAAGACAACGGTCACGCTCAGCCCACCGTACCTACGGCAACAGCGTCCGCAACAGCGGTACCGCTGCCTCCGGATGTGGCGGCAGCTGTCGATCATGTGCACGAACAGTTCCGACAGCTGCGGGAACAGCTCAGCGGTGTAATTGTCGGACAGGATGAAGTCAGCGAACAGCTGCTGGTGGCGGCTGTTGTGCCGAGGCCACTGTATTCTGCAGGGCATGCCGGGACTTGCCAAAACCATGCTGGTCTCGACGATGGCATCGCTGATTGATTTGACCTTCCGTCGGGTTCAGTTTACGCCGGATCTGATGCCGGGGGACATCACCGGGACCGAAGTTCTGCAGGAAGATCACACGACGGGAAAGCGAGTTTTCCAGTTTGTGGAAGGTCCATTGTTCGGGAATGTGATTCTGGCAGACGAAATTAACCGCACTCCGCCGAAGACCCAGAGTGCTCTGCTGGAAGCGATGCAGGAACGTCAGCTGACGGTGTGTGGCAAGACCTATCGACTGCCGCAGCCGTTCTTTGTGCTGGCAACTCAGAACCCCGTGGAAACAGAAGGCACGTATCCGCTTCCGGAAGCTCAGCTGGACCGCTTTCTCCTGAAGATCCATGTGCGATATCCCAGTCGATCGGAAGAAATGGAGATCGCTCGGCGACAAACCACGGACTACGCCTTCGAAACACGCAAGGTTCTGAATACCGATGACATTCAGAAAATGCAGGCTCTGGTTCGCTGGCGTGGTGGTGTCAGACGTGTACTCGGCGGCTCTGGATCTTGTCCGGGGAACTCGGCCCGACGAAGGAGACATGTCTGAGGAAATTCGCAGCCTGGTGCAGTGGGGAGCCGGTCCGCGAGCCACCATTGCTCTGCTGATGGCGGCCAAGGCGCGAGCCCTGCTGAACCGACGCTGCCACGCCACAACTCAGGACCTGATTGCCATGGCGCTGCCCGTGCTGCGACATCGCATCATCCTGACCTTCAACGCCGAAGCCGCCGGCATCGATGCGGATTCGGTGCTGAAGAAAATCATCCAGCAGACTCCGACTCTTCAGAAAGCCGGGACTTAACGGGACAACGGCTCTGTCCGTGCGATGATCGCTTTCAGGATTTGGTTTTGGTCACCGTTCACCGGTGAGTCCGTTCATGTTCAACTTCTTTCCATTTCGCAGATCAGCTTCGCCCGTCGCGGTTCGACAGGGAGCGGCACCGTATTCGGCGGACCTGGTCAATCCGCGAGTCATGGAACAGATCGGACATCTGGAACTGCTGTCGCGAACCGTGGTCGACGGGCTGCTGGCGGGAAGCATCGTTCGACAACCAAAGGCGGATGCAGCGAATTCGCTCAGCATCGCCAGTACGCTCCGGGTGACGAAGTGCGGCAGATTGACTGGCTGGTGTACGCTCGCAACGACAAATACTTCATTCGTCAGTTCGAGGAAGAAACCAATCTGCATGCGATGCTGGCGATTGATGCCAGCGGATCGATGAAATTCGGGCAGTCCACAGTCAGTAAGCTCGATTATGCTCGCCAGGCCGCTGCCTGTCTGGCTCGGTTGCTGCTGCATCAGCGAGACGCCGTCGGGGCGATGATTTTGAACGAAAATCACTCGATGTTCCTCCCGCCGCGACAGAATGCGGCTCATCTGCAGTCTGTATTGCAGGTCCTGCAGACGGCTCAGCCTTCGTCCGGCGGCAGTCTGGGGCTGCAGATTCGAAGTTACGTGCCGCGGATGAAACGCCGAGGCCTGTTTGTGCTGTTCAGCGACTGCTTCGGCGATCTTGACGAACTGGGGACGGCTCTGCGGATTGTGCGTGGCCGGGGTCACGACGTGGTGCTGTTGCACGTGCTGGCACCGGAAGAGATCCACTTCAACTTTCGACACTGGTCCGCGTTTCAGTCACTGGAAATCGAAGGACAGAAAGTCCGACTGGACCCCGCCGCCGTTCGAGATGAATACCTGACCCGCATGAAAGCCTTCCTCACCGATCTGCAGGCTCTGGTCATCGGACTTGGAGGACAATACGTCCGCCTGACCACCAGCCAGGACCTTGCGGAGACTCTGGGATGGTTTCTGCGAAGCCGAGCGTTTTGAAGTGGGGAATGGAGAAGTGGGGAATGGAGAATTCGTATTCAGATTTCAGATTTCAGATTTCAGATTTCAGTTGTTGGATCAGCAAATCTGAGATTTCGAACTTCAAATCACAAATCGACACCTTCACGAGCTAAGAGCTGAGAGCCACGAAAACTGAAAACTGAAAACCAACTCCCGTGTTCCTGACATCTGCTTTTCTACTCGCTTTGCCTCTGGCTGCGGCTCCGATTCTGTTGCACCTGTTTGATCGTCAGCGCAATGTGACGATTGAATGGGGGGCGATGCAGTTTCTGATGGAAGCGGCGGCTCGGAAGACGAGTGCCCGGAAGCTGAAGCAGTGGCTGTTGCTGCTGCTGAGATGTCTGGCGGTGCTGGCTCTGGTGCTGGCTCTGGCTCGGCCGATGCTGCCTGGTCACTGGTTCGGCAGTACGGAGCGCACGGAAACGGTGCTGGTGCTGGACAATTCCATGTCCACAACTCGCACCGTTGCGGGCGACACCACGGTGTTTGATCGGCTGCGGGACGAAGTGTCCCGTCAGCTGGACGACGTGAAGTCCGGAGACACCATCCGGGTGTTGTTGACCTCGCCCTATCCGGTTTGGGCGACTGCCGGCAGCATTCGGATGGCCTCCGAATCTCGTGAAGCTCTGAGCCGTCAGCTGGCCGAACTGAAACCAACCAGCGGCAGCGGCGACCTGCTGGCCGCGCTGCTGACGGCTGTTCAGTCAGATGTCGAACCGGAAGTCACGACTCGTCAGGTTGTCCTGCTGACGGACGGCCAGGCAACCGACTGGAAAACGGACGACACGGCGGGCTGGGAACGGTTTCAGCAGGTTCTGGCTGCGACATCGATCCGAACCGGGCTGAACATTGTTGATCTGGAAGACGCTGACCGGAAGACACAGAACCTGTCCGTCAGTGATCTGCGTTCCAGTCGGACGGTGGTCGGAATTCACCAGTCATTCACCATGACGGCAAAGATCCGGAATCATTCGTCCCTGTCGTCAAAGCCGGCAACTCTGCGGTGGACCAGCAATGATGACGTGCTGCTGACGGAAACAGTTCCGGAAATCGAAGGCGGCAGCAGTCGCGAACCGGTTTGTCGGCACACGTTTGACAAGACCGGAGTCTACACCATTCACTGCAAACTGGACGGCGATGACGATCTGCCCGCAGATGATGCGGCCGCGGTGGTGGTGGAAGTCGTGGATCATGTGCCGATTCTGGTCGTCGACAATGCTCCGGATTCCGACGAAACCGAACAGGATGCGTGGTGCCTTCAGGCGGCACTGGGCTGGATGCATGGCGAACAGGTGGCTCAGACCAGCGTGCACCGTCCCGTCGTAGCCACACCCGATCAGCTGGAACGAATGTTGTTGCAGGAATATCCAGCTGTCGTGATTCCTTCACTTCAGGAACTTTCTTCAGACACGGTCCGGAAGCTGGCTGAATTCGTGGACGGCGGCGGAGGTCTGTGGATCGCTCTGGGGCCTCGGACGAATGCTGAACAGTTCAATCAGCTGTTTTACGCAGCCGGAACAGGACTGTCTCCGCTGCCACTGGAATCGATGGTCCAGGAAGATTCAGACGCCGGACGCCGCACGACGATCAATCCGTTTCTGCGAGATCATCCGGCGACGGCAGCTCTGGCGGACGATGACAAAGTCGATACCAGTGACGTCCATATCGAACGACGGTTTCGTTTCGTACCTCCGGCTCAGGACGACGACGTGTCTGTGCTGCTGAATCTGACGAATTCAGAACCGCTGGCGGTTGAGAAGTATGTGGGACAGGGGCGAGTCATCATCCAGACGGTGCCGCTGAAGCTGCAGTGGAGCAGCCTGGCTCAGTCGTCGGCGTTTGTCGTGATGGTTCAGGACTGGCTGGCCTATCTGACTCAGCCCCAGGCAACTCGGTACAATCTGGCGCCCGGCGAACCGATTTCCGTGCATCTGAAGGATTCGGAATTCCGGGATGCTGTCCTGAAGACTCCGCACGGCGACGAAATCGAACTCACTGCGGACGCAGCCACCGACGGTGTGGTGTTTCGATCGGGGCGAACGATTCTGCCTGGCGAATACGTTCTGGAACTGGCGCTGTCCGGCGATCGTCTGCCGTTTCATGTCAGTCGCGAAGCGGGTGAGTCTGATCTGAGCCTCCTGAATGACGAACAGCGGCGGATGATGGCGAAAGCCACGGGTCTGGGAGCCGGACTGATGTCACTGGCATCGTCCGTCGGAACCAATCGTGACCCGGCATGGCACGTGCTGCTGATTCTGTTAATTGTATTCATGACATTGGAACTGCTGCTGGCCGGCTGGATCTCGCGAGAACGATTTGGCGGCGAAGCAATTTCAGAAACAACCGGCATTGACGACGGCAGCCGATTCGGTCTCCCCATGGCCTTTGCGTCCAAAGCCACGATGTCGGATCCGGTCAGCTCGCGTGAGGAATCCGTTCCGGAGGTTCACTCATGAATGCGATCCATCGCATAGGCTTCCGGCAGGCAGTTCTGAATCGTCGCAGGCTGAGAGCCGACGATGCAGACCGACCAGCTGACATTCTGCTGCCGGACTGCGTGATTGATCCGTTTCGACCGACAGAATTGCGGAGACCTGCCGCATGAAGCCGACCACGGTGGATTTTTCTGAAACCTTCGTCTGGGATGGACCGTTTGGTCCGCCGTTCGCTGTGTTCTGCGCGGTGATCCTGCTGGCGGTTTTCACGTGGGCGCTGTGGCGGGAACGTCACATTCTGGGAGCTGGAAATTCGGTTGTGTTCTGGATTCTGCGAGCTGTCGCGCTGGGTGTTGCATTGTGGATGCTGCTGGCACCCACGGTCATCATGGTCGAAACCGCAACGACGCGGCAGGCGGTCGCGATTCTGACAGATATCAGCGGCAGCATGACCACCGTCGACCCGCCCGGCACGTCGGATGATGTGCACTGGCAGGCGGCCGTGAGTACCGATGACCAGCTTCAGGCAACTCGCAGCGCTGACCGAGCCGTTGCGGCCGCCGGGATGGCGGAATCTCTGCTGCAGCAGGCGTCGATGGCCGTGCAGCAGCATCAGCCTGAAAGTCGCATTGCTGAACTGACGTCGGCAGCCGATGCGGCCGTTCAGCGAGTTCGCGATCATCTGGCTCTGGTGACGGATGGGCGGAATGATTCCGCCTCTGAAGAACCTCGTCGCGTCGGCCGCGCGGCTCAGGCTTCGGCTGTGATGAAGCTGATCAGCGGCCCGGAATTCGACGCTTTTACCCGGCTGACGGCAGCACTGGCAAAGGGCCGAGCTCCGGCTCAGCAGGCCTGGCAGGAAAGTCTGCCGGATCTTCAGCATCGAATGTCGGGAATCCGGCGGCAGCTGCAGGAGATCGCTCGCGACATCTCCGATCAGCAGGCACGTTCAGTGGCTCAGTCATCTGCGGTTCGGTTACGGAATGGCGGGCCGTCGCGTCTGAGTCGCACGACCGACTTCCTGGAAACCCTGAATTCGAGCATTCTGACGACTCTGCGGGACAAGGCTGACATCCGAGTCAGCTCGTTCGATCGCAGTCTTTCGCTGCTTTCTCATCAGGAGTCACCCGCCACGGACCTCAGGGCCATCATGACGTCTGCGGATCGTCAGCAGGACGAAGCAGCTCGCACCGGCACCGACATTTCGGCAGCACTGGAGCAGGTCGTGCGGGACCGTTCTGACCAGCCGCTGGCAGCCGTGTTTCTGGTCAGTGATATGTCTCACAATCGCAGCGACGCCGCCAGTCCGCGTGATGTGGCGGCCACGTTCGGCGGAACTCCGGTGTACGTCATTCCGGTCGGAAATCCGCGTTACGTTCGAGACGTCGTGCTGCAGACCGTGTTTGCTCCGGGCGTCGCGATGCGCAACGACGACATCGTGATCGAAGCCACGCTGCAGGCTCATGAATGTCAGGGAGAAAGCGTCACCGTCCGCCTGCTGCAGGATGGTGAAGAGGCGGCTCAGGAAACGGTCGAATTCGACAGCGGTTTCGCCAGTCGCCGGGTTCGGTTCGATCAGAAGATGTCGACCGTGGGGACTCAGAAGTTTCAGGTTTCAATCACGCCGCTGTCCGGAGAACTGACCGAACAGAACAACTTTGACGACTTCGAAGTGAATGTAACTCGCAGTGACATCAAGCTGCTGCTGGCGGATGAGCTGCCTCGATGGGAATACCGCTACCTGGCTCAGCTGTTTCGCCGGGATCCGAAAGTCGAATGCGACGAACTGCTGTTTCGGCCGAGAATGATTGCGACGGGTCATCGTCAGGAGAGTCAGACCTTTCCCGTGACGGTGGACGAATGGGATCAGTATGACGTGGTGCTGCTGGGCGACCTTCCGCCCGAGCATCTGCCCGCGGCAGCTCAGGAATCACTGATTGAGTGGCTGAAGTTTCGAGGCGGCACGGTCGTGCTGATCGCCGGACATGCTGCCATGCCTCAGGCTTATCCCGGACATCCGCTGTTTGGAATTCTGCCGGTGACCGAAACCGCCGAAAGTCTTTCAGACAGCGGATCCGGGTATGCCTTTCACGTCACCGAAGAAGGACGCAATCACAACGCTTTGATGATTGCCGATACGGAAGATGCCACGCAGCTGGCGTGGAGTTTCGTGAATCAGTTTGCTCCGCTGAACAGTGTGTCTCCGTGGCGTCAGCCTCGACCCGCCGCGCATACACTGATCAGCGCCGTGCCCCGGGGATTTTCGGATGTCGAAACGGCCGCCGCAGAAAGTGCGTTTCTGTGCTGGCAGGCGGTGGGCCGAGGCATGGCGGTCTATCTGTCGGGCCCCGACACTTATCGGCTGAGATTTCTGCGAGGCGATCGACTGCATTACCGATTCTGGGGACAGCTGCTGCGCTGGGCCATCGCGTCGGATCTGTCAGTGGGACAGGAACGAGTTCGCATTCGGACCGACCGGACTCGGTATACGTCAGCCGAACCGGTGGAAGTCACCGTCCGACTGATGAATGAAGACGGCAGTGCAGTCCTCGCGGACGATCTTCAGGTCGTGGCGACTCACAATGACGGAGAACAGACCAGCGTACCTCTGACAACCGATCCCGCCAATCCGGGCCAGTATTCGGCCAGCCTGACTCAGCTGTCGGCCGGGGTCTATCGCGTGGAACCCACCGGAACCACCGTGGACCAGCTGCTTCAGGAAGCCGAACAGGAACGCCCGGGAACCAGCCTGACCGTTCAGGCCGAAGTGCCGCTGGAATTCCTGGACACTCGATCGGACAGAGCTCTGGCGCAACAGATCGCCGACATCACCAGCGGCCAGGTATTGCCGCCGACCGCTGTCGAAGAAGTCCTGACTCTGACTGACCTGGAACCCAAAGTCACTCGAAAACCCGACACCCGCCCGCTGTGGCTGGAATGGAAATACCTGTGGATCATCTTCGGCTGTCTGCAGACGGAATGGATCATCCGGAAATGGAAGGGAGTGGGATAGCGAGCCGGTTTTCGGCTTTCGGTTTTCGGCTTTCAGATGGCCGCATGAATGAATGGGTGAACAGCCTGCCGAAAACGGAACCCCGCCACCCCGCGACTCTTTCGAACTGAACACCGAACACGGAAAACTCAAAGACCATGTCCATCTCATCTTCGACTTCTGTGTCGTCCCGACTTCCCGCAGTGATGCAGGAGAAACTTTCCAGCGTTCGGTGGCGTCAGGCCGGTGTTGCATTGCTGCGCTCGATGGCGCTGGCAACGGCTGTGCTGCTGATACTGATGCTGGTGGCGATGTCCGTTGACTGGTCGTTCACCATTACCAGTACCGCTGTACGCAGTGTGCTGACCCTGGTGACGGTCGCGGCTGCGGTCCTGGTCTGGCTGTGGACAGGGCTGATTCCTGTGTTGAAGGCCTTTCGCTGGACATCAGCTGCCGGTCAGGTGGATTTGGAAATTCCTCAGCTGGAAGAACGCTGGACAACAGTAGCCAGCTTCGCCGCGGGGCAGGAATGTCCGTCATCGCCGACGGCCGTGGCAATGCTGCAGCAGGTCACATCCGAAGCCGTCGCCATGGGCCGTCTGGTCAGGCCTCAGCGAGTCATCCGGACCGCCAGTCTGAAGCCCGCCGCGCTGATTTTTGCATTGTCCGCTGCGGCATTCTGCGTCTTCCTGATGCTGAATCGCGACCAGACGTCTGTCCTTGTGCGTCGCTTTCTGTCGCCGCTGACCCCCATCACCGCGACTCAGCTGCTGAGCGAAACGAAAGACCGACTCGTTCCCCGAGGCCAGTCGGTGGAAATTGTAACGCGTCAGTCCGGCCTGCCTCGAACCACCGCTGTGCTGACCGTGGAAACTCAGTACGGACCGGAAGAGATTGAGATCGAAGCGGACACAGCAGATCCGTCGGCCTTTGTCTGCCGTCTGGATGTGGATGATACGTTTCGGTACCGAGTCACTTCCGGCGACGGGCAGACGGACTGGCACACGATCACCGCAATTGACTTCCCGGAACTCAGCGATGTCAGTCTGAAAATCGTCCCGCCGTCTTATGTGGATCAGCCGGTGATTCACAAGAGCCTGATTCCGGGACGTCTGCGAGCTCTGCAGGGAAGCGAACTGCAGCTGGAACTGCGTTCGGACTCGGAACTGAAATCACTCAATCTGCTGCTGACCACCGGCAGCGACGAAGCAGAAGTATCCACAGTGCTCACGATGCAGCGTGACAGGGACGGCTTCTATCGCTACCGGCAGCAACTGATCGAGAATATCAGTTTCAGTGCCCGTCTGCTGAACATCCATGATCTGGAAAACGAAGACCGTCGAACCTGTCACATTGACGTCATCGAGGACAGTGCACCGGTCGCCCGGATTATCAGCCCGACCGAGGAGATGGCGGTTTCCGCCACGGATGTCGTGGATGTGAAGTATGAAGCTCACGACGACTACGGCATCGCCAAAGCCGAACTGGTGATCTATGACGAAAACAACAAAGACGAAAACGGTCAGCCAAAGGTGTTAATGACGAAGGAGATTCCGCTCGATCAGCCGCTGGCCCGGCACGTGACGGGAATTGCAAAACTGGACCTGAAGGAACTGAAACTGGAAGAAGGAGCCAGCATCAGCTATGCCGTTCGAGTCACCGACAATCGTGACGTGAAACTGGATCCGGCTTTGGCACAAATGTCTCGGTCAGAATCCGGCGAACAGCAGAAAGTAGGCAGCGAAGAAAGATCGAAGTCCGGCGAGCCGCAGGTTGCCATGGCTGAATCCGAAAATGCAGATGGACGCGACGGATCAGAACAGCACAGGACTTCGGAAGGTGAATCGGAAGAGGACCGTTCGGGAACCGACAAAAGATCCGGCGCGCCGTCTGACTCAGGCAAAGCAGATGCAGACGGAAAGGACGGCAGAGAAGAGAGCAAACTTGCCGCCAATGATTCTCGTTTGGGGGATCAGCCGGGAACGAATCGAAATCCGGAAAAGGGAGCTCAGGATGCCGGTGAGATGCTGGCCGATGCCCGTGACCGTCAGGCAGCGGAAATGCAGGAACAGATGCTGAAATCTGACGAGTCTCCGACGGACGGCGACAATTCCAACAGGAAGAAGGCATCCCGCAACAAGGACGGCAACCCTGACGGAAAGACATCGCCGCCGGGGAACAATTCGCAGTCGAAGGAGGATTCCGAAAAAGACGCTCCGGAAAACCCCGGCGACAAGCCCAACTCAAAGGGTTCCGGCACGGATGACTCGAAGAACGCCATCGCCGCCGCTGAACATCCGTCCGAAACATCGGAAAAAGGTGATCCGTCCCGCAACACGGGAGCAATGCGGAAGGACGATCAGACTGATGCCGCTGCCACGGCCGACAGCCGCAAAAATGCCAACGATGCCCGCAACGATCGTCAGGGGGCATCAGAAAACAACGGACCTGACGGCCGACCTCGGATATCAATCGCATCAGAAGAGGAACTGAAGGACATCGCAGAACGCCGCGCCGCTGAGGTGGCTCGCGCTGAACAGCGAGCTCAGCAGGCAACGAAAGGTGCAGAAGGCGATCCGCGGGAAAACACAGATCCTGCAAATGATCGCGCGATGGTGAACAACTCCGACCCGAATTTCCGGCAGCAGAACAGCGACGACGAACGCCCGAAACCGGACGCCGACGCCAAGGGGGACGGAAGAGCTGATCAGAACAGGCTCGATCGAAATTCAGGTAGCAAATCTGATGATCCGAACGATACCGCTGTTGCCGGGAAAGACGGGAACCAGAATTCCGATTCGAAGCCGAATTCGGCCGACGGAAAGCGCGATGATCAGGAACGAGAACCGCAGTCCATGGCGGAGGGAAAGAACGAAAACGCCCCGAAGGATCGACCGCAGGATTCCAACATCGCTGCAAACCGCGGAGACAAGCCTTCCGACCGTCCTCGTAACAAAAATCGGCAGGGCGGCAATCAAAAAAACGGCAATCAGCAGAACAACAATCCGCGATCGATGAACTCGAATTCGAACGTCGCGAATCAAAACCGTAACAGCAATCCGAATACCAGTACAAATCCAAACAACTCACGTCAGCGTCCGACTGATCCCAAAGCCGTCGTCATGATGGACGCTGAGAAATCTGATCGCGACAGAGATCAGTCCCGCGACGACAGGGATCGCAAAGACGTCGATCAGAAAAACGACAGCCGGATGCCTCCGTCGCCGGTGGCGGTGATGCTGAAGGGGCAGCGTTCGGATCAGAATCGTCAGCAGCAGAACATGAAGCGTCCGCGGCTGAAAGTTTCTGAAAGACTGGCCGCTGTTGCTGAAAAATCGAACGACCGTAAATCCGGCGGAGGCGAATATCGTGAGCAGGTTGTCAAGCTGGAAACCATGCTGGCGGCGGTCGAGCAGAAGCTGGACAACCTGCTGAAGGGCATCAACCAGGAACTCAGCCACGCCGACCAGTTTCGAGCTCTGGACACGGACCTGGGAGACGCCGAGCAGCTGATCGCCGATCTGCGGGACGCGACGCGGGACACCGCCTATGTTTTTGTGGGCCAGCAGATGATGGTGATCAAGCGAGCTCACATCACACCAGCCCGCGACTCCGTGTTCGCGGCGATCAAGGAACCGGATGCCGCTGCGGAAAGCTTCGCGACCGACGCTCTGCACCACGTGATGACAGCGCGAGAACAGCTGCAGGAACTGCTGGCTCGCTACGATCGGGTTCAGCAGGACCGGGAACTAAAAGAAAAGGCCGACGACGCCTTCACAATGTACGAAGTCTATGTCGAAAAGTCTCAGCGACTGATGCGGGCGGCTCAGAGAGGCACCGATCGCGATCCGTTCGATCGGGAAAGGCTGATTCTGGAACTGGACCAGGACTATCTGGATCGGTTCGCTGAAGTCGCGGAAATGCGACGAGCCATCATGGATGAATTCGCGAAACTGCTGAGCGACGATCCTCGACTTCTGACCAAATACATGGAGATGATCAAACGACGCCGTTCGTCACTGTGGACGCGGCTGCAGGAGCTGAAGGATCGACAGGACCAGATTGCTCAGGAAGTCAGCGGCTGGGTTCGTGTTGACGAAACTCAGCGGGAAAACCTGTGGACTCTGTTCGCGGAACTCAGGCTGTACAACGCTGCCGAACTGGTGAAGGAAGCGGTCGAACTGGCCGAACGCATGGAAGCTCAGTTTCCCCTGGTTCTGAAGGCCGATCAGGGAGTTGCCGCACTGGCAATTCAGAATGCTCAGCAAGCCGCCAAAGCAGCTCGACAGTGTTCGCTGGACGCCAAAGCCGTGTTGAAGGCTGCCGGTGATCCTCAGGAAACTCAGGACCTGATTCCACACGCCGAAGCCCTGGTGTTTCAGCTGGGCGAACTTTCCGCAGCGGTGGATCGTCTGGAATTCGAAGCCACAGGACAGGAAGGCGTTGCGGAATATGTCACACTTCGTCAGGCGGAAATTCGGCAGCTGGCGGATCATGCCGATGCATGGTCAGAATCCGCGGCCGCTATTCAGGCTCATCGTTTTCACCGGATGGCCCATGTCGATCAGCAGCAGACCACCATTGTGACGGAACTGCTGCGAGTCGACCTGCTGGACGTGGAAACAGATCTTCAGCCTTCGTTCGGCGCGGCGGAATCGAGCCTCCCGGCAGCGGTGGCCGATCTCGCCCGGGAACTGCAGACAGTGATGGAAGGCATTACCTTCAATCAGCAGTCAGCAGCGTTTCTGCTGAAACAGGATCAGATGGAATCCGCCGCAAAGCAGCAGGAACTGGCTCTGGAAAAGTTCGAACAGGCCGAAGAACTGTTCAAAAAGCTGCGGCGGGAAACCGCTCAGGCCCTGGATGCTCTGCCGGTTCGGCCGCCCAACATTGCTGATCTGCGTGACCCCACGCTGGACGCATTTCTGGCTCAGCTGGAACGAGAACCCAATATCGAATCTCAGCTGGGGCTGCCTGGACGCCCTCGCAATCTGCGAGTCATTCAGGAATCACTGCTCTGGCAGCAGCGGTCCAGTCTGAACGGCATGGGCATGAGCAACAACGCCAACGGCAGCGGGCAGTCCGGCAGCAACGGCGCTTCGCAGGCGGCCATGCAGAGAATTCAGAAGGAGATGCAGGGAGGTCAAAACGGCAACTCAAAGAAGCCCGATGAACGCGAGCAGACTGAAGAAGAAAAACAACAGCAGCAGGCTCAGGCGGAAACCATGCAGCGAATGATGCAGGAGGCTGCCAAACGAGCTCAGCAGGAAGCCGATGATCCGAACACATCTGAAGAACGTCGCCAACAGCTCAGACAGCAGGCTGACAATCTGAATCGGATGCTTGAGCAGATTCAGAACGGCCAGATTCCTCCAGACGCCTGGGATCAGCTGGCTGAAGCCGAACAGACACGAGCCATCATGGACGCACTGGCCAAAGGCGAACATCTTCCGGATCAGCAGTGGAATCATCTGATGTCGACACTCGACGACGGGCTCTGGCAAACCAACCGCCGCACTCCACCGGAAGACTATCGCCAGGCCATCGAACGCTATCTCGACAGCATTCGCCAGATCGCTCCTTCAAAGTAATGATTCCGCAAGACATGTCCGATTCATTCCGTCATCGAGCCGCCGTGTGTGCCAGTATATGGTGGCTGATGATGCGACCGGAAAAGACATTCGGAGCATTGTAGTCGCCGGCGGCGGTGCGTTCATCGCGGCCGATACTGACGTCATCCTGCGGCTGCACGGGAATCAGGCCGGGCGACTTTGCTGAAACCGGATCACCATCGTTGACGCTTAACGTCATGTGCTCGGCTGTCAGAGTTGCCTTCAGGCGGGCCTGTCCACTGACGGGGACTCGGCTGATGATCCGAGTCACAGCGCCGCGAATTCGCACGTCGAACGCCGGACGACCCTCGACGAAGTGCAGAGCGTAACCGTGCTGATTGCCTCCCTGAGCAGCCACAACACCGTGCAGTCGATCGCCACTCACAGTTGCAGTGACAGTGACCGGGCGGTTCGCAATTTCCGGCGTCTGTGAGGAAGCCGTGCCGTCGGGTTCCCAGATCACGTTGACTCGACGAGCCCACTGAGTCCAGTCTTTGACCATGTCATTCAGTCGTTCGGGATACTGATCAGCGAGGTCCCGCGTTTCGCAGCGATCTTCGGCCAGGTTGTACAGTTCCCACTTCAGGTCATGAGGCATCCGTTTGGAATAGACAGCCTTCCAGTCGCCCTGTCTCAGAGCATGTGCGGCCTGATGATCGAAGCCGATCGAGCGTTTCGCCACCGCCTGACCTCGAAGCGCCGGCAGCAGACTGACACCTTCCAGTGGAGTCACCGGCCGACCGTTCAGGGTCTCAGGATACGCAGCTCCGGTCGCTTCGATGATCGTCGGCAGCACGTCCATCACATGTGCCGGAGTTCGGATCCAGTCCGGCCGACGACCAATTCCCTTCGGCCAGTGGATGATGCAGGGAGTACTGATTCCGCCTTCATGTGTGAAATGCTTGTACAGCCGAAACGGCGTGTTTCCCAGATTGGCCCACGCACTGCCGTAGGACTGATGAGTACCGCGACCGCCGATCGACCGGACATCACTGCCCCCGCGCAGAATCGTTTCGCCTCGCCGCGAGACTCCGTCAAATCCGAATGGTCCCCATTCGTAGCAGGCTCCATTGTCGCTCAGAAATACAATCAGAGTGTTGTCCAGATCACCGGTCTGCTTCAGGTGCTCGACGATTCGACCGACACCCTGATCGACCCCTTCCACCATCGCGGCAAAAACGGCCATGCGTCGAGCCAGGTCGGCGCGACGGTCGTCGTCCAAAGTCGTCCATTCAGGATTCGGCTGCCCCGAAAATCCGTTGGCAATGTCGTCGCGATCCACAGGAACAATCGACCGGTCGGTCAGAGTCCAGTGGTCGCCGTTGACCAGACCCAGCTGCTGCATGCGTTCATAGCGTTCCGTCCGCAGTACATCCCAGCCTCGCTGATACACAGCGTCGTACCGGTCCGCTCGATCTGCCGGTGCCTGCACGGGAAAATGCGGTGACGAATGCCCCAGAAACAGCAGCCATGGTTTTCCGGAAGCCTGACCCTGTCGGAGGAATTCCAGAGCGTAATCGTTGAACACGTCCGTGGCATAGAATTCATCTGCCGATGGATCAATTTCCTTCCGCCGTCCTGCGGGCAGCCGAATGTAGTAGTCGGCATCGTACTGATCGTGCGAATGATCGTTGGTGTATCCGTAGAATTCGTCGAAGCCGCGCAGAATCGGCCCGGTTTCCGGATGCATATGCCACTTTCCGACGTAATAGCAGCCGTAACCCGATGGCTTCAGCACTTCGGCCATCGTCGCACAACTGTCGTTCAGCCGCCCCAGATACCCCGGCCCCCGATCCGGACTGGGCCGGTCTGATGTGAAATCACCGATTCCCGCCTGTGACGGATACAACCCCGTCATCAGCGATGCCCGACTGGGACAGCACCGTGCCGAATTGTAAACCTGAGTCAGTCGAGCCCCGTTCGCCGCCAGTGCATCAATCGCCGGTGTCTTAATCTCACCGCCATAACACCCCAGATCCGAATATCCCAGATCGTCGGCGAGAATCACAAGAACGTTGGGTCGCGTCGGAGAATCTTCAGAAGCGATTGCCGGACCAGACTCTGCCGTCATGCCGGCGACCAGCACAGCGACGACTGAAAGAATGGAAGACCGAAAAAATTTCTGCGTTGTTGACAACATGCCACCGTGTTCTGCTCTGAATTTCAGTTCCCTGCTCAGAGACATCCACGCCCGAACAGGCATCCTCTCCGAACGCCTCCGCCACCAGCACTCCCCAAGTGGCCCCTCGCTCCGCGAGGGAAGCCCGAAAGTCCGTAGCACGAAGTCAAGCGGCCACTGACCGAAAGATCCTGGATCCGCAAGGGCTCGTCACTCGGAGAGTGACGGCTACGTAGCCATCACGCTCCGCGTGATGAGCCCCGACTGCACAGAATGATACTAACTCTGCAGAGCGTCGGCGACGTTGGTGCGGTAAGCACTCATGGCGGGCAGGAATCCGACCAGAGCTCCCAGAACCAGCAGCACCGGGAAGAGCACGAATTCCCATGAATTTACTGCCCAGCCATTCAACAGCAGACCGGTTCGGGCACTGACTTCCGGTGCGCAGATGGCAGCCAGAGCATGCCCGATCAGCCAGCCGATGATTCCGCCTCCGATGCACAATACGGAAGATTCGGCCAGCACGATGGCAAAGACGCTTCCGCGGCGAGCTCCCAAAGCCCGCATGATTCCAATCTCCCGACGGCGATCGGACATGCTGTTGTAGATGCTGACGCAGATACTGATTCCCGAGACAGCGATGATCATGGACGTCAGCACCACCAGCGCCTTCCGGACATTTCCCACGAAGCTGTCCATCAGGCGTTTGATCGGCAGGATGGGATTCACCGCCATTGCTTTGGACGTATTTTTCAGCTCGCTGACAAAACTGATGGCGCTGAAAGCGGACGCGTCATCACCCGTCTTCATACGGATGAAGACTGCCGTGACTTCTTTCATGGCGTCGGGCGTGTCCAGACCATAGCCCATTGTTTTGTTACCAAGCTTTTCTCCCTCAGCTCGTTTTTCCCGCACCTGATCCAGATGCGTCAGAGCCGTCTCCAGGCGTGCCGGGTCATTCCCGTAAAAGTCCCGCAGTCGGGTTTCCACTTCGTCGACCGGCTTCTGGTGGCCGTCCAGAGTGTAAACAGCTTCCAGATTCAGAAAGACGCTGCGGTCGTTGGGAGTTCCTGTCTGCTTCAGTACGGCGACCACTGTAAACTGTTCGTCGTGATCGTTTCCGCTGTCGGCACTGCCGTGGACGATACTGAAGGTATCACCCACCTTCCAGTTATTGGTCAGCGCAACCTGTGATCCGATGACTGCGTCATACAGGCCATCCAGCTGCCGAGCGTTTGGGTCTGCGACGACCTGAAAATGTTCGCCAGGCGAGTATTCATGCAGAAAGTAATCGTTGGTCGTGCCCACAATCGGAAACGCACCGTGTTCGGGTTTGGTGAAGTCACCGAACGCCAGCGGAATAGCCACCTCGATGCGTTTGTCTTCCTTCAGCTGATGCAGGTACATCAGCGGCAGATTGGCAATCGGCGGCTGGATGCGATACACGGAACTCAGCACCAGCTGCAGGTCGCTGCCCTTCGCTCCCACAATCAGGTCATAGGCAATGGCCCGTTGATTGAAGGCCGTATCGACTGCATCATCAATCACCAGCACCACAACCATCAGCATGACGCCCAGAGACACGCTGAATGCAGTGAGTGCGGAAGCCAGTCGACGCTGTTTGACGCTTTTCCATGCAATGTTCAGCAGGTTCACTTCGACACCTCGGAAGTCACCGGTTCGGGTCGATTGAAATCGGCAAGGCGATCGACGCGGTCAAAGCTGTTGGCAACATCCATATCATGTGTCACCATCAGCAGCGTCACGTTGTGCTCACGACACGTATCTCTGATCAGATTCAGAATCAGACTCTGATTCGCCGGGTCAACGTTGGCCGTGGGTTCATCCGCCAGCAGCAGCACCGGTCGATTGGCCATCGATCGCGCCACAGAAACCCGCTGCTGTTCACCAACAGACATCCGCGACGGCAGGTGATTCAGACGCTTCTGCAGCCCGACGCGTTCCAACAGAGAAACGGCATAGTCCCGATCAACAGGTCGGCCGGAAAACGACATTCCCAGAAGGACGTTTTCCAAAGCGGTAAAGGCAGGCAGCAGGTTGAAGGTCTGGAAGACGAAGCCGATTTTGACAGCTCGAAATCGATCCCGCATCGGTTCGGCCAGTCGAGCAATATCGCGGCCGTCAATCACGACCTTTCCGCTGTCGGGGACAAGGATCCCCGAAATGACGTTCAGCAGAGTCGTCTTGCCGCCACCGCTTGATCCGACCAGAGCTGCCTGTTCGCCGCGATCCAGCTGAAATCGCTCAATCCCCAGCACCGGCAGCCGATGTCCGTCGGGTTCGCGGTATGACTTGCGAATCTGTTCCAGCAGCAGCGACATCAGCTCTCAATTCAGTCAGACAGGACTGCATCGGGTCGGTCGGATTTCGCCGCCGGCAGAATTCAGTCCATGAAAATGCGTTCGTAGCCCTGAAAAATCACATCCAGCAGATCTCGTCCGGCTTCGGTCGCCGTGTAGCGAACATAGCCTTCGCCGGACTGTGTTGTTTCTTCCACGATTCGGACGTTGTCCTGATCGCTGTACATCCACGCCTCTTCCTGAAGCCGCTGAAAGACTTCGTGAAGAGCAGATTCCGAGGCCGGAACGAAGACCTCGCCGTCCAGAAACAGCTGATAGCCGTATTCTTCCAGTTTGGGCCAGGTCAGGTCCGTTGATGAACCCCGGTAATACGGTTCCAGAACAGAATGATCGGCCGGCTTCACATTGGGGTTGTGCAGCATATCGATGGCATTCCACGGACAGATTGTCAGCGTGTACAGATCGGTGCTGTCGTTGGGAGAGCGGAAGCACATCTGACAGCCGATACAGCGACTGGTATCGATCTGGTGGTAGCTTTCCGACGGAACCGGGCTGACCACTTCGTAGATGCAGTCAACCGGACACACCGACGCACACGAATTGCAGGACGTGCAGTTATCCTTGTTGATCACGTTGATGTAGCGAGTTTCCTTCTTTCGGTCGGCCTTGCGAGTCCGAAAGTAGTCCGTCATGGAAATCGTCATCGATGGTTCCCGTGGCTTGGGGGTGTGGAACAGCCGTCAGGGGGCGGAAAAACGCCTTCTCCCGAAACTGAGCACCTCATCGGCATTCAGTGTGCGGACTGTGCACGAACTCTACTACGCACCAAATCGACTCACCAGCGGACCTTTGACCGGGATCGTCGAATTTTTGCTCAAAACCAGCGGATTTCCTGAGTCTGAGAAGGCAAAACGCGCCGAAGCCGGCTCGGTTCAAACCGACGCCACGGAAGCCGACCTGGTGGTCTGTCAATATTCGAATGAGTGACTGACTGTAGGACTGCCTTTTCAGGCCGCCTTAATGAGCTGACGGCCTGGAAAGCCCGTCCTACTCATCAAATCATGGCTGACACTGCAATCGTCTCAGCCTCGCAGTTTGCCAAACGACGGGCAGCGCTCACTCATCATCAGCCCGATTCTTCGCTGACACCGTCAGTCGGCGAACGTCCCGACATGCGGCACAGGGGCCGACGGGCTTCCGGGACAGAGATCAGTGAAGCAATGGAGCTTTCCCCGAACGACTGCTGCAGAAGCTGAGCTGCATCGTCAAGTTTGCGATGCAGCGGGCACAGTTCCGGTCCGTGATGGGGAATTTTCAGCGGACACTCGTAATATCGCTGGATCGGTTCGACCGCATTGATGACTTCCAGAACCGTCAGGTCGGCGGATGGCTTGATCAGAGTGAAACCACCATAAAGTCCTCGCTGAGCATTCACGATGCCGCCGCGGTTCAGCACCTGCATCACCTTCGCCAGATAACCGGCCGGTATCTGAGTCCCCTCTGAAATCTTCGCGGTTGTCTGCGGCTGCCCGTCCTGGTCCGCAAGAAAAACGATGGCTCGCAGAGCATATTCGGCGGTCTGTGAGATCATTGGAAGTTTCCTTCAGGGCCATCAGCACGTGGTTCGGCGGGATTTGCCTGAGAACCATCGTCCGCACAAACTGGGGAGGCTGTACCCATTGTTTCGAATGTGCTTTTCGCAGCTTCTTTTTGTCGGCAGCGGATGTCTGCATCAGGATAGCAGGTGTTGCCGATTGTGTCAGAAGTGCGGGTCGATCGGTGGCCGCAGAATTCAGAAAGGTGCAGTTTATGAAGCGTTACATTTCTGTATGCATGGTCCTGGTCTGCATCATCAACCCGAGTCTGCTTTTTGCTGCGGACTCGGTCGCTGACCGCGAAAACCTGCCTCAGCGGCCCGCTCCCGTTCCCAATGTCGAAATGAATGCAGACGGGCTGTTGGATATCAGAATCGTGAATCAGCTGGGCGAACCTGTTCCGGGAATTGCCGTTCACCTGGTGTCAGCCCCCTCCGACTCACCCCTGACGACGGACAGCCTGGGCCGTTTCCGCATTCAGCAGGATCGCGGAGGTCTGGTCGTGTTTCGGATCGGGAGCGACGCTTACGCATTCCGAGCCTGGTCGCGAGGGACCGCTCCTCCCGGTGCCACGGCGAGCATCGCATTTGTCTGCGATCATTCGCCCGTCGTCCGGGGGGCTCGACGACGAGCCGCGACCTGCGACGGTTATTGTCAGCCGGATCAGTGTTCCCGAAAGACCGAGCGCTGCTACGGAGTTGCCCTCCTGGCGCTCGGTGGGACTGCCGCATACATGGCACTGTCTCGTGATAATGCGAGTGATTGAGTTCTTTCAGTCGCGGCGATTCAGCTTCGACAGCAGCCGCAGAATTTCGATGTACAGCCAGACCAGAGTCACCATCAGAGCGAATGCACCGTACCACTCCATGTGCTTCGGAGCTCGGCTGGCCGCCAGGCGGTCGATCAGGTCAAAGTCGAGCAGCAGATTGAAGGCTGCAAGACCGACAACGAAGACGCTGAAGGCAATTCCCATCGGCCCGGCGCTGTGGATGAATCCGATCGGATACCCCAGCAGACTCGCCACCATGCTGACGACGTACAGCAGCGCAATGGCTCCGGTGGCCGCCACGATACCCATTCGCAGTTTGTCGGTGACCCGAATCAGTCCGCTCTGGTAAACGAACATCATCACTGTCAGCACCCCGAACGTCAGACCACAGGCCTGAAAGGCGATGTTTTGTCCGGGCTGAATGGCTCCCCGGGCCACCAGGCTCGCCTGAATCACAGCCGAAATTCCGCCCAGAAAACATCCTTCCGCCAGAGCATAAACAGGAGTCGTGACCGGTGCCCACGTCGGCTTAAACATGGTGGCCAGTGACGTGACCAGCCCGACAATCAGTCCGCCGATCATGTAGCCCTGAATGGGGTTTCCCTGCTGAAACTGAATCCACGTGTAACCGGCAGTCAAAAAAGCCAGCAGAACGGCAATCATGGTTTTGAACGCCGTCCCGCCGACGGTCATCACCGTCGAATCACCGTAGGTTTCAAAGTTGTGGAAGACACTGTCGCTGAGAGCTGGGTTGGATGAGCGCATCGGGCAGAAACCTCTGAGTATTCTGAAGATGGTGACCGGCCGAAGATGTTGCCGGAAATCTGTGAATCTGACGCTGGTATTGTTGACCGAAACCATGGTTCCGGCCACCCCAAATGCAGGAATTCGCTTCTACCAGGACGCCGAATCGCCTCTGAACGCCGCCGGTTTATGTTTCCATGAGTCAATTCTCGTTCAACTTCGGGGGATCCGCGGCTTCGGTGGGTTTCGCTTCATTTTCAGGCAGCCAGCCGAGTGACGTCAGGAACCGGTCAGTGGCCAGAAGCGTTGCCTGGTAGAATTCATCGGTGCCGCCTTTTCCCGGGTTGAAAAAGCCATGGCCCTGCCCTTCGTACAGATGCAGCTCACACCGAACGCCGGCCTGCTGCATGTTGAGTTTGAAACGTTCGGCCACAGAAACGGGGATCAGCCGATCTTCTGTCCCCAGAAAGACGACCGCCGGCGGATCGTCGGCAGAGATATTGTGAGCCGGAGAGAATTCCGGAAACCGTTCTTTGACTCGCCCGGTCCCCCAGCCGTCTTCCGGGCCGTTGTCGAACACCGGATTGAACAGCGCCAGAGCATTGGCTTTGGGAGAAACGGATGTGTCATCAGCCGGATCATCCAGACCATCGACCATGCCGACAAATGCCGCCAGATGGCCCCCCGCACTACCACCTCCGGCAGCAATGCGTTTGGGATCGATTCCCAGCTTTGCGCTGTGACTCCGCACCCAACGCATCGCCGACTTCGCATCATGAACGCAGATCAGAGGCGGGTCATTCGACCTGCGATCCAGCAGCCGGTACTCGACCTGCACACACACCATCCCTCGTGATGCAAGGTGCTGAGAGTGTTTCGAAAACTGAGTCGGAGCGCCGCCGGTCCAGCCGCCGCCGTGAAAGAAGACGATGGCAGGCCGCTGATCCGTTGCCTTCCAGTTCGGCGGATTCACGATGGTCAGCTTCAGGTCGCGACCATCCACGGATTTGTAGACTTCTGTCTGAACCGGCAGCTGAGCAGACTCCGTCAGATCGCCGGGCTTCACTCTGGTCAGATGGATGGCCAGTTCCGGAACGGCGGTCGGCAGCTGCTGAACGACCAGATCTGCCATGGCCACTGCACCGATGCGCGAGAAATGAGTGCGATCGGAATCCGAAGGAGCAAACTTTCGACAGCCCTGCTCGCCCAGCTGCTGGCACAAATCGAAGCTCAACTGATGCAGATCAATCACCGGAACGCTTTCTTCCTTTGCGACGGCTTTGGTGGCATCGGCAAAGTCCGTCAGGATCGTGACCAGCTGGCCGTTTTCGAAAGTTCGCCGCGCGACCGGAGTGATAAGCACCGGACGTGCTCCGATCGCTTTCGCTTCGCTGACATACTGTTTTAAATTGGCCGTGTATCCCTTCGCTGCGATCCCATCGTCAGACTTGATTTTCTGATCGTTGTGGCCGAACTGGATGAAAACATAGTCCGGTTTGGATTCCAGAACCTTCGCCCACCGTTTCTCAGATCGAAAGCTGGGCAGACTTCGCCCGCTGGCCGCCAGATTGATCACGGTCGTTCGGTCGTCGAAAAATTCGTTCAGAACCTGCCCCCACCCGAACAGCTGTGCCCCACCGGGCTTCGACGGCGGATAATCCGACATCGTCGAATCTCCGGCCATCGCGATCCGAACTCTCTCCCCCGCCATCAAACCAGGAAGACAACTCAACAGCAACACAGCACTCAGACACCACCCGCTCATGGAAATACCTCGCCAGCCAATGACCTCGAAACATCAGCCACCACTGTAACGGTCTGACGCGGCGATGACGAGCAGTTCAGTTTCATCACCGAAACTGAACCGATTCGCGAGCGCTGAATCGGCGGGACGACCGGTCTTTTTCCGAGAACGGTCATCAGTGAGCTGCGCGGCACCGACCCTGACTTTCGTTTGACTCACCCAAAGGCACGAAGGTTGGAGCGGATTGTCCTTCTGATGTGGGGGCAAATTTCAATGAAGACTGACGACTCGGGTGCCAGAGTGGCGCCTCGCTCCGCGAGGTCGGCCCGTCACCCCGATCATCAGTGTGCCGCCTGGCGTCGACCCAGGGCTCTGTAGTTCGACCCGCTCCGGCGTGAATCGCTGTGATTTCCCGCCTGAAATCTCTTCACGGCGTTGCATCCAGTCCCGGCCTGAATTGTCGGCGGCTCAAGAAATCACCTGCCGATCACGTTTCCAGCGGGTCTCCCGATTGAACCCGGGGGGGAGGAATCTTGCGGATGCCGTCGCCACCTCTGGTCAGTTTGTTCTGTTGCGGTGACCGTAGGCGGCTGTCGAGCGAAGCGTAGCCACACCGGTCAGCGTCCAAAGCCGACAGAATGCTGAGACAACGCGGCCTGAGAACCGCTTGTCACACCTCGACATTTTCAACAATCCAACGCATTGTGGTCTCCGAATGGACTTGACAAAGGCTTAAATCTGGATAAGTTGGTTTACATATTCGTTTGTCTGGTGGTTTTCTGATCGGGATTTGCTGAGTCAGCCTGCTTTTTGTCAGCCCTCTTCAAGCGGCTGACGAATGTTTCTCAGGTCATTCCTGTTCGGTCGACGACGTTTTCAAGCGAATCGCTCCCCCAACAACTGCTGAATCCCCTTCAGCAGCCCCTGCCGACCGTCCTTCCGAACTTTCCCACCTCACCGACTGCCTGACGAGCATCGCTCAGACAGTCAACTCAGTACTCAAGACATAGCAGCCGAATTTCTGCTGCGCGATGAGGAGAGACTTGATGAAATTTCTCCGACCCACGAACTCTTCGCCGCTGCGCTGGATACTGTCGGTATCCGCGCTGCTTGTTGTTTCGTGCGTTGCTGATGCCGGTGACGAACCCGCAAAGCCGGACCCAGCGCAGGTTCGGGAAATCCAGGTCACGCCGACTCAGATGACGCTCAGCGGTGCCCGGTCTGTGCATGGGCTGCGAGTCACGGCCATTGATCAGGATGGTGGCCTGCATGATGTCACGGCTGACTGTCAGTTCACCGGCAAAGATGTCGACATGGCGTCGGTGGCTGAAGACGGGCTGATTACTCCGCACAAAAACGGTCCGACGGAAGTTGCGGTTTCCTTCGGTTCTCACACAGCAACCGTCACAGTCGAAACCCGGAACCTCGAATCGAAGGCCTACAACTTTCGTAACGATGTGCTGCCGGTTCTGGAGAATCTTGGCTGCAACCAGATGGGCTGCCATGGATCACCCAAAGGAAAAGAGCGACTGCAGTTGTCTCTGTTCAGCGCTGATCCGCATCAGGACTTTGTTCAGATCACCGACGCGAAGAAAGAGCTGATCAGTGTTCAAAAGCCCGAAGAAAGCTGGTTGCTGCTGAAAGCGACCTGCACCGAAGATCATGGTGGCGGCGATCTGACGGCCGAAGGTGATCCCGCCTACAACCTGCTGCTGGACTGGATTCGCAACGGAGCTGTGGAAGGTCAGGCCGGTGATGCGTCGCTGGAACGAATCGAAGTGTTTCCTCACGAACGCACGATGATTCCCGGTGAGACTCAGCGACTGCTGGTGCAGGCATGGTTTTCAGACGGCTCCGTTCGCGACATCACGGAATTGGCCTCGTATCGTTCCAGCGAAACGACCGTGGCTTCCATCGATAAACAGGGTCTGCTGACCGTCGGTGCGTACGGTGAAACGTCCGTCCTGGTTCGTTTCGGAGGACTGGTTTCGTCGTGTCTGATCACCGCCGCTCAGCCCGCGGATGTGCCCTTCCCTGAGATCGCTCTGAATTCGAAGATCGACGAACTGGTTTACGCCAAGCTGAAGTCGCTGAACATCATTCCCTCGGATGTCAGCAGTGACGAAGAGTTCCTGCGACGAGTTTATCTGGATGTCATCGGAATTCTGCCGACCGCCGCGGAAGCTCGTGAATTCCTCAGCGATACCCGAACCGACAAACGCAGCCAACTGATTGATTCATTGCTGGATCGACCGGAGTTCGCGGATTTCTATGCCATTCGCTGGGGTGACATTCTGCAGATCAATCGCGACGAACCGGCTCGCCTGCAGGACAAAGGCATGTGGGTCTACTACCGCTGGCTGTGGGACAGTCTGGATCAGAACAAGCCGATGGATCAGTTTGTTCGAGAGCTTCTGACGGCTCGCGGCAGTGCTTACGAATCCGGGCCGGCGAACTTCTTCCGAGTCGGCGAAGGTCCTCAGGGCATGGCGGAACACGCGTCGACGGCGTTCCTCGGAGTTCGCCTCGATTGTGCTCATTGCCACAACCATCCGTTCGAGCAGTTTACTCTGGACGACAATCTCGGCATGGCGGCCTTCTTCTCACAGGTTCGCAGCAAACGAACGCGTGAACAGGATGAAGAAATCATCTACACGCTGGACAGTGGCAGCGTCAGTCATCCCGACACGAAGGAACGATCGTCCCCGATGTTCCTCGGCGGAGCACAGATTGCCGCAGCGGAAAAACAGGCTGTCGAAGCTGCGACTGCGGAAAAAAGCCGTGCTGACGGAGAGGCGGCGGCCGCGACGAAGTCGGCGGAAACCGCGACGAAGCAGTTGGCCGCTTTCAGAAAGTCGTCCGGCGAAAAGATCAAGCAGGCTCAGCGAACCGTTTCGTCATCCGAACAGCAGGCTCTTGCCGCTCAGAAGCTGGCCGAAGCCGCAGAAAAAGCACTCGCGGAAGCTCAGTCCGCCGCGAATGAATGCGAACAACACCACAGGCAGGCGCAGAGTGATCTGTCGAATGCTCAAAAGGCCGTCGCCGAAGCCGAAGCACTCGTTGCCGTTTCTGACGCGGAATCTTCAAAAGCAGCCGTGAAAGCTCAGGAAGAAGCCGCCGAACGCATGGCGGCTGCAACTGCGGCCATGGAAGCGGCGACGGCAGAACTGGCTGCGGCGGAGAAGGTTCTGGAAGAACGACGTCCGGCGGCCAAAACCGCGGCGCGGAATTCAGCGATCGCTCGTCAGCAGATGGAACAGCAGAAGTCAGAACTGGCAGCTCTGAATCAGCGGTCTCAGAAGAAGACTGCAGAACTGAACACCATTCTGACCGCCGCCAATCAGTCACTGGCGGAAGCCAGGAAGGCGGCTTCCCGCTGCGATGCAGTTCACCGCAGTGCTGTCGCTGCGTTGACCGTTCGCGAAACGACGGGCGATCTTCGGGCACAACTGGTTGACTGGATCGTTGCTCCCGACAACCCGTATTTCGCTCGAAGCATGTCCAACCGAGTGTGGGCGTGGCTGCTGGGTCGAGGCATCGTGAACGAGCCGGATGACTTCCGTTCAACCAATCCCGCTTCCAACCCGGAACTGCTGGATCACCTGGCGGCAACATTTGTCCAGTCCGGTTTCGATATGAAGTCGCTGTTCCGTTCGATCCTGAACTCGCGAACCTATCAACTGTCGTCTCAGCCAAACGAATGGAACGAAGCCGACAGCATTCACAATTCGTACTACCACCTGAAACGTCTGACCGCCGAGCAGCTGGCCGAAGCCGTTTGTCAGGTCACCGGCATTCCGGAAAAGTACTCGGGCCTGCCGCTGGGGACTCGAGCCACACAGCTGCCCGACGTGTCGATGCGAAGCGAATTCCTCGATCTGTTCGGTCGACCCAAACGAGCAACTCCTGTTGAATCTGAACGCACCTGCGACACTCATATCGGCCAGAGTCTGCAGATGATCAGCTCGGACTTCATCTCACGAAAGCTTCGCGACAGCAAAGGTCTGGCAGGTCAACTGGCCGCGTCTGACCTGTCGCCCGAACAGGCCGTCGACGAATTGTATCTGACCACGCTCAGCCGCTTCCCCACGAAGGAAGAACGCGACCTGATCTTCGCTTCGCCGATTGAGCCCTCACAGCGCAAAGAAAAATTCGAGGACCTGCTGTGGGTGCTGATGAATACCAAGGAGTTTTTGTTCAATCACTGATCACTCACCCTGACTGATGATCCGTGTGCCACTGGCTCTGCCGGTGCCCCGGACGTTGCCGAACAACAGCTGTCACCACACACTTTCAAGGAGACCATCCATGCTCCACATCAACATGAATGCTCAAAGCCGACGTTCCGGAATGGCGCGGCGGGATTTTGTCCGAGTCGGCGCGCTGTCGACGCTGGGACTTTCGCTTCCGGATCTGCTTCGTTCACGAGCGGCAGCGGCGGACACCTCCGGTGTAAACGCCGGGACGAAGGCGAAGTCCTGTATCGTTTTGTGGATGAGCGGCGGGCCGTCGCATATGGACACTTTCGACCTGAAACCGGACGCACCCAGCAGTCACCGAGGTACGTTCAATCCGATCTCAACGAATGCTGACGGACTGCAGATCTGCGAACATCTTCCGCTTCTGGCAAAACAGGCGGACAAGTTCAGCATTCTGCGAAGTGTGACTCACCCGTCTCCGTCCCACGATATCGCCAGCCACATCATGCTGACCGGAAACGTCCCCGCGCGAGGCACGGTGAATCCGAGTTACGGTTCGGTCGTGTTTCGGGAACGAGGCTACACCGAAGCGTTGCCTCCCTACATTGCTGTTCCGAACGGTCATCGCTATTCCGCGGCCGGATTTATGGGAGGCACCTACAAGCCGTTTTCCATTGGCAGTGACCCGAACGCAAAAGACTTTCAGGTGCGCAGTCTGAAACTGCCCGACGGAATGACGGTCGATCGGCTGCAGGACCGACGTCGCTGGCTGACCGGTCTGGATACTCTGAAACGCCGCATGGACGGCGATGCCGAACTAACCGTTCTGGATGAATTCTACGAACGGTCATACGACATGATCACGTCGCCGGAAACGTCCAAAGCTTTCGACCTGTCTCAGGAAGAAGACGCTCTGCGTGAAAAGTACGGCCGCAATACTCTGGGACAAAGCTGCCTGCTGGCCAGAAGGCTGGTGGAATCAGGCGTGTCGTTCGTGCATGTCGACCGAGGCGGCTGGGATACTCATCGCCAGAACTTCGAAACTCTGAAAGGTACTCGCCTGCCGGAACTGGACCAGGCCTTCGCCGCTCTGCTGGAAGATCTGGCTGACCGAGGTCTGCTGGACAGTACCATCGTGCTGTGGATGGGCGAATTCGGTCGAACTCCGACCATCGACTACGATCCTCGCTGGCAGGGAGGTCGCCATCACTACGCGAAGGTCTTTTCAGCCGTCATCGGCGGCGGCGGTTTCAACGGTGGCCATGTCGTTGGCTCCAGCACCGACAAAGGCGAAGAAGTCAAAGATCGTCCGGTTATGCCGTGGGATATCGGAGCCAGCATCATGACTCATCTCGGCATTCCCTATGACAAAACCTACGAGGAACGAGACCGCAACATCCGCCTGCTTCCGTTCGGAACAAGCGTTGTCAGCGGCGGCATGTTGAACGAACTCACCTGACAAGGGCTTCGCCCTTGACCCGATGGCGTGGTGGGCGTGTTGAGGTGGAAAGCGGCAATCGTCGAGACGCTCCCGCTGGTCGCTGGGTCGAATGATTGTCTGAAATTTGGGCCGACGGGACGTGTGTAGACGGCATGTGTGCGCCAACCTTATCAACGGGACGTGTGTGCCACTGGCTCTGCCAGTGCCAATCATTGGGCTCTGCCGATCATCATGTCAGGCGGGAGCCTGACCTACTGATTTGGTGATCGATCCGTGTCCGGTGGCACAGACATTCCTGTCTGTGGAGCTTCAGGAAAAACACTGGCTGAGCTACTGCAAGTTTAAGCGTATTCTGACGGGGAAACAGAACCATGAACAACAGACGATTGATCGCCACGGCATGTGTGGCTCTGCTGACGGCAGTCTCAAGCTGCGTTGTGATGGCAGAAGATTCTGACGTCAAACCGGTCCCCTTCCCGGTGGCTCAGCCAAACCTGCTTTCCATTCTTCCCGCGGGACTTCAGCGGGGCACCAGCGTGGAAGCCGTGATCGATGGGCGATCCATGAGTTCGGCAAGTCAGGTGATGATCAGCGGCACCGGCGTGAATGCCGTGCTGCTGCCGGCTGACAAAGGCCGCCGAGTCACCTCATCCAGCGTCCCGATCCAAATCACGGCAGACGCGGAAGCGGAACCGGGCATTCGTGAACTTCGACTTGTGACGCCCGGCGGAGTTTCGAACGTGGTGCGATTTGTCGTGGGCACACTTCCGGAAGTCACCGAACAGGAACCCAACAACGACGATTCCATTTCTGAACGAATCACTGCGATTCCGGCAGTCATCAATGGCTCGCTGCTTCGAGCGGAAGATGTCGACTGCTTTCGCTTTCATGCTCAGCAGGGTGAGCAGTTCGTATTTGACCTGAGCGCAGAACAGCTGCATCCGTACATTTCGGGGCTCAGACCCGGATGGATGGAAGGCGTGCTGACGATTCGCGACGTCACCAAACTGTCACCTCTGGCGGATACTCTGATTGCCGCTCGACATGAACTGGACGAAGCCACGATGGCTGTTCAGCGAGCCGGCAACAACGCCAAATCGGCAAGGGAAGCAGTTCAAAACGCGACGAAAACTCTGCAAACGGCCAAGGTCGGCCTTCAGGAAAAGACCAAAGCCGCAAAGGATGCTGCAGACGATCAAAAGGCCAAAGCCGAGGCGGCCGTCAAGACAGCTCAGTCGGCCGTCGATGCAGCCACAAAGGCGCTGGAGACTGCTCAGAAACGAGCCGCCGATGTTTATGCAATGGCCGATGCGGCCAACAAAACAATCGCCGCCGCCAGAACTTCGGTGGCTGATGCGGAAGCCGCCATCAGGAATTTCCCGGCTCGACCGTCCAGAAACCTTGGCGTCGCTTCTCACTTTCCCGGTCGCGAAGACCCCGCGATGATATTCACGGCACCTCACGACGGTGACTTCGTGATCGAAGTTCGTGACGAACTGTTCCGAGGCCGAGCGGAATTCAATTACCGTCTGGCGGTCGTGCGCTCGCCAAATGCGGCAAACGTCGAAGTCGCCGACGGCGGTGCGAAACCCGGAACCATCATTCCCACCGCCTACCATCCCGGGGGCTCGGCTGCGGTCAGGACGGAAGGTGATCAGAACGAAGTCGAACCCAACGACGCCACCGACCAGGCCATGCTGCTGGAAATTCCGGCTCGGGTCGCAGGCGTGATCGAACAGAATGGTGACGCCGACTGCTATCGATTTTCCGCCACCAAAGGACAGCGGCTGGTTCTGGAAACCATTGGACAGGCCATCGGATCGCCCGTCGATACTCGACTGGATCTGTATGATGCTCGCGGCCGAAAGCTGAAATCCAACGACGATAACAGCCTGTTTCAGGATGCCGCCTTCGAACACCGTTTCGATGCCGACGGTGAATACGTGCTGTGCGTGATGGATACAACGGGGATCGGAAGTCCGGCTCACAGCTACCAGCTGAACATTCGCGAACCAGCCCCTGATTTTTCTCTGACAGTTTATCCGGACAATCCGCGAGTCACTGCGGGAGGCAGTGTATCGCTGAGCGTGATGATTGAGCGGCGGGACGGCTTTCGGGATGACGTCGAGATCAGCCTGACCGATCTTCCGGCCGGAGCCGTGGCCAGTTCCGGCGTCATCACCAACGGCCAGAATCAGGTGACGATCTCGCTCACTGTCCCGGTCGACGCCGCACCTGCAGTCGCTCCCTTCAAAGTCGTGGGAAGAACATCTGCAGAGGAACAGCTAATCGAACACGCAGCCGCTCCGGTGGAACGGAATCGCTACATCAACGAATGGCGATATCTTCCGGTGCAGGATCTCAGCCTCAGCATCCTGCCCGCGGCTCCGTATACGATGTCGTGGAAGACTTCCGCAGCGAGTGCGAAAGCCGGTGAAAACATCACGGCGACTCTGCAGCTGCATCGGACGCCTGGTTTCGAAGACGCAGTGCGAGTCACCCTGGACGGCCTGCCATCGCGCGTCGTCGCTCCGGTCGTCACGTTTGAAAAAGGACAATCGGAAGTCAATGTGGAACTTCGAGTCGCCGGGAACGCTCCCGCCAGCAAAGGCAACGCGGTCGCCAGCGGCACCGCCGGTTCCTTCACCCAGAACTCCCCGGCCCTGGCGCTGACCGTTGAAGAAGCTCCGAAGCCGGAGAAGAAGTAGTCGGCCAGCTCCTATGAAGGATTCGTTGCCGCGTCAAATACGATACGGCTCTCCCTGCGCCAGCTTAAAAGATGCCCAGCTGATCGCGGGCTTCGTCGGTCATTCGTTCCGGTGTCCATGGCGGTGACATCACCAGCGTGATGGTTGCCTGGTCGACGTCGTGCAGACGTTCCAGAGCCATCTTTGACTGTTGAACCAGCTGAGGTCCGGCCGGGCAGGCGGGGCTGGTCAGTGTCATTTCCACCTGAACGTGACGATCGTTGTCATCTGCCTGCTGAATGGTGTAGATCAGGCCCAGATCCACGACATTGATCATCAGTTCCGGGTCAATCACCTGCTTCAGGGCTTCGATAAAATCTGTTTCAGTCGACGGAGCCTTGGGAGTGTCTGTTCCGGGTTCCACGGCAACGCCGCCATTCGGCGAAGAAGCGGGATTGTCAACCTGCAGCGACACCGTCGCGGGCGCTGGTTTGACCGCAGCGGGTCTGGCAGTTGCGGATGCCGGAGATGAATCCGCCCAGATCGCTCCATCCCGGATTTCCGTGCGAAAGGTGCGGATCGCTTTGGTGGCGGGCATGCACAGAGCCGCCCCGGTCTTCAGATCAAATTTTGCACCGTGCCGAGGACACGCGATGGCTCCGTCTGTGATCGGGCCGTCCGTCAGCGGCTGTCCGTCGTGCGAGCACACGTCTTCGATGACGAAATAGTCGTTGCCCAGACGGCAGACCAGAGCAGGAACATCATCGACAAACACAGACTCACGCTGGCCAGGCTGAAGTTCGTTGCAGTCAATCAGACGTTCCATCATGGGGTTCCGGTTTGATTAAGGTGCGTTGGCGGGAAGGAGTGTCGTTGCCCGGTGGGTCCGCAGACAGGAATGTCTCCACTACCAGACGCCTGATCGACCGCAAAAATCTGTAGGTCAGGCTCCTGCCTGACAGTTCTGATCACATTGTCAGGCGGGAGCCTGACCTACAGACGCACTGCCTGCATCAGGATTCGCGGAGGCGAGTTCCAAGCGTAAACAAAATGACGCCCACCAGTAGGCAGGTGGGCATCACAACCAGTGGAATTCCAAATGACAGCTGATACAGAATTAAAGCCGGGAGAGCTCCAAGAACGAACAGCTGCAGGAAGAAACCAACATGTTTCATGACTTACTTCTCGGCCAGCTGGTCCAGCTTGACCTTGTAAGTGACCGGAGCATTGTCGCCGGCCTTCACATTGACCATGAACTTTCGGTCAATGTATCCGGCTCGTTCATGCCAGATGCGGAATTCATGTTCACCAACGGGCAGATTGCTGATGGTGAAGTTGCCTTCTGCGTCAGTGGCAGCGGCGTATGGATGATCGAGCACCAGCCAGTAGGCCATCATCCACGGATGAAAGTCACACTTCACTGGTGAGGCAGAGTTTCCTTGGTGCTGGTCGCGACTTCAACACCATTTCCGGCGGCCGTGTTTGGCGCCACCAGAATGTTGACAGCCTGATTCTTCAGCGGATAGGTATGAGTGTTGTGAGCCACGGCATCACTGTTGAGCACTTCAACGGTCTGCCCGGCGGTGACCACCAGAGCATGCGGTTTGAAGATACAGTTCTTCTGGTCAAAGATCACCTTGGGAGCGACCTTGCCGGCTTCCGGATGAACTGATTTCGGAGCCTTGTACAGGTACACGAATACGTTTGCGATGCCTTTCGTGTCCGGGTTAACGACGAGGTCGTCCTTGAAGACATCGATCGCGGCACAGACTGCGCCGTCCTTGATGTTGGCACCTTTGCCATGCAACAGGACAGGCTTCGGAGCATCTCCGTCCAGGACGATCTTACCCGTCACGGTTCCCCAATCGGCGGCACCGGCGGTTGACGCCAGAAACAGACATCCGGCCAGGAGAGTGAAACGCTTCATGATTTCAGGTTCCTTTCAATTCAGTCTTCTCAAGAGTCAGTTCGCAGTCCGGGTCGCGGGGACATCCGACGTCCCCGACGGCCGAACTCGAACCATGTTTGAACAGTCAATCCCCGTCTTCGGGGCGGTATCGACAGCCTCGGCTGAGTGTATGACCTGAACCAGCGAAAGTCGACGCGGCAACTCCGGAATCCGCACAAGCGGGAAGCGGATTCCCTGAATTTCGGACACTGGCACCGAGAATTCGGTTGAAGCTGCCGAGCATCAGGAAAGGGATTTCCCTTATCGTGATTCCGTCTGTGTCGCATCCGCACATCTCAGGACCGTCTTCATTCACAGGAATCGGCGGTGTTTGACCAGCCTCGCCGAACGAATACTGTTGCCCCCTCGGAGAATTCGTGCAAGACTCAGAATTATGGCCATTGAATTCCACTGTCCCTACTGTACTGCCACGATCCGCGTTCCCGACGAGTTCTCGGGAAAACGCGGCAGCTGCCCGAAATGCGCGACGAAACTGCTGGTGCCGGACATCGTGCCTCACGGTTCGCATCCCCCGGAAACGAGCATTCTGTCACCCGCCGGTCCGCTGAGCAATGAAGCGGAAGTCGGCTCCGCGGCCGCTGCGGATGTTGTGCCCGCTGATGTTCCGACTATTCCCGCGGCGGACGAATCGGTGCCGATGTCCCGCAGGCTGAAACGACGTCAGCGCCGCGGCTCCAATCGGCTGTACTCGATGGGAATTCCCCTTCTGTGCTTTGGTGCATTTCTGGGACTGCTGGCCCTGGTCATGGTGATGCGGGCCCCGGAACTGAAAGGAACTCTCAGAGGCAGCGTGGCCACTGCCATGGAACTTCCGCGTGTCATGATTTCTCCCGGCACGCTCGAAGTGTCAGCGTCGGAAGCCGAACAGGCTCTGCAGGTCATTCAAAAGAGCCCCGAAACTCTGGTCAGTCCTCAAATGACATGTACGATCATTGTCGACGAGGGACGCCTGGCCGTCGATGTTCGTGAAGGCAGCGGGTTCGTTTGGTGTGCCGTGAACCCGGCCGCTGATCCCACTCTTTCGCAATGGATTCGCGAAAACCGTGTCTGGCTGAATGAGCTTCGACTGGAACGGACGGCCAAAGCCGGAGGCGACTTCTGCCGTGACCGAATTCTGCGAGCCAACGGCGACCCGCTGGCTCTGGATGCCGAACGCTACCGGGATGAATTCGTTCTGAATTCCCGAGTTGACGCGTTCGGTTTTGCGGTGGAAGGCATCGCCGACCAGAGACGCCTTCCGTGTGCTCACGAAGACACGAACGGAACGCTGTTTTTCGCAATTCCGGAAGGCACATCATCGTTCACGCTGCGAGGCCGAACCGTCTCCGGCGGCGCTCCGCTGTTTCCGGGTGAATACCAGGTGCAGGTCACGTCCGACAGCCCGCCTCCAGCACCGTCATCTGCAGAAACGCCGGTTGATCCCGAACCTGAACCTTCGGAACCCGCACCGATTTCAGAAACCCCCGAACCCGCGCCCATGTCAGAAACACCGCTGATGGAAGTCTCCAACGCAGCTGTCCATTCTGCGCATGCTGAATTCCGGGCAGGGTTTTCAGCTGCCGGGTGATGGTTTGGGGTGGCCATGCGGGGCGTGTTGGGTGGTTTGGCGAATGGTCAGTTGGTTCATACCGTTTCGTTGCGGAAAGGGTCACGAGTCCGGAGTCCTTTCGTGGTCAGCCACGGGACGTTTCAAACAGCCGATGGCGTTGCGTTTGAGTCCATGACGGCTGAATCGCTGCTGAATCGCTGCTGAATCTGACTTTCCTGTGTAACACCCCCAATTTGGTTGAAGACAGCATTGGGTTGAGGACACCACTTGTGCATATGTGCTCAGGCCGAAGGCTCGGCGCGCACCTCTGCCGGGGTCGTCAGGCCTGCTCGCTTTCGGTCAGCGTAAGTGAGTCCGGGATCGTGAAAGTATGATGGCGGCGACAACGATCGCCCCGTAGCCGAGCCACTGCTTAGTCTTCATTGCGCTTTACAGCATAGCGAATTGCGACTTGTGCGGGTGCAGGGATGCTGCCGCATCGATCGTGCGTTGAACTTTTCCGCTTTGTGTGCGGGGGGCGGGGGGCAGGTGTTGACGGGTCTCCCTTGCGGATTCAATCACTTCACGGAATCCTGTTTCAGGTCCATCGTAGCCTGAGGACGGCTGGTTGTCACCACCAAAGGGTTGCCGAACAAAAAGCCGGCTTCAATGGATGACGCAGTCAGCATCACGCTGAGGTTTGGGAGGCCACGGCGCGACGACTGAGTCTCGATGCGGCGCAGCGGCGATGGCTTCGGCTTTCGGAAACGGCCGAAGGGTGGGTCGTTTTTGTTGACGATGAGCCCGAACATCCGGGGGCCTCGCGGAACGTGTTCCAGCTCGGGCAGTCGGGGCCTGAGAAGAGATCTCGTCAACTGGTGCGATGGACTCGTTCGATGCGTTCCGGTTCGCCGTCGCAGGTTGGGCAGCGTCGTAAATCTCTTCACGGTGTTGGGGCCTGCCCACGTCAGGTCGTTTCGGCTTTTGCAGCTCGTCGTCGTCCATTGCGGTTTACCTGGACGACTGCCTGGGAATTGACTTCGTATGCTGTGAGCCAGCCGCCGGCCCAGCAGTTGGTGTCGATGCAGATGATGTGTTCCTGAACAAGGATTTCACCCGAGCGCTGACAGGTGTGTCCGACGATGGCTCGTTTCCCGGAAACATGCCGAGCGACCTGGTGGTCGAGTTTTTGCCACAACAGGGTTGTTTCCGGAGTCTCCGCCAGCGGCAGATCGGGATCGCAGCAGGCGTGAGCGAACAGGAAGTTTTCGTTTTCGTGATACACCAGGCAGCTGTTCAGAAATGCCAGATGTTCCGGCGGCACGGCCTCCCGTCGGCCGTACGATTCCAGAATTCCGTCTCCGCCGAATTTCTTCCAGATGGAACCACTGATTTCCTGTCTCAAAGCCGCCAGCATGATTCGGTCATGATTGCCCAGCAGAGGGATCAGCCGACATCGGGATTTCAGTTCGATCAGACATTCCAGGACACCTCGGGAATCGGGTCCCTTCCCGACATAATCCCCCAGCGTGATCACGGTGTCGTCGGGGCGAATGTCGAGTTCCCTGACCAGAGCCTGCAGCGCGTTCGGGCATCCATGAATGTCGCCGATGGCGAATGTCCGCGACCCCGACATTTCTGTCTCCGAAATCAGGAGGCTCGCAGTTCGGCAGGATGACTGCCGGAATGGCGATGAACCGGCGATTCCAGATGTGCCAGGTTGGCGATTCGGCCTTCTTTCAGCCGCACGATGCGGTGAGCCTGGCGAGCGACCGCTTCGTCGTGAGTTACCATGACGATGGTCAGCTGATTCTCTTCGTTCAGCTGTTTCAGAGTATCCATGATTTCGCCGCCGGTGCAGCTGTCCAGGTTGCCGGTGGGTTCATCGGCCAGCAGGATTTCAGGCTTGCCGATGAGAGCACGGGCAATCGCACCTCGCTGCATTTCGCCGCCGGACAGTTCAGAAGGGCGGTGTTTGATGCGATGACTGAGTCCCACCTGCTGAAGAATCTCCATGGCCTGATCACGGATCTCACGGCGCTTGGAAAACCAGCTGAAGAGCGAATGCCGAATCATCAGCGGCGTCATCACGTTTTCCAGCAGAGTCAGTTCCGGAAGCAGATGATAGAACTGAAAGATGAAGCCGAAAACGCGGTTTCTGAGCTGGTCCCGAGCAGACTGGCTGAGATTGTCGATGCGTTTGCCCTGCAGCAGAACTTCACCGACATCCGGAGCATCCAGCAGGCCCATCACATGCAGCAGCGTACTCTTTCCCGAACCACTCTGACCGACCACGGAGATGAATTCTCCTCGGTGAGCCGTCAGTCCGGCGCCCTGCAGAACCGGCACCTTGTGCTGACCCTTGGCGTAGGATTTCTCGATCGCCAGAGCTGAAATCAGGGGCGTGGTCATCGTCAGAATCTCCATCTCTGATGAAGGTGCAGTCATAAAAATATCTCAAAGCAGGCGAAAGGCGGGATTCGGCTGGGGCGGTCAAACAGCAGCAGGCGGGAGGGAAACTATTCGTACCTGAGAGCTCGCACCGGATGCAGCTGCGATGCTCGACGCGCGGGCAGAACACTGGCCAGAACGGCAATCCCGATGGCTCCGACAGCAACCCACATCACCATCTGAGCACTGACCAGAGTGGGAATCCGGTCGAAGTAATAGATGTCCGGATCAAACACTCGACGAGATGTCAGCCAGCTGAGCCCGTCTTCGATTTCATTGATGTATCGAATGAACAGCAGGCCGATACCGACACCGGCCGCGCTGCCAACGATTCCCAGCCCCAGACCATATGACAGGAAGATGCTCATCACCCCGTTGCTGCTTGCTCCGAGAGATTTCAGGATGCCGATGTCCCGAGTCTTCTCGACGACAATCATGAAAAAGATCGCCAGAATTCCGAACCCGGCCACGGCGATAATCATGAACAGCAGCACGTTCAGAATGGCAGTTTCCACTTCCACCGCCGACAGCAGCAGCCCCTGTTTGGATTCCCATGTGCTGACGTTGACGACTCCGGGCGGAAACGCGGCTCGCAGTTTCTTCACAACTGTCTCCGCGTCGTCATAGTTCTTCAGGCGAATCTGCACGGTGGTGATGGCGTCGACGCCGTCCACAATCATGCCGCGACTTCGCTGCAGTTCTTCCAGGTTCATCAGCACCAGACTGCTGTCGTATTCGCTCATTCCACTGCGAAACGTGTCCACGACGGTGGCCGTGAAGTGACTGGGCTGCGGAGGAGTCGACGATCGAACGGTGGTGATAATGACATCCTCGCCGGGGCTCACCATGTTCGCTCGGCGACGTTCACCGGTCTCCGGATCGATGTACTGATAACTGGTGATCTGTTCGCCGATAAAGACTCGCGCGGCCGAAGGCGCGGCCGGATCCCGTTCTTCCTGAGAACTCATGGGGGCCGTCAGGTCGATTTCATCCAGTGCTGCCTGTCGTGAATCCTGAGCGGTCGGCGGTTGAATCGGCTCGGCAGAATCCTGTGGAAATCCACTGTTTGTGCTGGCTGATTCGAATTCGGGAACCGGCAGGTCTCCGGCAGCAACGGATTCAAAATCCGGCTTTGGAACGTCGTGGCCGGCGACGGATGCATCCGCCCGCTGGAGGTGATTCAGGATGTTGCCCGCCTGATTGCCGTTCAGAAACTGCAGCTCGCGATGTTTCACCAGGCGACGATATTCTTTGGCCTGTTCCGTGAGTTCAAAAGTGACGTCTTCGTCTCGGGAACGCAGGGCTTCTCTGACGACAACGCCGTCCTTCGTTTCCGGTTGAAAGCTGGTGAGGTAATCCCGCAGAGGACCAACGGCTGCTTTTCCGGCAGGATCAATTCCCACCAGGCTGACCGGCAGGGTCAGCGTTTCGCCCGTGGAAGGATCTGTATAGTGAATCATTCCCGGCACTTCGACCGTGGGAGTCATGGCGGCGATGTATTCGCCCGCGGCGTCGTTGATGACAGCCATCTGAGCTCTCGCATCCATAATGCCGTCCATGCTGCGCGCTTCCACGACAACGTCAGCCAGGAATCCATGAATGCGATCCCGCATTTCGTTGGTGAATCCTGCCATCACGCTGTTGACCACAATCATGGTGGCCACGCCCAGCATGACGCTGATGATGCTGGCCAGAGCGATGTATTTTGTGCGCAGGTACCGCACACACAGCAGCAGCTTGTACATTTCAGGCACTCCCTTGCCGATTTCCGGATTCCGTCCTCGCCGATCACGTGCGCCCCATCAGGGCTACGCCGCCAACCTGCAGAAACGCGAACGCCTTCTGCGGTTTCCCGGTGATCGTCCGGGCCGCTGGTCCCATCAGAACCCGACCCGCCTGCAGTGTGGCAGAAATCGCCGCTGCTGACAATCCAAAGTAATCTCTGACCGAAGCCGATTCTCAGTGAGGTCGGAATTAGATGGCGTTTGCATCGGTCCGATCTTCCCGAACCCGTGGGTGGGCAAAAATGCCGGCTCCGTACTCCAGAGAGACAGGGCGAAATACACAAAACTTTAACGTTCGATCCGTTGACGATTCGGGACAAATTCGGGAGGCTGCCCAGACGGTGAGTTCCCTGGGTGCGACACGGATGGTCGGGGGCCGAGTGTTGCGTGACGGACCGGCTGGTTTTCGGCAGCGATGATGTCGGCGAATGCCGGTCGGTTCACCAACCGCCTGGGAAACTCATTTTCAACGTCTGTGGTGTCCGCATTTCTATTCGAGCTGCCGCTCGGGAACCCAACATCGACGTTCAAAACAGACGCTCGCACCCTGCGAGTGTCGGCCTCATCAGAAACTCACAGATCGATTCGCGTTTCCTCTGGAGAATGCAAATGCTTCCGAATGATGTCCGCTGGCAGAGTTGGGTCAGGAACTGGTTTGCGGGACGTTCGCTTCAGCCGAAACGGCGGGGCAGGAATGCACCAGCTGACACAGCACGCTCAGTCGAAGCTGTTGAAACACGACTGATGCTTTCAGCCAAGACGGTCGCAAATCTCTCGACCGTCGAAGAAGTGGCACCGGGGATTGTGATTGAGCGAACCACGATCGATGTTTCAAAGGCACCCGTCGCTCATCAGACTCAGCGACCGAACAGCAACTTGAACGGGAATGGTCTGGAGTTCAATCTGATTCCGGCCGCGGGGATGTCTCAGCAGTCAATTGATGGGTTCACGGCCGCGGCCAACCTGTGGTCGTCCATCCTGTCAGACGACATCATTGTTAACATCAATATCGACTTCACGACGCTGGGCCCGGGAATTCTGGGGTCGACCGGTTCGACATCTGAATCGATCCTGTATTCGGATTTCCGTCCGGCTCTGGTGGCCGATGCGACGTCTGTGGATGACGCAGTGGCCGTGGCACATCTGCCAGCCGGTCCGAGCCTGTCGCTTTATACCAGTGATCCGACCAGCGGTTCGCCCGGTAACCCGATCATCGACAACAACAACAGCGGGAATAACCGAGTTCTTGACCTGAATACGACGGTTTCGAAGGCCGTGGGACTTCGAGCGGCTGACAACGCAACTGTCGACGCGGATATTACTTTCAGCAGTTCGTTCAGCTGGGACTTCGACCGCAGTGACGGCATTACGCCTGGTGCGTTTGACTTCATCGGAGTCGCCGCGCATGAAATCGGTCACGCACTGGGTTTTGTCAGCGGAGCGGATACCGTTGACTTCACTACCGGTGCATCCGGGAATAACCAGAGTCTGGACAACTTTCGGGTTCATTCGTCTCTCGATCTGTTTCGCTTTTCTGCAGACAGTCTTCTGGCTGGTGCCGACATTGACGTACGCGCCGACACGGCCACGAAATTCTTTTCCCTGGACGGTGGCGTCACACAGTTGACGACGTTTTCAACCGGCGTGGTGAATGGAGATGGTCGTCAGGCCAGTCACTGGAAAGACAATCTGGGAATCGGGATCATGGACCCCACAGCGTCTCCGGGCGAGTACGCTGATATCACAGATTTCGACATCCGCGGCTTTGATGCGATTGGCTGGGATGTTCGAATGGACTTCGGCGATGCTCCCGATACCGGTGCGGGCAGCGGCACCGGGAACTACGCCACAACGCTCGGAGACGACGGGCCGCGGCATCTGCTGTTTTCCGCCAGTGGTGCCATCACCGATCAGACAGGCAGCCCCAAGGTGTTTCTGGGTTCGGGCGTCAGCAGTGATCAGGTTGCTCAGCAGAATTCCACTGCTACAGCAGACGCTGACGACGGTGTCGTCATTCCGGAACTCACTCGAGGAACAACTGTTCAGGCATCGGTGACTTCCACCGGAGGCCAGCTGAATTACTTCGTTGACTTCAACAATGATGGTGACTTCGGTGACGCTGGTGAATCCTTCACCGCCACGCTGACTGCAGGAACTCAGAACGTCGATATCGTCGTGCCCGCGGATGCGGTGCTCGGCAGCGGTTTTGCCCGGTTCCGGCTCAGCACCGCCGGAGGTCTGGGACCCAACGGCCCGGCTGCAGACGGTGAAGTCGAAGATTATCAGGTCACCGTTGCGGACGCGCCGGCCGAAGTTCTGAATGTGTTCTTCAGCGAATACATTGAAGGCACGAGCAACAACAAGGCCCTGGAGATCTTTAACGCAGGAACGACTGCAGTTGATCTCAGCGACTTCCGGATCGAGCGTTATTCGAACGGAGGACCGACGGCCACCAACATCGCGATCACGGGGACACTGGCTGCGAAAGATGTCTTCGTCATTGCCAATTCTTCATCCAATGCGGCCATTCTCGCCGCGGCAGACGCGACGTCGACCGCCATCAATCACAACGGTGACGACGCCTATATTTTGAGACGCATCAGCACGAACACCGTCTACGACATGTTCGGGATTGTCGGAAACGATCCAGGGGCGGCGTGGACGGACGGTGGCGTGACGACCGTTGATGCAACGCTGCGACGAAAGTCCTCCATCGCTGTCGGCAATCCGAACGGGCTGACTCCACTGTCAAACCTGAGTGCCGAATGGGACGCGTTTCCAACGGACGACTCCACCGACCTGGGAACTCATGATTCGGGCCCCGGAACAGCCGACATCATCGTGACCGAATCCGGCGGTTCCACAGACGTGGCAGAAGGTGGTGCGACCGACAGTTACACCATCGTGCTTGCTACCGTGCCCACTGACGACGTGACGGTGACTGTAACACCGGATGGTCAGATTGATCTGGGTAGCGGAGCGGGTGTGGCCGTGGTGCTGACATTTACGGTTGGCACATGGGACACACCTCAGACAGTGACCGTCACCGCAGTTGATGATTCCGCTGCTGAAGGCAATCACACGGGCACGATCACCCACGCTGTTACCAGCGTCGACGCCGCTTATGACGGATTCGCAGTTGCCAATGTTGTCGCGAACATCACGGACAACGATACTCCAGGAGTCACGATTGTCGAATCCGGCGGCAGCACCGATGTCATCGAAGGTCATACAACGGATACGTACACGGTCGTGCTGGATTCTGTGCCATCCGCAGACGTCACGATCACTGTGACGCCTGATGGGCAGACCAGCCTGGGAAGCGGGGCTGGTGTGGCGATTCTGTTGACCTTCACTCCCGGAAGCGCGCTGATTCCGCAGACGGTGACCGTCACGCCGAACGACGATGCTGTCGCGGAAGGGAATCACACGTCCACAATCACCCACACAGTTGCCAGTGGCGATGGCGGTTACAACGGGCTCACCGTCGGCAACGTGACGGTCAATATCGCGGATAACGATTTCGTGGGACTGATTCCGCCCCATGTGAATGACTTCGAGACGAACGCCGGTTCTGCGGGGCTCGGTGATGGATGGTCTGTGGTCAGTGCAGATTCGGACGCCGCCAATACCTGGTTTGCGACCGTGGACGTTGCAAACCGAGTTGCTGAAGTAAACGGCTTCGGTGACACGGTTCCGGCGAATGACTGGCTGATCTCTCCACCGATGAATCTGGACACAACAGACGGAGAAGTCGTCACCTTCGATACGTGGACTCAGTTCAGTGATGCCGGGATTACTGACCCGGAAGTTCGGTTCCTGTATTCGACAGACTACTCCGGCATCGGCGATCCAACCGTCGCCACATGGACCGAACTGCCGTACAGCTTTCCGGCTGAGAATTCTGCTGTTTATACGCCATCGGGGAATATCGACGTCAGCGGGATCACGGGCAGCCTTGTCTGGTTTGCCTTTCAGTACATCATCCGGAACAGGAGCGTCCAGTTCGTCCCGATGGCGAGTTGACAACTTCTCGATTCAGCCGGAAGCCACCAATCCTCTGCTGGAGACAATCGAAGGCATCAATTTCGACGAAGACGGGGCAAACAACGGCTTCGTCCATATTCCGCCGGATCCGCACGGAACGGCCGGTAACAACCATGTCGTTTCGGTGGTCAATACATCAATCGAGTGGCATACCAAAGCCGGAGTTCAGGAGAACAGTCAGTCGCTGTCCAGCTTCTTTGCTCCTCTGTCTCCCGTCACCAACACGTTCGACCCGAAGGTCGTCTACGACGATCTCCACGATCGATTCATCGTCCTGACGCTGGAAAGAACTTCTTCTCCCAATACGTCTCGAATTCTGCTGGCCGTCTCAGACGATGCTGATCCGAACGGCACGTGGCATTATCAGGCCATTGATGCTCGCATGACGATCGGCGGCAACGACAGCTGGGCCGACTATCCGGGCCTGGCCGTCGACGAAGAAGCGATCTACATCACGGCGAACATGTTCGACTTTGTCGGGCGAAGCTTTCAGGGAAGCCGTCTGTGGATTCTCGATCAGGCCGGACTTTACAGTGGGGGCACGTCGACGGTTTCCGTTAACGATCCCTCGACCGCTGCAGGTCTGTTTGCGCAGGCGGTCACTCTGCAGCCGGCTCAGATGCTGACTGCCGGACCGGGCAGCACGGGGACGTTTCTCGTCAGTTCCGGCTGGGCAAACGATACCGATGAATTCATCGCAGTGATCCAGGTGAATGAACCACTCTCCTCGCCGATATTTTCGAACCAGTTCGTCAACGTGGGCGACCTTCAGGCAAAGTTTGCCGCTGTTCCGGATGCACCTCAGTCCGGTGGATCGGATCTGATCGATACCGGGGATGGCCGAATTTTCAATGCTGTCTGGCGAAATAATCAGCTGTACTTCGCCAATACAATCGTGCCGGCTTCGGGACCGGACGCAGGAACCGCAACTGCTCACTGGTACCAGTTGGACACGACGACACCCGGCGGAATTTTCGTTGCGGATCAGGGTGATATCGGAGCGGAAGATCTGGGCGCCGGGACTTATACGTTCTATCCCTCAGTGGCCGTCAACTCGCTGGGTGATCTGACCATCGGCTTCGCCGCGTCAGGATCGTCGATGTTTGGCGGATCGTACGCAACCTTCCGTCGAGCCTCAGACGCTGCGGGCACTGTTCAGCCCACAATCACCATCGCTGCAGGCGAAGACTACTATTTGCGAACATTCGGAGGCAGTCGGAATCGCTGGGGGGATTATTCCGCCACCGTGATGGATCCTCTCGACGGAACCTTCTGGACTTTCAATGAATACGCCGGAACTCAGGGCACGAATATCAACGGCGAGCTTGGTCGCTGGAAGACTCGCTGGGGACACATTGCTGTCAGTTCGCAGACCCCCAACCTTTCCATTGACGACGTCAACGTGGTCGAAGGTGATGCGGGAACGCAGACTGCGACCTTCACCGTTACGCTTTCCGCCGTCAGTGTTTACCCGGTCGTGGTGGATTTTGCGACCACCAGCGGCACTGCCGTTACGTCTTCAGACTTCACTCAAGCCAGCGGCACGCTGACGTTTGCTCCGGGCGAAACATCCAAAACGATCACGGTGGACATTCTGGGTGACACAGATCAGGAAGCATCCGAAACCTTCTTTGTGAATCTGATCAATCCCGGCAACGCAACTCTGACCGACAGTCAGGGCCTCGGGACAATTCTGGACAATGACACGCCGCCTCCGGACGTCTGGATCAACGAATTTCACTACGACAATATCGGTACGGATGTCGGCGAATTTGTGGAAATCGCAGGCACGGCGGGGGCGGATCTGACCGGGTGGTCGATCGTTCTGTACAACGGTACCGGCGGAGTGATGTACGGTACCACCGCCCTGACCGGAACTCTTCCCGATGAAAACAGCTCTGGTTTCGGGGCTCTCACCTTCACCACAGCCGCATTGCAGAACGGAGCCCCTGACGGACTGGCTCTGGTGAACAACCTGGGCGCTGTGGTCGAATTCATCAGCTACGAAGGCCAGATGACGGCAACAGACGGTCCAGCCACTGGCCTGACGTCCATGGATGTGGTCGTCGTTGAAAGCAATACGACAACCGAGGCCGGTTTCTCGCTGCAGCGGCTGAACACAACGCTGCCTGCGCCGTTTACCTGGGGCGGACCATTCGACGACAGTCCCGGGTTTCTAAACGTGTTCCCGGCACCGACTTTTGACATCGTGGCCACAACCGGCGTGAATCCGGAAGGGAATCTCGGAGACATCACGAACTTTGCATTCACCATTCACCGAACCGGTGACACATCCGGAGCCAACGACGTGACCTACACGGTCTCCGGAGGCGCAGCAGATCCGGCAAACGGTGCTGACTTCGATGGAGGTTCCTTCCCAACCGGAGTGATCAGTTTTGCGGTAGGCGAAACGTCCAAAGTCGTTCTGATTCCGGTCGCCGGTGACACTGATATTGAAGCGGATGAAAGCTTCATCGTCACGCTCAGCAGTCCTACCGCCGGAGCAGTTCTGGGAACAACAACAACGGCCGATGGCATCATTCAGAATGATGATGTCGCCGGATCGACCGTGACGCTGTCGATTGACTTTGCGACGATTGCTGAGTCTCCGCTGCTGAACAGCCCGGCGATTCTGTTCCCGGCTTATGTCAATCCGGCCACCAACCCCGCACTGTGGCAAAACTTGACGGCTGCCGCTTCGCAGACAGCGCTGACCGTCATTGTGAATCCCGCCAGCGGCCCGGGTGCCAGTCCGATTGATCCGAACTACGTCAACGATACCGGGTCCGGTCCCTTCGGCCCTGTGCTGGATCTAACGGCTGCCGGAGCGACCGTCGTGGGCTACGTGGCGACCGGTTTCGGAGCTCGCCCACTGGCCGCTGCCATGGCGGATATCGATCTGTATTTCGACACGGCGTACTGGCGAGGAGCACCCGTTCAGGTTTCAGGCATCTTTCTGGATGAAATGAGCAACGACTTGGCAGATGTGGGCTACTATCAGGCACTGCGAGACCACATCGCAGCAAAGAGCGGCACGGCGTCCACGATCGGCAATCCGGGAACAACCTTTGTGAACGATTCCAGCAACGGTACGTCCGGGTTCACCGTCGCCGACTATTCCACTGTATTCGACACGCTGGTGACATTCGAAAGCACGGGCACTGAGTACCGCACGAACTACACTCAGCCGTCCTGGGTGAACGATCTTTCCGCCGACCATTTTGCTCACATCATCCATACCGAATCCACCGGCTCGGATGTGGAGATGGATCTGCAACTGGCCGTAGCTCGTAAAGCCGGAATGGTCTACATCACTCAGGATGCACTCGGCAATCCATACGATGTCCTGCCCGACTGGTGGACTTCAACTGCGACCATCACCGCAACACTTTCCGCGCCGGCGACTCAGGTTGTCACGATCGATCTGGGAACATCCGGCAGTGCCACGATCACTGACGACTACACCGGATCGTCTAATCAGATCGTGATTCCGATCGGAGAAACTCAGGGAACGGCCGCCGTCACCGCCGTTGATGATACGGTCGTGGAAGCCGACGAAACCATCATTATTGATGTGACATCCGTCACGAATGCTACGGAATCCGGAACGCAGCAGGTCACAACCACGATTCTGGACAACGACACGGCTGCTCTGAATATCACTCTGGATACCACGTCGATCGCGGAAACAGCCGGTACCGGAGCCATCGTCGCCACAATTACCCGCAACACAGACACAACCGGCCCTCTGACCGTGACTCTGCTGACCAGCGATGGCAGCGAAGTGACCGTGCCGGTCAGCGTGGATATTCCTGCCGGTCAGTCATTTGTGACGGTTAGTCTGGATGTGATTGATGACCAGCTGCTGGACGGAACTCAGACCGTCACGATTTCGGCGACAGCTGCCGGGTTCACGGATGCGACGGATATGGTTGATGTGCGCGATGACGAATTCCTCGCCACAGACATGCTGCTGAACGAAATCGTCATCGATCCGCCGGAGGCACTGGACACCGGCAATGAATATATTGAACTTCGAGGCACCGCGAACGGATTCCTGCCGGCCGACACCTATCTGGTGCTGCTGGAAGGTGACAGCGAAAGCGGTCCCGGAAACATTGATCATGTCTTCAGTCTGGGAGGAATGAGATTTGGAAGCAACGGTTACCTGGTCCTGTTGCAGGCCGGGTCTCCATTCACACCGGATGCTGCGTCCTCGGTCGTAACGGCCACGGGTTCCGGCTGGGGGACAACGTTCTCAAGTCGCACGACAGATATCGAAAACGGCAGTGTCAGCTTTCTGCTGATCCAGTCTGCAGCAGCACCGGTCCCCGACACCGATACCGACACGAATGACGACGGAACTCTGGACGGAATCACCTGGACGATTCACGATTCAATCGGCAACATTGACGGCGGAGCCTCAGATACGGCCTACGGCGCCATCAATGCCAGCGGAAACGGCAATGGTCTGATTCCGACCGGAGCAATTCTCGTCAATATCTCAGCTCAGCAGGGATTGAACGGTTCCTACCATCCCGACTATCTGGCTCGCATCGGCGACTCCACCGGGTCGGCTCAGACTGACTGGGTCTTCCCGGAACTCTCCGGAACGGCACCGAATTACAGCCTCGCTCACGAAGCCACAGTTCCCTACAACCTCGGCGGAGCACCTCTGAATCACCTGGGCGCCACCAACGCGTTCGTTCCGCCACAGGCCCTGTTTGTAGATATCACTCCGACTTCGTTTTCAGAAAACGGCGGCACAACGACGGCTCGAGTCTACCGGACGGCAGCAGATATTTCAGCTCCGCTGACGGTGACCCTGACCAGCAGTGACACAGGCGAAGCCACGGTTCCGGCCACCGTGACGATTGCTGCGGGCGAGTTCTTTGCGACGTTTTCTCTGGTCGCTGTGGATGATTTGATTGCTGACGGGACTCAGACGGTGACCATCACTGCATCCGCGGGAACGTTCGTGGACGGAACGGACGCGATTGATGTGACTGATGATGAGACTCCGACTTTGACGGTGTCGATTGATCTGGCGTCAATGAGCGAAAACGGCGGGACTGCCACGGGTACGGTGACTCGCAATACGGGTTCATCCGGAGATCTGGTGGTCACTCTGTCCAGCAGTGACACCGGCGAAGCAACCGTTCCGGCCACGGTGACGATCCTTGACGGCCAGACTTCAGCGACCTTCACCATCGCGGCGGTTGACGATGCGGTGGCAGACGGGATTCAGACAGTGACCATCACGGCGGTGGCGGCTACGTTTGCAGACGGGACGGATACGATTGATGTCACCGACGATGAAACTCCGGCCCTGACACTGGCGATTGATCTGGCATCGATGAGCGAAAGCGGCGGGACCGCCACGGGAACGGTGACTCGGAATACGGGTTCGACGGGTGATCTGGTGGTGACTCTGTCCAGCAGTGACACCGGAGAAGCGACGGTTCCGGCCACGGTGACGATTCCGGATGGTCAGACATCAGCGACGTTCGTAATCACGGCCGTGGACGATGCCGTTCTGGATGGGACTCAGACGGTGACCATCACGGCAGCGGCGGGCGGCTTTGCTGACGGAACAGACACTGTGGATGTGACGGATGATGAAGTCGCCGCAACGGGTGTGCTGATCAATGAAATCGATTCCGACACGACCGGAACGGATGTTCTGGAGTTTGTCGAACTGTTCGGCAATCCCCATGGGTTCCTGGACGGTTATGTTCTGGTGTTCTTCAACGGCAGCAATGACCTGTCGTATGCGGCCTTTGATCTGGACGGCTTCAAGCTGAATGCGGAAGGTTATTTCGTGGCCGGAAATACGGCCGTCACGAACGTGAATCTGGTGTTTGCGGATAACTTCCTGCAGAACGGTGCCGATGCGGTGGCTGTGTATCAGGCAAATGCCGCAGACTTCCCCAACGGCACAGCGGTCACCACCACAAACCTGGTCGATGCTGTCGTCTACGACACCGATGATGCGGACGACGCAGGTCTGCTGGTCCTGCTGAACGGCGGAGAACCGCAGCTGAACGAAAATGCCACAGGAGCCAAGGACACCCAGTCGCTGCAGCGTCTGCCGAACGGATCCGGTGGAGCTCGCAACACGTCAACCTATGGCCTGGCCACTCCGACGCCCGGTGCCGAAAACGCGGCTGATCCGACGCTGACGGTCACGATCGATCTGCCCGGCATCAGTGAAAACGGCGGAACAGCCACCGGCACGGTCACTCGTTCCGGAACAACCTCGGGTGATCTGGTGGTGAATCTGTCCAGCAACGATACCGGCGAAGCCACGGTTCCGGCCACGGTCACGATTCCGGATGGTCAGACGTCGGCGACGTTCACGATTACAGCAGTTGATGATGCGGTGGTGGATGGAACTCAGACCGTCACGATCACGGCGGCGTCAGCAACCTTTGTGGACGGGACGGACACCATTGATGTGACCGATGATGATGTCGCCACGCTGACGCTGTCGATTGACCTGGCGTCAATCAGCGAAAACGGCGGGACCGCCACGGGTACGGTCACTCGCAATACGAGTTCATCCGGTGATCTGGTGGTGAATCTGTCCAGCAACAATACCGGAGAAGCGACGGTTCCGGCCACGGTCACGATTCTCGACGGTCAGACATCTGCAACGTTACCATCACCGCGGTTGATGACTCGGTGGTGGATGGCACTCAGACCGTGACGATCACCGCGGCGTCCGCCGGCTTCGTTGACGGCAGCAGTTCCGTGGATGTGACGGACGATGATGTTGCCACGCTGACGCTGTCGATTGACCTGGCGTCCATGAGCGAAAACGGCGGGACCGCGACGGGCACGGTGACACGGAATACAGGGTCCTCCGGTGACTTGGTTGTCACTCTGTCCAGCAATGACGCCAGCGAAGCCACAGTTCCGGCGACGGTGACGATTCCGGACGGTCAGACATCGGCGACGTTTACCATCACAGCTGTTGACGATGCGGTGGTGGATGGAACTCAGACCGTGACGATCACGGCGGCGTCCGGAGTCTTCGTGGATGGAACGGATACGATTGATGTGACCGATGATGATGTTGCCACGCTGACGCTGTCGATTGACCTGGCGTCGATGAGCGAAAACGGCGGGACCGCCACGGGCACCGTGACTCGCAATACGGGGTCCTCCGGCGACTTAGTGGTCACTCTGTCCAGCAATGACACCAGCGAAGCCACAGTTCCGGCGACGGTGACGATTCCGGACGGTCAGACATCGGCGACGTTTACCATCACAGCTGTTGACGATGCGGTGGTGGATGGAACTCAGACCGTGACGATCACGGCGGCGTCCGGAGTCTTCGTGGATGGAACGGATACGATTGATGTGACCGATGATGATGTTGCCACGCTGACGCTGTCGATTGACCTGGCGTCGATGAGCGAAAACGGCGGGACCGCCACGGGCACCGTGACTCGCAATACGGGGTCCTCCGGCGACTTAGTGGTCACTCTGTCCAGCAATGACACCAGCGAAGCCACGGTTCCGGCGACCGTCACGATTCTCGATGGCCAGACATCGGCAACGTTCACGATCACCGCGGTTGACGATGCGGTGGTGGATGGAACTCAGGCCGTGACGATCACGGCGGCGTCCGGAGTCTTCGTGGATGGAACGGATACGATTGATGTGACCGATGATGATGTCGCCACGCTGACGCTGTCGATTGACCTGGCGTCGATGAGCGAAAACGGCGGGACCGCCACGGGTACGGTGACTCGGAATACAGGGGCGACCGGCGACTTGGTGGTGAACCTGTCCAGCAACGATACCGGCGAAGCGACGGTTCCGGTGACGGTCACGATTCTCGACGGCCAGACATCCGCGACGTTCACAATCACCGCGGTTGACGATGCAGTGGTGGATGGCACTCAGACTGTCACGATCACCGCGGCGGCCGGAGTCTTCGTGGATGGAACGGATACGATTGATGTGACGGATGACGAAACTCCCACGCTGACGCTGTCGATTGATCTGGCGTCAATGAGCGAAAATGGTGGGACCGCGACGGGCACGGTCACTCGGAATACGGGCTCGACGGGCGATCTGGTGGTGACTCTGTCCAGCAATGACACCAGCGAAGCCACGGTTCCGGCCACGGTGACGATTCTTGACGGCCAGACGTCAGCGACTTTCACGATCACCGCGGTTGATGATGCCGTGGTGGATGGAACTCAGACGGTGTCCATTACCGCAGCAGCCGCTACATTCGCCGACGGAACCGACAGCATTGATGTGACTGATGATGAAGTTGCGACACTGACTTTGACTTTCGATTCGATCTCGATCAGTGAGAATGGTGGGATCGCCACGGGAACGGTGACTCGGAATACCGGTACCTCCGGTGCGCTGGTGGTCAGTCTGTTCGTGGATGATGGCTCCGAGGCCACTGTGCCTGTGAGTGTCTCAATTCCTGATGGCAGTGCCTCAGCGACATTCTCGGTCACGGGGCTCAATGATTCTATTGTCGATGGAACTCAGGTCGTGACGGTTCGAGCCGAAGCGGCGGGACTTGTGGCAGCAGAGGCGACTCTGGACGTAACGGATGTCGATTCCGCGAAGGTCAGCATCGCCGGCATTCAGAATGCCCATGAACTTGGGCCTCAGAATGGCCGCTTCATGGTCTCGCTGTCCAGGGCTGCCGAACAGGACGTCGTCGTCAGTTACACGGTGAATGGCACAGCAACCAGCGGTGTTGACTTTACGGTGTTGAGTGGTCAGGTGACGATTTCCGGCGGTCAACTGTCAGCTCTGATTGATGTTCAGGTCATTGATGACTTTTTCGCTGAGATCACGGAAACCGTCAATCTGACTCTGGGAACGGTCACCGCAGTCGGAGATGTTTCACTGGAAGAGACTCAAGAGTCGGCTGGCATCCTGCTGTTGAACGACGACCTGAATGCAATCGACGTCAGTCCGGCCACGGTGACGGTCTCGGAAAACGGTACCACGGCAACATTCAGCGTTAGGCTGAAGGCACAGCCAACAGCCAACGTCGTTGTTCAGGTGAACAGCAGCGACGTGGGCGAAGCAGCAGTCTCCACCGCGACACTCACCTTCACCCCGGCCAACTGGAACGTGGCTCAGACGGTAACCGTGACCGGGATTGATGACGCTGTGGTGGACGGAGCTCAGAATACGGACATCGTGCTCACAGTTGATGGCCCGTCGTCTGCTGTCGAATTCCGGAACGCCCCGGCGGCCATTGTGAACGTTATCACGGAAGATAATGACGCCGCCGGAACAGCGAGGCTGGACGATATCACGTTTTACAATGTTGATGCGGTTCTGGAAGACGGGCTGAGTCCCGACAGGACCGGCCAAAGGTCAATCATTCGACATGTTCAGGTGGTCCTTGACGGGCTGGTAACGATCCCAACCGGCCCGGTCACGGACGGCACGTTTGTCGTGACCAATACAACGCTGGGCACCACGATTGGCCTGACCGTCACATCGTCGTCTCAGGTCGGAAATCGCACCATTGTGGTGCTGTCCTTCACCAGCGGGACAGATCCGCTGGCCGTCGGGTCGCTGGCTGATGGTCGGTACCGGCTGGACATTGACGGCGGCTCTCTGTTCGACGCTGATAATTCGGGAACCGTTGGCGGGCTCCGAAGTGTGCAGTTCCATCGTTTTTATGGTGACGCCGATGGCGACGGAGACGTGGACAACGGCGACTACGGTCGATTACTGCAGGCTGCATCCGGAAACGTTGCCTTCAGATCAGCCTTTGACCGCGACGATGACAACGACCTGTTTGACGAGCTTCTTGGGTTCAAGGCTCATTACGGAAAGAGAATCTGAAACCGGCGGGTATGTGAGCCGTGCGGGTTTCCGACAGCCCGAGGCCTGAGAAACCTTTCCGGTTTCGATCAAATGAGTGAAAAATGATTTACCCCGATCCGACGCCGCGGGACACTGGTGATTCCGTGGCACGGTCATCAGTCCCTTTGATCCACCACAACAGTCAACCTTGAAGACTTCCCCTATGAAACTCCAACTTTCCTGTTGCATGGTTCTGGTCTGTGCGCTGGTCAATGCCGTTCAGGCGGACCTTGTGCTTGACCTGCGACTCGATGATGGCACCCGAGCCCGCAATGTGGCCTCTGGGGGCAGTGCATTCGTGGATCTGTTTCTGGTGGACACGGACGGAACTTCCTCGGTGTCGAGCAGCGGTGGTCTGATCGGCGGCGGCGGGAAGCTGCTTGCCACGGGCTCCGCCTCGGGATCGGCAGCGTTGTCGTTCGCCAACCCCGGATTCGACTTTATTGTTGACTCACCTGTTCTGGGCCTGACGGATCCAGGCATCGCTTCCGTTCAGGCAGCTGCCTTCCTCTTCCCCGCGCCTGCTTTCGCTCCGGGGGCCGGTGTCACGTCACTCGCCGGACTTGGTGCAATGGAAGTGTTTCTTGGAAGGTTTGCGGTCACAGCGACTGGCGGTTTGGGAGACACATTGACGTTGACCCCTGATCGCCTCGTCGACTTCAACGGAAATACAGATGGGCTGGGAGACCCCCTCGACGGACTGGCTTCCTTCATCAATTCGTCAGCAACGGAATCGGTGGTTCTGACCGTCGACGCAGCGGCTGTTCCGGAGCCATCGACTCTGCTGGTCGCCACGCTGTTGGGTGTGGGTTATGTCAGCCGTCGCCGGCTCGGTTCGCTGCGGACGCAGGAAACTGCCGTTTCGTGATGTCGCGTGATTCATGAACAGTTCCTTCCTGACGAAACACTGGCGCTGGTGGCTGCTGTTTGCGGCGGCCGCGCTGGCCTATTCGGGAATGCTGTTCGAATACGGTGCCCGGCTGTGGGCGAAAGACTATTTCCGGTTCTATCCGGTCTACGTGATTGCCGTCCTGTATTTGACGTTCAGTCGCAGTCAGGAGGACGAATGGCCGGAACGATTCACATGGAGAATCCAGCCGCTCACCTTGGGCCTGGGACTCCTTTCCCTGGCAGCATCCACCTGGTTCTGGTCGCCGCTGCTGGCGGCGGTTTCGCTGTTGCTGACCGGTGATTCACTTCTCAGCTCCCTCCCGAACGCTCGGCGAAGCTGGCGGCTGCTGTTCCTTCTGATCGCTCTGCCACTGGGTATGGACGAACGGCTGGTCCTGGAACTCAGACTGGCTTCGTCGTCGGCGGCCAGCCTCCTGCTCGACCGAATCGACGTCCCGCATGTTGCTCGCGGCAATGTTCTTCAGCTGCCGGGCCGACAGCTGTTTGTTGAGGATGCCTGCAGCGGCATCAGTTCGGTCTACCTCCTGCTGGCGTCGACAGCGCTGGTCGTCGTGGGAGCTCGCATGAGAATGGTCCGAGCAGTCCCGCTGCTGGCTTCGGCTGTCTGGTGGGCTGGTGTTGCGAATGTGTTGAGAATCGTGGCCATCGTTCTGGCCGACCATTTTCTGAAGATCGATCTCACGACGGGATGGCAGCACGAAGCCGTCGGAATTGGTGTTCTGCTGCTGGCTCTGCTGGGAATCGGCAGCACATGGTGTTTTCTGAATCTGCTGACGTCTGCCGTGAATAATGACAAAGTCGATGCGCAGTCCGGCTCGCTGAATCTTACTCCTGCAATCCTGTGGAATGTCATCACGACAGAAAACCAGGCAATCCTGCAGGGTCTGCAGTCGAACGGGTTTTCCGTCCGGACCAGTCGTTCATTTTTGCTGACAGCGCTGACCCTGCTGATGTTGGTTTACGGTCATATATACTGGCTGGCCGTAGCTCGAGCCAGCGGGCTGCTGACTCAGTCGTCTCCTTCGGTTTCCGACCGCTCAGTTCCTTCCACCGAGTCACCTGTCGAACTGAACAGCTTCGACCAGAATTCCTTCGCTCAGCTTCCCGAAATCAGCGTCACAGATTTTCAGCGCTCGCTGGTGTCGGCAGCCGACTCATCCCGATCTGTTCATGCCGTGAAATGGTCTCTGACAACTTCACAGGGGCCGTGTCGGGTCACGTTGTCGGGGCCGTTTTCCGGATGGAACGACGTGAGCAGTTCCTACCGGGCCGCTGGCTTTGGACTTCAGTATTCGGAGGTGGATTTCGTTCCTGGACAGGTCCCGTTGAAAGCGCTGATGTCATCGCAGCTGTCGAATCCCGAAGGAATTTACTCGGATGTCCATTTTTGCTTTGTGTCGCATACCGGCGACCTGAAGACCGCGCACGTCGCTGACACGGGCACCGGTCTGCGAGACCAGATTGCGGCAAGGCTGGAACAGAATCTGGCTCCGGACAGGACCGGAGTGTGGTGGTGCCTGGAACTGAGCTCGGAACATCACACGGCTGTCCTGGAATCGGAATTCCGCGGGCGGAAACAACTGTTCGGTGACCTGCTGAAGGTGATCGTGCGGCAATGGAAGACCGATCAGCGCCGATCGGGCGAAACTTCTGCAGCGCCTGTCGCCGACGAGTTCCCTCAAACGGATCCGGGGCAGGTTCAGCAGGAGGCGACTCAGTGATTCGTTATCTGCTGACATTCAAGCTGTCGATTCGAGCTGCACTTCGGGGTCTGCCGGATTTCATTGCGGCGTACATGCGCAGCCGCCGCTTGCGGATGATTCTGCCTGCTCTGCCTGCCGTTCTGCTGACCGGGTTTCTGCTCAGCACCCTGCACCACTCGTCGGCTCCGGAATGGCGCAGCGAACTGCAGCAGAGGTTTGACGACCGCTGCAGGCAGGCACTGGCGGACGGAGATCTGAAGTCCGCGGAATTCAGTTTCTCCCGGCTGATGTCGATGACGAATGATCCCGTCCGGCAGACCTTCAATTTTGCGTCTCAATTGTACGAGCAGTCCCGGATTTCCCGGGAACCGTCCCTGACGTGGACAACGGCAGATCCGGACTTCGCGGTTCAGGATCCATGGGGACACCGCGCGCTCAGTCTGCTGCAGTCGATTGCTCCTCGACAGGGCACGCTGCCCGGTCATCCGGAGGCTCATCTGCTGCTGGCCGAACACTGGCAGTCACGTCAGCCGGAAACAGCCGTCACCAGACTTCACGTGCTGCAGCATCGTTATCGAGGCCGCCCCGGGGACACCGCATCGGCACTTGAATTGGCTCGATTCCTGTCCGAGCATCAATATCACCAGCACGCGGTGGAAGTCCTGCTTCCGCTGCAGCAGGAGAACGCTCAGGTCCAGCTTGCACTGGTGGCCGGCTACAATCGATTGCAGGATCATCGAACCGCCAGACGCTTTCTGAAGTCGGCAATTGACCTGCTGCAGCGGCAGATCGACGAGGTACCTCAGGACGCAGCAGTCCGAATCAGACTCAGTCAGGCTCTGGCCGCTGATGATCAGCTGCTGACTTCGATGCTGGTGCTGGCCGAAGGCTGTCGAACGTCGGGCCATGAAAACCTGGCGGATCTGCTGATTGAACGATACTCGATCTGGCTGTCTCTGATGTCACCTCAGAAGGTGCGCCGTCAGCTGAACGACATCCAGCTGGCCCTACATCCTCAGCAGCCGACTCCTGCAGATTCGGAATCCTACCCGCTGCGGACACTGACGTTGTCCGGTGGAGTTTCCGTTGAGCTGCCGGAGCCGATTGAGCAGTTTCATCAGGCACTCATCAATGGCGAAGGTCGCTGGCTGGTTCCGCTGCTGCTTGGGACTGACCACGCTTCGCTGGGTGAATACGAAACGGCAGTTGAGCTGCTGACCGAAGCGATCCGGGAAAAACCGGACCATCCGGTCGCAGCGAACAATCTGGCATGGACGCTCCTGCAGCTGCACTCAACGTCTGACCGAAAGCACCTTCCCGCCGACAGGGATGATCGGCGGAAACTGGAGACAGCATGGCAGTACGCGAACATCGCTGTTGCGGAATGTCCGGGCCGAGTCTCCTTCCGGGAAACTCGAGGGATGGTCGCAGCAGCCACAGGACACTGGCAGGTGGCGTTCAATGATCTGCAGACCTGTTCGGATGCCGGAATGCAGTCTGTGGAAGTTCAAACCCGCCTCACTCAGGCATGGCGAAACTCGGCAACGATGTTCAAAGAGTAATCGTCGTCGCCAGTTTTTTGCGAATGTATTCCACCGCTGCCTTCAGCTGAGTGTCCTCGAAATCATCATCGGTCGTTGAGCCTTCTGCGGTGGTTTTTTCGGACGCTGCTTTGTCTGGTGATTCCGGCGACTTCCCGCCACCTGCAGAATCCGTCGATTCCGCTTCGCTCGATTCCGGTTTTGCGGCACCCCTGTTGTCCGGCTCGCCGGTTTCACCAGCCGCAGTGTCAGCGGGCGCTGAAGTCTCGTTCTTCGCGTCAGCAGACGGCGGTGCGGACGTGCTGACGGATTCGTTTTCGTCGGGAGCGGCGCTCCGAACCTCGTGTTTCAGAGTATCCCGATGTGTTCGACTGCGATCCCACGCCATCCACTGACCCTGAGAAAACGGAATCAGGAAACCGTCATCCGGAGTCACGCCCCAGGCATCCGATGGCTTCATGTTTGGAAACCGGTGAATGTTTTCGCCACTGGGCCGGTGATAGCTGGCCGTTGTCAGCTTCAGTGCGCTCTGGCCGCCTTCCATCTGAATGACGTTCTGCACGCTGCCTTTTCCCCAGGTCCGTTCTCCCACAATCACCGCTCGGTGGTTGTCCTGCAGGCAGGCGCTCAGCACTTCGCTGGCCGACGCGCTGTAATGATTCACAAGGACCGCCATGGGAACGGTTGGAAACGTTTCCGCTTCCCGAGCTGTCCATGAACGTTCTGCAACATTGCGACCCCGGACGCTGACAATTTCGCCTTCCGTCAGAAACATGTCTGCAATTTCGATTGCTGATTCCAGGAGTCCGCCAGGGTTGAACCGCAGATCCAGAACCAGTCCCTTCAGATCCTGTTTGACCAGGGCGTCGACTGTCGAGCGCACTTCTTCGGCGGTGAATCGACTGAAGTGAGAGATCCGCAGAATCGCGATATGGTCTTCGTTCGGCAGAAAGTAGTCCCATTCGTCCCGGTCATTGTACTGATAGCCGCGAACGGTCGGTGCCTTAATCAGCTGCCGGACCAGAGTCATCTCTTCGGCTTCGCTGCGATCCGCGCGTTTGACTTTCAGCTGAACGGGTCGTCCGACCGGCCCCTGCAGTTGCCGGACAATTTCGTCCAGAGCCACGCCTTCCGTTGCCTTGCCCTCAACTTCCTGAATGACGTCTCCCGAACGAATGCCGGCTCGATATGCCGGTGTCTGCGGCAGGGGCTGACCACCACCAGCTGGCCGTTGCGAACGTTGACCTGAACGCCAATCCCGCCGAATTCCTGTTCGACAATCTGCTGAAACTGAGTGACGTCAGACGGAGGAATGTAGCTGGAATACTGATCCAGATGCGACATCATGCCGCGAATGGCTGCTTCGACCAGCTCCCGGCGATCAACGTCCCGCACGTAGTTCGATTCGATCTGCTGGAACGCGTCGACAAAGACGGACATCAGTTCATAGTCAGACGGCGATTTCTGAGGTACAGCATCTTCGCCGGAAATATTTCCGAGGAACAGCAGAGCCGTCGCCGCGGGCAGGAATCGACACAGCAGGAGCGCATGAGAGGGGACTCCGGGAGGAGAAATTCGAAGGCGGGAAGACGCAGGATACACGGAACACTCAGCCTGCGTCGAGACAATCGCCGAATTCTTCGCCGCTGGCCAATTTGTTCAGTTGCGGCGACCGTAGGGTGCTGACAAGCGAAGCCGCAGGCACACCTACGAGCATTCAAAGCCAGCAGCATGGTCAGCCAGCGCGGTCTGAGAGCCGCTTGTGACACCCTACATTTTCAACAGTCCAACAAATTCGCCAGCCGTGCCGAATTCTTCGCCGCGTGCTGCTTTGCTCGCAGCGTCATCACCGGGGCGAGAGTTGAGAGTCCTGAGTCGAGGGAGGGCACAGAGTTCAGAGACAGGAGAATGGCACTGATCGCGCTCTTCCCGAGACGTGGGTTTCCACATTGGATCTCGGACGCGTTACACCTGCCAGCCATGTTTCTGGAACAGCGGAACATATTCTGACGAGATCCACAGCCGATCTTCGGGATTCGCGATGGTGTGATACTTCAGCGGATGAATCAGCTGATGAGAATCGGAATTCAGATCAATCAGGTACCGCCCCGGAAGTTCCCGACGGCTCAGAAACCTCAGTTCGAACGGTTCCAGCAGAAGAGGTTCCATTGTATCGAAGATTCCCAGGTGCTGCTGACGTGCATTCCGAACGTGAGCGCGAGCCGTCTGCAGTTCGCGATCGTTTTCCGCCATGTCGCGGGCCTTGCCGGGAGGAATCACGGCTTTGATGATGGAATCAGGCTTGTCCCAGGGATTGATGTTCGGCCAGATGAAATACGGAAACGCCATTCCCTGCTGCAGCATCCTCATGTTGTAGGTCTGAGGTCGAGGCGTCGGAACGTCGCGCTGAGGCTGATCACGATTGATGGTGCACAGAAATCTGCCGTATCCATCCATCACCTCAAAACCAAAAGTCATGTAATACGAAAATGTCGCCAGGTCAGTGCCCATGATCCGCATGTCTTCGGCAATCATCGATCGCAGATGCGACGTTGCTCGCTCAGCATGACGATGGTGAAGAGTGCCCGGCTGGCCGTTCAGTTTGAACTGCAGCCACGATCGCAGATCATCTGGAATCGGCTGCTGGAATGCTCCCCAGCGATCATCAAAGGCCGAAGTCAGAAACTGATTCCAGCAGCTCGTCCGCCAGATCCAGAAAATTCAGCTGAGGTCCGGGAAACGCAAAACTGACTTCCGGTGTGTCGATCCCCAGCAGTCGGACACCGATGTTTCCCTTCGGAACGACAGCCAGCGTGTCGCCATCATGAACGATTTGTTCAATCGTTCCCGGCTGCCCCGAATGGAGTCCTCCCAGTGCCACCGCGGTGGTTCGATTGGTGCGTGAATCTGTGCGAATCGCGTTGGGCATATGGGTGAGTTTCAGTTGCTGAGCAGCAGACGCCGCTTTTCCTCGATGAAGGTGAGATGGTGGGGCACGTGCCCGGTCACACGTTCCAGCAGAGTTTCCAGAGTGAGCGGACCATCTGTGGAATGAACGCCTGTCCGCTGGAATTCTTCGACGTCACACGATCGCAGAATTCCCGCGACATGTCGACGAATCTGATGAATCAGCTGCAGTTCTTCACCAACATTTCGCGAGGCATAATTCAGTCGCCGAGCGAAATCGTTCGGATCTCCCGACATCAGCGTCGGATTGTCCTCGGCCAGAACTCGCTTCATCCGGTCAGCATACACAATTTCGAAATCCGCCAGATGGCAGATCACCTGCCGTACAGACCAGCGTCCCGCAACCGGCTGTGCATCCAGCTGATCGTCCGAAAGCCCTGCCACCGCGGACATCAGCTGCTCCGGACCGGTTTCATACGTCCGAAGCAAAGCTTCCAGACTCACATCAGATTGACTCATCTCGATCCTCAAAGTGCAACAGGAACAACGACCACGTCGCGTGACAAACACACCACGCCCTCCAGTATAGACGTTTGATTCAGGAAAGACGCGTCAGCGCTGCACAGGTGAGCTGAGAAGAAGATCCGTCAGCGCAGCAACGGGTAGTCGACCTGTCACATCAGGGAATGTGCTGACAGCAGGTCGAAGAAATCCGGCGGTGGCGAGCTGCGGAATGTCAGGTCCGCTCTCAGGATCGGGTGATGGAAGGCGAGTTGGGCTGCGTGCAGAGCGTGGCGGGTTGTTGTGGCCGATGCATCCGGGTGACTGGTGGGTTTCAGTGTGTCATGAGGCCCGTAGAAATCGTCACCGAGGATGGGATGTCCCACATGTGACAGATGGACGCGGATCTGGTGATTTCGTCCGGTGTGCAGTCGACATGACACCAGGCACGCATTTCGGAACTGCCTGATGACGGTCACGTCTGTCCGAGCGGTGCGAGCATTCAGGGCATTGTCGGCGGCTGACATCAGGACGGAGCGTCCGCCCGGTCTGTGGCCGATTGCGCGATTGATGCTGAGTTCATGGAAAGCCGGTCTGCCCTCGACGATCGCCAGATAGCTTTTCGACATTCGACCGTTCTGAAAGTCAGCCGACAGTTCCCGATGACTCTTCTGGTCCTTGGCCACGACCAGCAGTCCGCTGGTCATGCGGTCCAGTCGATGAACGATTCCCGGCCGCAGCAGACCGGGCGCCCATGTCTGCTGATCCAGATGAGCCTGCAGAATGTTGGACAATGTGCCGTCCTGAAACTCTCCGACCGGATGAGCCACCAGCCCGATCGGCTTGTCCACAACCAGCAGCCACGGATCTTCGTAAACAATCGGAAATGGTCGCGAAAGTGGCAGCAGCAGCTGATCGGGCGGGACAGTCAGTCTCACGGTGACCATCTGTCCGGCAGATACTCGCTGATCCCATTCCGCTCGCATGTCGTTCACACGAACGGCTCCGGCTTCCACCAGTCTCATCAGTCGCCATGGCGTGTAGTTCCGCAGATGGCGGGACAGGAACGAATCGATTCGGATTCCCGAATAACAGCGTTCGACGACAAAGCAGACGTGGTCCGCATCCGGCATTCCCGGGTTCACGTCGCTGCCGGTCGTCATTCCATGGAACCCAGCACCACCAGGCCCCCGAAAACGACGATCAGGAGAAAGTTGAGGGTGAGTCCAAGAATGGCAAACAGCTTCCGGCGGTCCGGCTGAAACAGGGCCACAAGTGCCAGCACAATCGAGACGACCATCAGCATCATGGCAAAGATTCCGGACAGTCCGATGATGATAAGTTTAGGATCATCGTCGGGCACTGCATCTGGGTTCGGACCGAGCACCACAATGGTCAGGACGAGCAGGCCGAGCAGCGACATGCCCGCAAACAGACTGGTGACAAACGACGCGATTCCCGGGCCGGAATGTGGAAGAACCGGACGCTGCGTCGTGGGCATTCCATAGGGATTGTCGAACCGGGAATCGTTGACAACAAACTGTTCATCCTTCACTTAACACCTCTTCTATGCATGCGCTGTTTCCCGGGCTTCGGCTCGGAAAAGAGATTCCGGCTGGTCCCCATGTCCCGCGGCTCAGCACGGTTCATCGACCAGTGTCTGTAGGTCAGGCTCCTGCCTGACGATCGGATCAGAACTGTCAGTCAGGAGCCTGGAGTGGCAGGAATCCGGAGTGAACATGGCTCAGCAGGACCCTGATCTACAGAGATCCTGAACTCTTTACCGTTTTGAGCTGAGCCGCTGACTCCTTTCCGGCAGCTCAGCACCGTACATCGACGAGCGGTTCTCCCAGAATATCAAATCGAGGCTGAATCCCCAGTCCGGGTTCGGTGGACGCCGACATCCGACCGTTGATTCTCTGAGGAGCTCCGGTGGCATTACTGACCGTCACATAGCTGTTAAAGTCCGTGCTGGTGAAGAGGAATTCCGGCGGAGTGCTGTGGGCCAGATGAGCAATCGCTGCCGTTGTGATGTCGCCTCCCCAGCTGTCTTCCAGCGTCATGGCGATGCCGAGCGACAGACACAGGTCCCGAGCCTGTCGGGTTTTGGTGAGTCCTCCCAGCTTGCTGATTTTCAGGTTCACAACATCGGCGGCCAGGTCCGAATGAGCTCGCAGAAGCATTTCGATGCTGTCGATGTGTTCGTCCATCACAAACGGGTGGTCTGTTCGTCGTCGAATGGACAGACATTCCTCATAGGACAGACAGGGCTGTTCGATGTAAACGTCAATGTCCCGAACGCCTCGAACAACTCGAGCGGCTTCGTGCATCAGCCAGCCGGTATTGGCGTCGGCCACCAGTTTGTCACCCGGCTCCAGAATTTTTCGCACTGCTCGAATGCGTTCGATGTCTTCATCAGGATTGCCTCCCACTTTCAGCTGAAAACGACGATATCCCTGCTGCCGATAGTCGGCCACATTGGCTGCCATGATCTCCGGAGGCTGCTGCGAAATGGCTCGATAAAGCACGAAGTCCTCACCGTAACGACCTCCCAGAAGTTCGCAGACCGGCAGGCCGGCGACCTGTCCCAGCAGATCCCAGCAGGCGATGTCGATTCCGGATTTCACATACGGATGTCCTTTCATCGCTCGGTCCATCAGTCGGTTCAGGGCTCCCAGCTGACAGGGGTTCTGGCCGATCAGATGAGGAGCCAGTTCCTGGATCCCGGCTCGTACTCCCGACGCATAAGCCGGAAGATAGAATGGCCCCAGCGGACAGACTTCGCCGTGCCCGGCCAGTCCGGTGTCCGTTTCGACTCGAACAATCGTGCTGTCGAACACGTCCACTGATTTCCCGCCGGACCATTTGTAGCTGCCTTCGTACAGAGGAAGATCGACCTTCCAGGCAGCAATTCGAATGATTCGCATGTTGTGTTTCCGTTGGAACTTGCCGTGTTGAGATCTGGTCGGAACCGAGCGAGGACGGCCTCAAAGCTCAGTCGTGTTTCGCCGACTGAAAAATATCAGATCATTAAGACCAGGGTTTTCCTGAAACTCCACAGACAGAAATGTCTGTGCCACCTGACGCAGATCGGCCGCCCAAACAGCTGGTCAGGTTCCCGCCAGACGATTTTCATCCAATTTTCAGACGGGAAACAGACCTGCATACTCAGACGGGGTCCTCTCTACCGACATTCCCGTTCGTCAGCACAGCGTCAGGAAAATCCTCGGGCGCGGAGGATAGCGAGATCCGGTGGAAATCGGGAGTGAACGAACCAATCCGTCGGAACGCACGGTGAATGTGTCAGGCAGTATCGCAGCGGGATTGCATCCGGTGCGGTGTCAGGCATGATTTGATGAGCAGGACGGCCTTTCCAGGCCGTCATACAGTCACTCATTCGAATATTGACAGACCACTCGTGTTTGCCTGGCCTACCGCATCGGCTGATAGATGTCCGTGATCAGTTCCGATTCCGGAGTCACGTCGGGATCGTTTCGGTAGATTTCAAACGGCGGAATCCGACCTGTCTTCAGGCGGCGGTATCGAACCATCTGCTGCAGGGTGCTCCAGCTGTTCGCCAGATGGCGATAGGCACCCACATGAGTCACCTGAAATGCCGTACACGCGGGAATATCGACGACTGCAAGTCCGGCCGGCGGCGACGTTCCTTCGGGGACGACGGCACCGGCCAGAAAATCGAAGGTCTGAGCCAGGATGTCGTATTTGAAACAGACAGTCGCGATTCCGGTGAAGCCTGAAATGCCGGCAGCCCGCAGTTTCTCTGTCACTCGAGGAATCAGAACCTGCATCACGTCTCCGATTTCTTCAATGCCGGAGCGTGCTCTTCGCCGATGATGCGGAGTGGCCCGACGCTCTGAAGATTTCGGACCCTCGACTGCGAGTCGACTCGGCCGGATTCGATGTAATCCTTCACCATCTTCAGACCTCGGGCATAGTCCATCCCGATATAGGCTTCCATCCGGCGCACCATCCAGAACATGAACCACGGCAGCGAGCCATTCAGGTACCATGAAAGCACGGCTCCTCCGTTCGCGGGTTCCACTTCAAAGCCGACGCGGAGACGCTTTTCCACGGTTTGAGGAAGCGAATTTCATCGTCGCTGCGACGACCGTTTTCCAGAATCTGGTGTTCAACTTCACCGGAACCGACGACTGTCCCCTGCCACGAATACGTATCCCCCACGTCGCGGCCGGTGCCGGTCACGGTCACTCTGGCATCCGGTTCTGCGCACAGCCAGGGTGACCAGAATTTCCAGCTCCTGAAGTCCGTCACCACGCTGAAGACTTCCTGAGGGTCTGCGTTGATGTGGATCGAGCGGCGTACGTTTAACTGTGGCATGCGGTCGGCTCAGAAATGCGATTGGCCCCTGCAGAGAAACGCAAAGTAAAGCGACCTGTCTCCTGCTGTCAATCCAGCGCGGCACGATCGCATGATGGTCGGTGCGAGTCCGTCCGAGAAGGCCCAAAAGAAGCGGGCGGCTGCCTGAAATCAGACACCGCCCGTCAAATTGACAGAAGAGTGATCGGATGTCCGGTGATCGGCAGTCAGTCGGCAGCACCGACGTCCAGCATCACGGCATCCATCAGCAGCGATCCTTCCGCAATGTGCAGGTCGACAAACATTTCCATCCAGTCTCTCAGTTCACAGGAAATCTGATCGGCGACGGCCACCCAGGATTCCTCATTCTGAATTCGATCGCGCAGCTGTCGGAGACTGTAGTCCAGATGCAGTTTTTTCAGATGCATCGTCAGCACTCTGCGATCCCATCCCGGGAACTCATCCAGCACATCGGACAGATATCCTCCGTCTTCGTCGAACAGGTGGCGTTCCCGAGGCATCAGTTCCACCAGAACGTTCAGAACTTCCACCAGCCAGCGTTTGTTGGATTCGTCAGGCGTTTCCTCCAGCAGGTCCCGCAGGTCTCCCAGCAACAGATACTGAAACTCGTTGCATTCCGTCATTGTGCGAATCTGGGCAATACGTGAATTCTTGGCCATCGGGAAGGCTCCTTCTGTCTGGATTTCAGTCACACGGAAACGCGTTCCACCGCACGCTGCGGCAGAGTTCTACATACACAAACTCCGAAAATACAGAATCGTTCAAAAGACCGGGTCTTCAGCAGACTCGGCGATGCTGAACACCTGAGCATACCCGCCGTGGGTCAGCGGTCAAGATGGATTTAGCCCGGCGGGGCCTTCCGTCTGATTTTGTTCAGAAAAACGCTTGAGCTGCCGATTCGGAAAACTTTCCGTTTCGTATCACAGTCCCGGGGGGAATGCGTGGGGAATCTCGGACAGAAGGAGGTACCAACGTGGAGTCAGTCAGTCACGCGCGGCGCTGCGGTGATCAGCTTCATCGTGACTGCCTTCGACATTGTTTACCGACAGCTCGCGATGGATTCTTCGCTCAATCAGGTGACCAAGCGGTCCGGCCAGCAACGCGGGAAGATAGATCACGTCCCCCAGCAGAGCAGCAAAGACAAGCGCGGCCATCAGCCACCCAAAGCGGCTGACCAACAGCAAGTCCGCAGCCAGCAGAACCAGCAGCCCGAAACAGATGATCGCCGTCGTATACCACATCGCGGTGCCGCAGTGAGCCAGAGATTCGACGACGGCCTGTTCGCGCGTATAGCCTCGGCGGATCCCCTGATCGAACCAAGTGAGAAGATGCACGGTTCCGTCAATCGCAATTCCCAGCGCGACCGATGCGGTCACCATTGAGCCGATGTCGACGGGAAGGTCGACCCAGGACAGCAGCCCAAAGACCAGAAAAATCGGAGCGACGTTGGGCAGCATCGCCAGCACACCTGATGCTGTTCCTCGCAGCTGAATCACCAGAATGATGACGATCAGCACAAATGCCAGACCAAAACTTTCAATGAGGCTCTGCAGAACGGCATCCTGAGTCCTCAGGAACAGCGGAACAGTTCCGGTCATAAACGCCTTCACATCGTGATGGCCCTCAAGTGCCACTTCGACCTGCCTGCGAATGTCAGCAGTCATCCTGCTGAATTCCGTGTCGGTCAGAGCGGACGAATAGGCTTTGATTCGCCAAACCTCAGTGCCGGCAGCGATCGTCGGAATGTGCTGAGCCTCAGGAATGTCCAGCGTCGACTGAACTCTGCGAGCCAGTTCCTGCGATGGCCCGGATTCGGAATTCAGGCGGCGATTGATTTCGTTGGCCGCTTTTGAATAGACAACCCGAGTCATCCGGGATGAATTGGCGTCCGGTTCCTGAAGTCGAGGACAGAATTCGGCAAACGACAGCGTTCCGGAAACGTCTGCCAGAGTTTTGACCTGAGCTTCAACAGATCGAATCAGTTCCGCTCGAGCAAAAACAGAACGAGGGTCGTCCGGAATGTTCTCAAACGCAACAGCCACATCAATGGCAATCAAACCGCAGATGTTGTCTTCAATGAAGACGTGATCTCGGACGACGGCGGAATGTTCCGGAAAAAAACGAACCAGCCGTGTTTCCGTGCGAATCCGAACCAATCCGGCAGCAGCAGTGATGGTGACAGCCACACAGGCGATATTAAATACCTTCTGATGCCGGACGATCACTGTGGCCAGCCAGCGCCAGAATCGAGTATCAGCGGTCGACACAGAAACCTGGGACGGAGACCACAGAATTAACAGCGCCGGCAGCCCCAGCAGTACCATCACGGCGGAAATCACGACCCCCACAGCCGCCAGCAGCCCGAAGTGTCGCACCGGTGTCAGGTCACTCGTCAGCAGACTCAACATGCCGATCGCAGTTGTCCCCACAGCCAGAACACACGGTCGTGCTGCAATGTTCTGAGCCACGGCCACGGCTCCGGGGGGATCGGTCAGAAATGCGTGCTTCCAGTAATTTACCAGGTGAATGGCTCCGGATAATGTCAGAACCGTCATCAGCGTGGGAATGACCACCAGCACCATGTTCATCGATCCTCCGCACAGGGGAATCAGCACTGTTGTGACGGCAGCCGTAAACACGGAAACACTCAGAACCATTGCAGCCAGACGCAGACTGCGCAGCAGAATCAAAGCCAGAAAAACACTGACCAGCGCCGAACCGATGGACGGCGAGCGTTTCAGAATCCGCCACCACGGAACCGATGGATTCCACTGAGTCGTCCGGACACCGTCATTCAGGGCCGCCGAAGTCACAACGCCTCCAGCCAGATGCAGCTCTGAGGCGGGAATGCCGACTTTCAAACAGGCCTGCTGCACGAACTGCACGATCTGTTCATGCGTGGCAGCAGAGTTGCGAAGGTGAGCCAGCAGGACAATGGGAGAATTCGGAGCCGGGCCCATCAGGACACCCTCCAGCCGCTGTCTGGCTGACTCTTCCGAAACACCGGCCGACATAATCTGATCCACCACATCCCGCGGCGTGGTCAGCCGGTGGATGCCCATCTCGTGGGCCGCCTGAGTCGACAGCTGGTCACTGAGTTCGATCGCGCGGTGATCCTCCCACGACGATGAATCCCAGGTAATCACAATGGTTTCGTCGTCCTCAAATTCCCGCTGAAACCACGCCAGCACCCGACGTTCGGGGTCGTCCTCCGGAAGCCATTCCTCGACGGAATTCTCGAGGTGAATCGTGCTGAGCTCCCAGACGATTGGCCCGATGCTGACCGCCAGAACGATGACAAACCACAGCGCAAACGGATTGTTCCAGCGGTCTCGCTTCGCCAGAAACCACTTACTGCGAATTCGCCCGCTGCGATCCGGCCCGGTTTCCTTCGCCGGTGGTTCTGATGACATGAAACAATTCCCAGCCCGTCTTGTGCATTCCCGAACGAAGCGTTTGCTCCGCCCCCGATCCGTCCACCGCATCAGACCAATTTCGGTCTGCAGCCACACTTCTTCCTACAGGCCAGCGAGAACCTCACAGACCGGGAGTGCCAATTCCGCCGAAAGTGTTTGTTCTGGCAACGTATCTTTCTGTTTTGGCCTCGCGTGAACAAGGATGCCCGGCTGGTTTTACCTTTTTCGGGATGGCACCTGATGCAGGACCGCAGAACTGTCAGCAGCGCCATCTGCATTGATTCTCGCAATCCGGACAACCGTGCACGTCCGCACAGATTGATTTTTGCAGTCTGGCCTCGGCCCGGCGACCGCAGAAAATACAGGCAATTCTGTTAGCTCTGATCTTGATATCTTGATCGAACGAGGTCAATTCAGGAGCAACAGATGCTCCTCCGGCGACATGTCTTCAGCCAAAGAACTCCGGCATTGCGATATTGGAGAATAGATGTGGAAATCATTGCCTACCAAACGGGTCCTATGTAATAATTCCCGCACTAGGAATCTCAGAAATCTTCCATCACACATGTTTGCGTGTACACCCTCCACCAACCAAATGCAACCTTTTGAGTGCATTTCTCGCTCTCAACGGACAGTTTAAGGTCCGGGATTCCCCGGATTGATTTCCTCTTTTACTCATCAGTTCATTGAAAGGTTCCCATGAAAACGGTTTCCCGTTCGTCGCGTCTTCGCGCATTTACTCTTATTGAATTGCTGGTTGTGATTGCAATCATTGCGATTTTGATCGCACTGCTGCTTCCAGCCGTGCAGCAGGCTCGAGAAGCAGCCCGCAGAACTCAGTGCAAAAACAACCTGAAGCAGCTCGGACTGGCTCTTCACAACTACCATGACGTCTTCAACAGCTTTCCTTTGGGACATTCGTGGATTGTCGGAGCGAATGGATGGGATGGCCACGGGATCCTTGTGGACCTGCTGCCGTACATCGATCAGGCTCCGTTGTACAACACCTGGAACATGTCGGTTTCCTACCACGGTGGGGCAAACGCGACTGCCAGAAATACGAAAATCCCGGCATTCAAATGCCCCAGCGATTTGGCCTATAACGGTGCTCAGCCCGGGGTGAACTACGCGGGGTGCGGTGGCTCGTCCGTCAACATCTGGAGTGACGACAGTACCGGCGTGTTCCCAAGAAAGCGTTCAGCCAGCATTCGAGACATTCTGGACGGAACCTCGAATACGGTTGCCTTCGGGGAACTGCTCACGGGTGATAACTCACAGAGTACTGTCAGTGATTCTGACGAAGTTCGCCTTGGCACGGCTCCGGCCTTTGCCGATCAGAATTTTCCGACCCAGGCAGAGATTACAGCCGCGGCAGCATCCTGTGATGCCCTCAGCCCAACTGCCGAAGCGTCACTCAGCCAGAACGGCAGTGACTGGAGTGCTCCGTATCCGACTCAGACCCGCTTCAACACCTGCGTTCCGCCGAACTGGAAGACACGCACCTGTCTCTTCGGGGGCGGTTTCGGTCTGTCCGCTGACCGCAGCGGAATCGTGCCGTCACGAAGCCGCCACGTCGGCGGTGTTCAGGTGACACTGGCTGACGGTTCTTCCCGATTTGTCTCTGAGAACATCGACACGCAGCTTTGGCAGTGGGTCGGGTCAAAACGCGAAGGCAAAACTGTCGGCGAATGGTAATCGGATACGGTCTTCACTAACGACCACCATCAGGTGCTGACGCTGTGGGTCGTTCTTCGACGACGTCGGGAACGACCTTTTTCTTTGGTTCTCCGCTTCGCGTTCGTCAACATCTGACGCGTGAAGACTCACACCTCCTGAACAGGCTTTCCCATGACTCCCTCCTCAAAACTGCGTTCACCGTTCCGGCATTTGATGAATGCCGTCGTCCTGACTTTGATTGCCGTCGTTTACGGTTGTGGCCCGGCGACATTTGAGTACCCGGAAGTCACGACACCGCCCCCATCAAAAGTTGACAATTTCCGTGAACTTCTGAAAAGCTACGCTGAATCCGGGCAGCTGGACAGCGGAGCCGAATTGCTGGTCGCCGAAGCCGACTCGCTTTCAATCGAAGGGGTCACAAAATCCGTCGAGATCAAGACGGAAGTTCAGCAGATGGTGGCCGCTAAATCTGCTGGTGAAGTCAAAAAACATGCTGAAGCTGCATTGAAAATGCTGCCGTAGTGAAATGACGTGGCTGATCGGCACTGAAGACACGCCTCGCCCGGTGAGCTCAGTGTCGATTTCCACCCGGCCGCAATTTCCGAATGGGCAAGGCCCGCTGCCGATCGACTCCAACGCCGGCGACGGCGGGATTCACGACACGTCGCTCGCAATTCAGGGAATCGTCCTTGAAACCCTGGCCGGAGCAGATCACGGCCAGCGTACCGTTCGCCGGACCTGGACTACCTCATGGAGGACATGTTCAGGATCGGCAGCAGCAGTGCGGCGATCACGAAGACCACGACCGCTGCCATGATCAGCAGCATCAGGGGTTCCAGCATGCGGACGACAACGTCGATGCGGCGGGCCGTCGTTTTTCCAGACTGTCCGCGATGCCGATCAGCACGTTCTCCAGATTGTTTGATTCTTCACCGATCGAGATCATTTCCACGATCTCGCGGGAGAACTGACCACTGGCACGCAGCGGGACGGCCAGCGATTTCCTCCGGAAACGTTATCTGCCGCTCGGCCAATCGCGTCGCTTAGCACGACATTCCCGCTGGCATCGCGAGCAATTTTCAGAGACTGAAGAATCGGAACTCCGTTGCCCAGCAGTGTGCCCAGCATTCGACAGAATCGGGCAACGGCCAGGTTCTGCACGATGCCGCCGATGCCCGGAGCCTTCAGTTTCCATGCGTCCAGCTTCTCCTGAGCTTCTCTGGATTCAGAAACAGTGTACCAGGCCCACGCCGCAGAACCGGCCACAACGGGAAGGACGATGTACCACCACTGCTGGAGCCAGTCACTGAATGACAGCAGAGTTGTGGTGGCCCAGGGAAGCTGCCCCTGTTCGGCCATGCGTCCGAAAATCTGAGCAAATTTCGGGACGAACCAGACCAGCAGCACGGCAATGATGATGCTGCCCACAGACATCAGAAACAGAGGGTAGACCATTGCTCCGACGACTTTGCCCTTCAGTTCCTCCTGATGTTCGTTGAACGCCGCAACACGAGTCAGAACGTCTTCCAGGAAGCCGCCTTCCTCGCCGGCTCGCACCATGCTGACCGTCAGGCTGTTGAACGCTTTGGGGTGACGCCGCATGGCGTCATTCAGCCGCGTGCCTTCAGCAACCTGTTCCCGAACATCCTGAACAACAAATCGCAGTGCCGGATGTGATGTCTGATCTTCCAGCAGCTGCAGTGATCTTAGAAGCGGAACACCGCTGCGGAGCAGGTCGGACAGCTGAGAATAGAACGTCGTCAGATATTTCCCGGGGACTCGACGGGACCCGCTGACGGCCTGCTTGCGAACCGCCTCAGACATCCCGATTTTCATTGGAAAAAGTCCCTGCGACTGGAGCACCGCCAGCGCATCCTTTTCACTTCCTGCGGTCAGCGTGCCGTTGACCTGCTTTCCGGAAAGTTCACGAGCAATGTAATCGAAGTCAGGCATGGACGAGGGTTTCGGTATTCAGCAGTTCCGACCGGAAGCAACATCGGAGATCCCGGACGGCGTCATTCTGAATTCAGGAATCAGGCTAGCCAACGATATCTCCGCGAGTAATTCTGACGACTTCCTCGACGCTGGTCACTCCTTCGACCACCTGTTCCCAGCCGCTTTGTCGCAGAGTCGTCATGCCGTGCTGCAGAGCGTGTTTACGGATTCGCGTGGCACTTTCGTTGTTGGCACACAGTTCCTGAAGTGTGGGATCGGTGATCAGCAGTTCGAACACGCCGACCCGGCCTCGATAACCTGTGTCGTTACATTCGCGACAGCCGACCGGGTCGTAAATGAGCTCCCGAATCTGTTCCACAGGAAAGTCAGCCGGCAGCTCTGCGTCCTTTGCCGTCACCGGCTTCCGACAGTGCTGACACAGCCGTCGGACCAGACGCTGAGCCAGAACGCCTTCGACCGTACTGGCGACGAGGTACGGTTCAACTCCCATATCAACCAGACGAGTAAATGCGCTGGGAGCGTCGTTTGTGTGCAGAGTGCTGAACACAAGGTGACCGGTCAGTGATGCCTGAATGGCCGCCTGAGCGGTTTCGCCGTCTCGAATTTCTCCAATCAGAACGACGTCCGGGTCGTGACGCAGGATACTGCGAAGGCCAGCCGCGAAAGTCAGTCCGATCCGGCTGTGGACCTGAATCTGACTGATGCCGTCCATCTGGTATTCGACCGGATCTTCGACGGTGATGATCTTGATCGTCGGATCCTTGATTTCATTCAGAGCACTGTACAGAGTGGTTGACTTACCACTGCCGGTGGGGCCGGTGACCAGCACAATTCCGTGAGGCAGATCGATCAGCTGCCGGAAACGTTTGACAATCGTGGGCGGCATCCCGACGTTCTTCAGATCGAACGTCATTTTGGCCTTGTCCAGCAGACGCAGGACCACGCCTTCGCCATGGGACATCGGAATGATGGACACTCGGACATCCACTTCCCGACCCGAAACCCGCAGCTTGATGCGACCGTCCTGAGGCAGCCGCTTTTCGGCGATGTTCAGGTGTGACATGATCTTCAGACGAGTCACAATCGCGGAATAGAAGTGATTGATCTCCTGAGGAACCGACTGAACTCGCAGCATGCCGTCGATGCGATAACGAACTCGCAGACCGCTTTCCTGTGGTTCGATATGCACGTCGCTGGTGCCCAGTTTGACGGCTTCGATTAGCAGTTCGTTCACCAGCCGAATGACCGAAGGGGCCTGAGCTCCTTCCGCAAGCTCGCCGAAATCTTCTTCGATTTCCTCCAGCAGTTCGATGCCGTCTTCGCTGCGCTGACGGACCAGTTCGTTGATGGTGTCGCCGCCGACTCCCAGCAATTCGCGAATGCGAGCTCCCAGTTCGTTTCTGCGAGTCAGCACGGGTTCCAGTCGCATTCCGCTGACCGTTCCCAGCTCATCCATGCCTTCAAGATTCAGCGGATCATCCGTGGCCACCACGACGTGCCCGTTGCGGCGATAGAGTGGCAGCAATGAATGTCGATAGATGGCGGATGTCGGAAACTTCTGCAGCAGTTCCAGGTCGATCTCGACATCCTTCAGGTCGATGTAGTCCATGCCGAATTCGGCGGAAAGTGTCTTCAGGACGCTGTCTTCCGTGACCAGTCCCATGCGGATCAGCGTCTGATCAATACGTTCCCCATTCTGTTCGCCGCGAGCCAGCTTCAGCTGATCGCCGGAAATCAGGCCTTCATCAACGAGAAGCTGTCCCAGATCCATGATTCCTGCGTATTCCTAAAATGGGCAGTGCCCACACCCGATACGAGCTTCCGCTCGGAAACGCGACGTTGTCGCTCAGAAAAATGGGCGCACCGTACGCTCATCGTTCTCATTCAGATCCTGCGTGGGCAGTGCCCACACCCGACACGACCTTCTGCTCGGAAACACGACGTTTTCGCTCAGAAAAATGGGCGCACGCTCCCATTCAGATCCTGGGTGGGCAGTGCCCACACTCGATTCGGGAGTTCTATCGGCCACCTCGCCCCCCCTGAGGACGACCACCGCTGAACGGGTTTCCACTGCCGCGTCCCGAAGTTCCGCCGGTTCCTGGGAATCCCGGAAAGCCGCCACCCTGCTGCATCCGTTCGCGAATCCTGTTCTGAATCTCCTGGTTGATGGCATCCTGATTCGGTGCCCCTCGATTATTGTCTGATCGCTGACCGTTATTGTCGGAATTTCCGGGAGACGGCGTGCTTCCTCCGGATCCGCTGCCGCTGCCCGATGATGACCGCGACGAACTGACGGAAACTCGCGGGACCAGTGACTGCAGCATCTGCTGAATCACAACCGGATCCGCGTGGCGCAGCTGAATGGATCTGACGGTCGGTCGAGCTGTGCGGGCCGCGTCGTCCATGTTCTCGACGACCTGCTGTACTTCGTTGAAGATCTCCTGGCTACTGTTCACTGTCAGAATGCTGGTCTGCGAATCGACTCCCAGAGTCAGACGGACCTTCGTCGATTCATCATTACCGCCCCGCCCGCCTCCGCCGCTTCCGCCAAACATCATGGCCAGCGGGTTCTGCTGCTGTTGTCGGTTGCCTCCCTGTGCCTCCATGTAGGGCTTGAAAACTTCCTTCAGCAGGTTGGCCACCGCGTCCACATCGGCGAACTGCACAGCAATCTGTCGAGGCTGCATGTCTTTCAGTGACTCAGGAATTTCATTCGAATCCAGAACTCGCAAAAACGCCAGAGCATCCCGAATCATCGACTGAGGTCCGGTCAGGAACAGCGAATTTGTTCGTACATCGGGAATGATACGCAGTGTTGCCGACGCTGATCCCAGACCACTCAGCCCGGTCGCGTTCATCAGGCTGCTGCCCATGCTCGATAGACTGCTGCTGAGTCCCCCGAACATACTGCCGCTGGACGCTGCTGATGTGGTTCCGACACTGCTGGACGGAAAAAACTGCCCCAGCATGTCGGCAGCCTCAATGGCATCGGCCGCGGAAAGATAGACGACCGTGTATTCCGCCTTGATCGGCAGCGACTGATGCAGAAAGTCCAGCAGGTCTTCCAGTTCGTCCAGCTTCGATTCGTCAGAGCCCGACAACACCAGTTCGTCCCCCAGCAGCTGGATGAACACTTCGGAATCTTCGTCCGGAACGCTGCGTCGTCCACGCTCGTTTGGATCCCAGGTCTGTCCGTTCAGCGGAGCAGCCTGCCCGGCGGCGGCCGGCCCCCGGTCGGAATCAGCGTCAGCGTCGTCGGCATCGACCTGTGCTGCGTTGGTGTACCGCCACCGGTCGGTCTGGCCTGGGGCCGCAACCGTGGTTTCGGGTTTTGGATCACCCGGAAAGCGTCTGTGCATCGAAAAACTTCGTACGTTTTCAGTCGACGGACGGCGATCGGTCCTGGCCACAGAATTCTGACTAATGCTGTGACGAGTGTGATCAAACGACTTCACCAGCGACCTTTCCGTTCCTGGCTTTCTAAAGTCCGGCGCCTGCGTCTGCAGGGTTTCCGAACGAGGACGGGAAACACCGGACAGCGGATCAAGCAGCGTCCCCTTTTCCAGATCCAGTGACTCACCGGGACGATCGATTTCCTCTTCGGTGGTTCGGCGACTCTTGATTGGTCCCCCATCGCTGGGAATAACAATGTTGATTTTGGTCTCCTGCTGAGACTCCCACTGCTGCTGCAGCACTTTCAGAAATTCTTCCGGGTTGCGGCCCTGCAGTGAAAAACGTCGAATGTTGCCGCCGACTCCACGTTCCCGAACACCCGTTCCATCTTCGCCCAGATCCAGAAGAACCTGACGAATCTGAGTGATCTGTTCCATGCTGCCGCGAATGATCAGTCGGCGGCTCAGCAAATCACATTCAATGGTCGGAGCTTCGGTGCCGTCTGAATAAAACAGAGACCGAAGAGTTGCGGCGGCTGACAGCGGATCAAGTTGAGTGAGCGGAATCACGGCCACCGAACCACTGACACCGCCGCCATCCAGCTGGCGGATCAGAGCTGCGACCTCCTCGTGCTGTCGCTGAGTCGCCATGATGTGAACTCGACCCGTCTTGCGGTCTTCATTCACGACCTGAACTCCAGGAATGTTCATCGCCGCCAGCGTTTTCGTCACTTCGCCGGAATCCGCAGATTTGACCTGGTACACTTCCAGGTACGTGCCTCGGCGATCTCGCGTCAGACTGGTTCCGTCCGGAGCTTCGGAGACATCCAGCACTTCCAGAATCGATTCCACCAGAGCGTGCTGAGCGGCAGTTCCCGTAACCAGAAGACTGTTCAGACGCAGATCCGGAGCAATCTGGACTTCCGGGGCAGCCGCTGTTGAAGGAGCCGGCGTCGATGTGCGAGATCCAGGCTGTGGCGGTGACTGAGTTCGAGACTGCATCCGAGCCTGATTGCGAGCGGCTTCTTCGGCGGCCATGCTGACGTTGGCCACATTCTGACGCATGCCGAACTGAGTCCGAACCTGAATCTCTGCTTCTTCGGCATCAAGGTTTTTCAGGTGATAGGCTTTGAAAATCTGAGCGTCCGGTTTGGACTTCGACATGGCTTCCGTCAAGAAACCGTGGATTCGTCGCAGGTTGGCTCCGGCATCGGTGATGATCAGCAGATGGGAGTCTGTGAGCGCTACCATGCTGCCCAGCGGGCCCAGCAGAGCTTCGACTTCCGTGGCGATCCGAGCTGTTTCCATGCCGTCGACAGAGATGCGCACGGTCGCCAGTTCGTTGTTGCCAACTTCCAGTTCCCGTCCGACCTTCAGCAGTTGCTCTTCGGTCACATCCCGAATGAGATACGGCGGGATTCCGTTGTCCGTATTCAGGACAATCAGAAATCCGTCATTCTCAATCATCGCATAGCCTTTGCGATGCAGATAGCCGTTCAGAATGTCCAGGGTCTGGCGAGCCGTATACGTGTTGTCATCGTAATGACTGAATGTTCCGGGCGGAATTTCGTTCAGGTCCAGCGTCAGCCCGGCTCCGTCGGCATACATCTGCAGAACCCGTTCCCAGGTTTCGAACCGAAAATTGAACCGAAACTCGGTAATCCGATGACGTTCACCGGTCTCCGAACTGGTCGCGTCTCCACCAAAGCTGCCGACTGCAGCCGGCTGCCCCGGCACCTGCGGGCTACCCGGAATCATGGGGCCGCCCGGAACCATCGGGCCACCGGGGAATCCCGGACGTGGACCCGCCACGGCCGGAACCTGACCGAATGTCCGTTCGCTGTCGAGCCGCGTTTTCTGTTCTGCGGTCAGAACTCCTTCCAGCTTCGGTTGCCATTCCGCCGCCAGTCGATCACGGTCTTCGTCCGACGCTTCAGCCCCGAGTGCCCGTTCGGCCGTCCGGAATTCGCGGTTCAGTTCATCCAGTTTGCCGGTCTGCTCGGGACTCAGTCCGTATTCCGCAGCGACCCGAGCATCAGAAAACGCTCGCATCCCGGAACTCTGCAGAAACACCTGGCGCAACTTTTTCTGCTGAAAATTGGTCAGAATCTTCAGAGCTTCGGTTTGAAGTTCCAATGTTTTTGCGGCAACGGCTTCGTTCAGCTCGGCCTGAATCTTTGTGACTTCCTCCGTATTTTTCGCAGCTCGAGCATCCCCGATCCGTTCCAGAAACGGCTTGAAAAATTCGGTGTCAGGGCGGGTCTTCTTCAGAGCTTCGTCCAGCTGAGCCGTCTGCTGCTCATTGAGCCCCAGTTCGCGCAGGACATCGCCTTCCTTCAGCAGGTCGATTTCCGACTGCCGTCGCTGAGCGGCCGCTTCACCTGTCAGCGTGAGGCAAAACGCCAGCAAAATGGCAGCTCGAAGAATAAACGTTGTCGTATTCGGCATTGGAAAGAACCCGGAGGCAACGCAGGCTGAATCAGGCACTGGAAATTAAAACAGACAAAAAACCGCCAAAAAGGCGGGCACAGCAAGCATGAAAAAGGGGACGTCCTTTACCAATACTCACTCGCGCCCAGCGGAGTCAAACCCCGCAAAATGCCGGAAAGAGTCTGTATATTTCCCAAATTCGACAGCCAATTGCACCATTCTTGTGCGCCCCCAAAGACTTGCCTGGGAATTGATCAGCCTGAGGCGGACGTAGCGGTTCTAACGAGGAAACCCGCTCCGGAGGTCCGCCTGGCCCCGTTAATTCTCACCTGTTTTGGCAGCTTGCCCCAGACCGATCCGTCCGCGAACTCCATCCACCAGCAGCGAAGTTGTTCCTGATGGTGCATCGGCCGTGTGGGGCGGAGGACTCTCGCGAATTCACGACGCGGAAATCGCCTGGCTCAGAGGAAGCAGCACTTCGTCGATCACAAATGCTTCCATCAGCTCTTCTGATTTTTGTTTCAGCTGAGACATGCGGTCGGCGAACGACGCATCGTGTTCCATACTTCCGTACTGTCGGACAGTGAAGTAAACGCTGATCGGTTCTTCCGGGAAGTCATTCCGCCGGACCTGGTATGCGTTGGTTCGGGTTTCAATCAGCAATCGAGCCTGCAGGCGGCAGGATTCGTCGAGAGCAACGGTCATCGTGGGTTCAAAGTTCAGAATGCTGGCCCCGGGGATCCTCGGCAGGCGTTCGAGCGATGGCGAACAACCCAGCGCCTTCGCGACCAGTTGGTCATGGTTGCCGCGATAGGGAAAATCAAATCCCAGCATGTAGTCCAGAGCCTCACAGTCCAGCGGACTGACCGTCAGCATGTACGGAACAAGATCCAGAATCAGCCTGTGCTGTGCTTCCGGTTCGGAGAGATCCGGCGGATTGACGTACCCGCTGCAGATACGACGCGGTTCCAGGGACATCCACCGGTGATGAGGCCGGTCTTTGTCTTCTTCCAGCACGAAGTCGCCGCTTTCACGAGTGTAAAAGTTGCGCATGGAAGGAAACGTCTTCTGCACGCGACCGAACAGTTCCAGCACGGCTTCCCGAGTATTCGGGAGCGGCATTTCCGTGTTCAGATGCATGTTGACGTAAAAATCGGACGCCAGCCCGGAATATCGATTCATGACACGTTTCAGCCAGACAATGAACACACCCCGGCAGGCTCGCAGCACTCCAACTCATGCGCCACGCTGGAAAACGAGGAAGTATAACAGCACCGCTCCCACGTGCGACGCCTGGCGAAACCAGGGCTCCGGAATATGAGCCACGCAGCCAACTCCGGCCTGAAACTGAGCCTTCCCGAACGTCTCGACAGCATGCCGGGAAATGTGATCAAAGAACGCTTTCGCTGACCTGACCGGGGGATTGCCAGAATCGGAAATGTCGTTCAAACCGGACACCACCGGCAGGTTCTGCCGCTTCTCGGGTCTCCCTTGGACAAGTTGCCTGAACTACGGAATTGTTCACGTCGAATATACTCTCACCAACTCTCCGAGCTGAACGGATTCACAAAACCCCTGGAATCGGGGTGAGACTGGTGCAGGTTCTATGGGCACATGTCGTGCCGGGCATCTTCGGAGGCTGATTGGGCGAACTCCAACGTCTGGTCGCAAACGGAGTCTTCGGAAGGCCATTCCCCTCTGGTTGTTACACACCGTTCTTCAAAGGAAACCAACAATGCGAAAAGGTCTGATTCTGGCCGTGGCCATGATTATTGCTTACTCATCCGCTGCCGCTCCGTCGGCTGAAGCAGCTCGACGCGGCGGACTCTTCGCCGGAAACCGCAGCAACGGCGGATTCTTCTCAAACCTGATGGAACTGGAACGCCGCAAGAACGCTTGGCTGCGAGCGACCTTCCTCGGTCGCTGATTCGCCAGGTTCGTTCCGGCTTCAGAATTCAGTCAAACGACTGCCAGCGCCAGCGGTGTCTTCCGCTGGCGTTTTTTTTGTTTGCTGGCAGACTTTGACGGTTCGCTTCGTGATTTCGATTGCTCCATCTGGTCCGGTTTCAACAGCAGGCTCACCCTGGCGACTTGGGGTTGACGATATTCAGGGCACCCCGTAGCTTCCATTTGCCGAGCTGCAGAAGCTGCCGGACGTGTTTTCCGAAGGAGTGGGAAAGATGAAGTCGTATTTGATTTCCGGTGTTGTGCTGCTTTCGCTGCCGTTTCAGGCGGCGTGTGCTCAGGTGAATACTCAGCGAGGCGCCGTTCTGGGCGGACTGGCCGGAGCGGCCGCTGGAGCCGCGATCGGTGACCACAACCACAATGCCGGTGCCGGAGCTCTGATCGGAGGTGCAGTCGGTCTGGTGACTGGGGGCGTCCTTGGGAATGCCCGAGATCAGCAGCAGGCTCAACAGCGTCAGTATCAATATCAGCAGCAGTACCGGCAACAGGTTCAGCAGCAGCAGATTCAACAGCAGCAGATGCTTCGAGCCGTTTCGCCGCAGGACGTCATCGTGATGTCTCGCAGCGGATTGAGCGACGCGGTCATCATGAATCATATTCAGGCCAATGGAGTGCGACAGACTCTGCAGGTCGCCGACGTGATTACTCTTCACGAAAACGGGGTCAGCCAGAATGTGATTACGGCCATGCAGCAGGCGAAAATCGGCCCCCCATCCACCTATGTCTCGACGCCGGTCACGGTGACAACTCCTGTCTATCAGTCGCCTCCGCCGGTTGTCGTTGAACAGTACGTCGTTCCGCAGTACACCTATCCGGCTTATCGGCCGTATTATGCACCAAGGTATTCACCGGGATACGGTGCATCGTTCCACTTTTCAAACGGCCATCACCATCATCATCGATAGTGACAGGGTCCGGCTGAATCGTCCAATTCCTGCCTGATCTCCCCGATGCCTCTGCAGACTGTTCGCCAGAATCCGTCTGCAGCAGCTTCGGGTTGTTTTTTTCAGCCTCCTGCTCGCTGACACCAACCGAGGCCCCGATGCAGGCTCATCCGGCTGAATCTCCTCAGACACTTGTCCTCTCCTATCTCGCCATTCGCCGGGCGATCGGGTATGTCGGCCTGTCACTGCCCATTCTTCTGGGCCCCATCGGATGGCTGGTCCACGGGATTGGCCTGCAGGAGAATATGAGCAGCTACTACCACACTCCGATGCGTGACATCTTTGTCGGAGTGATGTGTGCGATCGGAATCTTTCTGTTCTGCTATCGGGGTTACAGCCGCTGGGAAGAATGGACCGGAAACGTCAGCTGTGTTTCAGCAATCGTCATCGCGTTGTGCCCGCTGGATGCCAACAGCGATCCTCTGCATCAGCGAACGTTCGTTGGCTACATGCACAGTGCGGCCGGAGCTGCCTTCTTCACCACGCTGGCCGTGTATTCGCTCTTCCACTTTCCGCGCCGAAAGTCGGAAGATTCTTTGCCCGAGACTTCGCACCCATCTGAACTGGACCGTCGGGCCAGAAACCTCGTCTACTATGTCAGCGGCGGAGTCATCGTCCTGTGCCTCATCGCCATGGGAAGCAGCTTCTTCCTGATGCCGACCCGCTTGCGGGAAACTCTGGACAGCTGGGGCTTCGTCTTCTGGATGGAATGGATTGCCGTCTGGGCGTTTTCCGCCGCATGGCTGGCCAAGGGTCGAGCTCTCTTTGCTGATGTTGCCGTGCCGCTTGGCAGACTCCAGCAGATCATTCGCCGACGCTGATCCGGACATAGGGTCTGGTCAGCGTTCGAAGTCAGTCGCTATTCCGGGCGGAGACCGTCGAGCGAGATCTCGAGCCGAAAATCTTCGGCACGGCAACAACCCGGTGCTTCCTGAGTGCCACGTCCCCACATTGGCCTGCCGCTGACGGTTGAATGGCATTCACAACATGCTCTAATGGCACGTTAATCGCAGACCGAAAGTGAACGCCGCCGCGCCGGTGACAGTCATTTTCCGGTTGGTCCTTTGCCACTCGTGTCGGTGGTGAGACCTGCGTCTGTTCTGAACATTGAAAGGTCTAATCATGAGCGTCCTGAAAGCTCTGATCCCTCGCTGTGTGCTGATGACCTGTCTGATCCTCACAGGCAGTTCGAGTTTGTTCGGGGAGCAGGCGGACCGGACGCCGAATGTGATTGTGATCTTTATCGACGATATGGGTTACGCGGACATCGGTCCTTTCGGCGCCGTTGGTTATGAGACTCCGCATCTGAATCAGATGGCTGCCGAAGGGCGGATTTTTACGGACTTCTATGTGACTCAGGCGGTGTGTTCCGCTTCGCGAGCCGGGCTGCTGACGGGGTGTTACAACATCAGAGTCGGGATTGGCGGAGCACTGGGACCACGTTCAAAGATCGGAATCAGTGACACGGAAGTCACATTGGGAGAAATCGCGAAACAGAAAGGATATGCCACGGCCTGTTTCGGGAAGTGGCATCTGGGCGACGCAGAAAAGTTCCTGCCGCTGCAGCACGGCTTCGACGAGTATTTCGGGCTGCCATACAGCAATGACATGTGGCCACACCATCCCGGCGTGCTGCATCTGCCCATGGAAGAGCGTCTGAAACGATGGCCCGAACTTCCGCTGATCGAAGGCAACACGGTCGTCAATCCGAACATGACCGGAAAAGACCAGGAGCAGCTGACAACTCAGTACACCGAACACGCTGTCAGCTTCATCAACCGTCACAAAGATCGCCCCTTTTTGCTGTATGTTCCCCACAGCATGGTTCATGTTCCTCTGTACGTTTCGGATAAGTTCCGAGGCAAAAGTGAACGAGGTCTGTTCGGCGATGTGATGATGGAAGTGGACTGGTCCGTGGGACAGATTCTGGACGCTGTTCGTGCTCATCAGCTTTCCGAACATACCCTGGTCATCTTCACCGCCGACAACGGTCCGTGGCTGAGTTATGGCAACCACGCCGGCAGCGCCGGACCGCTGAGAGAAGGCAAGGGAACGATGTTTGAAGGAGGCTGTCGCGAAAGCTGTGTGATGTGGTGGCCGGGGAAAATTCCCGCCGGCACTCAGTGCTCAGAACCCGCAATGACCATCGATGTTCTGCCAACCGTGGCAAGCCTGATTGGAGCGGAACTGCCGAAACACAGAATTGACGGAAAGAACATATGGCCGCTGATGAGCGGTGAATCCGGAGCGGTTTCGCCTCACGAAGCCTACTACTTCTACTACGGACGGAAACTGGAAGCGATTCGCAGCGGTCAGTGGAAACTGCACTTTCCTCATAGCTACCGAACACTGGCCGGTCGCCCCGGAGGCAAAGACGGCCTGCCCGCCAACTACCAGCAGGCAACCATCGGACTGGAACTGTTCGATCTGCACCACGACATTTCTGAAACCACCAACGTTGCAGACCAGCACCCGGACGTCGTGCAGCGACTGAGTGCTCTGGCGGACACCATGAGAAAAGATCTGGGCGACGAAAAAATGCCCGGCACCGGAATCCGTCCGGCCGGGAAACTCTGACGCTCACCGCACACCAAATCTCAACTGCAACTCGCCCCCGCGACTCATCCGTCGGCACCGAGCCACGAACCGTTTCTTTGCCACAAAATGCCCGCCCCGTTGCTGGAATTCCCGATTCCCGATCGCTAGACTCCGCCCCTGTGCCAAATGCACACGCTCCTATAGCTCAATTGGTAGAGCAAATGACTCTTAATCATTAGGTTCAAGGTTCGAGTCCTTGTGGGAGCACTGGCCGTCTCTTTTCAGAGGCGGCTTTTTTTGTTTGGTAGCGGGGGGTTTGGGCATTTTTGCCCGATTCTTTTTCCCGTGGTCCGGCTTCTCCCTGAGCCTTCATTGCATGCGTGGGCGGCCTGCAGGTTGGCCAAGATTATTCGGCTGAGTGCTGGTGGAACACATTCGCCGGCCTGCGTCCGATGTGCATGGACCGAGGGCTGAGAACTGCTGCCGAACTCGCCGTGCGGATGCGGGGACGGGTTCCGGCGGCTACACATTGTCAGAGGTTGTACAGAGGGCGGAATCGGTCGTTCAGGTGTTTCATCAGCGGGCGGTTGGACAGTGGTTTTCCGGTGACGACTTCCACCAGCCGACCTGCCGTGAAACGCTGCCCGTGTTGATGGATATGTTCCCGAAGCCACTGCAGCAGGGGCTGAAAGTCGCCTCGGCAAAACAGTTCCGGCAGGTTACCGATCTGCAGGCCAGCGGTTTCGAAGAACTGTGCTGCGTACATGTTGCCCAGCGCGTATGTCGGGAAATATCCCAGAAGACCGGCGCTCCAGTGGATGTCCTGGAGGCAGCCGTCAGCATCGCTGGGCGGGACCATTCCGAAGTCTTCCAGGAACCGACTGTTCCATGCTTCGGGGACGTCGTCAGGTTTCAGGCGGCCCGCAAGAAGATCCCGTTCGAGATCAAACCTCAGCATGATATGCAGGTTGTAGGTCACTTCGTCGGCTTCGACTCGAATCAGTGAAGGCGTGACGGCGTTGATGGCAAGCTGGAATGCATCCGCTGGGGTGCTGCTCAGAGCTTCCGGGAACACCTGTTGTGCTCGAGGGTAAAAATACCTCCAGAAGTCGGCGCTGCGTCCAACGAGGTTTTCCCAGAGACGACTCTGCGATTCGTGAATTCCCAGCGACACGAAACTTCCCAGCGGCGTTCCGAACGCCGATTCCGTCAGGCCCTGTTCGTATAATCCATGGCCGGATTCGTGCAGAGTTCCGAAGAATGCGGAGGGAAAGAAGTGCTCGTCATACCGCGTCGTGAGGCGACAGTCTCCGGGACCGAAGCCGCTGCAGAACGGATGTGTGGTCACATCAAGGCGGCCTCGGGAAAAGTCGAAACCGATGGCGGCCGCAGCTTGTCGGCAGAACTCCGATTGCCGATCCACGGGGAAACTTCGCCGCAGGATGGATGTCTCCGGCCTGACGGAAGAGCCTCGAATCGCATCCAGCAGCGGCACCAGTTCGTTCCGCAGCGCGTGGAACACCGCCGCCACTTCCCGACTCGACGCTCCGGGTTCGTATTCGGCCAAAAGAGCGTCATAGGGTTCTCCGTCGTCTGCGAAACCGGCAGCGGCAGCTTCTTCACGTTTCAGACTGATGATTTGATTCAGCCACGGAGCGAATTTTCGGAAGTCTTTCTGAGTGCGGGATTCGGCCCAGTGATGCTGTGCCAATGCCGTGACCCGGGAAATTTCTTCCACAAGTCGCTGAGGCAGTCGGCGCGAGCGTTCGAATGTTCTTCGGATCTCCCGGATATTGGCCGCACTGTCTGAATCATCGGCATCCGTCAGTTCGCTGTCCGACAGATGATCGAGAAGTTCACCGATGGCCGGGTCGGTTGCCCATTCGTGAGTCAGTCCCGCCAGAAGACTCAGCTGGTTGGCTCGATGTTCATTACCGCCGACAGGCATATACGTCTCGCGATCCCAGCCCAGCACCGCTCCGCACGAAGCCAGCGTCGCCGCCCTGCGAACTCGAACCAGTAACTGCTGATAAAGGGATTGCGGGTCTGACATTTTTTTGTGAGCGAAGGGGGGAAGGGGCAGGCAGAAACGAAACCGGACGCCGATTCAGGCGTCCGATTTGTGGATTGCTGTCGAGTGTCTGAAGATATCAGATTTCGGCCGGGCTATTCCAGGATCATGTCCTTGACCCGAGCACCGGAAGGAATCATGGGCAGGACGTGCTCCTGATAGACGCAGAGCGCGTCCAGCAGATACGGACCGTCGTGATTGATCATTTCGGTGACCGCCTGGATGAAGTCCTTCTTTGTGCGAACCTGACGTCCTTTAATTCCGTAGCCTTCCGCAATCTTCACGAAATTCGGATAGGTGATGTCAGGCAGACTGCCGTCGCCGTCACCGAGAGCTTCCGGATGGTCGACCGGTCCGAGATATGTGTGAGCTCGACGGCCATCCATGAAGCGATCTTCCCACTGCGTCACCATTCCCAGATGCTGATTGTTGAGCAACAGCGTCTTCACCGGAAGGTCCTCACACTTCAGAGTCGCCAGTTCCTGAATGTTCATCTGATAGGAGCCATCGCCATCGATGTCGATAACCAGCGCGTCCGGATGGGCTGTCTGAACGCCCATAGCTGCCGGCAGGCCGAAGCCCATGGTTCCCAGACCGGAACTGCTGAGGAAATGGCGAGGCTTGCTGAACTTGTAGAACTGAGCCGTCCACATCTGGTGCTGACCGACGCCGACGGTAATGAACGGGTCGCGATCTTTGGTCTGCCGATACAGTTCCTCAATGGCCCACTGCTGCTGAATGTCCTGACCGACATCCCGATACGACAGCGGATGCTGTTTTTTCCAGCCCGCGATCTTATCTCGCCATTCATCAATCTGTGGAATGTCGGCGTCTGTCAGGGCGGCGTTCAGAGCCACCAGAAACTGCTTCAGGTCGGCATTGATCGGGATGTGAGCTTCCTTGTTCTTATGAATTTCCGACGGATCAATGTCGACGTGCACGATCTTGCCGTGCTTCGCAAATTCGTCCAGCTTTCCGGTGACTCGATCATCAAAACGTACACCGAAGGCCAGCAGCAGGTCTGATTCATCCACAGCATAGTTGGCATAGGCTGTGCCGTGCATGCCGAGCATATGCAGAGACTGAGGATCCTCACCTGGAAAAGCTCCCAGACCCATCACTGTCATGGCAACGGGAATCCCGGTTCGGTAGGCGAACTTTTTGAGTTCTTCCGACGCTTCGCTCAGGATACAGCCGCCCCCGACATACAGCACGGGACGTCGAGACCGTCGAATGGCCGCGACCACCTGGCTGATCTGTTCCGGAGCGGCTTTGCGAATTTCCGGCCGATAGCCGGGCAGTTCAAACGGCGGATCGAAGTCGACGTCGCTGAGCGGCAGTGTGGCCTGCTGAACATCTTTCGGAACGTCGATCAGAACGGGGCCGGGTCGACCTGTCGCAGCGACGTGGAAGGCTTCCTTGACGACTCGGGCAACGTCACGGATATCCGTGATCATATAATGATGTTTCGTGATGGCTCGGCAGACTTCCACAATTGGAGTCTCCTGAAACGCATCCGTCCCGATGAACTTCTGCGGAACCTGCCCGGTGATGGCCACCATGGGAATGCTGTCCAGCTTCGCGTCAGCAATTCCGGTCACCAGATTCGTCGCACCCGGACCGCTGGTTGCCATGCAGACACCGACCTTGCCGGTCGAGCGAGCGATCCCCTGTGCCGCGAACGTTCCGCCCTGTTCGTGGCGAGGCAGGATGGTGCGAATTCGATCCCGCTGAGCTCGCAGAGCCTGATGCAGCGGCATACTGCATCCGCCGGGGTACGCGAAAATGTATTCGGCCCCCATCCGAACCAGCATCTCCACCAGGATTTCGGCGCCGTTGATGGTTTCGACTGCGGTTTCGTGTTCGATGGTTGACAAGGGAATAACCTCAGAAGTCAAAGGTGCGACGGAAATTCTGAATCAAGATCAGCGCGGCGACGATTCGGTTGGGAGACCAGACTGCCTGCCACAGACAGCAGCAGAGACACTGAATCAGGCCCCGGTCCTGTGAGGCGGCGAAAATCCGCCACGCTTTGCTCAGTTTACGCCTCCCCTGCCTGCCCTTCGACCCCGGATTGCCCCGGATTCGCTCGAATGAGGGGATTCCCGGGCCTGAAACCGAAAAACCAGCCTATGTCGAATCCTCTCTGGCGAATCCGACTCATGGCGGCCGAAAAACCGACCAGTTTCCGGAGCCCTTTGCGTTGGCGCAAAAAAAAAGGCCGAATCGGACCGTCCCGATTCGACCTGTCATTGACCAGCCTGAAACCTGCGCTATGCGTTCGGTCCGTCAACCGGAGCCGTTCGAACTCGTTTGCGAACGTCGGTTTCCAGAACGCCAAAGGCCTGCTCGTGCCGCTGCAGAGCCATCGACAGAGCACTCCACAGTCGCTTTGCGGTGAAGTGGTTCAGAATGATTCGCTGTGTGACCTTCACATCCACTTTGCCGGTGGCATAGGGAGTTGGGTTCAGACCCAGGTCCAGAATCAGCTCTTCCGGCGTACTTGAGACTCGGCAGAAGTTGGCGTATCCCGCGTTCGCGGAACTGTCGTCAACAACCACTTCCTGAGTCTGCTGAGGTTCCGGAGCCGGCGCTGGCTTTGCCGCGGCGGCCTTGGGGGCAGTTGCTTCTTTTGTCTTCTCGTCAGCCACTTTGTTACTCCTAACTTTCTTGATTGCCATAACCAGGCTTTCTCTTGACCTGAGCGTCATCCGCTGCTGCCTGAGACGCATTCGTCAAGGACTTATAACACGCAACATCGACGATCGCAACGTGTTGCAGCAACTCTTTACAACCCAATTGCTGATGCTGCTTAGGGTTAGGTAAACAGGGAAGGACAGGTTGTTCACCGTGCCTCTCGAACGGCAGAAACAGGCGAGCGGAATGGCCATGGCGAGGACAGGCCCGGTTCCTGTTTTTCAGGCGATGCTGCGTAACGATGACGCACAGTCAGGGGCGGCAGCGAATTCAACAGTCGCAAACACTCGGACTTTGGCTGGCACGGACTTTGCTTTAGAAGGGTGATCGAAGGAGACACTCACACCGTGACTCTTTGTTCAGGAGAACGCCAATGTCCACATGCATTGCCTCGTCCGTCGCAACTGGTTTTCCGCCATGCTGGTGCTGATCGGATGTATTTCTCTTTACGACGCGTTTCTGGTGGTTCTGTTCAAAGATACCATCCAGCAGCTGGAACGAAATCCGATCGGTCAATGGCTGATCGAAATCGCCAATGGAGACGTGACGGTTTTTGTGCGAGCCAAGTTGGCGGGAACTCTGCTGGTGCTGTCCGTTCTGGTTGCGATGAGGCGCTGTCGCAGCAGATCAACAATGCCCGTGACCAATTCCATCGCAGCCTGCCAGACAGGACTTCTGGGGTACCTGACTCTGGCCTGAACTTACGAGCCGACTCAAACGGGACGGTATCGCGTCAGTTGCCCCGCGGTGTTTGTGATGTCTGAGTTCGTGAGATTTCAGGCCGAGGTGCGGGGCGTTCCGCGCATCAGGGGTAGATTTGGTCCGGTTGCCGTCTTCCCGAGGCTCGCGAGGCGTTCCTGGAAGGATACCGGTTGGCACCGAATCTGTGGGGAGCTCAGAAAGCTGGGCCGGAGCGGTCAGGTGCTGAATGCTGAGTCTGAGTTGAGCGTGCATCTCCAGCATCAGGTCAACCTGGAAGTATTGCCGACTGACGGACCGCTTCATGTCCAGAGTCTGTTTCTCCAGCACGATTCCGATCATCGAAACCATCACGACCAGAATCAAAGCAGACACAAAACGGAAAAACATCTGAAACGTCGTCCTGAAAAACACCGTCAGGCGTGGCAGGAACGATCTTGGACGTTCCATTGATCACGTGTCCGCACCGGCTGTGCTCAAGATTCTCAGTCTGTTGTCTGCAGGTCAGGCTCCTGCCTGACAATCTGATCAAAGCCGTCAGGTCTGAACCTGACCTGGTGGGCCTACAACCTCGTCACGCCGACCGGTACTGGCAGAGCCAGTGGCACACTCCCAAACCCGGTTCCAAAAGCGGGGTATGACGGAAAGCCGAGTCAGGCGGCTTCGGCGGATTCTGTGACTTCGAATACGGGCTGAGTTCCCTGTCCGGCGGCGCTCATGGCCAGAACTTCCTTTGCCAGGTCGGCATAATCCTTCGCTCCGGGACACGTCGGAGAGTAATCGAAAATCGACTGTCCAAAACTGGGAGCCTCTGCCAGTTTAATATTCCGGCGAACGCGGGTTCTGAAGATGCGAGCATTCGCCCACGGAGTATCTCTGTCGCTGGCCGTCAGAAAGTGTTTCAGATCGGCGGTGACGTCCACGGCCAGACGAGTCCCGGATTCATACAGACACATGGCGACCCCGGTGACTCGAAGTTCTCGATTCAAACGACGAGTGACCAGAGCTGTGGTTTCAAACAGTTTCGAAAGCCCCTGCAGAGCAAAAAAGTGAGGCTGCAGTGGGATGAGCACTTCCGTGACGGCACACAGAGCATTGATGGTCAGAACTCCCAGCGAAGGTGGGCAGTCCATGATCACATAGTCAAAGCGGTTCTGCTGCTTCCAGTGTTTCAGAGAATCCCGCAGAATGAATTCGCGGCCCGGAGTTGCGGCGAGCTCCACTTCCACCGCGGCCAGGTCAATGTTGGACGGAAGAATGGACAGGTTTTCAGCAACCAGTTGCCGAGCATCATCCGCTCCGACTTTGCCCGAGAACACATCGTAGATTGTGATGCTGCCCGGACCGCAGTCCAGCCCCAGATGAAACGAAGCGTGGCCCTGAGGGTCCATGTCCACCACACAGACTCGACAACCCGACCGCGCCAGAGCAGCCGCGAGATTGACGCTGGTTGTCGTCTTCCCGACGCCTCCTTTTGATTCATGACCGCAATGGTTCGCATATCCGCTCCTCTTCGTGAGACGTGGGCCATGCCCACACTCGATTCCACCTGACGCTCAGCAACGTGACGCTGTCACACAGAAGACCTGATTCATCGCGAACAGGTTTTGTCGGACCGCAAGTCTAACGATCGCAGTGAAAGCAGGAGAAGACGAGTCCGGTTGGGAAACGTGTTTCCGGGGTTGCCACGTACAACCGGTGCAGTCCGGAACCGAATGAACCGGTGACGACAGGCATGTTGCGGATTTCTGTCGGCAGAATCTGCAGATTGACGGTCCAGGACCAGGCCGCCGCGAGATCTCGGGCAGACCTACCTGGTCGATTCCGGAACCGGGCGGAAGTTCCATTCAGGAGACCCTTTGGGGTCGGGCATGTGCGGTGTCCGGCCCATTCCGAAGTCTTCCGGTTGCAGATCAGCGTTCTTCCAGTATCCGTCTTCGTTGATGAAGCCGTAGAAGCTGGGATAGAACGGATCAACAAAACTGACGTCGGCTTTCTCGGGAACTTTCTGTCCCGTCAGGAACAGAGCCGCGTTGACGACCATCCGTCGCAGATCTTCGCTGACCAGATCCACGGATGCTCCTCCGGTTGTGCAGAACGACGTTCCCGTGCCGCTTCCGTCGGGTCGCTGGTATTCGTGAATCCAGGCGAAGGGCTGCATCGGGTCATTCTTTTCTCCGGCAATCGGTTCTGAAGCCGGATCCAGAGTTTCCGTTACAGCGCCTCGCATCAGAATGGTGTCGTGATCAGTCAGGTGCACAACGCCGTAAACATCGCTCGGACAAAAAACGTCTTTGACGCCCCGCAGAATCGGATGCCCGGCCAGATTCGCCTCGATCACACCTCGAGCCCCCTGACGCTTGTGAGCTCCATGATGGCTGACCCATTGTTCGCCCAGAACCCTGCGACCGAATTCCCCGAAGCCGATCGTGCCAAAATGACCATTTCCGTTGAATGCATGAGTCGCCGTGCGAATGCCAAGAACCGGTTTGCCGGCGTTCAGGAACTTTGTGATATGAGCAGCTCCGGCATCATCCGGCTGACGAAAACGTGTTCCGATGAGCATCAGATCAGCCGTATCCAGAGCGTCCAGACCACGCAGCCCCGCCTGGTTTCTGGGGTCAATGTAGTCAGCTCCTTCGGGACCGAATGAAAACAATACTGTGCAGCGGAAGCCATGCCGCACACTTAGAATCTTTGCCAGCATCGGCATGGATTCTTCTGTGCGATACTCCTCGTCTCCGGCCACCAGCACGATGTGCCCGACGGCTTTGTCGGCCCCTGCGGCAGGTTCGAAGACCAGCGTGTCCGCCGGTGTCGCTGAGTCCGCGCAGACGACAAAACACAAAGCCAGTGTGGGGATGATCAACTTCATCGATTCTGATTCTGCCTGAATGAGGAAAACGGACGTCCGGAAGTGCTTGAGTGTACCAGTCGCGACACGACGATTCCACAATCAGCAGCCTGGAGAACATGGCTGGCCAATTTGTTGTTTTATTAAACCGTAGGGTGTGACAAGCGGCTTTCAGGCCGCGCTGGCTCACCTTCCAGACTGGCCAGTCTCCCAGGTTCGAGTCAGGCACACCTGCGATCCAGGCCCGAAGGGCCGAGACAGCCTCTGCCGGTGGCGTTAGCCACCGGAGAAAGCACCCGCCCTTCAGGCCTCACCGCCCTGATTTCATCTCTCCGGGGCCTGACGACCCCGGCAGAGGTTATGCCGGACCTTCGGCCCTGAGCACATATGCACAAGTGCTGTCCTCAACCAATGCTGTCTTCAACCCAATTGCGTGTGTGACACGGGAAAGTCAGATTCTGCAGCGATTCAGCCGTCATGGATTCAGACGCAACGCCATCAGCTGTTTGAAACCTCCCGTGGCTGACCACGAAAGGACTCCGGACTCGTGACCCCTTCCACGACGGAACGGTACGAACCAACGGACCATTCCTGTAAAAGCAAACGCCCCTCGACCTGGCAGCCTGCATGTCGTCGCATGTCGCGGTGACTCGATGTACACTCCGGACTCTGACGGCCGTTGATGGTGGGGCCTGTCCAGAGCCGGCGGCTGACGCGTGCTGAACGATGCTCCGGTTTGAACTGTTTGGAAAGCGGAATGATGTTGACGGAAGACGGCTGCCGACAGCGGCGAACAAATTTCTGGCGATGCGTGCCGGAGAACATTGACTGGGTGTTGATCGCGGATGCTCGGCACGTTCAATACTTCTGTGGTTTCCGAATACACCCGCTGAGCTTTTCAGCCGATCAGCGCGCACTGCTGCTGCTGAAACGCGATGGCCGGGCCACGCTGATCTGCGACAACTTTGTCCGCCGCACGGCCAGCTGTCCGTTCTACGTCGACGAGGAAGTGACTGTCTCCTGGTACACTCATCGGAAATCCGTCATCAATCGCGATGACGCGCTGCACCAGGCTCTACAGGACTGTCGCAGCCAGTGGTCCACTTCCCTTGGCGCGATTGAACCGGAAGCCGTTCCCGAAGTGATCGCGGCAGCCGTTTCCGAATATTCCGACTGGCAGTTTCAGCATGCCATCACAGGCAAACCCACAACTGCAGGTCACATCATTCGGGAACTGCGACGACAGAAGCTTCCGGATGAAGTCGAACTGCTGAAAGCATGCATGGCGGCCGGTGAAGCCGGACATGCGGCCGCGTTCGATGCGGTGCGATCCGGTGCCACAGAACTCGACGTGTATCTGGCCATTCAGCAGGCCGCCATTCGTCAGGCGGGTCAGGCCTGTGTGGTCTACGGCGACTTTCGAGCCAACAGTGCCGCTCAACCGAAGGCCGGAGGACTTCCGACGTGCCATTCGCTGCAGCATGGCGAACTTTTTATCGCGGATTTCAGCGTCATTCTTCACGGATACCGCAGCGACTTCACAAACACGATTGCTGTCGGAACTCCGTCTGATGCTCAGGTTGCTATGTTTGAAGCGTGCCGGGATGCTCTGCTGGCTGCAGAAGCAGAACTGAAGGCCGGTCAGTCAGCTCGCCGGATCTATGAAGCCGCGTCGACGGTGTTTACAGATCGAAATTATCCGCCGCTGTCCCACCACTGCGGACATGGCCTGGGAATGGAACATCCCGAACCGCCGATCCTGGTTCCGGAAAGTACGGACACTCTGCTGGTCGGCGATGTCGTGACCATCGAACCTGGTCTGTACGTCGAAGGGACCGGCGGAATGCGATTCGAACATAACTACCTGGTCACGAACACCGGCTGCGAACGGCTCAGCAACCACCGGATCGCCCTGATTGCTGACTGATGTTCGGAATTGCTAATCGGCGGCTGATGGGGAAAACTCCGGCCGGGGTTGCGCGACGATCCTCATCGTCGTTACAGAAATCATGAAGCGCAGAACCCGAACGACCGATACTACCGTTGTTGAGGGAGGGCTGGTGCGCAGATTGATTTGATGTTGCGCGGTGTTGAGTGTTCAACCCGGTCCTGTCGCACTTCCGGGATTGGGGGCAATCTTGAAACTCAATTTTCGACACTTTCTGGCAGCCTGTGTACTGGCAGGCACCTGGGGGCAGGCTGCCGAACCCGGTTCCACACAATCCGACTTCGGGCCGCTGACGATTGTTCCCACCGACGTGCAGTATCTGCCTCTTGAGCTGGACGTCGCTCAGGCACCGGCGGTCGTTCCGCTCACCGATTCGCTTCGTCGTCCAACGATTCAGCAACTTCAGTACGAAGGCGAGTCTCTGACATCGGGAACTCAGCAGGTTCAGTACACCCCGGCCACTGAATTTGTCTCGTCTGCCCCGACGTACTGCCCTCCCGCTTACTGCGGCGAAGGCTGTGTCTCCGGTTGCACTGAGGGCTGCTGCCAACAGAAATGCGGTTCGTGTGAGTCGGCACCACGGTTGTTTGGTTCTGTCGAAGTTCCGTTCCTGCAGCCGCGAATCAGCGGAGCCTTTCCGGTCTTCAATGTGTCGCCGGCAGCAGATCGTCTGATTGAACCTGACCACACGCCGTCGCTTCGTTTTCAGGCGGAATTCCGTCCCGAACCGACACTGGGCATTCGCGGGCGATACTTCACGTTCGACAGTAATTCCCCCTTCGGAAATCCGTTCCAGCCCGCTGAGTTCGGGATTCGTCTGGACGTCGCTGACCTGGAATTTGTCATCCACAAGGCATCCTGCCGCTGGAATTTCGATCTTTCCGGGGGGGTGCAGTACAGTCGGCTCGAGTATTCCGCCACGGTGCCCACGGCTGTCGGAGTCGGATCCGTGCGATTCGAAGGCGTGGGACCGGTCTTTGCGGCGAATGCAGAACACAAACTGGGCAGCACCAGCCTGGCAGTGTTCGGCGGTGTGCGAGCCTCGTACCTGATGGGAGAAACTCGAAACGCCGCGCTGCTGGTGAATGTTCCGCGATCAACCATTCACGACGAAATGATGCAGGTCTATCAGAACCAGCTGGGAGTGGTCTGGAGACCGCAGTTCTTTGATCAAATCGGCATTGCTGTCAAAGCAGGCTGGGAAACTCAGTTCTGGCTGAACGACACCTTCGCCGACGACAGTTATGGCATCGGTTCGAATCTCAGTCTGACAGGTCCGATGGTTTCGGCAGAAATCACCTTCTGAGAAAGGGCTTTGCGATGATCAAGCCCTATCAGCATGCGGACTACATCGAATTGTCTGTTCATTTTCGGTGTAATCTGAAGTGTCAGCACTGCATGATTCTGGACAGCATGCACTGGCTGAAACCCGCAGATGATGCGGAATTCGAAGCTCTGCTGGAAGAACAGCGTCGCGAACAAAAATGGAAGGGCCTGATTCTGACCGGCGCCGAAGTGACGCTTCGGAAGGATCTGCCCGACCTTGCTGTGCGAGCTCGTTCGGCTGGCTTTGAACGAGTCGGATTCAGAGCCACGCGATGCGACTGGCCGACCCCGCCTACTGCGAGAATCTGGTCGCCGCCGGCATTGATGAATACTTCATCAGTGTCACCGCCGCCGACGCTGAGACTCACGACAGGATCACCGAGGTCCCGGGATCGTTTGAGAAAACCACACGAGCCCTGCGCAATCTCGACCAGATTCCGGGAGTTCGGCTGATGACGAATACGGTGGTGACTCGGTTGAGTTACCGGACGGTGCCGGAGGTGATTGACCTGTTCAGCGATCTGAAGCAGCTGATTCAGATGGACTTCTGGGGCTACTGGCCCATGGAAGAAGATGGCAATCCGGAACTGCTGGTGTCGCATCTCGAAGTGCGGCCATACCTGAAAGAACTCATCCGACGAGCTCGGCGGCTGATCGGTATATCGAAATCAAAAACTTTCCGGCCTGCCTGCTGGGCGAGGACGCTCGGGTTGTGATCAATGACCAGCCCGAACTTCGAACAGATCCCAGGTTCTGGACGGAATTCAATCGCAACGGATTTCATCAGTGTGCGTATCGCGACGTGTGCGGTTCGAATCAGTGCCTGGGACTGAATCGAGCCTATGTGAATCGTTACGGCTGGCTGGAAGACGTGCTGTCACCCATGCCACGAGCCGCGTGACCCCCAAACCGACGGTGTCGCGATGAATCCGGGTGGTGAGAAATTGCAATCCGGAAGGTCGGGCTCCCGACAATTCGATCGAGGTGTCAGGCGGGAGCCTGACCTACAGGTTGGATTGAGTAAACATGGACCGAGTCTCAGACAACCGAATTCAGGCGAACTCAGCCAAGCATTCTCTGATTGTGGTCGGAGGTGGCACGGCAGGGTGGATGACGGCTGCGCTGCTGAGTCTGAATCTGCGGCCGAAAGAGTGCAGTATCACGGTGGTGGCTGAAGACGATTCCGGCATCGGTGTGGGGGAAGCCACGATTCCGCCGATTCTGAGACTGCTGAGGCATCTGCGGGCAGACGAGGCCGAGTTCATGCAGGCGTGCGACGCCACATGGAAACTGGGCATTCAGTTTTCCGACTGGAAGACCATCGGCCATGACTACTGGCACCCCTTCGGAATATGCGGAGCTCGCATCGACGGTCGTGACCTGTTTCCCTACTGGCTGATGGAAAAGGAACGGCCTTATCAGTCGTATTCGCTGCAGTGCGCCGCTGCCGTCGCCGGGAAGAGTCCTCACGCCCGGAATACTCGATCGCCCATTGCCGCTTCCGGAAGCTACGCCTTTCACCTGAACGCTCGAAAACTCTCCGCGTGGCTGCAGCAGCAGGCGACGGCTCGTGATGTTCAGCACGTTCGCGGACAGGTTGTTTCTGCAGAACGCAGTCAGACGGGCGATCTTACAACCGTCACGCTGAACAACGGCCAGGCACTGTCCGCGGACTTCTTTGTGGACTGTTCAGGTTTCGAATCCGTTTTGATGCGAAGCACGATGCAGGATCCTTGGATCGATGCCGGTGGCCACCTGCTGTGTGATCGGGCAGTCGCCGTCCGAACGCCGGGAACGCCGCTGATTCCTGCACACACCCGGTCGCTGGCGCTGACGGCCGGATGGAGCTGGGAGATTCCGCTGTTCAGTCAGCGCGGACTGGGCTACGTCTACAGCAGCCGTTTTGTGTCCGACGATGATGCATGGCGGCAGCTCATGCGAGCTCATCGGCTGAACGAAGACGGCGTGTGGGCTCCGCAGTTTCTGAAGATGGCCGTCGGTCGCCAGACGAGCTTCTGGAAGCAGAATGTTCTGGCCGTCGGTCTGGCAGCCGGGTTTGTCGAACCGCTGGAATCCACCGGCCTGCATCTGGCTCAGGTCGGCATCGAACGTTTTCTGGACCTGTTTGCCATCAGCGGCGACATGTCCTCGGTTCGCGACCTTTACAACCAGGAAATGACAGCTCTGTTCGACGACGTGCTGGACTTCATTCAGCTGCATTACTTTCTCAGTCAGCGTGAGGATGCCTTCTGGAAGGCCGCACGAGACCTGCCACTTCGTCCGGCTCTGCAGCATCGTCTGCAGCTGTTTGATGATTCGGGTACTCTGGATGCGCGCCCGCCGGAAAGCTTCCCGGAGAGCAGTTACTACGCGGTGCTTGCCGGTCATCAGCGGATGCCGAAACGTCCTCCGGCGCTGGCCCTGGCTGTGGATCGGGAACGCCTGACAGTGGTAATGCAGGCCATTCAGGATCAGAATCGATCCGCTCTGCGAGGCCTGCCGCTGCATGAGGAAATGCTGAGACACGTTCACGGTTCTTCCCTGGCGCGACTTCCTGAAATGTCGGCAGCCAACTCAAAACTCAGCCGTATCGCGATGGTCTGCCTGACTCCGGCCGTCGACAGTCACGAACATGACGGAGCCGATCTTCCGTCATACGGAATCCATCGCGTCCTGGCGGCAGTTGTTGCTCATCCGGACCTGTCCGACGTTGAGATTCAGCTGTTTGACCTTGAAGTCGCCGATGTGAACGGCTACGTCGATGACCTGCTGGCCTTCGATCCGCAGATCATCGGGTTCTCGCTGTTTGTCTGGTCGATGGATTGCCTGATTCAGGTGGCCAGGACAATCAAACAGAAGCGGCCGAACTGTGTGATTGTTTTTGGAGGCCCGTCTGCCCGACCTCAGCTGCTGGACCTGCCACACTATCGCCAGGCCATCGATTACGTCGACGCCGTCGTGACTCGGGAAGGCGAAGAAACCTTCTGCGACATTGCTCTGGCGGTTCGCAATCGGCGAAGCACCGTCAGTATGTTTGACACTCTGAAGCATGTGTCCGGACTGGACCTGCCTACGCTGCTCGGCTGGCAGAATACCGGCTTTCGAACTCCACCGGAGAACCTGGATTCGATTGTCTCGCCCTACCAGATGGGCCTGATGAATTACCAGAGCGTCGGCTATCTGGAATCATTTCGCGGCTGTCCGATGTCCTGTGCCTTCTGCGAATGGGGAGCGAAGGACATCTCGAAGGGCTGCTTTTCGGAAGACTATCTGACTCGTGAACTGGAAGCTCTGCAGGCCAACGGCTGCCCTGCAGTGTTCAACGTCGACGCCGGACTGAATCTGAATGCCGCCGCCTTTCGCAATCTGGCCAATGCGGAAAAGAAGGTCCGATTTCTGAAGGACATTCAGCTGTGGTGCGAAATCTATCCGTCAAAGATTCGAGATGAACACATCGAATTTCTTTCGGAATGCGGACCGTCGTATCTGGGCGTCGGGCTGCAGTCATTCAATCCGGATGTGCTGAAACGCCTGCAGCGACCCTATGGTCGCGAGAACTTTGGTCCGGCCATTGAACGGCTGTCGTCGGTCGCAGCCAACATTGACGTACAGATCATTTACGGCCTGCCAACGGATACCTGGGACGGCTTTATCGAAACGCTCAGCTATGCCCTGACGCTGCCGGTGACCGTTCGTATCTACCATTGTCTTGTGCTGCCGGACGCGCTGATGACTCGCGGGCTGCCGGAATGGGAAATGAAGTACGAACCGTACACGCTGTCGATGCAGTCGTGCGTCGGCTGGTCAGAACAGGACCTGCTGGATATGCGAGCCATGCTGACTCGCGAGGCTCTGGCCTGCGGCGGGACGGCCGGTGACTTCTGGTGGTCGTTTCCACCACCGTCGCAGCGGACCACCATTCCGAATGTGTCTCAGCGTCACTTTGTTCCGGCGGCTGCTTCCGGAGTTCGAAAAAGTGCCTGATGTCGTGCCGTCAGCATGTCATTCCACCAAGCGGTCCGGTCGCCGGATCGTGCTGGTGGCCATGTATCCGGCTCGCAATCCGGCCATGCCGGAATTCATTTCCAATCACGGAATTCGCATGGTCGAAGCGACTCTGCGAGCGTCCAGCCTGCCGGGGCTGGAGGTGACCGTTTTCGATCTGCACGACGCTGTCGCGGACGACCTGCTGCAGGCCATCACCGACATCGATCCGGACGTGGTCGCGTTTTCCGCGTATCTCTGGTCGTTCCCGCTGTTTGCTGATGTCGCCGTGCGCCTGTACCGTGATGATCCCCGGCGGGTTGTGCTGCTTGGCGGTCCTTCGGCTCATCCGGCCATGCTGGATCAGCTACCGTTTCACGATCTGCGATCCGCTTTCGACGCGCTGATTGTGGGAGAAGGCGAACACACAATTCTGGAACTGATCAGTCTCTCCGATCGCAGTGCCTCAGCGATCAGCAATGTGCGAGGCATCGCTCAATGGAATGGTCGAGCGTGGCATCAGACCGCGAAACGGCCTCTGTCGGACCTGAACGAACTTCCGTCGCCCTATGAAATGGGATTGGTGCCGCCAGGCGGTTTGGGTGTGCTGCAGACCTATCGAGGCTGTCCGTATACGTGTTCCTTTTGTGAATGGGGAACCATGGAGTCGCCGAAACGGGTTCGATCGGCCGACAGTCTGGCTCGCGAATTTCACGAGATGGCCGACATCGATGTTGATGGAGCTCTGCTGGTGGACGCCGGACTGAACCTGAATGCCCGGGCATTCGAACAACTGGCCCTGGCAGCCGAAACAACCGGCTTCTTCCGTCACCGACGCCTGATTTCCGAAGTGTACCCCGCGAAGATTCAGGAAACGCATCTGCGATTTCTGGAGGACGTCGGTGAACCACTGATCGGCATCGGGCTGCAGTCGTTCGACAACGACGTGCTGGCTCATGTCGAGCGTTCGTTCGAGGAAGACCGGTTCGTCGCCAATGTTCAGGACCTGACATCAGTGGCTCGCGTTGCGATTGAAATCATCATGGGGCTGCCTGGCGATTCGCCGGAGAAGTTCCGCGAGAACTATTATCGAGCTCGACAGTTCCCGTGTGCTTTGCGAGTCTACCACTGCTGCGTGCTGCCATCCGCTCTGATGGTGCGGTCGCCACCGGAACACCAGCTGAACTACGACCCGGTGACGCTGAAGATTCGTTCGTGCATGGGCTGGACTCAGGACGACATTCACGACGCATGCGAATTTCTGAACGGCGAAACCCGAACTCAGGCCGGCCAGATCGGTGAATACTTCTGGGTCTTTTCGACGCCTCAAAACGCAGCCCGTTTTACGGAAGATCATTTCGCGATTCGAAGCGTCCGAGCACCGCTTTCTGCTGAGAGGGAAAGGATTCCGTAGGCATGACAGAGACTCTTCAGCAATCGCCTGTCCGCCGGCAACTCGGAACTCCTCAGGCGTTTTTCCGCCATCTGGAACTTCACGCCGATCAGGCCGATCTGTGTTCGCATGTCATCAGTGAACTGCGATCCGGCAGCCTGACGGGAATTGTTGTGCGGGGAGTTTACGACGAAGGCTTCATGGCAGATGTCACACAGCGTCTGGAAGCTCATGACCCGCCGTTTCTGAAAACCATGTTTCCGGAGAAGTTTCGGTCGTGGTTTTACGGCCGGAATCTAAATCTGATGGGCACCGATCCCGCCACGTATTTTCAGCAGGCAGCCGAATTTCAGCAGCACATGCAGCAGCTGTTTCCCGAGAAACGAGGGTTTCAGCAGACGGTGATGAAGCTGTTGTCGGAACTGGACGGCGGAAGACCCTATCGAGCGGCTCCGGGCCCCGATGTCGGTCAGAGTTACATGCCGACGACATTTCGGGGCCATGCGGAAGGCGGCTACATTCCGCCGCACTGCGACAATGAGCAGTCCGTTCGCCCGGCCTATGAACATCTGGCAACGATGGTCTCACCTCACATGTATTCGATGATTCTGATGATCGCGGCTGCCGACGCAGGAGGAGATCTGGAGGTCTTCGATTACCACATCGAACCGCAGGAAGCCGGAGAACGTACCGGAGCCATCGCCGGGAAAGTTGACCTGAATCAGCTGTCCTCCGTGCAGATTCGGCTGCAGCCCGGAGACATGGTGATCGTCGATTCCGGACGCTATCTGCATCAGGTAACTCCCGTGATCGGCCCGACGACGCGGTGGGTCGCCTGCAGCTTTATGGCTCATTCCCGGGAACGAAATGCCGTCTACTGCTGGGGATGATGCCATGACAATTCTGACGCGTGCAGCACACAGATTCCCGGCTTATTTCGATCGACTGATTGAATCATTTCACGCCGGTCACTCAGGACGCCATGCGCATCTGGGATACTGGCACCCGGCACCTGAGACCGAAACGTCAGCGATTGGTTTCGAAGAAGCTCAGGCAGCTCTGAACGAGCACCTGATTGCCATGACAGTACCGAGATCCGGAAGCCGAATTCTGGACGTCGCCTGTGGATTTGGCGGTTTGATTCAGCAGTTGGACCACGTTGTGTCCGGAACCGAACTGCATGGCATTAACCTTGATGACCGTCAGCTGAACATCTGTCAGCAGTTGAGATCAAATCATGGCAACGTTCTGCGCTGGCAGGAAGCGGATGCCTGTGATCTGCCGTTTGCCGATGCGATGTTTGATCTGATCTTTTGTGTGGAAGCCATCTTTCATTTTCAATCACGCGAGCAGTTCCTTTCGGAAGCGAAAAGAATTCTTCGACCCGGCGGTCGGCTGCTTCTGACGGATTTCACGCTGAAGGAATCGTCCGCTCTGCCGGCTTTCTGCATGGAAGCTGTTCTGACCGATGGTTACGGGCCCTGGCCGGACCCCTGGTGTCGCCGGGGAAACGTGTTTCAGCTGCTGAATGCTCAAGGCTGGCAGAACATCGTTTGCGAAGACCTGACTGCGGAAACACTGCCAACCTATCGCCATATTCTGCCCCGCGGAATGGATTCGGCCCGTGATCCCGGCGATCCCGCCACTCGCTCAGCTTTGATGCTGCAGTGGCTTCAGCAGAACGGCCATCTGACCTATGACTGCATTGCGGCACACACCGGAGCAAGCCTATGACACACGTGATTGCCATCTGCGGAACGATGGGAAGCGGAAAATCCACCGCGATCGCCCGGCTGCAGTCAAGACTGCCCAACTGCGAAACCCTGTTTGAAGACGATTTCAACCCGGCTCCCCTGAAGTCACTGGATGAAGTCCAGGAGTGGTTCGAAGCGGGCGGACGAGTCAGCGAATTTGATCTGTCAGCACTGGTTCAGCAACTGCGTGCGGCCACGTCTGCCGGGCGAGCCATCGTGCTGCTGGAAACGCAGTTCGGCAGAATGCATCCGGCGCTCAGACCCCTCATTGACCTGCAGTGCTGGATCGATGTGGAACCCGATCTCGCACTGGCCCGCAAGGTGACTCAACTGGCCCGACAGTTCGCCGGCGACGCGGAATCGCGCAGCGCTGATGCGGCAGAAGCATTGCTCTGGCTGGCGGAATTCTGCGACGGCTATTCTCAAATCACTCGAAAACTCTTCCTGCAGCAGCGAACGAGCGTTGGCCGGCAATCAGACATTCAGATTTCCGGACACGCGTCCCCCGATGATGTCTGCGATCGCATCTGCCGATCACTGCCGTCATGGATGGCGGATGCCGCGTGAGTCGGTCAGGCTCCCGCCTGACAACAGGAACGGAGCTGTCAGGCAGGAGCCTGACCTGCTGAATTTCAGAACACTTCACGGCGTTGGGGACTGTCCACAAGGGAACAAAACGATGACAACATCAAAATCCGTGAAACAGACTCGGACACTGAGACTGCCCAAGCGAGTGGTCGTGCTGGGAAATGATGTCGTTGCCTGGATGGCAGCCGCGATGCTGGCGAAGCATTTCATTTCGCTGCAGGTTCGCACCACGATCTGCCCGGGTGAAAATTCCGTCCCGCCTGGTCATGAGACGTTTGTTTCATCGCCTTCGCTCACGGCGTTGATTCGCAACTTCGGTGCTGACGAACACGACGTTCTGAAAGCGTGCAACGGGACCTATCGACTGGCAACTCAGTTTTCTGACTGGGCCAGTGAAGGCCGCGACTTCTGGCAGCCTCTGGGCCACGAAGAAATTCGCATGGCGGGCCTGCCGCTGTTTGACATTTGGGCCGCCGAACGCATTGCCGGTCGGCTGCTGCGTCCGCTGCATTCGTACACAGCTCACTGGACCGCATCGCTGGCCGGAAAAGCGCCGCATTCGTTTTCCGGAACGTCTCCACTGGCAGCTTCGGGGCAATACGGTTTTCATGGCGAAGCTGCCGGACTGGCTGGCTGGTTTCGAGCGACCGCGCTGAGCCTCGGCGTCGAGGAAATTTGCGGGCCGCTGGATCAGACATTCGTCAATGGTCGCGGCGGATTGGCGCAGGTGAAGCTGACATCCGGCCAGGCGGTTCCAGGCGACCTGTTTCTGGAATGCCGCCCCGCACTCGCCGGCGATGAGATAGAGGACCTGAGCGACCGGTTTCTGTTCGATCGCCGAGTTTTCTTTCGAACCCCGGGAGCTCGCCGGATTCATCCTTTTACTCGAGTGACAGCCCATGACGCGGGCTGGTCCCGAACTGTGCCGCTGGCGGCTGAAGTGGAACACAGCTACGACTTCTGCAGTCGATTCCAGACTGATGATGACGCGGGAAAGTATCTCCGCAGCGTCGTCGATGGGCGTCTGGACAGTCCGCTGGATTCTGCGCCGGAACTGCACTTTGCGGACGTTCGACATTTTCTCCGGCGGGTGATCTGGAAAGACAACGTCCTGCATCTTGGCCGAAGTGCTCAGCAGCTGGAACCGCTGGCGGCCAACGACATGCACCTCGATCTGGCGGGAATCGAATTGCTGCTGGAACTGGTCCCCGACCGCAGCATCGCTCGGTCAACTCGGGATGAGTATCTCAAGCGCAACACGGCCGTGCGGCAGGATGCGGTTCGCGAACTTCTGCTGCACCACGCCCTGCTGAATCGCAGCGATGCGCAGACCTGTGCGACCATCGCTGAAGCCGCTCGAACGGACGAGGTTCAGCAGCTGCTGGACGTTTATGAGTCTACCGGTGTGGTGCGAATTCACGCTCCGGAATCGACTCCGGCCGATCATCTTCGCAGTCTGCTGGCCGGTTGCCACCGCATGCCGCAGCGTCCGGTGATGGCGATTCGAAGTCTGGAGACAGGGCGACTGCAGCAGGCACTGCGAGACCTGGTGCAGCATCACGAAGCCACAGTGAAAGACCTTCCGCTGCATGAAGAACTACTGGACTGGATTCATTCCGGTCCGTTTCAGAAGCAGGCGGGCTGATTGCGGTCATCAACAGCGATGTCGACAGATTACCTGGCTATTGAACCGTTTCTGAAAGATGCTCTGCAGGGGCGAGCTCTGCAGAGTGCCTTCGATCTGGGAATCATCGATCGGCTGGCCGCGGCGGACGCCGATGTCACGGTTGACGCGGCGCTGAAGGGTCTCGACTGCGATCGACCGGGAGGAAGTTTTCTGCTGCAGGTTCTGGCGTCTGCCAATGTCCTGCGACTGCAGAATGAACAGGTTCAACTCACGAATGCCTTTCGCAACGCGCTGCGGTTTCGGGATCTCATGATGACCAAGCTGCAGTTCGCTCAGCTGGTCGCGGCCGACTATTTCGAATGCCTGCCGCAGCTGTTGAGATCTGCGGAAGACTTCATGGGGGCCGCAAAGCTGTTCGAACTGTTCGATTACAGCCGCTGCATTGAGATCACGACCGGCAACTGCATGCAGGCCTCGCGCTGGATGCAGCTCACCACGATGCTGACTCGATACGAAGGGCCTGTCTGCTGCGACGCATGGGATTTTGGTCGACATCGACACATGCTGGATGTTGGAGGCAACAGCGGAGAATTCGCGATGCAGGTCTGCCGCCGCGAACCGACTCTGACCGCCACGGTTCTGGATCTGCCGGTGGTTTGTCAGGTCGGAATGAGGCACCTTCAGCACCAGCCGGAAGCGAATCGCATTCAGTTTCACGCCGCCGACATGGTGCATGACGATTTTCCAGTCGGCGCAGATCTGATTTGCTGGAAGTCCGTGCTGCACGACTGGCCGGATTCGGAAGTTCAGCACCTGCTGCAAAAGTCATTCGACCAGTTGCCCGTCGGAGGCCGCATCCTGATTTTCGAACGCTGCCAATGGGATTCCAGTACCTTTCCCGTGTCGTATGGCCAGCTGCCGGTTCTGCTGTTCTTCCGATCCTACCGCAGCCCCGAAACCTACGACCGGTGGCTCACAAACTGCGGCTTCCGAAACGTCACGACGAAATTCGTGCAGCTTGATGTCCCGTTTGTGTTGATGAGTGGGGAGAGGTAGATTTTCGGTTCTCGGAGATGATCATCGATCTGAAATCTGAAATTTACCCCGCTCCCTGATAATAGATCGTCAGAAACGGCTGGTCGCTCCGCGTTCGGCCGGCGGAGATGTGGCCGACGGTGGCGGCGGCTGTCTTGTGGAGCCATTCGTTCACTTCGTTGTCGGCACAGGTGAAGCGTTCGGCGATGACATGGACGAGGTCCGTGATGAGGGCCACGGGCTGCTGAGCGGCGTAGACATTCAAGTCGAATGATCGACGGTCACTGCCTTCTTCCGTGACTTCCAGCAGTCGCATCTCGGCCTTGTCCGTCTCGCATTCCGGTTCCAGTCTCTGGGCAAGTTGCGACAGTTCAGGTCGCAGTTCTTCCGGCGCCTCGTTCAGAAAGCACTCAGTCAGTGACGACGGACCCTGCGGATGAACGTTTCGATAGCGACTGACCACCGCCAGGGACGTGTCATTCATCGACCACTTGAACCCCAGAAACATCAGCCGACCGTCATCGGCAGACGTTGCCGGAACGGATGACGACAGTTCCAGGTAGCACTTGCCGATCGCGGTGCTGACTGAGTACTCAAAGCCGAAATGAACAAAGGCCGCCGATCGGAAATAGCGACGGATGGCCGTCAGATGCGCGATCGGACTGCTCATCGCTCGGCAGATCTGCAACACTTCATCCACTGAACTCAGTTCTTCAATGGCGGCAGTCGGCACAGAAAACAGAGCTCGACGCGGTTCGAACATGCCAGGCTGCAGGCGCACGGAACGTTCCGACAGCACGGGCAGCTGCCGATCGATCAGCCACCGTCGAAGTTCGGCAAGGCCGCTGTTGTCAAACCAGTCCGCCGGAATCATAAATCCGCATCTTCCTATGGCTGCACCGTTTTCTCATCAGTCCGTCGATCAGCGAATTCTGAACGAAAGAATTCGCCCGGGCGACCCTGCGCTGAATTACTGTTTGTGGCCGTACCAGCCGCCGACAGTTCCGGACGGAAAACTGCGAGCCTCCAGTTTACTGCTGAAAGCCATTCAGGAGATGCCCGCCGCGGACTGGCTGCTGCAGACGGTGGATATCATTCAGGCCGGCCTGGGTGATTTTCGCAGTGTGTACGGAATTAAGCAGATTGATGGCCGGTGGTCTCTGGAAGTGTATCTGTACGACTACGAACGGGAAAACCGAGCCGTCTCGATTGAACGCCTGAATGCGGCCTGTGCCGGTCAGATCTCCCTTCCCGCGACAGTTGGAAGTCATGTGCCGTATTTCATGTTTTCCTTTGACCTTGATGCTCGGGTCGCTCAGGCCAACGGACGCATCGAAGTCGTTCATGTTTACATCGGCAATCCGGGAAGCATGGTTTCCAGCGGCATCAGTTACGGGTTTACCCGGGACCCCGACGCCACCGAACTGGAAAACCTGTACTTCTTCTTCGCCGCCGACAACCGAGCGGAAATCCACGACAAGGTGACCTGTGCGGCCTGTCTGAACGATCCGCAGACGCTGCTGGCGACCGTGCTGCCAGAGCAGTTGATGACATGCCACACCATCTGCCTGGCCAACAAGCGATTCAGCAACACGGCGTACTTCTCCGGAATCAACTTGCAGCAGCTGATCTGGTTTCTGCAGTGGCAGCAGTATTCGAAATCCTTCTGCCGCTTCATCGACGATCACGCCCACGAACTTGACCATCTGCTGTACGACGTTGGAGTTGACTACCAGGTGCGTGATCAGCAGATCCGGTTTACAAAATCCGGAGTCTACGGAGTCTTTTAAGCGTCAGGCGAAGGGCATTCACGGCCACGGTCACCGACTAACGTGGGCAGTACCCACACCACCATTCGAGCTGACGCTCGGAAACGCGACTGCGTCGCTCAAAAAAGATGCGCGCACCGCTCGTGTCGGACAGAGTAAGACTCTAACCTTTGGCCGCTTCCTTGATGGCCAGCAGTTCCGTTCGTTCCGGCATGGCTTTGTAAAACGGGTCCAGAGGGTAGCAGCCTGAAACAATGCCGTTGCGAGGTGCGGTGGTGCAGTCGCTGAAGGTTCGGCAGATCTTTTTTCGAGCCATCGAACGTCCGTTCAGGACATCGGTCGGAAGTTCAGGATAAGACAGCACCATGCGGCCCAGACCGATCGAATCGGCCATTCCCGAACGGACAACCGCCTGGCCAACATTCGGCAGCCATTCCTGCAGATACGAGTATCCGCTGCCCACGACGATCATCCCCGGATATCTGCGTTTGATGTCAGCCGTCGCGGCAATTTGCCGGTGAACTCCCACCAGCGGATCTTCGGGCGGCTGATAACCGTCGGAAGGAGGAAAGATCGCGGGCCGCTGAATGTGAGGGTTGTAGTACGGACTGCCGCAGGTCGTGCACAGCAGATCGATGCTGAGATCTTCCAGCAGCTGAACAAATCGCGACGGCTCTTTCAGATCGATTCCCTGCCCGGTTCCGTCACCTCCGAACGCACACGCATACGGACTTCCGGCTGATGGAACTCCGGTGCGTTCAGCATTGTCGCCCGGTTCAAACGGCGTAAAATCAAAGATGCTGATTCGAACGCCGATTTCCAGTCCCGGTGCTTCCGACCGAATGCCGTCGACGATGTTTCGCAGAAAGCGAGTTCGATTTTCGAAGCTGCCTCCGAACTGACCAGGGCGATCAAATCCCGACAGCAGTTCATGCCCCAGATAACCGTGGCAGTGTTTGACGTCGACCCAGGCAAAGCCGGCTTTCTGAGCCAGCACGCAGGCGGCGACGAAGTCGTCGATCAGCTGCTTCAGGTCATCATCCGTCAGCAGCGGACCGTCATCGGAAATTTTCAGGCGCCGATCCAGCACCGGATGGTGGTAGACAATGCGAGGTTCGCCGGTCTGCTTGCTGTTGGGTTTTGCATAGCGACCGGAATGAGTCAGCTGCAGACCGATGCACAGGTCATCCGTCTGACCAAAGTGCTGCTGATGAGTCTTCACCAGCAGTGTTCGCAGATCAATCAGATCTCCGATGGTTTCGGAACTGATCATCAGCTGATTCGGGTTGGCTCGCCCGTCATGCCGGACAGCGACGGCCTCGCCGCCCCAGATCAGTTTGGCTCCGCTGAGTCCGAAGTTCTGCCAGCGACGTCGAGTCAGGTCTGTGGGACGACCGTCTGTGGTGCCGTCCCAGCCTTCCATCGGCAGAATGCAGAAGCGGTTGCCGATCAGGCCAGCCGCACTGACAAGCGGCTGAGCCAGCGGGCCTGACGATCCGGATTCGACAGCATCGTCAACAGGCAGCTCAAGTTCCAGTTCCCGCAATCGCTCCTGAAACTCGGCGGCCGTCCGGAATGTGGAAACACGGGGGTACGACATGCGGACACACCTTCACAGAATCAGGAGTCGGCCAGCGGAGAACCTTCGTTAGAACCGCCGGAAATCAGCCGGCTCCGCGCAGAGCTGCCAGAATTCGATCGCAGGCCTGAGACTTGTTCAGAGCGTAGAAATGAATTCCGGGAACACCCTGCCGACGCAGCTCCTCGCACTGAGCGATGGCAAACTCGACACCGATCTCAAACTGAGCATCGGCGTCATCCTGAACGGCTTCCAGTCGCGACGCGAGGTCCGGAGGAAACACGGTTCCGCACATCGATGTGATGCGTTTGATGCGAGCAAAATCCGTGATGGGCATGATGCCCGGAACGACGGGAATCTGAATCCCCAGTTCGCCACAGCGATCTCGAAAGCGAAAGAAGTTGCTGTTCTCGAAAAACAGCTGAGTAAACACGGCATCTGCGCCGGCGTCGACTTTGCGTTTCAGATTCTGCATATCGACTTCCAGGCTGGAAGCTTCCAGATGCTTCTCCGGATACCCGGCCACTCCGATCCCGAACTCGGAAGAATGCCCGCGGATCAGTTCGACCAGTTCGTTCGCGAAGCGAAGACCTCCTTCGACAGCTTTGAAGGTCGATTCTCCCTGAGGCGGGTCGCCTCGCAGAGCCATAATGTTTTGGATTCCGGCTTTCGCGGCATCGTCGAGCCACTGCAGCAGATCTTCACGAGTCGAACCGACGCAGGTGAAGTGAGCCATCGCGGTACGGTTGAAGTCGCCCTGGATCTCGCGACACCAGCTGATGGTGCGGTCCCGAGTCGACCCGCCGGCACCATACGTACACGACATAAACGCCGGCTGATACTGCAGCAGGCTGCGCATATGACTTCGCAGAGCCTCATCACCTTCGGCAGTCTTCGGAGGAAAAATCTCAATGGAAACGGCAAAGGGCTGAGTCGAAAAGACTTCCGGAAGTCGCATGATTTTCATTGTCAAAATGGTGTGAACACCGGCCAGAAAGACTGCACACAGCCGCGGATATTAGCGATTTCGGTCCGAGGCACAAAAGCCACTTTCAGAATTGCCCCGTCGCGCCAATTTTCGCCAACTTCATTACCGGCAAAGGGCACGGAAACTCAAAACTCCGGTGTTCACGGCGCCCGGGCAGCGCTCCTGCTGCGAGTTGCCCGCTGACAGATGCCGGGGTCCTTGCGAGCCCGGAGCGTCGGACGACTCAGCCAGCCGACCATTTTCGGGCTGAAGCGACGAACTCGTCGGACTTGGTGTTAAAATGGGGTAAGTTGGGAGATGTTAGCGGATTTCACGGATGCAACGGTCCTTCCTTGGGAACTCTTCGTAACAGGTGTAGCAGACATACGGTTGAGTGATCCGCACGATCGTCAAAGGCCGAACTGATTGTCAGCGGACTGTCATGTCTGCAACGGAACTTTCCCCGGACGGGTGGTTCCGTGAGAGGGAGATCCAATTCGTTTCGCCGTCCCTGACCTGCCGGTCAGTCACACAGAAGCCGCACTGCTTCCGGACGACGAATTCACGGAAGCCACGGAGGAAGAGGCCATGCTTCGCAGGGGAATAGTGGCTCTCATGATGACAGTCATGAGTGTCAGCAGTCTTCAGGCTGCCGACGGTGAGACATCGAACTCGCTGTTGGGCCTGTTCAAGGGACCGTCCATCGGGCGGCCTCAGCAGTCGAACAAAACCGGTTCCGCTCCCAGTGGCGTGACTCACGCCGTTGTGGTGGATGTGGATCGCCAGATTCCGGAAGTGCGTCAGACCAGTTCTGAGCCTTCGAAGACGGCTTTGCAGCCCGCGGAATCTGCTCCGCAGCCAACTCCGTATCCGGTTTCGCCGAACAACCAGGTGCGCAGCTTTGAAGCGACCGAGTCGACTCAGCCGTTTCAGTTTGCATCCGGCCCGACATCCGGATCAATCAACGCCACGCAGGTCGGCTTCGGAATTCCTCATCGCCCGATGGTGTACGAATATCCGGGAATGGACGGCGGCTACAGCGGATCGGGGCCTGGACCTCTGTATCCCTGTCCGGTGCCGGGAATTCCTCAGCAGATCGGCGGGTCAGCGATTGTACATCAGGCCTTTCATCCGCACGAAATGCTGTACGCTCATCGCTACAAGTCGATGTACGGACCGTACTACTACAAGGTCCACGGCGGTTGGGTGGTGACTCCATTCGGCGTGTGGTCAAAGGAAAACTGGAAACTGCAGGGCACCACGGTGGACGTGAAATACAAATCTCACATCAGCCCGTTTGCCATGTTCCACAGACCAATCATCGACATGCACTGATTGTTCCGGAACGCTCATCTGAAGCAGCAGCTGGAGGTCAGGCTCCGGCCTGACAATCAGCATCAGTACAGCCAGGATCAGCACAGTCAGGCAGGAGCCTGTGGAACTGCCAAAGTCTTCCCGGCGCCGGGCCATGCCCTCATTGAATTCGAGCTGCCGCTCGCAACCGCGACCATGTGGCTTCAAACAGAGACCTGCACCAGGCAGGCATTCTGCTCAGTCAGTAACAAACTGAACCCCCGAACAGGTGGAATCACTATGCGACCAGTCATAATCAACCGAAGATGGTTCGCCGCGGCGGTCTGTCTTCTGGCAACGTCATCGATGACAACTGCCGAGGAAGGCGTTGTCAGAATTTCGGATTCGAATTCCCGCCCGGGCGTTGTTCGCCTGGGAGACGATCGGCCTGTGGAACCGCAGCCTCGCCGAACTCTGGTTCAGCGAACGGCCTATGGAACGTACGAGCCGGTCGCCACCAACTACCCGATTGCCGGATACAATGGACATTCCATGATTCCGATGCAGTCCGTTCAGCCGGTCGGCTATCCCGGTTATGCTCAGATGCCGGCCTATGGCCATTCATGGTCGCAGCCGGTCGGTTACAGTATGCAGCCGGACATGTACGGCCAGGGCTTCAGTGAAGGATACGTCGATTCCGGATACGGCCACTGCAATGGCTGTGACGTTCAGTCAGGCGGCTGCGGGCTCGGAGGCTGTGGGGACGGATGTGTTCAGGGCGGCTGCTGCAACGACGGCTGCAACAGCGGGCATTGCCGCGGGGGTCGACGAGGACAGTGCGACGAATGCTGGTCCTACGGCGAAGGTTACAACGATCGAATGGTCACTCTGTTCGCTCGAGCCTGTCCGCCCGACGGCTGTACCCGCTGGCCGACTCGCTGGTGGCGTGGTCAGCAGCACAACTACCTGACTCGCAACCAGAGACTTTCGAATCATCTGTTCGGATGGATGGTTCCATCCGGATGCTGCGGGCACGGATGTCCGCCGGTCGGCTGCTACAACGTGACCTATGCTGACGACCCCGGCTATGCAGACGCCCGCGACGGCGGTCAGGCCTATGGTGCTCAGGGCTACGGAATCCCGATGACTGTGCCGCTGGCTCCGAATGTTCGCCACTCATACAACTACAGCTGGGGAACGCCATCCAGCCGAATCACGCCACTGGGCCAGTACGCTCCTGGCGGTGCTGCGATGCAGTCATCCTGTCAGTCGTGGTAAAGCCGTTGAATCAGTCGGAAGGAATCGCCCTGAATCAGTGTGATCAGGCTGACGAACAACACCTTCACCGAAAATAATTTTGAAAATCTGAGCCTCCGCCGAACCGGGCGGACTCAGACTTCGCAGGAGACGGATCTCATGCAGATATTCTCACGTTCATTGTTTCTGATGGCGGTCGCTGCCCTGCTGTCTGAAGGTGTCGCTTCCGAAATTCGGCAGGTCTCAGCCACGGGCTGCAGCGATGGTTACTGCGGCGAAGGCTGCAATGACGGTCACTGTCGAAATCGTCGCTGCCGGCCTGGCGACTACTGTGACGGCGGCAACTGCGAGAGCGGTCGCTGCAGTGCCCGAGACCGCCGTCGCGACTTCGCTCTGAACTGGTGCGGCCCCTGCGGTCCCACCGGTCGACTGGCTCGCCGAGGTAACCACCTGGCTCAGACAGCATGCTGGTTCTGCAACACCAAAGCCTTTCCCGATTCCGGCTGGGCTCCACCGGCCAGTGTTCCGCTGACTCGAAGCGGCGGCTGGTACACCAGCTATCAGCCCGGTCAGTGGTACGGAAACCCAGGCGGCGGTTACGGACCGGCTGCTCCCATGGTTTACCAGCCAACGGATACAACTCAGCTGGGCTACAGCTACGCTCGAGTTCCCACGTGGCGACCCAATCCCGGAATGATTCCACCGGTTCCACAGCCTTCCAACTTCCATAACCGAATCTGCCCCTGTGATCCTCGCTGCGGATCGTGCGGCACGTGTGCTCCCTGCGGCGGCATGATTTATGGATCCATGGAAACCAGCTGCCCAACCTGCGGTCCTGGCTACGCGGCTCTGACACCGTCTGCAGGCGAGCTGGCCATGATGCGGGGAATTCATCCAACGCAGACCGTCTACCCATCTGCCCCCGAGATGGTTGTTATGGAACAGCCCGCACCAGGGCGCCAGTCAACGTCAGAAACGATCACGACTCCGGTTCCGGCACCACCGAAAATTCAGACGACGAAGACAGTTTCCACAGTCGACAACAACAATCCACTGCCGCCACCGGCGATGGTTTCCGAATCAGCACCGACCGCGGAACCATGGAGCAACGCTTCCGGACAGTCGACATCAACAATCCAGAAGACCAATCATAACGCCGGACGAGCTCAGCAGCAGCAGCACCGCCAGCCAGCTCGACAGAAATCTTCCGGCGGCTGGTTCGGACTGCCGTCGCTCAGCGAGATGACGTTCTGAAACGAGCGGCTTCAGGAGTCGCGATCCGATTCCGGCCTGTGATCTCCCGGCGGGATCATGTGCGTGGTCCCGCTTTCCTCCCAGCTCGGTCGTGAACTTTTTCACGACCGAGCTGTTTTGTTTCTGTGCCGCAGGTTCGGACTGAACGTCAGAATGTGACGAACGCCGCGACGACCTGGCTTAAGCAGCGCCGGGCGTTTGGGAATGCGCGTGCTGCGGGAAGTCGAACGTCAACACAAGTGGTTCTGTTCCGGTGTTTTCGATTTCCACGCCACCCTTCGCAAGTGCCGCCTGAGTAATGAAGCCGATCTCCGGATACAGCTCGCCCAGCTTCATGTTCTGGTGATAACGCACTGCAAGCTTTCCAACGCGGCCGCTTCCACCATTCGTGTGGAACAGCGTGGGGCATTCCGGGCAAAACCTGGTTTTAGCGCCGGGATGCACGGTGAGTCGCAGGATTGAGCACTTCTGGTCACCGAGGAAATCGCCGTAAACGATCCACTTTGCATCGACACCATCCCCCTGAAATTCTTCCGCGGTGATGGCCGGACGTGAATTCTTCAGGACAAAGTCGGGATCCTGGTTGGCAGCGAAGTCGAACTTTTCGACCAGATACTCCCAGTCTTCGTGCTTGTTCTTCGGATAGTCCTCTTCCCGACAGGCGTAAAACGCGTCTGCTGCTCCGATGCGTCCGTCCAGTGTCAGGTCTTCGGCGAGGAAGTGCTCATCCATCGTCACGTGCAGTTCATGAGTGCACAGGTTCGTTGGCGAGTGCAGGACACCGTTGGGCATCACGAAACCATTATCAATGTGCATCATGGTGTGGGAAGACAAATGTCGAACCCCGTTGTATTCGCCCTTGCCGAATCGCTTCATGCAGGCCAGAAACTGATCCTTTGTCACAAACGGATAAAGCCCCATGGCGGTGGTGTGATAATGCGACGCACTGACTCCGGGATTGTCAAAGGAATTGATGTCATACACTTCCCACTTTGACCAGTGAAGGTGATGCGGAATCGGATTCAGGTTGTCAAACTTCTTCGAAACGATTGGCCAGGTCGGATTGCCGAACAGTTTCTTCGAGAAGGCAGTGACCTTTTCCCCCATCACAACTTCCGGATTGGACTCAATCAGGTCCTGCAGCGAAATCACCTGTCCGTCCGGTGTGAGGACATGGGCTTCACCTTCGCGAAACGGTGCCTTGTTTGTACGAGTATCGATGACGCCCGTCACAATAGGCACGGTGCAGCACATCCAGATTTCATCAAGCCCCGTGCCGTTCATGTAGTCCGGGTAATACGATGCTGCATCAAGACGCAGACGTTTGCCCGGCGTGCAGAACGTCCGGCCAGCGTAGCGGTGCAGAAGCTGCAACACTCCGTCATTCTGATTCAGGCAGCTATCAAGAATCGAACTCGACCCTCCGCCGCTTCCGTCGATGACATCCTGTTGAGGGTACTCGTGCAGTTTATCCGCGAGAATTGACATCGAAGCAGCCATGAAAATGCACCCTTATCAATCGAAGTAAGCGAATTCTCTCCAGGAAATCCCGGGGAGAAAATCCGTGTTTTTGAATTTTCCGGAAGACGTCGCGACCGCCGAACGATTGAACGCCCGAAGGTCAGCCGCAGGCCGCGAAGTCTAGCAAAAAAGAGTGGCAGGAGGGAATGGAACGGATTCAACACTCTTCGGCTCGCTGCGGTCATTCTCTGCTTTGCCAAAAAGGGTCCTCAAACTGCGAACTCTCCCCACGGGACACCGCGATCGTTCAGGAATCCCTCCTTCCGGAATCACTGAACCGGTCCGCATCTGAGAATTCTAAAACTCGCTTACCGAATACGTGGCTTGCCCGCACTTACAAACGCAGAATGCTCCCGACACCCTCGCGCAGGCTGCTCGTCCATTGAAACAATCCGAGCCACTTCTTACGACTTCAGCAGTCGGCGTGACCAGACCTTTCACCGGAGCATTCATTCGATGGCATTCCCCGTCATTCGCCGCTCGGCAATCACCGAATTGCTGTTCACTGTCGTGATCGCCCTCGCCAGTGTCAAAACTGTCCGCTCGCAGGATGCGCCGCAATCTCTCCCGCTGAGCGATTCCGCCATCTTCCATCCATCCGTCCGATCCGATTTGGTGATCAGCGGCGTGCGACCGCATCTGACGACGTATGGGATCTACAGCCAGCAGGGTGCTCATCTGAAGGCCGGGCACAATGAATGCGGAATTGGTGCTGTGGTACCGTGGGCGGACCGATTGTGGATGGTGAACTATGCACCGCATCAGCCGCGCGGGAGTGAACACAAACTGTATTCGGTTGATCGCGACTTCAAGCTGACGATCTATCCCGAAAGCGTTGGTGGAACTCCGGCGGGGCGAATGATCCACCGTGAATCGAAGCAACTGCTGATCGCTCATTATCTGATCGATGCGTCTGGGCAGGTGCGAGTCATTCCGATTGAAAAGATGCCGATTCGTGTCACAGCGATCACGCGGCATCTGGTCGATCCAGCGAACAAGGTTTACTACATCGATATGGAGGGGAGCATCTGGGAAGCGAACGTTCATACGCTGGAGGTGACTCGGCTGTTCAAAAAGCCGGTTCCGGGTTGGCATGGCAAAGGAGCCTACGTTTCGCAAGGACGTTTGGTCGTTTCAAACAATGGCGAACACGCGGCAGGAACGTACGACGATCTGTTGGTCGGAGGTCATCCGACCAACGATGAAGAACGCGGCGTACTAGCCGAATTCGATGGAAAAGACTGGCGAATTATTGAACGACGACAATACACCGACGTCACCGGACCCGCGGGAATCGCTGGTGGCAGCGACGGTGATGATCCGATCTGGGCGATCGGCTGGGATCGTCGCTCGCTGCGATTAAAAGTGCTGGACGGCGGCACGTGGTCGACGTTTCTGCTGCCGAAAGCCTCGTTCTGCAATGACGCTCGGCATGGCTGGTATACCGAATGGCCGCGGATTCGCCATATCACCGAGAATCGGCTGATGATGGACATGCACGGGATGTTCTTTGACTTTCCGAAGTCGTTCGGTGCGAAAGATTCGTCCGGCATTCGCCCCATCGCCAGCCATTTGCGGTACGTTCCCGACTTCTGCGACTGGAATGGAAATCTGGTCCTGGCGACCGATGAAACCAGCATTCAGGAAAACCCGCTGGCCGGCCAGCCGCAGTCAAATTTGTGGATCGGAGACTACGAAGACCTGAAATCGTGGGGACCGGCCAGCGCTTACGGTGGTCCGTGGATCGAAGATGAAGTCAAAGCGAACTCGCCGTCCGATCCGTTTTTGGTTGCCGGTTTCGATCAGCGGCTGATTCATTTAGCAACGGGTCGAATCAGCCAGGCGGCAACCGAAGACGCGTTTCGAGCGACCGGAACGCAGAAGATTACCTCACTGCCAGCGGTGCTGAAGTCGCTGCCGCGAGTTTCGATCGATCGAGGTGATTGGCAGCAACCGGCTGCCGGTTTCGAATTCGATGTTGATGTGCCGGTGAAGGTGTTTCTGGCCGTCGATCGTCGCGGCGATCCGCAGCTTGCGGACGAATGGAAATTGACCGATTTATCGTTGACTTGGCACTGGAGCGGCGATCATCACGACGCGATTTACGTTTGCGAATTTCCCGCGGGCCGCATTCGCATCCCGGGGAACTCGACCGAACACAAGCCTGGTTCGTTTGGCATGCCGCACCTGGCGTTTGTTCAGTCGAACGACGGTCGCGGCGATGTTCCGGTCCAGGTCAAAGCAGTCGGTAAGGCAACGGTCACGATGCCTGAAACTGCACCGAAGAGCGGCGTTTCAAACGGGCCGGTGGTCTTTACCCTGGAAATCGACCGACAAGGCGACGGGAACTGGACCACGTGGAAGCAGATCACCGTTCCCGCCAAGGGCTACATCAGCAATCTGCTGCCGACGGATTTTGACGCCGTTTGGCTTCGATTTTCGACCAATCGTGACTGTATCGCCACAGCTTATTTGCATCAGACTGCCAGCCATTTTGCGGATGGAACGAAGTCCGAAAATCAGCAGCTCTTTGCAGGACTGGCGGAGGTCGGCGATACGACCGCGCTGGGGGCTCGCGTGTATGCCGCCAAACGAAATCGGAATCTGCGAGTCGTCACGAGCGACGATCGCTGGTTCGATTTTAATCGGGATTTCGAATTCAAAGCCGACGAAGCCGATCCGAAGCTCGACAAACTGTTGCAGGTCGAACCTGAATTCACCGTCGACGAGGCCTCTGTGATTCTGCGACATCACGGTGTCAACCTGCGATTGCCTAAAGGAGATGCCGCGTACGATCGACCGTTTGCCGCAGGCTGGCCCCGAGCCACTCGGGAAGTCGAATCCGAGCGTCATCTGGCCAACATTCATGGCACGTTTTACGAAGTGCCGCTGGTTACCAATGGGGCTCCGCCGGCATTCAACCTGATGCGTCCGGTCGCCAGTCACAGAAAACAAATCACCGACTACTGCAGTTGGAACGGACTGCTGGTGCTGTCAGGTGTTCGCAGCGACGCCGCCAGCGACGGTCATGTTTTCGCTGATGCCAATCAGAAGACGGCCCTGTGGTTCGGTGGCATCGACGATTTGTGGAAGCTCGGCAAACCGATCGGCCACGGCGGTCCCTGGCGGAACACTTCGGTGAAAGCAGAAGCTCCGTCCGATCCCTATCTGATGACCGGCTACGATCGCAAAACGGTCGAGCTTTCCCACCAGTCCGCCGAACCGGTTTCGATCGACCTTCAGATCGACCTGAACGGCACCGGCCTATGGGTCGACTACCAAACCCTCGATGTTCCGCCCGGAAAAACGATTACTCATCACTTCCCAACAGGCTTCTCCGCCAGTTGGATACGAGCGAAAACCGATCGCGATGCGACGGCGACGGTGTGGCTGAGTTACGAATAAGACGACTGGGGTTGAAGCACACCACACCAGTCCATTTTTCCATCCGGTTGTGACCGGACTGGCGAAGCCTTAGACTGCCGGATTGCGTTGAATTCAGAGTCGTGCGAATCGGACCGGAAAGCCCTTCATGCCCCGAACGTTTGTCAAAGAACTGTCTGACGGAGACAACGTCAACGAAGTTTACCTGCTGGCTGATAAACAGCTCCGCGCCAATCGAAATGCGGATTTGTACCTGCTGGCGACTCTGCGTGACAGAACGGGCGTGATCAGCGGACTGATGTGGAATGTGACCGAAGATCGCGTTCAGCATATTTCCGTCGGTGACCTGGTACACGTGAAAGGCAAGGTCCAGCTGTATCAGGGCGGCTTGCAGATGATCGTGAATTACATTGATGTGGCTCCGGAAAGTTCCTGGCAGATGGAGGACTTCCAGACTCAGCCACAGGCGAATGTTCAGGATCTGCTGCTGCGGCTGCAGTCATTTCTGGGCAGCCTGCAGTCGGACCGACTTCGACGACTGGGAGAACTGTTTCTGGATGACGAATCTCTGCTGAACGACCTGTGCGCTGCTCCTGCAGGCGTGAAGGCTCATCATGCCTACCATGGCGGGTTGATTGAACATGTTGTCAGCATGATGGAAGTCGCCGACCGATTGTGCGGTCACTACACCGGGCTGAACCGCGACCTGCTGCTGCTGGGAGTTCTGCTGCATGACATCGGAAAGGTGCGCGAACTGTCATGGGAACCCGGGCTGGCGTACACCGATGAAGGTCAGCTGCTGGGACACATGAACATTGCCATCGAGATCCTGAACGAAAAACTGAAGCAGTTGGCGGCGGAATCCACGGCCACTGAGCTCAGCACAGAAGACGTCCTGCGGCTGAAGCACATGATTCTTAGTCATCATGGAAGTCTGGAATTCGGCAGCCCCCGAGTTCCCATGACTCCGGAAGCAATCGTCCTGCACTACATCGACAACATCGATGCCAAGCTGCATGAATTCACCCGCGCGATCGAAGATGATCTTAACAAAGAATCTCCGTGGACTCCCTACAGCCCACGGCTCGAACGCAAACTGTTCAAGGGCTATGTCAGGTCCGAATAAATGTTGCCCTGGGCCGAAGCAATTCGCATCCGGCCAGAGCAAACCAGGCTCAGCGGAACACGCCCTGACCGATTTGGAAGTCACGCATCCGCGCCCGCTGAGCCCACCAGGAGATCGGATCGGTCTGAGCGGCCGTTGAAAACACATTCGAGAACCTTGACTGCGTCAGGGCGAGTAATTCGGACGTGGTCCGGAGCGTCGATTCCCACCTGTACCCGGTTCGTGCCGACACTCAGCACCGTCAAACGAATTCCCAGCTCGGGAAAGTCAATCTGCTCACGAATCTTTCGAGAAAGTACCAGCATTTTTGCCTCCGTGTCTGATCTGCTGCGGCTGACTTGAAGTTGACAGTCAACAGCAAGTTAATGGTGGTCAACTGGTCCGTCAATGGCGCTTCGAATGAATTTGAGGAAAGATTTTCAGCATCCTTTTTCGTCCGGGATTTCACGGCCCTTTCGCGCGAGACAGGTTTCAGCAAACCGGCAGCGGACAGACCGAAGTTGCCGGGTACAATGACTCGTCAGCGGGGCACCGTGCAGATGACAACGCGACGTTGTGATGCAGAACAAGGGCGTCGGTCGGTCTGCCCGGCAGGCACGAACTTTCCAGAGTCAGCTCGAACCGGGTGAAAACCCGGTGTGGATGAGGTTTTCAGCTTATGTCATCAGAAACGCAGCATCCACATTCCGGCGGGATTGTTCACACCTATCAGAAGTATGATCCGGGAGCGTTTCCGTCGCCAAATCAGTCGGCCCCGGATCTGGTTTCTCCCGTATTCGAACACATGCTGCAGTTCGGGTCGATGCGTGAGTTTTCCGAGGAGGAAATTGCCAACGCGATTCGGCTTGATCCAGGTCAGTTTGCCGGGCTGGGGCCATCACTGGATCAGCTGATCCGGCAGCTGGAGGAACGTCGCCGCAAAATTCTGGAAACCTGGGAAACGGATTCCGTTCAGAAGAAGGCCGCTGTGAATTATGCATCGGCGGTGGCAAAAGCCCGTCCGGACAAGCGGATGAAGGATGCGTTCCATCGAGCGGTTCGGGACGAACAGATCTATCAGCTGGAGTATCTCTGGTACGAGGCCGAGCGTCGTGATCCGAAGTTCGCGTCTCAGCTGCTGAAACTGATGCAGACGCTGGGCGAGAAGTATCAGATCGACCATCTGGCGACTTCATGGGAATTCAGCGGGCGGCAAAAACTGAGCATCCCGGAAGCCATCGATGTTCTGAACGAACTGCAGAAGATTGAAGAACTGCTGAAACAGCTGCAGGATGCGAAAGAGAATGCTCAGCTGGCCATCATCGATCTTGAAGAGCTGTCCGAGTTCGCCGATCAGGAACAGATTGAAAATCTGGGGCGGTTTCAGGAACAGGTCCAACAGTATCTGAAGGACATGATGGAGAGCCAGGGGATCGGCGGAAAGGACGGTCGAGTTCACCTGTCGCCGAAAGCCTATCGTCTGTTTCAGGGACGTCTGCTGGGAAGAATCTTCAGCAATCTGGAAGCTTCACGCACGGGGCGACATCAGAATCCGGTGGAAGGCGAAGGTGCCGTTGAGACTCAGCGCACGCGGCCGTACGAATTCGGCGATTCCGTGGCTCAGATGGACATCCCCCAGACGATGATCAATGCCATGCTCCGGCAGAAGGATCAGCGTCCGCTCAGTCTGCAGCAGGGCGACATCGAAATCCATCGGACTCGCAACAATCCTCGCTGTGCGACCGTTGTGCTGATGGACATGAGCGGCTCCATGCGCTATGACGGTCAGTACATCAACGTCAAACGCATGGCGCTGGCTCTGAACGGACTGATCATGGGTGAGTATCCCGGCGACTTTCTGCGATTCATCGAAGTCGCGACATTTGCGAAGGCAGTGCCTCCGGGGGACCTGATTTCGCTGATGCCGAAGATTCCGACGATCAATAATCCGGTGGTTCGGCTGCGAGTCGACATGAGTCGGCCGGAAGTGAGCGAGATGCATGTGCCACCTCACTTCACGAACATTCAGCACGGAATGCAGATGGCTCGACAGCTGCTTTCCGTTCAGGACACTCCAAACCGCCAGGTCATCCTGATTACGGACGGACTTCCCACCGCCCATTTCGACGGCAGTCAGCTGTACATGCTGTATCCTCCGGATCCTGCCACCGAACAGGCGACGATGCGGGAAGGCATGCTGTGTCACCGGGAGGGCATTACGATCAATATCTTTCTGCTGCCCAGCTGGTCGCAGTCCTCGGAAGACATCCAGTTCGCTCATCGACTGGCGGAGAGCACCGGGGGGCGAGTCTTCTTCACGGCGGGCCGCGATCTCGACCGCTATGTCGTGTGGGACTATGTCAATCACAGACGCGAAATCATTGGCTGACGTTCCCGCTGTGCCCACCGTCACGGGGTGGGGTTGTGAGGGATAATGTGGTTCGTCCTGACCTGATGGCTTTGCCGAATCTGATGCTGTAAACGTCGTCTGCGGGCGGGGGCTGTCGTTCTGCAGGGCCGGTTGTTCGGGTTGCAGAAAATGTGGCTCGTGGCACTGGACTGGAATTTTCCAACCGCGAACTCCTTCCGGGTGAACCTGCAATTGTGCGAATGAATGCGACGAATTGATGGGCAGTCCCAGGCAAGGAGGCCGCCCTATGAAGAAATCCCCGATGATCTGCGCTGCGTTTGCGCTGACTCTGACCTTCGGATGTACTCAATATTCTTCTCACGTCAGAAATGATCTCCATCGCAGTCAGGTCCATGATTCCGACGGACTGGCCGACACGAATTCTGCGACCACTTCTTTGAGTGGTGAGAATAGTTTCGCAGATGCAGTTCCCTCGGAAGCATACCCTCAGGATTTCGGCGCTGCCGGATCAACAGTCACTCTCACAGCGGGCACTTTCGACGATGACGGCAAAAGCAACAACGCCAGTCAGAAGTTGAACGACGGCCCGCTGAAGATGACGACGGAACCGGTTCAGGCAGTCGTCGCGTCTGAGGATTCATCGTCCGATCTGACGGCGGTCGGCATGTCGGTGCTGGATTTCGAAACGCTGGCTCTGTCGAACAACCCATCGATCCGCGAGCTGGCCGCGTCGACTCAGAAGGCGGCCGGGTACCGGTATCAGGTAGGCCTGCGAGCGAATCCGATTGTGGGTTATCAGGGACAGCAGCTGGCCGACCAGCAGACCGACCAGCATCTGGCGTTCTTTGAACAGGAATTCGTCACAGCGGACAAGCTGGCTCTGAATCGCTGCGTCCTGAATGAAACCCTGCGAGCTCAGCTGCTGGAACTGGAGGCTCAGAAACTTCGAGTCGCCACGGATGTGCGGGTGAAGTTCTACGAAGCTCTGGCAGCTCAGAAACGCATTCGCCTGATTTCAGAATTTCGGTCTGTCACCGACAAGGGAGTTGAAATCGCCGAGCTTCGCAACAAGCTGGCGGAGGGTTCCCGCATTGATGTTCTTCAGGCAACAGTTCAAAAGAATGAGATCGACCTCGCGATGCAGCAGGCTCAGGCTCAGTTCGACGGAGCGTGGCGAGGACTGGTGGCACTGACCGGTTCTGCTCAGATGCAGCCGACAACACTGATCGGCGATCTCCCCACTGAGATGCAGGTTCGGGACTGGGAAATGCTGCGATCAGTTCTGGTCAGCAGCAGTCCTGAGTATTCTGCGGCTCAGGCACGCATCTCGCGAGCTCGCAGCGAACTGCAGCGACACAACGTTCAGCCCATTCCGAACCTGACCGTTCAGTTCGGAGCCGGCGTCGACAATGCAACGAATTCCGGAATGATGAACGTGCAGCTGGGAGCTCCCATTCCGCTGTTCAATAAGAACGAAGGCAACATCGCCGCCGCGCACGCGGAATTCTGTCGAGCCAGTCTGGAAGCTCAGCGAATTGAAAAGTCCATCGAGGCCCGGCTGGCGGATGTCTCCCGGGACTACGATTCTTCGCTGGCGGCCGTGAACAAATACAACCAGGACATTCTGCCCAACGCCGCGGAATCGCTGAAGCTTGCGGAACTGGCCTACGAGGCCGGCGAAACCAGTTTTGTTCAGGTTCTGGTCGCCCGAAGAACCTACTTTGATTCCAACCTGCAGTTCATTCAGGCTCAGACGCAGCTGGCTCAGGCCGGTTCCCGAGTCGACGGCTATGTCCTGACCGGCGGACTGGACGCCGTGACCGACGACAGCGGCGACGACAGTCTGCGAGGACTGACCTTCGGTCAGCAATAGCAATCCCGATCAGGTTTCATGAGCCGACGACGCGAGCCGTCGGCTCATGAGACCAGTCAGGCCTGGGCTTCAATGTCCGCGATTCGGAAGCCGGACCTCAGGAAGAAGAACATGCCGATCAGTGTGACGGGAATCCACTGAACCATGTGATAGTAGATCGACGCAGCAAAGACGCCTTCGGTATCGGTGGTAAACAGCTTCAGGACCAGCAGAAAGCAGAACTGAATCACGCCGAAGTAACCCGGCGAAGACGGAACCGTGACTCCGAAGGCTGTCACGCCCAGGACGATCGCAGCGACCATCGGAGAAACCTGAATGCCGAAGGCCCACAGCGACAGGTAGATGGTCAGGCCGTTTAGAAACCACTTGGCCAGTGATGTCAGCAGAATTCCGATCAGAAGCCGGATGCTCTTTAATGACGACAGGCCGGCAGCTCCGGTTTCCAGGATATCCGTAATCTTCTCTCGTACGGATTCCGGAAGAAAGGTCAGCCGAACCAGACAGCCTTCGACGAACCGCACCATCGGAGCCGTCCAGAACAGATAACCGGCAGCTCCCAGAAGCCCCGCACAGACAACGCCTGCGATGATCATGGCCGACCTCTGAATTCCCGGATCAATGCTCTGAGCATCAACCGTGTCGATGTAGATCATCCCCAGCATCAGAAACGCCAGAATGGCGACGACATCGAAGATTCGTTCCAGAACGATGCTTGTGAGCACCCCGGTCCGCGGCAGACCGGTCAGTTTCGAGAATACGTAGACTCGAACAAATTCTCCCAGGTGAGCCGGCAGGACGTTATTGAACGCGAATCCGACCATCGTCGAAGGCAGCAGATCCCGCACGGGTCGAAAGCGTCCCAAAGGCTCCAGAAGCAGCTTCCAGCGGACGACCTTCAGCCAGTAAAACGCGGCCAGAGACAGCCACATCAGCGGAAGCGATCGATAGTCTGCCTGAGCAAATGCCTGGCCGATCTTCTCCATCACCTCAGATGCGGTCTGTCTGCTGTCGCCTTCTCCCTGGAGCATCTGCTGAAATGCCCAGAACAGGCAGCCCAGGGTGACGGCGATTCCCAATGACAGTTTGATCGCCTTCGATGTGGCAGACGATTGGCGGCGAGGTTCCGGGGGTGAATCAGCGGGAGAAGCCGGTGGCTGAATTTCAGACATCACACACCATCGCCGCATGTCTCAGAGCCTGAACAGGATCATCCCAGGTCGGAATGAATTCCTGAGCCACAAAGCCCCTGTAGCCCGTTTCCAGAATGGCGTTCATCACTGCCGGGTAGTTAATTTCCTGAGTCTCATCCAGCTCTTTTCGTCCGGGATTGCCGGCCGTGTGATAATGGCCAATCAGCGGATGACTGGTCTGAATACGGCGGATGACATCTCCGTTCATGATCTGCACATGATAGATATCAAACAGCAGTTTGAAGTACGGAGAATCCATCCGTCTTACCAGATCAAAGCAGCGTTCAACGTCGTCGCCGAAGTAGCCGGGATGGCCCTTCATCGGATGCGAGCTGTCTTTGGAATTCAGATGTTCGAGAACAAGCGTGATCTTTTTTTCTTCAGCGTAGTCGATGACCTGCTTCCAGCAGTCCAGACAATTCTGTTCGGCCGTCGCGTCCGCCATCCCTTTGACTCGCATCCCGGTAAACGTGATCACGCTGGGACAGTTGAACTTCACGGCCGTGTCGATCCCGGCCTTCAGTTTTGAGATGCATTCGGTGTGGTTGGCCGTATCCAAAGGTCCGGTTGCAAAGCCGTGGCTGCTGACAAGCGAAATCTTCAGCCCCTGCCTTACGGCTTCGGGATAGAACTGAGAATCGATCCCTTCGATGCCTTCCAGCCCGATTTCGGCACAATGCTGAATGAGTTCCGGGACAGGCATCGGCTTAAAACACCATCCCATCACCGACTGCCGGATGCGTTTGTTCTGGATTCGAAAGTCTGCGGGCACACTGTTCCGTGGTGCCTGACCAAAACCGGAACCAGCGCCGAATGCGGCGATTGCTGCGGCCGATGCAGTGAGGAGACGTCGTCGCGAAAGCGGTCGAGACATGATTTTCTGCTTTCCGTTCTCAGTGTCCGGTGTTCAGGCGTTTGCTGCGGGACGCAGCCGGCGGCGCTGATGAGAAATGGCTGATGACGCAAACCGAACACTACTTCACTGATGTCTGGCGCCGGATGAATCGTATCAGACCGGTGCCGTCCGTGTCGTCTGTCTCCTGACCGCTGTCTGCAGGTTTCAGTGATTGCCGCAGAATTCCAGGAACCGTTCGCTGCAGTCGGATGGCCCACAGATCGCCGGGTGAAATCGGACGACTGCGCAGAGCCGTTTGCGGAATTGCGGCTTCGAACCGCCAGGATTCGCGATCCTCTGCGGCGGCCACGTACCAGTCGGGATTCCAGCGACGCGACTTCCAGCACCGTTCGCTCGTCTGACCGGACTCGTCAATCACGAAGTGAAATCCCGTACTGTAGTCGCGATCGATATCGATCATCAGTTCCAGTCGATCGCGATCTTTATGATCTGCATCATGATAGCGGTCAGCAGTTGAATCCATCTGGTAACGGTGCCCCTCGATTTTTTCGAAGCGCCCGGCGACATACAGGTGGTCGTCGTCCCAGCCCAGCATGATGAGTCCAGGGGGACCAGACCTGCCAGGCTCATTGGCCGTCAGCGGAATCTCCGGAGCACTCTCCCAGATTTCGTCCGTCAGTAAACCATCCAGAACCGGTTTGCGATCGGATGGCTGTAGATTCACGATCGGAACAGCAGTCGTGGCCGCTCCGTGTACCGCCTGCATTTCTGCTCGAGCCAAAAGGGCATACTTCCCTGAACCCCCTGCGGCCGAAGCCAGAATGGTTCCGTTGCGAACGTCATCAGACCGCAGTCGCAGAGTGGCGGCCTGTCGAAGCAGCAGCCGAGGCGATGACGCTCGATCGGGTGCCAGCTGAGTCAGCAGCTGGAACGCCTCGTCGGCATTGCGATCCATGTTCTCAGACATGGCCGCCTGGTCGCTGCCCTGCGAACGCGGCAGAATCGTTCCCCGCCCGGCACCAATCACCGGAGCAAACGCCAGTCCGGGAAGCTGAGCGGAGGTTTGCTGAATCCGGTTCAGCTCAATGTTGTCCGTCTGCAGCAGCGAATCCTGTCCACTGCCGTTCGCGCCGTCCTGAGCTCTCAGAAACCGCAGCTCCGCCGACGAATAAAACTGAAACAGACGTTCGGCTGCTTCGGCGGAACGATCGGATTTCGGGAAACGCCGGACGATTTCTTTCAGAACGGCAATCTGTCCATCCAGGTTCTCCACGGCGTCGTAGGTTTCAGCCAGTGACCACAGCTGTTGCATCTGCAGCTGTTCGGGAAGTCCGCTCCCGACAGTCGTGAGGCCGGCAATCAGGTTCAGGGGCGTCACATTGCTGCGAGCCTGCTGACGGATCGCCGCGCTTTCCAGTTCAGAACGCTGCAGCAACTGTTCAAGCTGCTGACGCTGGTCGCTGTGAATCGGCTGTAGTAGCCGTCTCGATTGCGTTCCCGGAGCAGGCATGAAGCCCGCCAGAAAATGAGTCGTCGCATGTGGTGGAGCTGAAATGCTTCGGTGGCTGTAGGACGAGCTCTGTCGGATGGGTTCGGCGTCGTGATCAGCCGCGCCGGCGACGGAATGGCTCAGTGCCTGACGGCGACAGTGGTCGGCAAGCAGGTCGCAGCTGGTTCCAAGCGACCCCAGCAGCTGGTTTCCGTGAAAGGTCACTTCGCCGGTACCGGACGCATTGCGGAGCATCAGGCGCTGAACCTTCCACGGATTCAGCCCGGCCAGCTGGAGAGTTGCCAAGCGCTGGTCATTGCCCCCCGCCAGCGGAATCGCGACCTCCAGAGCCAGCTGCAGCAGCTCCGAAACCTGATCCCTTTCTGACGTGCGTTCAAGGGTGATGACATCCGGCTGCCATGTTCGAATCGCTGCTGCCAGTCGCAGCGGCAGCAGGTTCATAACGCGACCGTCCGTCTGCCGCCCCCACGTTGCCAGCAACTGATCGCGTCCCAGACTGTGCAGAGGCTGAGTTCTGGGGAACATCCAGTCCTGACGAAACGCATTGCTGCCCGTCAGCTGCAATCCGGATGAGAACTCATCCGCAGTCGCGGCATCATCGATTCCGGAGGATGCCATTCGCACCGAAGGCTGCATCACAACGGTTCGGAATCCTTCGTTCCCCGCATACGTCGACAGCATTTGAAACGAGATGTCTTCCGGATCTGTCGTGATGCTCAGAATGGAAGCTCGGTACCCTTCATTCCGCACGGTCTGCCACGTTGTTCCGGCATCAATCGAGCGTTGAATGATCCCCAGAGGCCCAACCGTCACGATGGTCTCGGCGTCCACCCATCGAATCCGATTCACCGGAACAATGCCTGGAAGCGGCGCGACGGTCCATGACTTTCCGGCGTCGCAGCTTCGAAACAGCAGGCTGCCCGGGCTGCCGACAGCACATACGACTTCGCCGCGATGAGTCACCGATCGCAGATCCACAAGGTCACGCAGGTCGGCCGGCATGGCTGAATCCTGAGCCTTCCATGTGATTCCTCCGTCGTGAGTCTTCAGGATCAGCCCGGCGTCTCCGACCAGCCAGCCGGTACCGCTGCGATCAATCACGGCATCGTGCAGACATCGCAGACTGGGTTCAGAATTCGCCAGGGTAACAATCTGATCAGAAACCAGCGACCCGATCGCATTGCCCTGACCGGCAAGGATGCCGTCACCTGCCGAGAGAAATGCACATGCCGTCCAGCGTTCCGGAGTCGTGGTCGCTTTGACCTCGTGCCAGCTGTGGCCTCGATCCTGAGTTCGAAAAATGCAGGGACCACCGACGGTGTCACAGCCCAGAACCACGGCCTGATCGAGATCAAAGAATCGCACAAAGCGCAGCGGGGGCAGATCGGTCGTCCGTCGTTCCCGGGGCACAGACGCCGACTGAGCGTTTTCCTCAGAAGATTGAGTGTCGCCAACGGGACGCCACGTTTCTCCGCCGTCCCGAGTCACCAGCAACAGACCTCGCTGTCGGCCGGAATGGCTGTCGAACACAGCTCCCGCGACAAACCCCAGCTGATCCGTCAGAAACGAAACACTGTTCAGACAGCACTCGACCGGCAGGACCGCAGACAGCCACGTTGCTCCCCGGTCCATGCTTTTCAGAATCACGCCACGCTGACCGACAGCCCAGACGGTCTCCCCGACACTGCACACGTCGTTCAGTTCCGCGTCGTTGACAATGCCCTGACTTCGGGGAACCGGTCCGGAAAACAGCATCGATGGAAGGGCATCTTCTGTCAGGATGCGGAGTTCACCGGGCGAGCTGCCGCCGCTAATGTCTCCGGCATGAGCTGACAGCACCAGAAGCAAAACCGGAATCAGTGCGAATGTGTGTCGTTGTCTGATGCGATCCATCGCCAGAACTCAGTCGCCAAAACGTCAGTACCGCCAGTGCCGCCAGCCGGAAGTCTATCAAAAAGAGAAATTTCTCCCCAAGACCAAGTCCGCTCCGGTGTGGTTTCCCGAGCCGCGCAGGAAAGAACCCCGCTGCCAAAACGGTCGACAGCGAGGTTCAGTTTGTGTTGCTGAGCCAGAGTGACGGACTCTCATCCTGCAGAGTCCGATGCCGCTAAACCGAGATCGGACGGAACCAATCTCTTGCCGGCGTTATCGGCCGCAGCGGGTTCGGGGGCAGCGAACTCGCTGGTATTTCACCTTGTAGCAAACCGGGCGGCTGCAGGTCTGATGGCAGCAAGGCTCTGGAGCTGAGCAGCAGGTCTGGTGACAGCAAGGCTCCGGAGCTGAGCAGCAGGTCTGATGGCAGCAAGGCTCTGGAGCTGAGCAGCAGGTCTGATGGCAGCAAGGCTCTGGAGCTGAGCAGCAGGTCTGGTGACAGCAAGGCTCTGGAGCTGAGCAGCAGGTCTGGTGACAGCAAGGCTCTGGAGCTGAGCAGCAGGTCTGATGGCAGCAAGGCTCTGGAGCTGAGCAAGAGCAGCTGCCGCATGATGAACCGCAGCTTGAATACCCGCAGCTGGGAGCTTCATAGCCACAGCCGCCGCATGATGAACCGCAGCTTGACAGAGTGTACTGGTAGCAGCTGCCGCAGCTTGGCTGGCAGGGCGCAGAGCAACCATGATGATGATGACGACCGGCGAATGCATCAGAAGGTGCAGCCAGTGCAACCAGACCGAAAACGATCAGTGTTGAAAGTACGTGTTTCATGAACGTGTCTCCAGGTTTTTGAAATTGGTGGGCCTGAGAATGAGAGTTCCATATCCTCAGCAACCCCCGGAGATTAGAAGGGAGGCGTTTTTTTTTCAGCTCAGTCGCAATCCAAAATACGCATTTTCTCCAATTTAACACCAGGTAATGACCGAAGTGTTCGGGATGACGACACTGGAGAACACCGTTTGGATGGCGGAACGCGGCTGGAATGGTCGTCCTGCCCGCCGGAAGATGAAGTTCGTCAGAAGATGTCCGCCGAGTCACTCATTCATCCGGTGGGGTTGCGAAATTCCTTTCGGCGGAATTGAGACGATCCGGCCGCAAATGGACGATTCCTGAAGTTCAGACGCAGTCCTTCCGGCGTCGGAGCCGAACTCTGAAAAGAGGCGTCACGACCACGGGAAACCGGCGACCATCGGAGGAACCCGAATGCTTTCTCTGTTTACTATTCTTCGCGGAACACCTGGAAAAGTCGGCCTGAAGTCCGGACAGGTCGCACTCACCTTTGACGACGGGCCCAACCTTCGGGATCAGGTCACTCCACGGCTGCTGAACGTTCTTCACCGACATTCCGTGAAGGCCGGTTTCTGTGTGGTCGGTTCACAGGTTCGTCGACACCCGGAAATTGTCCGTCGGATGTACGCCTCCGGCCATCAGCTCATCAATCATACTCAGCACCACGCGCATCCAATCAGACAGAACCTGCAGACGTTGATCAGTGAAATTGACGCGTGCGAAGATGAACTTCGTAAAGCTCTGCGGATGCCCGACTATCAGTCGTCCTGTTTTCGAGCTCCTTTCGGAATTGTCACTCCGGCCGTTCGCCGAGCCGTCCGGAGGAAGCAGATGACCCCCGTCCTGCTGACGCACTACGCGTGGGACACTCGAGTCGGCCCGCAGAACTTTCAGCCTGTGGTTGATCTGATGATTGCAAATGCAAGGAAACATCAGGGTGGGCTATACGTTTTTCATGACGGAAACCTGTGTCCGCCGCTGCTGCCGGAATCTGACTGGTCGAAATCGTCCGAAAATCGATCATGGATTCCAGACGCCGTCGATCATGTCATCCGCACTCTGACTGCGGACGGGCTGAAGTTCGTCCTGCCTGTCCCACTTCAAGAGTCAGCCGACATCAGAAAAGTCGCCTGACAAACAAGGACCGGGTTTGAAGTCTTCGGTTCAGACAGCCATGCAATCGGTGAACTGATCGGGTAATCTTGACGCTGGCCGACAGCCGCTGTGTCGTTCGTTTCTTCGAGAAAGCTGCGTCCACGGTGTGGGCAGTTTTTCTGAGTACCCATTCGAGCAGCACGTCGCCTGAGTGCAGTCCCCACCACAGTTTTCACACGTCGTACTTTTCTTTCAGGGCGGTCCTGAGCGTGAACAGATCGTCCCCGGACGGAGAAACCGCTGAGATGCGGGCGCCTCGATCAGCCTGTCGAAAACGCTGGAAGGTGCAGCCGATGTATCGTACGCGGACGGCGTTCAGCCTCAGTGTGCCGCGACAAGCGGACTTGTTGAGAAGATCCTGAGGACTCCCGGTTCGGCCGCCATTCTGCTGGTTCGAATGTACCAGATATTTCTCAGTCCGCTGCTGGGCCGAACGTGTCGATTTCACCCGACGTGCAGTCAGTACTTCATTCTGGCCGTTCAGAAGTATGGGCTGCTGGCGGCGCTCTGGAAAGGCACCTGCCGAATCTGTCGCTGCCACCCGTGGCACCCCGGTGGCTGCGATCCGCCGTAGGCGTGGAGCCGCGTCGATAAATTACTGCCGGCACATCGCGTAAACGCACACACCGCAGGAATGCGGCAGGCATTCAAATGCTGCCAAAACGCAACATGTCGTTATAACGGCTGCAAACGATTCGCCTGCTGCGCTGGACGACGCGAGATCAGCGACAGAGGAGGTAAGGGACCAGCAGTGTCCGTATGCTCTGTCCGCTGACCGACTTCCCTTGGCGCTCGAGTCCCTGGAAGTCCTGAATTCTGCTCGCCAGGTCCCTCTGCAAAACTGCCATGAAAAATCGACGGACTCATTCCAGGAAGCTTGCCATCGAGACTTTTGAGCCGATGGTGCTGATGTCAGCCACAATCTCCGGGACGGAGGGCGATGACTGGATCAACAGTGATGCCGATGACAACATGATTCTGGCTCTGGGCGGAAACGACTACATCTACGCTCCGCTGGGAAACAATCTCATCGACGGCGGTGCCGGCAACGACACGCTGGTCATTTATGAAGGACTGTTCGAACAGTACGACATCAGTCGAAATTCCGCCGGCAACGTGGTGGTTCAGGGACCGGCATTGAATGGTCAGGTCAACACCAATGAACTGTGTCAACGTTGAGCGAATTCTGGTCAACGGCCACAGCGTCCTGACAGCGGATGTTGATTCCCCGACCGATCCTCCTGTGGATCCTCCAACCGACCCACCGACAGATCCGAAGATCCGCCCACCGACCCCGAAGATCCGCCCACCGATCCTCCGGCCGGGGTGACCATTGAAGGGACCGACGCCGGAGAATGGATTTCCGGTTCCGATGCCAACGATGTCATTGATGCTCGAGGCGGAGACGATGCCATCTACGCGCCTCTGGGCGACAACGTTATTTTCGGCGGCGAAGGGACTGACAAATGGATCGTTTACGAAGGATCTTCACCTCAGTATCAGATCACTCGTTATGAAAGCGGGACGGTCGAAGTGGTCGGCCCGGGTCTGAACGGAACCATCAACACGAATCTGCTGGTTGACGTTGAGCTTCTGCTGTTCAATGACGGAGCCGTGCTGGTGAGCAGTCTTCCGGTCACTCCGGGCAATGGACCAGACCTTCCAGGAGATCCGGTGGACCCGCCTGCGAATCAGCCTGGGGTCATCAGTCTGAGCCAAAGTCTGCTGACCGTGAATGAAAACGACGGAACGGCAGACATTCTCGTGCAGCGAACCGGCGGGACCGATGGGCAGGTGACGGTCGACTACCAGACATTTGCAATCTCAGCATCGGCTGTGACGGACTTTACTCCGGCCATCGGAACGATCGTGTTTGCAGACGGGCAGAGCGAAGCCGTCATTCAGGTTCCTCTGCTGAATGACTCGGTTCCGGAAGAGGACGAAACCTTTTCGCTGACGATCGATAACGTCACCGGCGGCGCCACTCTGCTGGCTCCGCGAACGGCCGTGGTCACCATTCAGGATGACGATTCCATCCCGGCTCCGGGACAGATTCTGGACTTTGAACAGTTTACACCGGGGAACGTCACAGCTCTGAACCTGAACGGAACTGCTGTCCTGCACAACTCGGCCATCAGACTCACTGATCAGCTCACGAATCAGACCGGCAGCGTTTTTCTGGATCAGCCGCTGGCCGTCAATGCGGATACCTCGTTCAGTACGCAGTTTACGTTTCAGATTTCCGGATCGACTTCCGGAGCTGACGGGCTGGCGTTTGTTATTCAGAACAGTGCCGGCGGCAGCGATGCGCTGGGCGGAGGTGGGGGCGGGGTCGGTTATTCCGGCCTGACGAAAAGCCTCGCGATCGAATTCGACACCTATGACAACGGCACCTACGATCCCGGCAACAACCATCTGGACATTCTGGCCAACGGTGACAGCGCCGCTGAACTGGCATCGGTTCAATCTCCGTTCGATCTGAACGGCGGAACTCCGCTCACGGCGTGGATTGACTACGACGGACTCACCAATCAGCTGTCCGTCCGTCTGGCATCCGACGGTGTCCGTCCCGACGCAGCGCTGCTGACGACGGCAGTTTCGCTGAACCAGCTGGTGGGCAATCAGGCGTTCCTGGGATTCACTGCCGCCACCGGTTCGTCCGTCAATACTCATGAAGTTCTGAACTGGTCCGTGACGTCGGATTCCGATCTGCTGCCGGCTCCGGTCCTGCCCCCGGAACTGACTCGGGAAATTGTTCTGGACGGACTGGTCCAGCCCACTTCGCTTGACTGGTCTCCGGACGGGAAGAATCTGTACGTCGCCGAACAGCGCGGAGTCGTGATTGTTCAGCGAGACGGACAGCAGTCGACGTTTCTGGATCTGACTTCTGAGGTCAACGGAACCCGGGATCGAGGTCTGCTGGACATCGCCGTTCATCCTGACTTCGAAAACAACCCGTATCTCTACCTGCTGTACACCTATGATCCACCGGAAGTTTACAACTATCCGAACGATCCTCTGGCCGGACCGGATCAGAATGGAAACCGAGCCGGTCGGCTGGTGCGAGTCACGGCGGATGCAGCCACGAACTACACGACCGCTGTTGCCGGAAGTGAAGTGGTGCTGCTGGGAGAAAACAGCACCTGGGAGAACTTCAACGCCTTTGCCAACAGCACGATTGATTTCACCGAACCCCCAGCCGGGATCCTGCCTGACGGGACCAACGTTCAGGACTTCATCGCATCTGACAGTGAATCACACACGGTCGGGGCGATCAAGTTCGCCGCGGACGGAAGCCTGCTGGTGGCCATTGGCGACGGAGCCTCCTACAACCGAGTGGATCCGCGAGCTGTCCGGGTTCAGGACATCGATAACCTGTCGGGGAAAGTTCTGAGAATTGATCCGCTGACCGGCGACGGGCTGCCGGACAATCCGTTCTTCAACGGAGATGCCGACGCCAACCGGTCGAAAGTGTATCAGTATGGATTCCGCAACCCGTTCCGCATCGCCGTTGATCCGGTCTCCGGCAATCTGTACGTTGGCGATGTCGGCTGGTTTACGTGGGAAGAAGTCAATTCCGGTCCCGCAGGAACCAATTTTGGCTGGCCATACTATGAGGGAGACAGCGCGCAGTCGCTGTACGCGGCACTGCCGGAAGCCGTTGAATTCTATGCCAGCGGCCAGCCGGTTGCTTCTCCTCTGATCGCCATCAACCACAACACAGGCATTAACGCCATTGTTCTGGGTGATGTTTATCGAGGCACCACCTACCCGAACAGCTACGTCGGAGATCTGTTCTACAACGATCTTGCTCAGGGAGTTGTGCGAAATGTGTCCTTTGACGCAAACGGCGAAATCGCCAGCGTCGAAACCTTCGCAACCGACGCCGACATCGTTGTCATGATTCAACAGGGACCGGACGGCAACCTGTACTACGTCGACCTGGACGACGGCCAGATCGGCCGCTGGCTGTTCGTCTGACCCTGATCCATTCGACACCGCACGCTGTCACAGGCGTGGAAACAATTGACCGCCGCGTCGAACCCGCAACGGGTTCGACGCCAAAGCTCCGTCGCGCGGCTCGGAATTGGGCAGACCGGCTGCGCACTCATTCCGAGCACGACAGACCCGCCATGGTGAACCGTAATCCGCAGGGTTTCTCTGGGTTTCCTTTTTGCCGTAAACCGTAGATACCGCAAATTCCATGAAAAGCGGACGAACAGAATGGCCGCAGGCCGATAGGTCGGCTAAGAAGTATGGGGAATTTGTGGAGCGTACAAGTCATGGCAAGCACACTGACCGCCGACAGCACCAGCGGCGTCTTCGCGAGCGACGTTCGTCAGTGGCCGGGTCGCCCCTATCCGCTGGGAGCCACCTGGGACGGGAGCGGAGTCAATTTCGCGATCTATTCGGAACATGCTGAAGGGATTGACCTGTGCCTGTTCGACTCCCCGTCTGATCGTTCTGAACGGCACTGCATTCCGCTGAAGGAAAAGACTCACCAGGCATGGCACGGGTACTTTCCGGATCTGCGGCCAGGCCAGCTGTACGGGTTTCGAGTTCGAGGGCGCTACGAACCGTACAACGGGCATCGCTTCAACGCCAATAAGGTTCTGCTGGATCCTTATGCTCGAGCAGTCGGACGGGGCATTGTCTGGTCAGATGCCATGTTCGGCTTCGAGGTCGGCAAAGACGACACGACTTTTGACGCTCGGGACAACGCCGCCTTTGCTCCTCTGGGAGTGGTCGTGGATTCGGGGTTTGAATGGGGCGAAGATCAACATCCACGCACCCCATGGCATCAGACTCTGATTTATGAAGCTCACGTCAAGGGTTTCACGAAACTGCATCCGGATGTCCCGGAATCTCTGCGAGGCACCTATTCGGGCCTGGCGTCGGCAGCGGCTATTCAGCATCTTCAGTCTCTGGGAGTCACTGCGGTTGAGCTGATGCCGGTGCATTATCATGTTGACGATCGCCACCTGGTCGTCAACGGCATGTCGAATTACTGGGGCTACAATACTCTGGCATTCTTCGCGCCCGATTCCCGCTACGCCGCCGCCACCGAACCTCAGGAAGTCATCAACGAGTTCAAGTATATGGTCAAACGCCTGCATGCGGCGGGCATCGAAGTGATTCTGGACGTCGTGTACAACCACACCGGCGAAGGAAATCACATGGGGCCGACATTGTCGCTGCGAGGAATCGACAATGCTTCGTACTATCGCATGATGCCCGGAAACGCCCGGCACTATCAGGATTTCACCGGGTGCGGAAACACTCTGAACATGCAGACTCCGCGAGTCCTGCAGCTGATCATGGACAGTCTGCGGTACTGGGTTCAGGAAATGCACGTCGACGGATTTCGCTTCGATCTGTGTAGTGCTCTGGCTCGTGAACTGCATGATGTCGACAAGCTGAGTGCCTTCTTTGACATTATTCTGCAGGATCCGGTTCTGTCGCAGGTCAAGCTGATCGCCGAACCATGGGACCTGGGAAGCGGCGGGTATCAGGTGGGCAACTTTCCACATCTCTGGTCCGAATGGAACGGCCGCTACCGGGACACAATTCGCCGCTACTGGGCAGGCGATGGCGGCGCGGTGAACGAATTTGCCACGCGCCTGACGGGCAGCAGCGACCTGTACGAACACAACGGTCGTCGACCGCATGCCAGCATCAATTTTGTGACGGCTCACGACGGTTTTTCTTTGCGCGATCTTGTGACATATCACGAAAAGCGCAATCTTGCCAATCTGGAAGACAATCGAGACGGAGAAAGTCACAACAACGGCTGGAACTGCGGAGTCGAAGGCGAAACGGACAATCTGGCCATCAACAGGCTCAGACTTCAGCAGCGAAAGAACCTGTTTGCGACTCTGGTTCTGTCTCAGGGAGTCCCCATGGTGCGGGGCGGCGACGAGCTGAGTCATACACAGAACGGCAACAACAATGCCTACTGTCAGGACAATGAACTCAGCTGGCTGCACTGGGATCTGGACAAATCGCAGCAGGAGTTTCTCGATTTCTGCCGAACTGTGGTGAAGCTCTGGCAGGATCAGCCCGTGCTCAAGCGCCGCAACTTTCTTCTGGGACGGCGGATCCGGGGAGCGGGAGTGAAGGACATTGCCTGGCTGTCGGCGTCCGGTCAGGAGCTGACGGACCAGGAATGGAATTCCGGGTGTGTGCACGCCATGGGCGTTCGTCTGAATGGCGAATCCATCGACGAGGTTGACGAACGCGGACAACCGATTTTCGGTGACACTCTGCTGATTCTGCTCAGCAATCAGCCCAATGCCGTTCCATTTGTTCTGCCGCGACACAAGCCTTCAGAGCGTTGGGTTCCGGTGTTCGACACCAGTCGAAGTGTTGTCGGAACGGACGAGAGCTATTGCGTCAATGATGTCTATCCGATGTCCGGACGCAGCGTGGTGGTGCTGGTGCTGAGGTCGGGTGGCCGGAGAAAGTGGCTCTGGTGCATGGAGGACACGAGGTGAATCTGCGAATTCATTCAGACCCGTAACAGGTCCCCTTGGGCCATTCGGTTCCCTGTTGATCTCAAATCTGAAATGTCGTCGAATGAGCCGTTGACCAAACGACCGCATCATTTACACTCAGGGAATGAAGCGGAAAAAGCTGAGTCAGCAGTTCGAGAACGTCCTGAAGGCCGCGAAACGTCTTGCTGACCTTGAATCCGCAAAGTCGATTGTGCTGCTGGCTGATGTTCCATACAGCTTTAAGGCTGTGCGCGAACTTACTCAGGGAAAGCGTCTGATTGTTGCATCCGATGACCGGGGCGTGCACGAGGCAGCGGAAACGGACGGCGTTGATCTGATCCGGATTGAGCACGAACCGCAGACCCGCAGCTATCAGGTGTCGCAGGTTCTGCTGGAAGCCATTGCGGATGAACTACTGCAGTCCGGCGATATCGTCGTGGCTGTCTATTCCTCTTACGAAAAGGACGGCTGTGACACCATCAGCGTGATTCGGCTGGCCGACCAGCTCGCAAAACTCACATCGCGAGATCTGCAGCGACTGGAAACTCAGGTTCCTCTGGAAACGCTGCGAATTGTTGTTGATCTGGCCTGCGAAATCGGCAGGGACGGACGAGAAGGGAAATCCGTTGGAACACTGTTCGTGGTGGGACAGCACCGCAAAGTCATGTCATTGTCGCAGGAACAGGTGCACGACCCGTTCAGGGGGTATGCTCGCAGCGAACGCCTGATTCGCAGTCCCAGGGTTCGCGAAAGCATCAAGGAACTGGCACAGATCGACGGCGCGTTTGTGATTTCGGCCGACGGAGTCGTCATGGCGGCGGGCCGACATCTGCGAGCATCTGCCGAAGATATTTTTCTGTCCAAGGGACTGGGGTCCCGGCACTGGGCGGCCGCCGAAATCTCCAAAGCCACGGATGCGGTTGCAATCGCCGTTTCAGAGAGCACCGGGACGGTTCGGGTTTTCCAGAACGGCAAAGTGGTCCTGAGGATCGAACCGATGGAAGCCAATCTGAAGTGGACCGATCTGGGTGCGGATCCCCAGACGACCGGCTGACACGGACGACCGGCTGGTGTGCCCGGTGTTCCGCTGCATACCTGTCCGTTCAGTTTTTCTGAGCTGTCGCGACGGCTGATGACACGGCAGAGCCCGTCCGGTCGCAGACCCTCAGCTGAAACTGATATCGCTGAGCCCAGGGCTGATCCTGTTCGTTCTGGCAGATTTTCAGCAGAATGATGTTCGGACCGGACTTCAGCGTCACAGGAACTTTGTACTGATCCATGGTCGAGCTGCGGTGGTACTCTTCGCGTTCGAACACCAGCTGGCCGTTCACCCACAGTTTCCACGCGTTCGGAGTTCCCAGCCGCAGTTCAACTTCCTGGTCTGCGGCACTGATATAGGTGGTGGCAGCGTACATCAGAGAACCCTTGTAGTTCTCGATGCTCTTCGCGATGTCCACAATCCCGTAATCATCATCGGTGGTCAGTTCCTTCCAGGTCACCGGCCCCAGCTGACCTTCGTATTCGGCGGACAGATCAAGATTCGACTCAGGCGGGTAGGCGATGGCGAAGCCCTTCATGTCCTTGTTGTCAAAAGGTCCTGCGACCTTCCACGCGGACAGAAATCCGAAGTGCTTCTGAATGTTGACTTCGTTCCCTGAATCCCGCAGCGCTTTGGCGATGACCGTTACCTGGTCCTCATGAACGGCTCCCTGCATCGCCTGCTGATACAGCTTCACAGCGGCGTCACCTTCGGCAGCTTTGGCGGTTGAAATCAGCTGAGCCACTGCGTCCCGGCGAAAGTCCGGGCTGGGATCCAGAAGCATTTCGGGAATCAGCTGCTGTTCCAGTTCCGGAGATCGCTTCAGAAGCCACTCATATGCCAGTCGCCGAGCGGCGGGAGAATGAGTGGTGGTCTTCACAAACGCGACCAGTTCATCCTTCGGCAGAGACTGACCGGCCCTGATCTCGGCGTCTGCGATGCTTTCGAAAGTGCTCCTCAGCCAGTTCGCGGCAAGTGGTGAACTGCCCTGAAAGGCGTTAAGAACCGGCAGCAGATTTTTCGACCCGCCCCTGACCAGGCGGTCGCGAGCATCCCGTGCGGCAGCGGCTCCGGACGAATTCGGGCCGACGGACTTCAGTGTCTGAAGATCATCCCCACGAACGGATGTCAGGAACGCAGTCAACAGAAGTGCAGGCAGAAAGATTTTCAAACGCATGGTTTTCGGGGTTCGGTTTTCGGGGTTCGGGGTTCGGGGTTCGGGGTTCGGGGTTCGGGGGGCAAAACCCGCGGCGAGCGCCGTCGGGTGACGTGTTCCCTTCAAAAAATCAAAAATCAACAATCCCTGTTCATCAATCAACCTGTTCACCGATCGCCTGGCTCTTCAACCCTGAAATCAGCGAATGCCCTGTGAGACTCTTCGAATCACATATCTGCGGGTCGGAGGCTGGTTGATTGTATAGATCTGCTCCTCGATCTGCTTCGCTGAGGCTTCTGAGTTTCGGATGATTTCTTCCAGGTCTTTCAGACGTTCGCGTTCTTTGGCGGTCACGGCCACCAGTTCCTGGTTGTTCGGCTGACTCTGCAGTTCCCGATCATGCCGAGCCCAGGACTGAAAGGTTCGCCAGCCATCCCGAAGTTCACGGACGGGACCCTCGTTCTTCTGCTGATTCAGTTCAGCAACGTGAAGTGCCTGCTGATACTGTGGTGTTTTCCTATTGTCCTGAAGTTCGATGTGGTGAGCCAGAGTCACATCTGACCATGTGCCGACGACGGCACCGTCGATGCTCAGTTCGTACTGACCAGCCGCCAGACCATGGATTTCGAGACCTTCTTTGCTGGCTTTGTGCCCCAGCTTCAGCAGCGCAGCGCCCGGTTGAGCCGCTTCGGGAAGGACCCATGGCAAAGCATCAGCGGCCCAGCTGAATTCGATTCCATCCGGTGTGGATTTCAGGTCGGTCACTTTCCCGCCTGACGCAAACGCTTTCAGCTGTCCACCGGCTGCAGGCTGAATTCGAATATTCGACACCTGACCTCGCAGTCCCAGATCGTCAATCATGGCAAATGCCATCACCAGCTGCCCCGGTGCGTCCGGATGAATGGCGTCTTTGATGAGCGTAAAGGCGGGATCGGTTTCGCGGGCTTCCAGAGTCAGGTCGTTCAGCAGACTGAACATGTCGACATAACTGAGTCCGTGTTCGACTGCCATGTCCTGCAGCCAGCGACCGTAGTATGCCAGTACACTGTTGTACTCGGCCAGAGTCTCTTCAGTGCGGGGCCGGCGCGCATTCGGCTTCATACGTGCAGCTCGGGCATCGAACATCGTCGGGGACATCAGCACCGGAGTCGCACCCGCCTGCTGAATTCTTGTCACCAGCTCCGTCATGTCGTGACTGTACGTGGCAAAGACGTCCGCGTTGAACGGCTGATACGAACCGTCGTTCATGCCCAGAAGGATCGTCACGTACCGCGGCCGGTAGTCCAGGACATCGCGGTTCAGCCGAGCCAGTGCATCCCATGCTCTTGCGCCACCGATTCCGGCGTTGTGGAATGTGATGCGGAGTTTCGGAAATCGCGTGTAGAAGAAGTCCTCGACGTACTGAGTGTACAGACGCTGATGGGTGATGCTGTCGCCGAGAAAAACCAGCGTGTCGCCGTCCTGAAGATCAATCTTCGCCGGCATGGCGGGCAGCGGAGAGGTGTCTTCTGCACAAATCAGCACGGTGCTGAGAGTCAGGAACACCAGCGTGAACAGGGATTTTCGCATGTTTGGCTCCGTGGTTCGGCAGGAAATGCGGAAGCCCGAAGAACGCTCGCTGTGACGCCTCGGGATGAGGCTCCGTCAGGCCGGATTCATCTTCGGACCGGTTTGGTTTCGGACTATGCTGCCGCCATCGTCTTCGATTTGGGCTCCGGTTGCCACCGTGCACCCGGAGTTCGGAAGACCCGCCTCGGCTGCCCGAATTTCACATTCTGCGGGGCCGCCGACTTCTGCTGTTCTGCGACGGATTGCCGACATGAAACACACTGCCTTCCTGTGTCTGCTGGCGATGGCCTGCACCGGCTGTCAGGGAATCATGCATGAACTGCAGCCTCATCGACTCTGGCGAATGAACTATCAGGAACCCGCCGGACGCACAGACGGTGTATATTTCTCCGTCACCGATCCGCTCGATGTTCCCGTGTCGCTTCCTGCGCCAGATCCGTCCGCACAACCGGTCCCTTGAAGGAATGCCAGACGCATTTCACGCATGCGGACACAGCATGGACGACGAATTCCCGTGTTGTGTACACTCTGCGGATGAAAGCAATCATCTGCCTGCTGTTGACTGTTGTCCTGAATTCACCGATGGCTTTCGGACAGCCGGACGAAAATCTTCTGAGCGATGCGAAGCTGCGGGACCGGGTTCAGGCAGCCATGAAGGCCGGCACGGACTGGCTGATTCGTGAACAGCAGGACAATGGTTCGTGGAAATCCACCACCGGCATTTATTCCGAATATACCGTCGGAGTGACTTCGCTGGCGGTGCTGGCACTCATCAACTGCGACGTTCCGCTTGAGTCCCCTGCGGTTCGACGAGGACTGGAATTCCTGCGGAATCTTCCCACCAGCGAGCCGAAGTCCGATCGCAGCCTGTACGAAGCGTCTGTGATGATTATGGCCCTCAGCGCTGCCGAACAGCCGGAAATCGATCGAGGTGACTTATCGCGGCTGGCGAACCTGATTGCCAAAAGTCAGTGCACCGAAGGTCAGAACAGCGGGTTGTGGGGATATCAGCTTTCAGATCGAGGCGGCCGACCAGGACAGAACGGTGAAGATCGCAGCAACGGGCAGTTTGCAATTCTGGGACTGCGTGAAGCGGCGTATGCCGGCATTCGCATCGACCGCGAGGTCTGGCAGCGCAGTCACGATCACTGGGTGAGGGGACAGGAGTCGAAGGGACGTTCGTCCGGCGCATGGAGCTACCGAGTCAACCAGACGGAACCCAGCGGCAGCATGACGTCTGCCGGTCTGTCCACTCTGGCGATCACCAGTCGCATGCTGCACGACGACAGCGATGTCGATCAGGACGGTCGGCCCGACTGCTGTGCGGCTCACCCGCCTCTGGAAGCCTTCGAAAAAGGGCGTCAGTGGCTGGCCGACAGCTTCACCGTGTACAGCAATCCGGGTTCAGGACATCAGCACCTGTATTATCTGTACGGGCTGGAGCGAGCCGCTCGGCTGGGCAACGTTCGCTACTTCGGCGACCACGACTGGTACCGGGAAGGAGCTCGTTATTTACAGGAAGCTCAGCGCGGCGACGGCGGCTGGCACGAAGGCGACACAGCTCCGGAAGTTTCGACCGCGTTTGCCCTGTTGTTTCTGTCGAAAGGTCTTTCCCGAGTTGTCGTTAACAAACTGGATTATGTTTCCACAGACCGCTCCAACACGGCCATCGGCGGTGACTGGAATCGGCACCCGCTGGATGTTCCCAATCTGATTGAAAAGATCGATGGCCTGAAAGGCTGGCCTCCGCGGCTCACCAGTCAGGTACTGACACTCAGTCGGCTGAAGGATCAGAATGCAGTGACCAGCCTGAATCAGGCGCCCGTGCTGTTTCTCAGCGGTACGCAGGAACTGCCGTTCACGGATGAACACATTCGCTGGCTGCGGGACTACGTGGATGAAGGCGGTTTCATTCTGGCCATGGCCAATTGCAGCAGCGACCAGTTCAACGACAGCTTCCGTCGCGTGATCGAAAAAATGTTTCCTCACGGCGAAGCCGGTCTGCAGCGGCTCACCAGCGATCATCCCGTGTTTCGCAGTGAGTACCTGTTGCCGGGAGCCGATTCCATTGAACTGTACGGCGTCGACTTTGGCTGTCGCACTGCCATCATGTTTTCTCCGGAAGACCACGCGTGTCTGTGGCAGAAGTGGATGAAGCACGATCCGCAGGAACGTTCAGAAGCATTGATCCAGCGAATTCTTCGAGCGACCCGCATCGGAACCAATATTCTGGCATATGCAACCGGTCGTGAACCTCCGGCCAAACTGGATGCAAGCGAAGAGAAACAGAAGAAGAACCAGACGAAAATCGAACGCGGCCTGCTTGAGATTGCTCAGCTGCGTTACCGAGGCAACTGGGATATCGCTCCCCGAGCTGTCCGGAATCTGCTGGATGGTCTGAATGAGACCGCCGGCATCACTGCCGCCGCTGAACGCAAGACGGTTCCAATCAGTCTCGATCAGCTGAAACGTTACCCGCTGGTCTATCTGCACGGGCGTTACCGGTTTCAGCTGACGGACGCCGAACGGGATTCTCTGCGGGATCACCTCAATCGTGGTGGCTTTCTGTTTGCTGACGCCTGCTGCGGTTCTGAACGGTTTGACCAGGGCTTTCGGGAACTGATGTCACAGCTGTTTCCGGAACACTCGCTGCAGCCGATTCCTGCCGACCATGAACTGTTCACCGCGAAAATCGGCCATGACATTGCGACGGTGCGGCTGCGAAAGCTGGTCCCCAGTGCTCAGAACGCAGCCATTCAGACTCGAACAGAAAGCGTCCCTCCTCAGCTGGAAGGAATTGAACTGAACGGGCGGCTGGCGGTTGTCTACAGCCGTTACGACATCAGCTGTGCCCTGGAAAATCAGGCATCTCTGTCCTGTGACGGCTACGAAGAAGCAGACGCTATGAAGCTGGCCGTGAACATCGTTCGTTATGCGATCCTTCAGGATCCCGCTGCCCCGGAAAAGTAGCTCTGATTCCGAAGTGTCGTGATCCGCCGATGCATCACGCGTGGGCAGAATCTCGTTCCGTCACTGACCAACGGAAGCAAAGAACAGCCACGGCCCACAGGGTCGCGTAAGTCATCATCACAAGCCAGTGATAAATGAAGATTCCCCAGCGCCGATTGACGGGAGCCACCTCTCCGGTTTCAGAAGCGGATGTATACGTGAAAGGGCGAATCAGGGGACCATCACCGGCAGATTCCCAGCGACACACTTCCCATCCGCCGGGGCCGGAGGCAATCGAATATGGGCCGATGACGATTCCCGAAACCGACCGCATTGACGCCAGCCACGCGATCAGCGCCAGGACGAGACCCGCAAAAAAGATTCGACCTGAAGAATTGCTTTTCACGTTCGACACTTTTCGATGAATTCACGCTCGGAAAGATTCACTGCGATTCGGGCCTCCCGCCGCTGGCGGCAGCCTGTCCGATCTAACACAATCCCGGCCATCCGCGTTCCGGCAGTTGTGACCGGCCGACGGAAGCCGGACCCGCAACGACGTCTGAGAACTTTCATCCGAAACACACTCGTGAATACAGAAGCCTACGACAGAAAATCGGTCGATGAAGCGGGTTTTCCGCTTGAAGCCCGGATTCGGCAGGCCTGTCGGCTGGAGGTGTACGCCGAAAAACCCGGAAATGTGTCCCCTTCGTTCTGTTTCGACAACGCCGGTCTGAACGATTTCCTGCAGTCCGCAGACGTCGTTGCCCCCATTCTCGCCGAGAGCCGAACGCGGGGTGTCGGGCGGGCAATCTTCGATGCCGTGACGGCGACTCAGCAAGCCATCGGACACAACACCAATCTGGGAATCATACTTCTGCTGGCACCTCTGGCAGCCGTCCCGCTTTCTTTGCCGCTGCGAGTCGGCATTGCAGACATCCTGACCGGTATGGGCACCAACGATGCAGAATTGCTCTATCGGGCGATTCGAGCCGCCGCTCCCGGAGGTCTGGGGAATGTCGAAGAGCAGGATGTGAACAGCCCGCCGACTCTTTCGGTCATTGACTGTATGCGACTGGCAGCCGACCGCGACCTGATTGCCGCTCAGTTTACCGGCGGATATCAGCAGGTGCTGGTGGAAGGCTGCGATCTGCTGCAGTCGACTTCGGAATGGACTCAGCACCACGATCGTCGGCTGGGTTGGCTGGCTCTTGAGCTGCTGAGCCGACATGGAGATTCGCTGATCCTGCGAAAGTGCGGTTCCGACATGAATTCACAGGTGAGTCGGAAGGCGCAGCAGGTCCTTCGGGCCGGGTGGCCTCATCAATCTTCTGCCTGGGCTGACTACGATGATTTCGATGCCTTCCTGCGAACAGATGGCCATCGACGGAATCCGGGCACCACAGCTGATATCATTGCCGCTGTGCTCTTCGCAATGCTGCGTGATCATGGATGTCAGTCAGACGCAGACGAAACACAACTGATTTTTCCGAAGGTCAGATCATGAAAGAACACTTCGAAGCACGAGTCACCAAGGATTCGCTGGTTTTCAGTGCAGCTCACTTCATCACGTTCAACGGCAACGTCTGTGAACGTCTGCATGGTCACAACTGGCGTCTGGATGTGTCCGTCTGTGGTTCGCTGGACGAGAACTTTTACGTCTACGACTTCATCGCCCTGCGTGACGCGTGTGCCGCCATCGTCGCGGAACTTGACCACAGCGTCCTGCTTCCGGATGCTCATCACAGCATCTTTGTGGAAACCTCAGATGACGGTCAGGAAGTCGTCGCAAGATTTGAACAGCGCAGATGGGTCTTTCCCGCGGAAGACTGCCGGATTCTGCCGCTCAAAAACACGACGGCAGAACTGATCGCTCAGTGGATCGGCCATCGTCTGATCCGCGACCTGAATCTGAAATCCGGCAATTCGATTTCTGAACTGAAAGTCAGCGTCGAAGAAAACTTCGGCCAGTGGGCAACGATTCGCATTTCTCTGTGACAAGTGTTCGCTATCAAATTTAACGCGATCAGGTGTTGAATATCACAACACGGCGGAACTTCAACCCGCAGGAAACAGCAGCAAACTGAAACATGACAACCATCCGACTGGGAATCTCGACCTGTCCGAACGACACCTTTGCCTTTCATGCACTGATGGAACGTCTGGTTGACTGGCAGGGGCTGGACTTCCGGATTCAGCTTCTTGACATTCAGGACCTGAACGATCGCCTGTTTGCCGGAGACTTCGATGTCGCCAAGGCCAGCTTTCATGCCGCCCTGCTGCTCGCGGACGGCTGGATTGTCCTGCCCAGCGGGTCGGCACTGGGTTTCGGAGTTGGTCCGCTGCTGCTGGCATCTGCTCCGCATACCATCCCCCAGAATCTTCAGCAGGTGACGCTGTGTCCGGGTCGCCACACCACCGCTTCGCTGTTGTTTCAACTGTTCTATCCAGGCACAACAACTCTTCAGCACGTCGTGTTTTCAGACATCATGCCGCAGCTGCAGAATCGTTCAGCAGACTTTGGAGTGTGCATCCACGAGGGTCGGTTCACATGGCAGCAGCAGGGCCTGTTTCTGGTTGAGGATCTGGGGACTCGCTGGGAAACCGTCACCGGCTGCCCGCTGCCACTGGGAGGCATCCTTGCCGGTCGACATCTGTCACCGGAGATCCAAAAACGAGTTCAGTCAGTGATTCACGATTCTCTGCAGTACGCCATCCGCAATCGCTCAGCTGCTTTGCCAACCATGCGCAGGTACGCTCAGGAATTCGACGACACGGTCCTGATGCAGCACGTCGATCTGTACGTCAACGACTGGACCCTTCAACTCGGCGACCTCGGGCAAACCGCCCGGCAAGTACTCTCCGCCCGAGCCCTCCAGTGCGGCCTTGTCTCACTTGACAGCCCACCGCTGGAAGTCCTGGAAATGTGAAGCATCAGGAATAGGGGGCTGCGCATCTCAAACAATAATATTTCAGGTGTTTCTGCTGAAACAATTCGAAAGGCGGAGGCGCAGTATGAAAAGACTCACTCTGATTTTCGGAGTCACGCTCGCTGCTGCAGTTGCAGTGAGCGGGCACGTCCATATTCAGAGCGAATTGTTGAGGCTGTTTTCAGCGGTAAACCTGACTCGGATCGGTCTCTGAAGTTGCATATTCTCTGGAGTATTGGCATCAACGATGGCGCGGTGGACGCATTGCTGTCTCGCGCCGAGCAGTTGACCGAAGAAGAGGCAGGGATCGTCACCATCTCATTGCTGGATTCTCCGGAAGCAGTCATCTCACTTGCAAAACGGCGGCCCAATCTCATTCGCTCTCTGGAACGGTGCGTAACTCGCGTGTATTGGTTTCTCTGCGAACATCAGTCTGATTCCCACAGGACTCGGGAATGGCTGGCCTCGGCCGAATCACTTCCCGCGAACATCATGGGGATGCTGCGAGAGCCCCGCTTTGTGAAAGAAATCGTCAAACTGGAGGCAGGGGCGGACAGCCACCGAGAGACATTTTTGGCAGCCTGCAAACGCGCCTGTGGAGACAAAACAGATCTGGTGATCGACGTTGACGCCGACCATCCGGTCAGTTTTCGTCCGGCTTCGGCCTGGCCCAACTCTGATGAAAGGCGTGTCAGCCGGAGTTCGAATGAACACGGCGACGGGTTAACGTATGTGATGGTGACGGGAGAAATCGGCGGACAGGATGGTTCTCATTCTGATCGAGTCACCTTTTGCAGAACGAATGATTCGATGCTGCTGGGCACCGAACAGGACTCAGCCGAACCCGTGCTGTACGATCAACAAAGTGGTCGATTCGTCTTTCTGACCACCGTCTTCGCAGCATCCAGTGAAGGGAAAGATCAACCCGAGTCAGGGCCATACCAGACGGGCAGTGCTGAAATCAGAATCGGCGCAACCAGACACGGTTAGAACTTTTTGGACATGAATTCGACGGCTGGCCAGTCGTAATGATGGATTCATTGTTCGACGCTGCGTGACTGTTGGTCACAAAACCATGAACTTCCAGTCCTGTTCAGCTCCCCGGGTCATGAAATTGGGGGCGATTAATCGGCCGAAAACAAGAGCATCACCATTAGCAGTGCCACGGGAATGGCTTTTTTATTTCACACTTCGGCAATTTCCTGCGGAAGGCTGCCAGTCCTCGTTTTGTGCAATGCTCAGCATTCATTCGAAGAGATTGCAGAGATAAAAGCTGACTCAGATACCCAAGGCCTTCGTCGGTGATCTCCGAACGTCCCAGAAACTCCAATTCCTCCAGCAATTTGAACTTTCCCAGCTTCTTTGCATGGGAATCTGTGAACGGATCGTTCCAGGTCTGAAGTGACAAAGATCTGAGTTGTTTGAGCTTTGCGAGGTGCCGAAGATCAGCCAGCGTATAACCTTCCGCCCCAAGGGCAAGGTCCACGACCGTCACCGCCTTCGATAGCATCGCAAAATCGGAGCGACTAAATCGTTCGCTGTCACTCAGATCGATCTCTTTGATCTCACCTGACTTGGCGACTTTCACAATTGCGTCCTTCTTGCGCAATTCCAGAACCAGATTCCTATAATCTGAGCCTGATTCAGCGGATGGTGATTTGTCTGGCGCAGACTTACGCTTCGCGCTCTTCGATGGACGCGCTTTTGAATTGCGGGAAGGTCGGGCGAGCCGGTCAAGCAGGTTCTTCATCCTTCGAGTCCATCCCCCATCTCCCTTGTACTCATGAGCCAGTGCGCTGTCTCTTCGTATGTTGGCGACCGCGTCCTCGGCGAGTACCCGAGTTGCCCGGTCACAATGAAATGCATTCTCGCGAATCCAGTCACTGACCTCCCGTGGCAATCGAGGGCATGGATATCCGCGAGCAGCCGCGACCAGTTCTGCCGCGGCCAGTCCGCATTGGCATGTACGCAGGTTCGGATCTCCGGTTCGGGCAGCCGCCTCCAGCGTCATCGCGAGATCCTCAGCGGAGCTACCCGCCAGCGACAACACCCAATCGCTGGCTTCGTCATTCTCGAATGGACCTGTTCCCCAAGCTCCCATAATGCACCTCCTCTGGAAAATCCGTGAATTGCAGAGCCCAGCTCAATACCACACACGTAACTGTACCGGGATGTTCCACGGAACGGCAGGTTGCCTTCAGAGGTTGCCGAAAGGCGACAATGTAACATTCACGACGGGAACTGCGTGATCGCTCAATCCACGGTTGAATCCCGCAGCCACGACTGGGCCAGTTGATCCACTTGTTTGATAAAGTCGTCCTTGCCTTCCATGTAGCGTTCGATGGAGTCTGGATTCGCGGCAACGAGTTTGAGTTTCAGATCAGAATACCGAGTGGCCCAATCGGGATGCGTCTTCATGAAATCGCGAAACGCAAGGTGGCGAACGATGTGATTGCTGCCGTCTGCGAACACGTGGACATGATGGGTTCGCTTTCCGGTATCGTTGTCTTTGCGAAAGTACCGGCGGGACGGAATCCCGAATTCGCCCATGACTTCATAACCGATTGCTTCCATTCTGTCGCTGCAACTGTCGACTGCTTCGATGTCTGCCACGACAATCAGCATGTCAATCACGGGTTTGGCGACGATTCCGGGAATGGCAGTGCTGCCAATATGATGAGCAGCGATGGCGTTCTTCCCCAATGCGGACAGAATCAGTTTTGACTCCGCGTGGAACATGTCCGCCCAGGCGGGATCGTGCGGCACAACGAGAACCTCCATTGGCATTTTGTTTCGACCTCCATAGCAAGCAATCGGAACACGAGTGGCAGGCAACATCGTTGCAATAAACTCGACGCAGGCTAAGGATGAGCAACGCGTTGAAATGGTGGAACGTGCTCGTCTGAACCAAGTCGGCGGATGGAGACGGACGCAGCCGAGTCGTTGACAACCTGAAACTCCATGAGCCAGTCGTCGTGTGGGAAACTCCGGACGGGGTGCCGTACATAAAACGTATTACGACTCCAGTGGGTCAGCGGTCGCGGTGAGTTGGCACCGAAGGTGAGCATCAACTTGTTGTTCGACCAGGAAATCCGCAGATCACCGTATAGATCGCAGCGATACGTTCCGGCAAACCTGGCAGTCGAAATCTCGGGGCGCTCTTCGGCATCGTGTTCTTCCTTCGCCTGGGCCAATTTCTTCTCCCGAGTGCCATCCGGATTCGTGTCGACCTTCTTCCAGAACGGCCAGTGTTCGCGATCCCACTTCGCGTTCGGTCCATCGATAAGTGCGTCCAGGACGTCGTACATCAGCATGCCGGGAAACTGCGACCATTCGCGCGTCGTCAGGATTGTCACGCCGATGTTTTCGTCCGGCATAATGGCGCAAACCGTTCCGGTTGAGCCGCCGTGGAAGCAGAGCTTCCGTCCGCGATAGTCCATCACTTCCCAGCCGAGACCCGTTCCGTAGAACTTTGCCGCGTACGGATTTCCCTCTTGATTCCACGTCACCGGGATCGACATGTGAATCGTTTGCATCATTCGTCGCGTTTGAAACTTCAACAGACGGTGGTCCGATTCGTCTGGCGCCATTGCAGCGAGCATCCACTTTGCCATGTCGTCAGACGTGGAACGAATGGATCCGGCAGGAGAGGTGTACTTCGTAGCGGCGTCTGGCAGTTCGACTGGTCGCAGCTCCCCGTGGATCCACTGATGAATCGTGGTCGGAGATTCGCCGGGTTCCGCGCGTCGCGTTGTCGATGTCGATTGCATGTCCAGCGGAGTGAGTAAACGATTCCTGACGAATTCCTCCCACGAAGTCCCGGAGGTTCGGGCAATGACTTCACCCAGAACGTAGAACATCAGGTTGTTGTACGTGAACTTCTCGCGAAGACCGCTAACGGGTTGCAGGTAGCGAACTCGCTCCACGATTTCCTTCTGACCAACGTCGTCACGCGAAGGCAGCAGGTCTCCGCGTTCGAGTCCCGTGCGGTGACAGACCAGATCACGAATGGTTGTGTGTTGCGTGCGATAGTCATCACAGAAGCGAAGTTCCGGAAGGTGCTGAACGACGGGGTCGTCCCAGGCGATCTTCCCGTCTTCCACCAGAACTGCCAGAGCTGTTGCGACGAAATTCTTGGTGATGGACGCGAGGGGAAACCGCGTTGTTGACGTCACTTCGTCGTTGCTACCAAGCCTTGTGACTCCGTATCCCCTGGATAACAGCACGTTACCATCGCGGACGATCGCGATGCTTGCACCAGGAATTCCGCGTTCCTGCATTGCATCGGCGACGTAGTTGTCGAACCCTTCCAGCACGTCGCCTGCCGATGCGAATGAAGATTGCAGAACGACCAACAACAACAACAGAGACCGCCATTTCATCGTTGTGCTCTTTCGGTCGACGGGACCTTTCTGATCACATCCCCAACGCGGACCACGCCGTCCACAACCACTTTCGCGTAAATTCCTCGGAGGTGTAGTTCCTTCCCGATCGCCGAATTGACAAACTGCAGCGCATCGCTTCCGTAGCGTTCACCGAATTTACGACAGCCGTTGTGAGGAATCGCGGTGATTTCAATCACGGCTGACCCGATCGCAAGTTGCTGTCCCGGCAGGAGGTTGTCGTGTGAGAGATCCTGATCAAGATAAAGATTGTCGCCTGCCACTTGCCAGCGTTCTGTTTCTCCGGCGATCAATTCAATCGCTCTGGCGTTCATGATCGAAATCTGCATGTCCGGATGTGATTGGCCATTGGGCAATCGCTTCGAACAGTCGCCTTCCCACCGGTCCCCATGAACTCCGCCACTGACACTGATCTCAACCTCTTCCAGGACTCTTCGAGCATCGCGACTGGGCCGAATCACGATCATCCGCAGTGTCCCTTCGTCAGCGGGGACCTGTTGAATCCACGGCAAACCAGCTTCGAGTTCATCAAGCGTTCGCTGTCTCATGGTCGTAGTTCGCTCAAAGTCCACATCTCATCAAATTCGCCGCTGATACTCCACCCGAAATCTTCTAACGGGCGGTTCTTCGTCTTCAATGTAATCCTCGAAACGAACCACATTCAGTCCACAGTTACGGATTCCGTCAAGGTCCTCGCGAAGAAGCGGCCACGGCATTTGGCCAGGAT
>JAWKTY010000018.1:0-169486 GCA_041398865.1 Planctomycetaceae bacterium
TCCGGCTTTCAACGTGACGGGAAACTCGAACGCCTTTTCTGTACTTGTCAGAGATAACGACGGAGCTCTATCGGTGAGCTCTGTCACAGCTCAGGTCGGCGTGACTGCAGTTGATGACTATGGAGATGCGCCCAACGCTTTTCAGTCCGGATTTGCGGGAAGCTACCCGGTTACGCTGCTTGAGGATGGTGCTCGACACACAGCCACTGGACCTTCACTCGGTGTTGAACGAGACGTTGAGGCCGACGGGATTCATTCCGGATCGGCAGATGCGGATGACGCAACCGGAAGCCCTGACGACGAAGATGGCGTGACTTTTGCTGCCACGCTGATCGCTTCAAGGCTTTCTGCCGCAACGGGGGCCGTGGACGTTAACCTGCAGAACGCTGACGGAAGTTCCAACCGCCTCGATGCATGGATTGACTTCAATCGCGACGGCGACTGGAATGACCCCGGAGAGCAGATCTTCTCAAGTTTCGATCTGGGGATATCGAACGGAGTTCAAACGCTGAATTTCAGCATTCCTCAGGATATCGGTTCAAATGTCGAGCAGGGAACGACCTATGCCCGATTTCGTGTCAGCACAGTCGGTGGGCTTGGTGTGCAGGGGGCTGCATCGGACGGAGAAGTCGAAGACCTGATGGTCTCGGTTGCCGTTTCTGATGCATTCCTTGTCGACTCGCTTTCTGACGTCAGTGACGGCGATTTTTCCAGTGGCAATTTCTCCCTCCGTGAAGCGATTGAGCTGGCGAATGCGACGCCCGGGGCTGACGAGATCCAGTTTGCCGCCGGGGTTCTGGGAGGCACAATTACCCTCTCAGGTAGTCAGCTGCTGATTACGGACGACCTGACAATTACCGGTCCCGGAGCTCCCAACCTGACTGTCAGTGGCGGTAACAGTTTTCGAGTATTTGACCTTCAGTCCAGCCCGAACGTCACGATTAGCGGGCTGACGATCAGCAACGGAAGAACGGCCGCAATCGGGCAGTCAGGTGGAGCGATTCGATCGACCGGTACTCTGCAGCTCATTAACAGTCTTGTCACAAACAGTCGCACCACCGGGAGCCTTGCCGAAGGAGGAGGAATCTTTCAGATCAATGGGTCCCTGATCATCAGTGACTCGACAATTTCCGGCAACAGCACGACCGGGGAAAGTGCCCTCGGTGGCGGAATTTCATCACTCTCCGGCGACGTTCAGATCGTGAACAGCACAATCGACGGGAATTCGACGTCTTTCGCAGTGACGGTTGGCGGCGGCGTGATTGTTCGTGGCGGTGATCTTACCGTGACGAACAGTACCGTCTCGAATAACCACAATACAGGGCGGGCCACTCGGGAGGCGGCATCGTTGTTGCGAACGGCAATCTGAGTATTGCCGGAAGCACAATTTTTCGCGGGTCGTCAACCGCTCAGGCCGTGGAGGTGTGGGCTTTGATTCCAACGGTAACTCAGTCACTGCGACAATCGTCAATTCGACAATTTCAGCAAACACGGCCGCCGGATTTGGCGGAGGTGTCGCCAACTTCAACGGCACAATGAATATTCTTCATTCCACAATCACCGATAACTCAGCAGCAGTTGTGAGGGAAGTGGGTTGGCCAGTTACAGCGACGGTGCCTCGACGGTTGCTGAAACGGTCGTCACCTCAAGCATTATCTCTGATAACGCCGACAGCGATGTTGACAATATTCTGACAGGTCTGGGCGTCAACACCGTCACAAGTTCCGGGTTCAATCTGGTGGGCACGGGAAATGCGGTTTTTTCGTTTGCAGATTCGACGGACCTCACCGCAGTCTCCGCAGGACTGGGGCCTCTGGCGGACAACGGTACGACACTAATATCGCTCCACTGTCAGAAGTTCGGCCGTAGGCGCCGGTGATACGATCTCCGCATATGCCACAGATCAGCGAGGCACTGGCTTTTTAAGAGTTGTGGGGGGCAACGTCGATATCGGAGCGTTCGAACTGGGTGCCACAAATCCTTTAGTCACGCTCAGCGTTGACAGTCCAACCGTTTCAGAGAACTCTGGCGTGGTCGTCCTCACCGCAAAGCGGTTTCAGAGATCTCTTGGTGAAGACATCACAATAGCCCTGAGCTTTTCCGGAACAGCCGATAGTCTTGAAGATTATTCCGTTTCAGACACTCAAATTGTCATTCTGGCGGGGAGTTGACGGCTTCATAACTGTGACTGCAACACAGGATGAAGTTGCTGAAGTCGATGAGAGTATCGTCATCGACATTTTCTCCGTATCCAATGCCACTGAAGACGGAAGTCAGCAGCAGCAGTAACGATCATCGATGATGAGCCAGCAGCACTGACTCTTGTGATTGCTGCGGCATCCATCAGCGAAGGGGCGGGCTCTGCGGCGACAACGGCCACGGTCACACGCAACACTGACACCGCCGGTCCGCTGACTGTGAATCTTCTGAGCAGTGATCCGTCCGAGTCACTGTGGTGACGACAGTCACCATTCCTGCCGGACAGGCGTCCGTCACATTCGATCTGGATGCGATTGATGACGGTATTGCGGACGGCACGCAGACGGTCACCATCACGGCTTCGGCCGCCGGTCATGCGGACGGAGTCGATACTGTGGATGTCACCGATGATGAGACAGCAGCGCTGACTCTTGTGATTGCTGCGGCATCCATCAGCGAAGGGGCGGGCTCTGCGGCGACAACGGCCACGGTCACACGCAACACTGACACCGCCGGTCCGCTGACCGTGAATCTTCTGAGCAGTGATCCGTCCGAAGCCACTGTGGTGACGACAGTCACCATTCCTGCCGGACAGGCGTCCGTCACATTCGATCTGGATGCGATTGATGACGGTATTGCGGACGGCACGCAGACGGTCACCATCACGGCTTCGGCCGCCGGTCATGCGGACGGAGTCGATACTGTGGATGTCACCGATGATGAGACAGCAAGTTGCCAAATTCTTGTGATTGCTGCGGCATCCATCAGCGAAGGGGCGTCTGCGGCGACAACGGCCACGGTCACACGCAACACCGACACCACCGGTCCGCTGACTGTGAATCTCTTGAGCAGTGATCCGTCCGAAGCCACTGTGGTGACGACAGTCACCATTCCTGCCGGACAGCGCGTCCGTCACATTCGATCTGGATGCGATTGATGACGGTATTGCGGACGGCACGCAGACGGTCACCATCACGGCTTCAGCCGCCGGTCAGCGCGGACGGAGTCGATACTGTGGATGTCACCGATGATGACAGCAGCGCTGACTTCAGATTGCTGCGGCATCCATCAGTGGAAGGGGCGGGCTCTGCGGCGACAACGGCCACGGTCACACGCAACACTGACACCGCCGGTCCGCTGACCGTGAATCTTCTGAGCAGTGATCCGTCCGAAGCCACTGTGGCGACGACAGTCACCATTCTGCCGGACAGGCGTCCGTCACATTCGACCTGGATGCGGCTGATGACGGTGTTGCGGACGGCACGACGGTCACCATCACGGCTTCAGCCGCCGGTCATGCGGACGGAGTCGATACTGTGGATGTCACCGATGATGATGTTGCAACTCCGCAATTACCGACGTCTCTGGCTGTGGAGGGCAGTGGTCTCGTGTTTTCGGTGGCACTGGATATTGATGTGGATGGTGGCTTTGATGTGACGGTCCAGTTTGCCGGAGGCACTGCAACAGCAGGCGAAGATTTCACTTCCGGCCTCAACTGTATTGAGCTTCATCGGAAACAGTGGCGAAATCCGTCAGTTCACTGTTGCACCGCCGGACGACAATGTCGTCGAGGCAGATGAGGCATTCACAGTGACCCTGTCGGCAAGCCCACGGCTCTGTCGACGATGTTGATACCGCTGACCGGGACAATTCTGAATAATGATTCAGCGGTGATTACAATCTCGCCCCCCATCCCGGCTGGAGGACCGGCTCGGCACCGACTCTGTTCGATTTTAGTATTCATTTATCTTCTCCGGTCGACATACCAGTCAGTTTCCCTTGCGAACACCGCTGACGGATCCGCCACAGCACCGGGTGATTACGTTCCACTGACGAACACTGCGGTGTTGTTCCCAGCCAATTCAACGGGCGATAGAATTGTCTCTGTTCAGGTGAATGCAGACAGCATCAATGAATTGGACGAAGCCTTCGATCTGTTCTCTCCTCGCTTTTCGCTCCTGATCGAGCCGTCACGTTCGAGGGAGCGGCTGCGATTCTCACCGCGACCGCCGGGATCCTCAACGATGACTCGCCTACAGGTGGACTGGTCGCAACGATCGATGACGGCGACACCGGCTATTCAACGACCGGTGTATGGACTCATGTTTCCAGAAACGGTCATAACGGAGATTTTCAGTATGCCGTCTCGGGAGGTTCGCCGGAGGAGGCTCAGTGGCAGTTTGATGGGCTGTCGCCGGGGCAGTATCGCGTTCCCTGTTTCGTATCGGGCGGTCGAACCGAGCCACCAACGCTCCTCACACAGTCAATGATGGTTCCAGCTCGCTGGCAACGATTCCGGTCAACCAGCGAGTCGTCGCCGACGACCGAATTGAACAGGGAACCGGCTATAAGGATCTGGGGTCTTTAATATCACTTCATCAGCTAAGAGTGCTGTTGACCGACGTGGCCAATGGTATCGTGTCAGCAGATTCAGTACGGATCGAAAAGATAGCGACACCTGCATCAGGTCCGGAGATCAGCGTCTCTGTGAACGGGGTTGTCATTGACGACGATACCGGAATTCTGGATTTTGGTAACGTCGAACAGGGGCCCATCGCCGTGCGAACGGTCACTGTACAAAAACCTTGGAACAGCCGATTTGGTAATCGGGCCGCCAATGCTGCCTCCCGGCTTTTCCTTGTTTCATCGCCGCCTGTCAACACTTCCGGCAGGCCTCAACGACCTTTGATGTGGCAATCGACACCAGTATTCAGGGGGCCGTTTCAGGGGAAATCAGTATGAACGTGAATGACCTGGATGAAAGTCCATTTAACTTCACGCTGCAGGGAACCGTTGTCCCGGGGGTACAGATCGTCGATAACAGCAGCGCTGCATATACAACAACCGGAAGCTGGACCACTGTGGATCGCAACGGATATCAGGGGGGATTTGATATCACGTCTCCCGGTGACGGCAGCAGCACCGCCCGTTTTGCGTTCAACGTGACTGCAGGAGAGACCTACCGGGTTTCGGCAGCATGGCGGGCGTACTCAAACCGCGCCACGAATGCCAGCTATACAATCAATGACGGTGTCAATCCAATGACTTCCGTCAGCGTCAATCAGCAGCTGCCCCCCAATCCTGATCAGGTGGAAGGAACCGGGCTGTTCGATGTCTTTCAGGATTTGGGAACGTTCACAATCTCAGGTGGTCAACTCATCGTCGAGTTGTCAAACAATGCGAATGGGTACGTCGTAGCGGACGCCATCCGGATCGAACGTCTCTGACGAATGTGCCGTAGGTGGTTCGATCAATCAAAAAATCCGCTTGTTGGCATCCGGAGACCGGAGACAGAACCAGAAAGGAAGTTGCTCTATCGAATTCTGCTGGCCAGTCTAATCCCTCGAATCTTCGTCCACCAGCCGATGCAGATGTTCGCCGGCTTTTCTGACCAGCAGAATGCCTTCGTCTTCTCGGTTGGCGAAGCTTTCCACGTCGATGGTGGCGGGGTCGCGGTAGGCCAGGTTGATGCGTTCGCAGACTTCTCTGGGAATCTGTGATGCGACCGTCACGGTGACTCGAGGCTTTTCGATTCCATCTTCAAATGTCCCGGATCCTCGAACATGCGTCGAATGCGCCAGGACTCCCCACGGATGATGTTTGAAGCGGTCCCATTGTTTGGTGAAGTAGTCTCGCACATGATAGCCCACCGCTTCGATGGCCGCTCCGTGAGTGATCGAGATGTCCTTCATGTGCGGAGCGTAAATGATCAGTTCGCCACCGTCAGCTACCACGGGTTCCAGTTTGTACATGCACTTTCCGGCCACCCACAGTTCGTCGTACATTTCCGGAGCACACGACAGTACCTGACGAAACGGCCGATCAAAGCGTTTGATATGCACTTTGCCGGATAATTCCGAGGCTCCTCGCCAGGCGTCTTCCGGAGTGCCGTAAAACATTCCATAAGGCAGAGCATCCGTGGCCACAACAAAGGCCAGGCAGCGTCGTTCAATCGGAATTAGCCTGGCCGCCTGGTCGACGACTCGACGCACGGCGGTATCCTGAATGCCGATGATGCCCACGTTGGTGATTAATGCTCCCAGCCAGTGGAAAAAGTTCAGCAGTTCCGGACCGGAGATTCCCGGAAAGAAGTACTTATTGCCTCCGCTGAAGCCCACCACTTCATGAGGAAACACGGGGCCCACCACCAGAGCCGTGTCGTAATCCAGAATGCGTTTGTTGATCTGAACAGGAACTTCCTGAGCAAGGACGCCATCGGAAATTTCGCGAGTCTGCTGTTCGGTCAGCGTGCCGATGGTCGCCAGAGCGTCCGGGTTATCCCATTCGTGATTGAAAAACTTCACGTCGTCGCAGGGATCATCTGCCGCGATGCCCAGCATGCTGCGGATTTTCTGCTGCGGCATGGGAGGATGAGTTCCCAGCGCCACCAGCACATCCAGCTGTTTGGTCACCGGCCCCAGCATGCGCCGCAGGGCCGGAAACAAAATCGGCAGCGGGGCTGTCCGAGTACTGTCCGGAACAATCAGCAGAACTCGCTTCCCCGCAAAATCCTGAACAGGGATATTCTGGTGCATCCATTCCAGAATGGCATCGGGGGTCAGAGTCGAACGCTCACTTGTCATGACAGATACACTTCAGGGAAAACGATGACGCCGCCAACCGACATTTGCGCTTTGGTTCGATACTCAACGGTCGTCGCATCAGACCAGGTCGACGACCTCATTCCAGAGTCGAATGAGACACCGTCATGCTCGTCCAGTACGTGCGCGAAGAAGTGTACCGGCCGCGCTTGCACCTTGTCAGGTGTGCAACCTGAGAACTCACGGCTGGCCAGTTTGTTGGATTGCTGAGAACGTCGGAGGGTGACAAGCGGCCCTCAGACCGCGGCAGCTCAGCATGCTGCCTTCAGAAGAAGTGTCTGTCCGCGTCAAAGTTCCGCCGATGGGCTGCGAAGTTCCGATTTTCGATGTCGCAGGCGATGGCCGGATACGCACAACGCCAGGGAGGCTCAGCATTCAAGGTTCCCGGTTCCGGTACTGCGGCGTTGCAGCGGTCACAGTGATCAGAATTGCCTCCAACACCCAGCGGGTCAGGCTGTCTGCGTCGATGGTGGCGGGGGTGATTCCGTCGAGGAATTCGGTGTCGCTGCCTCCAAACCCGCTGGTGTTGAGCAGTGTCACGCGAAACTGTTCGCCAACTCCCAGGCCGACTCCGAATGACAGGTGTTCCAGGTCAAGACGAGCCAGCAGTTGCTGAGTGCCCGTCAATGTGATCAGCGAACCGGTATCTGTGAAGTCAGATCCTTCGACTTCGGACGGATCGTTGGTTGTGAAGAATAATCCTCCGGGTGCGAGGTCGGCAGCAAAGACATAGCTGCCGTCTGCACTTTCATCGGCCAATTGCGGATCTGCAAACTGCAGCGTTGTGGTCGCTCCACCCACCGGCGTAATCCCGAACACGTAGCTGGCAAAATCAAACTGATCCGTCGACAGCAGATTGCTGCTGATCAATACATCCACGGTTCCGGTTCCGCCCGCGGTGATCGTCGTATCCTGAACGTCCACAATAATGTCGGCCTGAGTTGGCGATGCGGTGATGCAGGCCATGACTGCCACTGAGGCCAAACTTGTTTCCAGGTCGTTAGTCTCACTGAGTTCTTCCTTCAATCTGAAGTGCCGGTTATGTTTCAGTAACCCGTGCTTGTTGCTTGAGGGTTTTTCGTCTGGTGTTCCTTGTTTAGTCATCCAGTTCTGCGAATTAAATCGTCGTGGAGTTTTCGGCCGGTTTCTGTGCGGTACACAATGCGGTCGGCTGTTGACTCGGCCGTCGCCGTTTAGATCTTCCAGTGGCGGTGCGGTCGGCGGTCGTGACTTGTCCGTCGCCGTTGCTGTCGCCCCACAGGCGGAAGAATTCGAAGCGGGCGTCGTCGAACAGGCCGTCGCCGTCCAGGTCGATTGCGATGCGGTAGAATCCGTTGCCAGCGCGACCGCTGCCGCCGAGTCCCGTGGAACCGAAGTCCAGTTTGATGGCGTTGCCGTTGGTGGCGGCTGCGGTGGGACTGATCAGGGTTCCTGTTCCGGCGGTTGGTGAGTTGTCGTCCAGAGCGAAGCGTTCTACCTGAATGCGGTTGTTGTCGATCAGATCCTGCAGCCCGGTGACATCGTTAAACAGCACGTCGACGTACCGAATGTACGATCGTTGAGTTTCTCCGTTCTGCACGTCGATGCCGTTGGCGTCCAGTCCTCCGGTGGGCGCGGCGAAGGTTTCGGTCAGTTGAATGTCGGCAGCAGCAACGGAAGGAGCGGCTTCTGTATTGCCGGCTCCATCAATACCGACGGTGTAGAAGCGGTACGAATGAGCGGCTCCGTCTCGCAGGGCCTGGTAGGTCACGCTTTGAGAATACGTTCCGTTATCCGAAGTGCCGCCGCTGACGGAAGATGCCGGAATTTCTTCCGCGGCAGCTCCGTCAATGGAAACATACACCAGAAAGCGATCCAGGCCGGAATTGCCCGCATCGGTGCCGGTAATATTCAGCGTGATTTCGCCGGTTGCGGCGTTCGGAGTTGCCGACGTCACGCTTGTTTCCGGAGCCGTCACGTCGCTGACGTAGGTGTTCGCTTCCGGAGCGGTCGATGACACTTCCACGTTGCCGGCAGCGTCCGTCGCGACGGCTCGGAACCAGTAACGCCGATTGCTGTCCGGCGTAAACGTGACGCTGGTTTGAGTGGCCGGAACATTCGCGGCATACAATGTGAACTCACCGGAATCGACGGCGACGTACAAGTTGTAAGTGGTGACTCCGGAAACCGGCTGCCCGTTGTTGCTGGCCGGATCGTTCAGAGAAACGACGACGTCGAAAGTTGGCGTGGCGGTCGACAGAGGCAGCGCCTGCACGGTGGCGGTCGGAGCGATCAGGTCGCGGTCGTTGTCGGCGATGGTGATCGTGTCGACGTCGGCATCGGCGTCGATGGTTGCGTTTCCGGTCAGAATTCGGCTGAGCGTAACGATCACGGTTTCGGTGTCTTCGCCGTCGCTGTCATTCAGTACGGGAACGCTGATCGGAGCAGACAGCAGTCCTGCGGGAATCGTGACGATCGTTGGCAACGCCGAAAAATCCTCGCCCGATGTTGCCGACCCGCTCACCAGCAGTTCCACCTGAGTATCAACGTTGCTGGCGGTCGTCATTTCCACGACGAATTCGCCATTCACGCTTTCGAATTCTGCCGCGTCCTGTTCGGCGACGATGGAAACAACTCCGACCGCGTCGTCATCGGCCACCGTGACATTCTGTTCGTCACTGGCGAATCCGATGGCAGACGTGGTGACTGTGACGGTTCGTGATCCGTTGAAATGTCGTCGTCGTTGCCGGTGATTTCGAAGCTTGCCGACGTTTCTCCGGCGGGAATTTCGACGGTCGCCACGCTGCTGACGTCGCTGCCGGACAAAGCCACGTTCACTGTGAGAGCTCTGTGGTTGCGGTGTTGCGAGTGACCGTGCCGGTGTGGCCGCCGCCGTTTTCGCTGATGGATTCTGGACTGAAACCAATGCCAGTTCCGCAGCGTCACAAAGTTGGCCGAACCTACGTGCGGCCGTTTTTTCGTGGCTCTTACTGGTCGTGGGGAGAGTCACTGGTTCGCAGGATTCACCACGTGGTCCAGCAACTTCCGGGCAGAATCCGGCTTCCGGGCAAATCCGGCAATCGATAGATGACCGTAGTCGGTATCGAAAAGGATTGCCGCAACGGTAACTTTTTAACTCATAGATCCCTGCAAAGCCATTTGTCACCTCTCGTTTGCACGTAAAACTCTCAGTCATGAGCAATGAAAACGTCTCCCGACCTCTCCTACGCCGACACCCTCTGGAAGTCCGCCGATGCACTACGCGGCAGGTCGATGCCGCCGAGTACAAACACGTTGTCCTCGGGCTGCTTTTTCCTCAAATACATCTCCGATAGCTTTCAGTCGCGGCGGGACGAGCTTGAAGCCGAGCTGACCAAAGACGGCATAAAGGGGAAGCAACTCCTGAAGCCCTCCTCGAATCCCGCGACGAGTACACCGCCGAGCGGGTCTTCTGGGTTCCGCCGGAATCACGCTGGCCCAACTTGCAGAATCAGGCGACTCGTCCCGACATCGCCACATTGATCGACGACGCCATCCTCGCCGTCGAGCCGCGACAACCCGAACCTCAAATCAAAACTCCCGCGCGACTATGCCCGCCGCGGCATCGATCCGGTGAAGATGGCCGGGCTCATCAATCTCATCGCCGGCATCGGCTTCAAAGGCTCGCGAGACAAGGCCCGCGACACGCTCGGCCGGGTCTACGAATACTTTCTCGGCAAGTTCGCGGCTGCCGAAGGGAAGCTCGGGGCAAGTTCTATACGCCGCTCCGTCGTCCGCGTGCTGGTCGAGATGCTCGAACCGTACGCCGGCCGCGTCTACGACCCTGCTGCGGCTCGGCGGGGTGTTCGGCCAGTCCCAAAGTTCGTCGAAGCCCACGGAGGCAATCGCACCGGACGCCTCGTCTTCGGTCAGGAATCCAACCCGACCACCTGGCGACTGCCGCACATGAACCTCGCCATCCACGGCATCGAAGCCAACCTCGGCCCCGCCCCCGCCGACACCTTCCTCCGCCCGCAGCATCCCGATCTCAAGGCCGACTTCGTCCTCGCCAATCCGCCGTTCAACGTCTCCGACTACCCGGCCCACTGCTCCGCGGCGACAAACGTTTCGCTTTCGCGATCCGCCCGTCGGCAACGCCAACTACGCCTGGGTTCAGCACTTCATCCACCGCTGGTCGCCGAGCGCTACTGCTGGACAACGGCAGCATGAGCAACCATCAATCGGGCGAAGGGGAGATCGCGCGAGTAAGCAGCCGAGCTGCCTGCTCCGAAAGCTCTTTCAACGTCAAACACGACCAAGTAACCAAAAGGAACCACAATGGCTCGTCACACCTTCTTTAGTTTTCACTACAAAAATGATGTCATGCGAGCCGCAGGTCGTCAAGAACGCTTAAGCTTCCACACAAGATCGCGTCGATTCGGGCTTCTTTGACAAGTCGGCATTCGAGAAGGCCCAAATCGAGAGTCCCGACAGTCTCAAGCGATTCCTTACGGGGAAGCTCGACGGCATCTCAGTAACGTGCGTTTGCGTTGGTGCGCAGACTTTTGCACGCCCTTGGGTTCGCCATGAAATCATCCGCAGCGTCCGAAGCTGGGAAAAGGAGTACTCGGAGTCCGACTCGACAAGGCTGGCAGTGCGGGAAGGTGAGAGAGGGGCTTTCAGGTACGAAACGAGGCTGAATCCATTCGATCACCTGCGCTAACTCGAAAAGACGGTCGGCTTTATTGGCACGAATGGAAAGGCGGCAATGTATCCTTGCGACGAGGTTCCAAACGGCAAGAGAGGCGGATTTGCCGGGTACAAGCAGTTCTGGAACCGCCACTTCGATGAAACTTTCCTCGCTGTTTTCAGTGAGTGATTACAACCCGAGCTCTGACCAATTGAAGCTCGGGCAATGGATCGAGGCCGCTGCGAAAAACGCAGGCCGCTAGTGTTCACTTCAGCAAGCATCGGGCAACAACGATGACATCAACCTCCAACCACACACTCCAGTCCGCATCCTTGGCCGGCGCACGCATTTGGCTCTCAGGAGCCGTTCCAGAGATAGAAGGCACTACCCAGGCACAGCGTGCCGCGATTCTTGACTTTGTTCGTCGGTTCGCACGCCGTGTTTTCGAGCGTGGTGGCCACATCGTCCACGGCAGCCATCCGAGTTTCACTCCAATTCTTTTGGAAGAAGCAAAACGGCATCAAGAACAAGGGGGCCACAAAGATCGATTAGTGCTCGCAGTCTCGCGCTTCTGGTCGAAGGATCCAAAGAACGTCCCTACCGATGAGTGGCGGAAGCTGGCTTTGGTCTACGAGACACCGGAAGCAAGAGGCGAACGAGCACGCGATGAGAGCTTGGAACTGCTCCGCAAATGGATGGTTTCCCGTTGTGACGCCATTGTGGTAGTGGGCGGAAAATGGTGGCAAACGATCGGAGGACGGGCGGGCGTACCGTTGGAGCTTGGGCTCGCAATTGAACGCGGCATTCCATGTTTTCTTTTGGGCGGACTTGGCGGTGCTGCTCAGGACTTCGTTGAGCGACATCCCAAAGTTTTCAACCAACTCAAGAACGGTCTTGATGAAACGGCGAACCGAGAGCTTTCCACCAAAGACGATGTCGGAAGCCTTTCGGAAACTGTCTGTGGCAATTTAGAGCGGTTGCCACTCGTGCGTGGACGGGGTTCAGACGGAATCTCGTTTCGAATCTTGGCCCTCGACGGAGGAGGCCTGAAAGGAGCGTTCACCGCATCAGCCATTGCAACTTGGGAAAACCAGACCGGTCTCCGCGTCGTGGACCATTTCGATTTAATCGCTGGGACATCGACCGGAGGGATTCTCGCTATCGGACTTGGCTTGGGCCTGACAGGTCAGCAGATTCTGAAGTTTTATCAGGAGCGAGGTCCGGTAATTTTTCCCGTCACGCGCACCCTCAGCCGAATGCGATACACCTTGAGGCACCTATTCAGGCCCAAGTATTCGCAAGAGATTTTGCTTCGTGAACTCGAAGCAGCATTCTACTCCGGCGGAAAACCGATCCCGTTGAGAGATAGCCGCTGCCGCCTTGTTATCCCGACCTATCACGCGGTTGCTGGCGCATCGCACCTGTTCCGCACGCCCCACCACGAAGACCTGACCGCCGATGCTCAGACAGAAGCCGCTCATGCGGCGCTAGCTACGGCAGCAGCGCCCACCTTCTTCACGGCTGCAAAGATTGCCAACATGGTGGCTGAAAGTAGCTACTTTGACGGCGGAGTGTGGGCCAACTCGCCAGCCATGGCAGCGATTGTTGAGGCGGTGTGCTATCTGCGAATTCCAATCGAACGGATTGACGTTCTCAGTGTAGGAACCAAGCAGACGAGCCCTTCACAGTTCGAAAGCAAAGCCGATCCGGAATTGCTGGCTGGTTGTCGAAGGCAAAATTGCTGAACCTGCTGATGAATGTTCAGCAGGAATCGTCATTAAAGTCATGACGCGCCTAGTCGGAGAACCACGGTTCATGAGAGTAAATTTTACGGCCCCGCCCGGCTCCTATTCATTGGACGGCCCAACGAAATTGGCGAGTTGGTTGATCTTGCAACCGCACAAGTTGCCCAACCTGAGATTCTTGGCCCAGTAAAGTCCCGGTTTATTAACGGAGTGGTCGCAGCTCCGTGGAGAGGTGTGATTAAAATGACTGCCATCTCGGAAAGCTCTAAAATCGCAAATATCGACGTTTTCCTGGCGTATCGTCGCGGAGAAGGCGAAGGTGACTCGTTTGCAGACGATCTCTATGAACGGCTAAGTCGCAATCCCGTGATTTCTTATAGCGATGGCAAGGAGTATCAACTGAGCGTCTTTTACGACCGTCGAACTCCCGGCTCTGACGACTGGCAACGGTTCTGGCGAGTCAGGCTCAGGACAGCGCGGGCGCTGATTCTGATTTGCACTCCGGGAGCGGCGCAGCCCCGTTCTGCCTTACCGGACGTTCTTTACGAAGAGATCAATTGGTGGTGCAAGAATCGGAAGAACGGACCCATCGTGATCGATGCGAATGGTGGTGGGGAGTTGGCCATTCCTGGGCCAGTTCGAAAGCTGCTGGCCAAGAGCAGAAAGACTCGATTGGCCTTCTTCGGACAATTTGGATCGTCTTATTGAACGTATTTTCTCAGGGGTCATCCTGAGTATGGTAGGGATCGATGACCAGAGCTGCCGTATTCGGAGTGCAACAGGTGGCTTGCGGGCTTGGCAGTCATGTTGGTTTGCTTTGGGTGTGGCAATAGTTGCCAGAAACAACGAAAAGGCGGCGCGTGAGGTTGTTGAGCTTTCCGAGCAGGCTGCAATTAATGCTCGAAATAAAGAAGAGAAGGGCCGCATCTGGCCGAAGCATCCGACAAAGAGGCCCGTCGTGATTGCTCACATTGCGGTTCAGGCCCGCGACTATTTGAAAACTCTCTTCTCGCGAGTCACGACGCGCCCCGAAGCCACCAGAGACATGGAGGCACTTGTTGAGAAGGCGAGTGACGGCGCGAAGGCTATCTTCCAGGTGAAGTCTATCTCAGTGCTGGAATGCACGACACGATCGGCGGCACGTTTCGAGTATGGGAAAATCTGGAGAAGGCCGAAGAGCATCTAACCAAGGCATTGCAGGAATATCGTCAGGCATTGGGGGACGACCATCCTTTCACCGTCGCTTCCTTAGCGAACCTCGGCATGCTCTGAGTCAAGCAGGGTCGACCGCAGGAAGGATTGCTGATCCTCGAAGATCTAATGCGAAGGGCGCGATCGTCTCTTCGCGTACAATCAGTCGGGGCTTTGTCCGTGATCAACAACCTGGCGGTAGTGTTCTACGAACTCAAGGAATATGAGAAGGCCACGTCCCTGTTGATTCCAGCCCTTGAGACTGGATCCTCAAGTATTGGGAAGGTCTGATCCCCTTCGTTTAACGATGGCGGAAACACTTGCACATTGAATTCGACCAAGAGAAATTGACGGAGGCGGCTCAGCGTGTCGAAGCCACGCTGAAAATCTGTCGCGACACGTTCCCAGAAGGACACGTGGATACGATCGCCGCTTTGGCGTTGCTTGCCGACATCTATGAGAAGCAAGGCGAAACCAAGGAGCAGGCCGTTAGAAAGGAGATCGCGGAACTAACCGGCGATGATACGGGTTCGCAGCTAGTAGTTGAGTTGAAACAATTGACAGCGGCCGCCGAGAAGCTGCAAGGCGAGGGTAAGCTGGCAGAGGCAACGCAGATTTGGGAAAATGCAATCGCCGCTAAGCGAAAGAAGCTGGGCGATTCTCATCGTGAGGTCGTTCCGCTCATCCATGCCTTTGGCGTTCATCTGTTTCAGTCCATGGACTATGGCAAGGCTGAAAGCGTTATCCAAGAGGCTTCGCCGGATGGCTTCAACACTTCGAGCCAGATGATACTGTGGTCCTGCACACCAAGCTCTTGCTGTGCCAGACGCTGTTTGCCCTCAAGAAGTACCCCGAAGCTGCAACCTTGATACTTGAGATATCGCCGATCTTTCGCGAGCGCTCGGCGACGAAGCTGAGCAGACGACTGTACTGGAACACAATCTGGAGGCATTCTCGCCAATCAACATAATACCAGGAGGCACTTCCGTTGCTCGAATCGGCGGTTGCTGGCCACCGCAAGGTCTTTGGTCTTGATGCGGTTAACACACTCCTGGCAGAAAGCAAGCTGGCGTCCGTTTATGAGCAACTTAAGCAACTTTCCTCTTCTGAGCCGCTGCTGCACCACGTCCTTTTGTCGCTACTCCACGAGAAAGGTTACGATCACCGTGACACCCAGAACGTGCTGCAACGATTGCTGGAAGCACTACTTCAACAAAAGAAGGGCAAGGAAATCTGTGTTGTTCGAGTTCGTCCGGACACCGACCGGCACTTGCAATTGAATGAGGTGATTACTCTTGCTGCTACGCGCCATTTGGCAAAAAACGAATATGACATTGCGTTAGCCACCCTGGAGCCGTTGCTGGAGCGACAGCGAACTCTGCTGAGAGCAGACAAGTCGGCTGGTGTCGTGCCGTCTACTCGTCGCGGAATTGCTGCTAATCTGCGAGACCGCTGAAGATCCGGTGCAGCGGAACAAGTCTTCGCATCAGGCTAGTGTAGCAGCAAAAGGCTGAAGAAAACGTTCGTCCGCCAAAAGAATTGAAATCGGCGATCATGGGGCGATGTGGACGCGTGAAGGGATTGGCATTGACCGCACGAGGTGAGTTTGTGGATGCCGAACAATCGTTCCGAAAAGCACAGGAGTTGCTTGCTTCGGATTTGCAGAGCGAGTCAAACACCATTGAGCGGCAACTCATCCGCAAGGCCGTTTGTGAACTCTACCAGACTTGGCCAGCCGCGAGCCGCAAAACGTCGTCGTCAGACTCAAGCTGGAAGAAGCGGAACGCGATATGAAAACTAATGAGCCTGAGTTGAAGTAGCACTGTAGAACAAATCAAAATGGTCATTAGTCGCTGATCGGCAGAGGTTGTGTCACTTAACGTCTACAACCATTACATCTGCACTATGCTGATGAACCCAGTGGTTGGTATCGCATTCTGAACCGACGGCGATCGCGCGGGTGAACCGCGTCTACGGACAGAGAAGCCGGGCGGGTTGATCGTGGACCTGATCGGATTGGCTGATCCGCTGGCCGATGCGCTGGCGACGGTATGCCAACGCGACGGACGAGAGCGCCAAGCCGATCAACAAACTGCAGGACGAGGCGAGCCCGGCGATGCGGTCGGCATTCGAGCAGTTGCGAGGGTTCTTCCACAGGTACGACTACTCGGCGGCGCCGCTCGACGCGGAACTGCTCAGATGTCGTTCGCTCCGGGCGAAAGAACGCGTCTTTCGCGGAGCGAAAGGCGACTATACAACCGGTCAATGCTGCGGGTGTATCTGGGTGCGGTCGATCACGTGCTGGATGTTGCACAGAACGTGGGCGAGGAGACGGGCTGGAAGCGGTTCCTGCGGATGGTGAAGCGACTCTCGACGGCGTTCGCCCTGGCGGTGCCGCGCGAGGAGACAAGAGAGATCACGCCACACCTGGCGTTCTTCCAGCGGATCGCAGCGATGATCCGCAAACGGCTGGCGGACGACACTGAGCCGACAACCGATGGGCGCGGACCGCGAGACATCGATGCCGCCGTGAGGCAGGTCATCGGCGACGCGGTGGATGCGGGCGAAGTCATCGACCTCTTCGCGGCGGCGGGCCTGGACGCGGCACGGCTGGACATCCTCAGCGAGGATTTTCTCAATCGAGTCAGCGCCCTGGAGCAAAAAAATCTGGCACTCGAGACGCTGCGGAAACTGCTCACCGACCAGATCAAGATCAGCGAGCGGACGAACCTCGTGCAGGCGCAGAAGTTCCGCGAGGCGCTGGAGAAGGCGATGCTCAGCTACACGAACAAACAGATCTCCACAGCCGAGATGATCGCCAGGCTGCTCGAACTGGCGAAGTGGGTTCGGGAGGCGAAGCAGCACGGGCAGGACCTGGGGCTGAGCAATGGAGGAAATCGCATTTTATGACGCACTGGCGGAGAACGGATCGGCGAAAGAAGTGATGCAATCGGATCAGCTTCGCCTGATGGCTCGCGAACTTGCGGAGATGGTCAAGAAGATGCCCAAGCTCGACTGGACGCAGCGGGAATCGGTCCGTGCCGATCTGCGTCGCAAGGTGCGAAGACTGCTGGCGATGTATGGTTACCCGCCGGACCTTCAGAAGACGCAACGCAGCTTGTACTCAGGCAGGCAGAGTTGTCGACGGAGGCGGGCGTTTGAAACTTCAGTCGCCCCGGCATCCGGCAAGGCTTTGTGATAAGCCATTTTGCGACGCCACTGTCCAGCATCTGCTGGAAATAGTCTTCATCTGTGCCAGAAACGCGCGTGGGCTGAAACCCGCGCGCTATCCACCCTGAAAAACCAATTCCATTTCACGCAACCCCGCACAGGAATTATTTCGGCCACCGCAGAATGAATGGCCCCGCTGTGCTTTGCCCGAAATTTGACCGCCCAAAAACTGCCCCGTCCCAGCCGTCAGCAGGCAGCGGTCTTCCAGCGAGTCCGCCGTCGACCGCCACGCCACGCCACGCCACGCGGCGGCGGTGTCGGTGTCGGCGGCGGTGTCGGTGTCGGTGTCGGTGGATCTGGAAGCGGTCGTTTTGAAGTGCCTGGAGAAGCAGCCTGCTGAGCGTTACGCCGACTTGGATGAATTTGTCGCCGACATCGATCGTTATTTAACAGGACAAACGGTTTCCGCCATGCATCGCAACTTCCACTTTCGAATCCGCAACTTTGTCCGTCGGTCTCGAAAATGGTATTACCGCCGGTGTTCTGCTGGGGTTTTCAGGCGGCTGCTGGCCTTCGCCATTTATCGCGCGGCATCTGGTTCGCCGCCGTCGACACCGGTTGCCACCGATGGTCAGGCCGTGCCGATGACAGTTGTCGCTACCCAGCACTGGTCGCTCCCGTCGTCAACGACGGTTCACTGGTGGCGTACTGGTCGGGCGAAGGAACAGATTCGACAGCCAGAGACAATTCGCCGAACGGAAACAACGGCGCGTTGATTGGCGATACCACGCGAGCAACCGGCGCGATTGGCAACGGCTATTCGTTTGATGGCGATGGAGACTACATCAACTTTGGCCGCTCGTCCAAATGGAACTTTCTGCACGACGGCTCGCCGTTCAGCATCACGGGATATGTGGCTCCGACCAGTTCCAACCTGGACGGAGGAATCCTGACCACGATTGATGAAACGTCAACGGCTGCGAATCGGCATGGACTGAGCGCATGTCTTGACGGAGCTCGTGCTTCAGTTCCACATCCAGGGCGTTGGCGGAAAATTTCCCACAGGAGCCAAATCAGAAACCGCTTCCCCGACGTGTTCACAGCATTCGCGATCACGTTTGATGGCCAGACCACTCAACTGTTCATCAACGGACAGCTTGAAGCCACCGAAAAAAGTCGTCGCCCCCTTCGCCAGCAGCACCGCTTTGATGCGTTAAGTATGGGATCCATCAGCAAATTCACCAGCGGCCCCAACGGCCAGCCGTTTTCGCCCTTTGCAGGAATGATTGACGAAGTCCAGATTTATCGTTCGTGCGCACCAGTGCGTCCGAAGTCGCTTTGTTGGCGGGATTGAGCGGCGATGTCTCTGCGGCTCCTGAGATGATCGCGGTCGTGCGAGCTGGCTTTCATTCGGAATCGGGAGCTGATCCGCAGACCCGTATCGAAGCGACCTGTTCCGGCGATGGCATGCAGACTCCGGAATCTGTTTCCCGCCACTCATTCTGCTCGTCCCGGCGATTCGTTTCTGACAGATTCATCCTACAGTGCATCGCTGCATTATGACTTCGAGGTCCTCGACCGATTGACCGTCTGCGTTTATGGAATTACCACGGAGCGATCTACGGAGATGACGGCAACGGTCGCGGGCGAAAGATATCCGAGTGTTTGGTTCGAATGACGTCGACGCGTTTCATGAAGTCTGGCACGACAGTTGGGAACTCATCACAGCGTTCACTGCTGCCCGCCCGGCAGATGGGGCCCACAACCCTTATGGCGAAGAACATGACTTCGGCCGCGTTACTTTCCGCTTCATCAGACTTCAGCTGGATACGAACTACGGCGGCCGCAACGTAGGACTTGCCGAGGTTCAGTTCCTGAATACAGCTCTGCGTTCAGCGGTTCCTGCCATGCCGTCAGCATCCAATAATTCCGTCTCGGCCATGTTCAGGCAGCTCCTGTGTTTCGGTGTGTTGTGGATTTCCAGACGAGTAGCCAGGAGCCTGCGCTGCCGCGGGGATCGAAGGCTTCGTATAAGCTGCCAATGCAGTGGATATTCAGATTTGTCCATCACCAGCACGACCACAGCGGCCTCCGGATAAACCGTCAGTAGCAGGAACTGATGAACAGTGTCCAGTCAACTTTCATAGACACGTTGATGGAGATGGCTCCAGAGTTTCCTCCAGCCCTTTCAACGAACGCCCGGCGAACTCGTTTGGCTACAGTCGTCCGTCCACATCCCAATGCCTCGACGAGATCTCCGATCCATTCTTCGCAAGCGCCTCCGACCGCCTGATCTGCCAGCGACAGAATTCTGCCCGAACCAGCTCTGCGCCTGCGACGGTCTCTTCGAAACCATTGACTGCAAATCTGAACGCTCCTTCTGCTGTCAGTGTGACCCTGTATCGTTTTTCCATGATTTCCTCCTTGAGACATCGGTCTTCCATGAACGATCAACTCAAGGATGACATCCATCACCGAATTAATGACAGAGTACTCGTGCCTCGATCATAGTTGTTAGGCCACCAGATGAGACTTCTTCCTGGCTTTCCTTGAGTTTGCCCGGTTTTCTCCTTCCATGTTGGCGGGCGTTTGATGGTGTCCGATCGTCCAAGGCGACCGGTGTGCTTCCACCGGAAACGGCCTGGCGAACGTGCGGTTGATTGTCACGCGAATTCTTCGGAGGAAGGCTTTTAGTCACTGTGAAATTCGGAAATCACACAGCCTGCGAAGCCGGATTCACTGCTAATCTGAGTTGATTTCTTCGCCGGTGACCCATCACTTGTGATTCTCGGCACTACTCCGCCAGGTCCGGGAAACGGGACGTGACGTCCAATGTGTCGCCCATTAGTTTTTGCTGTGTCAGGAACTCCCGAAACAAACGCCGCTTGATGGACAGAGCTTCGCTGGTGCCGGACTGTTCCTTCAGCTCATCAGGATCTTCCTTCAGGTTGTACAACAGCGATGTGCTGATTTTCGGATACAGGATCAGTTTGTGGTCCCCGCTGATGATCGCTCGCTGAGTGTCCACGTAGGCGCCGTAGATTGTGCCGTCGGGGTCAGAAGGCTGAACAGGATCCGCAGCCTTCATCAGGGGCAGCAGGCTGGAGAATTCAATGTCATCGGGAATGGGGACACCTGCCAGTTCCAGCGTCGTCGGCATAACGCTCTGCAGATAGATCCGCTGACTGATTTGACTCGGAGCCGTCTTCCCGGGATCGCACACCACGAAGGGAACTCGCAGACTGTGGTCGAACATGTTCTGCTTTCCCATCAGGCCGTGATTTCCGCAAGCGAGTCCGTGATCGGCCGTGAAGAAGACCCATGTGTTGTCCGCCTGACCGCTGCTGTCCAGAGCGTCGAGAATCCGGCCGATCTGCTGATCCATGTGAGTGATGATGGCATAGTATTCCTGCCGGTTCACCTTCACGGCATATTCCGTGCGGGGGAACGGAGCGAGCTGCTCGTCACGAATGCGGTTGCTGCCGATCTGAAACGGATACTCGGGCTGATACGACGCCGGGACACTGATTCCATCCAGCGGATAGCGGTCGACAAATTCTTTGGGCGACTGTCGAGGATCGTGGGGGGCATTGAAGGCCAGGTACATGAAGAAAGGTCGTTCGTCACCGGCTGCCATCTTCAGGTATTCGACACCATCATCGCCCAGCACTTCGCTCCAGTGCTTCCCTCCCTTCCAGAAGCCATCGAGTTTTGTGTCCCACGGAATCCATTCGTGATCATCCGGTGATTTGGGTCGGTTGTAGCCAGCGTCGGTCTGATTCGGCATGCCGCCGCGAACGTTGCGAGCCACCTCGAACACATCGTTCGCATTCACACCGACGTGCCATTTGCCGGAAAAGAAGGTCTGATATCCGGCTGCCGCCAGTTGCTGAGACCACAGCTTCTTTTTCGGTACCCACTGGCTTTTCAATGTAGGATCGACCTGATGCGCATGCCACAGAAAACGTCCTGTGTTCAGCATCGCCCGACTGGCCATACAGATCGCACCGTTCCAGCCACCCATGTTATACGCATGAGTGAAGTGGGTTCCTTTCTGAAACAGTCGGTCCAGGTGAGGCGTCTGAATCTCATCATTGCCCGCGGAATGAATTGTGTGATACGCCTGATCATCCGCGAAGATGAACAGCAGGTTGGGTTTCGATTCCGCACCGACGACAGGACGTCCGGCCAGCAGACCGAACGTCAGAACAATCACAGCAGCAATGGATTTCGTCTTCAAGGCAGCGATCCCGATGTTGAAGAATACAAAGAAGCAGAGTCACGTTGTCCACTGAAACGTGAGCCGACAATGACGAGCCCGAGCAGCGGGTGTCGCAGATCTTAGATTACAGATCGCCGCCCGCGGCATCGAGTCATTCCCGTTTAGTCATCATTTCCTACTGAGACACCTTCCAGTCGTCGGTGCGAAACGGAGACGCCGGGATCTGAGCCGAACTGTAGAGGCTGATCACGGGATTCGCTGCCCAGGCATAACGGACCGAGGCCGGTTGACTCACTTCCGAACTGCGAACCACAACAGATTCCCCCTCAATCACAGCATCGGCGGCGACGAACTTCTGATCCTTTCCGGCCACCGCAAAGCCCAGCACTTTTCCATCCACCGCGTGCAGGCCGGCAGCGTATTGAAACTGAATTTGGACGGATCCATCGTTTCGAAAATCAGCTTTTGAGAAAATCGGCCCCATGGGCAGAATATCTTTCCCGTAGACAGACGACAGTGCCCACTGAGCCATCCGGTGGCCAACCGTCTGCTTGTCTTTGGGGTGAATGTCACCTGCTTCGCCGACATCAATCGTCACCGCCATGCCGGTGTGAGGCTCCTTCAGAGTTTTCAGCATGCCTTCCTGAACCAGAACCCAGCCGCTGTCTTCCACGGGCTGGACCTGAGCATTTCGAAAGTTCGGCAGCTGCACCCAGCCGAACGGAAAGTCGCCCTGACCCCAGCGAGCTCGCCAGTCGCTGATGAGCGTCTTCAGCTGAGTTCCATACAGGTGCGAGAATCCTCGACCGGCACTGTTTTCTCCCTGATACCAGATGGCCCCTTTGATGGTGTAGCCCACCAGCGGAGCAATCTTGCCGTTGAACAGATTGGCTGGAAAATTACGATCGCTGCGAGGTCGAACCGGAGGGGAAGGTTTCCGAGGTGCTGGCTTGCCGGCTTCTTTGGCTTCGGCCACCGATGTTTTCCAGCGCTCCAGATTCTTCTCATAGGCGGAAGTCGCTTTGGCTTCGTCGAAGTTCTTGTCATCGGAATTCCAGGCGGCCAGACGAGGCTCAAGTTCCGGCACCTGCTGCTGAGCATCAAGGCTGGTCCATGATTCGATCGACGTTCCGCCAACGGACGAATTGATCAGGCCGATGGGGACTCCCAGTTCCTGATGCAGTCGCCGACCGAAGAAGTAGGCCGTCGCGGAAAAACTTCCCACGGTTTCAGGACTGCAGACGGACCAGCTGCCCGAACATTTTTCCTGAGGCTCGGCAGCCGGTCCGGAAGACTCCCGAAACATCCGAATTTGAGGAAACTTTGCTGCGGCCTGCTCTGCTTCCGCATCTCGACTGCGACTGACGGTCATCGCCATGTTGGACTGTCCCGAACACAGCCACACGTCCCCGATCAGAACGTCGCTGACCGTTGTGGTGCTCCGACCATCGGAAACGGTCAGCGTGTGCGGTCCACCGGCCGACATTGGTTCCAGCGTGGCCATCCAGCGTCCGGAAGCTTCGGCACGGACGGTGTGTTTCTGATCACCGATGGCCACAGTCACCGACGCATCCGGAGACGCCCAGCCCCAAACCTTCACCGGTTGATCCCGCTGCAGCACCATGGAATCAGAAAACAAAGCAGATAACGTCAGCGCGGCCTGTGACGTTTCTGACAGCGAGCACAGAACCAGCCCCGTCAGGAAGAGATGTCGAATCATCCAGCAGACTCCCCATGTTTGAAAACAGATAAACTTCAGCGGCCACGCGCCAACCCGGTGATGCCCGTCCCGCAACCGAAACCAGAATAGCAACACCAACAGCCCGTTCCGACTGACTCAGCCGCGGGACCCAAGGCGCCTCACTTTTTGAAGGTATGGTTGCAGGCGCATGAGTTGTCTGGGCAGTTGTTCGGATTCGACCGCGAAAATCGCTGTAAGTCGTTTCATGGAGATGTGTTCTGAAATTCGTACCCGCCGGGCTGCCGCAGTTTGGGCCATGCTGGCCATCATGGTTTCGGCCATGCTCTTTAAGTTTGAAGGCTACGAAGCCGTGGCTGAGTCTGGGCAGGGGATACAACAAACGTTCATGAAGGAACGGGAAGGTGTGACAGATTCCTGACGATCAACGGTCTGTGAAATCCGGGGGCCAGCGTGTTTACAATTCAAAGGGCTCTGCTGCCTGATCTCTTGTCCCGGACCGAGCAACTTTCGCCTGAGGAAAGTGAAGGACACGATGCCGACAGGACGATGTCCGCCGCCTGTGCGGGTGAAGAGTTCCGCCAGTGGAAAGAGAGATCAATACGGTTCAGGAGAAGATTTCCGTGAATCTGAATTTCCCGAAAATGCACCAGCAGACTGGCAGGGCGAGCCCGGTTTCTGTGAGCGTCTGGTCTCGGTAGACTTCGCCCTGAACGTCAGACGGTGGTGATCTGAACGGGTGTATCATGAAACCCGTTTCAGGCCTGGGTGAGGCCGTCATTCCGGCACTGCCGGTGACCGGGCGTCGCGTGAATTCCTTTCCTGAAATCCGAAGTCGTTTCAGTCCTATGAACCACGAAATCCAGCGTTACGATGTCATCGTGATTGGCACGGGCCCCGGCGGCGAAGGGGCCGCGATGGAAGCCACCAAGCAGGGGCGGCGAGTTGCGGTGGTGGAGAAGATGCCGCGGATCGGCGGCAACTGCACTCACCTGGGAACGATTCCCAGCAAGTCACTGCGAGCCGCCATTTACCGCATGATGGAGGTGAATTCGAATTCACAGTTCCGTCAGCTGGGCATCAATATCGACGTTCCGTTCCGGGATCTTCGCCGGAGTGCTCAGGCGGTCATCGACAAACAGGTCGAAATGCGGCGCTGCTTTTACGACCGCAATCACGTGACAGTCCTGCGGGGGACAGCTCACTTCATTGATCCGCACACGATTTCCATTATTGACGAAGAAGACGCAGTAACAACGGCCACCGCCAGCCATTTCGTCATCGCCACCGGGTCGCGTCCTTATCGACCGCCGGAAGTCAACTTCGATCATCCGCGTATTTTCGACAGCGACACCATTCTGAATCTCGGAGAGACGCCGATGTCGATGACGATCTACGGAGCCGGTGTGATCGGGTGTGAATATGCATCCATGTTTCGCAATCTGAATGTCAAACTGAATCTGGTCAACACCCGCAGCAATCTGCTTGAGTTTCTGGACGATGAAATCTGCGATGCTCTGGCCTATCACATGCGGGATACCGGAGTTCGAATTCGCCACAACGAAGTGTTTGATTCCGTCGAAACCTTCGATGATCACGTGCTGGTGCATCTGAAGTCGGGCAAGGTGCTGAAGAGCGACATTCTGTTGTGGGCGAACGGACGTTCCGGCAACACGGACGAACTGAAGCTTGAAAATCTGGGGCTGACTCCTGACCACCGAGGTCAGCTGGCGGTGAATGCCAACTTTCAGACAGCCATTGAACACGTCTACGCAGTGGGCGACGTCATCGGCCCGCCGGCTCTGGCAAGCGCGGCTTATGTTCAGGGACGCTGTGCAGCCAGACACTTGGGAAACGAAGAATCCGAAGCCTTCCTGATGGACCACGTCCCCACCGGAATTTACACCAGCCCCGAAATCAGCTCGCTGGGCAAAACCGAACGTGAACTCACAGCCGCCTGCATTCCCTACGAAGTCGGCCACTCGATGTTCAAGAGCCTTGCCCGAGCTCAGATCATGGGGCGTCCGATCGGCATGCTGAAGCTGCTGTTTCACCGCGAGACCCTGGAGATTCTCGGAATTCACTGCTTCGGAGTGAACGCGTCAGAAATCATCCACATCGGCCAGGCCATCATGGCTCAGTCCGGCGAAGCGAACTCCCTGAAATATTTCATGAACACAACCTTCAACTACCCCACCATGGCCGAAGCCTACCGAGTCGCCGCCCTGAACGGCTACAACCGCATTCTGTAGGCGACGAACTCATCGGGCGGGCAGCTCCGGTGTTCCGCCAGCCTCAGCCGACCGGGGCGGACATGGCGAATACAACGATCCCGCAATTTCAACCTCGAAGTGCATTCAGCTTCCCGCGTTGCCTTCGTTGCAAATGCAGATGTCAGTCGATAGCCTCTCTGGCCGGGATTCCGGGAGTTATTGACGAATGGGCGTGGTTTTCAGGCCGCAGCGAAACCGTGTAATCCCAATCTGTGAAGGCTGATTTCATGAGAAAAGTTGTGTGGGGGCTGGTGCTGCTGCTGATGGTGCTGCACCATGACGTGTGGTTCTGGGAAGACAGTACTCTGGTGGGCGGTATCGTTCCGATTGGGCTGTTCTACCACGTCTGCATTTCCATCGCCGCCGGATTTACCTGGTTCCTGGCAACTCAGTTTGCCTGGCCGCTCGACGACTCAGCGCGGACAGCAGTTCTGACGGAGGTGCCGCATGACCGGTCCAATGATCACCGTTCTGATTATTGTGGGTTATCTGGCGTCTCTGCTGTTTCTGGGACTGTTCTCCAGCAAGCTGTTCACGGGCAGCGGCAAGGACTTTCAGCTGGCCACTCATTCCATTGGCCCCGTCATGCTGCTGATGTCGCTGTTCGGCACCACCATGACGGCCTTTGCCCTGATCGGATCCACCGGTGAAGCCTGGCAGAGCGGAATCGGAGTTTACGGGAAGATGGCATCCTCAGCGCCATTGTGCATTCGCTGTGCTTCTTTCTGCTGGGGTGAAAAGCTGGAAGCTCGGTCATAAATACGGTTACACAACTCAGATTGAATTCTTTCAGGATCGACTCAACAGCCCCGCCATCGGACTGGTGCTGTTTCCGATTCTGGTGACCATGGTGATTGTCTACATTCTGGGTGGAATCCTGGGGCCGGGACCGTGGTGAACGTGTTTACTCAGGGACGTCTGATCGGGCCTGGAAAGTTTGCTCCGGGTGCCTTCCCGGGTCTGTTTCCTGGTGATCCGGCCAATCCGCTCACCAACGGAGCGATCCCGACGTGGCTGGGAGCACTGATCATCTGCATCGTCGTGTTGATCTATGTCTTCTACGGCGGAATGCGAGGCACCGCGTGGGCGAACACGTTTCAGACCGTGGTCTTCATGGTGCTGGGGATTGTGACATTCTTCGTGATTGCTCAGGGTCTGGGCGAGGGCTCGATGCTGGAGAATATGCGATCCATCTCGGCTCAGGTTTCCGTTGAAAAAACGACGCGACTGGGAGTTTCAAAATCGGAATTCCTGAGCTACATGCTGATACCGCTGTCTGTGGGAATGTTTCCGCACCTGTTCCAGCACTGGCTGACGGCTCGCAGTGCCAATGCGTTCAAGCTTTCGGTCGTGGCTCACCCGATCTTCATCATGCTGGTGTGGGCTCCGTGCATTATGCTGGGCATCTGGGCCACAACCGACGGTGCCCACGGTGTGGTGAAGGCCCTGGCAAAGCTGAGTTTTGAGACGGCCGGCGATTCCAACAAAGTACTGCCGATGCTGGTGAAGGGACTTTCCGGTCCTGTGCTGGGAGGCTTTCTGGCAGCCGGAGTGCTGGCGGCCATCATGAGTTCTCTGGACAGCCAGTTCCTGTGCGTCGGCACGATGTTCACCAACGACATCGCCAAACGCTACTTCACCAAAGACGGCCGGATGAGCGACCGGCAGACAGTGTTCTGGACTCGGACCTTCATCATTCTGGTGGTGGCCATCACCTATGGACTCAGTCTGCTGGACCCTCGCGGGGTCTTCGGGCTGGGAGTCTGGTGTTTCAGCGGATTCAGCAGCCTGTTTCCGCTGATTTTTGCCTGTCTCTACTGGCGGCGGTTAACGGCATTTGGAGCCTACGCGTGCATCTTCACCGCAGCGGCGACGTGGGGCTGGTTCTTTTATCAGGCCCTGCAGAGCTCGAAACCTCTGGGTGACTACCTGATCGAACTGCCGATCGGTGGTACGGTCTACGAACTGATGCCGGTGACGGGCATGCTGCTTGCATCAACAATTGCTCTGATTGCAGGTTCTTTGGTGACGAAGCCGATGCCGCAGGAAACCGTCGACCGCTTCTTCCGAATCTGATTTGTTTCGGAGTGGCGTCTGTCGTCCGTCGCGTTTTGGCCTCTGAAACTCCACCGACAGAAATGTCTGTGCCACCTGCAAAGCTGTTCTACCATCCTTCCCTGTCCCACAAAGTCCCACAAAGGTCCCACCATGAACAAGTTTCTGACCACCGCAGCTGCTCTGGCTGCCATGACCGGATTTCTCAGTATGAGCTCAGCAGAAGAACTGAAAGTCGGCGACAAGGCTCCGGCTTTTCGAACTGAAAGCCAGTGATGGCAAAACCTACAGGCTTTCGGACTTCGCAGGAAAGCAGGCGGTTGTAGTGGCGTGGTTTCCCAAAGCCTTCACCGGAGGCTGTACCAAAGAATGCATTTCCTTCCGTGAAAACGGCGAAGCCATGCGGGAATACAACGTGGCCTACTTTACTGCCAGCTGCGACACCCCCGAAAAGAACGGGGAATTTGCAAAGAGCCTGGATCTGGATTACGCCATTCTGAGCGATCCGGAAAAAAACGTGGCCAAAGCCTATGGCGTCGTCCATGAAGGACGTGAAAACCCGGAACGCTGGACGTACGTCATTGGCAGCGATGGCAAAATTCTGCACATCGACAAAAAGGTCCAGACAACCAGCCACGGAAAAGACGTTGCCGCCCTGTTTGCGGAACTGAAGATTGAGAAGAAGAAGTAAAAAGCCTTCTGATTTCCAGGCGTCGGGTTTCGGGTCGATGACGGGCAGTTGTCGACACCGAACCCAGCCCCGCCGCCCGTGATTCGAGATTTGAAAACTGAAAACTGATAACTGAAAACCTAGTCCCCCCATGCAAGCAAATCTGGTTCTTCTGCCCGGTGACGGGATTGGTCCTGAAATTGTCTCTCAGGCAAGGCGAGTCCTTGAAGCTGTGGCTTCGAAGTTCGGCCATACGTTCTCGATGACCGAACACCCCATCGGCGGCAATGCGATAGATGATTTCGGAGATCCGCTGCCGCAGCCGACGGTCGATGCCTGCAAGGCCAGCGACGCTGTGCTGCTGGGAGCCGTTGGCGGGCCAAAGTGGGACGATCCCACGGCTAAAACTCGTCCCGAAGCCGGGCTGCTGCGAATTCGGCAGGAGCTCGGACTGTTCGCCAATCTGCGTCCTATTCAGACGTGGGATGAACTGGTGGATGCGTCTCCTCTGAAGCGCGAAATCGTGGCCGGGACAGACATTCTGTTCTTCCGTGAACTGACGGGAGGAATCTACTTCGGTCCGTCTCACCGAGGTCCCCACGAGAGCGGAGAGATCGCCGGCAACGATATGGTTTACACCACGGGCGAAATCGAACGCATTGTGAGACTGGCGGCAACGGCAGCTCGAAGTCGTCGAGGTCACCTGACATCCGTTGATAAGGCCAACGTTCTGGAAGTATCTCGGTTGTGGCGACAGACGGCAGCTCGAGTCATGAAGGAAGAATTTCCGGATGTGAAGTACGACGTGGTTCTGGTGGATGCCATGGCCATGCATCTGATTTCACGCCCCACGACCTTCGACGTGGTTGTCACGGGCAACCTGTTTGGTGACATTCTGACCGACGAAGCTTCCATGCTGCCCGGTTCACTGGGCCTGTTGCCGTCCGCATCGCTGGGCAGCAGCGGTCCCGGTCTGTACGAACCGATTCACGGATCGGCTCCGGACATCGCGGGTAAAAACGTCGCCAATCCGCTGGCCACATTTCTGGCCGTCGCGATGCTGCTGCGACATTCGCTGAATCTGACGGCCGAAGCCGATGCCGTTGAAAAGGCCGTTGCCGATACTCTGAAAGCCAGCCACAGAACTCGGGACATCGGCGGCGGCGACAAATCCGTCAGCACTTCCCGGATGGGCGATCTGGTCGTCGGGTGCCTTGCGTAGAGCTTTGTCAATCATTTAAGCGACGAGTCGAGAGATCTCGTCAGCGATCGTCGTGGTGTGCCGGGTCCGGATCGCTGTGCGTTCGTCGAATCAGATACCGTGACGGGTTGCGGTATCTGATCCGGTAGTCCGGATCGAGTGTCTGAAACAACCAGTCCCAGAACAGGGTATAGAATCCAAAGTTGTAACGCTGGTCTTCGTGGTGTTCGGCGTGAAACGTACTGGTTCCCAGCAGATTCAGGATTGGAATTCGACTAAGCCAGACCGGGAACGGCTCCACGCCGCAGTGGCCCAGTGTGCCAAAAATCAGATTCAGAGTCAGATAAATCACCAGCCCCTGGGGCGAAATCGGGTAGAGCAGCAGGAACGAAATCATCGCCGTTCCGAAACCCAGCACTTCCAGTGGATGCAGCACAAAGAGACTCAGCGGGTTTGTTTTCTCGTGGCGATGATGGAATCGGTGAACGGCAGGATACAGCAGCGGAACATGTACAAGCCGGTGTCCGAAGTACATCACGATGTCCATGAAGGCGACCATCACCAGTGAATCAAAGACAATGCCGGTGCCGCTTCGGTCTGTCAGTTGAATCGACCCCTCACGCCATAACCACCAGCCCACAACCGAAATCACCGCATTGAGAAATACGGCGATGAGGGCGGCGATGAGCTCCAGAAGCTGGAACGGCTGAAAGGAGGACAGCACCTGTCGATGTCGAAAACACCGCGCCACAAGCCAGCAGCCGCCGACCGAAACGATAAAGATACAGACGTTCAACAGCAGGAAGAACAGACCAACTTCGAACGTCGACGACGTTTGCAGATGGTCAAGCACCAGTTTCAGCATGATTCTCAAGACCCCCCGAGGTGGAAATCCGTGAGTTGGGAGCAACAGTCGCGTGGCCGATATTCATGCGAGACGACTCAGGCTATGATCTTCCTCTGTCGTCAATCAGGAAGCAACTTCATGGGTCAGGCTGTCCGGTTGAATTGAAGCCTGTCTCCGGAACGCTGAGACATCGAAAGGTTTTTTAAATGTTCCTTCGAATTCTGCTGTTGACCGTCGCCATCATTCCGCCGCCCGGCCGTGCCGACGATGCTGATCGAGTATTGCAGCAGGATCAGAGCCGGAAGTGGTACAAAGGAAACATGCACACTCATTCGCTGTGGAGCGACGGTGATGACTATCCGGAGATGATTGCGGACTGGTATCGCGATCGCGGCTACAGCTTTCTGGTCTTCACGGACCACAACGTCCTGCTGCAGGGGGAAAAGTGGGTCGATGTTGCCAGGAGCAAAGGAGGCACCGCGGCACTGGAGAAACTCCAGGCTCGTTTTCCCGAAGACTGGGTTCGAACCCGAACCATGAACGATCGTCTGGAAGTGCAGCTGAAAACCTTCGACGAAGTGTTCACCAGACTGGCGAAGCCTGACGAATTCCTGCTGATTCAGGGTGAGGAAATTACGGACAAATTCCGGAATGCTCCGGTTCATCTGTGTGCGACCAACACGACTGAACTGCTCCCGCCCATGCATGGCGACAGTGTCACTGAAGTGATTCAGCGGAATATTGACGCAGCGGTCTCTCGGCGGGAACGTACCGGACAGAAGACTCTGGTTCACCTGAATCACCCGAATTTCGGCTACGCTGTCACCGCAGAGCAACTGCTGCCCGTGGTTGGTGAAAACTTCTTCGAAGTCTTCAACGGACATCCATCCGTGAAGAACAGCGGCGACAGCAATCACGCCTCTACCGAACGCATGTGGGATATCATCAACACGTGGCGACTGGCAAAGCTGGGGCTGCCCGTCATGTACGGCCTGGCGACCGACGATGGTCACAACTATCACGAAAAGGCCGCCGGCAAAGGAGCTCAGCCCGGCCGGGGCTGGGTGATGGTGCTGGCGGACAAGCTTGACCCGGATGCTCTGGTGACGGCCTGAGGCTGAAGTTTTTATTCATCCAGCGGAGTCACACTCCGCGGATTGCAGTCACCGACAACCAACTGCAGGTATCGATTGCAGCCGAAGAAGGCGTCACATACCGCACTGACTTTATCGGGACGCGTCGAGGATTTGACGATTCGTCATCACCGGCCTCATCGGACGAAACCAAAGCTTCCGGGTTGACACAAATCTACAGCGGTGATGTGGGAAAGGTTCTGCACACCGTCCAGGGTTCAACGGCGGCTTACGAATTCACCGGTGACGAAATCTATGTTCGAGCCGTCGTGACGTCCTCAAAGCTGCATCCCAACCCGTCCGAAACCGGAGATTTCCAGCAGGCATGGATTCAGCCTGCTGTGAGGTCTGTGGAATCGGCCTCGCCGACACGTTAAGCTGATGATCGGGTGTCGTTCCGGCGCCGTTCGATGCAGTGAAACGGACGGCTGTTGTAGGAATTCCCCCGGCAGCGCGATGCTGCTGTGCCCTTCTCAACTCCCACCTGAGGTGTCTCTTGCCTGCGTTTCGTCTTCCCGCCGTTCTGTTTTCCGTCCTGATGTTCTGTGTGCCATCGTTCGCTGTGGCTCAGCTGAAGCTCCAGCCCGGCGATCATATTTCCTTCATCGGCAACACGACCGCAGATCGCATGCAGCATCATGGCTGGCTGGAAACATATATCCACGCACTTCATCCGGATCTGAATCTGACCTTTCGCAACCTTGCCTTTCCCGGCGACGAACTGAAACAGCGCCCTCGGGAAGAAAACTTCGGCAGCCCGGACGAATGGCTCAGCAAGAACGAAACCGACGTTGTGTTCGCTTTTTTTGGCTACAATGAAGCATTGAAAGGTGCGTCGGGGCTCGATCAGTTTCGCAGAGACCTTGCCGAAACCATCGACGGCATGCGAACTCAGAAATACAACGGCCAGTCAGCCCCTCGCATCGTGTTCTTCTCGCCGATTGCTCATGAGAATCTGAACAGTCGCCATCTGCCGGACGGTTCCGCCAACAATGCCAACCTGCATCTGTACACGGAAGCCATGAAGGCGGTCTGTCAGGAAAAAGGCATTTCGTTTGTCGATCTGTTCAACCCATCGCTGGAACTGTACGCCAAAGCCGACAAGCCACTCACGATGAACGGCATCCACCTGCTGGAACACGGAGATCAGCAGGTTGCCGGTGTGATCACTCAGCAGCTGTTCGGCAGGCCTGCTCCAGCGACCTCCACCGAAATCGACAGGCTGCGGACTGCCATCCTGGACAAGAACTATTACTGGTTCAGCCGTTACCGCGTCGTGGATGGTTACAATGTTTTCGGGGGTCGTTCGAAGCTGGCATGGTTCGGTCAGTCCAATGCCGACGTCATGATGCGGGAAATGGAAATCTTCGACGTGATGACGGCGAACCGTGACCAAAAGGTCTGGGCAGTGGCCAAAGGCGGCGATCTGGAAGTCAAAGACGACAATCTGCCGGAAGAACTGGTGGTTAAGACCAACAAGGAAGGCGATCTGCCCGGAGGAGCTTTCAGCTACCTGACCGCTGAACAAAGCATGGAAAAGATGACTCTGGGCAAGGGCCTGCAGGCGAACGTCTTTGCCTCAGAGGCCATGTTTCCGGAAATGGTCAACCCTGTGCAGATGGCCTTCGACACCGATGGTCGTCTGTTCGCCTCGGTCTGGCCCAGCTATCCTCACTGGAATCCGACTCAGCCTCGACGAGACCGCATTTTGTGCCTTCCGGATGACAATGGCGACGGTGTGGCCGATCGCTGCGTCGTTTTCGCGGACGAGCTGAACAGTGTCACTGGATTCGAATTCTGGAACGGCGGCATGCTGGTGGCTGCTCTGCCGGAACTTTGGTTCCTGAAAGACACAGACGGCGACGACAGAGCCGATCTGAAAATCCGCATGCTGCAGGGTCTCTCCAGTGCCGATTCGCATCACTCAGCGAACGCGATGGTTCTGGGGCCGGATGGCTGGCTGTACTGGTCCCGAGGCATCTTCAACGTAGCCACGATGGAAACTCCGACACACACGTATCGGTCAGCTCAAAGCGGAGTCCACCGATTCAATCCTCGAACCTTCGAAATGGAATTCCACTTCCCGATCGGCCCCAATCCCCACGGAGATGTTTTCGATCAATGGGGTTACCAGTTCGCCAACGACGGAACCGGGGGCACCGGATCGTATGTCAACATCGGCAAAGGTCAGGGCAACCGGCAATGGTTTGAAAAGCGAGTTCGCCCGGTTGCAGCGACGGGCATTCTGTCCAGCGGAAACTTCACCGATGAACAGCAGGGCAATTTTCTGATCTGCAACTGCATCGGTGTGCTCGGAGTTCTTCAGCACGAAGTCAAGTACAACGGTGCTGATATCCGCGCCGAGGAAATCGAACCGATCCTGCTGTCAGACGATGCCAACTTCCGACCGACCGACATCGAAATCGGTGGCGACGGAGCTCTGTACGTTTCGGACTGGGCCAACGCACTGATCGGCCACATGCAGCACAATATGCGTGACCCGAACCGCGATGATGAACACGGTCGCATTTTCCGCATCACAACCAAAGGCCGCCCGCTGGTGGCTCCGGTGAAGCTGAAGGGCAGGCCCATCGCTGAAGTGCTGAATGCTTTCCACGCCAAAGAAAATGCGACTCGCTACCGAGCTCGCATTGAACTCAGCGGACGTGATTCGGACGAGGTCGAGCAGGCTCTGCTGGCATTTGCTGCCAGGCAGGGCATCGGTACCAACGCCGGAGCTCAGGCCCTGCTGGAATGTCTGTGGGTTCTGGAAGAACACCGGCTGCCGAATGCCGGTCTGCTGGCAACCGTATTCAAAGCAACCGAACCGCGTGTACGAGCCGCGGCCATTCGAACTCTTGGCCACTGGGGAAATGCTGTTGACGGCTGGCAGACACTGCTGTCCGCAGCGGCGAAAGATGAATCACCGCTGGTCCGAGCCGAAGCCGTCAAGGCCGCCGTTTCGTTTCAGGGGCTTCCGGCGGCAGAAGTGATTTTTGAAGTCGCCACCCGTGAGCTCGATTCGGAACTGGAAGCCGTTCTGCAGTTCGCCAAGAACCAGATCAGCGTCGACGCTCTGATGAATCAGGCCATTGCAGATGGCAGTCCGATGTCTCCGGCCGCTTACGCCTATGCTCTCAGAAGTGCGAGTGTCAGCAATCTTCTGAAACTGAAGCACACGCCGGAACTGTATCAGGCCATTCTGCGGCGTGAACAGATTTCCGCCGGTGACCTGAAGGCTGTCATCAGCGGAATGGCTCAGCAGAATAAGACAAACGAAGCACAGCTCATCACCAATCTGATCGCGGAAAAGGACGCTGCAAAGCAAACCGCCCTTCTGAACGGACTCGGACAGTTGCTGGCGGCACAGCCGGCTTCCGATCTGAAGCCCGTTCAGCACTCGATTGAAACTCTGGCGATCAAAGGCGTCACGGAAGACGGTCGCCGCCAGGGATTCGCTGCCTGGGTGGTGGCTGAAGGGAACGGCGCCGCTGCGTTTTATGCCGCGTCAAAGAGCAAGGACAGCCTCCGCGACCTGTTGTCGGCCGTTCCGCTCATTCCGGAAACACTCCGCAAAGGGCTCTACAGTGATGTCAGAACCCTGATGTTCGAACTGCCACCGAATCTGGAGAAGGAAGCGGGCGGCGGACTTCTGCAGCAGCCAGGCATTCAGGTCGACTTTTATTCGCCGAACGCCGACAACGTCGCTGCGGAAACTCTCGACCGAATGACGCCTCAGGCCAGCGGCATCGTTCCTGAAATCGTCATGGATGTCCCTCAGCTGCTCAAACGCGATCAGTTCGCCCTGCGGTTCACCGGCAATCTCATCGTACCGAAGCCGGGCAAATACTCCTTCTCCATCGCCTCTGATGATGGGTCCAGACTGTATCTGGACGGCAACCTGCTGATCGATCATGACGGACTGCACGGCATGAATGAAAAGAGCGGCGACGTGCAGTTGTCCGCCGGGCCTCACCCGCTGATGGTCACATACTTCGACAATGGCGGCGGTGACGGACTCAGCGTGCAGTGGGCCGGACCGGGTTTCGGAAAACAGAAGATAGCTCCTGAGTTTCTGTCAACCGGATCCGGAAGCGATTCGCTGCATGACATCGCCATCCGCTCTCTGGGCTCAATCCCCGGGAACGAAGCGGATCTGTTTATCGACATGGCCAATCTGATGAAAGCCGGTCAGCATCGAGCTTCCGCGATCAGCGTTCTGGCCGGCATTCCTCAGAACGCCTGGGCACCCGATCGCATTCCGGGACTGGTCGACAACCTGGTGGGCTATCTCAGCGAAATCCCGGCTCGACTCAGAACCGGTGGCGAAGCTGTGGCCGCCACGGAACTGGCCAGAACTTTTGCGAAGTCGCTTCCGGAAGCCGCAGCAGCAGACGCTCTGGCTCGGCTGCAGAATCTGGATGTTCGAGTCATTGCGATCGGCACAGTCGTGGAACGGATGCTGTACGACAAAGAGAAGATTGTTGTTCAGGCCGGTAAGCCCGTGGAGATCCGCTTCTCGAATATCGACTTCATGCCCCACAACCTGACAATCGTTCAGCCGGGATTCATGGCTGAAATCGGTGAACTGGCCGAAGCGACAGCCCGAACCCCCGACGCTCGGGAACGACACTATGTGCCAAAGTCGGACAAAATCATTCTCAGCAGCCGTCTGCTGGAAACCAATCAGACTCAGGCACTCAGCTTCGACGCTCCTGCTCAGCCCGGAGTTTATCCCTATGTCTGTACCTATCCCGGCCACTGGCGTCGAATGTACGGAGCCATGTACGTTGTGGCCGATCTGGAAAGCTACAACGCCGATCCACAGGCCTACCTTGCCGCCAACCCGCTGGAAATCCGGGACGAAATGCTGACATGGCTGGAACGCAACACGGAATGGAAACTGGCCGATCTGACCGACGATGTGGGACATCTGGAACATCGAGCCAACAGTTTTGATGTCGGTCAGAAGCTGTTCAGTGTCGCCAGCTGCGTGGGCTGCCACAAGATGAACGACAAAGGAGCGAACGTCGGCCCCGACCTGACCAAACTTCCCCCGGAATACACTCCGACCGACATCCTGCAGCACATGCTGGAACCGTCAAAGAAGATTGATCCCAAATACCAGGCCAATCTGTTCGTGCTGACATCGGGTAAAGTCGTCAACGGACTGATCGTGAAGGAAGACGCCGAATCCTTCCACGTCATCGACAACCCCACCGCACCGGACAAAGTGCGAACCATTGCCCGTTCTGAAATCGAGGAACGGGAAGTCAGCAAAGTCAGCATCATGCCTCAGGGAGTGCTGAACAAACTGACACGAGAAGAAATCCTCGACCTGCTGGCCTTCATCGTCAGTAAAGGAGATAAAAAGAACGACTTGTATTCCGGCCATCACCACTGAAAGTGACCCCAGCGGCAGATCCCCCGGCCCTGCCTGCGGGTTCCGCCGAACTCTGAAGCCTTTTCCGGAAGTGATTGCGATCTGGTGATCGTCGCGGTCTTCAAAACCGTCGAGTGGTGCTCACACATCACTGGTGGGTTCGATTCCCATCCACTTCCGCTTGACCACAATTGGCGGTCCCAACCAAACCCAGCGAATTCCCACTTGAGACGGGAAAACGCTGGGTTTTCTTTTGCGCTGACGGTACGGGGGCCAACACTGGTTTCGTGTCATTTCCCTTCCCTTGTGGTCGTTTGCGCGTCGGATTGCGCGTCGGATTCTTCAATTTCGTATCAGTGTTGGTTTCTGATTCACCCGTAGGTTGGGGTTCCGTTGTTGGCGTCTCAGCTGCCTGTTTGCGGAAGTCTTTGATTTCCTGAACGTAGTGGGCTTCGGCGACGTCTTCGGTATTGCCCATCCACTGGCAGACTGTTCCCCGAGGATAGAACTGTTCCAGAATCGTTCGCCGAGGCTTCGCAGGTTCTGAAAGTCTTTGGCCAAAGTTCAATGCCGGCTTTGACGCAAAGACGAGTCATCCGGCTCCCGCAGGTTGGCTCTGGCTCTGGTTTCGACGTTTCTGAATCACGCAGTCGTCTGGCCCGGTTTTGTCGCTGACTTCCCAAGTTCCAGCAGGTACGGCACCAGCTCCGGAAACAGTGGGGACTTCCCGGAACCTTCCCGACGGCTTCGGTCTTCGGCGAATAGACGGTCATCATGCCTTCGTCCTAGCGGATGCCGCCCCACTTCAGGACGAAGTGTCTGGACGGTGTTCGCAGTCCGCCCCAGAATGACAAGCGCAATGATGGCTCGCATTTCAGTGTCCGGTGCCGTGTTGATGACTCGCAGCACGTCTTCAACAGCCAGTCGTGCCAGCGCCGTCCCTGTTGCGGGTTCGCCTGGCTTTGATTGCCCGGAACGGATTGGCGGAAATGATCTCTGCGTTCACAGCTTCATTCAGGAAGCTCTCACGTGCCCGAGATGTTTGGACGGCGTTTCGCCCCTTGTGCTCCCGCCCTCCGTCTTCCGTCGGTGTGTTTTGAGCCATCGCAGGAAGTCCTTCCGTCTTCACAGTCAGACTTTTGATCGTCCGTCGGCTGAAGAACTGCTGAACCTTCTGACTGGCTCCGCCCCATGTTTTCACGGTCCCGGGCTTCACATCCTTCCGACTGCTGATGTAGTTCTCGACAAAGTCGGCGAACACTTCGTCCGGTTTGTGACCGTTGTTCAGCAGGCTGAATTCTGCCAGCTTTTTCAGCCAGCTTCGCCATTCGTCTGGCAGTCGTCTCGCAGCCCATTCCTGAGTACTGCGTTTTGGCTCTTCCCCGGTTTTGCAAATATCGGACCGTCAAATGATCGACATGCTGTCCGATTTCCCGAGCCGTCGCTTTAGGAATGTTCCTACATGCAAAGCAGGACGTCTTCCATCTGACATGACAAAGACGATTCTTCTCCGTCCAGTTTTGTCGGTCGATACGCTTGCCATGGCTCAGTGCCTTTCTGAGTCAGCCGGAAAAGTAAAGCCACGGGAAGCGAATCGGCTTCTTCGCTTGTTGGCCTGCAGAGCCTATCCCGTGGCGCTAATCGTCGTCTGGCATCAAAGATGCCGAGTTATTCGGGCCCAGTCGTCCAGGGCCTTTTGAATCTCCGCCTCACTGGCCCCCGCCTGTTTTCGCTCCCAAAGTTCGGCCAAAAACTCGGCGGTCCGTGCTTCCATGGAAACGTCTTCAAAAAGTTCGTCGTCGAATTCGTCGTCAAATGCTTCCAGGGGTTGTTTAAAGTCACTCAGTCGTTTGGAGCCTCCGGCATAAAGAACTGCATCAACGCCCAGTGACTGAGCACGAATCCAACAATCAGCGACATATCGCTGTCTTCCGTCTCTGCAGTGTCCATGTAGACAAAGTACGGGTCTTCAGCATCTTCATTGATGCGCCGCAAACGCTCGTAAGCGGCGCGGATTTTTGTGGAATCGTTGAGCATGCTGACCTCACTCAATCGTCAGGTCAGACAGACGCAACTGCTCCAGCTCAATCTGGTCAAGCTGTTCAGGCTGTCCGGTCAGTTCCAGCGCGGTGGCGTCCGCAGTCATCGACAGAGCATCACTGATGCCCAGGCGAATTGCATTCGCAAGACCGCCCGCCACCAGAGTTCGGACGTTCAAAAACAACGTGTTCAAAAACTTGTTCAGCATTTCGAGGTTCCTTGTAAGTTTGAGTCAGTCCACAAGTGTTGGTATCCCAAAGGGGGCTGGTCTCAACACTGTTTCCTGTTTTTTTGGGGGCAGCCGGAAACTCGGTTTTATGCTCGCTGGCAGAGTTCACTCAACGCAGTCGGTCAGCCAGTTATTACATTCACTGTTTGGAGGTATCGGTGTCGTCCTGCCTACGGACAGCTTTTTCAGAGACATCTGCCATCGCTTGCCGCACTCCAAAGACGATTGCCTGACCGACAATCAGCATGAAGACGGGGGAAAGAATCAACGCACAGACGGCGGTAAACCAAAAGCTATCAGTGAAATTCGAGTAGAAAGCCCAATTCACCAGGAAAAGCACCACGCAAATGAGGAACAGCAGCGAGAGGCCAACAAACGGAAACCGGCCAGATCTATATCCAAGCCACAGCCGCCAAACGGGAAACGCAATACATGTGACCACGATAGCCAATCCAACAGCGATGCTGAAAATTGCTTTCCAGGCGTAGAGTTATCAGTCACGGCCTGTCGAACGTTTTCCGGGCAGTGTCACATTTGCAGGAGGTAGACACAAGTCCCAGAGTACAGAACGGCACGATGATACGGATTGCCGTCTCGCTCAATCTCCCTGAACGCGAAATCTCGCTGAATTCTCGGCGGCTGAAACTTTGGTAATTCCGAACGTCCGCCCCCCTCAGAAATGGCCTGATGGGGACTGCGAAATTGTCGCCAACCGGACTGGATTGTTGTCCCGGGCGGCAACTTTCCGGTCGTAAAGCCCACGGATGCGAGCCTGCTGACATTTGGACTGTTTCCGCCCAGTTTTGATGTAATGGAGGTCTAGTCGCATGAATTCTCCCGATGCTTGCGAGCCACCACGGTACCGACCCACACTGACCCCAGCACACTTCCCTGAAAACGCCATTGTCTCAACTCCGGCAAAAAAAAATCTCTTAGGGGGATTCAGGATGGTTTTGATGGCTTTGGCGCATGTTCGGACACGTCCGTTTCTCAAAGATGCCCCGCACCGACGCTGTAACTTCAGGATCTGGGACAAAAAGGACAATATTCTAGTTCGAACATCGTTGAACCGCCGAATGTGAATAGTCTGATTCATTGCAGCTGAACCAACGATAGCTGGTTACTATCCTGTGCTCCTGCAGACTCAGATTTGCGATGGCCTATTTCTCTGTCGTTCGTCCGATTTTCAACTTCGTCTCAACAAGCTGCACTCGGCGATCAGATGGACTACCACAACGATTGATAAATCGGTTCATTGAGCTCAACAGTAACCTGCGGTGAGTCGGAGTACGAAAAACCGACAGTCGAGCAACTGTGGTTTTCAGAACTCGAATGAAGCTCTGGTGGCGAACTTGTTCCACGAAATTCGACACCCGAAGAGCACATTCCGCTTCCCTCCACGTAGGTGAAGATTCCAACATGACATTTACTAAGATTTCGTTCTTGTCTTCTCGAAACGGCCATCAACAACCATAAGACAGCAAAGAATATCTGCGATCACGTTCTTGACGTCGGCTGTCGATTTTACCTGTGGCTCTTCCGTTCCGGAGACGGATGCTCTTGGCAGTTCAGGTGGATCCGGCGAAGGATCATTGCCGAACTGTAACTCGGGGACGTCCTTCCGATAGTCGGTCTCGAATAGTCTTCATTTCCCGTTGCTGAGCCTCCACTAAACGCCTCTGTTCCTCTGCGGCCGTCGCTTGCTCGATTGCGCGTGATAGATCTATCAGACTCTCTCGTACGACATCCGAGACTCCGATTCGCGAAAACTGAAGTAGTTCCTGCAACACCGCTTTCACTCAGCAACAGGAGGAATCATAGCGGCACCGTGGGATCTGAGTTGCCTGAAACGACGGTCCGGTCCGTCCTTATTCACGTATCTCCCACGTGCGGGTCGATAATCTGGCGTCACGAGGAACATTTCCTCAATGAAATTCGATAATGCGCTCACTAACTCCAAAGAATTGTAATCGACCGCTCCAAATACGATTCGCGTCGTAGATAAGCACTCGATCTGGCAGCAAGCACATGGAGGATTTGAAAGGGAAATAGGGCACTCACCAAATTCGTTCGATGAATGGCGATCGCCACATCTGGGCGCGAATTCATTCCGATCCACCAAGTGACTCGCCCCTGCATGATACTTTCGGTCGTGAACAGCCCCGCGGCCCGTGATGCTCCAGACCGCATCGCATTGCCGAATTAACTGGAGGCTGCCAAGAGGTTCTGATAAGCCGCCTGACAATCGCCATCCAACTGCACATCAATACGACGTGTTTCTTGTTTCAGAGCGTCGTATTGATAGACAACGAAAACACCGCCAAAGAGAATTAAGCCAACGGGAACGAGAATGAAGCCAGTCGTTCCAATCGTCCCCAAGTAAGTCCAAAGGATGACCGCCGACAAGAATGCGAGGGCCACAATGGTGCTTTTTTTCGTTTCTGTTTGATTTCTTCAAGTAACGCTGCTGAGCTTATATCACACATTTCCTGAACATCTCCGGAGCCAATTGCATATATTGGCCCATGAGTCTCGGCCTGAATCGGGCCTGAATGCTTCGAACTCGATATGGCTTTCTGGTTGTGGTGTTTGGTGACCGGTTCGGCGGGACCGTCTGCTGGTAATAGAGGCCGGATTTCCCCATGTGGGAATGTACGTACCACGCGGACCAATACCGACACGAAAGCCGGGGATGCCAGGAGACCCCAATGCCAGACTTTGAAAGATTAAAACGGAGTGGTCCCACTGAACGCTCTTTTTCACGGTGCTTCATGTGACTCCCTATCACAGATATTGGCTCGTTTCTGCAGTGCTCATGTCGCTAGTCACGAGAACTGTTACTACTGTCCGGCCCGCTGAAGCAATGACACCAGACAGGGCTTTGCCTCAGCTGCCCTACCGCTAAATCTACTGTACTGACGTTTTCGCAATTGTTCAGAGAAAATTGGCAGACTGGATGGCGTTGGTCACACGACCACTGCGAACATTCTTCCGTAAAATAATGTTTGTGGTCGCACCGTCGCAATCACCGAAAAAAGGACAACATTCAGTCGCCACAAGATCAAACTGGATTGGTCCTTTCTGTCCCTGTTTCAAGGTTCGAGCACAGCCGGATTAACGCTGTAACGGTCTGACGGTCGGCCCCGTCGCTTTCTTCGGATTCGACTGCCACCAGATAGCCGTGGTCCACCATCAGGTCGAGCGTTGACTGCGCGTCCTTTTACGTCAATCGTTCTGTCGAATCGTGTCACGTCTCTGCGTGTGATCTCATTCAGCGATTCCGCCTGAATGCGTCTCACAACTTTCGCGCGGTCAGGCATGTTGGGGGTGCTGCCCATCGTCCGGAAGACAGCCAGTGTATGAGATTCCATCACTTGCCCGATGTGGATGGCCTGACTCATTGCTGCTGAATCAATCACAGTGGTAGACGGACCTAGCTCCCAGACTCAGGTTCGCCGCGATTCGAGCCACCTGAGCGGCATAATGGCCGCCCCATCCGGCACCGATCCCAGGGGTTGATTGTCTCGCCATGCGACGTTCCACCTGCAGTTGTTCCGCCTTCCATAGGAATGGGCGTCCCGGCTGAGAGTCAGCAGCGTGGGTTCCGATGTCCGAAGCGGTCGAGCGGGGATGTCGGTCGTCAGCAGTGCCCCGATCCGTTGCCGATATTCCTGCTCCACAAACGGATCCACCTTTCCGGAAATGCAGGTCCGCGAACCCACGGGCGAACGCGGGCAAAGGAACAGAAACCGGTCGAGCATGCCCCGGCCCCGCATGATGCGATGACCGCCAGCCGATTGAATGGCTTCCGCCGCGCCATGATGTGAGTGTCAGCAATGGCGAGCTGGAGCACGATCGGTCTCGGGCGATTTCGACGGTTCTCTGTATGCTGGTCACCGTCGTGGCCTTCAGCCAGAGTCCCAGGTTTGGCCCTTGGAATAGCGTCCGAGAATCAGGTCGAACACTTCGGGTTCCGCAGATGCAATTCCCAGCCGTTCGTGGTTCTGATCCAGCAGCGAACAAACGGATTCCGGCGTGACATCATCGCTCACCAGTTGTGGCTTGTGGATAACCTGAGGAACATCACTCATACGTGTTCCAGTTCCCGACGCATTTCCACAGCTTCGTTGCCGTCTGCCTTACTAATGCGAGTCTTCAGATTGTGCACATTGTCGTTCCCAGATTTCCACGATCGGCCAGTTCGCTGGAACTCAGATTCAGACGCCTGCCGAATAGCTTTCGGTGTTCATGAACCGGGTCAAACATGCGACGGAACAGCGGCAGACTTCCGATTGCCCGGGGGCATCACGCAGCACAAATACAAGTTCAGCGGTTGCCGAAAATCATCTTCAATCAGCACGTTCCACTTCTTCTACGGTGGCTGCTGCAATTGCTCCCAGCCGCCACAGCCAGTGCCATTTCCGGAGCGCCTCGGTGGACGTGCCGACCTGTTCCACCATCGCCCGAATACTGCCGGGCAACAACTCGGTGTCCAGTTCCAGCAGTTCAGCCGCGTCAAACGGAATCAAATCCGGCCAAGCCTCGGCAGTGGACTCGCCGTTCTGCGGTGGCGACTTTGGTTCTGACGGCGTCTGCTGATTCTTTCGAGCCAACTGTTGTTTGAGCCCCATCAGTCGCCCCCTTCCATCAGCAGGGTTCGCAATGCGGTTCGCAGTTCAGAGTCATCCACCAGCGTTGCCAGAAAACGCTCTCTGAATCGCTCAGAGTACGGTACCAGCGAGCGGCCGAAGTGTTCCGGCAGATCCAGCAGACGCAGCCCCAGTCGCTCCGGGAATCCATTGCGGATGACTCTCCAGCAGACTGTGCTCATCAGCCAGCAGGAGTTCATCTCGAGTTGTGGGCGGCCATGGTCGATGACCGTAAGTTGCTCCGCCTGAAATGTTCCAGCCAGTGTTCAGGACTCAGGAAACACAGGTGCGTCATCATCTCGAAATCTAAGTTTCAGGTCTGAACCGTTCTGGTTTGTCCGTGGTTCAGGGAATATCATGTCCATGACGTTATCATCCTCGGTGGGTGAAATGTTGAATCGGCTTGCAGTGCCGATGATTGAGTAGAGAAGGGGGACCGGCCGCTACTCCGGTCCCCTTCCATCTGGGGTTACTGAGGTAGTGATTTACCGCTGCGTCAGCGGCTTGGTCCGATTACCAGCCTCATCGCGGCCGATAAGCGTCGGCTGTCGCCACTGCGGTTTTGGCTTCGGCATGATCCCGGTCTGCAGTACGTGCATGATTGTGGACTCAGGCAGATGCAGTTTGTTGGCGATGACTTCCGTGGAAATCATCAACTGCCACATGCTGCAAATGTCATCGATGATGGCCTGACTATTCATCACCGGTCGCCAGCAGATTGGGTCGCCAGGAATTCCAGCAAACGAAGTGGTGCCAGCGTGATGGTGGCCAAGACGGATCGGTGCTGGAGGCCGCCGGATTTGACCAAGTTCTCGACGCCGTGTAGAAACCTGAATGAGTTCGGCGACGTCTGTTTTGGTCAAGAGTTCTGGTGGTGGCAGTGTTGCCTTCGTCATTTCTATCTCCTTCTTTTGCGGTAGCGATTTGTCCTGCGCCATTCGCAGGATGCGTTTCAGAAGGAAGATGAGTCCGTTCTTCGGGGTATTGGTCCGTTCGATGACAGTCAAGGGGGCACGAAAAAACCGCGAATTCAATGTTTTCGCGGCTCAAAAAAAATTCTGGTAAACGGACCCCCGGAACGGACCGAACGGACTCAGGTCTCCGACTTCTTCGGCCTGACAACGGTCGTTTCAGCGAAGTACCTTTGTCGCTGTTCTTTTCGATCCTCCCTCCACCACCTGCTATTCATGACGGTTTTTCGATTGCACCCAATCCGCTGTGCTAGATTTTCCGCATTACTGGTCAGCAGAAATTCCAGTTCCTCTTGGTTGCCAGAATTGATCACTGTGTCTACCCAATCATCAACATCGCCTTTCGTCTTGTTTTTTCTCCTTACTGTGGTTGGCTCCGTCCTCGAACTGGCCTTTGGCCGACTCGGCGAATTGGAGTCATTTGTCTCCGACAGATTTCTTACAGAGCGTTCCAGATGGTCTTCCCAATCACGGGCGGCATCCAATGCGTCAGTTTTGGCGGACGGATTCCTCCAAAGTTCGTTACCGTTTGATGACTGGCAGGTCGTTGAGCAATAGCCATGCGAACGCGGATCCGCCGTCAGCAACACGACAGACCATAGAAATTCCTTGTCCGTGTTGCGATCCTTGCCCTTAGTGGTCCCTAAAAGCTTGCAGGCGTTGCGGTGTCGGTTCAAACGTTCACGGAACCCCTCCGCCCACGGCGGAAACCCGTGTATGAAGTCAATGCATGGACGAAAGATCAGAAACGCTGGACCGAGTTCCCGTTGCAGACCCGCAGTGTGGAGGCTTTCTTCAAACTGGTGGCTTAATTGATGAATTCGTTCCCACCACTCCGGACGGCGTGTCGCTGTTAATCGGCGAATTATCTCTTGTATCAGATCGCAGCAATTACGCAGGGCGATCTGCGTCGCGTCAGCTGACATAACTAAGTCCCCTGAACCTCGCCCCTGAAAGAAAAAAGGGCGGAAACAGGTCAGGGGCCTGCGTTCGGTGGGGTAGCTACTCCCCAGCCTATCCGCCCGATGAATCTATTAGAAATAGGCCATTGTTATTTCGAATCCCGGACGGCAACGAGTATCTCACGATACTTTGCGATTGTCTTTAGATCAGTGAGCCATTGGCTCAGTGATGCAGTTCGCTGCCGACTGAGGAATATCGCGACGTTTTCGACGCTGTCGGTCAGCTGTTCTGGCTTGAGGTTCGGAAAGATCTTCAGCATGAATGCATCGATATCGCGAATCATAGGGCGCACATCATCCGCATCCGGTTTGGCTGACCGCGTCAGTTCTGAGTGAAAAACCTTAGAAAGCAGCTGAGCAACTTCTCGACATGCCCGTTGTCGTGTGTCGTTTGTGACTGCCCATTCACAGCAAACGGCAAGGGTTCGTTGAGTGTCCTGATCGTCGAGTCGTCGAAATCGACGTGACTTCGCCCACCATTCCGTCTGTTGGCGCATATATCGCTGATCCAGCGTGAGCGACACGGGATCCGGGTGATAAATTCCATAGGTGTTTTCTATGTCCCGAAAAATACGGTCAATCTGTTGTTGCGTTCGTGACGGCGGTGCGGCGGGAAACTTGTTTCTCCACTCTGCAAAGTGCCGCTGATGAGTGACTTCCCAGATCGACGCTGTCGACAAGTCCTGGGTAGCCGCAAGACGTTGGTTCCTCAACTTCTGCACAATGGGGTGAGCGGGACGAATGAAGGGGCCTGAATTGACATCTCCCGCTTGAATACTGCCGAACCTCAAATAGTGGGCATGAGCCATGACTTCGTCAAACAGCAAAGTATGCTCTGACAACTCCCAGATTTTTTTGAATTCGTCCACATCAGTCACGTCGCACAACCACGCCGCTGTTACCACGGCTGCCCATCGATCGGTCTGATTCTTGGGCCAGCCGTCGGGAAGTGGAATGAAGTCCGGATGGTCGTTCAGCGGCTGAGTGAGGGCATTCGTCATCCGCTGCGCGACAAGCGGATCGACATCAGGCAGGAGCAGGACGAGAAACAGCAGCTTCATGAAATCGGCACCAGATACAGGGATTAACAATCAGTGGGATCCCCCCACGTTCCCTCATGGTACCCTCGTGTGTGTCCAGTTCGCAATCCTACGCGTCGTTTCACGGAGCCGGAAAACGCGTCTGCCTTCTCTGAAACCGATGGCCGACAGGAAGCGAAAACCAAGTTTTGACTTTGTAGCCCCGTCCTGCTTTGTTGGCTGTACAACATCCGATCGAAGCAGCTCACCGATAGAGCATTGAATTTCGGGTCGCTGGCTGTTCCACGCCCACAGGCACAATCCGCAGACCACATTCCGCAATCGCCTCGTCGATTGTCACCAGGTCATCTGATGTGAATCCGGAGTCCTGCAGACGCCGGCAAAAAGCAGCCAGCGCGTCGGATTGCGCGTCGCCCGGTTCCACTGCTTCAGTTAAACCGTTATGCTCCAACATGTTACGTGGACAAATTCGATTCCCATCCACTTCCGCTTTCCCGGATCGGTTGTGTCAATCTTCGCCAGGGATGTACTGATGCCGAAAGGGAGAGGTTCGAGTTTGGTTTGGCGGGTGCTGGTGCTGGCGGGGGGGGCTTCGGCGGAGCGTGATGTCAGTCTGGAGAGTGGGAGGAATGTCGCTGCGGCGCTGCGTGAGGGCGGGCATCAGGTGGATCTGCTTGATTCGATCGAACTGACTGAAGGTCGGCTGGATCCGGAACGCTGGGATGTGGTGTTTCCGGTTGTGCATGGCACAGGTGGTGAGGATGGAGAGCTTCAGCGAACACTCGCAGCTTCCGGGATGCTCTACATCGGCAGTTCAGCGGAAGCGTCGGAACTGACGTTCGACAAGTGTCGCACGAATCGTTTTCTGGCTGATCATGGAATTGTTGTTCCGCCCGGCTGTGTTCTGTCCGTCGAGGACTCGACCGAAGTTCACCTGGAAATGATTCACCGCATTCTGCGGACATGCCCGCGCATCAGCGAGAGACCTCAGTGGGTCGTCAAGCCAGCGCGGCAGGGATCCAGCATCGGGGTGTCCATGATTGCTGACGAACGTCGGCTTCCAGAAGCGATTGAGCTGGCTTTTCAGTACGACCGGAACTGTCTTGTTGAAGAGTACATCGGCGGAAGAGAGGTCACGGTCCCGGTGATCGATGGACAGACATATCCGGCCATCGAAATTCAGCCGGCAACGGAGTGGTACGACTACACTGCAAAGTATTCGGACGATCGAACTCAGTATCGCATTCTTCCTGAAGAGGACTGCCGGCCGCTTCACGAGATTGCTCGCCGAGCATGCGAGGTGTGTGGAGTGACGGGTATGGCACGCGTCGATTTTCGGGTTGCCGAAGACGGGCGACGGTTTGTCCTTGAAATCAACACTGTACCCGGAATGACGACTCACAGCCTGGTGCCGATGTCCGCCCGCGCAGCCGGAATGTCGCTGTGTGAGCTGTGTGAACGGCTGATTCTTCATCGGCTCTGTGGTCCCAACGCGACCGGGGAAGGCTCGACGTCGTCCGGAGAATGACGCGACGGGCCGGCAGAAGTCTCATTTCGTTCACCGCGTCCCTGAGTGTTTTCAGCGTTCGACCTGCATCGCACAGGGTGTTTGGCGTGTCAATCCGGGACAAGAAAGCTGAGGTGATGGGCGGCGTGCCATCGGTGTGTGGATCGCCAGTCTTCTGCGGCGATTCGTCCGAAGACCGGGTGTTCGTCGATGAAGGTTGTTTCGTCTGATTCCACCTTCGCGCACAGTTGCCGAAACTGGTCGAGTTCAGCAGCCGGATCGGCCTGATCATCCGGAGTCAGCGATGGAGGCGCCGTGGCTTTCATGCTTAGGGAGTGACTCCTGCCCGATCGAACTCTGCCCATGAACAGCCATTTCATCACGGGGCGAAGAAGTCGCGGAAGCCCCCAGTCGGTCCCTTGAAGCGACATCGTCATCGTGCGGTTCAGGTGAGAAAGGATCTGTGCCAGATCCCACTGTCCAGCTCGCTGATGACTTCGTTTCGCCAGATCTTCAGCGATCACGATGGCCTCGTTCAGATGCTGAATTCGCAGTTGTCTTCGTTCCATGTCACGTTCCATCAGGCTGAGACTGGGTGGTTGGAAAAGCAGAAGTCGCCTGCCTCCCCGAGCGAAGCCGGAAATTTGAATTTAATCTCGGACGCTCAGAACACTTCCTTCGGATCACGCGGGATCCTGTCGGGCTCCTCCCGAAAAGATGACTCATGCAACGATCGTTCTTCATTAATTCTTAATCAATGCACAAAAACGAGCGAAATCTCGGAAGATCGACATCTGGCGCCCCTCTGCCGCCGCCCCGGAATGAATCGTCAAAATCGGCTTTTTTGTGGGAACCCGCATAATCGGAACGCATTTGTTGCATCTGCCCTGACGCCCGTCAACACTGCGGGGAAGGGCTGGAACTTTGAAAAGCGGAGACTCATGGTTGAGTTCATCGGCTGGCGGGATTTGCGCCCGGCTTTTCGTGTCTGGAATGTTTTTCGTGATCGCTGAGACCGGATGGTCAGCAGCGCCCGACAATGCATGTGGTTGTGCGGCGGGTGGACTGCCAGGCAGCGATTTCGCCGATCCGGTCTATCTGCCGTTGATGATCGCAATGTTTGGGGTGGCAACAATTGTCAGCAACGTATCTGACCGAGAGGATGAATTGCTGCCATTTTGTGAGCTGCGGAGCTGGATCAGGAATTCGCCTCAGCCGGTCGCCGCTGCATCGCTCGACGGAACTGTGCTTGAAGCCAGTCCGTCGCTGATTGAGAGCCTCCTCATTTCGATCATTTTGCGGGCACTCAGAACATTCTCGAAGACTGGGTTCCCGGGCTGTGTTCTCAGTCGATGCCGGGTGACCGCCTGAATGCTCTGCTCGATCAGTTTCGCCGCTCTCCGGGTGGCTTGGTTGTCAGCGGCGTGGCGGTGATGGGCAACGATCGAGTCTATCGGATCACTCGAGTGGCGCAGCTGTTCAGGGGGCAGATCTGCCTCTGGTACTTTGACGACGTGACCAGCCAGGAGTTGCTGGCGGAACACGAACGTCATGTCCGTGGCATGAGTCAGATCTCCCGGCTGGCTGGCGGGATGGCCCATGAATTCAACAACCTCCTGACAGCAATCCTCGGCAATCTCGAACTGCTGTATGACGAAGCGATCGCAAACAGGAATGAGCAACACGTGTCGCAGATTGAATCAGCGATGCGAGCGTCCGGACGCGGGGTTCAGCTCATCCAGCAGCTTCGAAGATTTTCTTACCGTCAGATTCCCGTTCTGAAGCATCAGGATGTTCGACCAACTCTGGTCAACGCGGCAACTCAGCTGCGAGCGATCGGCGGGCCGGATTCGGTCCGGCTGCAGTTTAATTCGGACGGCCCGCTGATGGCCTGTGTTTGCTGTTCCCAGCTTGAGGAAGCATTGATGAAATTGGGACGTCAGCCGGTCGTGAATGGCACTCCGACATCTGAACCGCTGTGTTTGGAAGCCCGCATGTCTGCGGACAGCTGCCGCCTGGAAATCCTGATCACCGGAAACGTTTCGGTGAACGGTGCGCTGGGCCAAGGCTCGTTTGAGCCCTTTGGCGATGCAGCTGACGGAAAGACTGAGGGGACACTGGAAGCCGCGCTGGCGTATCGGCTCATCGAAGAAATGAACGGAACCCTGACCGCCGAAGCGGCCCCGGGTGGAACTCATCGACTGCGTCTCACGTTTCCCGCCATCTCTTCGGCATATTCCCGTCCATGAGCTATTCGCAGCGAATCACTTCGATTCGAACTTCCGGATGAATTTCAGCAGTAACGGAAACGCCGGTTCGGCCATCTGACCGTGGTCGAATCCTTCCAGTTCGAACAGTTCCGTATCCGGATGCCGGACTTCCTGCATCATTCGCCAAAGGTAGGCATTCTCTTCGTAACGCCCGAGCAGTTCCAGATCCCGGTCGCCGGTAATCAGCAGCAGGGGAGGAGCGTCCTGTCGGACATGATACAGCGGCGCCATATCGTCGACGACGACACGGTGTTTGGGAATACCGCGCTCCTGTCGAATCGTGAAATGAGTGATGGTGTGTCCGCTGAAAGGAATCAGCCCCGCGATAAGATCGGCGTCAATGTCAGCTTCCGCCATCCAGCGTTTGTCCAGACCGACCATGCTGGTCAGATATCCTCCGGCCGAATGACCGCTGACAAAGATGCGTTTTGCAGATCCGCCATATGATTCAATGTTCCGGAACGTCCAGGCGACGGCCGCTGCTGCATCCTGAATGTACGCCGGCGATGTCACTTTCGGACTGAGCCGATAATTGGCTGCCACGACAGCGATGCCCTTTCCTTTCAGCTGCGCGGGAATGGAACGATTTCCTCCGGTCAGTCCGCCGCCATGAAACCAGACAACGGTGGCGAACCCTTTCCGATCCGCGGGCCACGAGATATCCAGGCGACATCGTTCGCGCATGTCATCCGTCACCTCATCGCCGCTTCGGTACAGGATGTCCGTTTCCGTGCGGGTTCCGCTGTCCTTGCTGGTTTCCTGCGCTCTGCAGGAACTCACCAGCAGCCCACCGACAATCACCAGCAGAAGGAATAGTCTCATCAGAATCTCCGAAATGCAGCTTTTCAAATCCAGATAACAACTCAGAACAGCTTCCGTCCCGAGAGTATGAACGCACCTGCGATTTGCCTCAGGCTATTCCCATTCGATGGTCGCCGGGGGTTTTGAACTGATGTCGTAGACGACTCGGTTGACGCCCCGCACCGAATTGATAATTCGCGTGGAGATCTTCTGCAGCACTTCGTGAGGAAAACGGAACCAGTCGGCCGTCATGTAATCTTCCGTTTCAACGGCACGAATGGCGGCGACGTTTTCGTAGGTGCGGTCGTCGCCCATGACGCCGACAGACTGTACCGGCAGCAGCACCACAAAGGCCTGCCGGACGTCCCGGTACAGACCCGCCTGATGCAGTTCGTCAATCAGAATGGCGTCCGCTTCCCGAATGATTCGCAGACGTTCTTCAGTGACTTCGCCCAGACAGCGGACGGCCAGACCTGGTCCGGGAAACGGATGTCTCCACACCATTTCTTCCGGCAGTCCCAGTTCAAGGCCCATGCGACGAACTTCGTCCTTGAAGAGATCCCGCAGCGGTTCAATGAGTTCGAAGCCGAGCTCTTTGGGCAGACCACCAACGTTGTGATGAGCTTTGATGGTGGCCGCCGGTCCGTCGGGGTTGGCTCCGCTTTCGATCACATCCGGATACAGCGTTCCCTGAGCCAGAAACTTTGCATTGGGGATGGACTTCGCTTCGTGACGAAAGCATTCGATGAAGACCCGGCCGATGATTGTGCGTTTCTGCTGAGGGTCGGCGACGCCGGCCAGTTCAGACAGAAAGCGTTCCCGAGCATCCACGACATGCAGGTCGGTTTTGAAGTGGCGAGTGAAGTGTTCTTCGACCTGTTCCCGTTCACCTTTTCGCAGCAGACCGTTGTCCACAAAAATGCACGACAGCCGATCACCGATGGCCTCGGAAATCAGAGCCGCCACGACAGATGAATCGACTCCGCCCGACAGACCACAGATGACGCGATTGTCGCCGACCATGTCCTGAATGCGCTGCTTCTGCTGCTCAATCAACGAACTGATTCGCCAGGCTCCGGAACATCCGCAGATGTTTCGAACGAAGTTGGCCAGCAGCTGACTGCCGAATTCCGTGTGTGTCACTTCAGGATGAAACTGAATTCCGAAAATGGGCAGGTCTCGGTGACGCACGGAAGCATTCGGGCAGGTCGACGTCTTCGCAATCGGCTTGAAGCAACTGTCGACGGTCTGAACCTGATCCCCGTGGCTCATCCAGGCCGTGAACGTCTGAGGAATTCCCTGAAAGAGTGGACTGTCGCCTGTGATGGTGCATGGCGACCGACCGAATTCCCGCGATTCGGCAGGCAGGATCTCTCCGCCGAGCGTCTGACAGGTGATCTGCATTCCGTAGCAGATCCCCAGGATGGGAATGCCGAGTTCAAAAATGGCAGGGTCGATCTTCGGAGCCCCGGGACCATAAACACTGGCCGGACCGCCGGAGAAGATCAGTCCCTTCGGGTTCAGTTCCCGAATCCGTTCGGCACTCAGGTCATGCCGCACCAGCTGACAGAACACGTTTTGATCGCGGACTCGGCGAGCAATCAGCTGAGCCGTCTGAGATCCGAAGTCCAGAACCAAAATCAGTTCGTCCTGCCCGGCCTGAGCCAACGTGTCCTGTGTTGCGGCGGAATCGGAAAGCGTCATCAGGGTTCTCTGGTGTGAAAAATAAACGGGCAGAACCCACGACCGAGACATCATCGGCAAGGCGAATTGTGCCAGGATTGAATTCAGAACTGCAGTTCTGAAAACTGATTTGTCCATCCGGCTCGCTTGACAACTGTCCCGGACGCGAAAGTTTATCAGCTGAAGCCGGGGACACCAGCAGCACCCGGGAGCAATTTCGGCAGGCGGCGGCTGACGCAACAATGGTCGTGACCGTCATTGCCGCACGGCGTTCATTCGGCTTCCGGAGGAGCGCAGCTGACGATGACTTTTGCCGGGCGGATCATTCGATCGTGAACTCGGTAACCGGACTCCACCACCTGCAGAACCGTCATGGGAGGGTGATCGGCGGACGGAACCTGAGTCAGGGCTTCATGCAGATTCGGGTCGAAGGGTTCTCCTTCGGGGTTGATGGGCTGGCAGGCGTGAGCTTTCAGCGCATCCTGAAACTGCTGAGCCACCATGCGGACGCCGTCAATCAGGCGCTGAGCATCGTCCGTCTGACCGGCCACATCCAGAGCTCGCTGCAGGTTATCGATCCCCGGCAGCATGTCGCGAATCACAGAGACTCCCTGATACTTCAGTGCATCCGCGGCTTCCTTCTGAGTTCTGCGGCGGAAGTTTTCCAGCTCAGCCTGGATCCGCAGAACACGGTCCTTCAGTTCCGCGTTTTCGGTCTTCAGCTGACTGACGGCATCGCTGTCAGCTGTGGCAGAATCGCCAACGGAATTCAGTGATTCCTCTGCCAGCTGGTCCAGAGCAGCGGCATCCTCGGGGCTGAGTTCCGAGGGATCGGGAGTCTGTTCGCCGGAATTGGGTGATGTTGTCATGCGTCGTCCTCTTCCTGTCCTGCGAAGAAGTTCTTCACGTGTTCAAAGAATGATTTGTGATGCGGCATCACGTCGGCCTGTTCCAGTTCGGCCAGTTCTCTCAGAAGCTTTTCCTGTTTGCCGCTGACCTTCCGGGGAACTTCGATGCGAAACTCGACGCGCAGATGCCCCACACCTCGGCGTCCATTCGGATCCGGAAGCCCCTTGTGCCGAAGTTCCAGAACATCTCCGGGCTGCGTCCCCGCTTTGACAGTGATTTTTCGCGTCCCTGCAGCGTGGGAACTTCGATTTCCGCCCCCAGAGCCGCCTGAACATAGGAGATGGGAACTCGACACAACAGGTTCTGCCCATCGCGTTCAAACAGCGGATGTTCGCGAACCTTGAAGTTCACATGCAGATCACCTCGCGGACCGCCTTTGACACCCGCTTCGCCCTGGCCGCGAATCGGCATCTGCATGCCGTTGTCCACACCGGCGGGGATGTTGATTTCCAGAGTCGTGGTCTGCATAGTGCGACCGGCTCCGTGACATGAGTCGCACGGATCCTTGATCTTCGTACCTTCACCCTTGCACGACGGACAGGTTGTCTGAACCCGGAAAATTCCCTGAGACTGAATCACCTGTCCGTGTCCGGCGCAGGTGGTGCACGTGATGGGTTTGCTGCCGGCTTTTGATCCGGAACCCTGACAGGTTTCACAGGTTTCACGACGAGTGATTTCCAGATCGCGTTTGCAGCCGGAAGCCGCTTCCGGAAGATCCAGCACCACGGTCGTTTCCAGCGAGGCTCCTCGACGCGCACCGGAACCGCCACGCGGCCCGCCGCTTCGGCCACCACCGCCGAACCCGAAACCTTCGAAGATATCTCCAAACGCACTGAAGATGTCGTTGATGTCGTGGAAGCCGCCCGCGCCGCCGCGCCCGGCTCCGGAAACACCTGCATGACCGAACTGGTCATACCGAGCCCGCTTTTCGCTGTCGCTCAGAACACTGAACGCTTCGGAGGCTTCCTTGAATTTCTCAGTGGCCTCATCGTCACCCGGGTTGCGGTCCGGATGATATTTCCCCGCCAGCTTTCGGTAGGCCTTCTTGATTTCGTCGGCCGAAGCGGTCCGCGTGACGCTCAGGACTTCGTAATAACAACGCTGGGCCATCTTCATGGTCCGATCCGTGATAAACAATGGGGCACTGTTGGGAACGGAAGACGCTCGTCACGATTGCGAAGCCGAAGTCCGGTCACGGAACCCGCGGCGAGCACCGTCGACTCACGTTTTCCGATCGCCTCCGGCAGCAAAACGAAAACACGGGACACCGCAGCGGTGCCCCGTGATTGAAATCTGATCCGGCCGGCTCAAAAGAACTCGGTTCTGAGAGAAAGTTTCTGCCGGGGCAGAAACACATCTGCTATCGAACTGCGCCGGGGACTTTCGCTCGAGCACCACCGTCGGCATCGTCAGTCCGAGTGACCAGCACCTGAGTGGTCAGCAGCAGTCCGGCGATTGAAGCGGCGTGTGACAGAGCACTTCGGACAACCTTCGCCGGATCCAGAATACCGGCTTCCAGCATGTCGGTGTAAACGCCTTTCGAAGCATCATATCCCTGATTGCCCTCCAGCTGATCGACTTCGTCCGCCACAACAGCACCGTCAACTCCGCAGTTGGATGCAATCTGGCGAATCGGAGCCTGCAGAGCTCGAGCCACAATCCGGACACCAATGGCTTCGTCACCCTTGGCTTTGACCTTGTTCACAGCTTCCACAGATCGCAGCAAAGCGACTCCGCCACCGGGCAGAATTCCTTCTTCAACGGCAGCACGGGTTGCGTGCAGAGCGTCTTCCATGCGAGCCTTGGTCTGCTTCATTTCCGCTTCGGTGGCAGCACCGACGGAAATGACGGCCACACCGCCGGTCAGCTTGGCCAGCCGCTCCTGGTACTTTTCGCGGTCGTAATCGCTGTCGGTCTTTTCGATGTGATCACGAATCTGCTGAACACGGGCCTTGATGGCCTTTTCGTCTCCGGCACCTTCGATGATTGTTGTGTTGTCCTTGCTGACTTCGACTCGGCGAGCCGAACCCAGGTGACCGATTTCGACGCTGTCCAGCTTGATGCCGAGATCTTCTGAAATCATTGTTCCGCCGGTCAGCACCGCCATGTCGCCCAGCATCGCCTTGCGACGATCGCCAAAGCCCGGAGCCTTCACAGCACAGATCTTCAGGATGCCACGCAGCTTGTTGATGACAAGAGCTGTCAGCGCCTCGCTGTCAACGTCTTCCGCCACGATCAGCAGCTGACGGCCGGTCTGAGCCACCTTTTCCAGCAGAGGAACCAGTTCCCGCAGGTTCGAAATCTTCTTTTCGAACAGCAGAATCAGGCAGTCTTCCATCACGCACTTCATGTCTTCCGCGCTGGTGACGAAGTACGGAGAAATATATCCCTTGTCGAACTGCATGCCCTCGGAAAAGTCCAGAGTCGTGCTGTTGGCTTTGCCTTCCTCAACAGTGATCACCCCGTCCCGTCCGACTCGCTCCATCGCGTCGGCAATCATGTCACCAATCGCGCGGTCGTTGTTGGCGGAAATCGCTCCCACCTGAGCCACCTGTTCCTTGGATTCCACAGGCTTGGCCATTTTGGAAATGTAGTCCAGAGCCGCCGTGACGGCCTTGTCAATTCCTCGACGAACCACGGTCGGATTGGCACCCAGAGAAATTCCTCGCAAACCTTCCTGAAAGATCGCTCGGGCAAGAACAGTCGCCGTAGTGGTTCCGTCACCAGCCAGATCGCTGGTCTTGCTGGCGACTTCGTTCACCAGCTTGGCACCCATATTTTCGTACGGGTCGTCCAGATCAACTTCCTTGCTGACCGTCACGCCGTCCTTCGTCACCACAGGGTTGCCGAAGCTTTTATCAATAATCACGTTGCGACCGGTGGGGCCCATCGTGACGGCCACTGCCTTGGCCAGAGTGTCAATGCCACCCTGCAGCTTCAGGCGAGCCGGGTCGTCAAACAACAATTGCTTAGCCATGAATGTTCCCTTCGGGAGTTTTCGGTTGTCAGTTTTCGGTTGAGGGTTGTTGAACTTCAGCACTGTCCTGAAGTGCCGGAGACATTCAGATGCGTTTCGAGCATCAAGTCACCGACACCGGAACCGGGATGATCAGACAACCTTGGCCAGAATGTCGTTCTCGCGAAGAATCTTCACGTCTTCGCCGTCAACTTCAATTTCAGTGCCACCGTATTTGCTGAACAGAACCTTGTCGCCGACAGCCACGCTGATGGGAGCTCGTTCACCACTGTCCAGAAGGCGACCCGGACCAACGGCAACCACGGTTCCTCGCTGAGGCTTTTCCTTGGCGGCGTCGGGCAGAACAATGCCGCCGGCTGTGGTTTCTTCGGCGTCGTCGGTCTTGACTACTACTCGGTCGTCCAGAGGATTGATTTTCATATTGGCAAACTCCGTGTTTGAAATGTGTGTTTGTTGAAGTCGATTGGCTGTCGCCGCGGAACTCAAGCTTCGGCCCGACAGCAACCTCTGATGATCACGATGACTCAATGGACGCCGAACTGCCGTGATCGGATCAGCTCGGCGACCGCATTCAGCCGGGGCTTACATCATCCCGGGCATGCCACCCATGCCGCCCATGCCACCCATTCCTCCCATGCCACCCATATCGTGGTGGTGGTCGTCGTGATGGCTGTCTTCTTCTTCCTTGGGAGCTTCCACGACGATGCAGTCTGTGGTCAGCAAGAGAGCAGCAACGCTGGTGGCGTTCTGCAGGGAAGTCCGCACGACTTTGGTGGGGTCAACGACGCCGAAGCCGATCATGTCGCCGTATTCTTCGTTCAGAGCGTCGTAGCCGTAGCTGACTTTCTTTTCCTTCTTGACTCGGTTTGCCACGACAGCGCCGTCCAGGCCGGCGTTTTCGGCAATCATTCGCAGCGGCATCTCCAGAATCTCGCGAATCAGTTCTGCTCCGTGAGCTTCGTCACCCTTCAAACCGAGATTATCCAGTGCAGAGGCACAACGCAGCAGAGCCACTCCGCCACCAGGCACAATGCCTTCTTCGATGGCTGCTCGAGTGGCTGCCAGAGCGTCGTCGACCAGGTCTTTTCGCTCTTTCATTTCGGTTTCTGTGGCAGCTCCGACCTTGATCTGAGCCACACCGCCAGCCAGCTTGGCCAGACGTTCCTGCAGCTTTTCACGGTCGTACTCGCTGTCCGTGTTTTCGATTTCGCGACGAATCTGTTCAGTTCGTCCGGCGATATCGGGCTTCTTGCCGGCCCCTTCCACAATCACAGTCTTGTCAGACGTGATGCGGACGGTTTTGGCTTTGCCAAGATCCGACAGCTGAATATTTTCCAGCTTGATTCCCAGATCCTTGAAGAAGGCTTTGCCGCCGGTCAGCACGGCAATGTCTTCCATCATGGCCTTGCGACGGTCACCGTATCCCGGAGCCTTCACGGCAGCCACCTTGACGATGCCACGCATCTTGTTGACAACCAGAGTCGCCAGAGCTTCGCCTTCGATATCTTCAGCGATGATCAGCAGCGGAGCACCGCTCTTGGAAATCGCTTCCAGCACAGGAACCAGGTCCCGAGCTTTGGAAATCTTCTCTTCGTGCAGCAGAATGCGGCAGTTCTCCAGAACGCATTCCTGACTGTCTTCCGCAGTCACGAACTGAGGCGACAGGTAGCCTCGATCGAACTGCATGCCTTCCACCAGATTCACCTCGGTGGTGACCTGGCGACCTTCTTCCACGGTGATCACGCCGTCTTTGCCAACCTTCAGCAGAGCGTCGGCCAGGATCTCACCGATTTCGGGATCATTGTTGCCCGCAATTGTGGCAACTCGAGCAATCTGATCCCTGTCGTTGGCCTTCACAGGCTTGGCCATCTTCTTCAGCTCTTCGACAACTGCGTCGACAGCCTTCTGAGCTCCACGAGTCAGCGACATCGCACCGGCACCGGCAGCGATGAACTTCAGACCGTGGCGGTAGATGGCTTCCGCCAGAACTGTCGCGGTAGTGGTTCCGTCACCGGCGACGTCATTGGTCTTGGAAGCGGCCTCCTTCACCAGCTGAACGGCCACGTTTTCGTAGGGATCCTCCAGCTCAATGTCCTCAGCGACGGTCACACCGTCCTTCGTGACCTTGGGAGCACCCCAGCCTTTGTCCAGAACCGCATTTCGTCCGCGAGGACCCAGCGTGCTGGAAACAGCTCGGGACAACTTGGAAACGCCGGAAAGCAGCCCCTTGCGTGCTTCTTCATCGAACGTCAATAACTTAGCCACGGTTTCTCCTCAATCTGACAACCGATCAGGTGAACTAACTCGGATTCATGTCTCGTTTTGGCAGCAATCTGCCGTGCGAGCGATCTAATGCGAAGATCGTGCCAGAAGACTTTTCTCTGCTGCAAGTCAATGCAATCAAAGACTTTGCCGTCTGGCGTGATCTCGGCAGGCAGCGAAACATCGGCGTTCGTCAGTCGTTTTGGCAGCCGACTTTCGAGCACCCGATTCCCCCGCCCCGGTCGCGCAATCCCTCCCATCCGCCCTGACTCGCACCGCACGTCATCCAAGACTCATTGCTGATTCGTGGGAAGGTGAAGCAGGTCGTTCTCGTCGCCTGTATGAAAAGCCTTCTGGCGATGATGAACTGATAAGATTCGAAATGGCGAGCTTTGCCGAAAGCCAGCCGAAACGGCAGCCTGAATCCCATACCCTGAGGAGACGGCAGTTCCTCTCGTCAAATCAGGAGGGCTCCGCCTGAGGTGTCAAAAATGTTGTTTAAAGGACTAAAGCCCGTACAATCCGAGCCCATGTCAACTCGGGATTCCTGCCCCTCCAGGCAAGGTCGAGCCTACTCTCTCTGAAATCAAATTGAACGATTGACCAATTCCAAAACAGTCGCCGGCGCCACCGTGTAGGAAAATAGACACTCTCCATGCTGGGCCAAATGCAGGTTCCGTTTCATAAAGATCCGATGGCCGTCGAGAAACCACAAACCCTCGTCGCCACACCCAGCTGCCCGATAACGTTGATCGTCGTTCCCAGGCCGCAATAGCGCAGACGCTTCGAAAGTACTCGCCCACATTCAGGACAACAAGCATGCGATTTCACGCCGCACTGACTCGCACGGCTCTTTCCCGCCGCACCTTTCTCCGGGCGTCCGGCGTCGCACTGGCACTTCCGCTGCTGGATGCCATGCAGCCAACTCTCGCAGACGACCTCCTGGAGTTGCCGCGCCGCATGGTGTGCATTGAAACGAACATGGGAATCCTCCCTCGCTACTTCTTCCCTGAAGGAACAGGACGCGACTACAAGGCGAGTCCTTATCTGGAACGACTGGCGACACACCGCAACCAGCTCACGGTGTTTTCGGGAGTGAGTCTGCCTGGTGTCACTGGCGGCCACGCTGCTGAGAAATGTTTTCTGACCGGAACGCCGCATCCCGAACGAGGCGGGTTTCGTAACGGAGTCTCGCTCGACCAGCTTGCCGCCGAGCACATGGGGAACGCCACGCGATTCCCTTCGCTGGTATTGGCGATCACGAACGAAAATGCCACGCTCAGCTACACGCGGAGTGGGGCTCCCATTCCCTCAGAGCAGAGTCCCCGAAAGCTGTTCGAGAAACTGTTCGTACAGGGCCGCCCCGATGAAGTTGAGGCCCGAGTCGAAGCCTTGCGACAGGGACGCAGCACGCTCGATTTCGTGGCCGACCAGTCACGTCGACTCAGCAAACAGCTTTCTGCCGCCGATCAGCATCGGCTCGATCAGTACCAGAACGCGGTTCGTGAGCTGGAGCAACGTCTGCTCGCGGCGCAGGAGTGGGAGTATCGGCCCAAGCCGCAAGTCGAGGCCAAAGCTCCCGAAGAGAACAAAGATCCCCGCCAGTTCGTCGAACGGTCCCGAATGATATTCGACGTCATGAAACTGGCACTCGAAACTGACTCGACGCGCATTATTTCGCTGTTCATCGATACCACTGTCATTCACAACATTACGCATCACGGGAATCGCCCGGAGGTATTGGCGGAACTGCGCGGGCACGAGGAACGTCAGTTCGACGCGCTCAACGGATTTCTCACGGAACTCAGCGAGTCAAAGGAGCAGAATGAATCGCTGCTCGACCGCACCATGGTGCTGTATGGAACCTGCATGGGGAGTGCAAATTCCCACTCAAACGCGAACCTGCCCGCACTGCTGGCAGGCGGCGGCTTTCGGCACGGGCAGCACCTCGCGTTCGATACGGAGCACAACTATCCGCTTTCAAATCTGTATGTGTCCATGCTGCAGCGACTTGGCATGGAAGTTGGTGAGTTTTCCTCGGGCAAGGGGACCATGCGAGGTCTCGACTTCGCGTAAGGCTCATCGTTCCCCGACGTCCCTCGATTGCACTCGACCGAGTCGTTTCCATGCGTCGTAATTCTCAGCGTTTCACGCGCGTTCTGTTTTTTTCCTGCGGTGCGGCATGTGGAGCCGATCAGCAAATTGACAAATTTCTCAGGCAGTTCTGTGTTGATTGTCACTCAGCCGATAGTGCGCCGGCGGGGCTGGATTTCACCACGATTTCGCACGACTTGAAGCAGCCTGATGTGCTGCGGCAGTGGGTCAAACTGCATGATCAGGTCGCCACCAGCCATATGCCGCCCGATGATGCCGATCAACCCACGACGGCACAACGCGACGAGTTTCTCACGCGACTGAGAGAAACGCTGACCACCGCCGAACAGCAACTTGTCAAGACCCAGCCACGTCTGCGTCGGCTCACGCGCACAGAGTACGAAAACACCATTCGCGATTTGTTCGACATGCCTGGAATTGCACTCTCCGGCAATCTGCCCGCTGATGGGGAAGCGCATGGCTTCGACAAGGTTCCCGAAGCCCTCGACATTTCGCACGTGAATATCGCGAAATACCTCGAGGCGGCCGACCACGTTTTGGACTATGCCATTGCCACGCGACCGGAGCCTCCAGCCATTTCCACGCGGCGGATTTCACTGGTGAACCGAGGCGGGTTCGTGGCCCACATTGTCATGAATGGAGACGGTGTGCTGCTGAAGAATGGGCAGCCCGATCCCGACTTTCCACCCGCGGGTGAGCAGAACCATTTGGATCAGGGGGCGCATGAGCGGTGGGGCTCCTTTGATAACGGTGCGAGCGTCGGCCTGTTTCGTCATGAAGATGAATCAGTCAGCCCGTACTTCATTGAACATGTCACCGTTTATCCGGCGAGGTATCGGGTGCGGACTTCGCTCTGGAGTTTTGGGTGGGATCAGGGAAATGTCCTTCCTGGTCGCGGCACCGAGGCCGCTCGCCTGTCGGTCGTGCAACTGACAGGTGATGGCCGTGGCGGACAGCATCCCAGTTACGTGCTGGGGTACTTCAATGCCCCCGTTGAAAATCCACTCGAACATGAAGTGGTGGTCTGGCTGAATCACAACGAACTTATTGGCTTTAACACAGCCTCCCTGGCACCAGCGGCGAACTACCACAAGAAGAAACGGGCCATGGAATTCACCGGGCCAGGAATTGTGGTGGATTGGCTCGACATTGAAGGCCCGCTCTACGATGAGTGGCCACCAGCCAGTCACAAGCTGCTGTTCGGTGACTTGCCGCTGGTGGAGTTCAAGCAGGAAGAACATCCGGGCATGCAGCCACCCAATCACAAACGACCGCGCCAACTCGGTGCGGGCATGAACCGGCCTGATCCTGAACCCGGCATCTGGACAGTTCATAGCGAGCATCCCATTGCTGACGCAAACCGGCTACTGGCCAGCGCCCTGCCGAAACTGTTCCGGCGGCCGGTTGCTGACGCGGTGCGTCAGCAATATGTCGCCATCGTGCAGGCACGCCTCGAAGCTGGCGACTGCTTTGAACTCGCCATGCGCATGGCCTACCGCAGTGCGATGATCTCGCCGGACTTCCTGTACCACGTCGATGATTCCGTACCTGCCGAACCAACCGCGAAGCCGGACGACTATGCCCTGGCCTGCCGACTTTCGTACTTCCTCTGGAATTCCACCCCCGATGAACAACTTGCGCAACTGGCTGCGACGGGGAAATTGCGTCGTCCAGAAGTGCTGCATGCGGAAGTGGAAAGGATGCTCCGGCATCCTCATGCGAAGCGGTTCGTCGATGACTTTCCGGGGCAGTGGCTGAAGCTGTATGACATTGCCGCGACGGACCCGGACAAGAAACTGTATCCCGAATTCAGCCCGTATTTGCAGGACTGTATGGTCGCCGAAACGCGGGCATATTTCCGGGAACTGCTGGAACAGGACCTCGACGTCAGCCATTTGCTGAAGTCTGATTTCCTCATGCTGAACCAGAAGCTCGCCACGCACTACGGAATTCCCAATGTGACGGGGACGCAGATCCGGCGTGTTCCGCTCCCGGCAGGATGTCCACGTGGCGGGCTGCTGACGCAGGCGTCGATTCTGAAAATCACGGCGAATGGCACCACCACCAGTCCCGTTCCACGCGGCGCCTTTGTACTCGACCGCCTGCTGGGCCAGCCGCCTGAGCCACCGCCTTCGAACGTGTCGGCCATAGAGCCCGACGTTCAGGGAGCCACGACCATTCGGGACCAGTTGGCAAAACATCGAAACAATGCACTCTGCGCCTCCTGTCATCAGAGAATTGATCCTCCCGGATTCGCCCTCGAAGCGTTTGACGTCATTGGAGGATTCCGCGCGCGATACCGCTCCATTGGCGAAGGCGATCCTGCCGAGCGTGGGGCCATCGATCCGTTCATTGGTATTGGATTTCGACTGGGTAAGGACGTCGACGCCAGTGGAGAGCTGCCAGGTGGCGAAACCTTCAAGGACATTCAGGAATTCCAACACATTGCCACAACCAATTCGCGACCGCTTCTTGAAAATCTAGCCCAGCGTTTTGTGGTATACTCAACAGGACAGACCGTACGCTTCAGCGATCGCCCGGCCCTGGCCTCTATTGCCGACCGAACAGTGGCACAACAGGGTGGCTTGCGCACTCTACTCCACGAGGTCATCGGCAGCCCACTGTTCACCAGTGGACTCGACACCGTCATCTACGAAAAGAATGATGACAGCAGAGCAGCAGTCACAAATAGTGCTGACGACGACCAGCGCATGCTGATGACGGCCACGCTTCCCACTGTCACTTCACCGGCACTGAGAACTCCCGATGAAGAACAGCCAACTTCGCCCGCACCTGACTACATTTTCGATGACGAACACAGTGTGGCCATTCGAGTTGTCGGTCTGTTCATTCCGGAACGTGCCGACGCGTTCAGCGAGCTCATCCAGCGTATTCCGGACGTTGCGTTGAAGTCCCTCGATGTGACAAGGGCTGAGGCGACAATTCAGTACGCCAATGAGAGTGACACATTCAAGAACGCCACCTCAGACCAGGTCATTGAGCGACTCAATAACATGGTTCGGCAGCTTTCCACCGGACTCTTCTCCGTGAGGCCGGTGGGCAGACTTCCTCATGACCAGCTTCAGCGAGTCGAATTCAACATTGTTGGCCTCGACTGCAAAGCCTGTTCACTTGCCGTGCATGACATTCTGCTTCGAAATGTTGGCGTCGTCCATGCCACCGCCAGTTTTCAAGATGGCAAAGCGATCGTCTGGATCGACCCCACTCAAACCAGCCACGACGACCTCGCGATGACCTTGAAGCAATCGAATGTGACGCTGAAGGAAGTGAGTGACGAATGAATCGTCGGTTGCCTTGGGTAATCCGAGATTCGAGACAGGGGTGGCCACAAGGGTATTCCGTGTGAGAATTCAGCAACTGAAGACAGAGCTGTTACGAAATAGTTTGGAGAATGCCATGTTATTTCAGGTTCGATACGGGATGCTGGCAGTGGTGATTCTTGCGGGTTGTGCAGACGACCGGCAGACGGTTTACGAGAACTATCACTTTGCAGGGCCACACTCGGATGGGCATTCGTATTATGGGCTATGGGTGGGCGAGGCTTCCGATCGAAGGCTTGGTCGTCTCATCCAACGCCTGGGGTGACTTCCAAAAAGAGTTCCTCAACCCAAGTCCCCTCAGAGCATGAACCCCGCAAGTGCGGTCGCACTCGAAGAGTTTTGTTGCACTTTCGCTCGTCGCGGCGGCAGCGCGTAGCCTCGGGCTTCTGCGGCTTCAGTCTGGGGCTGAATGCTGCCGCAGCTCCGCTGCGAAACACTGCCCGAGACAATGGACCAAAACCTGTGCGGGAACAAAGGTGTCAGAGACCGAAAACTGACTCACAGTGAGCTGCGTCCGGGGAAAGATTTAAACCTCAAAAACTGGCGTCCAGTGCAAACGTCAGAACAGTTGTCCCTGACCGGCGTTCTTTCCGCTGCCTGAATTGTCTTCCGGTGGTTTTTTGCCGACATGTTTCCAGGCGTCGGCGGTGATGGTGCGGCCGCGAGGGGTTCTTTGGATGAGACCTTCTCTCAGCAGATAAGGCTCGATTTCGTCTTCCAGAGTGTCGGCGGGGATGTTCATCGTGTGAGCGATCGCCTGAACTCCGGCCGGTCCGCCTCCGAATACGGAAATGATTGTGTTGATGTACTGGCGGTCCAGTTCTTCCAGGCCCCGCGGATCGACGGCCTTCATTTCCAGAGCCTTCCGGGCAACTTCCAGTGTGATGCGGCCGTTGCTGCGAGCGTCCGCGTAGTCGCGAGTCCACCTCAGCCAGTTATTGGCCTTTCGCGGGGTGCCTCGGGACCGAATGGCAATTTCGTGAGCCGCTTCTTCGGAAATCTCTGTTCTGAGTCTGGCCGAGTTTCGCCGGATGATCGTGGTGAGCTCCGCGACCGAGTAGAAGCTCAGATGTTCCCGATTCACAAACCGGTCGCGCAGAGGGGCTGTCAGCATGCCGCTGCGAGTTGTCGCGCCGATCACCGTGAACGGTTGCAGCTGCATGTTGATGGTGCGAGCGTTCAGGCCGTCTCCCAGAGTAATGTCAACTCGGAAGTCTTCCATCGCCGGATAGATGAATTCCTCGACCGCCGGCGGCATGCGATGAATTTCGTCAATGAACAGAACCGAACCGGCTCCGGCATTGGTCAGGTACGGCAGCAGGTCTTTCGGTGCACTCAGAGACGGCCCGGCCGTGATCTGAAAGTCAGTGCCCAGCTCTTTGGGAATCAGCATTGCCAGCGTTGTCTTGCCGAGTCCCGGAGGCCCGTCCAGCAGCAGATGCCCCAGCGGTTCGCCTCGTTTTTTGGCCGCTTCCAGCAGAATGCGAATTCGTTCGACGACGGCCAACTGACCGATGACATCGTTCAGCCGCGACGGCCGCAACTCTTCTTCCAGTTCGGACGAGGCGTCGTCTGCCGGAATGCCCGGATTTCCCGGAGAAAACGACGACCTGCCACCGAACGCCTGTTCAACGTCGTGATCGTCGTCATCGGGCGGGCGAATCGTGGTTTCTCGGGCCATGAATGTGAGCAGCGGGAGAGAGTGAGGTGTCCGAACCGTCAGTGTGCAGACGGAAGTGTAGACCGGGACAGTTCCCGAGTTCCAGTCCACCCAACCATGTTCGCTGCAGCCAGAATCGCAGTTGAGAATCACATCGATTGCAACTGACGCTCTGAACAGTAACGTCACCAGGCAGAAAGTCTGCCTTCCGCCGTAAACTTTGTTTTCTGAGCGACTAACGTTATGTTTTCGAGCGTCAGCTCGTATCGGGTGTGGGCTGTGCCCACTGCCCACTTGAGGAGTGGTTCCGATGTGTCGAGTTTTCGTGGTCTTTCTGAGTGTGGTGGCCGGTCTGAGTGTGGTGTTATGCGGGACGGCGGCGACCGCTGCTGATCGTTCTCTGGACGAAAATCCGGAACTGGCAGCGTGGTTCGAAGACCAGGTTTCGGACATCGAACGTCACCAGTCGCTGCTGAAGTATGCGACTCTGCAGGAATGGCAGGCCGAAGTTCCCGTTCTTCGGCAGCAGCTGTTTCGCATGCTGGGATTGGATCCTCTGCCTGAGCGAACAGATCTGCAGGTGCAGGTGACCGGAGTTCAGGAGGGACCGGGGTTCACCGTGCGGAAGCTCAGCTTTCAGTCTTCGCCGGGGCTGTACGTCACGGGCAACCTGTTCGTCCCGGCGAAGGTCGCCAAACCGTGTCCGGCGGTTCTGTATGTCTGTGGTCACGGAGGCGTCAAGCAGGACGGAATCAGCTTCGGCAATAAGTTCACGTACCATCATCACGGAGCGTGGTTTGCTCGAAACGGTTACGTGTGTCTGGTGATCGATACGCTGCAGCTGGGCGAAATCGAAGGAGTTCACCACGGAACCTACCGCGAAAATCGCTGGTGGTGGAATTCCCGAGGCTACACGCCGGCCGGAGTTGAAGCGTGGAACTGCATTCGGGCACTCGATTTTCTGGAAACCTGTCCCGAGGTCGATTCTCAGCGCATGGGAGTCAGCGGTCGATCCGGCGGCGGAGCCTACAGCTGGTGGATTGCCGCTCTGGACGAACGCATTCAGTGCGCTGTGCCTGTCGCCGGAATTACGTCGCTGAGAAAACATGTCGTTGACGGATGTGTCGAAGGACACTGCGACTGTATGTTCATGGTTAATACCTTCGGCTGGGATTATGCGAAGGTTGCCGCTCTGGTGGCACCTCGACCACTGCTGATCAGCAACACCGACAAGGATACCATTTTTCCGCTGGACGGAGTGGTCAATGTGCATCGACAGGTCAGCCATATTTATGACCTGTATCAGAAACCCGAACGGCTCGGGCTGCAGATCACGGAGGGCCCTCACAAGGATACCCAGGAACTGCGAATCCACGCCTTCCGATGGATGAATCGCTGGCTGAAGCAGGACGAAAGCCTGATTGAGATGGCTGCGGTGAAGTTTTTTGAGCCGCCTCAGCTGAAAGTCTTCGCCGATCTGCCGGCCGACGAAGTGAATACGCGGATCGATCAGACATTCGTTCCGCAGCCAAAGGCCGCGACGGTCGACGAGATTCTCAAAGACCCGGGGCGGTGGGTCGACCGGACAACGCAACATCTGCAGATGACGTGTTTTCGAGCCTGGCCGAACAGCGCCGGTGCTCCGGCTCCGCTGACAGCGCCGACGGCAGAATTCCTTCCGAAGGCTCAGACTTCGAAACACCGAACGATCCGAATCAGCTTCTCGTCGCAGCCTCATGTGAATCTCACGATGGATGTCTTCTGCCCGGCGGGAGGGGAAAAAAAACAGACACCTCAAGACATCCTGAATCAACAGGCCGAAGTGACACTTATCTATGCAGACCAGACGTCATGGCAACAGAACATCGCCGCCATGACGTCCGGAAACGAAACCGCCGATGAAACCTCAAATCCGTTGACCGACTTCATCCGTGAGGAAATCTCAAATCAGCGATCAGTTGCCGTCGTGACGGGACGAGGTCGGGGGACGGATGCGTGGCAGGGTGATCCGAAGAAACTGATTCAAATCGAACGCCGCTTCCAGCTGATCGGCACCACCAGTGATGCGATGCGAGTCTGGGACCTGCGTCAGGCGGTCGGAGTTCTGCACCAGGTGAGCGATCGGGCAAAGATCGATCTGAAAGCTGTTGCCGGTCAGGAAGTTCCGGTGCTGCTGGCATCGCTGTACTGTGGACCGATTCAATCCATCAGTGTGTTGCCGGGTGCCCCGACCGAGCCGCCAGCGATCTTGAATCTGGATCGAACTCTCAACGTGCGGTCAGAACTGATCGCGCTGGCCGGTTACAGGACGCCCGTCCGTCTGGCTGAGAACGACACACTGAGTCCCGACCTGCTGACGGCGGCTTCAGCAGGATCCTCGGTGGAAGGATCAGTAACTGTCGCATCGCAGTGGCTGTCGGCGTCCACGGCTGGCGGATGACGTTTGAAGCAAGCTGGACGCTTACGCCACTGATGTCAGTCAGACCGGTTAATGATCGACGCTGACGGCTTCTGCATAGTCAAGTTCCCCGGTGCGGCCGTCATAGTACTGAAAGACAACCTGTGGGTGCGGGTAGGCGACCCAGCGATTGTCGCCGAGTTTCTGAGGCATGTTGAAGACGTTGTTAATCTGAACAACGCAGAAATGAGGATACAGGCGTTCCAGCCGTGGCAGATCGGGCAGAATGTAACTGCTCCAGCGAATGTCACATTCCCGCGGTCCGAACTGAAAGCGTCCGGTGGCCGGGCGGTTGCTTTCGTCCAGAGCGGGCACGTGATTGACGCTGTTGTGCGGCCCGCAGCAGAATTCCCAGATATTGTCCGTGACTTTGATGGCAAAGCTGTTGTGCAGATCGCCGGTCATGACGAACACCTTTTTGCCCAGCTGTTCCCATTCCCGAATCAGCAGTTCCCGTTCATCAAAGAACCCGGTCCAGGCTTCTTCCTTGTTCTCTTCATCGAATTCAAATCCACCGGCACCGCTGTGCGGAACCATGAACGGCACTGTCGAAATCACGAAAAAGAAATCGGCCGAACTGTTCTTCATGGAATTCAGCAGCCATTCGCGCTGATGTTTGCCCAGCATCGAGACACCGGGTTTGTCTCGCTGACGAACATCGTGCATGTCGCGATCGCCTCGAGTATCCAGCAGAAAAAAATCGCAGTTTGAAACCGTGAACTTTCCGTAGCTGCGGCGGCCGATCGAATAGCTCACATCGGCGTCATCCGTCTTTGCGGGCATGTGCAGTTTCAGTGTGTGAGCATCCACAACTTCGACAATGTCGTAGACGTACGAATTCTGATTTCCGTCGTCATTGTCGTACTTCAGGTCGTTGACGCCGGCTTCCGCGGTTCCCCAGTGGATATGCAGATTCAGCATTTCTGAAAGCGGCAGCCGAGTAAAATCTGTGTTCGGATCCACCAGCAGCGGACTTCCTGCCTTCAGCGATGCCTTGCCGAAATGAATGGGGTGGCTGTATTCCATCGGATTGGCCCAGCCCAGATAGTCGAACCAGGCGGATGTTCCGATGTCTCGGAAGACGGTTCGGCGATGTCGTTTGCCGGCTTCTGAAGATCCCCAGATGTCATTGACCAGTTCGTGATCGTCGAACGTGAAATACGACGGGACATGCCGATGCCACTTCGCCAGTTCAACCCCGCGACTCAAATACAGTTTGTAGTTTTCCCAGACTCCCACGATCGTCGGCATGACCTGCACCGACAGCGGCAGCTGAGGAAGGCCCTGAGTCAACCGCCATGCTTCCGGCGGATACTCACGCAGTTCCTCATACAGCCAGTCTCCATTCATGATGTGAAAATGAACGCGATCGGCCCATGCCGAATTCAGATGTTCATACGTGGTGGCTCGATGCCCGCCGCCGTGCAGCGGGTTCTGGTTGGCACACGACCCGATCTGAAATCGAAAGTTGAACAGTCCGCGAGGATTATACTCCGCGTGACGAGTCTCGTCGGCGGAAGGCAGAGTTCGAAAGTGTCCGGGCAGACCGTGTGGTCGTCCTTCAATGAACACCTGATAATGGTAGACGGTGTCCGGATGCAGGTCCGTCAGTTCAGCAACTCCGGTGTTGTCGTGATCAACGGATGTGGTCGCTGGTTCCGATGTCCGGACGAGTTGATCCGGAGCAGTACCGTATCGAACTGAAAAATTTCCCGCGTCCGACGTTCGAGCCCACACGGCCATGGACGTCGCCGTCGGCCGTCCGAGCATCGGTCCGTGAGTCAGCCGAATCGGGTCCCGATCAGCCAGCACGACAGACGATGACAGAACAAGCAACAACCCGGCAATTCGCGAAAGGCAGGGACACCAGAATCCAACCATCACAAAAAAACCTCACCGAAAAGACCACCCGGAAGTGAACAGCTCCACGCCCGATCAAAGCCGACATTCGGCCAAACGTCTCAACCTCGGAGTGGATGCCAGATGCACACGTTCGTGCCGGAACGACGGAAGCACAGTGCCCCGGATCGGACACCGGTTTTATCAGATTTTCACTGTCATTGCGCTCGTCCTTCTGTGCCGACGTTTTCGCACATGGATTTCCCGGACGAACTGATTCGGATTGTCGTCAGCGGTTGCGCGGATTGCGGCGTTGTGATCGTTTTCGATTGGTTGAAATGCTGCATTTTTCGCATTTTCCGGTCTGGGGATTCTCCGGACATGCTGAAGCGATGATAATTGCGGCGTGAATCCTTCCTGCGACGTGATCGCCGTCTGCAGGTACGAGCGACGAATCTTTTCTGGATCGAGCTGATGAACCATCTGATTTCCCGACGGAATGCTCTTTCGCTTCTGGCGTCCGGTGCCGGGCTTGCGTCCCTTGGACAGAGTTCCTGGCTGTCGGCTGAAGAAACTGTCGCTGCGCCGACGGAAACCAGCTGGTCTTCGTTTCGCAACGGCCCGGACCAGCGTGGAATTTCCCGATGCCGGATGTCGGACAATCCCAAACTGAAGTGGCAGCTGGAATCCAAAGACGGCTGGGTGGCGACCTGTGCGATCGTTGGCAATCAGGTGTTCGCTCCATCACTGTCAGGAACGCTGTTTTGTCTGGATCGACGAACGGGGCAGGAAATCTGGCAGTACCGTTCAATTGCCGACCCGGATCCCAAAAAGTTTGCTCCGGGATGGAAGGCCGCTCCCCTGGTCACAGCCACCGCGGTCTATGTGGGCGACGAAGACGGTGTGCTGCACGCCGTCAGTCGTCAGGATGGAAGGCTGTTATGGAAGTATGCCACCGATGCAGAAATCGCGGGCGGAGTTGCGGTGTTTGGAGATCGACTGCTGCTGGCATCACACGACAGTTTTCTGTACTGCCTGGACTCGGCGGGACAGGAACAGTGGAAGTTCGGAACCAGCGATCGCATCAACTGTTCACCGGCTGTTGCCGACCATTTCACGTTTGTCAGCGGCTGTGATGCTCATCTGCGAGTCATCGATCTGAATGATGGCAGCGAGGTTCGTGACGTGGCGATGAACTCCTACCTGATTGCTTCACCCGCGGTGGTCGACGATGCTCTGTACGTCGGTTCCCACGGCGGTGAAGTCACTGCGGTGAACTGGAAAACCGGTGAAATTCTCTGGCGTTATCACGGCGAACGTGACATGCCGTATCACGCTTCGGCCGCCGTGACGGACAGTCTGGTTCTTGTGGGAGGTCACGACAAGCACCTGCATGCCATCGATCGCGCATCCGGAAAAGCTGCATGGACGTTTGCGACTCGAGCCCGCATTGAATGTTCCGGAGCGATTGTTGGAGATCGCATTTATTTTGGATCCGGTGACGGCAATCTGTATGGAGTGTCACTGACCGACGGAACCGAAGCGTGGAAGTTCAACGGGGGCAAAGCCATCAATGCGGGAATCGCCATCGGAGAAGGCAGCCTGGTTGTGGGCGAAGATGCCGCCAACGGTCGGCTGCTGTGCTTCGAATAATAAGTAGAAAAGAAACTCGGGCGAGCCATCATGCGGGTGATGACTCGCCCGATGGAAACGCGGGCAACTGCAGAAGCACCGGCTGACAAGCGGAGGAGGCACCCGGTGAAGTTCGTGCGGGTCATGTGGATTCATGACCTTCTGCGTGGAATCAGAACAATTCCTTTTGCCCCGGAAAACCGGCCCATTGCGGGATGGAACCGGTCACCGCTCTGCGTTCCTGAGAAAGATGTTTGCGCTGCTGTGGCGTAAAATGTCTGGAATCTTCCTGAAGCCCCGTTGCCTCCATCTGTGGTCTCATTGGCTGCGGAACGGGCGCTTCGAAACTGTTTCGGCGAAAGCTGTCGGCGTCTTCGGCGACCTGAGTTCGTGTTGTCGACGGAGGCACCTTAGCTTTCGGAACTGACTGGCCGGTCGGCTGAACATTCGGTGTGTTAAAGAAGATCGCTCCCTCCAGCGGATGGCGACGACCGGTCGGCGGGCTGACAGCTGGCTCGTCGCGGGATGTGCCCTGAACTGCTGCAGTTCGGACCGGCATCTCCGCCGGTTCCGGGCTTTGTGATCGGACGACAGGAACGGTCAGGTATTCTTCCAGGATTTCCGGTCGAGCCACAGACAATCCCTGAACCAGCGGCTTTGAAGCGGGCCGTTCGGTTTCAACCAGAGCCTCGTCTTTGGGCAGTTTCAGCTTGGGCATTCCCGCCAGAACCCATCCCTTCCAGTTGGCCTGCAGAGCGTCAACTCCGCCATGGCTGTAGTTGGCTCGAATCGCTTCCGTCCAGCCCATGCGTTCTCCGTCGGCCATGAACTTCAGATACTTCTTTCGACCGCCCTGCTGCACAAGAAAGTCTGCCAGAGCATAGCCTTCGGCGTACAGAATCAGCATAGGGCGGTAGCCTTTGGGATATTCCTTCATCGTCAGCAGGTCTCGCAGAGAAATGAACTCGCGAGGATTATTGAGCACCTGGTTCAGCAGTCCCAGCTGCTTGGCCTGTTCACTGCGATGTTCGAACAGTGTGGCTGCCCCCTCATCGGCCCATCTCGGCAAAGGACGACGGAAGTGACACGCAAAGATGGTGTGGTTCACTTCATGCGGAAGGACGGAATCCAGAATGCGTTCCAGCGAGCCCTGAACATACATGTTCCAGTTCAGCACTTCATTGCCCACGAACTGAAACCGAGTTTCTCCGCCGGCACCCATCACGTCCGGACGGACTTTGATGGAACAGGGACGCGACCAGTTGGGCAGCGGACGTTCCAGCCAGAAAATCGCCAGCTCACGACGGTAAGCTTCAGCGGCGACGGCCACCTGCTGAGCCACTTCCTGTGTGGGAGCGGTGACTGTGAAGTTGTCCGTGCGGAATGTTGCCCCTGTCGAAATGAACAGTGACAGCAGGATTAGTGCGAACCGCGGCAGCGAAGCGTCCATGCTCGTTCCGTGTTTCAATCATCAGCAAGTCAGGCACCGGCCGGAGGTTTGACACTTCGACTCGGCAGCAGTCGGCAATCCATTGCACGACCTCACTGCAAACAGCAGCAAATGCCGATCCACTTCAGGCCCCTTTGAGGCCGGTGCACCCGGAAGTCAGCGCAAGTCCCTGTGTGATCGAGCGTTACGCGATCCGAGAACCAAAGTCGAGGGCTTGCCTGAAGGACCCTCGGATTGCAAAAACTACAAGCCGGCGAACTCAGGAATGCAAATTCCACAATTGTGTGAGGCCCGTTTATCAGCAAGCCGACTGCCTCTCAGATTGCACAGATCTCCGGTTTTAGCAGGGCGACAGTTTGCGTCTCACCGGAGCTCTCCCGCCAGGTGGCCGGTCAGCTGCGCGGGATTCTGAGTGCTTTTCCGACTTTCAGAGCATCTGGGTTGGGCATCCGGTCTTTGTTGATCTCGTAGATTTCGCGGTAGCGGCTTTGAGCTCCGAGAAAACGTTCCGCGATACCGGACAGCGTATCCCCGAATTTCACCGTGTATTCGATGTATTCGGCCGATTGCGATTCCTTCGGCGCACCGAGCTGGTTCGCGGCTGGCGGAAGCGGGACGGCGTCTTCTGAAGGTGTCGCCGCGTCGGTGGGTGCAGTTTCAGTGACTTCGGGCAGCGGTTCCGGCGGAGCAAACTTCAAAGGACTCTCCGGATTCCGCTGAACAACAGTCGGCACCGGGAGACCGATTGGAGCGGGCACGGCATCGTTTCTTCGAGTCTGCTCCAGAACATCGGACAGTGTCCATTCAGGCTCACGGTCGTCATCGGCGTCTGCCGGGGCGGAATCGGAAGTCAGGTAGACAGAGACATCCCGTTCCTTCAGCTGGCGGTTGAGTTCCGATTCGCGGCGCGCAGACAGACCCTCTTCGACGTAAAGCGGTTCATTGCGGAAGAACAACGCCGCCACTACGCCGATCAGCAGAATCCCCATGGCAATTCCGATTTTGCGATCCGGATGCATGGCCTGGTTCGGTCCTCCATCAGGCAAGGTTGGAATGTCAGCTGCATTGAATAATCAGACTGCCGTCAACAGATCCGCGAATCGTTCGCCCTTCGATAAAAGGGCACGAGAAAGTTTCGGCGAATTCTGCCGAACGGCAGGTCATCATCGACTTCGTCAGCTGTCGCTGAAATCCTGAACCAATCCCTGCAGCCGGGACACAATTCCGAAATGTCATCCGCTTCCGAACGGATTGTAGTGATCAGGCAGAAATGGATCGGCGACAGGTGACATGGGCCGGCAAAGCGTGCGGCCAGCCCAGGGTTTCAGCTTTCCGCAGCGGAAGGGGCGACGCGTCCCCATCGATCTTATTCATGACGGGCTCAAAAAAGGGGTCAGGAACCAATAGCCAAATGGCCCGAAGGGAGCTGCGCACTTTTGGTTCCTGATCCCTTATCTGAGCGCAGCTACTCCGAAACCTGACCTACTCTGTTGGCAACAGGCCGAACTCTTCCAGCTTTCGCTGAAGTCTTAAAGGGCCGACCCCCAGCTGCTGCAGGAACGCCTGAAACCCACGATCAGTCTGTGAGTTCGGGACAACTGCACCTCTGTTCGCCTTCCGGACGGCTCGAATCAGGATGTTCTTTGCCGTGTGTTCCATGTCGATGAATTCCATCACGTCCGTTTCATAGCCGACTTGTGCCAGCAGAGCTGATCGAATGCTGTCCGTCGCCAGCGATGCGAAGCGTTCGTGCAGAATGCCGTGTCGTGAGAGCGCAGGAAAACGATCCGCAGGCAGAGCTGTCGCCAGCTCATGCTGACAGCACGGAACCGCAAAAATCACGTCACTGCCCCAGGCCACGGCGTTGGCCAGAGCATCGTCTGTGGCGGTGTCACACGCGTGCAGTGAAATCGCGAGATGGACGGGGCCCTCCGGGGCATAACCGGCAATGTCGCCCTGTTCAAAATTCAGACTGCTCAGCTGCAGCTCCTCGACGATCTTCTGACACGTGCTAATCACATCGGGACGCCGGTCCAGACCGGTCATGTGAACATCACGATGCAGAATCTCCGTCAGCAGGTGATGCGCAGCAAAAGTCAGATAACTTTTCCCGCAACCAAAATCGATAACTCGAATGATTCCTTCTGCAGGCAGGCGAGCATGAATGTCGCGAATGAATTCCAGATAGCGGTTGATCTGTCGAAACTTCCGATAGTGGCTCGCCCGAACCTTTCCGTCGGCCGACATGATGCCGGTGGCGATCAGAAAAGGACAGGGCATTCCATCCGGAATCAGATACTGTCGTGTTCGATTATGATCGACCGGCTGTGAGTCAGTTGCCGTGGGCCGGGAGCCCAGCTGCTTCACGCGAAACCTTCCGACTCGATCACAGCTGGCCGTCCAGATTTCCGTCACTGTTTCGAGTCGCACATCGCGAAATCTTCCGTCACACAGACCGCCGAGTTCGGTCTCGGCGTCTGCGATGCTGTAGTTCTGATGGAACTCCTGCTGGCCCTGACGAACCGCCAGCTGCACGGACGGCTGATTCCTGATCAGCACCGGACGAACATCAATGCGTGACGGTTCGTGATCGCCTCGAACCGCCGGACTGCTGAACACAGCTTTCACCAGCGTCTGACAGCGGACGGCGGTTGAGAGCAGGTCCTGCAGTTGTTCGGAAGATGAAGTCATGGAATTCCGTTATTTACTTTGCTGAAGATGCGTGTCCGGTACATGCTGTTTTCTGAGCGACTCAGGTTTGATCCCGAATGGAAGTTTGCACAATGCGAGGCCACTGCCCAACGCCATAAAGAATTCAGCTCCAACCTCAGGCTGAAACCTGGTGCGAAATGCTGCGGCAGCTCCGCTGCGAAGCACAGCTCCACACAACCGACCAAAACCTGTGCAATCCCAGGCCATGTCAACTTCGGATTCCTGCCACTCCTGGCGGGAGCCTGAACTACAGAGATCAGACGAAAGACGGCGAGATCACAGCACAAACCGGCTCAGGTCTTCGTCCCTGCGAACGTCGTCCAGTCGCTGTTTCACAAAACTGCGATCCACTGTGATTGTCCGAGGTCCGGAATCAGGCGCTTCGAAGCTGACTTCTTCGAGCAGCCGTTCCATGATTGTCTGCAGGCGACGAGCTCCGATGTTCTGAGTCGACTGATTGACGTGAAAGGCTACATCGGCAAGTTCCTGAATGCCGTCGTCCGTGTATTGAACGGCCACTCCGTCCACGGCCAGCAGTTCCTGATACTGGCGAGTAATCGAACCGGACGGTTCGGTCAGAATTCGCACCAGATCGTCGCGAGTCAGATCCTGAAGTTCGACGCGGATGGGGAAACGTCCCTGAAGTTCGGGCATCAGATCGGACGGACGAGCTCGATGAAACGCCCCCGCAGCGATGAACATGATTTTTTCCGTCGACACGCTGCCATATCGAGTCTGCACAGTTGTGCCTTCGACAATCGGCAACAGGTCCCGCTGAACTCCCTGACGGCTGACGTCAGCTGATCGAGCTCCGTCGCCACTGCTGCAGACCTTATCAATCTCATCGATGAAAATAATGCCACTGTCTTCCGCCAGTCGAACAGCCTGCTCGTTGATGGCGTCGCGGTCCAGAAGATTTTCGACGGCCTGTTCCTGAAGAATGCGGCGAGCTTCGGACACTTTCATTCGCCGAGGTGTGTTCTGACGGGGCATCATCTTCTCAAGCATGCCCTGCAGATCCATATCCATCTGCTCCATGCCCATGTTTGTGAAGACCTGCACGGGCGACGACTTCTGCTCGACCTTCAGTTCGATCATGCGGTCTTCCAGTTTGCCGTCTCGCAGCATGTCGCGAAATTTTTCAACCGTTCTCTGATGTTTCGCGTGCTGGCTGCCGGGACCTTCGTCTTCGCCGCCTTCGGTTGCTGCCGGAGCCAACGGCTCAAACGGCACCAGCAGTTCCAGCAGCCTGTCTTCCACCTGCTGTTCCGCATCCTGTTCCACTTCGCGCCGCCGGTTGGCTCGGACCAGTCCGATGGCCGCTTCGACCAGATCACGAATCATGCTTTCAACGTCTCGGCCATAATACCCGACTTCGGTGTACTTGGTGGCTTCGACCTTGATGAAGGGGGCTCCTGTCAGTCCGGCGAGGCGGCGGGTAATTTCTGTTTTCCCAACACCGGTCGGGCCGATCATAAGGATGTTACGCGGAGTGACTTCCCGACGCATTTCGTTTGAAAGCTGCAGCCACCGCCAGCGATTTCGCAGAGCAATCGCGACGGCGCGCTTGGCCGGTTCCTGGCCGACGATGTGTTCGCTGAGTTTCGCAACGATCTGCTGCGGAGTCATTGGAGAAACGGATTCGGACATTGCAGAACATCTTCTGAAGTTTGGAAGGGGCTGCGGCCAGGAATCGACGCCGCAGCGGACGCTGCTATTGGTTCTGCACCGACGGCAGCTTTTCCAGAATGATATTGGTGTTCGTATAGATATCGATGTCGGCGGCAACCAGCAGACTTTCCCGCACGATCTCTTCGGCCGAAAGGCTGGAATGTCGTACCAGCGCTTTGGCAGCAGAGGCTGCATACGGACCTCCGGACCCAATCCCCACCACTCCGTCGGTCGGCTGAACCACGTCTCCCTGCCCGCTCAGCAGCAGCGTCAGTTCGGCATCCGCGACAATCATCATGGCTTCCAGTCTTCGCAGAGCTCGGTCGGTCCGCCAGTCGCGAGCCAGTTCTGTGGAGGCTCGTGCGATATTGCCGGGGAAGTCCTTCGCCTTCTGTTCAAAGCGTTCCATCAGAGCAAACGCATCGGCTGTCGATCCGGCGAATCCGACCAGAACCCGACCATCCAGAATTCGCCGCAGTTTGCGAGTATCTGATTTCATGATCGTGCTGCCCAGAGTCACCTGGCCGTCGGCTCCCAGCACGACTTCGCCTTTGTGCCGCACCGCCAGAACGGTCGTCGCTCGCCACACCGGCTTTCCCCGGCTTCCGGTTTCCGTCATTTTGCAGAACTCCCGTGGGCAATGCCCAGCGTCTGTAGAAGGTCAGGCGCCCGCCTGACGATCAACTTTGTGGAAACAGACACAGGACGAGCCTGTCTCTGCACGACCAAACACATGCAGCGATTTTTACGCGATCAGACACGGAAATCCCAATCGGAATTCCAACTCAACCCGTCAGTGACGAACTTCCGTGGCGGAAAGCGACCCGGTGCCCAACGCCGTGAAATGATTTCCTGAAGGGGGAATGCCGCGGACTTATGGAAGCCGGAATTCGGCCACACATCACCCCGAATGGGGTTTCACAACACAGCCCGGGGTTGCCGTGACAACGGCGCACCCCGGGAAAACGGCAACGGACTGACCGAAACCCTGAAGGGGTTTCACAAGGTTCAGCTGCGAACTTCCGTCGTCTGTTGAACCCATTCAGGGTTCTTCAGTATTGATGAACACGAACCCGGGTGCGCCGCTTCGCGTCGACCCCGGGCTATGTTGTTTTACCCGTTCCGGGTTGAATCGCTGTGTTTTCCCACCTGAAAACTCTTCACGGCGTTGCCCGGTGCCCGTGTTCGATCGTGGGCCGTCAGACTGCTGCTTCCAGCGCTTCCCGAAACCGGCTGACCAGGTCGTCAGCGTTCTCGGTGCCGACACTGATTCGCAGCAGATATCGGGAAACTCCGCAGCGCTCTGCGAATTCCAGTTCCGTGTAATGAGCCAGAATGGTGTACGGACAGCACAGAGTGAAGTTGGTTCCCAGATTCGGCCCTTTGCAGATTCGCAGAGCATCAAAGACCGCCGGAGTCAATTCGGCCGCATTCCTCAGCACGACAGACAGCAGACCTCCGTAGCCTCGGCCCGCAACTTTCAGACGTTCATACGAAGGATCGTCCGGCGTCGGGTAGAATACGGATTCCACTTCGGGACACTGCTTCAGAAATTCCGCCAGCTGCGCCGCATTGTCGTTAATCGTGCGGACACGTTCATGGACGTCTTCTGAATTCCCTGCCAGCACGGTGGTGTCGATATCGCTGAGCGTTTCTTCGAAGTCTGCGGCCAGCAGTTCCAGAAGTTTCTGACTGTGGCGGCTTGCCGGATTCACCGTGACAGCTCCGGCCAGCACGTTCCCATAACCGCTGAAGTATTTGGTCAGGCTGGTGACCACAACGTCGGCCAAAGGCAGCACGTTCAGATTCCCGCAGGCGGCCAGAGTATCGTCGACCACCAGCAGAAACCCAAAGCGATCCGCCATGGCTCGCAGAGCGTCCAGGTCAGGAGTGATCAACAGCGGATTGGTGGGAACTTCACAGAAAACGGCAGCCGGCGGCGACGACTGACACAGCTGTTCCAGCTGCCGCAGATCCGCCGCATTCCCCAGCGGCAGAAAGTGATGCTTCGCGCCGGGAAATCGCTGCTGAATTTTCAGCGTATCGACATACGGAAATCCGAACTGACAGGTGGTCGAATTCCAGCCGCTGCAGATCGCTCGCCAAACAGCGGCCACAGCTGCCATGCCACATGGAAACAGCCGAACCTGATCTGCGGTTGTCTGCTGGTATTCGGCCACGCGACGCCGCACGATTTGACGTTCATCGCTTTCGGTACACGTCACCGGCTGGCCGGTCAGCACCTGCTGAGCTGCTCGGGACGAAACGTTTTCACCGGCGTGCTGCCAGTACTGCTTCAGCAACGCAAAGTGCTCCGCGGGCACGGTCACTCCGCAGACCATCTGTCCATCCAGAGGCTGCAGATGAACATCGTCCGCTCCTGCGTGTTCGACGTATTGAATGGCTCGTTCAGCAGCTCGACGACTGACAAACGGCAGACCTCTTCGATCGGCGGAATTCAAAAAGCGATCGCTGAGTTCCCTGATCAGCGGGTGAAAACAGAACCGCGGGTATGCCGCCTTCAGACGATCGATAACCGCCGGATCACCTTCTTCATACCCGATGTTGTGTTGCCAGAGAGGCAGACAGGCCGACACCGCATGAGCATCGTCGGGCATGGGCAGCCCCAGATCACCGGCCTGATAACGGGGACTTGTGAGCAAATTGACGGGCATAAAGGAATGAGTTTTCAGGAAGAGCTCACCAGGAATACCAGAGACACCAATGGCAACTGATCTCTGTCGGCTCCTGGCGTCGATGGCGTCGTCGCCCTGGCTGTGTTCACCGGCAGATTGCGCAGTCGGATCAGATCGAGTCTACTTCGTGACCGGCTGCTTTCGATTTCGTTTTCGGTCGCGAGGTTTCTGAACATCTTCCTGCTTCGGCTGTGGTTTCGCCTGTCGTTCGGGATGCAGGGACGGAGGATCGGCGGGGACGGAACCACGATCGTCCGGCACCTGATACTCGGTCTGAAGTTCGCTCAGCCGCTGCTTCAACACTGCAATGATTTCCTGATAACGCGGTTCATCATATCGGCTGTGCATTTCGCGAACATCTTCGTCCAGATCGTAGAATTCCCATTCGTCCAGGTTGTAGAAGCTGATCAGTTTATACCGGTCGGTGCGGACCCCAAAGTGTCGTCGAACCATGTGCGGCGTGGGCCGATTGGCTTCGAATTCATAGTAGTGGTAATAGAGCGCATCGCGGAAATTCGGCTGAGTGCAGTTGATCAGCCTGTTGCCGAAGCCGATCGTTTTTGGCGGCGGCGTCAGGCCCTGAGTTCCGGCGGCGGCTGGTCCGGCCTGCAACAGAGGCAGCAGACTTTTGCCCTGCATGTCTTCGGGGATCTCGGTGCCGGCCATCGCCAAGAAGGTTTCAGCAAAGTCGAGGTTTGACACCAGATTGTGGTTCACCGTTCCCGGCTGCACTTTGCCCGGCCACTTCACCAGAAACGGCATTCGGTACGATTCTTCATACATAAAACGCTTGTCGAACCAGCCGTGGTCGCCCAGATAAAAGCCCTGATCGGATGAGTAAATCACGACCGTGTTTTCTGCCAGGCCGGATTCGTCCAGATAATCCAGAACCCGGCCAACATTATCATCCACGGAAGCGACACACCGCAGATAATCCTTGATATATCGCTGATACTTCCAGCGGATCAGATCGTTGCCCTGCAGATTGGCTTCCTCGAACGCTTTGTTCTTCGGGCCATAGGCGGCGTTCCATGCTTCCAGCTGCTCAGGAGTCAGTCCCCCCGGCGGCACCAGCTTCAGGTCGGACTTTGTCATCGTGGTTCGGATGCTCATGTCCTGAGTCTGTGCGGCGGTTCCGCGACCGGACCAGTCGTCGAACAGGTTGTCGGGCTCCGGAATCTGCACGTTGTCGTACATGTTCAAATACTTCGGCCCCGGCTGCCAGTTACGGTGCGGAGCCTTGTGCTGATACATGAGCATGAACGGCTTTTCCGGATCTCGCTTGTCCTTCAGCCATGTGAGCGCCAGATCGGTGATCACGTCCGTCGTGTATCCAGTATGTTTGACCGGTTTCGAGTCACCGTTCAGCAGCATCGGCGGGTTGTAGTATGGACCCTGACCGACCAGCACTTCGGAATAGTCGAAGCCCTGCGGAGCGGTGACCAGATGCCATTTGCCGACCACGGCCGTCTGATAACCGACCTTCTGCAACAGCTTGGGGAATGTCTGCTGACTGCCGTCGAAACGATCTCCGTTATCGCGAAACCCGTTGATGTGGCTGTGCTTTCCCGTCTGAATGACGGCTCGACTGGGGCCGCAGATCGAATTGGTGCAGAAGCAGTTGGTAAACAGCATGCCTCCGTTGGCGATGCGGTCCAGATTCGGTGTCGAATTGATTTTCGACCCATAGCAGCTCATCGCATGCGAAGCGTGGTCATCGGAAAAGATGAACAGAATATTGGGCTGCCTGTCAGACGCTTCCGCTCGCAGAAGGCAGGTCAGTGACGCGAACGCCAGCGCGCACAGCACGGTGTTCAGCAGCGAGTTCGCCTGTTTTGTCATGTCCGTCTCCCGTCATGTGGCAGAACCACAGTTCGTTCCGGCAAACGCCGGGAAATTCGGGCCGATGGACGTTCAACTTGGCCACCGGCGGAAAACCGCGACGATAGCCCGCTGGAACTGCATTTGCAAGGCGTGCGAGGCTTGAATCAGCAGGTGTGGAATCGCTGGAGTTCAGCCTTCAGGCAGAGTACCTCATCACTGAACCGAAGGACTGAAGACCGGGATCCAGCACAGAATCATGTGACCGCCCGACTACAGCTGTTCCGAGTCCGGCGGGAGCAGGTCTTCTCGGGGGCGGTCGATCGCGAGGATCGCGGCATAATCGGTGAGAGCTGCGAAGTGACCGTGTGTGGCGTCAATTTCTTCTTCGGCGGCTTCCAGAGCGTACTGTTCGCGCAGGGCGACTTTCAGAAGATCACTGTCGCCAACTTCAAAACGTCGCCGTTCGATCTCGGCCATGCGTCCGGCGAGCTGAACGGCTTCCCGGGCTTTCAGGGCTTCCTGGCGGGACTGAATCATGCCTGCGTAGGCCGCCTGAACTTCGGCGGCGATCTTTTCCTGAAGCAGTCTGCGCTTTGCGGCGACCTGAACCATTTTGCTCTGAGTCGCCTGCATCTTGCCCTGGCCTTTTCGACGCTGAACGGGCACATCGAAGTACAGTCCGGCTTCCAGTTCGAATTCTGATTTATCCCTTTTCGAACTTGCCGGAGTTCCCACGTCCTGAGCACCGGTCAGTTGTGCATCCAGTCCGGGCAGAGTCTGGTTGCAGGCTTCGCTGTAGTCGACTTTCAGTTTCTGCAGCTGAAAATCGATGGCTGCCAGTTCCGGTCGCGCCTGCTGAGCTCGTTCAATGTCCACCACCATCTGTTCCTGAGTCACTTTTCGCAGCGATGGAAAGTCGGGCACCTGTTCCGAAGTCGGCAGCACGGGCTGTCCCTGATCATCACGATAGAACAGCGACAGCTTTGCCGCTGCCTGTTGAAATTCACGAAGGGCATCCGCCAGCTTGGCTTCCCGTTTTGCGATCGCTCGTCGGTTGTCGATCAGTTCCGGCGGATCCAGATCCTGCAGTTCCACTCGACGTTCAATCGCACTGTTGCGGCCTTCGGCAATCTCCAGCCATTGGCGTCCGACCTGAACCTTCTGCCCGCTGGCCACCCACTTCCAGTAAGCCAGACCGGCCTCGCGGGAAAACTCAATCAGACTGGCTCGAATGACCGGGTTCGCGATCTGAACGTCATATCCGGAACGCCACAGGGCAGCTCGACGAGCATCAATGTTGCGATCACGAATCAGCGGAACCCGAAATCCTCCCTTGAATTCGCCGCCTTCGTCCGTTTCGCGTTCCTTGTACCACGGTTCGAAATCTCCGTCACCGATCCGGTAGCCGCCAAACACTTCTCCTCCGCCGTACAGCGGCTTCGAAATCCCGGCGCTGTTGCGATAGGTTTCGTAGTAACCCAGCGGCTGGCTTTCACTGGCTGCTTTCAGCTTGGTGTCGAATTCTCCCCACGCGGCTGTTTGATTTCCGCCGGCAATCTGTCGTTCCTGAAACGCTGCTCGAACCAGCGGATACGATTCATGCACCGACTGAATCACGTCAGTCAGCTGAAGAGTGCCCGACGGAGGAATAGCGAAACTCACATCTTCGTCGGCCACAGGAACTGCGAGTGCTCCCTCAGCAACGGCAGGAGACGACTGACGCTGCCGGCCTGGCGTTTCGTCATCTGACCGGCCGGCAACACTGAGCGAAACCGGATGAGTTGTGGAGCCTGCCAGTGTGGAAGCCGGTGAAGCTTCATCATCAGCTGCAGATGTTCCATCAATGCCGGCAACACCAGGGAACGGGTCTCGGCCGGACGGTTCATGATCAGCGTGGCCGCTGACACCGGCGTCTGCCGACGACGGATTCTGCCGAATTGCAGTCGACGAGCGGCAGCCCGTCAGAACCACGCAGGCCAGCAGTGTTAACGAGACGAATTTCACCGTGAACGTCATCCCTGAACCGATTCAAAAGCACAGTCCGTGTACTCAGAATCATTGTTCGGCACGCCGCCGGCGATGGTTTGACCGTTCGGATTCGCCCGGATCGTTGAGCAGATTCCAGGGTCCGGCTGTCGGACGTCTGTCAGTTGTTCCGAAAGCGCGGGCGGATTACTTCGGCAGTTTTGGCTTCTTGGTCTTTTCCTTGTCGTCGTCCTCGGAAGGAGTCACGACGGGGGGGAACCCGTTCATGTTTCGCCAGATTTCGTACCACAGTGGAACCCGTTCCAGCAGCACCCAACCGTGAGTTCGAACGCCCTGTCTGAGATACCGGTCTTCCGGCCACGCCTGAGACTCGACGCTTGGACGGACCAGTGCCCGAAACTTTCCTTTACCGTCGTCCGACGCATCAACGGACACAACCGTTCCGCCAAAGGTGCCGACTGCCACCGAAGGCCATCCTGCAAACTGGACGGCCGGCCAGCCTTCGAACTGCAGTCGAACGTGGCGACCGGCAGACACCAGCGGGGCGTCATTACCGTCCAGCCAGATCTGAACAGCCCGATCCTGCGTGTCCGGAATAATCACGCACAGCACATCGCCTTCCTTCAGAATCTGGCTGCCCTGATTCGGATTGATCTTCATCAGCGAACCATCAAAGGGAGCGACGACGGTCTGGCTCTGCTGCCGAGATACCTTGGATTCCATTTCCAGCAGAGATTTCTGAGCCTTGTTCAGCTCGGACTGAGCCTTGGCGACGTCACTTTCGGCCTTGGCAACATCTCCCTGAGCCTTCCGCACCGCAGCGCTGGCATAGCCGATATCGGCATTCGCCTTCTGTTCCTTTGCCTCGCGGTCACGCCGTTTTCCGGCCAGATCATTCATCGCAGCTTCGATGTATGCCTCGGTCTTTTCAACCTTGGCCCGAGCTTCCAGGTATTTCTGTTCGGCCTGCTGAAATTTGACTTCCGCAACAATCTTTTCCTCGAACAGCTGCTTCTGCCGTTCGTAATCGCTTTTGGCCTGATTCGCGGTGGCCTGATACTCTTCCCGCTGCTTGCGTTCTGCATCAACTTTGTTCTGAGCCGATGCAATTTCAGAATCCGCCGCCGCCAGAATCAGTTCTTTGACGCTTTCGTAGGCCAGCAGCTGAGATTCAAACGAATTGACGACGGTCTGAGCCGCTGTCAGGCTGCGCCGGCTGGCATCGAGCAGATTCTCGGCGGCCACCACCTGAGCCTGCGACGCCAGCAGTTGATCTTCCAGTCGATCGAGATACAGCGGATCCACGTCCTGAATTTCGGCGATCAGGTCACCTTTGTTGACGTGAGCATTTTCGAAAACTCCGGGCCCCCATCGGACAATTCTCCCCTTAATGGGACACTCGATGCTCTGCTGGCGTTCCCTTGGAGAAAACGCAACGACGCTGCCACTGCCCGTGACAGACTGCTGCCAGGGAGCAAGGGCGACAAGCAGGAATCCGGCAACCAGCAGAACCAGCAGCAGTTTGCCGATGCGACGAGCCAGTCGCGACGAGCGAGCCAGCCGCAGAGACGGCAGCAGCGCTTCGCTGTACGCCGGAGGTGCCAGCATCTGCCGCTGATCGACTTCGGACATACTGATCATTTCCGTCCGCGAAATCATGATGTCCTCCCGCTGCGACGACTCTTTTCCACTCCACTGTCCATTCGGTGAATCTGACTGCATCGTTCAGCGACGTCCTGACGTCCCGTGGCGATGATCAGTGACCAGGGGCGATCGTCCGCCAGCAGCCCGGACAGAACCTGAGTCAGTTCGTCGTCGGGCAGCCCGTCCAGAGTGCCATCGATGAGCAGCAGAGCCGGCCGCCCCGCGATGGCTCGAGCCAGACAAAGAAGTTTCTGCTGAGTCACTGACAACGGAACTCCATCGCCCTCCAGCCGGGTGTCAAAACCGTCACGCAGATCGAGAACTGTTTCGTAGAGTCCCACGACGTCCAGTGCCTGTCGCACGTCGGCGGATGAAACCTGAGTCCGGTGCAGATGGATATTTTCTTCCAGAGTTCCTCCGAAAATTTCCCCTTCCCGAACCAGCGTCACGTGCAGTCGCAGAACATCGGGACGCAGTTCCAGGGGATCCAGATTGTTGAAGGAAATCCGTCCCGTGGTGGGAGCTCGCCGACCCGCCAGCAGATCCATGAGCACACTCTTTCCTCGGCCGGACCCGCCCAGAATCGCCAGCGACGCCCTCGACGCCACGTCGAACGAAACCGGTGTCTTCAGCCGTCCGCTGCCGCTGCGCTGGTAGGTAACATCAGACACCGTAACATCAATCCCATCGCTGCAGGGGAAATCCAGCAGTCCGTCCCGGCGTTCCGTTTTCAGGTCAAACAGTGCTCCCAGTTTGTCGACCGCTGCAAGCAGGTCATAGAAGCTTTCCATGTGTTTTCCCAGCTTGGCAAACGCTCCCACAATCACCGTCACAATCAGTTCCGCGGCCACCAGCTGCCCCAGAGTCAGCTGGCCGTCGATCACCAGCCAGCCTCCCAGGCCCAGCAGTGCCGTGCTGGCCAGCGCCTGCAGGCCCAGAGCAAACAGGATCTGCCGCATCAGAATTGAGAAGTGCTTTTCACGCGATTCCAGGTATTCGTGAACCAGCCGATCCGTACGTTCCAGAGCCAGGTCGGTTCCGCCGGACGTGCGGAAAACTGTGCGGCATCGGGACAGATCTTCCAGCCACGCCGCCATGGAATACTTCTTCTTGCTTTCCTTGATCGCGGAACTGACAGCTCCACGGCCGAGCACAAGAATGATGAAGGCGATGGACGCCAGCATGACGACGTCAAAACCCAGCAGCCAGGGGTGATAGAACGCCAGGACACCCATCCCGATCACGGCGCTTAAAACCAGACCCAGTCCGTCCAGCAGCAGTTGAGACACCACCTTCTGAACGGTCACTACATCAAAAAACCGGTTGGTCAGTTCCGGCAGATAGATGCCGTCACACGATTCCGTGTCAGCTCGCGGCAGACGAAACGCAAGGTCGCCGGCAACACGAACAAACAGACGACGCTGAACCAGTTCGGACACATAGGTCTGCAGTCCTCTCATCGCCGCCGAAAACGCCAGAAACGTCAGCAGAATCAGAGCCAGGACAAACACCGGCTGAATGAACCGACCAAACGCCACCGTGTTGACCAGTGCTTCAACGGCAATCGGAGTCGCCAGTGTCAGCAGCCCAACCACGAATGCGAACACAGCGATGATCCAGACATCCGACCATTCCGGCCTGAGCAGTGCCTGCAGCCGCGACAGCGGCGACATCCCATGAGCCGCCTCAATGCCGGACGTCATATCCGATCGGATGATGACGCAGCGAAGTCGACCGTCATAATCAAAAGTCCGCAGCACTCGATTCAGCTGACGCGGTCGAAGATGCTTCCGATGATCATTCTGCTGAGTTCTCAGAACTTCGATTCGCCGCCGACGCTGCTGCCGGATGACCAGCCATTCTTCCTGGTTGGCCGGGTTGCAGGTGATGATCCGAGCACCATCGGCGACCAGACGCATCAGTTCCGCATGAGTGCAGTCAACGACACGTGTCTGAAATCCCAGACTGTGAGCCGCTTCGGACAGCCACTTCCACCACAGTCGGTTCTCATCTCCGGGCCACGCCAGACGAGCTTCATGCCATGCTCGGCGAGCCGCCGCCATTTCGACATCAGCCTTCAGCAGAGACAGCTGTTCCAGTACCCAGGATCCGGGATCTGTCGTTTGGAGAGAAGGAGTCATGCTTTGTCAGGGGGGATTTGTTGTTCTGCAGGCGGTCCGGCAGTACACTTCACGTTCGAAAACTCTGCCAAAAATGAAGGAAGGATAGTTCCTGATGCTGAATCTGACCAGCCGAGGCACAGCGCATACCTGTGACGGGACGACGCGCCGGGATTTTCTGCAGGTGGGAACTCTGGGTGCCGCCGGACTCTCTCTGGCTCAGTACGCTGCCGCCAAAGATGCCGGGGCAGTGAAGCCCGGACATGATGAACGTTCCTGCATCATGATCTTCAATCTGGGAGCTCCCAGTCAGCTCGATACCTTCGATATGAAGCCGGACGCTCCGGCGGAAGTTCGGGGACCGTTTCAACCCATCGCGACAAAGGCTGGATTTCAGATTTCAGAAATCCTTCCGCGACACGCGGAAATTGCTGAGCACTTTTCTTTGGTGCGATCATGCCATCACACAGCCGCGGCCGTTCATGATGCCGGATGGCAGATGATGCAGACCGGCCGTCAATTCACCGGAGGCGTGAATACACCTCACGCCGGAGCCGTGCTGAGTTTTCTGAAGGGGCGTCGCACTGACCTGCCGCCGTTTGTTGTGCTTCCGGAAACCATGGGGCGAGGTGGAGGAAATCGGCCCAACGGACAGGCCGGAGGTTTTCTGGGGAAGTCACATGATCCGTTTTCACTGATGGCGGACCCGTCCAAACCCAACTTCCAGGTCCCCGACCTCCTGCCGCCTCAGAACATCGGCGAAGCGCGCCTGAATCGACGGCAGAAACTTCGAGCTCTGGTGGACGGAACCGTTCGCGACTTCGAAGCCACCGAAAACGCAGCTCTGCTGGATGAGAACTTTCAGGCCGCCTATCGCCTGATGACCAGTGCTCAGGCCCGCGACGCCTTCGACCTGTCAAAGGAATCCGAAGCAACTCGAAATCGTTACGGGATGAACCGTTTCGGTCAGTGTTGCCTGCTGGCTCGTCGTCTGGTCGAAGCAGGAGTTCGTTTCGTCACCATCAATACTTTTCTGACGGTCTTTGACGAAATCACATGGGACATTCACGGTTCAAAGCCCTTCACGTCCATTGCCGGGATGAGAGATATTGTGGCTCCCATGTACGATCAGGGTTATGCGGCTCTGATCGGCGATCTGCATGACCGAGGTCTGCTGGGCAACACTCTGGTGTGCAACATCGCCGAATTCGGCCGAACTCCGAAAGTGAATCCCGCCGGCGGCCGTGACCACTGGCCTCAGTGTTTCACCACCTACTTTGCCGGCGGCGGCGTGAAAGGCGGGCAGGTGATCGGAGCCAGTGATCCAATCGGCGGAGTCCCCGCAGATCGTCCCGTTCAGCCGGCTGACATCATCGCCACCGTCTTCCATAGTCTGGGGCTGAATCTGGAATCCCACCTCCCCGGTCCGGCAGGAAGGCCGTTCCCGCTGGTCGACATCGGCCACCGCGAGATCCACGAATTGTTTTGACCGCCGCCGAGCAAACCCGACGTATCAACAAACGAATCGCTCCCCATCAGCCCGAAGATCCGGAGCTTGCGGTCTGCTTTTGGCGAATGGTCAGCTGGTTCGTACCGTTTCGTCGTGGAAGGGGTCACAAGTCCGGAGTCCGTTCGTGGTCAGCCACGGGACGTTTCAACCAGCTGATGGCGTTGCGTCTGAATCCATGACGGCTGAATCGCTGCTGAATCTGACTTTCCCGTGTCACACAAGCAATTTGGTTGAGGACAGCATTGGTTGAGGACAGCATTTGTGCAGATGTGCTCAGGGCCGAAGGCTCGGCACAACCTCTGCCGGTGTCGTCAGGCCCCGGAGGGATGAAATCAGCGGGTTGAGGCCTGAATGGCCGACACAGATCACTGTTGTTTCGGCCTTTCAGGCCTTGACAGGCAGGTGCATTCTCGCCGGTGGCTGACGCCACCGGCAGAGGCTGTCTCGGCCCTTCGGGCCTGGATCGCAGGTGTGCCTGACTCGAACCTGGGAGACTGGCCAGTCCGTCCGTACCGTGTCGTTGAGGATGAAGTCACGAATCCCTGTCTGGGACTCTCTGCATCGTCAGTTACGGGAGAATTGAATTGGCCGATCATCTCGTCCGATTTCGGTTCGGCAATCTGAGAGGTCGGCACTGAGACTGCTGACGTCGTCAGCCCGACGGTTCACAGTTTCGGCAGTTTGATGGTGCTGCGGACGTTGTGTGGGTCCCACAGGCGGTCGGTGACAACGAAGCCGAAGCCTTCGTCCTTTTCTCGTTGAGCACGGGCGGCCCATGGTGTGCCGGGATGAGCCTTGATGACTTCATCCAGCAGCTTCAGGGTCTTTTCCTCTTCAGACTTCACCATTGCCAGGTATTCGCTGCGTTCTTCCTTCATTTTGAAAGCGGTTTTCAAACGAGCGAACTGAGCTTCATCCGGAACGATCGTCTTTTTGTTGCGCCAGAAGTTCCATTCGTTCGAAATGCCGTCCTTGTTGGCCGGTTTGGGATTGGTGGCAATGTGCTGATCCATGGCCAGCAGAAACTGGAACAGCCGCAGGCGGAACATATGCAGCTGAGCATATGCCAGGTCGTAACCGGCTCGCCACCGCGACGACGATTCCCGTGCTCGCAGATTCTCAACCGCTTCAAGGTGAGCAATCGCCTGATTGACAAGTCCCATGGCGTTGACAGCTCGGACGACCTGCTTCAGGGCCTCCTCCTGAAACGGTCCCGGAAGCAGTGGGTAATGTTCGTCACGAATATTCAATTCGGGCGTGTGTCGGTCAAACAGCAGTTTGTTTTCGGTGGGGTTCAGATTCACGATCACATCGAACAGATGCTTCCGAAATTCACTGGTGTTGCGTTCAACGACATAGTCACGACGGGACAGCAACAGCGGCGTGTATTCCCGAATCGCCAGAAAGTCGTACTTGCGTTTTTCGTTTTCGCCCCGAGTCACCAGGTTCTTTTCATCTCCCGGAAGCACGAAGAAGATGCCACCGGATTCCTTCGCCATGCGAACCTGTTCGTAGGGGCCAAATCCAGCGGACTGACCACCCCAGCGAGGCTCGATGCCGTCCCACTGCAAACACTCGCAAAACGCCGTTTCCGGACCGCGTCGAACACGAATCCAGAAGTCTTCCTTAATCTTCTTGGCTTTGTCTTCATACGTCCACCGCTGGTGAGCATACGGGTAGCCGAACATGCTTTCCCGGCCCATCACATAGATCGGAGCTTTCGCCCCGCGAGCTTCCGCAATGGCCTCTTCAACATAGTCTCCATCATCACCGGATTCATCGGAAACCAGAATGATGGCCAGTTTCCGCTTGCCGCGGAGCTGCTCCGGTTTTCGCATCACGGATGATCTCGCGAACAGACTGACACATGTTCTCTTCGCCGGACTCGTCAATCGGCACCTGATCAATCGCGGCTTTCACCTTTTCGGGATCCGCTGTCGGCTGAGGCGTATGCTTGTGAATGGTGGCTCCATAACTGGCCACGATTGTCAGCAGCTGTTCGCTGCCGCGTCGGCGGAGTTCCTTGTCCTGGTTGGCTGCAATTCCCAGCTCGTCGTAAACCCGCATATAGTTTTCACGAATCTCTTTCCGGTCGTCTTCGAGACTTCCGGATTCGTCGAACAGCCACACCACGGTGACCGGCTGCTGCCGCATCATGCGGACCAGTTCCTGAGTGATAATGCCCATGGCGGCTCCGTAGCCTTCCACCATCGCACCGACTTCGCCGGTGATTTCGCCTTCGCCCAGTTCGGCTGCCATCACCTCGTCGCTCAGCATCATGCTTTCCACTCGCGGAGCGTCCACGGTAGCTTCATTCAGCACATTGGCTTTCTGCACATCGACAGGAGTTGAAGCGACAGCGGCGGCGGCTCCGACAGCGGTGGAAGGAGTTCCCCCCGCGATCACGTTCATGGTTTCTGCGGGCTTGGTTTCCAGTTCCAACTGCTGTTCCATCTGTTCCCGAGGCAGATCTTCGGTAAAGATCGATTCCAGCATGATGTCCGGATTGGTGGCCTGGATGGCCATTGGAATCAGGAACAACACCAGCAGCACCACGGCATGGACGACCAGTGAAACCACAAGGGAAGGTGCGTTTTTGAGGAATTCGCGCATCGAACAACGTCCCTGGCAGAAATGAAGTCGAGCCCGAAAGCCGGGCGAAAGACTCTGATATCCTACCGACCTGATCGCGAAAAGCTACACATATACGTCCGCAGTGCTGCCTGTCGCCCGGCAAACAGACGGCGTCGGAGATTGTGGGTCGACGGCGCTGGGTGCGGAATCTGCCCTCGGAAAGACCGGCTGTTTGGGCACCCGCGGTCAGCAGCGTTGGCTCTTCGATCGGTGTGTCCGAGTCTGCAGGCCGCGAATTCTGAAGAAATCCACGTGTGAGCTGATCGCCGGTGGACATTTCCAGGGATCGGCAGTATTCCGTGGATTCGGGAACCGTTGCCTTCTGAGAAATTCCGACGCCTGCCCGAAAATCCCCTAACTCATGCCTGTCGCCCCGATTGTGAACCTGCTGCTGGTCGAAGACAGCGCCACTGATGCGGTTCTGATTCAGGCCAGTCTGCACCGAGGTCTGGGGAAGGTGGCTATTCTTCGGGTTGAGCGACTGGAAGAAGCCATTGAGCAGGTTCGCCGGTCTGCGTTCTCCGCCGTGCTGCTGGATCTGAACCTTCCGGACAGTTCCGGCGTGACAACGTTTCGACGTTTTTCGGAAGTCTGCAATGGAACTCCGGTGGTCGTGCTGAGCGGTATGGATGACCAGACCACGGCGATGGAAGCCGTCATGGCCGGAGCTGAAGACTACGTTCAGAAGGGCCGCTACGATTCTGAAACTCTGGCGCGAAGTGTGCGTTTCGCGATTGAACGTCGAGTCCGCCTGAGTGCTGAGCAGGAACTGATCAGCGTTCGCAGTGAACTTCAGGCAGCTCAAAGCCTTCAGGATCGGTTGTATCCGGAAAGTTCACCGGTGGTCCCCGGACTGGACATCGCCTCCGGGATTCGCAGCGCCGGAACCGGATGCGGCGACTACTTCGACTTTGTCCCGCTGAACGATGGCTGTCTGATGATTGTCGTGGGAGATGTTTCCGGACACGGCATGGGACCGGCGATGGTGATGGTCGAAACCCGAGCCTCACTGCGCAGCCTGGCAGATGTCGGGGCCGATCCCCGTCTGATGATGAAGACTCTGAATCGGCTGATCTGTTCGAGCAACTTCGACGGGATCTTCGTGACTCTGCTGCTGACGATTTACTGTCCTCGGGAACAGACATTCCGCTATTTCAGCGCCGGACAGCCTGCGTGGATCCTGAGAGGTGATGACGTCGAGGCGCTGGTCACTCACCAGATTCCGCTGGGTTTCGACGACGAAGCCGATTACTCGCGCAGCGACACGTTTCAGCTGAATTCGGGCGACATTCTGGTGATGCCCACCGACGGAATTCAGGAAACCCCCACAGCAACAGGCCTGTTCGGAATTCGTCCGATGCTGGATGTCGTCAAAGAACGACGCGACTCTGCTGCCTCACAGATCGTATCGGCACTGTTCGAGACAGCCGGGCGAATCTGCAGTCGGTCAGAACCTCATGATGATATGACCGCGGTTGTGATCAAAGCGAACTGATCATTGTCTCTTCGGTCAGCAGAGCCAGCACTTCGGAATTGATTCGCAGATCCGGATCTGTCGTGTGAGCAACTTTCAGCATTTCGCAGATGCGTGACATCCGAGCCGGAAGGCCATCACTGATCTCAATTGCCAGTTCAATGGCGTCATCGCTGATGGCTCGACGGTCGACGTTCATGGCTTTCAGCGAACCCAGAACAAACGCTGCCGAATCATCACTGCTGAACCGCGGCAGTTCGACTCGTAGCGAAGACAGCCGACGCAGCTGCGGTGAAAGGTGCTCGTCACTGGATGCAATGACGGACAGACTGCCCTGAGTCTGATGACTGATGGAAATCAGAAACTGAACCATCAGGCTCAAATCGTCTCCGGCTCGATTCAGATCATCCAGCAGCAGGACGGTCCGATGCTGACACAGAGCCCGGCCTGTGATTTCGTCGCGAATGGCTGTCATCATGTCGCTGCGAGTCGCGTTTTCGCGTGGTGCAATCGAGAGACCTCCGCAGACGTGCCACAGGAACGCGTTTTCGTCCAGAGCAGCGACATTCAGCAGCACACAGGAATGTCCAAATCGGCGGCATTCGTCCTGAACTCGACGCAGCAAACCCGTCTTGCCCATCCCCTGAGTTCCCTGAAGCAGAACGAACGGTTCGCCCTGTTCGGCGACATACATCAGGCGGTTCTGAGCCTCGGTGTGGATGGCGCTTGGGAAGTACCACGAACTCTGAATGCTTTGCCCAAACATGACGAGCGACTTTCTTGGCGAACGACAGATCCTGTCTGAGTTTGAGAAAATCCGTTGAGCAAACAGCGCTGATTGCCCGGGGGCCAAAACGTTCAGTTTTCTGCCCCCAAGGTCAGCTCCGTCTGTTCGGGTTCTCAGACAGCCTGTGTGACGGAAGTGAACCTGACAATCGGAGTTATCGGCACAACAGGTCTCGATCAACACCCAAAGCCGTGCTCGGTTACGTCGTCGCAGAATCTGCAGAAATCCTGCTGCAGCCGGTCACCAGAGGTGACGCCATCGAAATGATCCCTGCACCTGATCGCCTTATCCCGAACAGGAACGCTTCCGAAATCTGCAATTTCTGCCACACTCCGCACCGTTAGAGCGAACACGGATCGATCCGAATTCCTGTCAGTGTCTTTCATTCCACAGACCTCCACGCCCCGACATGAGTGAACTGAATTACAAATCCGCCGGAGTTGATCTGGAACTTTACGAGCAGGCGATGAAGAAGCTGCCGGCTCTGATGCAGCGAACTCACACCGCCGGCGTGATGGAGCTTCCGGGCGGATTCGCGGGACTGTTTCGGCTGTCTGCTGAACGCCAGTGGACTGATCCGGTGCTGGTGTCCGGGACGGACGGAGTGGGCACCAAGATCAAGCTGGCGATCATGCTGCAGCGTTTTGACACCATCGGCATCGATCTGGTGGCGATGTGCGTCAACGACTGCCTGTGTCTGGGAGCTGTTCCCCTGTTTTTTCTGGATTATATCGCGATGGATCGCGATCGCCCCGAACTGCTTGAGCAGCTGGTCAAAGGCGTCAGCGATGGCTGCGTGCAGGCCGGAGCTGCGTTGCTGGGAGGCGAAACGGCCATCATGCCTGACCTCTATGCGGAAGGTGACTTTGATATGGCCGGGTTCTGCGTGGCCGCTGCGGACCGAGCTCAGCTGGTCAACGGCAAGGACAGAATTCAGCCAGGCGATGTGCTGATCGGTGTGCCGTCATCCGGGTTTCACAGCAACGGCTTCAGTCTGGTGCGCAAGGTTGTGTTCGATCACGCAGGACTGAAGGTGAATGATCAGGTGCCGGAACTGCAGATGACCGTGGGCGACGCACTGATCACTCCGACTCGAATTTATGCCGACACCGTCCGAGCCGCCGAACTGGCGGTGGAAAATCATGCTCTGCACGGCATCGCTCATATCACCGGCGGAGGTTTGTGCGAGAATCTGGCTCGAATCCTTCCCGAAAATGTCGAAGCCCGGATCGCCCGCGATTCATGGACCGTGCCTCCTGTGTTCCGCTGGCTGCAGGCGCTGGGGAACTTGGCCGCGGATGAAATGGACCGAGTCTTCAACATGGGGATCGGCCTGGTCGTCTGTGTCCCTGCCGATGCCGCCGAAATCTGTCGTCATGCATGCAGCACCGACGAATATCCGGCCGTCATTCTGGGACACATCGCCCCGTCATCCGGCCCGGGCGCAGCCGTGCTGGTTGAGACCGGCTCAGAACTCAACTGAACAGACCGGTGCGTCTGACTTCCAGCACGATCCTTACCGGTCTTCGTCTCCGCGCCAGACGACTTTCGTTTTTGTAGCGAGGTCATGGAGTGCGCGGTGTTTGGGATTGAAGGCGCACATGGCGAAGGTGCCGGTCAGCGTGACGGGAGCCAGCAGTGACAGCCAGAAACGTTTCACGGCCACTTTGAAGGGAACGGGGGAATTGTCTTCCTGAAGCACGATCATTCCCAGACTCCATTTGCCCAGGGTTGCTCGACCGGCTCCGGATTCCCACTGAGCAAAGTACAGCGTGAAGACGACGGCGGAACCAATTCCCAGCGTGCCGAACTTCCCGATATGCTCCCACTGTTCCGATCCGTACAGCTGTCCGAACAGAGCTCCAACGAAACCTGCCGCAAAGGACAGGCCTCCCAGAATCACGACGCCCACAACCATATCCACGTGGAAGGCGAGAAACCGCGGCCCGAAGCCCGCATTGGACAGCGGAACCTGCTCCACGCAAAGTGACAGGTCAGGTCGGAAATACAGACCAAACAACCCGAACATTCTCATCAACAGAATGGACGGAACGGCCAGCAGAGTCATCAGAATGAAGCCCGCCATAAACGTTACCAGCCACAGCAATGGCAGCCGACCAACTCCCATCCAGAGGGTGGAAGACGCCTGTTCTTCGCCGTAACCGAAGACTGCTCCCAGAGCCGGCAGTTCGATGGAATTCGTATAGAAGTCCGCAACCCGTTCCCAGTTCATTGCAGCGCCGATGGCGAGTCCCCCGGGAATCAGCATCACCAGCAGGAAGAACATCGCAGACAGAAACAGAACCGGTCCGACGGTGTTGACCCAGTCTTTGGCCATCCAGCTGATCAGCCATGCTCGGTACGTGTACGGCTGTGACATATGCACCACGGCCAGCGGCAGAAAAATCACATAGGGCAGCAGAAAAATTGCGATGAACGTGTAAAGACACGTATTGGAATCGACTCCGCCGAAATGCATGGCCACAGGGATCCAGATGATCGGATACATCAGAATCAGCGGCCAGAAGATCGTGGTGAAACCATTGGTCATGTCACCGAAGATATCGCCCTGAAACCGCTTGATTGTTTTCTCGCCGGCCAGAGTGACGGCCACCACCTTGCTGGACAGAGTCCACGCCCAGCCTCCCATGGCCAGCAGAAAGACCATGAAAATGAACGCCCAGAAATAAACCGGAGGCGAATAGACGGCTCCCCAGAACGGCGTCGGCAGAATCAGTTCTCCCCGAACGAGTCGCGACGATTCCGATGAATATTTAACTCCGTCATATTCACATTCCTGATCCTTGGTCGGTCGGATGATGACGGCCGAATCCGTGATCTCCGTGCCTCCTCCGGCGGACGCTTCCAGTTCGGCAGCACGAGCGGTCACATACCAGTTCAGCACAAAACAGGAAATCGTCACCATCGCCAGAGAAACGGCCCAGGTCAGTCCCGTGCGAATCACGAAGCCACGGTGATCCATCACAAACTTCCAGGCATTTCCGAACACGACGCCGTAGAATTCTTCCGGAGGCGGACCTTTTCGAGCCAGACGCTTCTTCTTGGCAGCGCTGATGGTTCCGGTATCCGGATCGACTCCGCATTTGGGGCATTCAGTATCTTCTTCGTCCAGCGGATGAGCGCAGTTGGGACACAGACGTTCGTCCTCGTGTTCCGCCATTCCCAGATTCAGATTCCCAAACAGGTCATGGGGATCTGACGGTGAATCGAAATCGGCTTCCGGCCGAGGCCGTTTCTTTTTCCGAGGTGCTCCACCGCCACCGCCGGGAGCGCCCACGGGAACGCGTCCCCCACAGGACTTGCATTTGATGGCTTTTCCCGCAGCGGCATCCGGGGCCGCCATCACGGTACTGCATTCCGGGCAGCGAACTTTGATCGGCATCGTAGAAACTCAGGCTGAAAATCCGGGAGACGGTCAGCAGGTCGGCGGCGACCCGGCGTTGCATGGGTTTTACCTGAGTTGATCCCATATTTCATTCGTTCTGTCGAAATGCCGGAGCTGATTTCGTGGTATCGATGGGCGAATGACGGGAATGCGCGGGCCGCAATGCCAATCCCGGGACAAATTCGCCGGATCTGAAATCCCCGGCAGAAGACTCGACCAGCTGCCGCCGGTCACGGTACCATGCCGAGCGACCGTTGTTCGACCCGTTTCGAGGAGCGAAATCGGCTTCTGAACACACCTGTTTTGGCCGCGGTGCTGCCGCTTTGAGGCATTCATGGATCCAGCGTTCATTCGCAATTTCAGTATCATTGCTCACATCGACCACGGCAAAAGCACGCTGGCCGACCAGTTGCTGCTGCAGAGCGGAACGATCACCGAACGCCAGTTTCGATCACAGATTCTGGACGATCTGGAAATTGAGCGGGATCGAGGCATCACAGTAAAGGCTCGGTCCGTGACGATCAACTACGTTCACAACGGACAGAAGTACGAACTGAACCTGATTGATACGCCCGGCCATGTGGACTTTCACTACGAAGTCAATCGCAGCCTTGCCGCCTGCGAAGGAGCTCTGCTGCTGATCGACGCGTTTCAGGGCGTTCAGGCTCAGACGGTTGCGAATGCCTACGCCGCCATCAACGTTAACCTGGAAATCATTCCCGTTGTCAACAAGATCGACCTGGCCGTGACTCGGGTCGAAGAAGTGCTCGAGGAAATGGAAACGGTGCTGGGCATCGACGGTTCGAACGCTCTGAAAGTCAGCGCGAAAACCGGACTGAATATCAAATCCGTCTTCGAAGCCATCATCGCACGGATCCCACCCCCGGCCGGAGATCCCTCCAGACCGCTGAAAGCTCTGGTCTTCGATTCCAAGTACGACAACTACCGCGGCGTGGTGACTTATGTTCGAATCATCGACGGCTGCGTCCGCAAGGGCGAAACCGTTCGCTTCATGCGCGAAGGTGTGAACAGCGATGTGATCGAACTGGGACAGTTTCGCCCCGGGCTGGTTCCCTGCGAATCTCTGGGACCCGGTCAGGTGGGATACATCCTCACCGGTTTGAAAGAGCTGTCGAAAATCACCGTGGGCGATACCGTGACACATGCTCATCGGTTGGCCGATAAGCCTCTGCCCGGCTACCAAAAACCCAAGCAGATGGTGTTCTGCGGAATGTTTCCGCTGGACGTCACAGGCTTCGAAGCTCTGCGCGAAGAACTGCTGAAGCTGAGTCTGAACGATTCCAGCTTTTCGTTCGTTCCTGAGACCAGCGATGCTCTGGGATTCGGGTTCCGCTGTGGTTTTCTGGGTATGCTGCACATGGAAATTGTGCAGCAGCGTCTGGAGAGCGAACAGGACATGGACCTGATTCAGACCGCTCCGAACGTGACCTATGAAATCGTCACCCGAGCCGGAGAAACACTGATCATCGACAATCCTCAGGATGTTCCCGATCCGGGACAGATTCAGGAATTCCGGGAACCGATCGCGCGGGTCAGTTTCATTATTCCCGTCGAGAACGTCGGCACCATCATGCAGCTGTGCCAGGACCGCCGAGGAATTTACAAGAGCACCGAGTACCTGGGACCTCAGCGAACTCAGCTTGTCTACGAACTGCCGCTGAGCGAAATCGTATATGACATGTACGACAAACTGAAAAGCGTGACTCACGGCTACGGCACCATGGACTACGACGTCATCGGCTTTGTGGCCGCCGACCTGGTGAAGATGGACATCCTGGTCAAGGGCGAACGAGTTGATGCGCTGTCGACGATCGTTCACAGGACAACCGCCGATCGACGGGGACGAGCTCTGGCAAAGCGTCTGAAGGAGGAGATTTCCAAACACCAGTTTGAAATCCCGATTCAGGCCGCGATTGGTGCCAAAGTGATTGCTCGCGAAACGATTTCTGCTCTGCGAAAGAACGTCACCGCCAAATGCTATGGCGGCGACATTACCCGCAAACGCAAGCTTCTGGAAAAGCAGAAGGAAGGCAAGAAGCGCATGAAGCAGTTCGGCTCGGTGGAGATCCCGCAGAAGGCCTTCCTGTCGGTCCTCGAAGCCAACCGGGACGAATAGCAGCATCGGATTCGCAGACCGCTGCTCGACAGAGGGCGGGCAGATCAGGATCCGTTTCCAAAGTGGAACGTGAGGATTCCCGGAAAGTCCGGTGCGGACACATCGCCTGTGTCTGATTGCCGGAATCCGTTACGATGGCAGCTGAGATTCCCGATCTTTTCAAATTCAGCGAATGTTCGCCGGTTCGCTGTCACAGGGTTCAGCATGCCTCGCGATTTTACCACTGAAAGCCTTTCTCACGATCCGATTCACGGGTACATCCCGTTTATCTCCCGAGTCGGACTGCCGAACGATGAGGCGGCGGAGCAGGACCTGATCGATCATCCCTGGGTTCAGCGGATGCGGCAGATTCATCAGCTGCAGACGGCGTGGTGGGTGTTTCCATCGGCCGAACATATGCGTTTTCAGCATGTTCTGGGAGTCATGCATCTGGGAAGCGTGACGGTCTCGGCGTGGTACGAATCCCTGGCAAGTTCCTGTCGCAATGTTCCGTCTCAGGCTTACGTTGAAAGTCTGGTGCGGATCGCCGGGCTGCTGCACGACATCGGACACGGACCGTTCGGCCATTTCTTTGATGATCATTATCTGGAGCAGTTCGGTCTGACTCATGAAGACATCGGTGCTTACATCATTGAGCACGAACTGGATGACATTATTCGTCGAATTCGTCGCAATCCCAATGGCCGACTGCAGCCACTCGAAGAACTGGATCCTCGACAGGTTTCATGGCTGATCTGTCGGCCCAGCGGACGAGTTTCGGACGATGAAGGTCACCCCGACTGGCTGCGGAAGCTGAGATCTTTGTTCAGCGGGATCTACACCGTTGACAATATGGACTTCGTTCTGCGGGACGCATACATGTCCGGCTACAACACCAAAGCCTTCGACATCTCGCGACTCATTCACTACAGCTTCTTTACGGAAAACGGGCTCACCATCCATGCTCGCGGTCTGCCGACTCTGATCAATTTCATCGAAACACGAGCCAACCTGTTTCGCACCATTTACTTTCATCGCACCGTGCGCGGCATCGATATCGCTCTGGAAGATTACTTCTCCGAAACCATGCAGCGGCTGTTTCCGGGAAATCCTCTGGAACACCTGAAGGCTTATCAGGGACTGACGGAAACATCGTTCCTGATCGATGTCATGCGGTGGGCCGACAGCGACGACCACGATCTGCGTCGGCTGGGCGGTCACTGGCGCGACATCATCAACCGTCGGGAAATGTGGCGAATGGCCAGCGAACGCACCATTCACTTCCACACGGGTGAAGCGGAAAGTACAACCATCTTCTCCGAACCTGACCTGGTCGAACGCCGAGTTCGCCAGTATCTGCCGGATCATCTTGCAGACATTCCTCTGCGGATTGATGTCGCCAAACATTACCATCGACCCAGTGCTCGAAAACCTTCCGGTAAACAGAACTTCTGGTACGATCCGGCCAGCACGGAATCTCATGAACTGGACGACGATGAACTGTACCGCAGTCTTCCCACCAGTTTTATCATCTTCCGCATCTACAGCAGTGACCACGGATATGACCGTGAAATCAGCGCTGCTCTGCAGAAGGTTGCCGGAGGCAGTGGCGGAGATACAAAAACCAACATGTAGTCGGTGGGAGATCCTTCGTGAGAAACTGGTTTCGCTTTCTTCTGGTCGGCGGCTGGCTGTTGAGTGCCCCGCTGGTGAGTGCTCAGCTGATTGTGGCTCATCGGGGGGCTTCGTTTGATGCTCCGGAAAATACTCTGGCAGCCTTTCGTCTGGCATGGGAGCAGCAGGCAGACGCCATCGAAGGTGATTTCTACGTCACCAAAGACTGTCAGATTGTCTGCATTCATGATAAGACCACAAAGCGAGTTGCCCCTGACCAGCCTGAACTGACCGTGGCAGATTCAACGCTGGAAGAACTCCGAAAACTGGACGTGGGCACCTGGAAAGATGCTCGGTTTTCCGAAGAACGCATCCCGACGCTTGGCGAAGTGTTGAAGACCGTTCCGTTCGGAAAGCAAATTTTCGTCGAAATCAAATGCGGGCCGGAAATCGTTCCGCTGCTGCAGTCGCAGCTGGATGAATCCGGGTTATGTCCGGCTCAGGTTGTCATCATCTGTTTCAACGAAACCGTCATCCGGGAAGTGCGTCAGAGCATGCCGGAATACAGGGCGAACTGGCTGACCGGTTTCAAACAGAAGAAACCGTCGGAAGAATGGAAACCGGCCAAAAGCGAGGTTCTTGAATCACTGGGTCGAACCGGGGCGACGGGACTGGGAAGCAGCGGCAACCTGGAAGTCATCGATCAGGAGTTTGTGGATGCCGTCCGCGAGACCGGCACGGATTTTCACGTCTGGACCGTCAATGAAATCGACGCAGCCAGGAAGTTTGCGGAATTCGGCGTCGACTCAATCACTACCGATCGACCAAAGTTCATTCGAGATGCACTCGCACCTGCGCCAGCCGCGCCGGATCCCGAACTTAAAGATTGAGTAATTGCAGAGAATAGGCAATCTGTGTCAGATCTGCCTTGAACGACAGGGGCGAAGCACGATTGGTGTTAGAGTTTGCCAGCGCACTTCGTCCTGGTTCTGATGACACCTCGGGGGATGTCGGACATAACTTGACAGTTTAAATCTGCGCGCATACTGTGACTGACGTCTTCGTTCAACAAACATCGTGAGATCAGCCCGCCAGGAAGGCGTCTCGCTGAATCCCTGTTGTTGCTGCCGCCGAAAACCGTTCGGCACGAAGCGGCACAAACAGAATGAATGGAGACCGACTGCTGTTCTGCGAATCCGGCGAACTGCACATCTGCGACAGGCATGGCTGCCTGCGGACAATCGGAGTGTCATTTCAATTATAATCCTGAGGCTGTCAAATGCTGAAACGACGTGGATCTGTTGCGGACCTGTTTTCTCAACTGTTCGTTGGCCGAAATCGCCGAAAGGTGCGTCGCCGGCCTCAGACTTCGACAGGAAATCGACAGCAGCTGGAATCCCTGGAAGCCCGGACGCTGCTGAGTTCTGTGACGATTTCCACCGATGACATCATCGCCGGTCCTCAGTCGATCACGGCGACCGACGACGTGGCTGCGAATGTCGACAACGTGACCATCAATAGCGGAATCACGCTGGAATCGACCGGCGACAACGTGACGATCGATGTCGGCGATGACTTCTTCCTGAATCCCGGTTCTGTGGTTTCGGCTTTCGGTGATCTTGTGATCAATCTTGACGCCGGTAACGCAGACTCGGGCAGTGGTGGAAATGCGTTTCTGCAGGGGACGCTGCATGGAGCAACAGTTTCTCTGAACGGCAATGTTGATAACGATTCGTTTGGTCTGGAACCGGCCGCGTATCTGGATTCGCCTCTCGGCATCGATGGTGCGGGCGGAAATGACATTCTGGACATCGATCTGACAGGTGTGACCTCACCGCAGCTGGCGTATTCCGGTCTGGCGTCCGGGACCATCACGTCGACATCGCATCAGACGGTCTCGTTCGTGAACACCGAAGTGGTGACGATTTTCGCCGCGACAGGCAAGTGGTCGACGGTATCGCTGGATCTGTCGACTCACGTGTCCTACAGCGACGGCAACCCGGACTCATGGGAAATTGTCAGAAGCGGTTCCAATCTGAGTGTCTTTTACAACACGGCAGAAATCTTCACGCTTCCGGTTTCCGGAATGGACGCTCTGGAAATCACCGGCAGCAACGATGACGATACCTTCACGGTGTCATATGCCGGTGGAGCTCCCGGAGTTCCGGTGACCTTCAACGGCGGTGGCGGCACGGACACGCTGAGCATTGAAGGGGATGGTGCGACGACAGCCATCTATACACCGGATGCGAGCACCAGCGGTGACGGCGTCGTGGACGTTTCCGGCACGCTGATTTCCTTCACGGGACTGGCTCCTGTGGACATTTCCGGAATGGCTTCGGCTACGCTGTCACTGCCGGGAGCAGACGACGTGCTGGTCGTGTCGGAAGACACGGACTTCGCCACGGGGCTGCAGAATGCGATCCGGGTGTCGGGAACCAGCGGCGGCGTCGCCATCGAAACGGTTGCCTTCTACAACAATACCACGGTCACCGTTGATACGTCTGACGTCGACGGAACGGACTCGGTTTCCGTGACCGGTGCCGCCAACGGACATACAAACACCAACTTCGCCATTCGCACGGGCGGAACGGCCACAGACGGTGACCAGATTCTGCTGAGCGGTGACGTAACCACTTCCGGAAGTCAGATCTATCAGAACGCTGCTGTCACGCTGGTCACCGATGTCACTCTGACCAGTTCCGGTGGTGCCAGCATCAGCTTTCTGAATGCGACCATCGACGGAGCTCAACAGCTGGCGATCAACACCGCCGGCCTGACTAATCTGGGTGGTGAAATCGGCGCGACCACGCCTCTGGTCAGCCTCACCACTGACAGCGTCGGCGGTACGACCATCAATTCGGTCGGCGTGGCCACATCCGGAGTTCAGGCGTATGGCGATGCTGTCACGTTGAGCGTCGACAGCGTGCTGACCGCTTCGGCCGTTGTGCTGGCCACTGGTCTGAACGCATCGCCGTCCGGATTTCAGGGAGTTGACATCGTTGGAGACCTCACTCTGGGTGACGGCGGTTCACAGGCCATCGGAAACCTGAACCCGCTGGGCTATTTCTCGATCACCGGCGTGACAGTGATCAATACTCAGGCGGCAACGGCAGTCACGACTGCAGCCACCGGAGCCACCGGTGATCAAACTTATCAGAACATTCTGCTGCAGGGAGGCTCAAATGTGACGCTGGCCGCGACCGGCGGCGGTGACGTGATCTTCGCGGGCCTGATCGACGGCGGCCTGGGTCTGACGGTGAATTCGACAGGAGTCACCAGCTTCGACGGCGCCGTCGGTTCCACAACACCCCTGACATTTGTGTCCACCAATGCAGGCGGTTCAACTCATATCGGCGCAGACATCACGACATCCGGTATTCAGCAATACTCTGACGATCTCGACACCGCTGACGGGATCACACTCACGGGATCCACCATTGCAACTCAGGCCCATCTGTCGCCCGGATCGACCGGCATTGCGCTGACCGCATTCAGCGGAGATGTCACGTTCGGCAACTCGGCTGCTGATCACTTCACTGTCGACATTGCCGGCAAGGCGGTGGCCGGTGTCAATTATGATTCGCTGCAGGTTACGGGACTGGTCAATCTGAATTCCACGCTGGACATCGTGGATTCGTTTGTGGACTCGGGGCTGCCTGGAGACGTCATCACGCTGATCAGCAACGACGGAACCGACGCCGTCATCGGACAGTTTGCCGGGCTGGCCAACGGCGCCGCGGTGACTCTGAACGGGCAGACATGGCGGGTCCTGTACGACGGAGGCGACGGCAACGATGTGGTGCTGGTGTTCGGAAAGGCCAGCTTGAGCATCGACGATGTTTCTGTTCTGGAAACCAGTTCCGGAACCACAACTCTGTCGTTTGATGTCACACTGGATTCCCCGGCGGGCGGTCCGTTTCGAGTCACCTATGCGACCGCTGACAACACGGCAGATTCTTCAGACTACACCGCAGCGAATGCCACGCTGAACTTCGCCGGTCTGACGGCGGGTGAAGTGCAGACGATTTTCATCACCGTGGCCGGGGATGCCATTGTTGAACTTGACGAAACATTTCTGCTGACACTGACCAACATTCTGGACACGACCAACGTTCAGTTTGCGGATGCCTCGGCACTGGGCACGATTCTGAACGATGATTCAGCGACGCTGTCCGTTCTGGACGTAACGCATTCAGAAGGCGACAGCGGCACCACGAACTATGTCTTCACCGTAACACTGGATGCAGCCGTTGACACAGCGGTCTCCGTTGAATTCGCCACAGCTGACGGCAGCGCGACGACCGCGGATGCTGACTACGTGGCGACATCCGGAACTCTGAACTTCACCGCCACTGCTCCCGGCGAAACTCAGACAATCACCGTTCTGGTCAACGGAGATACCACAGCAGAACTGGATGAAACTTTTCTGATTGACCTGACCAACCTGTCTGTCGGCGGTCGCGCCGTAACGCTGGCCACCAGTCAGGTCACTGGAGCCGTGATCGACGACGACCGAGTCGCGGTGAATCTGGCGGCTGACACCACAGTCACATCTGAAGCCGCAGGGACGGTTGTCACTCTGACCGCCACCGCGGAATCCGCCGTTTCCGGAACCCAGACGTTTTCGCTGAGTGTTTCCGGCAGCGGCATCACCGCTTCCGATTACACGCTCAGCAGTTCAACACTGACGATTGCCGACGGAGCCACCGTTTCTGATTCCGTCACGCTGACGATTCTGGACGATGCTCTGGTCGAAGCTCTGGAAACTGCCACCATCACGCTGACGGCGGTTTCCAGCGGAGTTCGAGCAGGGACCGTTCCCAGCCAGTCCGTGACAATCGCTGACAACGATCAGTCAGCTCTGACCATCGATGACGTGTCGGTTTCCGAAGGTGACAGCGGCACAGCAACGCTGACGTTCACCGTCACCAGCAGCGCCGCCACGGATGAAGCGTTCACCGTCGATTTCGCAACGACGGACGGCAGCGCCGAAGCTGCAACTGACTACACGTCGTCCAGTGGAACTCTGAACTTTGCGGGTACAGCCGGGGAAACGCAAACCGTTTCGATCACAGTTTCAGGCGACACTCTCGTCGAACTGGATGAAACGTTTTCTGTGGTATTGTCCGGTGTGGCGTCCAATGGACGTTCTGTCGTTCTGACCGACGACACCGGCATCGGCACCATCACCAACGACGATTCGGCAACGGTCTCCATTGCAGGCGTCAGTCAGTCGGAGGGGAATTCCGGAACCTCGGCTTACACATTCATTGTTACGCTGGACAGCGATGTTGACGGTGCTGTTGCCGTTACTGTGAGCACGGTTGATGGAACCGCCGTTGCCGCCGACGGCGATTACACGGCGATCAGCGGACTGGTGCTGAACTTTGCCGGCACCGCCGGGGAAACTCAGACGGTGACCGTTTCCGTCAGCGGAGATACGCTGGTCGAAGCGGACGAAACTTTTCAGGTGGAAATCACGGACGTCAGCGCAGGCGGACGCGATGTGACCGCCGGGACAGCTCTGGCCACCGGCGAAATCGTCAATGACGATGCCCCCATCGCGGTCAATCTGTCCACCGATATTTCCGCCGCCACAGAAGCCGGAGCCACGGTTGTGACCGTCACCGTCACCGCCGATTCTGCTGTTACCGGCGACCAGACCGTGACTCTGGACATCAGCGGCGTTTCGGCGTCTGACTACACACTCAGCGGATCAACCATCACCATTGCTGACGGTCAGACAACTGGCACCGCAACCTTCACTGTGGTTGATGACGCTGCTGTCGAAATCCTGGAAACCGCCGGCTTCTCACTCAGCGGTTATTCCGCAGGCATCACGGCCGGAAGCACCACCACCGCCGACGTCGCCATCACCGACAACGACACCGCCACCATTTCCATCGACGATGTCTCAATTTCCGAAGGCGACAGCGGCGCCACAGACTTTGTCTTTACCGTAACGCTCAGCGCAGCTGTTGACGCACCCGTCGTTGTTGACTTTGCGAGTGCCGACGGTACGGCAGCAGGAGGCGGCGTCGATTTTGCCGACGCATCCGGTACGCTCACATTCAGCGGCACGGCCGGGGAAACTCAGACCATCACCATCAGCGTGACCGGTGATCAGGTCGTCGAGCTGGACGAAAACTTCCTCGTGAATCTGTCGAATCTGAATGCGTCCGGGCGCAGCGTCACCATCGTCGATGATCAGGGTCGAGGCACGATTCTGAATGACGATTCCGCAACGCTCAGCATCAGCGATGTGACTCTGGCGGAAGGCAATTCCGGCACGACTCTGTTCACGTTCACCGTGACGCTTGATAAGGCTGTCGATACCGCCCTCACCGTCAGCTTCTCCACCGCAGACGGGACCGCTCTGGCCGGAACGGACTACACCGCCATCGTAGATAATACGCTGGCCTTCAACGGAACAGTCGGCGAAACAAAAACGCTGCAGGTTCTGGTTACGGGCGAAACAGACATCGAAACCGATGAAACCTTCCTGGTCAATCTGTCGAATGTTCTGTCTTCCGGTCGTGATGTCGCACTGGCTGACAGTCAGGGGCTGGGGACAATTGTCGATGACGATGGAATTCCGGTCAGCCTGTCGGTGGACGTTGCCAGCGGAACAGAAGTCGGTCAGACAGTCATTACTCTTACCGCAACGGCAAACAGCGCTGTTCTGGCGGACGAAACGATTGATCTGGGCATCACCGGGACCGGAATTACGACCGGGGATTATGTGCTGAGTTCCTCAACGATCACCATCCTGAACGGCCAGACCACCGGAAGCGTGACTCTGACGGTTCAGGATGATCAGGTTGCGGAACTGATGGAAACTCTCACAGCGACGCTGCAGAACGCTTCGCTGGGCATCAGTGTCGGTTCGGTTCCGTCTCAGCAGATCACCATCACCGATAACGATGCCGCCACGCTTTCCATTGCGGCTGTCAGTATTGCCGAAGGCGACAGCGGTACATCGGTCGCCACGGTCACCGTTACACTGGACAATGCGGTGGACAGTGGTGTCACGGTCGATTATGCAACATCCGATGAAACTGCTCTTGCCGGCACCGACTACGAATCTGCCACGGGGACGCTGACGTTCGTCGGCACCGCCGGAGAGACTCAAACCTTCCAGGTGACTATCAACGGTGACGAGACCGTGGAACTGGACGAAACATTCCTCGTCAGTCTGCTGAATCTCTCGGCTTCCGGCCGTGATGTGACTCTGGCGACTTCGTCCGCTCAGGTGACCATCACCAACGACGATACAGCATCACTGACGATCGATAACGTCACCATCGTGGAAGGCAACGCCGGAACGACAGACTTTGTCTTCACCGTCACTCTGGACAAGGCCGTTGATGCCGGATTCCAGGTGGACTATGCCACGGTTGACGGATCGGCCACCGCCGGCGAGGACTTCACCGCGATCAGCGGAGCAACACTGACCTTCACCGGCACCGCCGGGGAGACTCAAACCGTGACTGTCACCGTCAACGGTGACCTGACGCCGGAAACTGACGAAACGTTCACCGTGGCCCTGTCGAATATCGTGGCTGCCGGACGAAACGTGACCATTGGCGACGCCTTCGGTCTGGGAACAATCACCGACGATGATGGTATCCCTGTCAACTTCGCCGCCTCCGCTTCAACAGGATCAGAAGCTTCCGGAAGCGTCATCACGCTGGTCGTTTCGGCGGCGTCTGCGGTTTCCGGAGCTCAGACCATTGATCTGGTTGTGACCGGAACAGGAATCACCGGCACCGACTACCAGCTGGGATCGTCAACGCTGACGATTCCGGACGGAGCCACGATCGGGACGGGCACAATCACCATTCTGAACGACACACTGGTCGAATCCCTGGAATCGCTGGTCGTGACGATCGTGAATCCGTCCGCCGGAATCAGTCTGGGAACGGTGCGATCCGCAACGATCGACATCACCAGTGACGACACGGCTTCCATCAGCATTGATGACGTTTCGGTCACGGAAGGGAATGCGGGAACCGTCCAGCTGACCTTCACCGTGACTCTGGACAACGCGGTCGATGGCGGTTTCACGGTCGACTACGGCACGGCCGATGGAACGGCCACGGTCGCAGGCAGCGATTATTCTGCCGCGGCCGGAACGCTGACATTTGCCGGAACCGCTGGTGAAACTCAGACAATCACCGTCACTGTGAATTCGGACCTGGTCACAGAAGCCGATGAAACTGTGCTGGTGAACCTGTCGAACATTCAGGCGGGAACTCTGCCCGTCACCATCGCTGATGCTCAGGGAACCGGCACGATTCTGAATGACGACGCAGCCATTGAAGTCAACGTTTCACTCAGCACCGCCACCGCATCGGAATCCGCTGCGACTCAGGTCACCATCACCGTGACGGCTTCGGCCCCGGTGGTCGGCGATCAGACCGTTGACATCGCCGTCAGCGGAACCGACATCACCAGCGCCGATTATACTCTGGACGTTGTGACCGTGACGATTCTGTCCGGCCAGACCACCGGAACCGCTGTTCTGACTGTGGTCAACGACGGACTACTGGAAGGAACTGAAACGGCCACGGTTTCACTGACTTCACCGTCGGTTGGTATCACTCTGGGTTCATCTGCCAGTGCCAGCCTGTCCATTCAGGACAGCACAACTCTGGTGCTCGACCCGATTATCCGCTTCCCGGAGGCTCAGCCGACCATTTCCTGGACGGCCGTCAACGGAGCTGTTCGGTACGAAGTCTGGTTTTCCCGAGTCTTCCCGAACGCCGCTCGCGTGTATCTGGATTCTCAGGTCACCGACACCAGCTGGACTCCACCGGAAGCCCTGGTTTCAGGCTTCTACCGATACTGGGTCCGAGCGTTCGACGGTGCCGGGAACTCGACTCCATGGTCCGCGCCGAACGTGTTCGAAATTCGGCCGACCCTGGTTTCTCCGCTGAACGGATCATTTGTCAATCCTCCGACATTCCAGTGGAACGCCATTCCGTTTGCCTCCAGCTATCAGCTGTTCCTCCGAACGTCCGCCGGTGATTCCGTCATCAGCAACATTTCCGGAACCAGCTATACTCCGGCTGCCGCTCTTCCGGCCGGAACAGTTAGCTGGTGGATTCGAGCCACCGAGGCGCTGGTCAACCGAGGCTGGAGTGACGTCGGCAAGACCGGCGTCACACCTCAGACTCAGCTCACCGGTCCAGCATCACCCAGCGGTTCGACTCCAACGTTCAGCTGGATTGGGATTCAGGGAGCGGGCCGGTATGTCCTGCACGTTCAGAATCTTTCGAACGGCAATGTTGTGATCCGGGAAGATCACCTCACCGGCACTCAGTACACCACGCCAACCCCGCTGGCGACGGGAACCTATCGAGTCTGGGTGAAGGCCATCGACGCGACCACCAATGCCTTCGACAGCGGATTGTGGAGCCGGCCGTTCGACCTGACGATTGTTTCCAGCGAAACCGACAGCGATCAGACGCCCGCAGCACTGGATGTGCAGCTGACGTCGCTGCCTGTGGCTTCGATGACTTCGCAGCAGTCGAACGCGGCTGTCAATGCGGCGCAGCAGACAGTGGCAGAGTCCTCACAGCGGCTCGCCGACGCCGATCGACAACCGAGCGACACCTCGTCCCTGGCTGCTGAAACCCGCGTGCCGAACAACTCGTCGACAACTGCCGATCAGGAATCGGAGCTGGCTCTGCTGGATCTCCTGATGGGCCGAACGCTCGATCTGACGGCCATGCTGTAATCGAGTTCCCCCGGCTCTGAATCACCGCTTCCTTCCGCCCCACAAGCCGTCGCCGACCGCCGCGGCCTGCGGGGCCTGGAAGTTGTTTTGACTCGGCCGTTCCCCGCTGTCCACTCGCGGCAGATGCCTGCCGACTCCGGTGCTGAACAGATCCCTCAGCTGCGTCATGGCGTTCGCTCAGCCTGGACTTTCCCGGAGATGGCGGTTACGTTGGGTGAAGGTGGTGAGGGTGTTCGTTGAGTCTTCAGGTGAGATCGCTCCGCATGTTGTCCGTGCGAATTCTGATTGCTGTGATTCCGGTCTGCTGCTGTGGTTTACAGCGATCGGAAGCGACCGAGAAACCGAATGTCCTGATCGTGATCACGGACGAACATAATTTCCGGACACTCGGCTGCTATCGGGAGGTCCTTCCGCCTCATCAGGCAGAAATGTGGGGCCCCGGCTGTGTCGTTCCGACACCAAACATCGACAGCCTTGCTCATGACGGCCTTCTGTGTACTCGAGCATACGCGACGTCACCGGTGTGTTCTCCCTGTCGCGGAGCCATGATCACCGGACGTTATCCTCAAAACAACGGAGTTGCTGCCAACGACGAAAAGCTCGACCGCAGCATCCCCACTCTGGCGGATCGCCTGAACGCCGTCGGCTATCGATCCGGGTTCATTGGGAAATGGCACCTGGAGGCACGGGAAAGCCGGAATGGGCTCCGGACATTGACGGCGGGTTCGCGTTCAAGAAATTCATGTTCAACCGAGGTCACTGGAAGAAGCTGGTTCTGACCGATGACGGACAGCCGGATATCGGAGCAAAGAGTCAGAAGGGCGAACCGGGGTATGGCCTGAACGGAGCCGACGAGAAGACGTTTGCCACTGATTTTCTGACAGACCGGGCACTCGAGTTCATGCAGCCGGTTGCTGACGAAAATCGTCCGTTCTTCCTGGTTGTCAGCCTTCCGGATCCTCATGGTCCCAACACCGTTCGCAGCCCGTATGACACTCGGTTTTCCGGAATGCGTTTTCTGCCGCCCCGCACGTTTCAGACCGGCGCTGAAACTCCGGGATGGCTGGGTGCCGGGGAAGGACATCCGGTCTTCCGAGGCCAGGAGATGGCGAAGTATTTCGGGATGGTGCAGTGCATCGATGACAATATTGGTCGCATGATTGCCGCGTTGAAAGATTCCGGTCAGTTTGATCGCACCCTGATTCTGCTGACCAGTGACCATGGGGATTTGTGCTACGAACACGATCGGCTGAACAAGGGCAATCCCTATGAAGGTTCAGCTCGAGTTCCTTTCGTTGCCCGCTTTCCGGGGCGACTGAAGCAGGGGCAGGTCTATTCAGATCCGGTTGGAACGGTGGACATCACTCCCACGGTCATGGGGCTGCTGAATCTGCCCGCCAATCCGGATGACGAAGGCCGAGACCTGTCGAGTGACTTCACAGCTTCAGAGTCTGCCTCGTCCGCCGCGGATGCCGGGCGGACGATTTTCCTAAGAAACGCTGGACGCACGGCTCAGTGGGTCGCCGCGGTGAACGCCCGGTACAAGCTGATTCTGTCGGTCGGTGATGAACCCTGGCTGTTTGATCAGCAGCAGGATCCCGACGAACTGATCAATTTCTACCGGCGTCCGGACACATCGGACGTCACCGAGTCTCTGGCGCGAGAGCTTCTGGAGTATGGAAAACGGACGACGGATCCATATGTGTCGGCTCCGGGAATCGCCGATTCGCTGGCGGCGATTCTGAACCAGCCTGTTCCGAAGACGGACAGCACCGAGTCTCCGCAAAAGAAAACTCCTCAGCGAAAGCGCCGAAAGCAGGCGGCTCCCGATGACAGATCCGAATGAGCGAATGTGGCCCGCAGGCGATCGGACTCAGCAGCTGTTGCAGGATATTCAGGCAGGAGATGCCGATGCCGTGAACGTCCTGATCGAACGTCATCGGGCGGCAGTTCGCCGTCTGATTCAGATGCGACTGGATCATGCCGTGACAAGGCGAGTGGATGCCAGTGATGTTGTCCAGGATGTTCTGTTTGAAGCCAGTCAGCGGATGGCGGAGTACGTTCAGAATCCGGTGATGCCGTTTCATCTGTGGCTGCGGCAGCTGGCGAAGGATCGAGTCATTGACATGCACCGTCGTCACCGAGGTGCACGGCGTCGCAGCGTGGATCGCGAACAGCAGATTTACAGTTCCGGCGATGACGAACGGTCAGCTGCGGATCTGGCGGCCGTTCTGCGGGACAACGATCTGACACCGGCGGCGGCAACTGTACGAAAGGAAATGGAGCAGCGGTTTCTGGTCGCTCTGAATGCGCTGCCGGAAGACGATCGGGAACTGATTGTGATGCGGCACTTTGAGCATCTTGGCAACAGCGAGGTCGCCGACGCCCTGGGCATTTCGGCTCCGGCGGCGGGGATGCGGTATCTGCGAGCCATCCGAAGGCTCAGGCACGCCCTGGGAACCGATGAGCAGACGGGCGAAGTCTGAAAACTGCCGGAATTTCCCCGTTCGGGGACCGGTTGCGCAGAATGGCTCAGCAGTTGAGGGAACAAAATCGGCCTTTCACCATCGGCAACGACGCGGAGATGTTTTTTGCGGGATATCATCCGCCCCGCAGCTTCGGTCGATCCCGTTTTCAGGACGGCAGTGTTCAGTGCGGGGACCAACCGAACCGGCACGTCTTTTCAACGACAGTCTTCATGCTTCTGCCAATTTCCATCCTGGCTGCTCTGCTGCTGCTGATCATGGTCATGCAGATTGTCTGGGGGAATCGCTTTGTGGCGATGTACCACCAGACCTATGAGCACCTGAAAGATGACGACTCGCCTCACGTCGGCGTCATCATGTCGCTGCGTGGAGCAGATCCGTATCTCAAAGACTGCCTGAAAGGTCTGCTGAATCTGGACTACCCCGGGCACGAGGTGCATATCGTCGTCGACAGTGATGTGGATCCGGCTTACGAAGTTGTTCAGCAGGCCGTCCGCACGGCGCGGGAATCCGGGGCAAAGCATATCAACGTCGAGATTCTGGACGTGGTCCAGCAGACCTGCAGCCTGAAAAACGCGGCACTGCTGCAGGGGATTCGAGCCTGCAGTGATCACTGTTCCGCCTACGCGTGGCTCGATTCAGACACCGTTCCCTATCCCGGATGGCTGAAGGATCTGGTCACGCCGCTGAGAGATCAGTCAGTCGGCGCGACCTGCGGCATTCGATGGTTTGCGCCGCCCACTCAGACACTGGCAAACTATGTTCGCCACATCTGGAATTCGGCGGCGCTGCTGCAGATGATCGCCTTCGAGATTGGCTGGGGCGGGGCTTTCGTGATTCGCCGGTCCGTATTTGAAAAAGCTAACCTTGCGGACAAGTGGTCGCGGGCTTTGTTCGAAGATACTCTGGCATCGAACGAAGTGCTCGCCGAGGGCCAGCGCGTCAGGTTTGTGGCGGCCGCTACGATGCCGAATCCTGAGACCGCAACGCTGAAGTGGTGTCTGGGCTTCGTGACCCGCCAGCTGCTGGGACTGCGATTTTATCATTCGGCGTGGAAGAAGGTGCTGTTTCTGGGAGTCTTCTCGGGACTGGTGCTGATGGCGGATGCCGGACTGGCGGCCATTGCGCTGACCCGAGGCAAGTATCTCGAAGGCGGAATCGGTCTGGGGGCCATTGTGGTGCTGGGAGTGATTTCCGGCTGGCTGATTCGACGTTCGGAACGCGATATCGGACGGTTTCTGCAGAATCGTTCCGTGGGCGGACGCAGCTCGATTCTGATGCTGATGCTGGCCGCTCCGGTCACTCAGCTCGTGCATCTGGTGGCCCTGGTGCGAGTCTACTTCTGGCGGGACGTCGTCTGGCGAGGGATTCGGTACAAGATTCGATCAGGAATGGACCTCACGCGGCTCAACTACGCTCCGTATCAACCGGATGCTCCCCGGAAAGGTGCATCAGATGTCACTCATTCCATCTGATCCAGATCGTGCAGTCCGCCATCGTCGGCCGTGAATGCTGGGGATCACTGGCTGGGCGGACGTGTTCTTCCCGCTTGCGAGACATCAGGATGCTGCAACGCTGATCCGTGATCGGTTCTCGAACAGGATGGCAGATGCAGCTAAGATCCGGCGATCCTTTCGTCGCTGTCGAACAACACTCCCGTCTCAGGATTTTCCGGTCATGAGTTCTGACCGTCCGACATCATCATTGGTGCAGATCAGGTCTCCCGTTCGAACGCTCATTATTTCAGAACTGGTGATCGCATCGATTCTGATCGTCAGTGCCGTCACCTGGTACAAATTGTACCGTCAGAAGCCGACCGTTCAGGAAAAGCAGCTGAAAGTTGCTCAGCTGAACGTCGATGTGTTTGCCGTGCAGTCGTGTCAGTATCGGGAACTGCTGACCGGCTTCGGAACCGCTGCAGCCGAACGCGAAGTGGTCCTTGCCGCTCAGGTGACCGGCGAAATCGTTGACATCAATCCGGAACTGAAAGTTGGTTATCGAGTGAGCGGGGGCGAGTTTCGTTCCGACGGTCTGCCGACTGAAATCACTGACGGTGACCTGCTGCTGACGATCGATCCGCGTGAATATCAGCAGCGTGTGGACCAGGCGACCAACGGAATTCGGGAAGCTCGTACCGAGATCGAACGGCTGAAGGTTCAGCAGACCAGCGTCGAACGTCAGCTGAACAAGGGACGCGAGCTTCTGAAGACACTGAAGGAAGAATACAACCGGTACGCTGAAGCGGTTCAGCGGAATGCCGGTTCCATGTCTGACAGGAATCGATCGCTTCTGGAAGTGCAGCGATACGAGGACATTCTGATTCAGCTGGAGAATCAGGCGGCCATGCTGCCTCATCAGATTACGGTGGCAGAACACCGTCTCGCCACCGGTGAACCGAACTTCAGCGAGCTGAAGACGATCTGGCTCGAACGCGTCTGCGTCCTCCGTTCAGTGGAGTACTGAGCGAGGTGATGGTCGAGAAGGGACAGTTCGTGCGGGCCGGCGAGCCGTTGATGCGGCTGACGGACGTGAGTCGCGTCGAGATTCCGGTGTCACTGGGAATGGATGATTTCCTTCAATTGAAACAGTTGATGGCGGAAGGCGTGCGACCTCGGGTGCATCTGGCGCCCGGTGAAACGGAACCAGCGATGTGGTCCGGCTTTGTGACTCGCACTGCCCCGGAAGCGGATGTGGGTTCCCGAACAGTCCCGGCCTTCGTTGATGTCGACAATTCAGACAGCGAAACTCCGCTGCTGCCAGGATCGTTTGTGTACAGTCGCATTGAAGGCGGCGTTCAATCCAACGCGATCCTGATTCCGAGAGAAACCATCATCAGCGGACACGTGTACGTTGCTCGAAACGGAGACAGTACGACAGTCGAACAGCGAAAAATCAAAACCGGGCGGCGTGTCCAGTCTCTGGTGACCGTGACCGAAGGTCTGGAACCAAGCGAAAAGATTGTACTGACAAATCTGGACATCGTCGAACACGGGCAACGGGTCACCATTCAGTCCGAACGAACCGCTGCGGACGAACTGGCAGAACTTAGAACACAAAAGATCGAACTGCTTCCGTGAAACGGGCAGTGCCCGGACGAAGCTCTACTGCTGGCCTTCGTACCACCGAGTCATCGCTTCCAGAGCAGCATCGCGTTCTTCGCGAGAACCGAACAGGCTGTCGTCGCCTTCCAGTCGAACTTCGTAGCGGCCTTCCGCTTCACACTCTTCGTTGCCGCAGAAGTGGGGGATGTCTGACACCCAAACGATGCGAGCCAGCGGGACATGCTTGTCATCAATGAGCACAAAAAGATTGGACAAAACAGAACCTCGAAACGTCGATAAAAGTTGAACTCCGGAACTATTCCGGATGCAGAGTCGAGTACTCGGCCTTGAGTGCTTCGCCGGGTGTGATTCCGAACTGCTGCCACAATCCAAGGTACATGGCTGCAATCAGAACCACTACCGTCAGCCCGAGCGGCTTTGCCAGTCGCCAGGGCGTGATATCCACCTGTTCTGTGTACTTCTGTTCATAGGCAATTTTAGTCGGACTGATCACCCGGGCAACCGCCATGATCAACAGCAGAAAGACAAAGTTCAAAGCCGCCAGGTGCAGCCAGTGCATTTCGATTCCCCAAAAATGGTTGTCTTTCCAGATGCCGAACACTGACTGAAAAACCATTCCGGCAATCAGGGCCACGTTTGCTCCGATGGCCGGCGTTCGTTTGCTGATGAATGCCACAAAGACAATGGCAATCATCGGCACGTTCAGAATTGCGGCCGTGGCTTTCATCAGATCAAACAGACCCTGCCCGGCGTACAGTTTGAAGTACAGGACCAGCCCCACACTGAATGGAATCATAATCACGCCGAAGATCTTTCCGGCTCGAACCGTGCTTCGGTCGGAAGCGTCGGGGTTCAGTGCGGCTCGATAAATGTCGACCCCGAACATCGTGGTGGCACTGTTCAGGAAGCTGTTGAACGAACTGAGAATTGCCCCGAAGATTGTGGCTGCGAAGAAGCCCACTGCCCAGCCGGGCAGCACCAGATTCACCAGATAACCGTAGGCGTCGTCGCTGTTTTTGGGCAGACCATGCTGACCTCCCCTGGCGATATGCCATGCGATAATTCCCGGCAGCACCAGGTACAGCGGACCCAGAAGTTTCATCACCGCGGCAAACAGAGTTCCCTTTTGGCCTTCGGCAAGATTCTTCGAGGCAAATGTCCGCTGGACGATGCCCTGATTCGTACACCAATAGTAGGTCGTCATCAGAGTCACGCCGGTGAACAGTGTTTCCCAGGGAATGTTCGAATCCCGGTCCCCCAGAGACGACAGCCTCTGCGGATAGCTTTGCACAATCACTGACACGCCTTCCGTCACGCTTCCGTCGCCGATGAAGCTCAGTCCCAGAATCGGAATCAGAAACCCGCCAACCACCAGCCCAACACCATTCACGGTGTCGGAAACCGCCACGGCCTTCAATCCGCCGAAGATCGCGTAGGCTCCGCCGATCAATGCCAGTGTTGAACTGACGAGCAGAAGATTCATCTGATGGTTGTCGGTGCCGGTGTACTTTGGAATGTCGAACACTGTGATCATGAATTCAGCGCCGGACATCAGCACGAACGGCAGGACGTTGACTCCGATCAGCACCAGTGAAATCAGGGACGTCAGAGTTCGTGTCGTTCGACTGAAACGCAGTTCGAGGAATTCGGGAATGGTGGTGATCCCGCTCTTCAGATATCGCGGCAGAAAGATGACAGCCATCGCCACGATCGACAGCGATGACCAGACTTCCCACGCCATCACAATCATCCCGTGCTGGTAAGCTCCGCCGTTCAGGCCGACCAGCTGTTCTGTGGACAGATTCGTCAGCAGCAGCGAGCCGCCCACGACAATCCAGGACAGACTGCGACCCGCCAGAAAATACCCCGTCGACGTCTCCTGATCGTCGTCCCGAGTTTTCCACCAGGCCACCACCGCCACCAGTGCCGTGAACAGGACAAATGAAATGATGGTCGCCATGGGATCCTTCAGTCGCGGGATATTTTAGGAATGCTTAACAACTCCCGGTTGGGGGCCGCATCCTGGCTCAGAACCGCTGAGAATTCCAGCGTTTTCAGGTGTCAGAGCCGGGAAGTCAGGAAACCGGCGAGCGGAATCCGGAAAACACGTCCTGAATTCCCGGATCTCACGGGAGACGATTCGCGGATCGGGGTCAGGAAAGCGACACGGCCCTGGGAATCCGGAAGTGAGGACGTTGGAATCATTCACACTGTTTTCGCTAACGACTGAGCCCTGAGAATCGTAGACTTCGGGGAATGCATTTTGTTTTCCCTCGATTTTCGTGGCATCTTTCCCGGACGCTTGCCGCCCTGTTAGGCCGCAAGTGACTTTTGGGAAACAGTTTACGTCGCAGAATGGGACGCGGAGTTCACGATGTCTGAATCTACACTGGATATGCCATTGCCGAATCTTGCTCCATCAGGGTCCGAAAGCAACCAGTCCGGCTGGGCTGAAGAACGCAATTTTGACGAATTTGATTACACCCCGGTATCACCGTGGGGACCGGTCGCTCTGGTTCTGGGGCTGGGAAGTCTGACCGGGCTGACCAACAGCGTCTTCGGACTGGGACTGGCTCTGATTGGCGTCATCATTGGCATCACGGCAGTGATTCGAATCCGAGCCACCGGTGGAGCGTACAAAGGGACGGGATTTGCTGTGACAGGAGCAATTCTGTCGGCGGTGTGTCTGGTCGCAGGGTCTGCGAAACTGTCGTATGCCTATGAACACGAAGTTCCTGAAGGGTACCTGCGAGTCAATTTTCCGAAACAGATTTCCGCTCATCAGTTCGTATATCCTCAGGGCCGTCGTCGGCTGCATCCGGATGTCGCTCCACTGGTCGGACAGAAGCTGTTTCTGAAAGGCTACATGTGGCAGACTCAGAAAGCTGAGGGTCTGGAATCATTTGTCTTTCTGAAGGATAATGGTGAATGCTGTTTCGGAGGATCGCCGCAGCCCTATGACATGATGGTCGTTCATATGGCAGACGGAAAAACAACCCGAGCCTATTCGGGAATGGTGGCGGTGTCCGGAATTCTGAATGCAGACGTGACCGCCAAAGAAGGGGATCCCGTTTACACAGTTGATGCGGATATTGTGGAAGAAGCTCAGACATCGTTCTGATCCGGCGACGACACCTCCGGATCATTTGAACGACGGCTTGCTGCTTCCTTTGCCTGAACGCTTCAGATCACACAGGATCACAGGAGTGCTGAGAATGGATGTCAGCGAAATCCGAATTCGAGTCGCCGCCATGACGGCAGTGTGTGCGGCCGTCTGTGCTTCCGGCTGTCAGCGGCCAGGCAGTTTTGTGGACTATGCTTCGCTGCCCAATCCCGGCCTGACCAGTGCGTTTTCCACGACGAGTGTCGTCACCAACGCCGAGCCGTCGGTGGACGATCCCGGGAACGAAACGCCGGCTCCTGCTGTCGATCCACCGACAGCGACCGACGAAACGTCAGCGCAGTCAGGTGGATCACAGCAAGCGGTGAAGCCGGATTCAGCGGTGTCGCCGCCAGCCACGGGCAAGACTTCTACTGAACCGTCTTCAGCAAACGGCAGCGGAATCGCGCAGGTCCGACAGGTGGCGGGAGTTCGGGAAGACATCAATCCGCTCAATGTCGGCGTGCGCATGTCTCCCACCGGCGAACGCCTTCCGGATCCGGCTGGTGAAGGCGTCGAGTCTCCGGCCGAACCACTGGAAATAAAGCTGCTGGTCCCGACCAAAAGTTTCCGGCCGGAGGGTGAGGATGATGTTCTGCGAGTCAGCTACGATGACATCGATCTGCTGAAGATTCTGAACATGGAACCTGTTCCGCCCGATGCGGACCGACATTTTCCGGACTGGCTGCGACAACTGGATGGGCAGCGAATTCGCATTCGAGGCTTCATGTATCCGACGTTCAAGGCCACCGGTCTGACCGGGTTTACTCTGGCTCGCGACAACGGAATCTGCTGCTTTGTGCGGCAGCCGAAGGTCTACGATGTCATTGCCATCAAACTGGCCAAAGGTGAGACCACGCACTACATCGACAACAAACCGTTTGATGTGGAAGGGACTTTCCGAATTGTGCCGGAAGCGGATGACACCGAACTGTTTCAGCTGTACCGTATTGAGAACGCTCACGTCCTGAATTAGAACATGTTCTTGTCCGCTGTCAGGCTCCTGCCTGACATTGCTGATTGTCAGGCGGGAGCCTGACCTGCTCAATGGTCAATTTCAGGGCTGTCCATGGCCTCACGGATTTTTCAAATGATCGACTTTCGCAATCTGCTGACAGCTGTGCTTGCCGGCGGAATGATTCTGGTTGCCGACGCGAATTCTGTCTTCGCTCACTGGTGTCCGTTCTGTGACGCTCCTTCGCTGACGATGTCTGAACAGGTGGATCAGTCTCAGCATCTGCTGCTGGGGCGCTGGCTGGGCGGCGACAAGGCGACTCCCGAATCCGCCGGCACAGCTCGATTTCGCATCACCGAAGTGGCTCGTTCGAAGGACGATGCCTTCACGGTGGATCAGGAGATTCAGCTGCCTCAGTACATCGCTGGTGACGAAGACGCCTCCTATGTGCTGATGGGGCCGGACATCAAACTGGTGGACTGGCATGTTCCCAGCGAAGCAACTCAGGAATCATGGAAATACATTTCTCATCTGCCTCCTCCGGCGACGGAACAGGAAGACAAGGTTCGTCGGCTGGAATACTTCATCCCGTACCTGCAGCATCCGGAGCTGACGGTTTCGAACGACGTCTATGCAGAATTTGCCGCGGCGCCGTATGAAGTCATTAAACCGGTTTGGGAGAAACTTCCTCGAGAGAAACTTCGCCATTGGGTTCTCGATCCGGAAACTCCTGTGACTCGGCTGGGGCTGTACGGGCTGCTGCTGGGACTTTGCGGAAACGAAGAAGATGCCGCCGCGATGAAAGAAAAAATTCTGCAGCCGACGGAAGAATTTCGGCTGGGAATCGAGGGCGTCATGGCGGGTTATGTGCTGATCACAGGTGAAGCCGGGCTGAAGATTCTGGAAGATCAGCGGATGAATTCCACGACCTACCAAACCGAAGACGGCGAAGAAAAGAAGATCCCCTTCAGTGAAATCTACGCCTGCATGCAGACTCTGCGGTTTCTGTGGACGTACGAACCCGACCGAGTTCCGAAACAGCGACTGAAGGAATCGATGCGCATCCTGCTGCCTCGGCCCGAACTCGCCGATCTGGTCATCGCCGATTTGGCTCGGTGGGAAGACTGGGACATTCAGGAGCAGCTGATGGCGATGTATGATCAGCCGGAGTTCGACATTCCTTCCGTCAAACGAGCCATCGTTCGCTATCTGTTTTACTGCAGCGAAGTCAAACAGGAAGGAACGGAAGAACCCACCGAACAGGCCGCCGCTGCTCTGGAACGACTCCGAGTGCTTGAGGAGAAGGATCCCAAAACCGTGACAAATGCCAAACGGTTCCTGATTCGATGAAAGCTGACGGCAGTTCTCGCCGAGCATCGCCGAACTACGAGGATGACGTCGGACAGCGAGGTCTGCCTGGAGTATTTCAGCTGTTGCGCCCGCGCATGCTGGCCGGGTGGATCTGGGATTTCATCACGGCATGGTGGCATTCCCGTCCCGGCAGGAACCTGCTGTTGGGGCTTCCGTTTCTTCTGGTCGTGATCGGCAGCACTGCCTTTCTCGCCTGGGGCTGGAATCTGCCTCAGGCGCAACTGCCCGACAGCTACACGGCCGCTGTTGCCGATGCTGTTCAGCGTGGCGATCTGGAAGCGGCCGTGCTGTATCAGGAAGCAATCGTCCGATTGCGTCCCAGCGAAGATCAGCACCGGCTGAAGCTGGTCACATTAATGGCCGAGCTCGGTCAGCCGGACCGAGCTGTTTCGTATCTTGCAGATCTGACGGACGAAACCGGCTACGTGCCGGCTCGCATCTGGTTGCTGCAGCAGGCTGCTTCTGAAACCCCGGCGTTTCCACTCACAGAAGATCAGGTCCTTCAACAGCTGCGACTGATTCTGAAGCAGGATGCTCAAAACACATTTGCGAATCGTCAGCTGGCTGAGATCTGTCTGCGTCGCGGTGAGCTGAAGGAGGCCGAGGATCGACTGCTGCAGATCGTGGAGGCTCAGCCAGAATTTCGACTGCTTCTGGCGACAGTTCAGCAGCAGTTGCGACGGCCGGAAGATTCTGTCCGTCAGCAGTTTGTTCTGGCGGATCAGTTCTTTCGGGATCGACTGCTGCAGAATCCCGCTGATGAAGTCAGCCGTCTGCGCCGAGCGGAATGTCTGATCGGCCTGAAACAGCCGTCTGAGGCTCAGCAGTTGCTGCTGGAAGGACTTCGTCAGCAGCCAACGGAGACTCTCAAGGCGGCGCTGGCCGGGTTGTATTCCCGAATCGCTGCAGAACGCCTGAACGAATCGGCTCTGAATCGCGATCTCAGTCTGCAGCTGGTGCTGAAGGCCATTCAGCTGACACCGGGCAGCCGGCAACTGCTGATTCAGGCCCTGCAGCTGAACGCAATGGGCGCGCCACTGACCGTTGATCAGCTGCAGCCAGCCATTGAGGAACAGCTGAAATCCGACGACCAGGACTCGATGGTTCGTCGACTGCTGCTGGCCGAAACCTACGCTGCCGTTGATCAGCCGGAACAGGCCATCACCCAGCTGGAAGATGCTTCCGACAGCAATCCGGAACTGCGTCTGCCGCTTGCCCGACTTTGGAAAACGGTCGGAAGGAATGAAGATGTGACTCGCACGATTGATCAGCTGCTGAAAGAGCTGCCGGATTCCGACACATCCCGGGAAACCGCAATGAAACGAGCCGAGATTCTTCTGGTTGCTGATCAACCCGAAGAAGCATGGTCCGTCCTTCAAAATGCGGACGCGGACACCTCCGAACTCACCGACGTCGTCCGCCGACAGTGGCAGCGTCTGCTCCATCAAGCAACGCTGGCCCTGTTTGATGCTCGACTGTCTGCCTTCGATGGCGAAGACGCGACAGACGATCTGAAGGAAAAAACGGAGCAGCTGGTCCTTGAGCCCCTCCTGAAACAAATCGAATCGGGTTCAGCGACGGTGCCCATGATCGACCGACTCGCCAGACTCAGCTGTTCCGACAGTCCGCTTTCAGCACGTGCGGACGCTCTCCTGGAACGACTTCTGGCGAGGGGTTCGGCCAATGCCGCGATCTACAATCTGGTCGGAACACAGGCGCTGCGAGCCGGTGACATTCAGAAAGGCCGGAAGTACCTGGAACGGGCGTATTCGCTGGAACCGGCCAATCCAATGGTGCTGAACAATCTGGCGATTTCTCTGGTCCGAGGTGCAGCGAGTTCCGAGCAGCTGGACCGAGCACGCGAGCTGTCCAACACAGCATTGAGTCAGCTGCCGGATCATCCGGATGTCCTGTCGACTCGAGCCGAAATCTACCTCGCTCAGGACCGCCTCGAAGACGCTCGTCGGGATCTGGAGATCTCACTTCCTCATCGCCCGGAGAGTGTCAACATTCGAATGCTGCTGGTGAAGGTTTTTACCGGCCTGAACGAGCCCTCTCTGGCGGCTCAGCACCAGAAAGTTCTCGACCAGCTGCGGAACGCCCCGTCCGAAAAGTCCAACCCGAATTCCCCGACACAGGCTCCATGACACTGCTGAAGGCCATTATTGAGATCTGGCTGGAGCTGGCTCCGTGGATGCTGCTGGGCGCCGCGGCCGCAGGACTGCTGCACGTGCTGATTCCCGTCGGGTGGCTGCAGAAACATCTGTCCGGACGCATGGGAGTTCTGAAGGCGGTGGCAATCGGTGTGCCTCTTCCGCTGTGTTCATGCGGAGTCATTCCGGTGGGACTGGGGCTGCGAAAGGACGGAGCGAGTCCCGGAGCTGTCGTGGGCTTTCTGATCAGCACGCCTCAGACAGGAATCGATTCTATCCTGGTCAGTGCTACCTTTCTGGGCTGGCCGTTTGCCATTCTGAAAGTCGTTGCGGCGCTGATCACCGGACTGGCCGGAGGCACGCTCACGGATGTCCTTGCCCCTGACCACGGGAGTTCCGGCTCAGATTCTGTCCCGGCTGACAGCTGTTTCGTCGGACATGATCATGCACCACCGGCATCCGGCTGGACATCCTTTGCGCAGCACAGCCTGATGCTGATTCAGTCGATTCGAGGCTGGCTGGTTGTGGGCGTTCTGGTTTCGGCCCTGATTTCCGTTGTGGTCCCGGAACAGAAGCTGGCCGACGTGACCGCTCTCCGCGGCCCCATGTCACTGCTGGTGTCCCTGCTGATCAGTCTGCCTCTCTACATCTGTGCGACGGCTTCCGTTCCGATTGCCGCAGCACTGGTCAGCAGCGGATTTCCTCCGGGAGCCGCTCTGGTGTTTCTCATGGCCGGACCGGCGACAAACGTGGCGACTCTGGGTGCCGTCTATCGAGCTCTCGGACGTCGTCCTCTGCTGATCTATCTGGCCACGATTATCGGCGGAAGCCTGCTGGCTGGCCTGTTGTTCAACCAGCTGATCCCCGGCGCATCTGCGGCACATCATCATGATCATTCCTCACAATGGTGGCACGTTCTGAGTGGTCTGCTGCTGGCCATCCTGCTGGGAAAGTCCTTCGCAGACGATCTTCGGCACTGGCTGAAGAAAGTCCGTCAACCGAAAACGGCAGTGACTCAGTCGGTCACTCTGAAGGTCGCCGGAATGACCTGCCGAAACTGTTCGTCTCGACTGGAACGAGTTCTGGAAGCCCGGCCCGGAGTCCACTCAGCCACCGTATCACTCGACAGCAGTGAAGCCGTCATCACAGGATCAGCTTCCCGACAGGACCTGATCGAAGCCGTCACTGCAGCTGGGTTTTCTGTGTCGGATTGATGGAGCGCGATTCTCCGGCACCCGGGATCAGTCACCGGATCGGCAGGCGACAGTGCAGTGTCAGCCATGATTTGGTGAGTAGGACGGCCTTTCCAGGCCGTCAGCTCATGAAGACGGCCTGAAAAGACCGTCCTCCAGCCACTCATTCGAATACTGACAGACCAATCGTCTGTTCTCCAGCGCGGAACTGATTGTGAGCTCTGTCTGGACACAACCTTCATCGTGGCTCGGACTTGTTTGGGCCATTGGACTTTCCCTGATACAGTCCGCACCGAACGGCGGTCGCGCGGGGCGATCCTTTCGCGGTGACGCTGGCGGGTTCTGAGTTCATGAGTCAGGAGGTTCAGTTGCAGCCACTTCAGCCCGGGACGTTTCGGGAACTGGTGCATGTTGCGCTGCCGCTGGTGATCAGTGCCGGGTCGCATTCGCTGATGAGCGTGGCCGATCGTGTCATGCTGTCAGGCTATACGCCCTCTGCAGGATTTGCTGAGGCGGCCGGGCATTCCGCATCCACGACTCTGGACATGATCGCCGCTGTCACTCCGGCCTCGATGCTGCACTGGACGGCCGTCTGTGTACCACTGGGCACGATTCTGTATGCCAACACGTTTATTTCGCAGTTCGACGGAGCTCGGCAGCCTCGACAACTGGCGACAGCATTCTGGCAGGCGGTCTGGCTGGCGTTTGTCTGCGGAATTCTGCTGACCGGGCTGATCCCCTTCTCTTACGGCATCTTTCGTTTTGTCGGTCATACCGACGCGGTCGCCGTTCAGGAAACAGCCTACTTCAATACACTGTGCCGCGGCAGCGTGCTTCTGCTGATGTCGATGGCATTGAGCTGTTTCTTCAGTGGCCGCCGGCAGACTCGGGTCGTGATGACGATCAATCTGGTCAGCGTCGCAATCAACGTTGCTTTGGATTACCTGCTGGTCTTCGGACGTATCGGGCTTCCGGAACTGGGGATTGCCGGAGCGGCATGGGCAACGGTGCTGGCACGCGGATGCGACGTTCTGCTGTACAGTTTTCTGATCCACAGAACGCGGTCTTCGCACGGCCTGCCGCTGAAGGAAACATGGCGTCCGGATCGAACGTTGCTGAAACAGTACCTGCGATATGGAGTTCCCAGTGGGTTTCATTCGCTGGCAGACAATGCCGCTTTTCTGACATTTCTGTTTATTGTGGGAAGTCTGAATCGCGACGCGATGGCCGCGACGAATCTGGCGTTCAGTGTCAACAGTCTGGTGTTTGTCCCTCTGCTGGGATTCGGGACCGCCGTGCAGACACTGGTCGGGCATCATCTGGGAGCTCGACTGCAGTCAGCCGCTGTGCGCACGGTATGGACGGCTGTGGCTCTGGCAATTGTCTGGACCGGCTCAGCGGCTGTCCTGCTGCTGTGGCTTCCGGATCTGGCTCTGAAACCTTTTCTGCTGCTGACGGATGGATCGTCGTCAGCATCGGGTATCGGCTCGGTCCTGCCGCTGGCAGAAACACTGCTCAGGTTTGTCGCTCTGTATTCCGTCTTCGATGCGCTGGCCGTTGTGGTGGCGTCGGCACTGCGAGGCGCCGGTGATACGCTGTTCCCGATGATCGTCACCATGGTGTCCGGCTGGCTGGTCATGACAATACCGGCATGGCTGATCGTTCGTTCCGGAGACGCCACCATTCAGAAGCTGTGGCTCACCTGTTCAGCTCACATCATCCTGATGGGAGTCACCATGCTGGCACGCTTCATGTCCGGCCGATGGAAACAGTTGAAGCTGACCTGACCTCTGCCTGGCACCCCCTGCCGATCCCGACAGACATTGTAGGGGCAGTGACTGCTTCCGGTGCTGAGGGCTCGATTGTCTTCGTCCTGCGACCGTGACGACTTCGGGCATGAAATTCGGGGCGTTCCGGGGGACAACCCGACGGTCCACCTCGTCACACATCTGTGTCTGAACAGCAGCATTCAGGGGTTGACAAGAAAAGGGGGGACAAGAGGTCTGTTTGATCGCGTTGCGTCTGGCATCCTGCTGGACTTTCGCGATGGCACGCACGAAACGCATTTGTCCGGCCGGTGAAGTTTTCCAGGTTCTGAATCGAGCGGTGTCTCGGCTGACGATTTTTGAAAAACCGGAAGACGATGCCGCGTTCATATGCGTCGTGCAGGAAACGTGGGAAATCGTGCCCCTGCCGGTTTATGCGATGGTGGCAATGCCGAATCACTGCAATGCCGAATCAATGGCATTTTGTGGTCCGGCCCGAGACCAGCGCTCAGGTCAGTGAGTTCTTTCGTCGACTGACTGTCATGCACACGATGCGTTGGCATGCTCACGACAAGACCGGCGGGACCGGCCATTTGTAATCAGGGGCGTTTCAAGTCGTTTCCCATCCAATCAGACGGACATCTGCCGATGGTCATGAAACAACTCTATTCACTTTCATTCTGCTCTCCGTGACTGCGGTCGCAACTGCGGAGATCAAAGTCGACACCGTGATGGTGTCGATGCGAGACGGTGTCAATCTGGCGACGGACATCTATCGTGACGACACAACGAACGTTGCTCCGGTCGTGTTGATGCGAACCCCTTACAACAAGGATCGCGCTAAGGGAGCTGCGGAGCGGTTTGCAGTCGCGGGATATGTTGCCGTGGTTCAAGACTGCCGCGGCCTGCCGTTTGGTGATGATCGATGGACAAGAAGCAGCCCGTCGTCTTGGTCTCGAAACCACAACTCGGCCCAGAGGAAGACCAAAGAAAGAGACCTGATCCCATTCTCCCCTACTTAGGGGCCTGAATCGGATGAAACACGAGCTTGCGGAAATGGGTTGCGGCGGTTAACTGCATCACGGAAAGGATGCGTGCTAAATTCACAGGAAAAATGAGGCACGTAATGTGATGCTTGTGGCGTAGGTATCCTAGGGCGTGTGGACATTCAGATCAGATCGACGATGAGTGCTGCGAGCCAGACGAAGCTGGCGAAGTTCTCGATTGTTTTTTCGTAACGGGTGGCCACACGTCGGCATTGTTTGATGCGATTGAAGAAGCGTTCGACCTGATTGCGATTCCTGTAACGTGTCCTGTCATACCGTTTGCGTGTCGTGCGATTTTTGCTCGGCTGATACAGGCCTTCGCTTTGAGGCCTTTGATGGCCTTGCGTGTTTCATCGCCATCATAGGCAGCGTCACCAAGCACATGCTGAATCTGGCCAGGCTTGAATTCCTTCAGCAAGTCTCGACCGTGCGGGCCGTCGCCATCCTGCCCCGGACTCAGGTGCATCCTGGCGAGGTGTCCGCTGCATCCACAGCAGCGTGGACCTTGGTATTCAGGCCTCCGCGAGAACGGCCGAGTCCTCGGCGGCGATCCGCATCCTCTTTTTTCGTCAGCTTCACGTCGACCGCCAATGGCTGCAAGGTGCACTTTGATTGATGTCGAATCGATCTGCAGTTCCTCAAGATCCAGCTCACTTAACTCAGTGACCACCTTTTCCCAGATGCCGTTCTGACTCCACCGATCAAATCGACGCCATACAGAATTCCAGTTCCCAAAACGCTCCGGCAGATCCCTCCAGGGCACTCCTGTCTTCAGAACGTACAGAACGCCATCAATAAACAGCCGATTGTCCTTCCCCGATCGACCAGGATCTCCGTCCTTACCCGGCACCAGATCCATGATGCGGCCCATTGCTCATCCGTGAGTGCATGACGCGTCGACATTTTTGAGGTCCTCCCTGACCAGTTCCAGAAGCCCGCATCATGACATGGTCCGCATTTTCCAAAAGACGTATGTCCACACGCCCTAAATACTCCTTCAAGGGCCCCGAGAACGCTATTGATGTCGTGTTCAATCGTTGAGCAGAGACAGGTACTTTCTATTGAAAAGCCAGCTTTTCTTTACGGTGATTTTGTGGCAGTTTTGTGGCAGTGGGATTGCACCTGAATTCAGAATTCATGTTCATCAGATCTTGACGAACGGTAGAATTACCATATTTTTCACACGGTTGCCCTTCCGGTGATGGCGTTTCAAATGGGCGTTCAGAGATTCTCCCCCTCTCCGCTTTTGATTTTTCAGTGACGCAGAGCGACAGGATGAGTTATCTCCTGTAGTTCTCTGCATTTGTGGCTGGTCACATGCTCCTCTTTCTGTGCGGGGTGGCATGTTTGAGAAAACGGGTACCATGCCACTCCCTGCCGTTGGGTGGCACCAAACGGCGATAGGCGAATTCGTTGGGTCGCTGGATGGCCAATTGGGGCGTCTTTACAATCGTCCTACAAGATTCGCTTAAATGCACTCCACGCTCACTTCAACCAAACCGGAGTCGCGATGAGATCAACAGGTATTCCATTGATTGTTCTCCTTTGCTCGATGTCATTGTCGGTAGCAGCAGACATTGCCCCGGTTGCGACCCTCCGAAATTCAGATTTCAGCATTGCCACTCCGGGCGGTATTGACATCAATCGAGACTATGCAGTTGTTCGTGCCGGCGGAAAACCCGGTAGTAGAGTCATCTGTGCAGCTTACCTATATGAACGAAACAACAAAGGGCAGTGGAGTTTGCGGTCTGAACTTCAGCCAACAACACCTCTAAGGCGACCTTACGTTCCACTTGCGGTCGCGGTAGATAGGCGAACTGCTGCAGTGAGTATCCGATTTAAGGACGAGGACACAGAGAATGTTGAGGGAGCAGTGTTCGTCTTCGAACGTGGGAGCAGTGGTTGGAAGTACGTCACCACACTCTCGCCATCACTGCATGAGGATCGCATCAACTTCGGTAATGCCTTGGCGCTCGACGGGCAAATTATCGCAGTCGGTTGTAGCGGATTGGCGACAAAGGACCCGGCGGAAATTCCGGATGGTCCAGGTTCTGTCTATGTATTCGAGAAAGAAAAAGCGGCCTGGATTGAAACAGTTCGACTCGAAGGTCCGGCGCGTGGACCCGGATTTGGTGTTTCGTGTGATCTTCACGAAAATCGGTTGTTGATCGGTGCCCCTGTCGTACGAGGCCTAGGGACGGCCCACCTCTATGAACGCGAAAAGAACGGGACGTGGATAGAAGTAAGGAGATATGGTCAGCACGCGAGAGGTTTTGAGGGGAAAAATGCCCCTCTAACTTTCGTCAAGTTATTGGCCGGAAAGAGGGCGAATTCCGGTCCGAGGAGAATCCGCAGCCCCTTATCTCGGCAAAGTTTGGCTGGAGCTGCGTCATCAGAGAGCGTCTAATCGTTGTCGGAGACCCCGGAATTGAAAATGACCATTCATATGATCCTCGGTCAGCGGGCGTATCGTTGCCAGACCGGCCGCTGAGCACGACTGATCCCCGGTTGGGGAGGCTATTCTTTTGAAAGAGAAAAAGGAGTACAGTTTGACGGGATGGGCGAGAGTATTGCAGCTGCGGACCCGTACGGGAAAGACAGCCGTACTGCGGGGTATGCAACGTTCTTTCTTGCCAGAGCGAGTGTCCAACGGATCGGAGAACAGAGCCGAGCCTGCGTCGGTTACACAGACGGCGGTTCCTTGAATCCAGTTCTGCTTTGTTCAGCAAATGAGGTAGATGATGCCTACGGGATGTCCCTTGCCATTGACGACGAGAGCTGCCCCTTAGACCGAGTAGTCATCCGCCAATCACCATCATGGTTGGCTCGGAGTTGGCTGGGGAAGACCAATCGGACAAGTTGGTTCATGTCTACATTAGAGCAGTTGATTCTCGGGAGAAGCGAATATCGGGCCAATCGTCCAAAGCGGCGTTGACTGTTGATTCAGAAAAAGGGTCAGGTCTCTTTGATTTCGTTGCGTCTGGCATCCTGCTGGACTTTCGCGATGGCACGCACGAAACGCATTTGTCCGGCCGGTGAAGTTTTCCAGGTTCTGAATCGAGCGGTGTCTCGGCTGACGATTTTGAAAAACCGGAAGACGATGCCGCGTTCATATGCGTCGTGCAGGAAACGTGGGAAATCGTGCCCTGCCGGTTTATGCGACGGTGGCAATGCCGAATCACTGCAATGCCGAATCAATGGCATTTTGTGGTCCGGCCCGAGACCAGCAGCCGGGTCAGTGAGTTCTTTCGTCGACTGACTGTCATGCACACGATGCGTTGGCATGCTCACGACAAGACCGGCGGGACCGGCCATTTGTATCAGGGGCGTTTCAAGTCGTTTCCCATCCAACATCCAATCAGACGGACATCTGCCGATGGTCATGAAACAACTCTATTCACTTTCATTCTGCTCTCCGTGACTGCGGTCGCAACTGCGGAGATCAAAGTCGACACCGTGATGGTGTCGATGCGAGACGGTGTCAATCTGGCGACGGACATCTATCGCGTCGACACGACGAACGTTGCTCCGGTCGTGTTGATGCGAACCCCTTACAACAAGGATCGCGCTAAGGGAGCTGCGGAGCGGTTTGCAGTCGCGGGATATGTTGCCGTGGTTCAAGACTGCCGCGGCAAGTTCGCGTCGGAAGGAGTTTCATTCAGTACAACAACGAAGGGCAGGATGGATTTGACGCGATCGAGTGGATCGGAAACCAACCATGGTGTAACGGTCGTATCGGGCAGTTTCGGCGTTTCAAGTCAGGGCGAGTCGTCCCTTTTTCGTACGACCTTGACGAGGCTCGCGCGGGCGCACTCGACCACCAGCCGTGCTCACGACTATCCGACGCTCTTTCACGCAGGGGGGGACCGAAATCAAGCGGTCCTCCCGACCTTCGATCGTGGGTGGGCGTGATCGGCGGCTGTTGTGTTACAGAAAGTCCATGACGACCGAATCGGCAAGAAAGATGCCGTCTCGGGTCAGTTTCAGGTGTCCGTTTTCGATCGTCAGCAGGCCGGATTCCAGATGTGTTTCCAACGCCTGCGGACGGACATCGGCCACGGAAACGCCGAATCGCCGGCAAAAGGATTCCAGGTTGATGCCATCGATGCGCCGGAGTCCGAGGTAGATGGCTTCGGAAGCCTGATCTTCCGGCGGGCGAGGATCGACGTCCTGGATGGCGGGCTGATGCTGCTGCCAGGATCGAATCCAGCGAGTCACGCTGCGAGCATTCGTCGACCGCACTCCGTCGATGTACCGGGCTGCTCCGGGACCAAATCCGAAGTAGCCGTCGGCTGCCCAGTACACATGGTTGTGTCGGCACTGCCAGCCGGGCTGAGCATAACTTGAGATTTCGTAGTGCTGAAAACCGGCGGCCTGAAAATGATCCATCGCCAGACCATACTGCTGTCGTTCCAGTTCGTCAGGCATCTGCTGCAGGTCGCCCGCCGTCATGCGTTTGAAAAAGTCGGTGCCCTTTTCAAAAGTCAGACCATAGGTGGACGCGTGAGTGATCGGAAGCTGAGTGGCGGTGTCCAGAGTCTGCTGCCAGCAGTCAATGCTCTGACCGGGAACGCCGAAGATCAGATCAACAGAAACATTCCGAAAGCGATCGGCAGCACGTTCGATGACTTCCTGGGCCATCCGGACCGTGTGGCAGCGTTCCAGAAGCTTCAGCACGTCCGCATCGAACGACTGCACTCCCAGACTCAGCCGATTCACCCCCAGATCACGCAGCGCGTTCAGTCGATCGTCGTCCAGTCCGTCCGGATTGGCTTCGACGGACACTTCCGCGGCCTGGTTGAATTCAAAGTGGCGATGCAGCAGCTGCAGCAGATCGTTCAACTGGTCGGGCATCAGATGAGTGGGAGTCCCCCCGCCAATAAACAGAGTCTTGATCGGGTATCGCTGCGGCAGCACGGAAAGTTCATTCGCCAGCGACGTCAGCCAGGCCGGCACCAGATCATCGCGGTCGGCAATCAGAGTAAAATCGCAGTAGCCACAGCGATGCAGACAAAACGGAACGTGCACATACAGCGCGGACGGAGCGTTCTCCGGGTCTGCCGGGAACAGCAGCGATGACTGATCTGCAGGCGATACATCGGTCGGACGGTCCGGCACCCGCTACTCCTGCGGCAGGCCGGACAGGGACTCTTCCGAACCCGCCAGCAGCAGGATATCGGTGGACTCAATCACATCATTGGGCCCGGGAACACTGATCAGCCGCGACTTCGGTACGCTCATTTCCGCGCTCACGTCCACTTCTTCCGGACGGCCTCGGCGGCGAATGGCAATCAGATTGACCTGCCAGTTCGATCGCAGGTCCAGTTCCCGAAGTGTCTTTCCGGCGAAGCGAGCCGGAGCCAGCATTTCGACAACGGTGAAGCCTTCACCCAGAGTGATGTAGTCGTTGATCCGAGGATGAGCCAGGCGGCGGCCCAGCATATCACCGGCATTCTGTTCCGGCTGAATGACTTCGTCAGCGCCGATCTGCTGGAAGATTTCGGCGTGAAATTTCGTCTGAGCCCGGCAGATGACGTGCGGCACCTGCAGATTCTTCTTGCAGATGACCGTCGTCAGCAGAGCGGCTTCGAAGTTTTCGCCGATTGACACCACCACACAGTCAACTCGGTCAATTTCCTGACTGCGCAGCGCGGCTTCATCGGTGGAATCCAGTCGCACGGCAATTGCCACGTCGTCTCGAACTTCGTCGACCAGGCTGCGATCGTTGTCAACGGCAATCACATCGGCGCCGTGAGCCGACAGCCGACGAGCCAGAGCAGTTCCGAAACGTCCCAGACCAATGACGGCGATTCGCTGAAAGGAAGTCTGTGCCATAGATGCGTATTTTTTACGTGCCGGAAAAGTCGTAAATGCTGCCGTCGCGCTGTCCCTGCAGCAGTCGAGCGACATACTTTCCCAGAATGTCCAATTCGATATTCACCGCATCGCCGACGGCTCGGCCGCCCAGCGTCGTGACCTGCAGTGTATGAGGAATCAGAGCGACGGAAAAACGATTCGGCTGAACATTCACGACCGTCAGACTGATTCCGTCCACGGCCACAGACCCCTTCGGAACCAGCATCGCTGCCATCTCGGCCGGCAGCTGAAACCACATATCCACCCATTCACCGGTGCGATCAATCTGCGACACGGTCGCCACGCCGTCCACATGTCCCTGAACAAAGTGGCCTCCCAGCCGAGCTCCCACGGCCAGCGATCGCTCCAGATTGACGGAATCTCCGACGTGAAGTCGCCCCAGACTGGTCTTCGAAAGCGTTTCCAGGCCGGCTTCGAACGACATGCCCGATTCGGAAATTTCCACCACCGTCAGACAACAGCCATTGATGGCTACACTGTCGCCCAGTGCCAGTTCAGACGTCGCGAAGCAATCGCTGTTGGGAGCCACCGTCAGCCGAATTCCAGCTGTTTCCGGCTGCAGCTCTGTGACTTTCCCCTGACCTTCAATCAGCCCTGTAAACATCGTCACCTGTTCCACTTGCGAAACTGATTCCCGGATTTTCCCCTGCCGGGCGCCAGTGTAGTGAATGAGACGAGAAACACGGCGCTGCGATGCGAAGAATCCGGAAGACACGGTGTTCTGAGGATCAGGAGCGTTGGAATTCTCTCAGGCGAGAGGCAGCAGCAATCACATCACGATTTTCTGCATCGATTCGATGTGGTAAACGGGCTGGCCACCGGCGTCCGTCGCGGTTTGATGGACGTGTCCGTGGATATCGACCAGATCTCCATGCTGCAGCGAAGCCAGAACTTCGGCAGCGCCTGAGAGCGTCAGCTGACCTCCGAAGCGATCCCGAGCAGCAGGGCTGTAGATAATGATCCATTCCTTCCGTCCGGGGTCGAACTGCAGCTGCCCGCGCAGCCAGCTGTAGCCGTCGGTGTCGAAACCATATTCCATGGGAGTCGACATGGCCGACACCGGCTGTATGGACGACGATCGCGGCAGGCCGATCGCGCCGTCCGCCGATGGACTGTACTGAACTCCCAGGTCAGAATCGGTTCCGCGCGGTTTGGGGACACCATCGGTGTCGTCCCGCTGAAAGAACTGATTATTGTCCTGAGATTTCCTGAAATCGTCCGTGGGATCTTCCTGAAAGGTTGAGCCCGGCTGATACGTTGAACCCGGTTCGTATGCGGGGGCGTTTGATTCCGGAATATACAGTGTGCCGGGAGCTGCCTGATTGATCATCTGAGGCGGAGCGTACATCGGCTGTGCGAAACGGTTTCCGTAACCGTAGTAGCCACCGGGATACAGGCACCCGGAAATTGCCAGCAGCGCCGCGGCCACCAGCGAGATTCGGCGAAAGAAGCAAACGTCCATGTGTGCCTCGACAGTGACAGAAAGGAGGGAAGGCACCAAGATCAGCAGAAACCTGCGGAACGGAAAGGCAACCGGCTGACAGGAAAGGAACCGAGCAGCAGGGGAAAGGGAGTTTGTGCCGATCAAATCCATTCATCGGCGGGAATTGCAGAAGGTGTAACCCAATCAGAAAATCGTGTCCAGATCACTTCCGCATTCACGCCGTGGCATTCCCGCGGGGCAACTGAACATTTTCCGAAGCGCAACGCAAAAAGCCCCGTGCCGATACAAATGGCACGGGGCTTTCTGTTGATAAGAACTGATGGGTCAGGTCAGAACCGACTCAACCTAGTTGCCGCAGGCGTTGCATCCGCCGTTGCAGCCACTGTCACATCCACCGTTGTCGCAGCCGCTGTTGCAGCTGTCGCAGGCAGGCTGAGCACATTCCGGAACCCAAACCTTTGTGGTCAGTGTGCTGGGAACCATCTTGCAGACGTTGACACAGATTTCCTTCTGAACCTGAACCGGTACTCGGACACAGTAGGTTGCGGTCTTCTGCTCGCAGACGGTTTCGTATCGGCAAACTTCGTAGGTTCGAGTACGCTGTTCCGGTACACAGACTGTGTAGCAGACTTCTCGGCTACGCTGTTCTGTGCGGTACTTCGTGACGCAGTGAGTGCATGTTCGCTGTTCCTGACGGCACTTTGTCACGCAGTAGGTGTAAGGAACCTGCTTTGTGATGGTGCGTGGGCAGCAAACTGTTCGTGTTCGCTGTTCCTGACGGCACTTTGTCACGCAGTAGGTGTAAGGAACTTCTTCGCAGACGGTTTCGCACACAGTGTACGGGCATTCCTTCTGAACCGGGCAGGAAACCCACTTGCGGCATGTGCAGCATGGGTTGCACGGATCGCAGGATTCTTCCCAGTGACCTTCGTCAACACAGATCGTGCGAGTCTTCTGAACCTGAACCTGACGAGCAACCTTGCGGGTGCCGGTCATCTGCTCGGTGTAAGGAACGGAAACACAGTATGGAACTTCTTTCTGCTCCATGATCGTTTCACAGACACATCGAGTGCCGGTGCACTGTTCCTGGTAAGGAACAGAAACACAGTATGTTGATTCAACCTGTTCCTGATAAGGAACGCGAACACAGTAATTCACTGTCTTCGTGCACTGCTGCGGCACCATCACGGTGTAGCAGCTGGTCTTTGTTTCCCGCACGGGAACTCGCTTTGAAACCGTATAGGTGCGTTCCCGCTGTTCTGTTCGATACTCGGTGCTGCAGACAGTCCGAGTTTCCTGGCACTGCTGTGGGCACATGACAGTCCGCTGGACTTCTTCCCAGTGACCGCAGCAGCTCGATTGCGCCATGGCTGAGGCTGACATCATACAGATGCCAGCCAGTGTGAAGACAAATCTTAACACGATTCGTTCCTTTCCGAAGGTGGCTCCCAGAAAAGCCCTGATGAGGGTTGAGTTGGTTCTGATTGACCCGTGACCTGATCTGTGGATGAGCAGATCAGACGCCCCCTGACACATCTGGATAGTCAGGGTATTTGGGCAACACATCATGCGTTGATTGAATTGTTCGACATCGCAATACAGACAAAATAAGTAGATTGTTCCGATTGCGGCTTGTGCGTGCTGTGGCGGATATGTCCTGAACAACCACCCGTGACGGACGGAGCGGTCGTGACGAATTCCGGCAGATACCGCCGGATTCGGGATCAAACGGCCGGATTCGTGGAAGCACGCCTCGGAAGGGGCTAAACTGCTCGCGAATTCTCGCACCCACTCAATGCAAGGGCGCCTCATGGCCAAGAAGAAAGCCGTTCCGAAGAAGAAGGTTGCAGCCAAGTCCAGACCTCGAAAGGCAGCGGCTGCTTCGCCCCCGCGGAAGGCGGCAGGCAAAAAGGTCCAGAAAAAGGCGGCCAAGCCCCCGGCAAAACCGGTGAAGAAAAAAGGAGTGCGTCGAGCAACCCTGGCAACCGGCCTGAAAAACACAAAAAAGGCTGGAAAGAAAATGGGGCGGTCGAGAATTCCGACGGATGCCCCGCTGGCGGTCGTATTTCAGAATGACCTTGATGCTCAGGAAGCCTTTGCATTTCTGGGCATTCACACGATCCGCGAACTGGAAGAGTTCGATCCGGACGCCCTGGTGATGCGTCTGACCAGTCCGGCGAAGCAGACGGTGGGCAGAATCCGGAAAATCCTTGCAATGAACAACCGCTGCCTGAGGGAAGACGAAGCGTTTGCTCTGGAATTTCAGGAACGCCTGGCGCTGACTCAGTCCATGAAGTCACCGTAGTCCGGTTCGTCATCGTTCGACTGACTTTTCCCTCGTGCCTGGATTCGCCAGAATACGCCGGAATGGTTCTGTGTCTGCCTGCAGACGTGACAACGGAACCGACGCTTGGTCGTTGTTCATTCTGCAGAAAGCTACAGATCAGGAGTTTTCCGATGAGATCGCTCGTATTCGCCGGCACAGTTCTTCTTGGTGCGTTTCTGTCAGCTGGATCCCCGGCGGGTGAGATCGGCGAAACGGCAGCGGGCTGGAAGTACCTTCAGGGAACTGACGGCAAACTGCACAGCATGACGGACCTCAAAGAAGCTCGCCTGATCGTGGTTGCGTTTCTGTGCAACAAGTGTCCGTGCGTGAAAGGGTATGAAGGTCGGTTTACTCGGTTCCAGCAGGAATACGGTCCGAAAGGCGTGCAGTTTGTCGGGATCAACAGCACCAGCGGACCTCTGGAAACGATGGCCAACATGCAGCAGCGTGTCGTTTCCGGAAACCTCAACTATCTGTACCTGCGGGACGCCAATCAGCAGGTCGGGAAAGCTTTCGGGGCCACGTCGACCCCCCACGTTTTCATTCTTGATGAGTCCCGAAAAATCGTCTATTCCGGCGCATTTGACGACAATCGCAGCGAATCCCAGGTCACCAGTCATTACGTTCTTGACGCCGTGAAGGCTTTATTGGAAGGAAAGGAAGTGCCGGTGGCTCAGACGAAGCAGTTCGGCTGTGCCATTGAGTACCGCTGAGCTCCCGTCTGTTCCGATCAGCCGACCATCAGCAGGAAACCCGTCTTTTTCTGAGTTCACAGCACCGCGTCTTTCTGGACGCCTGTCTTTTCACCTGTCATTCTTCAGTTTCGTTTCCGGTGAATCCCCCGACACCCTGTGCTCGTACCTGTTTTTCTGCAAAGATCTGCGGAATGGCAGGTTTTCGGGGATTTTCCTGATCACGGCCGCGTCTCAGACACGGCGAAACTTCCGGACAATCCACGGGACATTGACGTCTCAAAGATGTGGTGGACTTTATGCGGCTGACTGTTTCTGTTTCGGACTGCGGCAAACCGATCATTGCGTTCATGGCCGCCGTGGTCTGCCTGTCGCAGTCGGCGTTGGTTGATGGTCAGACCCCGGCCCCCTCAGCTCAGACTCGCGAACAGTACCAGCAGCAGCAGCGAGACAAGTCTCTCGAACTGAGACGGAATGGCAAGTCGCTGCTGAATCTGGACGACCTCAAGAACTTCAAAAGAGACGAACGTACTTACCGCGATCTGCTTCGCAAGGGCGTGAATCCTCGAAATCAGGCCGAACTGGATGCTCTGCGAGTTGGTTTGCGCCGACGAATCCTGGTGTTGTCGGATCCGGAGACACAGGTCGATCCCCGTGACTTCGAAACAGCCAACAAGACGCTCAGCCGTGAACTCCAGAACGCATTTTCTCCCACGCTGATTCCTGATGCTCTGAAACGCAAATCGTTCCGGGAACTGCTGTGTCGTGAAGCGATGGAATTGTTCAGGCAGCTGTTGAAGGAAGGAAATCTGGAAGCTCGAACATCCGGCATGCAGCGCATGCTGGATCTGGAAGTCGTGCCCGCGTCAGGACGCGACAGAATTCAGATGTTCGACGAGGTCCATACGACGCTGATCAATGTCCTGACAGATCCGGAGCAGCCGGAAGCTGTGCGAGCTGCGGCGGCGACGACGCTGAAGACGTACCTTCAGAAGGCGGAAGCGGTTCCACAGGTTGAACTGGCCATTGCAGAAGGTCTGGCCAAAGAAATCGACAACCCGTTACTGTCAGCTCCTTACCAGATTCTTCTGCTGCAGGCGATGGAAGAAGTTCGAGCTCCGCGTCAGGTCGCCGGAGCTCGAAAAGCCCCGTCATCGTCTGTGCGGCGGCCAAAGTCATGACAAATCGAACGCTGGATCTGCAGGTTCGGTGTCGAGCTGCTCAGGTGTTGGGACGCTGCGGCTTCGACAATCAGACCAATCTGGACATCCTTGCATGGTCTGTGGCTGATCTGACCGTCGAGACGGCGTTTGCATTCAGCGGAGGCAACACGAACCGCAACAATCCCATGTGGGCTCAGTGCGGATGGTCCCTGTACAGTGCGTTCCATCATCAGGTCACTGCGGAAGCCGCCGGAAGTCCGCCATCGCTCCCGAAAGGTTTTCTGAACCGAGCTGCGAAATCTCAGGTTGTTCGCAGTGCCTACACGGAAGGTGTTGGTCTGATGGCTCACCTGATGTTCAATAGAAGCCCGGCGCCGAAGGCGGAACTTGGTAAACTGTTTACGTGGGTTCAGGCGAATCGTCCTGCGAATTTCACGTTTGATCCGGCTTGTCCGGCTCTTCCGGCCCCGGCCGCTCCGGCTCAGCAGGCCGCTCCCGCGAACGGCGGTTGAATTCGAAATGGCAAGCCGACTGCGTGAGCCATCACTGTTTCGCAGCTTCCCTTCGTCCTGGACGTTGGGCATTCACCGCAGCAGGAAGGTTCTCTGAATGAAATCGCACACTCGACGTCGCTTCCTGACAGCTGCCGGTGTGTCCATTGCTCTGCCGCTGCTGGAATCGCTCCCGAAATCAAACCCTTTCGGCAGGCTGCAGGCTGCGGATCAGACGTCATCACCTCCGACTCGGCTGGTCTGCATTGGCAACGAGTTCGGAATGTATCCAGGAGCCTTCTGGCCCGACAAAGACGGTTCCGACTATCAGCTCACCGAACTTCTGCAGCCCTGGCAGCTCATCGGCGGGACTTCACGCTGTTCTCGCATCTGGATCACGACCAGAAGGGTGGCCACTTCGCCGTTCACACCTATCTGACAGGTGTTCAGGCAGCTGATGCTCGTTCAATGCCGGAAGGCGGCATCAGTCTGGACCAGCGAGCCGCCGAATGGGTTGGTTCGCAGACTCGTTTCCCTGCCCTGACCATTGGCTCGGAAGACGGGCTGCATGGCGGGTGTCAGATGAGCTGGACACGGACCGGGACTCGAGTCCCACCCATTTCCGGTCCTCGGGAGCTGTTTCGACAGCTGTTTGTTGCAGATGGCCCGGAAGCTCGACGCCTGGCCGCCGAACGTCTCGAACTGCAGACTTCCATTCTGGATTCCGTGAAGTCGGACGCCGCCAGCCTGCAGGCTCGTCTGAGTGCTGCAGATCGACGGAAACTGGATGAATACCTGACGTCGGTGCGGGCCGTCGAAAAAGGACTGGCACTGGATCGCAACTGGCAGAAGGTTCCCAAGCCCGACGCTCCGATGGCCGAGCCGGAAAACCAGGGGCTGGCTCGCGACCTGCCGTCCATTTATGACCTGATCGCTCTGGCCCTGCAGACAGACTGCAGTCGAATTGCGACTCTTGAAATCGGCGGAACATTTGTCGCGTCGGACCTGGGCATCCGAGCCGGGTATCATGGTGTTTCCCATCATGGACAGGACCCCGAGACCATTCGCACGCTGGTTCAGATTGAGCTGTATCAGATGCAGCAGTTCGCTCGGTTTCTGGGCAAACTGAAATCGCTCAGTGACCCGAACTCCAGCGGCAGCCTGCTGGATCACACCATGGTCCTGATGGGAAGCGGCATGGGAAATGCCAACTCGCACACCAACACCGACCTGCCGATCATTCTGGCGGGCGGCGGTTTCCATCACGGGCAGCACAAACGCCTGCCGAAGGAATCTCGCAACCGCATTCCGCTCAGCAACCTGTTCCTTACCATGCTGCAGAAATTCGGGGTCGAAACAGACTCCTTCAGCACCAGCACCGGCACACTGACCTGGGACAATTCCACAGATTCAGCCAGCTGAGCTAATCTCCTGACGTCTCAGTCTGACACAGGTCTTCGGTCTCACGCAATTCAGCGAAGACGCAGAGAGAAGTGCGGGGAAAGCCCCCTGCGCAATTGCCCGCTGCGGCCTTTGAGTGATGCCCCCGAAAATGACCGATCACTGCCGGAGCCGGTTGAAGGCGGTTTCCCGGCCGGAATGTCTATCGCCCCTGACTGCGGCAGCGTCTAAACTATACGGAACGTGCTGACCCACGGAAATGCGTTCCGTTTGGGGTGTTGTCCTTTTCATCAGGGCGAAGTGTTCCAATGATCCTTTTGAATGACCGATTCTGCGTTCGACTTTTCTCACTGGCAGGGCTGATGCTGCTGAGTTCCGTCGGGCTGAGTGACGACGCGAAGTCTGCTGCTGAGACCACTGAATCCGGAGCATCGGAGCAGGAATACGTCCGGATTCGCCGTTCGGAAAAACGGACAGCTCAGGCACTGGAAACATCAATCGTTCGTCTGGGGGAATCAAGAAAGTATCCGGGGGCGACCGTCGATTTGATCGGTGCCATTCATCTGGGCGAGAACCAGTACTACGAGACGCTGAACCGGCAGTTTCGTCAGTATGACGTGCTGCTGTTTGAAGCGGTGATGCCGGAACGTGCTGTGCGAATGGGGTTGAGACCAGGCGGTGGAAAAGGTTCGAAGCGGATTTTGGACCCGGATCAGCAATGGTCAGAAGCCAAGGTGGGCCTGCAGGCCGTGTCAGTTCTTCAGCTGGGAATGAAAGACGTTCTGGGCCTGGACTTTCAGCTGTCAGCCGTCGATTACACCGTGGACAATTTCGTTCATGCGGATATGACTCAGGAAGAATTCGAATCCTGTATGGCTCGACGAGGCGAAACGTTTACGGGAATTCTGGCACAGGAGATGGTGAAGGCGACTTTGGAACAACAGAAGCATAATCCGGTGGCTCAGCAGCTGGATGTTGTACTGTCGCTGCTCGCTTCCGATCGCATCTACCGTCTGCGGCGACTTGCGGCGGTGGAACTGACGAAAGCCAATGCCGGCACAGCCTTCGGAGGAGTCGACGGGACGTCCACGATTATCACCGAACGTAACCGGCGAGCTCTGGAAGTGCTGAAGGAACAGCTGCAGAAGAACGTCCGAAACATCGGCATCTTCTACGGAGCCGGACACTTTCCGGATATGGAAAAACGTATGGTCGAAGATTTCGGATTTCGACGCGTTGGCGAATCGTGGCTCACGGCATGGCACCTGACTGCACCGGAAACATCGACGGACAAATAAAGCGATCAAGAGACGTTCAAGAGACGTTTCGCCCGCTTCGGTAGGTCAGGCTCCCGCCTGACAACAATTTGCGAGGTGGTTGTCAGGCGGGAGTCTGACCTACGGATCAACGAAACTCTTCCGGCTACTTCGAATAGGGTCCGGTGCCGACCAGTGCCTGATTGTGGAAGCCTGTTTTGATGCAGTCGCCAATCGCGGCAAGGACGTTGGGAATGTCCTCCTGGCGCACGTCCAGATGTGTGGCGGCTCGCAGACGCTGGCCTCCCATCGGCCCGATGCGAACTCCGCGTTCCTTCATGGCGGCCGCCAGCTGGACAGCCGTCCCCAGTTCGGAGGCGACCTCGAAGAAGACCAGATTCGATTCCGTCAGTTCCGGTGTCGCGGTAATGCCGTCGATTCGGGCGAGTCCTTCTGCCAGATGCCGCGCGTTGCGGTGATCGATTGCCAGGCGATCAATGTTGTTTTCCAGAGCATAAATGGCCGCGGCGGCGACAAGCCCCGCCTGCCGCAGTGCTCCGCCGAACATCTTGCGGGCTCGACGGGCATGATGCATGTCTTCGGCTGACCCAACCAGAATTGACCCCATCGGACACCCCAGGCCCTTGCTGAAGCAAATGGAAACAGTGTCGAAGCAGTCGGCCATTTCCCGAGCACTGTAGCCTCCGGCGATGACCGCGTTGAAGAACCGAGCTCCATCCAGATGCATTTTCAGATGATGTCGGCGAGCCCATTCCGAGACCTGCTGCATCTGGGCAAGCGGATACACAAATCCGCCGGCGATGTTGGTGGTGTTTTCCAGGCAGACCAGACGAGTTCGACAGAAGTGCTGGTCATCGACTCGAATCTGTCCCTCCAGATCAGAAACATTCAGCATGCCGCGATCGGCAGTCAGCGTTCGCACGGTTGTTCCGCTGTGGATGGCTGGTCCCCCCGCTTCGAACATTCCGATGTGGCCGGTGGAGTTGATCAGCAGTTCGTCACCGGGCACACAGTGAACTCGAACTGCCATCTGGTTGGACTGCGTTCCCGAACAGGCAAACACCGCGGCTTCCTTGCCCAGCAGCTCGGCCACCATGGTTTCCAGGCGATTCACGGTGGGATCTTCGCGCATGACATCGTCACCGACTTCGGCATCCATCATCGCCTGTTTCATGGCCTGTGTGGGCCGAGTCACCGTGTCACTTCTCAGATCGATCATGAATTGATCTCATTCTTCAGGAAAGCTGCAATTCCAGGCGAAAACCGTCGCCTGAGACTGTAATCCTGACGGAATGGCGGTTCAATCCTGCGAGGGCAGGGCCTGACGGACTGCTGGTGTGCGACCGGCTTTGCCAGAGATCGTTGAGTCCCGGACACACTGGCGAAGTCAGTGCCACACATTCGTTCTTTTGTTCCATGCAGAGATTTCATGGCGACTGATACTCTGAACCTGGTTTCGATCGACTGCCGTCAGGACGATGCGACGGCGCTGTTTCGTCAGCTGCGCGAGAAACTCAGTCCTCGCGGGGACGTTGTTTCGGAAGCCGGACGTCAGCGCACCGTGGAACTGTTCGGCGAACCGCTCAGTCCTCAGCAGGTGGTGGAACGCATCTGCGAAGACGTGCGCACGGAAGGTCTGCCGGCTCTGCTGAAGTACACCGCCAAACTTGATCGGCGTGATCTGACGGCAGAAACCATGAAGGTCACTGCCGCCGAACTTGCGGAAGCGGCTCGTGCTGCAGATCCGGAGTTTCTGCACACCGTGCGACGCATTCGAGACAACATTCGTGAATTCCAGACGGCGGTGCTGCCTCAGGATACCGACATCGTGCGCAATGCCGGGGAGGGTCAGGTCCGTCTGCGTCAGCGACATCTGCCTCTGAAACGCGTGGGCATCTGTGTCCCGGGTGGAGCAGCCGCGTATCCGTCCACCGTGCTGATGACCGCCGTCCCGGCAATGGTGGCGGGAGTAAAGGAGATCGCCATCGTTGTGCCGCCGACAGACTTCGGAGGCTACAACATCAACATGCTGGCGACGTGTCACGAAATCGGAGTCACGGAAGTCTATCGGGTCGGCGGAGCTCAGGCTGTGGCCGCTCTGGCCTATGGTGTCGAAGGCATCTCCAAAGTCGACAAGATTGTTGGTCCGGGGAATCTGTTTGTAGCTCTGGCCAAGCAGCACGTGTTCGGCGACGTCGACATCGACAGCATTGCGGGTCCCAGTGAGGTGATTGTTCTGGCGGACGAAACGGCTGTGCCGCAGTTTGTGGCGGCCGATCTGATTTCCCAGGCCGAACACAGTCCGGGGTCCGGAGTTCTGATCACATGGCACGAACCTCTGATCGCCGCTGTTCGAACATGTCTGGAGCAGCAGCTGGCAAATCTTCCCCGAGGCGATCTGGCTCGAACCAGTCTGAACGAATACGGTGCGCTGATACTGGCTCGCAGTGCCGAACACGCCGCTGAACTGACGGACCTGCTGGCTCCCGAACATCTGCATATTTCGATGTCTGATCCGGAATCAATGCTGGCACGAATTCAGAATGCCGGCGCCATCTTCATGGGCCATCAGACGCCGGTTGCTCTGGGAGACTACATCGCCGGACCGTCGCACGTTCTGCCCACCGGCGGGACAGCTCGCTTCGCCAACGGGCTGGCATCGTCAGATTTCCTGAAGCGAAGTTCGATCATTCAGTACGACCACGAGGCTCTGAAAGCCGACGCCGCCGACGTGACACTGATCGCCGGAATTGAAGGCCTGACAGCTCACGCCGAAAGCGTCACTATTCGGACTCAGACAACGCCCGGTTGATGGTTTTCCCGGGTGGGGCACTGGCACGTCGGAAACCGGCAGCCTGGAATCAGGCTCCTGCCTGACAGGATGACTCACAGATCCCCGCCTCACCGCGGCCGTGACGACGTCAGGCGCCGGGCTTCTTCAGAGTCGCCAGGTACTCGACCAGGTTGACCAGCTGCTCGATGGTCAACAGTTTCTGCAGGTCTTTGGGCATCAGAGACAGCTTCTGTTTTTCAAACTCCTCGATCGTGTCCCGTGGAAACTTTCGGTCAATGCCTTCCCGACTTCGCAGAGTCACACCTTCGTCTGTGTCACTGATCAGCAGCCCGGTGAAGCTCAGACCATCAACGGTAATCAGCAGATAACTTTCAAAGTTGTGACTGATCGCGGCGCTGGGATCCAGAATGGAAACGTACAGAGCATCGCGAGAGAGCTTGCTGCCGATTTCCGACAGGTCCGGGCCGACTTCCTTCCCTTCACCTCGAACTTTATGACACGTGTGACAGGTGCCGACCGTTTTGAAGACGACAGCCCCCTGTTCCGGGCTGCCTTCCATTTTGATGAGTTCCGCAACCGTCGGCAGAGGCCGGGAATCGGCAGTGGCGGGCAGCTGCAGATACTTGCCGGCTTCCGTCCGAATCGCTTCTTCGTCTGCGGACAGCAGCACATTGGCCGCGACAAATCTGACCTCATCCGGAAGTTTTCCGGTGGTGACCAGCTTCAGCAGGAGCTCTCGTCCAGCCGAAGTCCGCCCCAGTCCGGTGGCCGCAGTGACTCGAACAGCGGCCGGGACGCCATCCTGAGTCACCAGTGGACCGAGCAGTTCCGCTGAGTGCCGGCCCGCTGCAAAACCGATCAGTTCTGCTGCCGCCGAGGCTCGTCGAACATCCGGATCCTTTGTCGCCTTTTCCAGCAGTGTTCCCTGCTGCATGGCAAACAGCAGTTCTGCACCGCGTACTCCGGATGTCTCACCCGAATGCTGCAGGCAGTACTCAGAAAGCGCCTCGCTGATTTCCACGGGCTCGAAGCGTTCAATCAGTTCGAACGCCTGCTGAGACCCCATTTCAGCTCGAAGATACTTCAGCACGGCGGTTCGAGCCGGTGCCGACGAGTTCAGGTCGAAATCCTTTAGCCGGAGAACCGTTTCCACGACAAGCCTGTCCCGCGAACTCAGCGCAGGCTCGTCACTCAGAACGGGATGCGAGATCAGCAGAATCAGGGCGGTCAGACGCAGGGTGGTCATGGCGGTTGATGAATCGGTAGCCGGGCGAAAAGTGGAAACGGCAGATTAACCGACCGGATGACCACTGTCGAAGTGGCGTCTCAAAAAAGGCAGATCGCAGCGCGTAAAAAAACAGGAGCAACCGGGGGACCGATTGCTCCTGTTCGAGCAGGCTCAGTTCGCGAGCTGGTGGGACGCGAAATCAGTTACAGCCCGGAGCTACGCAGCTGGGAGCACAGCCTTCGCTGCATCCGGTTTCGCAGCAGCCCGAATCACAGCAGGCCACGGGAACTCGACGGCAGATGACGCGAGGAACGCAGCGAGTCTTGCAGACGGGCACGCAGCGCGGGATGCATTTCGTCTTGGTGACCATCTGAGTCTCGCAGACCTGTCGGCAGGTTGTGTACGGAACCTTCTTCGTGCACGTCTGCTGAACCATGCGGCAGGTCGTGTACGGAATCTGACGAGTAACACACTGTCGTTCAAGCCGACACGTTGTGTACGGAACCTGCTTGCTGACGCACTGTGTTGTCCATGAGCACGTGGTGTATGGAACTTTGCGAGTGCAGACCTGTTTCTGGATCGAGCAGGTTGTGTACGGAACCTGTCGAGTGCGAACTTCTGTTGTGTAGCTGCAGGTTGTGTATGGAACCTTTCGAGTGCATGTGTACGGAACCTGACGGCAGATGGTGTATGGCACCTTCTTCTGGCAGATTTCGGGAACCATTCGAGTGCAGCAGATGGTCTTCTGAACAGTACATGGAACCCAGCGTTTGCAGCAGATGGTCTGACAGGGACCCGGGCAGCAGATCTTCTTCATGCAGCACGGGTTGCAGGGATCAGGCACACACTGTTCAACCATCGGACCGGGAACGGTCTTGGTGTAGGTTTCCCAGCGTCCGCTGCAGACGTCGACGGTTCGGGTTTCCGTGACCGGCTTCATGATGGTGTAGCAGGCGTCCTTGTAGCAGGTCTGTGTTTCCGTGCGATAATTTGTATAGCACTCGTCACGGTAGCAGGTCTGGTAGCAGGGCTTGCAGACGTTGTAGCACACGTTGCGGTAGCAGGTGTTGTAGACAGGCTTGCAGACTGTGTAGCAGACATCCTTGTAACAGGTGTTGAAGCAGGGCTTCTTCACGTTGCAGCAGACTGTCTTCCAGTGAGTTTCGACGACCGGCTTGCAGATCTGATGAGAGACTGTGCGGTAATGAGTTTCATAGACCGGCTGACAGGTCGTGTAGCATTCGTCGCGATAGCAGGTTGAGTACACATTTCGAGTGTACGAAACCGGGACCGTTTCTGAACAGCGGTCAAACACCATTCGGTAGGTTGTGTACTGCTGCTGATCCCACACGACATCCCGCACCGTTTCGTACCGAACGCCGCAGCCGGACTGACAGCAGGCATCACTCTGGCACGAGCCACAGGAATCGGCTCCACATCCGCTGTAACCGGGACCAAACAGCCCTGCTTCTGAATCGCCGCACTGAAGCAACATTCCTATTGCAGCCGCGACTCCCACCATGAGTCTCTTCATCGCTGAACCCTCTTCATTCAGGTCTCTCAATTCCGCACGAACATCCTGTCCGTCGGCTGGATACACTGTCTGGGTTTCGACCACTGTTCGGATCACGCTTGATCAACGAACACCTGCGATGACGGTCATGCGACCACTTCTCCCGCGCAGAGCAGAAGAATCAAATCGACCGTTACAGACGGAAGAATCGCGGCTCGCAGACTTCGGCGGATTCTGCCATTCGGGATCCACTGATACCCGGGTGGCATGTTCAATGCAGACTGGTCATTGGGGTGCCATGCCTGCATCGCGCAGCAGGGCAAGCATGTTCGATTGACCCCGGCCACGTCTTTCCAGGAACAATTCCTCAAACCAGGTGTCAGGGAAACGGTGGGTTCCGCTGGTCGCACGACCTCGCAGCGCACGTTCGCATGCCTGCCCTGCGCGATGCAGGCATGGCACGCGGCCTGACTTTCGATTGACTCGCACAAAGCGCGAAGGCAAAAGGTCGCGGACAGAGGTGCCAGTGGCGCCCGCTCCGCGAGGCCTGCCCCCGGTTCCGCATCCCGATCCTTGGGGCTCTGTCACCCGTCCTCGACCTTCTTCGCCGGCTGCATGTTCCCTGCGTTCCCGAGCCGCACTGACCGGCGATCAGCGGCACGTCCTGAGCAGCAGCGGGCTGTTCGCTGACGCGGATAATTTCTGTCAGGCGGGGACTTCATCTTCGTGCTCTAAGTGTTGCAATTTCTCAAGCCGATCATCGGAAACGGGTCGAACTGCTGGGCGTGGTGGGGTGTTCGATAACGCCTGGTCACAGAACGATCTGTTACAATCAGGGTTGGCACAAGCTGTCGCGATTGCTGCCGTTGTCTGAGGCTGTTAGACTTTCGCCAGCGTGGAGTGGCGGGGTCTGCATCAGACAGAACCCGCAAACAGGGAACTCCGGTGAAAATCCGGGACGGTCCGGCCGCTGTGAGCTGTCAGCATCTTCGGGTGCCGATCTTTCCTTCATCAGAATGCCATTGCCGGAGACGGTGAGAAGGCGGAAGGGAAGGTTGCGACAGTCAGTCAGAAGACCTCCTCCGCGTCAGGCGGCGCTGTGCTCTCCTGGATTGGAGCAGCTGTCGGAATGCAGTCAGCGAAGCCCTTCAGAAAACGTCTTCAGCCGCTGTGTTCGATACGAATTGGAACTGTTCCCTGATCACGATCGCCAGCTGACAATGAGCTCACCGCGCGGAATTTTCCGCTGGGTGGATCACTCGGCTGCGAACATCTGCGGAATCGTTTCCCCGGAGTTTTTGTCCTGCTGCTGAACCATGGGTCGCGGCGGTGACCGGAGATCTCTTCATGCGGACCATTCGCAGGCGTCCTGGGTTTACGTTGATCGAGTTACTGGTGGTCATTGCGATCATCAGCGTGTTGATTGCACTGCTGCTTCCGGCGGTCCAGTCGGCTCGGGAAGCCGCTCGCAGAACTCAGTGCCGCAACCGCCTGAAGCAGTTAACGCTGGCTCTGCACAACTATGCCGACGTTTATTCGGAAACCATGATTCCGTACGTGATTGAAGATCAGATGCGGCTGAGTTATCTGACAGCCTTTAGTGGCGGTCAGGGGAAAGCTCAATTCTGGTTCGGCCTGGTCGACTACGACATTCCCATCCCGGAAGCTCAGCTGGATTTTTCCGCCGGACCACTGAGTCCCTTCATGGAAACCAACTGGACAGCCTTCCAGTGTCCGAACTTCGGGCCGAATCAGATGGACAATGTGCGTTTCGGCCGACCGGCTTCGGGGTTTGGCTACAACGGAAACTCGCTGTCCCGTTCATCGGGCATCGACTGGCCTGCACCGACATATGCCGCGGTGCCCAATCCTAAGCCGGCGACACGGAAGTTTCGGGATATTGCTCAGATGACCGAAACGATTGCCTTTGCCGATGCAGCTCAGGTGTTGACGGTGTCATTTGCCCCGCCGACGTATAGCTTTGAGGAAACCTGGCTTCTGGAATTTCCCAGTTCCAATTTTCCGAACGTCCACTTTCGCCATTCTGACAGTGCCAACGTCGCCTTTCTGGATGGCAGCGTGCGTTCGTTTTCGTTTGCGACGGCGGTGGAAGTTCCCGGCCCGAATTTCCTCAGCGCGGACCAGGCGGCGTTGATGGACGAACATCGACTGGGTTTTGTCACCAACGGCAATCTGCTGGATCCGGCCTCGCGCGATGCGCTGTATGATCGTGAGTAGTTGCGGGGAGCGATTTCGACGGCCGGATGATGGGGAAATCCGTTGCAATGGTTGAGATGGTTCAGGCCTGCGGGCTGCTTTTCGACCGGTTTTTCGTTCGGAAGCGTTGAAAGTCGATTGCAAGTCGGGCTCAGTTCAGCGACGATCAATCCGCCGTTTTGACAGAGCTGCCGACGGATGGAATGTGAGTCGGCACCGCAGTCTTTCGAACAATCCCTGTGATCAATCTTTCATGTCTGACGATCGTCCAAATCCCGGCGAACCTCATCCTGACCAGCCGGAAAGTCAGGAGATTCGCCACAGCCACGTGGGTGCTCTGGTTCCGGCACATGTTGCCGGGGGCACATTCAGTACCGGAGCCGTCGTGCTGCAGGGGCAGCATGAGTTCATTGTCGACTTTCTGTTAAGAATGCAGCAGCCTCAGCAGGTGGCCGCTCGAATCGTGATGGCTCCGCAGGTCGTGGGGCAGTTCATTCAGGCTCTGCAGGAAAACATTCGCAAGCACGAAGAACGCTTCGGGCCGATTCTGCTGCCGACAGCTCCTGTCCCGCCACCGGATGCTCAGCGACAGACAGCTCAGGATCTGTATGATCAGCTGAAGCTGTCAGAAGAGAAACTCAGCGGTGTCTACGCCAATGCCGTGATGATTGGTCACACGGGGTCAGAGTTCTCGCTGGATTTCATTACCACGTTCTTTCCGAAGTCTGCCGTGTCGGCTCGAGTCTTCGTGGCGTCTCAGAATGCCAAACGGCTGCTGGATTCTCTGCGGCATGCCTTTCAGCAGTTTCAGCAGCGTCCCAATCAGCCTCGTCCGCCGCAGCCGCCGGACGAGCCGCCTCCGTTCGAAGGTTACCATCCCGAAAACAACTGAAAGCCGATCATGACAGATTCGTCTCAGACCCGACGTGCATTTCTTTCTGCGGCCGCTGCCGGAACAGCCATGCTGACGTCGGCGCCGATGGCCCTGACCGCCAGTCGCACCAGCGAAGAACTGATTATCGGCGAAGGAGAATATCGGTACCGCGTTCGCCACAACTGGCCTGAGCTGCCCGACAAATACGAGTGGCAGATTACTCATAATGTCGCGGTTGACCGAGCTGGCAATCTGTACGTGATTCATGAAGGCAAAGCTGACCGGAAGGATCATCCGGCGATTTTCGTTTTTGATCCGGAAGGGAAGTTCATCCGAGCCTTCGGAAGCCAGTTTCAGGGCGGAGGACACGGCATTGAAGTTCGGCAGGAAGGCGATGAGGAATTTCTGTACGTGGCCGCGTATCAGATGGTCAAGTGTTTCGCCAAGATGACACTGACCGGCGAAACGGTCTGGCAGCAGAAGGCTCCGATGGAATCCGGCATCTATGATCCCGGCGAAGACATCAGCACCAAAGCCAACTGGTCTCGCAAGGGGTTTCTGCCGACGAATTTTGCTTTTCTGGATGACGGCGGCTTTCTGCTGGCAGACGGCTACGGATCATTCCACATCCATCGATTCGATAAGGATGCTCGCTGGGTGAGCAGTTTCGGCGGCGACGGCCCCGGCAAGGGCACATTCAAGACAGCTCATGGGTTGTGGGTCGACAAGCGTCCGGGACGGGAACCGTCGATTGTGGTGACTGACCGAGCTCACAATACGCTGCAGATCTTCGACATGGACGGCGGATATCTGGAGACACTGGAAGGCTTCGGCCTGCCAGCCAATATTGATACCTGGCAGAACCTGATGCTGGTTCCGGAACTGAAAGCTCGAGTCACTCTGCTGAACGAAAAGAACGAAGTGGTGGCTCAGCTGGGAACGGCCGTCGATCGACTGAATGAGATCAAGGACCTGCGGACGAAACCCGACCAGTGGCTCCCCGGCCAGTTCGTCCATCCCCACGACGCATGTTTCGCCGCCAATGGCGACATCTTCGTGGCCGAATGGGTCGGCACCGGACGAGTATCAAAGCTGGAACGTGTCTCCTGACATTGGCGGATCCCAAGGCCGTGAAGAGGTTTCCGGGGGGAACACGTGCTGACTTAGGCGAATGGTCAGTTAGTTCGTACCGTTTCGTGGTGGAAGGTGTCACGATTCCGGAGTCCTTTCGTGGTCAGCCACGGGACGTTTCAAACAGCCGATGGCGTTGCGTCTGAATCCATGACGGCTGAATCGCTGCTGGATCTGACTTTCCCGTGTAACACCCCCAATTTGGTTGAAGACAGCATTGGGTTGAGGACACCACTTGTGCATATGTGCTCAGGCCGAAGGCTCGGCACAACCTCTGCCGGGGTCGCAAGGCCCCGGAGAGATGAAATCAGCGGGCTGAGGCCTGAAGGGCGACCTTGTCGGCCTTCAGGCCGACGTCACGGTGGCTGACGCCACCGGCAGATCTCGGCCTTCGGGCCATTATCGCAGGTGTGCCTGACTCGAATTTGGGAGACTGGCCAGGCCGTCCGTACCGTGTCGTCGAGGATGAAGTCACGAACCCCTGCCTGGCACTCTCTGCATCGTCATTTACGGGATAATTGATTTGGCCGATCTGCAGACTGTGCGTTCAATGCGTACTGATGCACATGAATGAGTTCAGCATTTCGACGTACCGCATGAAGAACGAGATGACGATGAAGCCGATGAAGCAGGCAACCAGACCCCAGATGAGTTTGGCGATGAGTCCTGTGAGCCAGGTCATGGCTCGGTGGGCGTCTTCGTCAAAGGTCCTGCTCAGGCGATCGAGCATTTCCGGGACGGTGCCGGTTTGTTCGGCGGTGTCCACCATGTGCAGGTATTCCGTGGGAAACAGCGTTGTGGCTTTCAGAGCAGTCGTCAGAGTTTCGCCTTCCGCCAGGTCTCGCCAGACGTGCGGGATGGCAGCCACAAATGCGCCGTTCGACGTGGCCTTCAGACTGGATTCAATTGAGGGGCGGAGTGGCATTCCGGCTTTCTGAGTCAGAGCGAAGCACCACGAAAACCGAGCGATGGCGAACGCTTTCATGCAGTAACCGACCCCGGGAATCTTCATCAGAAACGGATGCAGAGCCATCTGGCCGGCAAGGTTGCGAGTGGCCAGAAGGTAGCCGACCCAACCGAAAAACGTCAGACAGAAGGCGGTCGTAAACCAGATGGTGGCTCCGCGGGCACCGACGAGTCCCAGGCCAAGAATGTCCTGAGTTTCTCCGGCTTGAGATTCTCCCAGAATGCCCAGAATGTAAATCAGGAACCCGATGATCAGCACAGCAGCGGTCAGCTGGATGACGGGCCACGCGATCTGAGACCGGAATTCCCGCATCCGATTGACGTGAGCTTCATAGTAGTCGGCCAGTGATTCGAAGATTTCCGGGACCGACCCCGTCTGTTCGCCGACACGCAGCAGATCCAGAAACAGCGGCGGGTAGCGGCGTTCCTGAGCTCGAAACGAATCGGTCAGGTCGTCGCCCTTCGCGATCAGCTGCAGTACTTCGGCGACCGATTCCGTCAGCCGCGGGTCGCGAGTGTTGGCAGATGACGTTTTCAGGGCTTTCCGGACGTCGACTCCCGCCCCCAGCATTCGACTCATCGAACGACAGAAAGGAAACAGCGCTTTGGCTGAGATCTGAGGATTACGCAGCATGAGGTCAGGACATCCTTTGAACGAACGTTATACTCCGGCGATGCGGCAGACTCCAGAGTCACCGGCGGTCAGGACCTCGGCGAATGGAAAGCCGACGGACAATGACGGAAATTCGGCGGCCGACGACTGTCGATCGCCACAGTTTTGTTTCTGAACATCAGCGTTGCGTTTCCGAGCGTCAGCTCGTTTCGGGTCGGGGGACCCCCTGGCTGCATTTCCGGCAGACAATCAATGATTCTCAGCGGCAGCGAAATACGAAATCAGCTGGGCGGTAACATTCGCATTGAACCCTACCGCGAAGACCAGCTGAATCCGAACAGCTACAACCTGACCCTGCACGACGAGCTTCTGGTCTATGAAGAAATCGTGCTGGACATGAAACGTCCCAATCGGCACCGGCGAATCACCATTCCTCCGGAAGGCCTGATTCTGCAGCCGCAGCAGCTGTATCTGGGACGCACCATCGAATACACAGAAACACGCAACTTCGTGCCGATGCTGGAAGGGCGGTCTTCCATTGGGCGTCTGGGGCTGTTTGTCCATGTGACGGCCGGTTTCGGAGATGTGGGTTTCTGCGGATACTGGACTCTGGAAATGTTCGCCGTCCAGCCGGTGCGAATTTATCCAGGTGTTCAGGTGTGCCAGATCTTTTACCATTCCGTCGAAGGCGACATCACGGAATACAAAAGCGGCAAGTACCAGCACAACAAAGACATTCAACCCAGCCTGCTGTTCCGCGAACTGGGAGTCCGCGATGAAGGACAGATGAGGCTGAATTTCGGCGAAACTCGGGAATCCTGACACGCCCCGTCCGCTTTCAGGATTCAGAACACTACCTTCAGAAAGTCGTTTTATCACCATGAACTGCGTCACACTCGGACTGGAACCTTCGTTTGGATTCGGTGACCGCATCGGCCTGGCGACTCCCGGGCACGTGGAATCCATGAAGCGAGCCGGAGCCGGAATTCAGCCGATCTTTCCGCAGCAGTCCATTCGGGAAATGTTCCGAACTCAGCGCACTGCGGCGCATGTCATGAAGGATGCACTGAACGGCGCCGCGGCGGCTGGGTGGACAGGAAAAATCGGAGCTGACGCCGACCATCTGAAGACACCCGCGGACGTCGATGTCACTGCTGCGGTGGGCTTCACCTTCTTCACGATTGATCCGTCAGACGATGTCGATCAGGCCGCCGATGACTATTCAGAAGCGATCGTGCGGGAAAAGTTTTCCGCCGTTCGCGATGTTGCTCCGTGGTACGATGGCTATGTCGGCCGCAGCATCGGCCTGTCCACCGGAACACAGATTCAGCTGTCGGAAGAAGCCTGCATGCGCGCCGCCGTGAAGTATGGCCGAGCCATCGCGCGAGCTCAGGCGATGAGCAATCACATCCGCAGTGTGCACGAAGCCAATGGGCGCGATTACGAAATCGAACTGTCTGTCGACGAAACCGAACAGCCGACGACTCTGGCCGAACACTACATTATCGCCGATCAGTGTTTGCAGAGCGGCATGAAGCTGGTCAGTCTGGCACCTCGCTTCATTGGCGATCTGGAAAAAGGCGTCGACTACAAAGGCGACACGGCGGCTCTGGAAGTGTCTCTCGGTGAACACGCGGCAATCGCTCGGCTGCTGGGCGGGTACAAGCTCAGCCTGCATTCCGGGTCTGACAAGCTTTCAATGTACTCGATTCTGGCGAAACAGACCGGTGGATGTTTTCACGTGAAGACCGCTGGAACCAGTTATCTGGAAGCACTGCGAGTCGTCGCGAGGCATGACGAATCGCTGTTCCGCGAAATCATCGATTTCGGACGAAGTCGTTATGACGTTGACAAGGCGACCTACCATGTGTCCGCAACGCTGGCCAGTGCTCCGGAACCCGCCAGCGTGTCCGACGTGCGTCAGCTGGAACGCGAATATCTGGAACTGTGGTCAGAAGTTCCGGAAGGCATCGGCTTTACACGGCCCGGTCGCCAGATCCTGCACTGCACCTTCGGTTCAACGCTCACGCATCCGAAACTCGGCCCGGCTGTGCGTTCCGTTCTGGAAACTCACCCCGACACCTACACCGAAGTTCTGGCCGATCACTTCGAACGCCATCTGAAGGCTCTGCAGGCGGGAATGCCAGGCTGATCGTCGCCGAAGGGAATTTCCCCGCGGTCAGCGAACCTGTCGCAGCTGAATTTCGCGACAGTCCATGACCGCTCCTGCGGCCTTGCGCAGGGCGGACAGTTTCAGGCAGATGTCGTCTCCGGCGGGAACTTCGATCCGGCCGATCTCACGCCAGACGAAATTCTGGAAATGGCCGGTGTCTTCAATTGCGAAAGACAGCTGTTCAGCTCCGATGGAAACCTGAACGTCGCTGCCGCCCTGGCCCTTGCCGCATCCCTGAAGAACACTCACGAAGTACGTTCCCGCGACCTCGCTGCGGAAGTGCCATTCGGCGAAGTCATCCTGCATCGTCCAGTAGCCAACCGTATTCTTGAATGACTGAGGTTCATAGCGCAGCTTCTCACCGTGGACCTGAGCGTCCCGGGCATGGAGGTGAATTGTCCCGTCGGCTGCTGGTTCGACGATCATCGGTGGCTGAAAAAGTCGTGCTGGCCGATCCAGGCGAAGTTCAATCACGTTCGGACCGGATTCCGGAAACGATCCCGGTTCGATGACCCAGTGATCGATTTCAGGTTTCAGGTTCAGAGACTCACCGGCCGGCGCGTTCAGCCAGCGAACCTGTCGGACGACGTTGGCCAGTCGAGGAATCTGCAGGTGTCCGGATTCCGGACGGCTCTGAAGGGTCAGGAACAGCGACGAACCGGAACGATGGGCTGTCACGCCGGGAACCTTCCAGCCCGGGAACTCCACTGCGTCAGCGGGCAGCTGCGCATTCGCTTGAGAAACAGACATCAACAGGACGGTCACGAAAAGAAGGCGAGTCTGCATGGTGATCTCTGGTGAAGGCCGAGGAGTGGCGGTGAGAATCGATCGGAAGCCCGAATTGTGTGGAAATAGATTACTGTGTTGAAGGGATCGTGCCGATCATTTCGGATGGCTGTTCCAGCCAAAATTCAGATGTTCAGGAACACCCCGACGGAGGTCTCAAAAAATATTTGCGTAGGCCCGGATCACCAATGAGTGCACGTTTAAACGTGACTCGATCCTCGTCTGACTCGCTGCGTCTCCACCGTCGCAGTTTCCCCAGCATCTGAAAACAATCGGGCCGTTCTGAGTTCGCTCAGAACGGCCCTTTTTGTTTTCTGTTGTGTTCAGTGCAGGTTCACAGACAGGAATGTCTGTGCCACCGGTCAGGAATGCCTGTGCCACCGGACAGGATGCTTACCCGTTGCGGCGGGTGGTCAGTTCGTAGACCGGCCATTCCAGTCCGCAGTCATCGCAGTGGAAACCGACGATGGTTGCGGTGCCGGGGATCGGCAGGCGGTTTTTCGAGCTGATCAGCGCGTCATGCAGTTCGACGGGCTCGACATTTGAGTGAGAACATTCCGGGCAGACTGAATTTTCGCGAATCAGCCGAGCTCGATCAACCACTGAAAACCTGCCGCTGATGATGGTGGTGCGGCGTTTGGGCTGAAACGGCAGAATATCCGAGGCCTCGGTTTCTGTGGCAACAGGGGCGACAGATTCTTCCGGGGGCTGATAAATACGCAGTCGGTTCATGGCCATCCTCCTTGATGCACTTGAAGCCAGGCCGTTCTCAAACCATTCCATGGTCTGAACCGGGTAAAACCCCAAACGGCTGTCGGTGAGCAGGAACTGTACGCAGATGACAGGCCATGCTCAAGCGACGTCCTTCGGATTTCAATCTGGCCGCTCTTGCTAGTCTACGGCATTGCGAGATCGGCAAATTGAGCAATGTGGCGAAGATTCGTGTTGTGCAGTTCGCACAGGTTTGGATGGTTGGGTAAACAACAGCGAGGTGTTTCGGGGCATTTTCAGATGTTGATTTTCTTCACCGCGCGAAGTTCGAGCTAGTGCTCTGTCAGTGATGCCATGATGGATGTTATCTTGAGTCGATCGTTCATGGAAGACCGATAATTCAAGGAGGAAATCATGGAGAAACGATAGTCACGCCATGATGAGGAGCGCAGAATTGAGTTCAATGGTTTCCAAAGTCAAACGCCAGAGCTGTTCGGGCGAGGATTCTGCTGCTGGCGGATCAGGCTGAAGGAGGGCCCGCGAAATCAGATCCGAGATGTCGAGGCATTGACGGGCGGGCGACTGTGGAGCGAGTTCGTCGGTCGTTCGTCGAAGAAGGGCTGGAAGAAACTCTGAGCCATCTCCACAACACGCATTTACGAAAGAAACTCGAGCAGGATCGAGGCTCATTGGTGTTGCCTGTGGTTCGCCGCCTGAAGGACAGCGGCTGACCTGCGTTTGCTGGTGATCGACTGGGCGCTCGGACATGTCGATTCCGTGTCACATGAAACCGTGCGTCAGACGCTGAAAACGACCTTGCCGTGGTTGAAGAAAGGTTGGTGTCTTCCGGAATGCCCATCGTCTGATTTTGTGGCTGCGATGAAGATGTGTTTGAGGTTTATCACAGGCCATTTGATCCACAACGTCCCATGGCTGCATGGACGAGGCAGCAAACAACTGATTGCGGTCCAGCCCCCAGCGCGACCGGAAGGCAACGGCAGAGCACAAGGAACGGCCAATGTGTTCATGGCGGTCGGCTCGCAGGCAAACGAACGGTGCAGATTACCGACCGACGTACCAAAGTTGACTGGGCACTGTTCATCAAGTTCCTGTTACTAACGGTTTATCGAGGCCGCTGTGGGTTGGTGATGGACAATCTGAACACTCACTGCATTGGGAGCTGTACAGCCTCGTCCGCGACACGCGAGCACTGGCTTCTCGTCTGGAAATCCACAACACACCAAACACGGCAGCTGGTTGAACATGGCAGAGACAGAGCTAAGCATCCTGTCGCGGCAATGCCTTGATCGACGCATCGATTCAAAAGAACTCCTGACGACCGAAGTCGCCGCATGGGAACAGGAACGCAACTCTCGCAAATGCAAGATCAATTGGCATCACCACGGATAACGCCCGCATCAAACTCAAGCGACTCTATCCATCATTTCAGGACTGACAGCACTAGGTTTGGATGGGCATTACCGAAACTGCGCGATGAGCGTGGAAGATCTTCTTTTGGCCGAAACCATGGCAAACGTCAGCAACACCACCGGTCGCTCGGTGCTGGATGAGATTCGCAGCACCATTGCCTCACTGGAGGCGATTCGAGGAAAGGCCCCGGCAGCCGCTGGAACTCAGGCGGCTGCCGGGACTCATTCGTCAGGTTCGGGTGTAGCTGCAGAACCAGCGAAGGCACCGACCGTCCCACCCGCGACGACGCCGCAGAACACAGGAGCTGCCGTCAGGCCGCCCGCGGCACCAGCGCCTTCGGCTGCGCCGGTTTCTGCCGGTGCGCCGTCGAAGGCTGAGCGCCCTGCGGGTGCTGCCCAAAGTACGGCTGAAGATGATGTGGATTCGCTGGAAGGGGCAACTCCGGGTTCAGAAACGATTGTGCTGCGTCAGGCCAACAAAGACGCCAAGATCATGATTGTGGACGACGAACCTCTGAACATCATGACGTTTCGTCAGCATCTGAAATCGGACGGCTACTCCAACTTTGTGACCACAGAAGATCCTCAGCAGGCGCTGATGATGATTCGGAAGGAGCAGCCGGATGTTCTGTTGCTGGATATTCAGATGCCGGGCATTTCCGGACTGGACATTCTGCGAGTCGTCGGACTGGATCCGGTGCTGCAGCACAGTCCCGTCCTGATTCTGACTGCCGCGACCGATCCTCGCATTCGTCGGAAGGCGCTGGATCTGGGAGCGAACGACTTTCTCTCGAAGCCGATCGACCCCAACGAACTTCTGCCGCGAGTCCGCAATGCGATCATTCTGAAGCAGCACTACGACCTTGCCGCCAACGAAGCGGCACGACTGGAGCAACAGGTCGAACACCGCACCCGTCAGCTGGAAGCGACTCGACAGCAGCTGATCGTCAGTCTGGCTCGAGCAGCCGAACATCGCGACAACGATACCGGCAACCACGTGATTCGAGTCGGGCGGTACGCGGCGATCATTGCATCCGCGCTGGGATATCCGGCCAGTAAGCTCACGATGCTGGAACAGGCGGCTCAGCTGCACGACGTGGGCAAGATCGGGATTCCCGATTCAATACTGTTCAAGCCGGGCCGGCTTGATCCGGACCAGTATGAACTGATGAAACGCCACTGTGCGATCGGCAAGCAGATTATCGAGCCGATTTCGAACGCGACTGGGAAGTCCTGAAGACTCATACTCGTCGAGGTGAAAACCTTCTGCACGTCCGTTCATCTCCGCTGCTGATGCTGGCCGCTCAGATCGCTCAGACACATCACGAGAAGTGGGACGGATCGGGTTATCCGCTGGGCCTGTCCGGCGAAGACATTCCTCTCGAAGGCCGCATTGTGGCGGTGGCCGACGTATTCGATGCCCTGTCCAGTGAACGTCCGTACAAGAAGGCGTTCTCGCGCGAGAAGTGTTTTGAGATTCTGGAAGGCGGTCGAGGCAAGCACTTCGACCCCAAAGTTCTGGACGCATTCTTCTCGCAGTCGCAGCAAATTGTGGAAACTCAGCTGCTGCTGATGGACGAAGAGGAACGGTTCGTCGGACCGGAATTTGTCTGACCTGAACGTGACAGAATTGTCAGGCGGGAGCCTGACCTACAGATGCTGATGCACACAGCCTGAAGGCTGGACTCCAACAGGCGGGCCGGCTTGCCCTTCCGAGCGTCCGTTCGTCGTGGCCGTGAAGACGGTACGATCCAGGACAGTTTCCGCAGTGTGCGAAAAATTTTGCAATTCGCTGAACCAGTGGGCTAAATCCGCACACTCGGGCAACTTTTCGTTTAGAATCGTGAAGACGGGACTCGGGATTCTCGCCCTTGGTCAAGCGATCAGGGAGGTGAATTTCCGCACGTCAGTTCTCCCTCCGCGTTCGGTGATCTGCCGGATGCAGCCACCTTCCCACATATCCCTGCCGCAATGGAAGCAGAATTGCTGAATCTGAGCGTCCGGACTGTACTCTCACAGGAGATGGACGAATGATTTTGATCGATGCTGGCCTGGCCACCGCTCTTGCCATCAGTCTTGCCGTGATTGCCATTCTGGTTGCCGCCCTGTTGCTGACGGCGCTTGCCGACGGGCCACAGGCGTTCCGGGGATCTCGTGCGGAAGAACGCCACAACGCAGACGTCAATCGGATCTTTCAGCCCGCATCGTCGGTCGCATTGTCTGTGAAGGTCGGACACAATCGTTCCTCAGGGCGAGATCTTTCCAGCGCAGCGAGGGCTCGGTGACATGAGTGGAGGCCTGATGTTTTCCCGACACACTCGCCATCTGTGGATCGCGTTCTTTCTGATCGCGTCCGGTGCCGCCGGCGGAGCGTTTGTTCGAAGTCAGCTGGTTCCGTCAGATTTTGGGGAACTGGGGCCTTATCGCACCGTTGCCATTGCTAAAAACGCGGCTCTGCCGATGGTGCATCAGTCTGACCAGACGTGCATCAAATGTCACACTGATGTGCATGAAGCTCGAGCGGAATCGCCGCATCAGGCTGTTGCCTGTCGCCACTGTCACGGACATGGTGCTCAGCATGTCGCCGAAGCCACCAGGGCTGCCGAGAATCCGGGAAGTCCCATCACTCCGGCTCAGGAATGGGATGGTTCATTCGGGACGTCGGTGGATCTGTTCGTGACAAAGGATCGTGCAACGTGTCTGGCCTGTCACACTTCGGTGGTGGGAATGCCTGAAAGCTTTCGCAGCATCAATGTGGCCGCCCACCTCGAGGAACAGGGAGCCGAAAACGTCAACGCCAAAGATGTGTGCTTCGAATGCCACGATGGTCATAGTCCAGGGCTTTGAAAAATAACACGGGAGAACTGAATGTCCGGTTTGCTGAACATTCTGAACAATGGTGGCTCATGCGGTTCAGGCGACTCAAGCAGTCACGCGTGCGGTTCGGGAGGCTCATGCGGAAGTTGTCACGACGACAGCAGTGCCTCCCGGCGTGAGTTTCTTGCTCAGGCTTCGACAATGATGCTGGGAGGCTTCAGTCTGAGCCTGCTGCCGATGAAGCCCGACGGGGCAGGTGCGGGCGGATCAACTGAAGAAGTGATGTATGGTTTTCTGGTTGACACAGAACGCTGCATCGGAGCCGGCAAGTGCCTGACGGCATGTCGGACAGAAAACAATGTTCCGGAAGGCTACGCTCGCACATGGGTCGAACGTTTTGTGCATTACAAAGATGGGCGGGTCGAGGTCGATCTTGTTCCGGAAACCGGTTACGAAGGGTCGGGCGTTCCGGAGATTGATCCTGAAACGGTTGATCGAGCCTACTTTGTTCCGAAGCTTTGCAATCAGTGTACGGATGCTCCCTGCAATCAGGTTTGTCCGGTTCATGCTTCGTTCAAGTCGCCGGAAGGTGTTGAACTGGTTGATCCGGACACCTGCATCGGCTGTGCTTACTGTGTTCAGGCGTGTCCCTACGGAGTTCGGTTTATCAATCCGGACACCGGCAACGCGGACAAGTGCACATGGTGCTACCACCGCATTGTGAAAAACGAACAGCCCGCATGCGTCGAAGCCTGTCCCGTGAATGCTCGGGTGTTTGGTCGACTGGATGATCCGAACAGCGAAATCCGTCAGCGTCTGGCAAAGGTACCGACGTCGGTCCTGAAGGAATATCTGGGAACTCATCCCCGACTGCATTACATCGGCCTGCCTCAGGAGGTGACCTGATGGACGGATCGTCGTTCGTATTTCCCAATGATGTGCATCCTCCGTGGAGCATCATGATTGTGCTGTATCCATACATCACCGGTCTGGTTGCCGGAGCGTTTGTGGTGTCGGCGCTGTATCACGTGTTTCATCAGGAAGTGCTGCGTCCGGTTGCGAAACTGGCTCTGGTGACGGCGCTGTGTTTCTGTGCGTGTGCCACGATGCCGCTGCTGCTGCATCTGCATCATCCGGAACGAGCCTTCAACATTATGATCACACCCAGCGCAACGTCGGCGATGTCCGGATTTGGAGTGATCTACAATCTGTACATGCTGCTGCTGGTCGTTGAAGTGTGGCTTGTCTTTCGACCGGAAATCATTGCCGAATCTCAGTCGGCAACCGGTCTGAAGAAAGTGCTGTTTAAGGTTCTGGCGCTGGGAGATTCTCAGGTCACGCCGGAATCCCGAGAAGTCGACGAGCGACTGATTTACCGGCTGGCCATCATCGGCATTCCGGCCGCCTGCGTCCTGCACGGCTATGTCGGCTTTCTGTTTGGTGCCGTGAAAGCCAATCCCTGGTGGTCAACGGCGCTGATGCCGATCATTTTTCTGGCCTCTGCGGTCCTTTCCGGAATCGCAGGGCTGCTGGTGCTGTACCACTTCCTGTGCTGGCGAAACCAGGTGACTCCTGACCGGGACTGTGTTCGAGCGATGGGACGCTACCTGTGGATTTCACTGATTGTGGCCGTCACTCTGGAAGGCCTGGAACTGATCCACATGGCCTATGAAGCCGGAGCCGAATGGCACGTGCTTTCCCAGCTGCTGACTCAGAAACTGGCCTTCTCCTACGGCGTGATTCAGGTGCTGCTGGGATCTGTCTGTCCGTTTCTGCTGCTGGCTCTGGCGATGAGTTCCCGGTTAAAGGACCGAACCGCTCTGTGGCTGAATTCCATTGCAGCCGTGCTGGTTCTGGTGCAGGTGTTTGCGATGCGGTGGAACGTGGTTGTCGGCGGACAGATGTTTTCCCGCAGCTTCCGCGGCTTCGTCCACTACCCGCTGCACATCGGTGGTCGAGAAGGTCTGATCGCCGGCGGCATCGTGCTGCTGCTGCCGCTGGCCGTTCTTTGGGTTGCTCTGAATCTGTTGCCCGTGAAACTGACCAACACGCCTGAATCGCTGCCGACAGAGAGTTGAACTGCTGCCTGGGGCATAACGCATCAATCGCAAGTCTGCAGGCCAGGCTCCGGCGATCTGTTTCAGGTGGCACAGACATTCCAGTCTGTGGAGTTTCAGCAAAAACTGGTCTCGATGACCTGACATTCTGCAGGAACCAATAGACGTTCAGCATCACTCTGCAGGAGCGACGACTTCCATGTCTTTGAGGCTGGCCCAGCCCTGGTGGCCGTTGGGGAGTCTGACAAGGACGAAGCCGGGGCGGGTTTCAAGAACTCTGACCGCCAGACCATCTGCCTGCGAAACGCGTGACGTCTCAGGAGCTTCCAGTGCATCTGTTTTCCGAAGTACGAATTCGTCAACGACCACCAATCCCAGCGGCTGCATCAGAGAATGCCGGGCTCGACAGACGGATGCCGAAGACACCAGCACCAGAACCAAAGGAGCTACGGCCCACCATCGCGAAATCGTGGTGACTCGAAAGCTTCGCCACATCAGCAAACTGAAAAGGGCCAGTGAGGAAACGGCTGCCACGAACAGCATGCTGCGAATTCCAACTCGCCGAATCACCTGGTCATTGATCTGATCGGCCTTCCCCAGGATTCCCTCGTCTGCATCCATGAAGACCCCGCCACTTTCAGTGACGACCTGAGACTCGGCCTGGGTCAGGTTGGCTCGAACAGCCGAACTGTCCCCGGAACGGCGGATTGCTCGCTGATAATTTGCGATGGCTCGTCCGACCTGGCGGCTTTGCAGATACGCATTTCCCAGATTCACGTACAACCGCGAATTCTGAATGCCGGATTCCACCAGCAGCTGATACTTGTTGGCGGCCTGAGCAAACAGCGCGGCAGCTTCGGCCGCATCCTGGGAAGCCGTCTCAGAACCTTTTTGATAAAGGTCGCCGGCTTCGGCCAGGAGAGCCTGCTTCTGAGAATTCGAAAGGGTGACCTCAGCATCTGAAGTCACCGTCTGCGAATTCCCGTCCACCGAATGCTCGATGCCTGACGGAGCGTTGTTTTCGGTGATTGCCGGTGCGGCAACCACGGGCGTCACAAGGCTCGTCAGCGCTGTCAACAGCAGAAGCGATCGAAACACCGAACCTGCCGATGTCCTGCGTTGAGACTCCCCTGCTTCACGAGGTCGAACCTGCTGGTGATTCGAACGGCTGAAATCCTGTTCCAGAATCGTCAGCAGTTGCTGTGCTGTCTGCTGAGCGTCGTCGAGCGAAGGGTGGATCGCGGAATGAAATTCGGACGCATCACAGACTTCCAGAAACGCCTCAAGGTCATTGGCGGTCGCTGAAAACCCGGAAATTCGCAGCTGACCGATCGCCGTTTGACGATTCTCACAGCGATGTCTCGAACGTTCGGAAACGTAACTCACAAACGCCGGGACCAGTTCGGCAACGTCCGCTGCTGCCAGAATGTTTGTCCGGCAGCGCTGAGCTGGAGACTTCAGCAGAGACGCCACGTTCAGCAGAGACCTTCGCCGCAGCACCAACATTGATGTCAGCCAAATGCCGGCGGGAATTCCGACACATGCAGCGAGCGGCCACAACAGTTTCGTCGGCGGTTCTGAATTCAGGATGTCTGGGGAATGGCTGTTGGAAAAATCGGCCGACCAGCTCAACAGGCTCGGTGATGTCGATTGGGTTGCTGATTCCGTGGACTGTCGTCCGGGCTGGGAACCGACAATGGCATCCAGCGACAGATTGCTGCCCGGTCGGACTATGATCGGAATGGCTTCGCTGTAGACCGTTTCGTAGGTGCCCTGATCGGGATCGAAGAAGCTGAACGGGATGGCGGGAATCTCACGAACATCGTCCCGACGCGGCCGAATAGTAGTGGTGAACAGCTTGCTGTTATCCTGAACAAGGCCCGCCAGCGACTGGTCCGTGACCCTAAAATCTCGAATCAAATCGGGCAGTTCAGACAATGGCGGCGCCTGAACGAGCTCCATCGGGCCGGTTCCCACAATTCCCAGACTCAGCGTGATCGAATCACCCACACTGACGTCGTCCGGAGTTCCCTGAGCAATCATGGTATAACGCCCGATGGCTCCACGATAGTCCTCCGGACGGCCCGTTTCAGGAACGGGCAGCACTTCGGTTTCATCCACTTTGGCAGTCGCAGTGATCGGACGCGTTTCTGTGATACTCAGCCGATTGCCGAACGGCGACGCAAAGAAGTCGTCGTCGAAACCGGCTCGACCGCGGCCGAACATTTCCGAAAACGGGTCACGAGTTCGACCAAACGCCACGGGATAATTCACCACAATCCGCACGTCGTCGGCATCAATCCGACCGGGTTTCCGCGGATATGCGGTGGCGGTGATTTCATAAAGATAATACTTCGCCTGCTGACCATCGGCATCGGCGTGTTGAACCTCCCGGCCACCCGGACGCTGGTTGTTGTCGGCCAGTTCCTTCAGACGATCACTGAAACTTCCCCATGACGTTTGGTCAGAAATCAACTGCCACAGATTTCCTTCGGAAAGCTCAACGTTGAATTCCGAATCCTGATAGGGCTTCAGCCAGATTTTCAGGGTCAGTTCCAGAGCCTGACCAACGTACACGTGTTCTTTGCTTCCGGCAATTTCCACAAACATCAGATCGCCGGTTTCGCTCTGAGTCGCCGTGAATGAGCGAGCATCTGTGGTGAACGTCTTTCCGTCGACTTTCAGCTTCATCGGCGGAATTTGAAATGTGCCGACACGCTGTGGCGTGATGAGATACTGCAGAACCACACTTCGTCGTTCGCTTCTGCGACCATTGATAATGGTTACCTGTGAACTCTGAGAAGCGGCTCCGGCCGAACGAACATCGCAACCATCGATCCCGGGCAAAACAGGTTCGGAATAGTCGGCCGCGTTTTCAATCACAATCTGCAGAATGACGGGCGTTCCCACCCAGGCTTTCTGAGCCGATAGCTGAACCTGCACGTCCGCAGATCTCGCAGACGAACACCACAGCAGACATACCAGTGCGCTAAACGCGATATGAAACTTCGCCTTCATGGCTACCAGTCTCTGTCAACGGGAATTCGGCGACTGCGTTCCTGACGCTGTTGTTTCAGGCGACGGATCATGTCTCGGTCACGAACAGCCTGCAGCAGCTTCAACGCTTCCTCCCGAGTCATCAGTGAATCTGGATCATGATCCGCCCTGACTGCGGCGGAACCCTGTTGTGAGCGATCTCCAGCGGAATCATTCGCTGCCGTCAGACGTCCGTCTTTTCGGTCAGAATCGTTTTCGGAAGGAGGCTGCTGTTCGTCGCCGGAATCTGAGGACTGAGCAGCATCGTCCGATCGATCATTCGAGGATCCCTGATGCTGCTGGTGTGGCTCCGGTTCTGCACCTGGATTCGAATCAGACTTCCGCGGCGCCGGAGAGCTTTCGCTCTGCGTCGTGTCAGCGGATTCCTGTTCGCCCGGCTGCGAATCAGGTTTCTGCTCATTCGACTTGTTCTCGCTCTCACTGGCAGCAGAGTTCGAATTCCGGGAGCTTTCGGAAGAATCGTCTGCTGAACTTCCTGCCTCGGGCTTCTCAGACTTCTCTGTGTCGGACATTTCGGAGGACGATGGCTGATCTTGTGATGACGAATTGTTCTGTTCAGAATCGGAAGACGGCTGCTGTTTTGACTCGTCCGCGGACGGCTGGTCCTGCTGCTGGTCTTTCTCCGACTGGTCGTTCCGGCTGTTGCTGTCCTGTTGCTGAGATGAATCCTTCTGCTGGTTCTGTTGATCGTTCAGTTGCCGGATCAGTTCAGCCGCCAGTTCGATGTTGGCTCGTGCATCAGCCAGTGAATCATCCAGCTTCAGAGCGGATCGATACTGCCGGATGGCGTCTTTCAGCAGAGCGATGGCGGCGGTTGAATCCTGTTCGGCTGTCTGCAGCGCTTTTGCGTACAGGCAGTTTCCCAGGTTGTAACGACTTCCGGACCCGACATCCGGATTCGAAGACATCAGCAGGCCGCGGAACCGCTCTTCCGCCGCTTCCAACTTTCCGGCACGGTATTCTGCAATCCCCAGATTGAACGTCAGTTCCTCACTGTGCGGAACCATTGGTGCCAGAGCGAGGTACGCATGAAGCGCATCGTCGACGCGGTCATTTCTCAACAACTGATTCGCTGCATTGATGGCTTCTGCCGTCGACCGGTCTTTCATGTCGTCGGCGCATGCAACCGTTGTCAGCGAACAGATCGCCGCCATCAGAAAACTCAGCACGCACGCCGGATTCCACACAGTCCACGGTCCTCGGTCAGGTCAGGAATCAGTAAGTAGAGGGAATCTCGTGGAGGTTGCCGGTCAACGCAACTGACGGATGGTTTCCGTGAAAAAAAGAACGCTCACCAGCGGAAAACATCCCGATGTTCGACCAGCTCAACCTCCAGCACAGCCGGATAGTCCCGACCCTGATCGCAGATGTTGCCATTCCAGACAAATCACTTGACAGTCAAAGTCTCCAGTGATAGCCTTCCGAACCGGCGAACGGCGCCCAAAATCGCGTTCGCCACCGGGGGGATTAGCTCAGTTGGGAGA
>JAWKTY010000019.1:0-154497 GCA_041398865.1 Planctomycetaceae bacterium
ACACCTCCTGAAGCTGTTGCCTGGCGAGCAATGCTGCGGGGTTGTCCTGACTGTCTGAAATGACGTTCCGTTCTCCGTCGTCTTCGTTCATGTGGAACAGTCGGCCGTCGTTGTACAGTTTCCAGTCGGCGGTTCTGACCCAGCGCAGGCCGCTGCTGGTGCCGTCGGGTTCGACTCCGCCGGGTTTGGGCAGGACGGCTTCTTCGGCGTAGGCCCATTGGCGAGGCGACGGGCTTTGGCCGAGCAGTCGGGATGCGAAGCTGATGCCGTCGATCGGGCGGTCTGAAGGAAGCCGGCTGCCGGTGAGTTCCGCAAAGGTGGGCAGGTAGTCGCTCATGTCAACCAGATCATCAACAACCTGACCGCCGCGAATTCTGGCGGGCCAGTTGGCAATCAGAGGCACGTTGGTTCCGTCATTGATGAGCTGCTTCTTGCCGCCGGGGACGTCCAGTCCGTTCTGCCGGGAAACAACGGGTTCACGAATCAGTTCGCTGCCGTCGGCTCGAATAATGATTTCCGGTGGCGTGCCGTTGTCGGCGGTGAAGATGATCAGCGTGTTGTCTCGAAGTTTCAACGCTTCCAGAGCGGCCGTGAGTCGCCCGACAGCTCGATCCATTTCGGACACCATTTCCGGATAACTGTCGTAGCGGCCAAAAGGACCGTGGGGGACGGGAGGATCCAGATCGTCGGTCACTTCGTGGCACACGGCCATGGAATAGTAAGCCAGAAACGGACGGTCTCGATTGGACTTCATGAATTCGATCAGTCCGCGAATATACAGGTCGGGGCCGTAGTGCCCGAGCGTGTCGTTTCGAACAGTGCCGTCTCGGTAGATCATGGGTTCGTAATACCGAGGCCCTTCGTGCCAGCCGAACAGATCGAAGTGCTGAAAGCCCATGCGGTGAGGATGCTGCGGATCATTTCCCAGCAGACACAACTGCCACTTGCCGGCGATGTAAGTGGCATAGCCGGACTTCGCAATCAGATTGGCCCAGGTATGCTGTTCTTCGGCTTTCGGGAAATCGCCCCAGGTCACCGGGCCGTGGCGGAAGGGATACTTGCCGGTCATCAGCGTCAGGCGAGTCGGATGGCAGACCGGCATGCTGAAGCCATTGCGGAACATCATTCCGGTGCGAGCCAGTTCGTCCAGATGCGGCGTCTGATACGACTGGCCTCCGTAACATCCCAGCACTTCCTGGCCGACGTCATCCGCCAGAATGAACAGAATGTTGGGCCGGTCCGCCGAGGCGGCAAAGATCGCACCATTCCACAGAACACTCAACGCAATCAGGATGTGTTGAAAGAGTCGTGACATTATTGCCGTTGGCTCCCGCAGACCGAATTCAAAGGAAATGAGGCTGACGACCTCAGATGGAATGGCAGGCAGAGCCTACCCTTATGTTTTGCTGCTGAAAAATGTCAGGTCGTGGCGACCCAGAACTTTGCAGACAGGAATGTCTGTGCCACCTGATACAAAACTTCACAGACAGGAATGTCTGTGCTGTCTGATACAGAACTTCACAGACAGGAATGTCTGTGCTACCTGACACGGATCGATCGACGAGGCACGACTCGGCTGCCCTACTCCGCTCGAGTTCGATAGAGGAATGCGTCGGAGGTCAGCAGGGATGTCAGCATTGCTTTCATGCTGCCGCCGTTGTCTTTGTAGGCTCGGTAGGCGTCCTGCAGTACGGGGGCGTCGTTCAGGGTTTCGTTGCGGCCCATCCAGAAGCGGAAGGCGTGGCGGACGAAAACCTGCTCGGCTCGTTCGCTGTTTGCCAGCTTTTCGATCAGTTCCAGTGCATTGGCCACTTTGCCATCCAGAGTCGGGTCGCCGGAATCGGTGATTTCGCCGGTGGTGTCGACGGGTTTGCCGAGTTCTGTTTCGCGGAAGACTCCGGCGTGATTGAACATTTCAAACGGCAGCCCCAACGGATCCATTTTGCGGTGGCAGGTCCAGCAGTAGTCGTCGCGCGTGACGAACATGCGTTCCCGCAGTGTCATATTGGGTTCATCGGGCAGCATGGCGTCGACGCTGATCGGGACGTCGGGAATGCCGCCGCCCAGCAGACGTTCGCGAACCCAGCGGCCTCGCCGAATCGCGTGGTTGTCCATGGCGTCCGAATGAGACACCAGCCAGCTGGGGTGAGTCAGAATTCCCAGTCGCTGACCTTGCGGGACCGTCGCCAGAATTCGATCCGGCGACATTGAACCGCTGCCGAAACTGCGACGGCTGACACGAGCATACTCCTTCGGACCGGTCAGGCTGGCATCGGTGATGTTGTGATTGACGGCGTCCCGTTTTCGCTTGCGTGATTCGGCGTTCTTTTCGGCCTCCGTGACGGCTCGCTTTGCGTCGGCCAGTTCTTTTCGACGAGCCCGCGCTTCGTCGGGGTTGTCGCTGATCAGCTGTTCGAGATCGGCCAGTGCCTGCCTGGCGGTCTGCAGAGCGGCCTGTTCTTCTTCCGTCTGTCTGGCTTCGGCGGCCCTGGCAGCGGCGATGGACGCCTGAGTTTCTTCTTTGGAATTTCGACGGCCGAAGTACGTGCTGTCGTTGCGAGTTGCCACGACTTTGTCTGTGGTCAGCAGTTGCCGAAAGACGTCGCGATCTTCCTGCAGAATGATTTCGATCAGCCGATCGGTGCTGGCCGTCGCATCGAACATCGCGCTGTAGTGGGAAGTGCCTCGATTGCTGACACCGGTGTCCGCCAGAGCTCGCGAATCTTTGCAGATGTAGCCCCCGCGGTCGTAATCGAAGTAGTCTCGAAAGAACTGCAGAATCCGTGGCTTGCGCATGCTGTCGTCGGCCAGCATGCGTTCCACTTCGCGGCGGACGTCGTCCCGAGTTCGCAGGCGACCTTCGATGACGGCGGTGCGGAGTGCGGGGTCGGGCTTGATGTATCGCAGAGCATGATTGACGGCCAGGCCAAGTTCCCAGTCCTGCAGCATGACTCGACCGTGTTCATCGGCGGCGCCGCTTTCGACCAGTTCGGGGCGAAACAGAGCGTCGCGGTCCAGAAAGATGGACGTCAACCCCAGCACGACGCCTTCTTCCTTGCCGAGTTTGTCGACGGATTCTTTGACGATCGCCAGATAGTCGTCGGATTCAGACGGAGCAGGCGGACGGAAGGTGACGGCTTCGAACAGAAAGTCGACTGCGGCTCGCAGCCGTTCGTCGGAGACACCTTCTTCGTTCAGCAGATCGCAAACGGGCGTCAGAGGACGAACGACTTTGGTGTTGTAAACGATGCTGGTGGGAAGTCCGCGGATGTCGCCCTTCATTTTGTCGGCCACCGATTTGGGATCGTCCGTGATCTGCCACGGTTCGGCAATGCTGAGCGGTCCGTGAGCCATATAGCGGATGATGTCGTCGGCGACGTCCATGATCTGAGTCGCTTCGGCGCTGTTGACGGTGTAGAAGTCAGGGTAGTTTTCGAGGCCGTGATCGCGAGCCGTGGACAGAACGGCGGGAACACTTTTGACGGCCGTCGCATACGCCACCGTGCCGCCCTGCCATTGAATGATGCGATCAGTGCCGAAATACAGTTTCAGTTCGCCGCCGTGATTCGTAGGAACCGCGTCTCCGTGAGTTCGCAGGCCGGGCTTTGTCGGATCGTATTCCGGTTCGGTGTTGATCAGTTCATTCAGTCGAGTGATATGTTCTTCACGGGTGACTCGCCAGATCCTCGCGGGAGTTGAAGTCGGAGCGAGTTTGATGCCGTCCGGCAGCGGGCCAAACAGCAGTTCGTGGTCGACGTAGTTGCCCTTGTTCGGATCGAGATGATCACGAAAGCCGCCTTTGTCACTGAGGGCTCGCGTGAGTTCGCCCACGATCCATTCGGAAAACCGCAGACGCTCAATGACGTCCGGCTGATCGGCATCGGCCGGCGGCATTTCCTTCAGCGTGACCTGAGCCCAGATGCTGCGCCAGATGCCGGCGCTGATTTCATCGACGGGACGCAGGTCATGCATCGAGAACGCACCGGCCGGATCGGTTTCTCCGTGGCAGTCCATGCAGTGTTTCTGCAGAAAGACCTTCGCGTAGTCTTCGAAGTCTCCGGCAACTCCCTGCCCCGGCGTGTACGGCTTTTCATCGGCGGCTGACGCAATGCTGAACGACGTCAGCAGAAGCGCAACCGTGCAGGCAGTGACGCCGCGACGTTTGCTTCGCTGCTGAAATCGACCGTTCCCTGAATTCGCCGCAGGACGTGCTGTTACAACTGCGGGCAAATTCATGTCAGCACTTCCGACAGCGGTCCGTTGCCGGAATCGAACTTCTTCGCCAGCTGGTCGCTCATGTTGAAGCGATCGCAGGGAGCACCGGCGGCATGCAGCAGCGACGTGTACAGAGCGTTGATGGGACGTTTGCCGTCCAACTGAGTAAAGCAGCCGGTCTTGAAGGCTCCGTCGAAGTTGCCCAGCAGCATCACCGGCCAGTTGGCTCCGCTGGTATGCTGGCTGTCGGCGTTGTTGCTGGTGTAGACAATCAGCGTGTTGTCGATCATGGTGCCGCTGCCTTCGGGAACGCTTTCCAGCTTCTCCATGATCTTCACCAGCATGCGGCTGTTGTACTGGCGAATCTTGATCCAGATCGGATTGCCCGGCTGTTCCATATGGCCAAGATTGTGGCCCTGCTGATCGATGCCCAGTCCTTTCCATGCCCCAAAGATTTCACCTCGGCCTGAACCGATCGTCAGCGTGTTGGTGATACCCGATGTCAGCGACGAAATGCCCAGATCCAGCAGCACGTCATGCCAGTCGGTTTCGAATTCAGGCTTGGTGTAGCGGCTGTCGACTTCCGGAGCGAACTTTCGCAGATGATCAGACACGGTTTCCAGCCGATCACGCAGACCGTTGACGTCTCGAAACCCCTGCACGTACTGACCGTATCGCTGCTGTTCTGCACCGGGAAGCGACTGACCTTTGGCGGACGCCAGCTGTTCAATCTGCGTCATGACGCTGGAACGAGCTTCATGCTGCCGACGAATGTCGCCCGTCGAAATTCCGCCGTACAGCATTTGGTACAGATGGTTCGGATTCGAATACATGAAGATCGGCTGGCCGGCTCCGGTGGCCGACAGAGTTGCCAGCGTGGGCTTGGTCGTCATGTTCTCGATGGAGTCCATGCCGATACACAGATGCGGCAGCAGTGTCTGCGGCAGCACCTTGCTGAGTTCATAGTCAATCGTCGACCCGCTGGGCGGGACACCGTCACCGCCGCGATAACCGCCGAGTGCTCCAAAGAACGCGCTGTGAGACGGGCTGGTGTGCATGCCATGCAGGCCGTTGATGATATGCAGCCGGTCCTTGAACGGTTCCAGCGGACTGATCGGTTCGGGAAGCTTCACTCCGGCCAGCGATCCGCTGCGTTTCATACCTTCCGGAACACAGGTCGCCGGATCGAAGCCCTGATTCTGCAGAAAGAAGATGATGCGCTTGGGTGTTGTCCGGGCACGTTCTGACGAAGCCAGCAGTTGCTGAGGAAGCAGTGACGCTCCCAGAACTGCGCCGGTACCTGTCGCCATTTTCTGAAGCAGGCTTCTGCGATTGAGCATGATGGATCCCTGTAAAGTGGAAAGTGTCGAGCAGGAGGGCGAATGGCGGATGGCCGAGCGGAAAGCTGCAGGAAGGAAAAAACGGAACGAGGAGCAGAAAAGTCTACCTGATCACAGAACGAGCCTCAACCGGTTTCCTGAATGCCCCCCGGGGAAACTCTGCCCCGAATTCGGCCCCGCCCGCACAATCCCGAGACTCATGAAACGCTGCCATCCGCCATCCGCCAGACACGGTCGGGGAATGTCTGCGGAATGGGGGGATGCCGGTGACGCGGGCTTTTGTCGAGTGAGTTGCTTTCTGTCAGTTTCTTTCCGTTTGTCCGATTCCGGAGAACCATTCCCCAACGGGCCACATCAGGAACGACGCCACCATTCCGGGAAACAGCTTGAAGACGTCGCCGTCATAGCCCAGCAGATTCCAGGCAATGACCGTCGCCACACCGGCAGTCATCATCAAAATGATGGTCAGTGATGACAGGCGAACATGCATCAGCCTGAGCATCAGGGGCGGCCCGATCCCCGCTCCCAATGCTGACCAGGCGATCAGCACCAGAGTAAAAACTCCCTGTCCGGCAAACAGAGCAATTCCCAGAGCCAGTGCGGTCACCAGAATCGTGGCCAGCTTTGACGCGATGTACGAATTCTTCCACTTCGGGTTGATGTCCTGAGTGATCGCTCCGGAACACACCAGAATCTGTGAATCCGCTGTGGACATCGTGGCGGAAAACAGACCGGCCAGAGTCAGACCGATCAGGATGTCGGGCAGCAGCCTTCGAGCCAGTTCGGGCATGGCCAGTTCGACGGCCTGAGTTTCCGACAGTCCTTTCGCCGCGGCCGTTTCCAGAAGGTCCGGCATCAAAGCTCGAGCGTACAGTCCCACGGCAATACTGGCGACGAAGAACGGGATGAACCAGGCAAAGTAGATGTGGCGGGCTTTCCGAATTTCATCCACAGATCGAATGGCCATGAAACGCACCAGAATGTGGGGTTGACCGATGGCTCCGAAACCTCCGAATGCCATCCCCAGCAGATACATCGCGAACCCGAACTTCAGATCGCGAGGAATGGGATCCACCAGAGCCGCATCCTGAATTCGCAGGTTGTTCCAGAGATCTGTCGGCGTTCCGACACTCAGAACGGCCGCGATCAGCAGAGTCGCCATGGCGCCGAGCATCACGATGGACTGAGCCGCATCGGTCCAGATGGATGCTCGAATGCCTCCGGAAAAACAATACACCACCACAATGACGGCCCCGATGACAGCTCCCAGACGCGGGTCCCAGCCGAACAGTGTCTGCAGAGCTGTGCTGCCGGCTTTCAGCTGAGCTGCCGCGTAGACACCCAGCAGAATGAAGGTCAGCAATCCGGCCAGAACAACGATGACTCGTCGCGAACCGTTTTCAGAAGTTCCCAGCAACGCCGGAATGGTGGCCGCTCCAACGCGTTCGGAATGATGCCGCACCCGCGGATGCACCAGCATCCAGGCGACAAAATCGCCCAACACCCAGCCAACCATCATCCAGATCGATTGGATGCCGACTCGATAGGTGTACGCGATCTGCCCGATGAACATGAAACCGCTGTTATTGGTCGCGACCGCTGACAACGCCGCCAGCCCCGGGGAAATACTTCGTCCCGCCAGAAGGTAGTCGTCGGTGGTGTTGCGGCTGCGGCGAGCTGAGGAAACACCAATTGCCACGAACAGGGCCAAAAAAACAAGGAAACTGGCGATGACTGTGGTCATGAGAACACAACTTTTCCGGGATCGGGGTTGACCACGTGACTGAGACCTGTATGCTTGCACAGAACAATAATTGCTGCGCTAATCATTGCAATTGAAATGGATTGTTTTGTGGCGCTTTTGTGAACTGATGACCCTCGCGACAGGTTCCGAAGATCGCTGCTTCAGGCTGGAGACACCCCGCCACAGCTTCCTGCCTCGTGAATACAACCCGCCTTTCGGAGAACAAAAGCCCGCCATTCTGATGACGTTGAAATCACCGCAGTCCATTGCCCTTCGAACTCCCACGCTTTGTGATGCCTCTGAAATCTGGCAGCTGGTGCGGGATTCCGGAGTGCTGGACTGCAATTCGGCTTATCTTTACCTGCTGCTGTGCCGGGACTTTTCGGACACGTGCCTTGTGGCCACAGTCGAGTCCAGGGTTGTTGGTTTCGTCTCAGCATATCTCCTGCCCGCGGATTCCCGGACATTGTTCGTCTGGCAGATTGGAGTTCGATCCGACTGGCAGGGTCAGGGAATTGGACGGCGGCTGCTGGCCGGACTGGTCGAACGGGTGCAGGTGAGGTCGCCCGTGCAGTTTGTGGAAGCGACCGTCACAGCGCGAAACACTGCTTCCAGAAAACTGTTTCAAAGCTTCGCAGACAAAAGCCATGTCCGGCTTCAGGAAGTTTCAGAACGCGGATTTGCAGCAGGTCTCTTTCCCGAAGGCGGACATGAATCGGAACCGCTGATTCGGCTGGGCCCGTTTGCTCAGCCGTCGCCTTGTCATGACGGCAAAGCTGTTCATGACATCCGGCAATTCAGCGACACACAGTCAAATTCACAGGGATGATTGAACATGAAGATTATTGAAAAGCTGGAAAGTGAAGTTCGAGGATACAGTCGTGCGTTTCCCACTGTCTTTCAGACAGCTCGGGGGGCACGACAGTGGAACGATTCAGGAGAATCGTACATCGACTTCTTTTCCGGAGCCGGAGCGTTGAACTATGGGCACAATCACCCTGTGCTGAAACAGGCTCTGATGGAGTACCTGCTGCAGGACGGTGTCGTGCATGCTCTGGACATGGCCACGTGTGCCAAAGAAGAATTTCTGCAGACGTTTTACGACGTCGTTCTGCAACCCCGACACATGAACTACAAAGTGATGTTCCCTGGTCCCACCGGCACAAATGCGGTGGAAGCAGCTCTGAAGCTGGCTCGAAAAGTCACCGGCCGTCACAACGTCGTCTCGTTCACCAACGGCTTTCACGGAATGACGCTGGGATCACTGGCGCTGACGGGAAACGGCGGCAAACGAGCCGGAGCGGGAGTGCCGCTGAGCCATGTGACTCACATGCCCTACTGCGACTACCTGGGGACTGATGCGGATACGATCGGAGCTCTGGAACGCTTCCTGGAAGATTCCAGCAGCGGCATGGATCTGCCGGCGGCCTTCATCCTGGAAACTGTTCAGGCCGAAGGCGGAGTCAACGTGGCAACCCGAGGCTGGCTTCAGGCGCTCGAACGTCTGGCCCGGAAATATGACGTGCTGCTGATCATCGACGATATCCAGGTCGGCTGCGGTCGCACGGGACCGTTTTTCAGCTTCGAACCGTTCGGCCTTGATCCGGACATCATCTGCCTGTCAAAGTCGCTGTCCGGTTTCGGTCTGCCACTGGCGCTGACATTGATGAAGCCGGAACACGACGTCTTCAGTCCGGGAGAACACAACGGCACGTTTCGAGGGCACAATGCGGCCTTTGTCACCGCCACCGCAGCGCTGAATGAATTCTGGACCGGTGAAGACCTTCAGCAGAAGGTTCACCGAGACGCTCGAATTGTCCGGGACGCGCTGCTGGACATCGCGTCCGAATGCGACGCGGACGTTCGAGGCCGCGGGATGATTCAGGGAATTCGCTTTGAAGACCCCGCCATTGCTGCGGCAGTTTCGCGGGAAGCCTTTCAGCGAGGACTGATCATTGAAACAGCCGGGCCTGGTGATGAGGTCATCAAGACACTGCCTCCGCTGACGATCTCGGAAAGTGACCTGTCGCAGGGATTGTCAATTCTGGCCGAAAGCACCGCAGCCGTGTTGTCCTCAGCAGCACTTGTTCACAGCTGATCTGCCACACGCGGTCAGCTACTGCAGCCACCCAAATGGAACCCAAAGGAACACAATGATTGTTCGCAAACTGGAAGATCTGCACGGGTCTGACCGTGAAACTCAGGCAGAAACATGGGTCAGCCGCCGACTGCTGCTGCACGATGACCGGATGGGATTTTCTCTGCACGACACCCTGATTCACGCCGGCACCGTCACAGAAATGCACTATCAGAATCATCTGGAAGCGGTGTACTGCATCGAAGGACGGGGCACGCTGACCGATCTTTCAAATGGTCAGGAATACGTGATCGAGGCCGGCACGGTTTACGCTCTGAGCGGCAATGAACGTCATGTCCTGAAGGCCGAGCAGCAGATGCGAATGATCTGCGTCTTCAACCCGCCACTGGTCGGTCCCGAAACTCACGACGAAAACGGTGTCTACCCGTTACTGACTCCTGTCGGGTGATCGTTTCCCGACACACCGGACGAAAGCCTCCGGCCTCGAAGCTCCTTCATGACAACAACTGTTCCAATGACTGACCCTTATCATTCTCGAATCTCTGAAACCTGGGAAGCGGGAGCTCGTGTGGACCCTGTGGCTTCCGACGACACGGGGCCTCTGACAACGGACGAGGTCTGGAAATATCGACAGGATGGATTTCTGTTTGTTCCCAATCTGTTCTGTTCGGACGAAACCAGCGAACTGCTGCAGGAAGCTCAGGCTCTGGCCGATGACTGGCCTCAGGATCGACCAGGACTGATTCGCGAACCGGACTCGCAGGGAGTGCGTTCCATCTTTCGCCTGCACCGAATCAGCCGACAGTTTTCAGAAATCTTTGCGGATGCGAGGATTCTGGAACGAGTTCGTCAGCTGCTGGGAACGGATGTCTACATTCATCAGTCGCGGATCAACTACAAACCGGCTCTGGACGGGAAGGAGTTCTTCTGGCATTCCGACTTCGAAACCTGGCATGTGGAAGACGGGATGCCAAGAATGCGAGCACTCAGCATGTCCCTGTTTCTGACGGAAAGCCATGAATTCAACGGGCCGCTGATGCTGATTCCCGGGTCTCATGAAGTGTATATTCGCTGTGCCGGCCGCACTCCGGTAAATCACTACCTGCAGGCGCTCAGGCGGCAGCAATACGGAGTTCCGTCGCAGGAGGCTCTGAAGTTTCTGCTGGATGGACGCGAAATTGTCGCACCGAAGGGCCCGGCCGGGTCGGTGGTTTTCTTTGACTGCAACACAATGCATGCGTCGGGCGGCAACCTGAGTCCCGTTCCGCGAGTCAACCTGTTTGCTGTGTACAACAGTGTCGAAAACGCTCTGGTGGATCCCTTCTGCGACCAGCTTCCGCGGCCGGAGTATCTGGCGGAACGCAGCGTCCGGGAACTCCGCTGATCTCTCGGCTTGATGTCCCGGGCACATCTCGGGAGACTGCAGCCCATGACACCCGATCGCAATATCGACTTCCGGATTCTGCGAGCCATCCGCCGAATCATTCGCCGCACGTCTCAGCATTCCCGCAACGTCGGTCGTCACGGCGGTGTCAGCGTCCCTCAGATGCTGGTGCTGAAGTCGATCGCGGAAGTTAATGAAGGCGGGGAAGCCACCGTTGCGGGAATCGCTCAGGCGGTTCAGCTGTCTGCACCGACGGTTTCACGAATCCTGGATCGCCTGGAGAATGCAGGGTACATCCTCCGGACTCGCACCAGTAAAGACCGACGCAAAGTGTGCATCGTTCTGACCGAATCCGGCAGACTGCGTATCGATGACCTGCCGACTCCGCTGCACGAACAGTTTCTGGACCGCCTGCATCAGCTCCCCGCAGACGAACGCAGCGACCTGCTGCTGGCTCTGGAACGAGTCGTGGAACTGATGGGAGCCGAAGGCATGGACGCGTCGCCGGTGCTGACCCCGGAACTGAACGTCGACACCCACGCCCGGCAGGACAACGCCCCGTCTGCAGATCACAGGGAACTGGAAGTCGCAGAATAGCCGCCTGCAGGCACGGCCACGCGAATTGCCGCGCGCCCCCCCCAGCCCAGTCTCCCAAGGAATCCTCTTTCCGGACGGAGCGGTCTGGTCCTATGATGTCCGCATTGTTCCCGTTCTTTTCCGACAGGAAGTCACGGCATGTCCGGCCGGTACTTATTCAGACTGCTGCTGATGGTTTCGGCCGGCGTTTTCCTCCCCTGCCTGCCGCTGCAGGCTCAGCTGTTCATTCCGCCGGAAGATTCCGAACCCGCGACGCCGCTGACCGACGCAACACCGCCTGGAACATTTTCGGAACAGAACCCCGACCTTCCGCCGCCACCGATTGTCCTCCAGCCGGATGAAACTCCGCTGTCTCCGGAAGTGACTCAGTTCATCAAGGGGATGGCCCTGTTGCTTCTGCCGGACACCTATTCGGACGACAATGACTGGGGACATCAGAAGAAGGTGCAGTCCGGGCTGAATGTGGGACTGGACGGTTTTCGGATCGATACTTCCCGTCGCTGGAAGGAAGTCAATCACGGACTGTGGCAGCGAGTCGATGCGGAACTGGCCGACCCCGAACAGCACCTGCAGCTGGCCATTTCCGTTCTGCCCAGAACCGATGACGGCGATCACCGCTATCGGGTGCGCAGTCGGCTGAGACTTCGGGCGACTGTTCGGCAGCAGCGTTGGACTCTGGGAGCAAAACTGTACAGTGTCGGAGCTGACATCGTTGCGGACGTTTCGATGGAAGCCGACGTTCGGTTTACCAGCGAACTGATCAGTCAGGACGGCAGCGGACGTCTGCGAGTTCTCCCGCACGTGGAGACCACTCAGGCCAGACTGGATGGCTTCAGCCTGCGTAACATCGGACAGCTGAAAGGTGCCCCGGCTCGGGAACTCGGCAACCTGTGCGAGCCCATTGTTCGATCCGCCGTCAAACGCTCAAACGACAAACTGCCGTCAAAGATCAACGCCAAAATTCAGAAGAAACCCGAGCGTTTCGAAATCCCCGCCCCGATCCTCGGACTGATCGGGGGGAGATAGGGGTCTCGGGTTTCAGACGCAGGTTTGAGGTTTCGGCAGCGTCCCTCCTGAAAGCCGAAACCCCGAACCCCTTTATTCAACCAGCGCCTGCCAGTCGGCAAACAGAGAATCCATTGAGTACAGATCCGTCAGTCCGTCGAAAGCTCCGCCGGTGCGGCCGGCATAAACGCTGACACCGACGTTCTGCAGATTGGCTGATGTGGTCAGGTCCCGATCTCCATCCCACAGGTTGAAGCTTCCATCCGGCTTCACGAAGAACCATGCGGTTTGTCCATCCGATCCGGTTCCCGTCAGCCAGCGTTCATGCTGACCACCCCAGTTCGCGTGGTCACTTCCACCGGAAAGCTGCAGGTCGTAGGTGAAGTCCAGCTGAATGCCGACAGCATTCGTCAGCAGCTGAGGCTTCTGGTAAACAACGGCCGGAAGTTCCGCAATCAGAGTGCCCTGCAGACCGGCTCCACCCTCCCAGCGATAGAAGTCGCCGCCGGGCAGCAGGTAATACCACTGTCCCGAACCACCTCGAACCCACTTCTCGCCATCGCCGAACTGAGCTCGATCATTCAGGCGCCAGCCATCAAACTGGCTGTAGCTTCGCGACGACAATTCCAGATTGCTGTCCAGCCACAGCAGAAGTTCGGCGGCGGAATCTCCCTGCAGCGGAGCCACATCAATCGCTAATGACAGCCGGGAAATGTCTTCATAGTACATCGGCGAAACCTGAGCGATGGTCTGCCCCAGATCCTGCTTTCCGGAAGCCAGCCACGCATCCCGATCCCACTGACGAATGGTGCCGTCCGGAGTGATCGTGTACCACGTGCCGTCCTTGCCTCGCACCCATTTTTCGCTGTGGCCGCTCCAGTTCAGGAAGTCGCGCGGACTGTCCTGAAGTTCCAGTGACACGTCCAGCATCGCCGCAGCCACGGCAGACGACGGAAGTTCCGCCAGCACCGGCGATGACGACGGAGAACTGTTGCTGCCTGACAAAGACGCCGAACTGCTGATGCGGAACGCGTCGGATTCAATCGCCGCGTCGGACGGATTGATGTAGTCGGACCGTCCCGAACTGTATCCCAGCGCGGCAATGTTGTCGCTGTTCTGTCCCAGCACGGCAACCCGGTAAATCCCCTGTCCCAGCGACAGTGTTACCTGAGTCCCATCACCGAGCCCCGCTGCCGTGGACAACGGCACGTTCAGCACAAGTCTTCCCGCCGACCTGGAAACCTCTTTCATGTTTGCGGCATCGATTCCGGATGTGGGGACGACCGACGCCGAAGGAATGGACGAAGCCTGCACCAGATCGCCGTTTGACTGCTGAGTGAATTCGCGAATGATGATGTTCAGCGACGTGGTGTCCCCTGCAGTGGAACCAGACGACACAACGAAGCTGAGATCCAGGGTGGCCATGTCATCCGAGATGGAGACGGTGTTGATGCGAGTCGGAGGCGACTGCTGGCTGGTCACTTCGACTGCCCCGATGTCGTTCCGTCCATTTGAGGTGGAAAGGCCTCGCTGATCAGTTGTGATGAAGGATGAAGAACCGGCGGCATCCACAGCCGGACTGACGTTCTCTCCACCTCGGTACGAAACTCCCTCCAGCAGGAAGGAAGGAACCAGCACCTTCGTCGGTCCGCCTGCATCCATCAGTCCGGACAGCAATGGATCCTCGTTGGCAATGTTGACTCTGCCGGAAGCCGCTTTGCCGATATTCATGCCGGAGAAGGTGATACTGCCGCTGCCCGCGACGTCATCTGCAGCACCCACTGCCTGCCCATTGACGGTTCGCGTTTCGTTGTTGATTGCAACGATTGAATTGTTAATCGACACGATGCTTCCGGACGCTGCCGTCACCGCAGCACCTCCGCTGGCCGCGACGTTGTCAGCAAGGGTGCTGAATGTGATGTCTACGACGGCGTCCGCGGCAGCCCAGATGGCTCCGCCGTTATTTGCCGAGTTCCGGTAAAACGTGCTGTTCAGCACACTGACTGAGGAGCTGGCCGTTGTAGAAGGAATCCCGAGGGAGATGGCTCCGCCCACGGAGGAGGAGCGATTAAATACGAACGTCGAGTTCAGGATCTCCAGGTTGCCTCGGTCTCCGGCAAAGATCGCTCCTCCGTTGGCAGCACTGTTCAGGGAAAACATACTGTCCGAAACTTCAATATTCGCGCCAGCACCGACCAGAATAGCACCTCCATTCCCGCTGGTTCCGCCCTTCGTCAGGTGCAGGCGGCTCATGGTCAGCGCCGAGTTCGCTCCGACATCCAGAAGGCGGAATGATCCCGGTGTTGCCACTTCGCGACCAAACTGATCGGAGGTGCCGTTGCCGGAAATGACCAGCATGTGATCCGGAGAATCGGGGGCGGGTCCGTCGATAGTCACGTCCGCTGTGATCGTGGGCAGAGTTCCTTTCAGTTCGATGGTGCTGCCAGCCAGAGACTCCAGTTTGATGACCTGATCTCCCGTGGCGGCATTCGACAGCAAAATGGCTTCTCGCAGCGTGTAGCTTCCGTTGTCCTCGTCGTTGCCGTTACTACCGTTAACTGGAGGGGTCAGTGCCGTTATCGAAGCATTGTCTTCCTGTGATTCCACCGTAATGACCAGATCGTCGTTGATGATCGTTCCGGTGTCACTCGGCTGCACGGAAATCGAACTCAATTGTTCAGCCGTTGTCCCTGACACTGATCCCAAAGTCACCGTGAAGGTTTCGTCCAGTTCAACAATGTCGTCACCCAAAATGGTTGCTGTCCGAGTCAGCGTCTCTCCGGACATACCGACGAACGTCAGACTGCCGGAACCCGGCAGCGTCACGTCTGAGCCTTCCGCAGTTCCCAGTGCCGACGCGAATCCAACGGAGAAGCCGCCCTCAACAGCAGCATCCACCGTAAACGAGATATTTACTGTCTGATTCGCATTGGTTTCCGTAATGCTCGGAATGCTGATCGACACATTCGCCGAATCATCGTTGTTGATCGTGCCCGTCACTGGTGTGCCCAGTGTGCTGAGCCGTGACGTCTGTTCTGCGGACAGTGCCGCAGGCGTTCCCAGAGTGATCGTGAAGGTCTCGTTGTCTTCCACAATCAGATCGCCGACGACTGTGAAGGCGATGTTCTGCACCTCGCCGGAAGTCCCGACAAAGCTCACAGGACTAATCGTCGTGAAAGTGATATCCGTGGCTTCGGCGGTCCCCAGAGCCGTGGCAAACGGCAGTGACAGGCCACCTTCCACCGGTGCACTCAGAGTCACCGTGGCGTTCAGATTTTGATTAACGTTTGTTTCTGTGATGGAAGCAGGCAATGCCAGCGTCAGGGTCGCTGAATCGTCGTTGTTGATGGTCCCGGTTGCGGGCGACCCTGAAATACTCAGTGCCGATGTCTGTTCCGGCGTGAGTGCGGTTGCCGGACCGAGTGTGATCGTGAAAGTTTCGTTGTCCTCAACAATCTGGTCGCCGACGATCGTCAACTGAATGATCTGAGTTTCGCCGGCGGTTCCGGCGAAACTCAGCGGTGATACGGTATTGAACGTTACATCCGTGGCTTCGGCCGTTCCGAGAGCTGTCGTGAAATCCAGAGTGAAACCACCGGAAACGGCCGCATCGACCGAAACGGAAACGTTAACTGTCTGATTGGCATCCGTTTCAGTGATCGTCGGAATCGAAATCGTGATCACGGCCAGATCGTCGTCGATTATGTCCGCCAGGGCGGATGGAGTACCGAGAAGACGTGAGTCCGGCGAACCGCCATCGGACGCATTGGAAAGTGATCCCAGAAAGGCTTCATCTCCTTCAACGACTGCGTCATCCAGGATCACAACGTCGACGGTCTGGGTGGCTCGACCATCGATGAGGCTTCCATCGACAGGCAAAAAAGTCAGAGTCTGATTGACTGCAGTGTAGTCAGACCCTGCCAGGGCGGTTCCATTGCCGGTCGCAAAGTCGACGGTTGCTGATCCGTTGATATTGGTCGCATGTCTTGCCGTCACGACAAACTGCGACGGTCCGTTGCCTTCATCCACGGGCGCCGCATCGGCGATGGAGAAGTTGACGACACCTTCAACAAACAGAACCGCCGATCCCTGCTGATGCTCTTCCACACTGCGGCTGGAACCACCCAAAGCCGGGTCCGTCTGAATGACGTCGTCGACAAACGACCAGCCGGATGCAACATTCACTGAGTCTCCCAGCGACTGACGGACGAAAACCGTCACCGGATCCACCAAATCGGCGATATTGATGGTGTCGTCTCCGGACCCTCCGTCAACTCCCACAGTCGTCAGCCCTCCTGCCACGTCCAGCGAATCAACGCTGACTGTCTGTGTGCCGCTGCCCGTAGTCAGCTGGACACGTGAATAGCCGGTGAAAAATGTGGTCTCAAATCCCCCGTCACCTGTGACGGCATTTCCGCCCACGCCGGCGGTATCCAGGGAATCATCTGCAAGACTCAGCGCTGTCAACGCCGGCAGTGAAGACGCATCAATTGTCAGGTCGCCTCCGGATCCGCTGAGCGTAATCGGTGTGAGTCCCTGAAAACTGACGGTCAGGGTCGTACTGCTGCCAACCAGGATTTCGCCGCTGTTTGCCGAACCGACACTGTCGGCACGATAAGTCACATTCTGCCCGGCCCCGGACGAGAGAGAGATCTCGTCATTTCCGGCTCCACCGTCAAACGACATTGCAAAGTCTGACGGAAGCAGTGTGGCCACATTGATCGTCAGGGTATCCGCCCCTGCCCCGCCAAGAATCGCAAAGCTCGGCAGCAGAACCAGCGGTCCGTCGAGCCCCGAAACGTCCAGAAGGTCGTCTCCGTCGCCGAGATCCACATTGAACGACTGAATTGTGCTTCCCAGCAGCGAGGTATCGATCTGTACAACGTCCTGGCCGCCAACATTCGATAAGGTGAAGGCCGAGTTTCCGATGGCGTCCCCCGACAGGACGAGTGAATTCGGAGAGGCATTATTGGTAATGGAAATGATGCTTCCACTGCTCGAGATCGCCAGATCGTCGATTTCGCCAACGCCTGACGTCAATGACAGCTGAGATGTCAACGAGTCGAATGACACCGCCGATAACAGAGCGCGATTTTCAAGGACCTCGGTGGCGGATTCGCGGCGACGCATGTGTCGCCGCGTCTTACGGGCGTTGACTGAATTCAGGCGGGATTTGACAAAAAGCAGCCAATTACAAAACAGCATCTGAAGAATTCCAGTTGATTGTGGCCCAGAAAAGTCGCATCCATCATCATTCCCAATTGCTCCATTTTTCCTATTTCGGCAGCATGAGCGTACGGAAAACGCCACCGTCCTCAAGCTGAGCCGTCGCAAAAAGTCACTGAATTTCCGACTTGGTGACGAGTTTGGCGATTGTCGGGCGGCCGATTGACGACACCCGAAAGCCACTGCCGGGAAGATTTTGGCAGACTTTCGGGAAGATTCAGATCTATGCAGCGTTTCTCTGTTCAGACACTGGTTTTGAGTCCCCTTTTACAGAGTTTGACCGATGCGACTGCCTTTGCTTTTTTCCGTTGTGTTTGCCCCTTCGCTGTCTTCGCTGGCGTTCGCCGACGAGAATTTAGCTCAGGTTCCGGTCCCGGTTCCCGAGCCTGCAGTGGCGATTTCGGGGGATGGTAACTCCGAGGCAGCAGCGAATTCCGGTCCCGTTGCTGTTGAGACGCCACCGCCCGCGTCTGACGAAGTGCCGAATGCTGTCGAAGTGCCCGTCCCTCCGGCTCCGCCAGCAGAGGAGATTCCGTCGAAACCTATCGCGCAGGCCGCTGTTGATCCCGAGGTTGTGCCGCCAGCGCCCCCCGCACCCGTTACTGTTGCACCCGATGCCGTTTCCGGATCGGCTTCTCCCGTCACTCCGCCGGCGACCCAGCCCCCAGCTGACTCGTCAAAGGCGGTGGCTCCCGCTGCGGAAGCTTCCCCGAATTCGAGCGGTCTGAAGAACCAGGGATTGTTTACCGTCTCACAGCAATTCACAGAGCCCGCAACGATTCCTCAGCCCGCGCCGGTCGGAACGTTTTCCCCAACACTGGGAGCTCGATTTCAGGCCCAGACATTTCAGTTGGCTGCGTTTGGTGAATTCCCGGGCGTTCGAATCACGTCCGTTCCCGTGGCTGGTTCTCCGCTGCACCAGGCCGGCCTGACTCAGGGCGACATTCTCACCCGACTCGATGGAGCTCGCATCTTGAATCTTCAGGAACTTGAGATTCACGCTCGAGACACAGCCGTGCGATTCCTGAAGCAGGACTCGGAAGAGGTTAGCAATGCGGTGATCAACATCGATGAATTCCGCTACTTCACTGAAGCCGGCGAGATCACGACATCAGGGCCGCACATGGTCACTGGCCTGCCCGGATCCGGAATCTCGGTGGGAACCGTCCCGTCTTACGGTCGCTGTGGTCAGGCTGGCCACCGGGGATATTGATTGGCGAATGCACCCAGCGATGCGATCGCAGCTGCAGTGTCATGAGAGTTGCTGATGGCAGTTGGCCGGTAGAAGCACACCGTCGTGGACGAGGCTACGGCGGTTCAAGTGTCATTCGCCTGGTCGCACGCTTTATTGGTCGGCCGTGGCAACTCGGATCAGGTACCAGCGGTTCCCGTCTTCGGCATCAACGGTATAGAATTCCCGAACTGCGGCCGATGCGTTGGAGCCGACAGGAACGACGATTCGCAGCGTTGCCCCGTCCTGACTGACTGCCTGGTAGGTGCCGGGAGCGATCGTGGCCGGACGCGGAACAGCATCGGCAGCAATTGAAGGCTCAGCAGTTGGAGCATTTTCTGCAGCCGCCGTGACGTTCGGCAGTGGCTCGTGCGCGGAAACGGTTCTGACCGGATTGGAACGAGCCATATCCACGGCCGATGCAACCGCGAGCCGTTCCGCGTTCCGGAGGTCCCGACGAGCGACAGCGGCCTGCATGGCAGTCTGATCGCCATCCCACGCTGCCATAAACAGCCCGGTGATAATCACCAGAAGGAGAATTCGCGCGTTCATCGGAGACGGTTCCTGAGCGATACTTCAAAACGAAAATCCTGTGACTCTGTATCGACTCGGCAATCCCGACAGATCAGGCAAATCCTGCCAGTTTTCTGCATCAGCAACCGTCCCGGTGACCTGTAGCGAATCGGCCGTTCGTGGCGATGATGACTCGTCCAGGTGTTTGGTTTTTCCCCGTGTCGGTGAAGTCCGGGACGAATTGAGACGACTTCTGCCGGAATGAATTTCTCACCCGGCAGATTGCCGATGCGGGAATGGCCTCCGGTCAGCCCGATCGTGCCGAACCTCGGGGTGTTCCTGGTTGTCTGCGTTCGCGCGGGACCGACTCATCTCCCGTTTTGCGCCGGCAATTGTTGACATCTTCACGCGGAATGAAAAATACACATGGCAAGCGGACAGATCGATGACAACTGGGCGCCGAAGCTCTATGACGAAAAACATTCGTTTGTCTGGAAGCTTGGTTCTTCTGTGATCGAGTTGCTGAATCCGCTGCCGGGTGAGCGGATTCTGGATGTCGGTTGCGGGACAGGTCAGTTGACCGCAAAGATTGCAGAAACCGAGGCCACAGTCATTGGCATCGATCATTCACCGGCGATGATTGACGAAGCCCGTCGGCTGTTTCCCGACATCGATTTCCAGCTGGCGGATGCTCACGACTTGTCATTCGACCAGCCATTTGACGGAGTGTTTTCGAACGCCGCCCTGCATTGGATCAGCGATCCGGAAAAGGTTGCACGTTCCATCAGTCAGGCCCTGAAGCCGGGCGGCCGAATGGCGGTGGAATTCGGTGGACAGGGCAACGTGAGTTTCCTCGCACAGGCCATCGAATCAGCAAGTCAGGAATTCCTTGGCGAACGTCTTTCGCATCCCTGGTACTTTCCCGGGATCGCTGCGTTTGCGACGCTCCTTGAGCAACACGGGATCGAGGTGACGCAGGCGGCGATGATTGACCGACCAACGCCTCTTGAAGGCAGCGATGGTTTGCAGAACTGGGTCCGAATGTTCGGTCAGCATTGGCTGACACGGATTTCGGCTGAGCAACATGGTCTGTTTCTTCAGCGAGTCGAAGCGTTGGCTCGTCCGATTTTGTTCCGTGACTCGACATGGTTCGCCGACTACCGAAGGATTAGAGTTCTGGCAAAAAAAATCTGAGCCATCACTCAGAGCCAATCACTCCGCGCTCATCAGAATGACCACAACATGAACGATTCCTCGAACCCTGGTGCCGAAGTCATCATCAGCGCGATGGCGTCCTTTCGAGCCAACAGAGGCTGGGCTGATAAGGCGATTGCTCAGTTGCCGTACGAAAAACTGCATATTGCACTTGATGACAACACCAACAGCGTGGCAGTCATCATGAAGCATGTTGCCGGGAATCTGAAATCCCGCTGGACTGATTTCCTCACGACTGACGGTGAAAAGCCGTGGCGAAACCGCGACGATGAATTTGTCGATTTGTTTTCAGGCCGTGATGAAGTGTTGAGTCACTGGGAAGAAGGCTGGACGTGTTTGTTCACCGCACTGGAAACTCTTCAGCCCGATGATTTGACAGGAACGGTCACCATCCGAGGCGAAGTGCACTCCGTTCCGCTCGCCATTCATCGGTCACTTGCACACTGCGCCTACCACATCGGGCAGATCATCATGGTTGCCAGGATTCTGGCGGGCGACAATTGGAACACGATCACGATTCCTCGAGGTTCATCAGGCGAATTCAACAGGTCGGTCTGGAAGAACGGTCCTGTGAACACGTAAAGCTTAACGCAATCATCGATGGCAGACGACAGCGAACAGGTTGCAGGCAGAAGGGAACAAAAATGGCACGCTCACTGGACGTCGTTCTTGTCGTTGATCTGGAATCAACCTGCTGGGAAGGCGAACCGCCTCCAGGCCAGTCCAGCGAGATCATCGAAATCGGACTGTGCCCTGTCGATCTGCGGACCCTGACACGCATCGAAAAACGCAGCGTGCTCGTACAGCCGATCAAATCGGAAATCAGCCCGTTCTGCACGGAACTGACGACGCTGACACCGGACATGTTCACCGAAGCGGGAAGTCTGGACGATGCGGTGCGGATTCTCAGGAAAGAATACGCTTCCAAAGATCGCCTGTGGGCCAGCTGGGGCGACTACGACCGCCGACAGTTTGAGCGAGTCTGTCAGGATCAGAACATCGGCTATCCGTTTGGCCCGAGTCACCTCAATGTGAAGTCACTGTTTGCCGCTGCGATCGGTTTCGGCCATGAGTTGGGGCTCGACGGAGCCTACAAACATCTTGGTCTCGCCATGGCAGGAACTCACCACCGAGGCGACGACGATGCGTGGAACATCGCAGGAATTCTGTGTCGGCTGCTCAGGGCGATGAGAGGGCAGTGAAACCCTGTTCCGTCGATTGCAGCCGACTTGCAGCGACATTGAGGCCATTCCGTTCGACATTTCCGGTCATGGAATTCGGGTAATCTGGGGGCAGTCTGTCTGCGAGTGGGATTGGAAAGCCGGTGGAGCGTGGGTTTACCGAGGTTTGCGTTGTCGGCATCGTCCGAATCTTCCGAAAACTGACGACAGGGCGTCGGCTCGATTGAATCGTGGGTCTCCCCACGTCGTCGGCGTATCTCGATTCGCAGAACTCAGGATGGGACAGGCCATGAGGAATTTCGGCCGCTGTGGAATTGCCTTGTTGTTCGCCATCACGTCCGCTGGCTGTGCCACCGGACCGCTGGGATGTCTGTGTCAGGACAAGACCAGCTGTCAGGAACCCGGTTCCTGCGAATGGTGGGCAGAAAAGGCTCTGGCACCTCCGGGAGTTCGGAATCGCTGCTACAAGGGCAAGAACTGGCCCGTCAGACCTCGACCTTCCGGTCCGCCACAGCAGTTCACTCATACGTATCACAGTGCTCACTACTGGCCGCTGCCGTATGTCTGTCAGGATCGCGACTATGTCCGCGACATCGTGGAAGTTCAGCGCAGCAACGGCTGGCAGCAAGCCACGACTCTGTTCGAGCGACACTTCGAAGACGATCAGTCACTCAGCACTCCCGGTCGGCTGCATCTGATCGACATCATGGAAGTCACGCCGGACGCTTATCGGACCGTCTACATCCAGAGTACCTATGATCCGGAAATCGACAACGTGCGCATGGCCTCTGTTCAGCAGGCTGTTCTGGAAATGACCGGCGGAGCCGAGACCATTCCGGTTGTGCTGCGTCAGGCTCGGGACTACAAGCGACCTGCCAGCGAAATCAAGGCCATCAACGACATGTACATCCAGAGCGTTCCGACACCTCGGCTGTCCGGTTCCGGCGGCGGCGGAGCAGCCAGTGGAGTGTCATCTGCAGCGTCGGCAGCTGCCGGCCCGTAACCTGACATCCCGTTCGCCAGGCATCACGCTTTGGAGAAAAGCAGCTCGCCGTTGGAAGCGACCTGGTTCCTGTGGTTTGTCGGTTCGCATGCCAGCTCGTTCATGCGTTGAGCACTGTCCGCGTCAGGGTCTCGTGATTCGCCGAAAGGGAATGCTGGACGCTGGTTCCTTTGCACAGTACTGTGCCGTATGACTCCACTCGGTTTGTGTCGGGTGTGAGTTCGAGAGGAAACCAGACCTTCTTCCAACCCGGGGCCGTGCAGCATGCGTGATTTTGTGGATCCGGCGGTGATCTCTCGCCTGGCGGGCCTGGCCATGGATGCTCGCCATCCCATGATCGGCAGTGTGTCCGGAAGACATCGCAGTCCCACCCGAGGGTCCAGCCTTGAGTTTTCAGAATACCGGAAGTACGTCCCCGGCGATGATACTCGGCGTCTGGACTGGCGAGCCTGGGGACGCAGCGATCGCTACTACATCAAAGAATACGAAGCCGACACCAACCTGAGACTGTGCCTGATTGTCGATGTCAGCGGTTCAATGAACTACGGCGTCGGAGGCAGCCAGCAGCCGGGCCTCACCAAACTCGACTACGCTCGGTCACTGGCCGGAACTCTGGCCTATCTGGCGTCCGGGCAGGGCGATGCAGTGGGGCTATATTGTGCGGGTCAGAAGTTTCACCGGGAGATTCCTCCCAAGCGAAGTCCGGCTCATCTGAAGTTTGTGCTGGACGAACTGGGCGCGATGCAGGGCGAAGGGGAAACCGGACTTCCGGAAGCCCTGCACCATGCCGCGGAAAAGGTGGCTCAGCGAGCACTCGTCGTGATCATTTCGGATCTGTTCATGGATCCCGAAGAGCTGAAGAGCAGTTTTCAGCATCTGCGGTTTCGAAAGCATGATGTGGCCGTCTTTCATCTGCTGGAACAGAACGAACTGGACTTTCAGTTTGACCGCCCTGTCCGTTTCGTGGATCTGGAAGGAGCTCCGCCGATGCTGGTGGATCCGGTCACGATCGCTCGGCAGTATCGAAACGCGGTTGCCGAGTATCTGGAGTCCCTGAAATCCATCGTGCGTGAATCGGCAGTCGATTATCACCGAGTCAGCATTCAGGAACACTACGCCGAACCGCTCACTCGCTTCCTGCTGGCTCGCAGGAAATAGACACACTGGTCGCACAAAGCTGCAGAACCCGAATTCTTCTGATGTACTGCCCCCACTTTTCCGCCGGTCGGTGTCGATCGTGTTCTCTGCTGGATCAGCTTCCGGATGATGTGCTGGAGCAGAAATTCCAGCGGCTGTGTGCCCTGTTTCCGGACGCCGTTCAGGTGGACGACTTTCCTCCGGCTGCCATGCCCTTCGGCAGTCGCATTCGAGCTCGGCTGGCGGTTTCCGGTGCGACGGATGCTCCGGTAATCGGATTTTATGGTTCGCATCGTCGGCTGATTCCGGTCGCTGACTGTCCGCTTCACCATCCGGCCATCAATGACTTCGCCGCCGCACTTCCGGACCTGATTCTGCAGCATCAGCTCACTCCGTACGACGCAGAATCGGATCAGGGTGAACTGAAGTTTGTGGTGTTGACGTATTCGCCCAGCCACCACCAGTTGATGGTGCAGTGGGTGCTGCGATCCCGCGAGGCTGTTGATCGCATTCGCAGTCTTTATCGCCGACGTGCGGAAGCCATGTCTGTAACGGTGATGAGCGTCAATCTGCAGCCGGTTCGAACGTCCATCATTCAGGGCCCCGATGAAATCCTGATTTCAGAACAGGCCGCTCTGCCGGTGAACTTCTGCGACCGGACGCTGTGGTATGGTCCTCAGTCGTTCATTCAGACCTGTTACCCGGTGGCTCAGCAGCTCTATCGCGATGTGCGATCCGTCGTTCGCGAACGATGCGCTGAAGCGGTATTGGAACTGTACTGCGGAGTCGGCACGTTTCTGATCACTTCTGCGACGGACAGCGCAGAAGGAATCGGCCTGGAACTCACGAAGGCCTCCGTGGAACTTGCTGAACGATCTTCAAAGGACAACCACCTGCCGGGACTTCGCTTTCAGCAGCATGATTCCAGCCGGCCGTTTTCGAACGAGATCGCTCGACGACCCTGGAACCTGGTGATCTGCAATCCGCCGCGTCGAGGTCTGGATGCTGAAGCTGTTCGACTGCTGAATTTGCTTCACCCGCGGACGCTGGTCTATTCCAGCTGCAACCCGGAAACGCTGCGGCGAGACGTGGACCTGCTTCCCGGATATCAGCTGACTCGACTGCGTCCCTTCGATATGTTTCCCATGACCGACCACACGGAGGTTCTGGCCGTACTGGAACGAACCGCGGCCACCACAGGCTGAACTTCCGCATTCAAACGTCCCCGACTGACATTTCCCTCTCACGCGGAATTCCTCCCGCGTCCGCTTCACACCAAGACTGCAGCCCGCATGAAGAATCACGTTCTCAATCTGCTCGTCCTGATCCCCTCAGTTCTGCTGATCGCACGCCCCGCTGCTGCAGTGGCCGCTGATCCGCCGCAGCGACCGAACGTGATCTGGATCATTGCGGACGACATGTCGGCAAATTTTTCGAGTTACGGTGAAACGGCGATCCGGACACCGCATGTGGATCAACTGGCTGCCGATGGCGTTCGGTTCACCAAAGCCTTTGTCACAGCGCCGGTGTGTTCAACGTGTCGGTCGGCGTTCATCACGGGAATGTATCAGACCACAATCGGAGCTCATCATCATCGCAGCGGTCGAGGCGAACAGAAGATTGTTCTGCCGAATGATGTGCCACTGGTTCCTCAGTTGTTTCACGATGCCGGTTACTACACCTGTATTTCGGACTGGCCAACCCGAAAAGGTCGCCTGGGAAAAACGGATTACAACTTCGAATGGGATTCGACGGTGTACGACGGTACCGACTGGGCAGATCGAAAACCCGGGCAGCCGTTTTTTGCTCAGATCCAGACGGCGGGTGGAAAGCTTCGAGCCGATGAAGATGCGGGCTGGGAAAAAGTGGGGGCTGCCGCTGAACAGAAATTCGGTCAGCGGACGACCATCAATTCGGTTCGACTGCCACCCTATTATCCTCAGCATCCCGATCTGCTGAAGGACTGGGCCGCGTATCTGGATTCCGTGCGGCTGACGGATGCGATGGTCGGTGAAGTGCTGGCTCGGCTTGATCAGGAAGGACTGCGCGACAACACGCTGGTGTTGTTTATGACGGATCACGGCATCAGTCATGCTCGAGGAAAACAGTTTCTGTACGACGAAGGTCTGCATATTCCGCTGGTGATTCGAGGCCCCGGAATTTCGCCGGGAACTGAGCGGACTGATCTGGTTGAGCACATTGATATTGCCGCTCTGTCACTGGCAGCGGCCGGCATTCCTCTGCCGCCGCGCATGCAGGCTCAGAACATTCTCGCTGCCGATTACCGTCCTCGCAGTGCAGTGTTCTCGGCTCGTGATCGCTGCGACGAAACCGTCGATCATCTCCGTTCTGTGAGGACTGCGAGGTGGAAATATATCCGCAACTTTCTGCCGCGGCGGCCCTATCTTCAGCCCTGTGCCTACAAGGACGCCAAGCAGATCCTGATTGCTCTTAGAGACTGGCACACGGCCGGGCGTCTGGACGAAGTTCAGGAACTGTTGTTCCGCGAAACTCGCCCGCCGGAAGAACTGTATGATCTGGAAAACGCTCCCTGGGAAATTCACAACCTGGCCGAACAGGCTCAGCACGTCGACACACTTCGTCAGCTTCGTCAGCAGCTGAACGACTGGATGCAGGCAACAAACGACAAAGGACAGAAGCCCGAATCGCCGGCGATGTACGACAGCGACATGACCGTTTATCTTCAGTCGCTGCGCCGCCGCAAAGATGCGTCGCATCTGAAGGTCATCGAAGACAACATCGCCCTGATGAAACGCTGGGCCGCGGAAGGAAAATAGAATCAGGCCTTGAGATTTCGAATCAACTGTGCTGCAGTATCGCGGAAACACTGCTTCGCTGGAGTCCAGCCTTCCGCCTGCCACACCTTGACGCCGGTCTCAACCTTTTGAGTCTTTTCCCGATGACTTACTTCCATCCGTTTCGAAAACTGATGTTTCCGTGGCTGCTGGTCGTCGTTCTGACCGCGTTTCCGCCAAACGTCGACCAGCAAACTGTCGCTCAGGAAAAGCCCGTCAGTGCTCCGCCCTTGGCGCCGGCACCTGTTCCCGGAGCTCAGGAGGAAAAACCGTCCGATGAATCGCAGGAAAAGCCGGTTCCGGAAGCCCTTCAGAAGCTGCTGACATCCGGAGTGGCTCTGAATCCTGAAGCGACCGTTGTGCTTGATCGTCCGGGCAAACGAGTTCTGCTGAAGACCAAAGTCGCGTGTCGGGAATGCCTTCTGGAAATGCTGTGCTGCATGGAACAGACTAAGGAACACGAATCGATTGTCTCGCTGGCCGGGCGAGCGGAAACGGTTCACGCCGGGCTGCTGGCCATCGGTCTGCAGCCGGGAAAACCGGTGACGTTTCAGCCCGAATTTCGACCTCCGTCCGGGCCCAAAGTCGACATCTTTGCCAACTGGGTCGACGCAGAAGGCAAGCTGCATCGCCAGGACGCTCGGTCATGGATGAGAACATCCGTGTCGCACTACTATTCCAGCCCGCTGCCGCAGCCACCTCCGGGAATCAAGCTTCCGCTGATGGAACTTCGATATGATCCATACAACAAAGAGATCCTGTGGTACGGAGCAATGTCGGTCGAACAGCGAGACAAGCTGCTCAGTCTCTGGCAGGACGCAACCTATCAGGAAGCAATCCGAAAGTTCTTCAAAGAGTCTCAGTCGAAACCCATGACGGCCGACTTTGTCTTTGCGGGCAGCTATCAAGAAGTTCGCCCCGACACCGGAGAAAAATACTACGCCGCTCAGGAGGGTTCACTGATCTGCGTCGCAAATTTCTCATCAGCCATGATCGATGTCGCTGAAGTCAGTTCCGCCAGCGATGGAGGCCAGGCATACGAAGGCTGGACCGAGCGCATCCCGGAACGCGGCCATTGGGCTGTCCTGGAACTCGCCGCCCGGCCCAAATAACGGAGCTCCCCCCCCGTTCGAAACTGACTAAGAAAAAACGATGAGCCTGCGCGTCGCTGGTCAACACCCGACGGCTCATTGATTCTTTAATATCCTGCGTCGCCATGACAGGACACGCAGAGCAGAACAGCACGCCAACCTGGGCGTTTGATCCGACTCTGCTATAATTCCCGGTCGTATCGCATCGCGTCCGTCACTTCCCTGAATTCAGTCGCCGGCAGCCCGACGATCTTGATGTCGGTCTGCCACCGAAACCCGATCCAGCATGGGATACCGAAATCTTCAGTCGTGCGTTCGTGACCTGGAACGACACGGGCAGCTGTTGAGAATTTCCGAGCCCGTGGATGCGGTTCTGGAAGCTGCGGAAATTCATCGGCGAGTTTACCAGGCGGGCGGGCCGGCCATTCTGTTTGAGAACGTCATCGGCTGCCGCTTTCCGATGCTCAGCAATCTGTACGGTACGATGCCGCGAGCTCGGTTTATTTTCCGAGACGCTCTGGATGGCGTCGAAATGCTGATCCGTCTCAAAAAAGATCCGACGGAACTGCTGCGTTCGCCGCTGAAGATTCCTTCTGTCCTCAGAACTCTGCTCTCCATGAGACCGGCTCGGCGTTCCCGAGGTCCGGTAATGGAATGCCGAACGACGCTTGACCAGCTGCCTCAGCTGAAAAGCTGGCCGATGGACGGCGGAGCGTTCATCACGCTGCCTCAGGTTTTCACCGAACATCCTGATCGTCCGGGGTATGTGAATTCGAATCTGGGAATGTATCGAGTTCAGCTGTCGGGAAATCAGTACCGGAGCAATCAACAGGTCGGACTGCATTATCAGATTCACCGCAGCATCGGCATTCATCACGCTGCCGCTCTGAAGAAGGGTCAACCGCTGAAGGTCAACATCTTCGTCGGCGGACCACCGTCAATGGCGGTCGCGGCGGTCATGCCGCTGCCCGACGGAATTCCGGAAGTCGCCTTCGCCGGTGCGCTGAGTCGATCCGCGATTCGCATGGTTCGGCAGCCGACACGCCCCATGATCTGTGCGGAGGCTGACTTCTGTCTGTGCGGAACCATTGCTCCGGATTTGCTTCCCGAAGGTCCGTTCGGCGATCATCTGGGCTACTACAGCCTGACTCATGATTTTCCTGCGGTGAATATCGACGCCGTTTACCATCGCAAAGATGCCATCTGGCCGTTCACTGTTGTGGGCCGCCCGCCTCAGGAAGACACTGTCTTCGGCGAACTCATTCACGAACTCACCGGTCCGGCCATTCCGACAGTGCTGCCCGGAGTTCACGCGGTTCATGCCGTGGATGAATCCGGAGTTCACCCGCTGCTGCTGGCGATCGGCAGCGAACGCTACGTGCCCTACGCGGCTCAGCGACAGCCGATGGAACTGCTCACCAACGCCAATGCCATTCTGGGGCAGGGGCAGCTGTCACTGGCCAAGTATTCTGATCATTGCGGCTCATGAAGACTGCCCGCAACTGAACCTTTACGACACGTCGGCATTTCTGCAGCATGTTCTGGAACGCATCGATCCGACTCGCGATCTCCACTTTCAGACTCAGACCACCATCGACACACTCGACTACACGGGCAGCGGGCTGAACCAGGGATCAAAGCTGATCATCGCAGCCGCCGGAAACATAAAACGGACTCTGCCCACGGAACTCACCGGATCAGTCATGCTGCCGGAAGGCTTCTGCGATCCGCGAGTCTGCCTGCCCGGAGTTCTGGCGATCAGGGCTCCGGCTGTCCGAGTCGGACCTCATCAGACGGATCCGGCTCTGGAAGAATTCTGTCAGCAGGTTCCGGCGGAATCTGCGATTGGCCGGTTTCCGCTGGTTGTGCTGTGTGATGATTCGGAATTCTGCAGCCGAACCCTTGCCAATTTTTTGTGGGTCACGTTTACTCGGTCCAACCCCGCGGCGGACGTCAGCGGGCTGGGAAGTTTTGTGCAGAATAAGCACTGGGGCTGCCGGTCCAGCATCGTGATCGACGCCCGGATCAAACCGCACATGGCCCCGCCGCTCGAACCCGACCCGCAGATCTCCCGGCATGTGGATCGCCTGTTCGTGCGAGGCGGACCGCTGCACGGCATCGGCTGACATCGTCCGTCCATCCGGCACTCCCACCCCGAATCACGAAACCGCACCAGCCGACACAGAAGTTTCGTCCTGTCGCGAATCCCAAATCTGTCGACCTTTCCGGTTGGACCCGACACCCAAAGTCGTGTAACATTCCCGCCAACGGGACGTAGCGCAGCCTGGATAGCGCGCCACACTGGGGGTGTGGAGGTCGCAGGTTCGAATCCTGTCGTCCCGACTATCTTTCAAAATGAGCCCTTTGGCCAACAGGTCAAAGGGCTTTCTCATTGCGGGCACAAGGGTTACGTCATCGAGAGTCCAGTTCAAACAGATGATTTCGAGGATTCGACGCTTTGCATCGAAATCTGCCGTAAACCACCGCTGCCGTAGGCTTTGCGAAAGTTCAAACACTTTCACCGCAATGTCGATGATTTTGTGCCGAGAGCGGTCAGTAGCGTCGATCTCCAGCTTCAACTCCGCCTCACGATCACGAAGGTCACGAGCCGTTTCGGCGTAGGTCGAGGGATCAATCTCTTCGAGCAGCAGATGGTTCGTAAGTCGCTTCTGCTGTCGGCGTACCGATGCCAACTCAGCTTCGAGTTGTTCGGCTCGCTCGATGGACGATTCCTGATCCCAGTTGGTCGCCTGACGTAGTTGTTTCCGGAACAGATCACGGAAGTCTTCGTCCTCAACTCGAAGCGTGTCGAAGATGGCGAGCATCTGAGCGTCGAGTTCTTTCTCGGTCAGGCGAACTCTTGGATGGTCGCCTTTGTGATACTGCGTGCAGCGGTAGTACACATACTGGCGGTCGCCGCTCGTTTTCTTTGTCTTGCGTTCCCCCGTGATCAGCATCCGCAGTTCCCGCATTCGATCAGATCGGCGGCGTAGGTCATCTGGTGCTGCTTGTAGACTTTCTGGCCGATCAGAGCTTGAACCCGATTCCAAAGCTGACGGGAGATGATCGGTTCGTGTGTTCCGGGGTGCCATTCGTTTCGAACTTGATCTCCCCGATGTAGGAGCGGTCGGTGAGGATCGTGTAGAGCTTGCTGCGTCCGAATTTCGGCGTCGAAGGGAGCCAGTCGATGCCTTCAGCACCAATGCGTCTCGAAGAGAATCGAGTGTGTGATTGTGGTAGCCGTACAGATCGAAGATTCGGCGAATTTTGGCCGAGTTCTCTGGATGAAGCTCCACAATGCTTCGACCATCGATGTGGACGTTCTGGTATCCGAAAGGTGGGCGATTGGGAAAGAGGCCGCTTGCAACTCGCCTCCTCTTCGATACCTTCTTTACGTCGATGCTTCGCCTGTGTAGAACGACGCCATGCTTGCCAGCACCCGCGCTGTGCATTCGACCAGCGGGTGTGTTCTCTGTCGGCCGAGCCACGGAGATAAATTGGACGCCGAACTCGACTCCAGCCGTTCAAGCTCAACGTAATCGAACAGGTTCCGGGCGGCTCTATCGACTTTGTAGAAGAGCAAACCGTCGAGCTTGTGGGCGTTCTTCTGAGCGAACGTCATCAACTCTCGGAAAGTTGTCCGTTCGTCGTACTTAGAAGCGGTCTCGGCGATCCGAAACAGCCGGATGATTTCACCGTTGTGTCGGTTAGCGTATCAGCGCAGAGCATCAACCTGAACGTCGAGTGAAAAACCCTCACGTTCCTGCTCTCGACTGCTCACACGGGCCAATGCGACGTATCTGCGTTGTGGTTCCATGATTCGCCATCCATGAACGAAAAGACCTCATCGATTGATGAGGTCTATTCTCGCCCAATTTGGCGGTGCTACAACAGTTGAAGGACTCAACTGGAGAAATAGTTCTGACCGTGTCCTGTTGGCTTCGGAAAGCGTTACGCCAGCAACGGCTCAAACGGTGTCTTGCCGCATCGCACGAGTTTTTCGTCCTCAAGCCGGAACTCCCGAAAGACGGACTCCAGAATTCGGCGTTTGAAGTGGTAGGTGGCACGGACCATTGATCCATGATCGTGCAGAAAAGTCTGGGAGCGTTTTCGCCCAATCCCTTCAACAGCGGCCATTTGAATCCTCTGGTTCGTCAACTGGGCTCAGCACATCGATTCGATCCGAGAGTTCGCTGCGTTTCGTTTCATAGAGTTCGTCACCCAGTTCTCCGTCGATCCACTTGTCGCACAGTGCGGTTGCCCTAACTTGCGTTGGTGAGTTGTCGCTTCAACTCCTGCTCTCACGCAAGAAATCTCGCTCTATATTGGTTCGCAACTTTGTCACCAAAGGCGTGACAACCACCAACCAAACCTCGAACAGCGGTCGTGCAGCAGATGAAGATATTCGAGAATCTGTGCGTCGAATTTGCTTCGGTGAGACGGACTCTTGGATGGCTACCTTGGCTGTATTTCGAACAACGGTAGTAGAGATAGGTAGTTGTGCCCTTGCTTGTCCTTTTCGTCTTGGGCCTGCCTGTAATCGGTCGCTCCGCAATGGCCGCACCAAACTAACTTGCTTCCGTACAATGGCCTGGTGAGAGCGATATGTCTGTTCCCGCGATAATTTTCAGTGGTTTCGAACGTGGCAGGAGAGATCAGCTTCTCGTGTGTGCCGGGATGCCATTCATCACGAAACCAGATACGCCCAAGATATGACGCATCATTGAGGATTCCGTAGACCGTGGATTCGCTAAATCTCGGGTGCGATGGGACATAGAATCTTGCTTCGTCAAACATCAGGTTGATGACTTGGCACGAGCAGTGCATGTTGCGTGTACAACTCGAAGATTCGCCTCACGTTATCTGCTGCCGATTGAACAGTCCGAACCAGGCCGCTCGCTTACCATGGTAGTTCTCGTATCCGGGTATGGTGCTCGAGGAAACAGCCCCTCCTCGACACGCTTGGCGATTCCTTCACGGACATCGACGGATTGTTGCTCAGTCTGAAACGTGGCCATCATCGCCAGCGAACGACGTAGCAATCTGCCTGACGGAGGAGGTGGTACAGGTTTCAGGGACACCTGAATCTCTTATTCTGAGTCCATAGAAAGGACATAAGAATGGCTCGGAAGAAGAAATCATCAGTGCGTAAATCGACTCGCCGGCAGTACACGGATGAGTTCAAGGAAGAAGCAGTGCAGTTGCTTCTGGATGGGTACACTGCACCTCAGGTTGTTGACCGCCTGGGCATTTCGAACGTCAACGTTTTGTATCGCTGGAAACAGGAGCAGCTGGAAAAAAGTGGTCCGGTAGCAAGCTCTTTGGAGACGAAGGTCAAGGACCTCGAAGCCGATCTGCGGCGTGTCGAGCGAGAGAGGGATATCTTAAAAAAAGCGTTGGCTATTTTCGGCCGCAACGAATAGCCGACGTCTATGCGGCCGTGGAAGCCATCGTTCAGGAAGGTCATGGAAACGTCTCCGAAGTCTGTCGCCATCTTGGTGTGAACCGAACTTCGTTTTATGCATGGCAGGCTGCTGAGCCCACAATCTTCGAAGAACAGGATGCTCAACTGGCTCCGCTGATAAGAGTCATCTTCAAGCGTCATCGCCGCCGCTACGGGGCTCGTCGCATTGCCGAAGACCTCAAGGAGATGGGACATCACTGTGATCGTAGAAAGGTCTCGAATGTCATGAAAACACTGAGATTAAAGGCAATTCAACCGAAATCGTTCGTTCCCAAAACGACAAACAGTCGCCATCGGCTGGGATATTCGCCGAACCTGTTGCTCGATGCCGACGCACCAACAACGATCAATCAAATTTGGGTTGGAGACATCACTTACATCCCGCTGACGGACGGTACGTTTTGTTACATGGCGATGCTGATGGATCTGTTTTCCAGGCGGATCGTTGGTTGGCATCTGGATGACAACATGACGGAACAGCTTGTTCTCAAGGCACTGCGTTCGGCCATCAGAGACCGCCAGCCTGACGTTGGATTGCTTCATCACACGGATCGAGGCGGCCAGTACGCCGGCAACGACTACCGATCGCTTCTTCGCCGAGCAGACGTAAAGCAAAGCATGAGTCGTCCTGACAACTGTTATGACAACTCATTCATGGAAAGCTGCTTCGGAACGATCAAGAACGAACTCGAGATGACCGAATACCAAAGCAGGGCTGAGGCAAGGAAAGAAGTCTCAAAATACATCCGCTACTACGTCTACGAACGCAGACACTCCAGCCTCGAGTACAGGTCGCCAGCTCAGTTCGAACAGCTCATCAAACTCTCAAAATAAGAGAATGACCTGTCCCTGAAACCTGTACCACCTCAGAGGCATTCGTCTATCGCAGCGGAAAGCACCCGAACACTCGGATCGTGGCCAGACCCGTGGACAACAGGCTGGGCATCGACACCGAGCAGTATTCTCCGCTTGTTCAGGAATTCGCCATGACGTTCTGCTGTGAACATGCGTTTCATGTCGGGGTGGAAACCTTCGAGGTGATCTTCAACCAGAAACTTTCGGTCGACACTCTGGAACGCACGAGCTGAGTGCTCGGAAAGCAGGCCGCGGAGTTCATGGATTCACTCGCCGATCCACCCGTCGAAGAGGAGGGTGAGTTGCTTGTCCAGACGGCGGACGGAAAAGGCGTCCCGATGGTTCGCAAAGACGCTCAAAAGCTGCGTGCCTGTGACCCGAAACCTGATCGCCCTGGAAATCGCCGCATGACAACGGTGGCCGCCGTCTACTCGGTTGACCGGTTCGTGCGCACGCCGGATGAGATTCTCGCCGCCCTGTTTTCCTCGGCCAAAGCCGACGATTGGCATTGCCGAAAACGCCCCGTACCACGTCACAAGCGATCCATCACCAAGTTCGCCGAATTGCTTCCGGACGTGAGCGACACGCCGGTCTCGGGTACGCAGCTGGCGATGGCCTGGGCGAATCTGCAGGTGGAGTCCCGCCATCAGCGAAAGCAAAAACTGATTCGCCTGATGGACGGTCAGTACAACCTGTGGGAAGAAGCTGACGCGGGACTCTCAACAGTTCCCGCTGAGGACATTGTGGATATTCTGGATCTGCTGCATGTAGCCGGCTATGTGTGGACGGCAGCAAAGGCATTTCATGATGTCCGAAAGGAACAGGAAGCGTTTGCCATGGAAACGCTGCGCAAGATCCTCGAAGGAAACGTTGACACCGTTATCCGCAGTCTGCGATACCGGGCGACCAGTCGGAATCTGACGGGAACGAAACGAGACGAAGTTGATCGCGTCTGCGGTTATTTTTCAGGCCATCGCGAACGGATGAAATACGACGAATACCTTGCCCACGGTTACCCGATCACCACAGGCGTGATTGAAGGCGCCTGCCGTCATCTCGTTAAAGACCGCATGGAACGCAGCGGCATGAAATGGACGTGCGAAGGAGCCCGAGAACTCCTCCATCTCCGCTGCCTGCGAGCCTCCGGTTACTGGAATGAGTTCCACGAACAAAGATCCAAAACGAATCCGGGAAAACTCCTGTTTGCGAGGAACACTGGTCACGCCCTCCCAGGAAATCGTCGGTCGCAGTTCCGAGGTGACAGAAAGGTTTCGCGCGCGGCATCCTCGCCTTCGATCCGTCGAAATGAAAAGTCGACGCCGTCACTCCACGGACCACGACCGACCCAGCGACCATTCGAATCCGTGGCACCGTTCACACCTCAGACGAAGATCCGGTACTCACCTGTTTCCAGCTGATCGAGTTCTGTCTGATCGATCTGCCCGAAGTACGAAAACTGCCGTCCATGAGCCGCAGCAGCCAGCTGTCGAAACGAAATGGAGCGAGCAGGGACATTGCGAAGCAGACTGTGAGGAACAATCGTTCCCGCTTCGGTTCGTTTGTTCAGCCAGACATCGTAGAGGCTTTCATCGCCTCGCCAGCCGATGCGGCTTTCCGTGGATGTCTGCCCGGACGCGCCCTGTCCTTCGCGAATGACGCTGATCCCGGGCCGCTCGGGGACCGCAATCGCAGCGAGCGGCGTGTCGGGGTTGTCACCATCATCCAGTTCAAAGGCGAGTCTCATCCAGGAATCAACCGTCATCGCGTCATGCCGCCGAACCCAGGCAACGTATCGCCCGGGACCAAGTTCCTGAGACGCCACAAGGTCGACACGTTCGCTCTGCGCACGGACATCATCGGCGTACAGCACCCGCGAGTTCCGAACGTTCGCTGACACGACCTGATCAACCCAGATTTCATAAGAAGTGTCGACAGAAACGTCGCCATCGTCGGTCCAGGAAAAGGTCACAGCAGGCCGTCCGGTTGCGGCGTCGTGAACGGAACTCACGCTGATCCCGGTAACACTCGGCAATATGCGCGTCTCCAGACACTCGGCAGAAGACAGGGACCCTGCTCCGGCGGATCGTCGCTGACGTTGCGAAGCGGCTCGGCAAATCATTGCCTGCAGTCTTTTCCGCAGATCTGCGAAGGAACCTGCCGATTGTCGACGAAGACGCATGATTCCGGGACTCAATAGCGGACTCGATGAACGGTATCAGTTTCGACAATCCAGTAGCCCGTCGAGGCCGGAACTGTGACGACGGCTGCGGGGAGTTCGAAGATACGATTGGGAACTGCGAGGAAGCCGCCTGCGGTCTGCTCGACAGCAAACTCGGCAACAGTCTGAGTTGCAGGAGTGTTCACAAGCAGGCGGCCGCTGCCGTAGGAAGAATTCTCCGTCGCCCGCGCATTGATGGTCGTTCCGTCAGCATCATTGAGCGGCTGGTCGGCTTCAATGACGCCGGTTCGCAGATTCAGCACAATGAAGTGTCCGGCGTAGGTGACCGCCGTGATACGATCTTCGTCCAGAACGTGCAGATCAAAGGCAAAGCTGCCGGTGTTGTTGACATGAAAGACGGACGTGTCTGCCGCGCCGGTGGACGCAGCCGGGAAGACGCTGACGCCGCGATCCGGAGTAGTGTCATGCATCACGGCCGTGGTGCCGTCCGGCAGAATCACAACAGCAGCGGGACGGGTACGGCCCATTTCGGACGTCCGGGCATGAAACTGATAATGCTGAAACGTGGCCACGTCGGGAGTCTGCCAGCCGGAGACCGTCAGCATTTCGCCTCCCTGCCTGTCCAGCAGGACGATTCGGTCCGAAGACGCCGTTGCAGAACGAACCTGACGCAGCTGGCCAATGGAATACTCGGCAAACAGCTGCGCATTCAGCGGATCGGTGATGTCGATCACCAGCAGCTGGCGGTCGTCCCGGTTGGTACTCGGGACGGCAAACTCATCGACCGGCCCGTCTCCGGGAAGCGCCGTGACAATCAGAAATCGACGCCCTGTGGCTCTGTCGACGTAAGCCGCGGTGGCATCGTTTGTCAGAAAATACGGATTCCCGGTCAGCCCGACCCAGTGAACGGGAAGTCGGGTTTCGTGAAGTTCACCATCGTCGCCGGAACTGACAACGCTTCGCATCCCTTCCGCATATTCAACAACCAGATCCTCACCAAGTGCCACCGCGAACACGGCCGGAGTAGCCAGCCGGGTACTGGTCGATCCTGTGACGTTCCAGGTTTGCTGGGCGTCATCAAACTCAAGACGGCTGACGGCCAACCGATTGGACAGATGATTTCGACTGAACGGAGTTGTTCCGGTGCCGATGATCCTGAGCCCCGATGGCAGCGTCAGAACCGCGCCGCCGTAGGAAGGCGGCAAAACGGCGGACCCACCGATGTGGATCGTGCCATCGCTCTGCAGCTCTGTCTTCAGAAGCACGCTGGACTGCCGGTTGTTGAAGACGGCGATGTGATCGGCATCCACGCTGATGATTCGAGTGGGATCGAATGTGTTCTCGTCAGGATCGGCGTAGTTGTCTGAATTCGGATCGCGAGAAACGTCCGGCAGGGAATCTGCCAGATCGACGAACCCGGACTGCAGAGTTTCTGCGTTGATCCATGTCAGAAATCCCTGTCGATCAGCGGAAAAGTAGAAGGTCTGAGTTTCGCCCGCTGCATCCGTCAGATTTTTCGTAGTGCCTCCGTGAAACGGATTCGAAGTCCGGCTACGTCGAAAGATGGAACTGCCGTTCACGGGCACCAACCACCCAGATGCCGTTTTGGAGTCGTAATCGTAGTCGTACGCAACAACAGCATTCGCGCCCGGTGTCGCCACAAACAGGCGGAATGTCCCGTCGTCCAGTGGAACCCCGGACACCTGAACGCCGCGACCGTCGGGCAGCTCAAGGCCGATGGTGTTCGGAGTGGAATAAACAGGAACTTCCACGATGTTGGGGACGGGGAATCCATTTTCGGTCACTTCAAAAATCCGAAGCCGGTCCATTCGGTTGAACACCACCACGATCTGCCCGTTATCCAGAATCTCCATATTGATGACATCCAGAAGCCCATCAACGCCGGATGCATCGGGCAGTTCTTCCATGTCAGGATCAGGATCAATGGTGTGGCGGCGCGCCGACCATTCTTCCGGGTTCACCAGATACAGTTCACCTGAGCCTCGACTCAGAATGATGATCCTGCCATCAGGCATTGCCTTCATGGCCGCGACATTGCTGCCGACCCGCAGATCCCGAAATTCAAGCGTGGTTGTACCGTCCTCAGACGTGACGACAGGCCGAAACAGAGTTCCGTCATCTGCCACTTCAAATCGAGCCAGGACAGAGGCTCCGTACGATTCTCCCTTGCCGTTGGTGACCAGCACAAATCTGCGTCCGTCCTGTTCGTACGGAAGAACAAGATTGGGAGCCGCCAGAGGCTGCGCGGTTGGATTGTCTGCTTCGATCAGATTCAGCGATTGCATCCCCGCATGATCCACCTCGAATTCATACCCGGAGCCCCATGCTCCCACGGTCTGCGTGGCGTCGTTTCTGCCGCGAACCCAGAAGCGATATCGCCCCTCTGCGAGGCCGGTATCCCATGCGTAGACCGGATTGTTGAAGAGATCACGGAAATACCGATACCAGGAAGCCCCATCGTGTGATCGGGGGGCCAGATAAAGAGCGTTCTGTTCGACGCCCTCCGCCATGAACAGGCGCTGGCCGGTTTCGAGCGAACTGAACCAGACATCGTAAGATGTCGCGTTGCCGACATCTTCCCAGCGCAGCACGGGCCATGAGTCGCTGGTACGAGTGGCCGGTCCGAGAATTCGGGGCGCCGGAACGTCTTCCGCCCCCAGCGTCCGAGGAATCACCACGGTGGTCGATGCATGGTTTCCGGGCTCAAAGTTAATCGGACTTCCGTCCTGCCCGAGCGCTCGAACCTTGATGTAGAATTCGTCCCCCGGTTCGATTGTTTCTTTAAACGCCCATCCGTCGCGCCAGGACTGAAGAACAGTGCCCTGCGGAGTCCAGGAGGTTCCCTGAACTCGCAAAATGACCGGCTGGTGTCTGGAATACTCCGGCCCCTTCCAAAGATTAATGAGATAGGCTTCAGCGCCTTCGGGGTCCCAGGAGACGGTCGGACGAAGGCTGCTCGTGGCGGTCAGATTTTTCGGGGCAGCATCGGCTCCCTCGATCTGTCGAAAGGAAAAGTCAACACCACGGCTCCACGGCCCTCGACCGATCCAGTTCCCGTCAGCATCATGAGCATCGTTGACACCTCGAACAAAGATTCGATATTCGCCGGAATCCAGCTGCTGCGGGCCATCACTGGCCACGCCTCCGTTGCGATCCACCAGACTGAAAAAAGTGAAACGGGAACCGTTAGCAGCGGCGGCGAGTCGATAGGAAATGTCCTGCACAGGCACGTTTCTGATCAGGCTGTACGGCCGCCACGCCGCCGGACTCCTCCCGCTGATTGAGCCACACCGTAGAGCCCTTCATTTCCCGTCCAGCCGATTCGGCTTTCACTCCAGCTCTGAGGTTTGATTCCCTGTCCCAAGCCGAAGAACACGGATGACGGCGGCTTGCTCAGGTCGGCTGTTCTCGGCAGAGCCGTTTCCGGATTTCCGTCATTGTCGACTTCGGAATGCCAGCCGGGCTGTAGGAGTGACGAGTTCCGAATCCTTTCCCTGCCTCACCCACGCAATATGCTGCTCCGCAACAAACTCCTGATTCGGTTGAAAGGCAACATCCGCACCCCGGCCAGTGAATTTCTGATAGTAGGACTCGCGTCTTCGCTTTTCGAAGGATACGACCTGATCGATCCACAATTCGTACGACACCCATGCCGAGCCGGACGCATCATCGTTGTTCCACGAAAACGTCGCATCAAATCGATCCGGCGTATCGGCCGAGGTAACATCAACGGTCAATCCTGAAATCGTCGGCAGAACTCGGACTTCCAGACACTCTCCCGGTTCTTGAGTCGCCGCAGCCAGCGACCGTCGCCGATGACGTCGGACGTTTCGGCACACGGCCGTCCACAAACCGGAGACAGTCTCAATAAACCGACCACGGGACAGACCATTCATCTGAGTTACACAGGCTCCGAAAGAATCCAGGGTGAGAAACAGCTTCCCAAGGATGGTATGGCGTTTGAGCATCCGGCACAACACTCTGGCAACACCTCATTCAAAGGTTGTCGCAATGGACCTCCACAGTACGATTCATGCCGGGCACAGCTGATGTTCAGAGCAACGTTTGACGGAAGGAACGTGATGATGGCAAGGTACAGGTGCCATCAAACGCATAATCTCCCTGAACATGTTGTTTTGTTCATCAAAGAATCGAGTGGATGGGCTGGAAGTGTATCAGGGATAAAAGTTTTGGGTTGGCTCTGATGGACGATGCTCAAACTCTTTCACCAGGAGGCCAACATACATGACCTTCCCCGGGAAATTGTGACAATTTCGAATCCCTTGGTAAGAAACTGGTGTGCAATAAACTGGCGTGTTCCCCTGGGCGCCCAGAAATCGGCCGAATCTGCCGAAGAGTTAGGGTTTTTACGTTCAATACGCTCAATTACGCGATGCTGACTTTTTGGCCACACGGGCGCCGCCGGAAGGGTTCCGCCAACATCTGCAGCTTACCCGTCGCGGTTGTAGGCTTCTGCTGACGGGGTGGGTTTGCTTACGGTATGCTCCTTACAGCCTGTCTTTTGCTGGATAGTAAGTGACGAACCTCTGAAGGCATAGTAGCTGTCCATTTCCACGAGGAAACTGGGGTTTTGGTGGAGTTGACTGGCCGACTTCTTAACGGCATTGTCGTAGTTGATCCAGTGCTTGCCGTAGAGACCCAATAAGAACGGCTGCCGGAAATGTGATTCGTGGCGTCACCGGTATAGTCGTGACCTCGATAACCTTTTGTCGACATACGTCTGTGACGCCGATGCCTGTGATCTGCCCGCCATCGCGATAGCCGTTGACAGCGTGTGGCCATCATAAGGATTATTGCGGCACACGTTCTTCACCTGACGATCCAGTTGCACCGATCGTCGTTGTTACCGACACCTTCGATCGAACTCATAACGCGTTTGTGCGCCTTCCCTTCGCTGATGCACATCACATCGGGTTTGTGCAGGCTGTAAAGCTTCTTTTGTCCGACTTCTGCTGAGCGTGAAGACGTTCGACGGCACCGCAGGTGATGATGCTGAGACCGTCAGGTGATGCACCTCAGGTCTATTCCAGACCGAACTGAGCGAGGCCTGCAAGAACAGTATCGAGCTCAAACGCTTCGTCGTACTCTCGTGGTTCGGAAATCCTGCCATCGATGATGGTGAAGATCGTTGTTCGCTCCAGTCGCCGCTGCCATCATCCGATTCCGCCTGAATCCAGTATTTGTATTCGCCGTCATTGAGGTCAGGCAGATCGAGACGATTCGTTTCGACACCCGTCTGGCGAAAGGGCCAGCTCGTTGGACGACGCATCGTTGATCCACACTTCGTAAGACGTGGCGGTGTTGTTATAAGGCCAGGATAGCGTACCGACCGGCGTCCGGTCGACGATTGTGCCGTTGACCACTTCGAACGTCTTCTTTGGTCCCCTACACACCACTGCCGTCAGCCTGTTCGGACTGGATCCAGTAGTACTGCCGATCCGTCAGCAAGGAAAGGAACGTTGAACTGGTTGCTGAAGAGACCGTCCTGCCGCGCACCACGGAATTGAAACACCGTCGTTGATCTCATTGACTTCTGTAAGACGTGGCGGTGTTGTCATAAGGCCAGAATAGCGTACCGACCGGCGTCCGGTCGACGATTGTGCCGTTGACCACTTCGAACGTCTTCTTTGGTCCCCACACACCACTGCCGTCAGCCTGTTCTGACTGGATCCAGTAGTAATACGATCCGTCAGTAAGGAAAGGAACGTTGAACTGGTTGCTGAAGAGACCGTCCTGCCGCAGCACCACAGAATTGGAAACACCGTCGTTCATCCACACTTCGGAAGTTTCTGCGTTGGAATCGAAATCCCATTCCAACATTCCGACGGACGGTTCGGTCGTTGACAGTTGGCCGTCCGCGATCCAAAACGACTGGCGAGCAGTCCACTGACCATCACCGTTGGCGTCTTCGTGCTGGACCCAATAGTGGTATTCACCATCGTCAAGTTCCGGCAAATCGTACGTCGTGCCGGTCAGACCGCTGAGGCGATCGACGCAGCGATTCGTAGCGGTCGAGCTGATCCAGATTTCGTAAGTCGCTGCGTCTGTCGATGCGTCCCAGCTAAGTTGCCCGGGTGATGCGGCTGTGATGATCTTGCCGTTCATGATCGTCAGAGCCTGCTTTTCCCGCCACGGTCCGTGTCCGGACGAATCTTCATCCTGAATCCAATATAAGTATTTGCCGTCAGGAAGGTCATTCATGACGACGGAAGCCTGAGTCAATCCGGAGTGCCGGGCAACAAGCTCGTTTGCTTCAGCGTCGTTGATCCAGAACTCGTACGATGCCGCCTCACTGGATTCCCATCTCACAACCGGCGCTGCTTCGACGCCGTCAGACACGTCGTCAAGGGAGACGGTGATCAGTTGAGCCTGGCCTGTTCGCGTGACACACAGCGGCTGGCCGGGGATGTCGGCATTGAAGGTACAGTCTTCGTGCGAGTGGCTGCCGGCCAGAATCACCAGCTCGTTGCGATTCGTGTCGTGCACCATGTCGTAAGCCCACGTGAGAGGGCTTGCGAAAGTCAGGCCGTGGTCCGTTTCGAGAAATTCGTTGAGTTCTCGCGCAGCTCCGAACGATGGGTGCCAGAGATGTACGTCTTCCGACGTTACCAGCGTGTGCCCGTCATCCGTAATCGCTGTCACTCGCCCGCCGACAGGTTCCCCGTCGACGTCGGAAAGGTCGATGCGATTTCCGTCATCCCAAACGACGGTTTGAGCAAATGTCGTGAAATACGTCAACTCTTCGAACGTGGTTTCCCCACCGATGTAGCGGCCATTTGGAGAAATCGCCGTTGCCGTGCTGTTGTGACCAGCAGGCGTATCAAGCCGTGCGCTCGTACCGTCCACCCACCTTGTCGCGACATGATCGTGGAGGCTGGTGAATTCAAAGCCCACAGAGATACCTGTATTGGATATTGCGTAGGCTGAGGCTCCGACATCCGTCGTCAGTTCAACAAGTCCCGTCTCTTCAGACCAGTAAAATGCGACACCGGCCCCGTCAGTCGTCCCGACAACCTCTCCGTTGTCGGAGACGTCGTATCCCCACGACCAGTTCGCAATCCATTCACCGGGCCGTTCAGCGTGTCCTGTGCTCTCAAGTTGAGTCGGTGCATCAACTTCCGCGAGATAGGCATCGTGGACGTACAGTTGCTCTCCAGCCGCGGTGAAATACGTTTCGCCCGATATAGCCGTAACCTGTGAAGTACTCTCCATTGGGAGAGATGCCGCTCGCGTACGTTCTTTTTGATCCGACAACTGCTAATTCGTCTTCTTCACTCAATGTGCCGATGAATTCGGTGGAAACGTTGCCGCTGATGTCCGCGGTGATGATGACGCTGGCAATTTCTCGTTGGCCGTCGTAGATGATCGCACCGAGAACTCGGTCGCCGTCGTCCTGCACACCCAGGCCCATCACGTATAACGATGAATCAAATGCAATTGCCGTCGCCGTCAGCAGTTGCCGCGATTCCAGAATCTCGGCAGAACAGCATTCCGATGCGTGGCAGGACCGCGTTCGGCGTCGACTTTCGTGTTTCGCAGTTTTTCTCAGGAAATTCAGCATCGGTTGAGACTCATTTCTGGTGTTCAAAACGGTTGTTCAGATCGTTCACCAGTGAAACGCAGAAGCGTCATTCGAATTGCGAGTTTTTATCCGTCAGAGATGCATTCCGGAGGCACGGCTTTATGATTGGTCGGCGATAAGCGACGTCATTGGTCGCTCAGCTTCCCGTTTTTCAGCAAAACGTTGGCTCGAATGAACAACAGCGATTCTCAATCAGATCCTCACGCCAAAACGACGCTCACGACGTCATTGAGCCTGCTGCAGCGGGTTGTGGGCGGCGAACAGCAGGCGTGGCGGCGGTTTGTCGAACTCTACAGCACCGTGATTTATTCTCGGTGCCGAAGCAGTGGACTGGGGCAGGACGAAGCCGCCGACGTCATTCAGAATGTTTTTGTCTCCATCCATCGCTCCCTGAACAGATATCAGGACGAAGGAAAGCCACAGGGTTTTCGTCGCTGGCTGCGGACGGTCACCCGCAACGCGATTACCGATTATTTCCGTAAATCCAGCCGACAGGAAGGTGCTGCGGTTGGCGGTACGGACTTCGGCAAGATGCTGCAGAATGCTCCCGATCCGTTCGCGGATGAAAACAGCCTGTCTCTGGCAAACGGTGCTTCCAACGTCGCCATTCATCAGGTTCTGGAATCCATTCGCATCGACTATGAACACCGAACGTGGCAGGCGTTCTGGCAGACCGCCGTCGAACAAAAACGCCCAGTCGATGTGGCGGCGGATCTAGGGTTGAAACCGGGAACGGTCCGTCAGGCACGCTATAAGATTCTGGCCAGGCTTCGCGAAGAACTGGATGGGTTACTCTGAACCCCGCAAGTTTTGAAAAAGTCAAATGACGCCCGGTCGTTTCACGTCTGACTGCGTCATATTCGCTTGCAAGCTGAGCACGACGCCTTTGCCACTTGCCGTATCCACACCCACCGGCGATAGTTTTCAAAACCACGAATTCTGTCAGGAAAATCCCACCGATGTCTCCTTACGACTGCCCAAAGGACAAAGAACTAACGGCCTACTTCACAGGCCAGCTGCTTCAGAAAAAGGCGTTGGATGTCGAACAGCACATTGAATCCTGCCCCGAGTGTGCTCAGACATACCATCAGATGGGCGCCGAAACCGATCCGTTGTTGGCGGCGATTTGTCGACCGATTAAGCCTGCTGACGCAGCTGTTCTGAAGGAAGCCGGCTTTCAGGCGGCCGTTGGTTCGGCTGCAACTCTGGGAACTTCTGCCGCAAGCCTGGTTTCGCCGACGCCAGGGACGGAACTTCCGGATGAATTCATCGGTCAGCGTTTGGGGCAATACGAACTCCTGGAGCTCATCGGTCGAGGCGGAATGGGGCGTGTGTATCGGGCCCGTCATCTGAAACTGGATCGCATCGCGGCAGTGAAAGTATTGCCTCGGAACGGGCTGCTGACAAAGGAGCTGATTCAACGCTTCGAAAGAGAGATGCGGGCGGTTGGCAGACTTCAACATCCGAATATCGTGCAGGCCTTCGATGCCGACGAAGTCGAGGGTACGCATTTTCTGGCGATGGAATATGTCGATGGCGTTAATCTGTCCGCCCTGTTGAAAGGCAATGGTCCGCTGGCTGTTGCGGACGCGTGTGAAATGATTCGTCAGGCCGCTGATGCGTTGCAACATGCCTACGAAAACGGGCTTGTGCACCGAGACATCAAGCCGGCCAATCTGATGCTGGCGAGCGATGGGAAAGTCCGGCTTCTGGACCTCGGCCTGGCATTGCTGCAGGACAAATCGGTGCTTGAGTCGTCCGACCTGACATCGACGGGGCAGTTGATGGGAACGATCGACTACATGGCTCCTGAGCAGGCGGAAGACACTCACGCCGTCGACATTCGGGCGGACATCTACAGTCTGGGGGCATCATTGTATGCTTTGCTTGCCGGTCACCCACCGTTCGGTGGCGGTCTGCACAAGTCGATGCTGAAGAAGATCGCCGCTCTGGCGACCGAGACTGTCACACCGATTCGCGAGCATCGCCCTGACGTGCCCGAAAAGCTCGCGGAATGCCTTCATCAGATGTTGTCACGCGTTGAGGACGAGCGACCGGTGCCGCCTTCGGAAGTCGCTGTGAGGCTCGCACCTTTCTGCGAAGGAGCACAGCTGCAGCGTTTACTTGGCAATGGTGAACCAGGGGCACGCCAAGCCGCAACGCAGACAGAAGACGCCGCAGAAAAACAGGCGGAACCGCTCAAGGCTGCGGTATCCGCTTCTCCAGACATTTCACCCTCCCGTGTTGTTGCGTCTGAAGTCGCTTCGGGAGGACAGGGCGGGCGATCATTCCGTACGCTGCTGGCCACCGGATTTGGAGTGATCGGCGTTCTCTTGGCGTTGCTGCTGATTCGATGGGAAACGCCAGCCGGCACTATTGTGCTCGAACTGAATCAGGACGACGTTGAAGGAGCGTCCGTGTTTATCAACGACGAGCAGGTCGCAACGATCAGCACTGGCGTCGGTGAAGAGCCGATCACCGTGGCGGCCGATGCGGAACGTTACCTGCTGAAGGTCACAAAAGGGGGATTCAAGACGTACACGAAGGAGTTCACACTGGATGGCGACCAAAGACCGCGCCTTCGTGTTTTTCTGGAGCCCGTGACGGAAGCGACACCTGCGGGAGAGCGAGCAGCGTCCGTCACCAGCATCGCGGCGTTCGATCGCAGTCAGATTGATCCGTATGAACTTAAAGTCGCGGGACTGGGGAACGCCGCTGACGCACCGGTGGAGCTCGTCAGCGTTCTTGGCAACAGTCGATTCATGCAGTCCGGTCCACTTTACGGCGTGGCCTGTGGGGGCAAAGGACAGGCCGCTACCGTTGATCATGGCGAAATTCTCGTGTGGGATCTTGAGTCTGGAGAAATCGAGAGGCGGATCCGTTTTGCCGAGCAACGATACGCGGGTCAGCTCGACTGGAGCTCTCACGCCAATCTCATTGCCGTACTGACTGACGGCAGCCACCTTGTGATCGTGGACCTAAAGACGGAAGAGATCATCAGGGGTGGGGAGACTGAGGTGCCATCCGCCGACACAGTTCTGTTTTCGCCGGATGGTCGTCTGATTGTCACCGGGCACACAGACGGAACGATTCTGCTTCACGATGTTGCCGACGCAGCTGCCACCCAAACCTGGCGATCGTCGGGAGCAGCCGTTCAGGATGTTGCCTTCAGTCCGGATGGCAGTCGACTCGCGGTGGCTCACCAGTGGCCCGACGACGCACAGTCCGGCAGTGTGAGCGTCTACCGTGTCGATAACGGTGAGGTCTTATTTGAGTTTTCCGAACACGAATCATGCCCGAAGTGCGTGACTTTCGACACGACTGGCGAGCGGGTGATTTCGGGCGACTCTGACGGAATTCAGGTCTGGGACAGTTCCAGTGGTGAAGTTCTTCAGACGATTTCTCTTCGACACGGGACCACGGAGTGTGCATGCCACGGTGACGAAATCGTCTTTTTGAACGATGGCATTCGTCGTTGGAGTCTCAAGACAAACGAAGAAATCGGCCGTGTCTCGGGCACACGCAGCGAGTTCCTCGCGTTCGATCGGGAAGGGGGGGACATTGTCACGGTCGATAGTCGAGCTCAACGACTGAACGTGATACCGATTAATGATGTGGTCGGCGACGTCACGCAAACCGTTCCTCGACTGGCGGGGACCCTGACCGGGATGGATGTGAGTCCTGATGGCAACCGAGTGGCTATCGCTGGGATGTTCAGCAACGACGTCGAAATCTGGGACATGCAATCCGGAACGCCGTCAACGTTGCCAAATGCCGTGTCATCCGGATGCGTGTGGAAACTGAAATTTTCAGGCGACGGTCAACGTCTCGGGATCCTCGGACAGTACAACTTTTCAGTTGCGGATGTTAACACGCTCAGCCGCGTCGTCGAACGCACTCAGAAAATTCAGGATGGCCGTGCGATTGATTTTCTGCAGGACGCCGAACGGCTGTTCACCGCGAGTCTGCGTGGGGCTCCGCAAATCTGGGATGCTCAATCGTTGGCGGAGATTGAATCCCCGGAATCACCGATTGCTGGCACTTTGTTCGCTGCACTTAGCCCATCCGCGGAATTTGTGGCCTGCTGCACCGAAGAAAAGGTAATCGTGTGCGACGTCACGACGATGAAGGCTCGCTGGGAAACCACTTTTCAGACGCATGTCGCTGCGTGGCATCCGAATTCGAGAAATCTCGCTGTCACAGCCAAGGACGTCATCGTTCATGACACGAGCGGTGATGGTGAGTCCCGCGTTTTCGGTCCGATGCAGTACGCCACCACCGCGGTGACGTGGAATCCCACCGGAACGTTAATCGCTGCCGCAAGTCAGATCGGCGAACTGAAACTCTGGGACTTCGAATCCGGTAAGACAGTGATGAGTGAGCGGATGCCCGGTCAGGTCCAGCAACTGGAGTTCTCCCCGGACGGTCGTTACCTGTACGTTGCCAATATCAACAGCACCGTCTACGTTTTGGACATCGACAACGAAAACATGGTCCCGTGGAACGAACTCCCCGACGCCATGAAACAATTCGGCTACGGCATCATCCAACGCCTGCCATACGTGCTCGCCAAAGCAGACTACAAGCTTGTAGAGGATCAGGCCGAATAATCATTCCGGGATCGATGCTTTCCGCCCAAATCTCTGACAGTTTGCTCGGCCGGTTCCGGGATGGATGGTCTTCCTCGGTGGCTACTGTAGCGTCACACGTTCCATGTCAGCGAACGTGTTTAAATTCGTCCCGCCGTACCGTTTGGTCACTGGCTCCTGTCGACATCAGCTGTGAACCCAAGTCGCATCTTCGCTCACGACCTTCTCGAAGATCGCCCATTTCCGAATTCACGCACGGACCAATACTTGACCACCGGTGGAGAACGGATGGATAAAATTTGGGGTTGCGCTGCAAAGGCTCCAGGCCGGACCACATTTTACAGATGCCGCAGCCTTCGACCATTCTTCGCAAAGACTCGAACCAGAGATTCGCAGCGGCACGGCAGTCCGTTCTACGTGCCAGAGTTTTCGGCGAAGTCAGATCGACCAACTCGTTGTCGATCCCTGAAGTGACGGACACCGAGCGCCCAAACCGCTGCGTAAAATCCTTGTGAATCCTGTCACGTACATGACCATGTACGTGACAGGATTCACAAGGATTTGCTGATGTTATTCTGTTGCTGCAACCTCTTCCGCTGCTTTGTGTTGCGGACAAACCGAAATCGTTCTGAAGATCAGACACACGGCGCGCTGTGTATCATTTTCGAGCAGGCGCTATAACGAATTGTGATCTATGCGGCGGCAGGGATGGCGAATCATCGATCGTGCGTTGAACTTTTCCGCTTCGTGGGCGGGTGAGCAGGCTCAGACGGTTTGAATTTGCTCTGGCGAGCTCAGTAACGCGGGTGAGCTCGCTTGGAAGCGGATTCTATACGCAGGGGAGCCGTCTGTCAGTCCCGAAGGTGCGAAGTTTGTTGTGACGCTTTGAGCACCTGGTTCGGCTGGCATGATGGAGGGGATCGTTCGGGGCGACTCACTGAAAAATTGTTCTGAACGTGAGGAAATCGGTTGCGTGGCTGAAAGTGCGACCAACACTTTCGATGAAGCAGTTGTCCAGTGTGCCTCAGTCCGTTGGGCTGGTTCGGGAAGTCCGGATAGGTCGTTCACCGGGGCCGATTGACATCCGCTTTGTCGGTTGGGAGTTCACGTTCGGGGCGTTCGGTGCGTCCCGGCAGTTTCGGGAACGGCAGTGTCGTTTTCCGTTGGTCGATGAAAACTGTCTGCGGCGGTGCCTCAGCAGTGGGGAGAACAGGTCACGATGGGACAGCAGCTTTTGAGTCCGGCTTCCGAAAACTTTGTTGACCGTCGCAGTTCCGGCAACTGCGCGAATGAGGCCGGGTTTGAACGTCGACAGTTCAAGGACGGCCAGCGGTCAGCTCGACCGGAAGTGGCCGAATTCGCGGACGCCATCGATCAGTACAAAATGGCCAATCGCCGCCGGTTCATCACGTTTGAAGAGCTTTATGATGTGATGGTGTCACTGGGCTACCACAAGTAAGCCTCGACAGATCCGCCCCGCGCTGCAGCTGCTGAAGAAGATGCTGGCAGCGCTGGTACATCTTCTTTTGGACCGGGTCCGAGTCCTCGGGATAGTTCGTCGTCGAGGGGGCCTCGCCATTCACCCTGTCTTGCGTTCAAGCCGATTGTCGGGCGACGGGGGCGAGTTGATCGGCTGAGTGAACTGCCAGCCGCAATTCACATGAAGTCTCTCTTTGAGCTGCCCCGATTCTGCAGTCACCGCGATCCGTCTGCCCGCTCGATTCAGGCAGTCCGAGAGTTTGCGGTGTTTCAAGAACCGGTCCTCGCGTCCTCTCCTGACGTCGGTGATCCGGGCGAGTCGGCCGTTCAACTGTCTTGACCATGCAAAACGTGATACTCTGCGAACCGGCTGTTGCGCTGTCCGGGAGGAGAACAGCCTGCTTTCGCTGAACGACAGAGCCTGTGAACGGGCAGAGGTATCATGAAGAATTCTCAGACAGGTCGACGGGACTTTCTGCAGCAGACGTTGGTCGGTACGGCGGCTGCGGGGATGGCGATTGCCTCGACTTCGCACGTGACGGCTCAGACTGTTCCGGATGCCGACGAGCCTGAAGTCAGCAACGACGTTGATGTGCTGGTGGTCGGTGGCGGCACGGCCGGGCACGTGGCCGCCATTCAGGCCGGACGAGCCGGAGCGAAAACGCTGATCGTGGAACGCAACAGTCAGCTCGGCGGAACGACCACGACCGGCGGGGTTGCCTTTCCCGGACTGTTTGATGCCTGGGGCAGGCAGGTGATCGCCGGAATTGGCTGGGAACTGGTGAAGGAGAGCGTGGAGCTCGACGACGGAGAGCTGCCGAACTTCGCGAAAGTCCCGGAACGTCACTGGCACAATCAGGTTTACACGAACCAGTTTCTGTACGCGATCCTTGCTGAGGAGAAGTGTGCTCAGGCCGGCGTCGAAATCGCCTACTACGAGTTTCCCCAGGCCGTGACAAAGACCGACGACGGTTGGCAGGTGGACTGCGTTGGGTTCGGGACTCGACGTCGAGTTCGCTGCCGACAGATCATTGACTGCACCGGTGGTGCGGAAGTCGTGGGAATGCTGGGCTTTCCTCGTTTACGCGAACAGGAACGGCAGCCAGGATCGTTTCTATTCATGCTGGGGCAGGAACACCAGCCGGGTCGGAATCAGATTCATCGGCTCTATGTTCACGGCGCGGATTCATCGAATTCACGCACGGCCACCGAAGCCAACCTGACGGGACGCAGGTCGATCCTCACGAAGGTGCGTCAGGAAGGCAAACGACTGATGCACCTGCAGCCGGAAACCGGTTTCCGCGAAACTTACCGAATTGAAGGCGAGACGCTGGTCACCGTGAACGACTACACGTCCGGACGAGTGTTCGACGACGCAATCAGCTATGCCTTCTATCCGGTCGATCTGCATACAAAATCAGGAGTGAAGCCAAAGCCGCTGAAGCCCGGGAACGTACCCACCATTCCGCTGAGGGCACTGATTCCAAAGGGAAGCCGCGACATTATCGTTGCCGGCCGCTGTGTCAGCAGCGATCGTCTGGCAAACTCGGGCCTGCGAGTTCAGGCATCGTGCATGGGAATGGGCCAGGCCGCCGGGGTTGCAGCGACACTGGCAGCGAAAGCCGGAACAACGCCTCTGGAAGTTCCCCTTTCCGACATCCATACGCTGCTTCGCGAACACGGACAGATTGTTCCCGGGTAATCATAGCTCCCAAGCCACATCAACTGCGGAGATTTGTTGAAACGGTTCTCCAGGATTCGTTCGATACCCTGAACACCTTTGGAATGAACCGGGACGGCGGGCCGCGACCCGACACTGTTCTGTGATTTTAAGGGGCAGACCGAACGAAAACTCCAATCGATTCGGACTTTCCCGGAGCCCCCTGAAAAGTCACCGGCTCACTTCTGGTAGATCGGCAGGAAGTGGTACTTGACAGACAGGCTCAGCACGGCCATGGACGTTGAGTAAACTCGACCGGCGTTGTTTTCTTCGCCATTGGCGGCTTCCCAGCTGCCGTCGGGTTTCTTTTCCTTCAGAAGCATTTCCTGAACCAGTTTGCGAGCGGTCTCGGCATGGTCGCCGCCTCGCTGATACATGCCCTGAGCGTAGTAGTAGGTGCCATACATGCAGAAGCGTTCGTTCCATTTTGGCGGGTGAGCCAGCAGCCAGTCGGCAGCTCCGGCAACCAGGGGCGATTCGTATTCACCGCAGACCTGCATCGCCAGCAGACCAGCGGCCGTCATCGTGTACGAGGCATGGCGCTGTCCCGGTTCGTAGCAGAACCCTCCCGCTTTGTCACTGGGCAGGCCGTTGCGATCGAGCGGTGAGGAATATGACCGCTTCAGGTATTCGACGGCGTCCCGAATCGCACTGCCGGGCACCTGAAGTCCGTCGTTCTTGGCTGACCTGAGTGCCATCAGCTGCCAGACCGATGCCGACAGGTCTGCATCTTTCGAATTCGGATAATACCGCCAGCCGCCTTTGGCGTTCACATCCTTGGGCTCTTTCTGAGCACTCAGAATCAGGTCCACGGCCTGCTGACAGCGTTCATGCAGTTTTTGATCCTGTTCATCGCTGGTGCTCATGCCCAGCATTTCGGTCAGCATCAGCGTGATGATGCCGTGGCCGTACATGCGGGAGTGATCCTTTTCGCCGAAGTACCCTTTATTGCTGATGCGGTCGTCCTGCAACACAAAGTCCAGGGCCCGTTTCATCACCTGGCCTTCCGGACTCAGATCCGCCGGCTGATGTCCGACACTGGCCATCGCCATCAGGGCCAGCGATGTCATCGTCGTTTCATGGCCTCGATCGTAGATTCCTCCATCCGGCTTCTGCTGAGACACCAGAAACGCAATCGCCTGCTCGACGGCTGAATCCACGTCATCCTTCTGAAACGGCGACGTCACCGGAGCCGCAGGGACGGCATCCTGAGCCAGCAGTTGACTGACCCCGCAAACAAAGGGAATGGAAAGCAGAAGCATTGAATGCGGGAAGAAGCGAACCATGGCGGACATTTTTGGAAAGCAATTCGGCGGAAGATCATGGGGGGACCGAGGGTACTCGTTCTACCACGGCGGCGGGCCGGGAACAAACTCTGTTCGCCGGATTGGCGGGGCAGCTGAAAAGTCGTGATCGATGGGACCAGCCCGGGAGTTCAGCGTGTCGGTTTTCGAGCGGGGTTTTCGTACCAGACGACGTTGTTGCTTCCACGACCGGCAACCAGAAAATCCATGTCGCCGTCGGAATCCATGTCGGCGACTCGAATGTCATAGGCTTCCTGGTGATTGCCGACCACATGTCGCCGGAACGTTCCTTTCCCGTCGTTTTCGTACCACACGCACAGCTGGCTGCCGTAGGCACAGGTGACGGCATCCTGATCGCCGTCTTTGTCGATGTCCGTGACCTGAAGGCAGTGAGGTTCTGTGAGTTCCGCATCAATGACGTGAACCTTCCAGTCCGGAGCTTCAAACCAGATCACTCCCTGCCCGTGACCGCGGGACGCCAGCAGATCTGTCCTGCCGTCGCCGTTGATGTCGGCAGGATGAATATTGGTGGCTCCGGGATGCGGGCCGGGCAGATCTCGGCGAACCCATGGCTGCCGCGGATCGGCAGGAGCTTCCCACCATGCAAACCATTCCCCTTTGCCGGTGGTATCCTGAGGTCCGCCTTTGGCACCGGTAGCCGCATCGGGACGGCCATCGCCGTTGATGTCTCCAAATCCCATGTAATGCGTGAGCCCCGGTGCGTCGCCGACGGCAAAAATGTGTCGCGACCATGGTTCGTCGGAATGAACATTCCCTGGCGGCGACAGCCACGCCAGAGAATTCGGAAACGGGTCCAGCGGCTGAGCACTTGTCGCCAGCAGATCGATGCGACCATCCCGATCCACATCGCCTCGAATGACTCCGTGAATTCCGTGGATCTGATTGTCGACCAGTCGTCGGGTCCACTTCTGCGAAGTCGGCTGTTCGGGACATTCGTACCACATGATCAGTCCGGGATTGTAGGCGGCACCGATGTAGTCGGGATCACCGTCGCCATCGACGTCCCATGTTTCGCTGTGGATGTATCGTTCGCGGTGGTCGTCATCCAGAAGGGTTCGCTCCCAGTTCGGTCCTGTGAACAGAATGGTCTCTCCTTTGCCGATGTCGGCGATGACATCCATCTGTCCGTCTTTGTTGTAGTCGGCGGCAACAGCCGTGACACAGCCTTCGCCTTCCATGATGGCGTGAACTTTCCAGCCGACTTCGGGCTGTTCATCAGACGGCGCGGAAGTCTGAGCTGCCAGAGGCGCTGCGAGCGAAACGAACAGGGGCACCAACAGAAGCGACGGCCGCCGAAGCCTGCCCGCTCGAGTGGGGGTCTGCCGAACCGAGCGAAGAACAGCGAATGAGGGCATGAGATCTCCAATCCGGCGAAGTCAGGGTGGGGCAAAGTCGTGAAGATGTGTTCCGAGCGTCAGTTCGTCACGGGTATGAGTGCCGCCGACGGCGGAAAAACGTTCCAGGTCGCTCGAAATCATTCCGCCAACATCGTAACGTCTGGAACAGTCAGGTTTCCATCCATATCAGCGAGCCTTTGCGATGTCTGCGTTTCAATACAGTCTGAATTCCAGCACGATCAAAACCACTCCCATCCTGCAGAAGATTCAGGTGGCAGCGAAAGCCGGTTATGCGGGAATCGAATTATGGCACGACGACATGGATGCTCATCTGCAGCAGGGAGGAACACTGCAGGAAATCCGGAAGTGTCTGGACGATTGCGGGCTGGCCGTGCCCACCACAATTCACATGAAGGACTGGTTTCAGCCGGCGGGAGACATCCACACGCAGGCACTGGAAGAAGCCAAACGAAAGTTTGAACAGGCCGCCGCTGTCGGCGCGCCACACACGGTGGCCGGTCCGCCTCATGGTGCTGCTGACCGCGAACTGGGCAAGCGACATTATCGCGAGCTGCTGGAATTGGGGGCGACCTTTGGTGTTCTGCCTGCGTTCGAGTACCTGGGATTTGTGCAGGACATCAAAACCGTGGCAGACGGGATCGACATTATTACAGGTTGCGGCCATCCCGCAGCGACTTTGGTCCTGGACCCGTTTCACTGCTACGTTGGCGGCGGGGGTCTGGAAGCAATTGGTCAGCTGACCGCCTCGCAGATCGCGGTTTCGCACTTCAATGACGCTCCGGCCGCTCCAGCCCCGGCGACTCAGCGTGACCCGGATCGAGTTATGCCTGGTGACGGGGCCATTGATCTGAAACGGTATTGTCAGCTGCTGAAAAAGACCGGGTTCACAGGGTTTCTTTCACTGGAACTTTTCCGTCCCGACCTCTGGGAAAAGAATCCTCTGGATGTTGCGATCGAGGGTCTGAAAAAGACGCAGGCCGTGGCGGACGCGGCCTGATTTCGGCGCTGGAAAACTGACTCGGCAGGGGCGGAAGTCCGGGTTGCTGGAAGGTGTCAACTTTTGCCGAAATTCGGGATCCCACCGAAGGCAATTTGAAAAACCGAAGAGAAAAACGGGCCGCCAGGTCTCTTGTGTTCCGATGTCAGTCACATACAACATTTTGTGTTGACAAACACATCCAGCACATTATATTGCGAAAAGTCGTTAACAAATGTTCGTCAAGTGAAACCGCTCACAATGCCCGAACGTGTGGGCTCTCAGCAACTTGGGGCTCATTGGGTGAGTGTGTTGACATCGTGTTTGGCGAGCGTATCTTGCCCCGCATCATGGATGCCCAATTCGACAGGAGGTCGACTCAACGTGTCAGCCTGTGATCGCCAGAGAGGTCTGTCAGTTGTTCGGGTAGTGCTCAGCGAAGTGTGCTGATTTCCCCCTGACGTTTTTATCTGCGATTCACGCTGCGCTGGACGTGGCAGGAGCTTGTTGTGTGCTGGCCTCAGAGAGGCCGCATCAGTTCACATCTTGTTGATGGAATATCTGCGCAAGATGCGTAACTTTCACCTGGATGGAAGATCTTAAGGAGCAGCGTCGAATGATTCGTGCAAAGTCGGAATGGGTAATCCGTAAGCGAGATGGTCGAACGGCACCGTTTGATGACGGTCTGATTGGAAAGGCGATTGCCAACGCGTTTCGAGCCGAATTGAATCTGGCAGAAGGCCAGCCGCTGGATCCGGAAACGGACCGCGAGATTCGTGAAATCACCGGAGAAGTTTCCGGCACGGTAGCCAATGAAGCCGCCAGTGATCGGGGAACGGATGTGGAAGCCGTTCAGGACGCCGTCGAACTTCTGCTGATGAAGCGCGGGCATTATCGAGTGGCTCGGCGCTACATCGTTTATCGAGCCGAACATCAGAAGATTCGCGCTCTGCAGCAGCTGGACGGCCTTGAACAGGAAGTGGCCATTTCCCGGCCTCGGATCCAGGTGAAACTGGATGACGGAGTTCCGGTTCCGTTTGATGCCAACCGAATTCGACGTCGTTTTGATGCGGCCTGCCATGGTCTTCCCGACTGCGATGCAGAGATTCTGCAGCAGGAAGTGATGAAGTCGATTTTCGACGGAATCTCTGTGGCTGAAATCTACCGAGCCATGATTCTGGCGGCTCGGTCCCGCATTGAAATTGATCCGGCTTACGACATTGTGGCAGCTCGACTGCTGCGGATGGTGATCGCCAACGAAGCTCTGGGCAGTGCTCCGCTGGATCGTGACGACTTTGTTCGCCTGTACCGAAACCAGTTCGAACACTACATCATTGACGGCATTGTTGCTGATCGCCTGACTCCGGACCTGCGGAAGTACGACCTGTCGCGGCTGGCCAGTGCTCTGCAGCCCGAGCAGGACGATCTGTTCAAATACCCGGGAATTCAGGCCGTTTACGACCGGTATCTGCTGCACATCGACAATCGCCGCATCGAAATGCCTCAGTATTTCTGGATGCGGGTGGCGATGGGCCTGGCCATTCAGGAAGACAATCGTGAAGAACGCGCGGTTGAATTCTATCAGCTGCTGTCCAGCATGCGGTTTACGTCAGCCACGCCGACACTGTTCAATTCGGCGACCAATCACCCACAGCTCAGTTCTTGTTACCTGTCGACGGTCAGCGACAATCTTGAACACATCTTCAAGTGTGTGGGCGACAACGCCCGGCTGAGCAAGTGGGCGGGTGGTCTGGGGAATGACTGGACCAGCATTCGAGCGACCAATTCCTACATCAAGGGAACCAATGGTCGCAGCCAGGGCGTCATTCCGTTCCTGAAGGTGGTGAATGACACCGCGGTTGCCGTGAATCAGGGTGGCAAACGGAAGGGAGCTGTCTGTTCGTATCTCGAAACGTGGCACATGGATCTGGAAGAGTTTCTGGATCTGCGAAAGAACACCGGGGACGATCGTCGCCGCACGCATGACATGCACACGGCGAACTGGATTCCTGACCTGTTCATGAAGCGGGTTCAGAGCGAAGGGGAATGGACTCTGTTCAGCCCCGATGAAGTTCCGGATCTTCACGATCTGGTTGGTGAAGCGTTCGAACGCCGTTACGAAGAATACGAACGGATGGCGGACGAAGGTCGCATCGACCTGTTCCGACGGCTGCCAGCCGTGGAACTCTGGCGCAAAATGCTGACTCGAATCTTCGAGACCGGCCATCCGTGGATTACCTGGAAGGATCCATCCAATATCCGTTCGCCTCAGGATCACTGCGGCGTGGTTCACAGCAGCAACCTGTGTACGGAAATTCTGCTGAACACGTCGGAATCCGAAACCGCTGTCTGCAATCTGGGCTCGGTGAATCTGCCGCGGCATGTCGTGAACGGTCGGCTGGATCTGGAGATGCTGGAATCCACCATTCGAACGGCGATGCGGATGCTGGATAACGTCATCGACATCAATTATTACCCGACGGAAGAGGCGAAGAATTCCAATCGCCGACATCGTCCGGTCGGACTGGGGCTGATGGGGTTCCAGGATGCTCTGGCACTGATGAACATCAGCTATGCCAGCAACGAAGCCGTCGAATTTGCAGACCGCAGTATGGAAGCAATTTCCTACTTTGCTCTGCTGGCCTCCAGCGATCTGGCAGCGGAACGCGGCACCTACGCTTCGTATGCCGGTTCGAAGTGGGACCGCGGACTGCTGCCGATGGATACGATGCAGCTTCTGGATGAGCAGCGTGGGCAGAAGATCGACGTCGATCGATCCAGCACCATGGACTGGGATCTTGTTCGTCGCCGCATTGCCGAGAACGGTATGCGAAACAGCAACTGTATGGCGATTGCTCCGACAGCCACGATTTCCACCATCATCGGCGTGTCTCAGTCCATTGAGCCCGTTTACAAGCATCTGTACGTGAAAAGCAACCTGTCCGGCGAATTCACTCATGTGAATACGTCGCTGGTCAGTGAGCTGAAGGAACGAGGTCTGTGGGACAGCGAAATGCTGGCTGATCTCAAATACTATGACGGAACTCTGACCGACATCGCTCGAATTCCGACAGACATCAAAGGACGCTACCTGACATCGTTCGAGGTGGATCCGAAGTGGCTGATCGAATGTGCAGCTCGTCGGCAGAAGTGGATCGACATGGGACAGTCTCTGAATCTGTACATGTGCGAACCCAGCGGTCGCAAGCTGCATGACATGTACATGCTGGCATGGACCAAAGGCCTGAAAACCACCTACTACCTGCGAACCCTGGCGGCGACTCAGATCGAAAAGTCCACGGTGGACGTCAACCGATACGGAGTTCAGCCTCGCTGGATGAAGAGCAAGAGTGCGTCCGGAGAAATCCAGGTGGATCGCGAAGGAACTGCGGACAGTCTGAGAACTCACAGTGCAGAAGCGGCGCCCGCTCCGCATTCGGTGCCGGTCACTGACATGAGCAACGTCAAAGCCTGCAGTCTGGATGACCCGGACTGCGAAGCCTGTCAGTAATTTCCGTCGCGGAGGTTCGCACCGCGATGCTGCGGTGCGGACATCCGGCGTCAACGCCCCGTCCGAGGATTTGAAATCTCCGGTTCGGCGCCTTTGATTCAAGGGCCATGTCTGAACGGAACAGCGGAGCAGATTGCCGATCCGGCAGGAGAAATCGGCAGTCCGCTGACAGCAGTTCGTTCGTGAATTCTGACCGCTTCCTGTTTTTTCCTGCCGTCTGATTCATTTTCACCACCATAACCACAAGGATGAATGATTATGTCTTCACTGACTTTTACCCCTTCGACCGAAGAAGAACTGATGGTTGGCACCGATGGACGCTTTCAGGCGACCGAAAAGCGTCTGGTCAACTGCGCCCAGGTTGACGTCAATCAGCTGATGCCCATCAAATACCACTGGGCATGGGAACATTATCTGAACGGCTGTGCCAATCACTGGATGCCAACCGAAGTCCCGATGAACCGGGACGTCGAGATCTGGCGTTCCAACAAGCTGACTGATGATGAGCGACTGGTTTTTCTTCGCAACCTGGGATTTTTCTCAACAGCCGAATCGCTCGTGGGGAATAACCTTGTGCTGGCCATCTTCAAGCATGTGACCAACGCTGAATGCCGTCAGTATCTTCTGCGTCAGGCTTTTGAAGAAGCTGTGCATACTCATACGTTTCTGTACATCGTGGAAAGCCTGGGGCTGAACGAGGGCGAAATCTTCAACATGTATCGTGAAATCCCCACGATCGCAAAGAAGGACGCCTTCGAGATGGAGCTGACGGCGGAAGTACTCGATCCGGACTTCACCACGGACACCTTCGAAGGTCAGCAGGCCTTTCTGAAGAACCTGATCGGTTACTATGTGATCATGGAGGGTATCTTCTTCTACAGCGGCTTCGTCATGATGCTGTCGTTCCATCGCCGCAATCTGATGTGCGGCATCGGCGAACAGGTGCAGTACATTCTGCGGGACGAAACCATCCACCTGAATTTCGGCGTCGACCTGATCAACGGCATCAAGGCGGAAAACCCGGAACTGTGGACTCCGGAATTCCAGCAGGCCATGATCGACAGAATTCGCACGGCCGTCGAACTGGAAATCGAATACGCCGAATCCTGCCTGCCTCGAGGTGTGCTGGGGCTGAACGCCGGACTGTTCCGCGAATACGTGCAGCATGTCGCCGACCGCCGCCTGGAACGAATCGGTCTGCCGATTCAGTACGGTTCATCCAATCCGTTCGCGTGGATGAGTGAAACCATCGACCTGGGCAAGGAAAAGAACTTCTTTGAAACCCGTGTCACCGAATACCAGACCGGCGGATCGCTGAGCTGGGACTGATCGGTTGCCACCGAAATGCTGAAATCCGGACAAGCATGCTTCCGTCGGCCAGGATTCGTGAGGATCTGGTGAGGGTCGACGGTTTTGACCGGGTTTCCGCACTTCGGACGGAGGGAATTCGCAGGCTGATTTAAGCGGGATACATTGAAGACCGGGATTGATCTGTTGACAACGTCGGACAGTCTCCTTCACGAATGTGGTCCCGGAGTGCCAACTGCATGGCGGCCGTCGGCACTATTCGCTTCGGCGGACGTTCGAAACCGTCGGTGGCACCCCGCGACCAGGTCGCTGTGAACTGCGTCACAGGGGATGAGGGCGACTCAAGGGCGGCCGTGATGCCTGAGGATCGACAACAAACGGCTCGCAGATGTGGGAGATTCCGTTCGGACGTTGAGCTGGCCCTCTATCGTATTCATCAATACAACTGCAACGATGTTTGAGCGAAAACCATCGAAAATCCTGCCCGCTTCGTTTGGCTCACCGACCTCATCCTTACTGCCGGTCGCCCTGTGTCTGGACATTCCTCATTCTGAAGTCGTCTTTAGAATATCACCTTCCTGAGGTCCGTTGGCTGTCAGCGTCAGGATGCGAGGCCCGGATTCCGTCATCAGGATGGTGTGTTCGAACTGAGCCGACAGAGTGTTGTCCATGGTTCGTACGGTCCAGCCGTCGTGTTTGTCGAGCTTTGTTTTCCAGCCGCCGATGTTCAACATTGGTTCCACGGTGAAGCAGGTTCCCGGTTTCAGAACGTCACGACTGGAAGTCAGTGTCGGGAAGTGGGGGATGCCGGGGTCCTGATGGAATTCTTCGCCAATGCCGTGTCCCTGGTATTCGCGGACGATGGAATATCCATTGTCGCGGGCAAATGCCTGAATGGCCTGCCCGATCTGTCGTACGGTGCCGTTGGGTCTGGCAGCTCGAATTCCAACAAACAAAGCCTCAAAGGTGACCTGTACCAGTCGCCGAGCTGACTCGGATACGTCACCAATCATGAAGGTTTCTGACTGATCGCCGTACCAGCCGTTGACAACAGTGGTCAGATCCACGTTGATGATATCTCCCGATTTCAGAGCTTTGTTGTTGGGGATGCCATGGCACACAACTTCGTTCACGCTGGTGCAGATGGACTTCGGATAACCGTGATACCCCAGACAGGCCGGAGTATGTCCGTGATCCAGAGTGTACTCGTGCGCGAGCCTGTCCAGCTGGTCCGTCGTTGTTCCTTCAACAACATGCGGGCGGAGGAAATCCATCAGTTGCGCATTGAACTTTCCGGCGGCTTCCAGCCCGCTGATCTGTTCCGCCTTGGTGTACAGCGGCGTCTTCTTTGTAAGTGGCGACAACGTCTTTCTCCGGAGCGCGCGGAAAAAACACGCAGCGCGGGAATGGCGGAACCGGTTGGCCGAGTCGGGTGACTCTGGATTCTCGCAAATCCGAGGATTATCGCCCGAAAGTCGGTGATGTCAATCAGTCGCCGAGTCATTCATCGGAAACAGGTGGCCATCGGCGATCGCGGCTCGGTCCCGTTCGACGCGTTCGATGGCCACGCCGTCTCCCTGATCAGGCCGCAGGCGATAGATTCGATCCGCATGCCTCAGAAAACTGCCGACATCGTGGTGGCTGATCATCAGGACCTGAAAGCCGAGATCTCTGCCGGCCTGGTGGACAATCTTTGCCAGGCGAGGAACCAGATCCGGATGCAGCCAGCAGTCCTGCTCATCCAGCACCAGAAAACGCCGATGCTGTTTTTCGTCCAGAGTCGCAATTGCGAACATTCTCAGGCCCACCGACACGACATTCGCCACCGAGCCTCCCTGCCCCTTCATGATGTCTTCGGCATGGCCGTCCCGTTCGATGTGGAAATCAACGCTGGCGGAATTGTTGCGGAATCCCGCTTCGGCACGAAAGATGACCGGCTGTTCCAGAACTTCCTGCAGAGCCTTCGTGAGATTCTGTTCGATCGCCCGCAATTCATTCCGAAAAAGGTCATTGCTGAGCAGCTCCAGCGCATCGGAAACCTTCTCGGCAATGGCCAGAAATTTTTGAATGCCTTCCAGTTCCGTCGACAGCCGCTGATGCTGATCCCGAACCTCATCGCGTTTGCCGCGCAGCCGATCCAGACGCCGCAGACACGCCTGCGGTGATTCGAGTTGAACAGGTGAAGACAGATCCTCCATTCCGGAACTGTAGGGGCCCCGATGTGACTGTCAACGCCCGAATCAGTTGTGACTAACTGCCGATCTCCAGCGAAACAGATGTTCCTTCCGGCAATTCTGCGGGTGGGACAAACGCCGGACAGGGCACTGTCCGGCGGAATTCTGGTTTGCCTGCGCACCTCTTTTCACTCTCTTTTATTGCTCTTATGCTTGAGAGGCTGCGTCACCGTGCTGCCGATCAGACGAGTCTTGCCATTCGCTATCCTGCATGTCAGACTGGTTCGATGAGGCGCCTCGCCTCGGAAATCCAAACGTTGCGAATGCACTGTGCTGGAGTACGGGCTTTCGGCTGCAACATCCGCAAACAAACGGCGAAAACAAAAACATGAACGAGCAGCAGATCTTTGAACAGGAATCCCGACGCAGCTTTCTGAAGTCGCTCTCAGCGGCTTCGGCAGCGGCTCTGCTGAGCGGCCAGCCCGGTTCTCTGCGAGCGGATTCGACGACTGAGGCTCCGACCGCAACGGCCGATGCCTGCATTATCCTGTGGATGGCGGGCGGAATGGCTGCGCCGGAAACCTTCGACCCGAAACGCTATGAACCGTTTCAGGAAGGACTGCCGGTTGAGAAAATCATCAGCACCTTTCCGGCCATCGACACGGTGGTTGACGGCCTGCAGATTTCCGAAGGACTGGAAAACGTGGCACAGATCATGGACCGCGGAACGGTGATTCGTTCGGCCTTCCAGCCGGATCTGGGAAGCATTCTGCATTCTCGGCATCAGTATCACTGGCACACAGGATATGTGCCTCCGCAGACAGTTGCGGCGCCGCACATCGGAGCCTGGATGGCCCGGCTGCTGGGACCTCGCAATGAGGTGATTCCTCCTTTCATCAACATCGGGCAGCGGCTGGAAGGAGTCGGTGAATCCGAAGAACTGAAAGCCTTCACAACAGGTGGCTTTCTGGGAACAGAATTTGGCCCGTTCAACCTGCCGTTCCCGGAAGAAGCCGCTCGCTCCGTGCGGCCTCCCAAAGGCATGACGGCTGACCGATTCCGGCGGCGGTACGATGCACTGAAGAAGATGATCGAAACCGGATCTGATCGGAATCCTGTCAGTGATTATCACATTCAGTCGATGCTGAAGTCGGTCGAGAATGCTCATCGGCTGCTGAGTTCCGAGGATCGCAATGCCTTCGATCTGTCTCTGGAACCGGAAGAAAGCCGCAAACCGTACGAAACCGGCCGCTTCGGACAGGGCTGTCTGCTGGCTCGTCGACTGGTCGAAGCGGGGGCTCGGTTTGTGGAGGTCACGACGGAATACATTCCGTTTGTCCATTTCGATACACATGAAAACGGCCATACGACGCTGGCACGAATGAAAAGCGAAATTGATGGACCGATCGCCCAGCTGATTCTTGATCTGGAAGCCCGCAACCTTCTGGACCGCACTCTGGTGGTCATTGCCAGCGAATTCAGCCGGGACATGATCATCGAAGGCGTTCCCGGCAGTGAAGCTCGCGATCAGTCACGAGCCCGTACTGATGTTCTGAAGGAAATGACTCACTACGGCCTGCACCGCCACTTCACCGGCGGAACTTCCGTGGTGATGTTCGGTGGCGGGATCAAACAGGGCTTTGTGTACGGAAAAACGGCCGACGAACGACCGTGCGTGGTTGTGGAAAACCCCGTCAGCATTTCGGACCTTCACGCAACCATCTTCCGAGCCATGGGAATCAGCCCGCGTGCCGGACTGGAAATCGAAAGGCGACCGTTCTATGTCACTCAGGACGGCAATGGAAAACCCGTCGAAGCCCTTTTCGCCTGACATCGGCCGGAACTCCACAGACAGGAATGTCTGTGCCACCTGATACTGATCGATTGCCAGGGCAGAAGGTCGAACAGCCTCTCCGCGGCCGTTTTACGCACAGGTCCGCTGGAAAAATTCAGCCGGACACCGGTTGATCCCTGGCCAGTTCGGTCGGACTGTCTACAGTCTCCCGGGAGGTCTGATTGCGCGGGTTTCATTGATATTTTTCGGGATACTCCCGACCTGCCGATGTGGGTGAACTGCGGTTTTTGTTCCGCCATCAGAAACACGCCAGTCAGAAGTCTCAAAATTTTCTTCCGAGGATAAAAATACTGTTCCGTTCCCCCTCGTTTTTCGGTTGTGAAGACTGCGACGAATTCATGATCGATCAACAGAAGCAACAGGCAGAGATTTCGGAGAGAAACCGGAAAATGGGTAGCGTTGTGAGTAAGTCCATCTTTTTTATCGATGACCCGGCTTTTGCCGAAGGGGATCTATCGGAGCTTCTTTTCCTCCCGCAGGGGATGAGCATCTACAGTGATCGCCTGGGGGATCAGGAAGAGATCGACGGTGGCGGTGACTTTGATCGACTGACAAATCTGCCGCTGCTCTCTCAGGATGGCGAAACATTCCTGTTTCGCAAGATGAACTACCTGAAGCAACAGGCGGCTTCGATTGCGGATCGATATCGCGACTCGAAGGTTCCTGCTGCGATGCAGAAGAAACTGGAACGTCTGCTTCAGGACGCCGATTCGGTTCGAAATCACATCGCTGAATGCAACCTTCGCCTTGTGATTTCCATCTCGCGGCGATTCTCGAATTCCGCGTGCGATTTTGATGAACTGATGAGCGAAGGGAATGAGATTCTGCTGAAGGCGATCACGAAGTTTGATTTCACTCGGGGGTTTCGCTTCAGCACCTACGCAACTCATTCGGTTCAGCGTCATTTCTTCCGACTGCTGCAGCGACGCAGCAGACGCAACGCTCTGGAGCTGCGAGGTTCTGCGGATCTGCTGCATGAGATTCCCGAAGCCGAAGAAGATGCGCTGATGGCGGAATGGATTCGAGAAGAACATCGCGTGACGAACCTGATTGCCCGGATGGCTGAGCGTCTCGACGAGCGTGAACACCAGGTCATTCTGGGTCGTTTCGGGCTTGGCTCCGACGGAGCTGTCAGAACTCTGCGGGAACTGGCGGCTGAACTTCAGCTGTCGAAGGAACGTGTCCGCCAGCTGCAGATTGCGGCGATCGAAAAACTCCGAGACCTTTTCGACGATCTTAGCCCGGACCTTGCGGCGACCTGAATATGTCGGAGAACACTCTGAAGATCGAACCGGTGACCGACTCGACAGCTCCGCGTCCCTGGATGCGTCGAGTTCTGTACGCAGCCGCAGCCTACAATCTGGTGTGGGGTGCGGTGACGATCCTGTTTCCGGAATCTCAGTTCCGACTGCTGAACGTTTCCCCGTTGCCGAACTATCCGGAGCTTTGGCAGTGCATCGGAATGATCGTCGGTGTGTACGGAATTGGTTATGCGATTGCGGCCAGACATCCGTTTATCCACTGGCCCATCGTGCTGGTCGGACTGCTGGGAAAAGTTTTCGGCCCGATCGGATTCGCATGGGCCGTCATGCATCAGCGTCTTCCGCTTTCGTTCGGACTGACCTGCATCCCCAACGACCTTATCTGGTGGATTCCGTTTTCCATAATCCTCTGGCGGGCGATCGTTTTCCATCAATCCAGCGCCGAAAACGTCCTCGTGTCCGCTCCGGTTCGACGCTTCGATCCTCTGGGCCGAATTCTTTCAAACCGAGGAGCCAGTCTGCTCGAGCTGTCTCGGATGCATCCTGTGCTGGCGGTGTTTCTGAGGCATTCGGGATGCACATTCTGCCGGGAAGCCGTTGCTGATATCGCCGAACAGCGAGAACGGATTGAGGCCACCGGAACGAAGATTGCGATCATTCACATGGGCCAGAAAGAGCCTGTTGAACTTCTGAAGAAGTATAACCTGCAGGACGTTCATTCGTTCAGGGATCCCTCGTGCAGCCTTTACGATGCGTTCGGGCTTCGGCTGGGAACAATCGGCCAGCTGATGGGGCCGTCGGTGTGGTTTCGAGGCTTTTCAGCGTGGCTGCGAGGTCACAGCGCGGGAGCATTTGACGGCAATGTGCTGCGCATGCCCGGAATCTTTCTGCTGCATGATGGTGAAATCGTGCGAGCCTACCGGCACCGCACGGCCGCAGATCGTCCGGACTATGCCCAGCTCGCAAGGCTACCGGAAAGTTCAGCTCACCAGCAACAGGACTCAGAAACGCCGGTTGCATCCGGACAGCCGTAGCTCAGCGAAGCAGCCGATCTGCGGCGGCATCACTCCTCGGCGACATTTGTCGCCTTGTCGCTCTTCCCGGAATATCGACGACTGTCGTCGCAGCGCGGCCTCGTAAGTTTGTGAGGGGGCCTAAGACGACATCGCATCGTTCAGCTGAGCCAGATCGCTGAGCAGGTTCAGCATCGCCTGATAACTGTGAACAGATGCGGTTTCGCGTGAAGTGTGGTAGGCGGTGGTCGGAAGCTGCAGAGTTGTGCCGGAGATGCTGCCCTGAGTTGCATTGATGATGCGCCCCAGTTCCGTCCGGCCCAGAGACAGCGGCTTTTCACGAGTCTTGCTGACAGTTCGGACGTACTCATCCTTGAACGTGTAGCTGACCTTCAGCGCGTCGCAGCGGTTTCGGATTTCATCCGTCAGCTGCGTATTGAACGTGGCACTGGCATCGCAGTGTCTGAGTGCGACCTGTTGATTGGCGATGTCAGCTTCCGGAAACGGGCTGGTGTCCAGAACGATCAGTCGATCCGTACTGAAGTCATAACGTTGAAACCATTCGACGATGTATCGCCAGCTGCGGCCGGCCTCTTCGCCCGCGGCCAGCAAAGCTGTTCCCTGAAATCCCTGTCGGAACAGCTGGATGATCATTGCCACTGAGGCCACATTGTCCAGCTGAGCCGACAGAACTCCGGAATGCACCTGCAGTCGATCCAGAAACGAAACCGGAGTTCCCGGCTGCAGGAACTCAAGGCCATCCAGTTCGAACAGCAGGTTTCGACGCCGAGGACACACGGATGAACGTGTGATGATTCCCTGTCCCAGATACGCACCAGTGTAGTGAGTGTGCGCCTGAACACGTTTTCCCACAAAGCGGTCGGCGATCTGGTCCATGAACTGTTCGGAAACACTGTCACCGGTCAGTTCACTGCGGTTTCCGGCAATGAAGGCCGCGTACTGAAATTCGTTGGGGCCGGTACACAGGAGACCATGTCGGTCGACATGTGCCGACAGGTACATGCGATCGGGTTTGGATCCTTCCGCCACCAGCAGTCCGTGGTATCTCCGCACGGTGATCGGGAATTCTTCGAATTCCCGTCGCAGGACTCGAAAGAATGCATCCTCCACCCCGACCACGGACGGTTCACGAATCAGTGAGCCCAGCAAATGCAGCAGGTCATCCATCGGGGAATGAGTATGCACCGAAACAGCCCCTTTCAGTTGGCAGGAAAAGCGTCAGCATAAAGAAGTTCAATTCCGCGTACGAGATCCTTGATCAGGATTTGCGATCAAGAACCACCAGGCCGGTCATGGACAGCAGAATTCCAGCCACCAGAGCCACAGACACAGGTTCATTGAAAATCACAACGGCTGCGACGGCACACATGGCATTCTGAGAAGCGTTGATCACGTTCACTCGGCTGATGTTCATCACCTTCAGAGCATGAGTCACACAGAAGAACGCCAGAGCATTGAAGATTCCGGCATACAGCATCAGACGCCATGTCCACGGCCTGAATCTGCTGAATACGTTCCCAGCCCAGCTGGGAGACTCCCGGAATTGTCAGGCAGATCAGTCCGGTTGAGCTGTAAATAATCAGCATCGATTCGATCGGCAGAGAATCGCGGGCGATGCGACGAATCACAACTCCGTTAATCCCGTACGACAACCCGGAAACTCCGGCCGCCATGATTCCCAGCCAGACATTTCCCCGATTCACCGGTGACTGGCCGGAGCTCAAGTCGACATTGGTCGCGATTGCCCCGGGACCGCTTTCAGGTGTTGAAGCCGACTGAGCCTGCATCGCCGCCCATGACAACAGCACGATGGAAACCGTCATGACGGCCATCGCGACCAGTGTGCGCGGCGTCACCCCGTCGCCCAGAAACATTCTTCCCAGAATTGCACCGGCACAGATAATCAAAGCGAACACCAGTGGCACCGTGATGGCCAGACCAATGTGGCCCAGAGCAATCTGAAATCCCAGATTGCCTCCGAACTGCATCACCAGGGCGGCCAGGATCAATCCGGGAATAGGTTTTCGAGTCGGAAAGAGGGGCTGCTTTCGGCGGTGCCTGAGAATCAGCAGAACTCCGGCAATCAGCACCGTGGGAACAGCTTTCATCGCGGAGACCCAGAGATCCCAGCCGGCTCCCGACTGTCGTTCGCTGAGCCCCTTCAATGCGAGGTTGGTGGCTGAATAGCCAACGGCCGCCATGACCCCCAGCAGCACACCTCGATGAGCAGTCGGCGCGGAATCGGCCCTGCGGTCGCCTTGCGTCTCTGTCATCGGATCACCGACCATTGATCAACCTGCTCGGTCCCGCGAAAAACGTGAATCTCACGATGCATCAGAATGGTGTGGTCGGAATATCCCACGGCAAGAGTGACCTGATCTCCGATCTTCAGATCCCGAGCTGCTCCGGAAACAGTCAGCACACAGTGTTCTGCGGTCAGACTGTCCACTTCAGCTCCGACAGGATTCAGCACTTCCGGCGGATGTATGAACGGATTGATCGCCTTCCGGCCACAGTTCAGTACCGCCTGTGTCAGTGACGGACGCGACACCACGTCGGCCACGACGGTGAGCGCCGGCTGAATGCCGGACAGGCCGCAGATGTCACGGTAGAAGGGGTCGCCGAAGATTCCGCCTCCGCACTGCAGTTCCGTCACGGCGGGATGCTGTGCTGTCAGGCGATAGGTTCCGCTGCCGCCGGCACTGACAATGTCGCAGGCGAGTCCTCGCTGCAGCATCGAATCCCGAGTCTGCTCCAGGGCATTCATGGCTTCCATGATTTCCTGACGCTTGGCGGATTCCGGCCGAAGTCGGGAAAGATGTCCTTCGTATCCCATGATGCCCGCGACTTTCAGCCCGGGCAGACCTGCCGCGGCCAGAGCCAGCTGAGTCGCGTCGACTCGGGGACGACAGCCGGTGCGGTTCATGCCGACATTCACGTCCACCAGCACAGACAGCGTCTGTCCGGTGCGGGTTGCCGTCTGCGACAGCAGTTCGGCGTGGACGAAATGATCAATCGTCAGCAGAAGCTCGGTCTGCGAGGCCACAGCGGCCAGTCGTCGGCGGTCGTCTTCAGTCACGACCAGATGCGCCAGAAGGATGGACGGCATTCCGGCAGCCGCCATCACTTCCGCTTCTGAAACTGTCGCCACGGTCACTCCGCACGCGTTTCGCTGCAGAAGGGCCGTTGCGATGAGTGGCTGACAATGAGCCTTCACATGAGGTCGCCAGCGTCGCCCCAGTACGTGCAGATCAGACGCCATCAGGTCGGCGTTCTGTTCCAGGACGTCCAGATCCAGCCGCAGTTGGCTAGCCATCAATCACCACGTTTCGCAAATCGGGCGGTTCCGGGTACTGCAGATTCATTCCGCGCAGGGTGTTGACGATGACTCGCATGATTGCCAGATCGCGGTACCAGTTCTGATCCGCCGGAATCACGTGCCACGCAGCTTCCCGGGTTGTGCAGTGCTTCAGCATATCTTCGAAGGCCTGCTGATATTCATCCCACTGTTTGCGCTTCTCCAGATCCGCGAGGTCGAACTTCCAGTTTTTGTCCGGCTGGTCCAGGCGTTCCTGAAACCGCTGTTTCTGTTCACTTTTTGAAATGTGCAGAAAGAACTTCAGAATTGTCGTCCCGGAAGCCGTCAGGTGCTGCTCGAACTGATTGATGACCTGATATCTGGGACGCCAGACAGACTCGGGCACAATCCTGTCGACTCGCACGACCAGGACATCTTCATAATGTGACCGATTGAAAACCCCGATCATGCCTCTGCCGGGCACGGCCTTGTGAATCCGCCAAAGAAAGTCGTGATCCAGTTCTTCCTGACTTGGCCTCTTGAACGGTGTGACCTGCACTCCCTGAGGATTGACGCCTTCGAAAATGCTGCGAATCGTTCCGTCCTTGCCACCGGCGTCCATGGCCTGCAAAACGATCAGCAGTTTGCGTTTGGCCTCGGCATACAACACCGGCTGCAGGTCGATAAATTCCTTCCGCAGCTCTTTGAATTCACGCTCGGCCGCATCACGATCATCGTGCAGTTTCTTTCCGTCTGTTTCCATATCAGACAGGCGAATGACCTGACCTGGAATCAGTTGATGAGTGTCCGGCATGATGGCGCAGTTCCTCCAGCGTTGACGTTGATGAAACGACGCGGCACCATTCCGTCGCGCTGGTGGCGGAGCATAGTCTTCCGCATCGCATTCGGCCAGTATGCTGAATCGCCCCTGTTGTGTGGGAAGCCGAATGGCAATTCGATATTCTGTCCGGCTGGCCTCGTGTCGTGACCACCGCCGTGGTATGAGGCCATCCGACACAAATTTTCTTCCCGGATTCCTGAACAATGAAGATACTCGTCATCGGCGCGGCCGGAATGATTGGTCGCAGGCTGATCGCAAGGCTGCTGGCCGACGGAGGATTTCGTGACACCCACGGTCAGACCATCCCTGGTCAAAAGCTGACGGAACTGACGGCGTTTGATGTCGTTCCGGCTGACCTGTCGGACCTGATCGGCGGCCGCGACGACATTGAAGTCGTTCACGGAAGCGCCGTTCCGAAGCCCCTCGGCCAGGGCAGGACCGTCATCCGAATTCTGACCGGTGACCTGTCCGACGCTCAGCAGGCCGCGTCGCTGGTGGCTGATCGTCCGGACATCATCTTCCATCTGGCGGCCATTGTTTCCGGCGAGGCAGAAGCGGATTTTGCCCGAGGCTATCGCATCAACCTGGATGGAACCCGGCATCTGCTGGAAGCCATCGCTGCCATTGACAGCTATGTGCCTCGTCTGGTGTTTACCAGTTCGATTGCCGTCTTCGGAGCGCCTTTCCCGGACGCGATTGGCGATGATTTCCACACCACGCCGCTCACTTCCTATGGAACTCAGAAGGCCATCTGCGAACTGCTGCTGAACGATTTTTCGCGCCGAGGCATGCTGGATGGAGTCGGTATCCGCCTGCCGACGATCTGTGTACGCCCCGGACGACCGAACAGAGCAGCTTCCGGTTTTTTCTCCAACATCATCCGTGAACCGCTGGCCGGTCAGCCTGCCATCCTGCCCGTTTCCGAGGATGTTCGCCACTGGCATGCTTCTCCCAGATCTGCGGTCGGTTTTCTGCTGCATGCAGCCACTCTGGACAGTCGGCAACTGGGATCTCGGCGCAACCTCACGATGCCCGGAGTTTCCGTCACCGTCGGCGAACAGATCGCAAGTCTGAGAAAGATTGCCGGTGAAGAGGTTGTCAAACTGATTCGACATGAACCCGATGAAGCCATCATCCGCATGGTCGCCGGATGGCCTCAGAACTTCAGCCCGGTTCGAGCTCAGCAACTGGGGTTCCGCGCCGATGCAAGCTTCGAAGAAATCATTCAGGCTCATATTCAGGATGAACTGAGCTGAGTCTCGCTGTACTTCCAGCTTCACCGTCACTGATGACCTCAACCGGGACAGAATTCGACAACACGCGTCAATGTCTCGGTTTATTTTCTGAAAGTCTGAACAAATGCGTCTGTCTATTCCCCTGACTGTTTCCCTGTCTCTCATCGCGATCCATTCGGCGGAAGCAGCCTCAGCTGACAAGCCCAACGTGGTCATCGTCATCACGGATGATCAGGGTTATGGCGATCTGTCCTGCCACGGCAATCCGATTCTGAAGACGCCACAGATTGACAAGCTGTATGCCGAATCCGTGCGGCTGAAGGATTACCATGTAGCACCGACCTGCTCGCCGACTCGCTGCGCTTTTCTGACCGGCCACTGGACGAATCGGACCGGAGTCTGGCACACGATCATGGGACGGTCGATGCTGCGGGAAAACGAAGTCACCATGGGCCAGGTGTTCAAAGATGCAGGCTATGCCACCGGAATGTTCGGCAAATGGCATCTGGGAGACAATCATCCCTATCGGCCGGAAGACCGAGGCTACTCGGAAGTGATGCGGCACGGCGGTGGCGGTGTCGGACAGACGCCGGACTACTGGGACAACGCGTATTTTGACGGCAGTTATTGGCACAACGGAACTCCGGAAGCCGTCAAAGGCTTCTGCACCGACGTCTTCTTCGACTACGCCAAACGTTTTATTCGCCAGTCGAAACAGGACGGGCAGCCGTTTCTGGCATACATCGCCACAAATGCACCTCACGGTCCGATGCATGCACCGGACGAATTCGCCGATAACTATGCCGGAGTCGGCAATGTCGGACTGCAGCACTTCTATGGAATGATCGCCAACATTGACCAGAATGTCGGTCAGCTGCGTTCCTTTCTGAAGGCCGAAGGTCTGGCCGAGAACACCATTTTTATCTTCACCACCGACAATGGATCGTCCAGCGGGTGGCAGACGTTCAACGCGGGCATGCGAGCCGGCAAGGGAAGCGAATTCGACGGAGGACATCGAGTTCCCTGTTTCATTCACTGGCCCGCCGGTCAGCTGCTGGGCGGACGCGATGTGGAACCGATTACGGCCCATGTGGACATGCTCCCCACACTGATCGATCTGTGCCGGATCGCACCGCCTGCCGGAGTTCAGTTCGATGGTGTCAGCATTTCGGACCTGTTGTACGACCGAGCCGCCAACTGGGAAGACCGCATCCTGGTCACGGATTCTCAGCGAGTAAAAGATCCGATCAAATGGAAAAACAGCGCCGTGATGACGTCTCAGTGGAGACTCATTAACGGCAAGCAACTGTATGACATCAAAGCAGATCCCGGCCAGAAGTCAGACGTCGCTTCGGGACATCCGGACGTCGTCGATCGCCTGACAAAGTTTTACGAAACGTGGTGGGCCGAACTGCTGCCCACCTTTCAACAGGACACTGCGATTTCTCTCGGACACCCCGCCGACAATCCGGCACGCCTGACATCGCACGACTGGATTACGACGGAAATGACGCCGTGGAATCAGAGTCAGGTGCGTCAGGCCATGAACGGCGAAGGCAACACCGGATTCTGGAATGTGATGGTTCACGAAACCGGCGACTATGAAATTCGTCTGCGACGCTGGCCTCAGACCGCCGACCTTCCCATCAACGCAGCTTTGCCGCCGGGTAAGCCCGTTCCCGGAGCGAAAGCGTACCGGACAACTCCCGGCAAGGCGATTCATCCCGTCCGAGCAACACTGCAGGTCGGAGAAATCACAGCGGAAGTGAACATTCAGCCGGGAGACCACGAGGCCGTTTTTCAGCTGCGACTGCCTCTCGGAAAAACCCGGATGACCGCTCTGTTCATCGATCAGTCCGGCGAAGAGCACGGAGCCTACTACGCCTACGTGCTCCGGAAATCATGACCATCCGCCAATGTCGCCATCACGCTCCGCCGTGATGAGCCACGCAGAACCAGGCAATACTGTGGCGTTGCTAAACCGGAGGACTCGGCCCGGAATGCATTCACCCAGGCGGTTCATCACGGCGGAGCGTGATGGCCACTTTGGGCGACATCCTCACCGCGTCCATTTCAGCCATTTCTGAAACAGCGACTTCACGAGTGGTGTCAGTCGAGTTCGGCTGTATTGGTCGCCAAGTTTTCGGATGGCGTCCGTCTGAGTTGGGTAGGGATGAATGGTGCTGCCGATGTTGCTCAGGCCGAGGCCATGAGTCATCGCCAGAGTGATTTCGGAAATCATCTCGCCGGCGTGTGAGGCAACGATCGTTGCTCCAAGAATCCGGTCCGTTCCCTTCCGAACCAGAACTTTGACAAATCCGACTTCATCACCATCAAGAATCGCCCGGTCGACATCCCGAAGCTGCTGAACATACACGTCCACCTCAATGTTCTGTTCCCGGGCCTGACGTTCATGCAGACCGACATGAGCAACTTCCGGGCTGGTGTATGTGCACCACGGAATCACCAGCGATGATGCTCTCTTCCGCCCCCTGAACAGAGCGTTCAAAGATACTGATCCTTGCACGGAAATCGGCAGCGTGGTGAATCCGGAAGATGAACAGACGTCTCCGGCGGCATAAATCACGGGATTGGTCGTCTGCATGTAATCATTGACGACCGCCCCACTGTTCCTGAACCTGCACTCCACAGCGTCGAGTTTCAATGCCTCGACGTTTGGGGTTCGGCCAGTTGAAATCAGCAGCTGATCGACGAACTGCTGATGGTTTCCGTGTGACGTCAGAACCAGTTGCGTCCCGTTGCTGCTGTCAACCTGCAGATCTCGTCCGCAACACAACAGGCGGACTCCGTCCCGCTTCATCGAACCTTCCACAATCGCCGCCGCATCTCGGTCCTCTTTCGGAAGAATGCCGTGACCTGTTTCCACCAGAAAGACTTCCGATCCCAGTCGAGCAAACGCCTGAGCCATTTCGCAGCCGATGGGCCCCGCCCCGATCACTCCCAGCCTGCCAGGACGCTCGGTGAGTGAAAACAGCGTTTCGTTCGTGAGATAAGGGACCGAGCTCAGCCCCGGAATGGACGGAACGACGGCACGAGCTCCCGTGGCAATAACAGCTCGGCGGAACTTCAGTTTTGTGTCGCCGACCTGAACCGTGTCGGAATTCACGAAACAGGCATCACCCAGGAACACGTCGACGCCCAGTTCCTGAAACCGTTCCGCCGAATCGTTCGGACTGATGGCTGCTCTGAGCCGTCGCATGCGTTGCATGACCGCGGCAAAGTCGACCGACGGCTCGTGCGGCGAATGGATTCCAAAGCGTTCTGCATCACGGACCGCTGCGGCTGCTCGAGCGGATCCGATCACTGCTTTCGACGGAACACATCCGAAATTCAGGCAGTCTCCGCCCATCAGATGACGTTCGATCAACGCGACTTTCGCTCCCAGACCGGCAGCGCCGGCAGCCGTCACCAATCCAGCCGTTCCGGCTCCGATGACGACCAGATTGTATCGATCGGACGGAACGGGGTTCTTCCAGGCGGCCGGCGCAACGTTGGCTTCCAGCTGAAGATTGAAGTCATCGCGGGGCTGAAGACGTTCGGATTTGCTCATCGAAACAACTTTCGAAAACTCAGTCATCAGCAGACTCTGGGGTGGAGCCAGAGCGGCGTCGCACTGCAATGCGAACAATCAGCGGGAACAGCCCCAGCAGCACGAACGCGGCCAGAATCTGAGCCATCTGCCCCCGGGTGAAAACCGCCCGAACTCCTTCATCGGCCAGAATCTGAAGTTGTGGGACACGCGATCCGGCATAAACATAGAGGGCAGTGGCGGGAAGCATTCCCAACTGACTCACCCACCAGAATGTGGTGACTCGCATTGGTGTCAGTCCCATCACGGCGTTGATGACGAAAAACGGAACCGCAGGAATCAGTCGCAATGTCAGCAGGAAGGACGCTCCTTCCCGTTTCAAAGCGTCGTCAAACGATTTCAGTCGATCTCCAAAGCGCCGAGTCACCGAGTCTCGCAGCAGATGTCGGCTCAGCAGCATCGCGATCGTTGCTCCGGTCGTGGAGCCGAAACTGACAATCACCAGTGCCCTCCAGAATCCAAACAGCCACGCGAAGACCAGAGTCATCGCTGTTGCACCGGGCACTGATAAAGCTGTCACCACGACATAAACCGTGAACGCAACGATGTAGACGGCGATCGGGTGTTCCATCTGAAACTGTCGGAATTCGGCTTCATGTTCCGCAAGTCCGGCCAGCGTCAGGTGTCTGCCCGAAAACCAGACCACACCCGCAACCGCACAAACGAATGCCAACAGGACCGCAAACTTCCAACGAGCCGATCCACGTTCGGACCCCGAATCCTCTGTGCTCGAACCAGTGCTGGACATTTTCGACATCCGCAAACTCGCAGGAAACTTCCGATGCCCGGCATCATCGTGCGAACCGAGCCCAATTCGAGCGTCCGAATGCAAATTCATCGACATTGCTCTGAAGCCGTCAGTCGAAGCCGGATTCTGCAGATTTACCACGGACGGAATTGGTGAACGGACGCTGGTCAGACGCGACCTGAGATTCTGGATTTCAGCCCAGCGAACTGAACTTTCATTCGAGTTTTCTCCGGTAACTCACTCTTCCTAAATCTCGCATGTTCCCTGAAGTGACACATTGATTCTCAGCTGTTAATCTCCGCGACGTTCGATGCATGCCTCTACCGCGGTCGGTTTCCGGGCAGTGCCGAGCTGGTCAGAATCAGTAACGGAAGCTGCAGGATCTGAGTTTCTCACGGAGGACATTTTCCCGTTCATTTGTCAGGGCTCTGTGATGAAACGTTTTTCCTTTGCCGTTGTTTTTGTGCTGTTGGTCATGCTCTCCGGTCTTCACGAAGTTCGCGCGAGTGGTGATGGTTCCTGTCCGTGGTGGCGGCCGTGCGGACCTGGAAATTCCTGGGGAGGGAATCGCCTGATTGGACAGGGATTCGGCCAGGTCGATTTTCGGCCAGCCTGTGCTTCACACGACGCCTGTCTGGCAGCCGGAGTTCCTCGACGTCAGTGTGACCGTCAGTTTTACGCTCACATGAGTTGTGCCTGCGAGCAGTCACCGCACCCAGTCCTGTGTCGGATGAAGGCTCTGAAGTTTTACGCTGCCGTCAGAATCTTCGGCGGTCTGTATCACTGATCCGACGCGGCAAACGGAATTCGCTGGTCAGCATTCGATAAAAACATCTTTGGGTGCTCGACGAGCACGCTGCCGGGACATCTGCTGGAGTGAATTCCTCAGGCAGCCTTGTCGGTCTTCTTGCGAGTGCTGGTCTTTCGCGTCTGTCGTTTGGGTTTGCTTGGCGATTTTCTCCGTGTGGAAGTCGGAGAGTCCTCCGGCACGGGCTCGGTGTCATCACTGATCGCCAGCGCGGCGACTTGTTCGGACGCCTCGAGTTCGTTGAAGGGCAGGACACTGACCGTTGCGGCGGTCTGAGTTTCGGCGTTCCCGGCGACAAGCGGCGAGTTGACTGAGATCTCCGGTGGATCGTGACAAACGAACGCCACGAAGCGGCAATGCAGCGTCAGAGCAAACACGGCCACGCCAGATGTCGCCAGATCCAACATTCCGGGCAGTCGCTCACTGATTGATGACTGGAGGGGCGTGTGCGGCAGCAGAATTCGGATCGCGGCAACAGCGGTTGCTGCAGCCAGCAGGCTTTGAGACCATCGATTGCGATTCATGTCCGGAAGAATTCTGAGCGTGACGAACAGCACCGCCAGAATCATCGGGATCAGCAGGACGGCTGGCCGAGCGGCCTGAAGCGGGCCGGTCATGGTTTCCACCGCTTTCAGAGCTCCGGCGGATGCCTGATGATTTAGTCCGGTCAGTGACAGGATTCCGGACAACATCAGCAGCACAGCCAGCCACTTCCAGCTGCGATACCGTCCTCGAAAATCCACTTCGCTGCGGGAACGAATCCAGCCCACCAGAAAGCTCAACTGACCAGCCGCCAGTTGCATCAGCCCGGTCAGTCCGACGCCGACTGCGAGGCTGAGACGTTGAGTGCTTCCGGCGTCGCCCTGCTGTGGATTCTGTTGCCAGTAAATCACGCCTGTTACCGCTGCGGTCAGCACCGTCAGCAGACAAACGTGTTTCCACAGGCGGGGTGAGATGAGCCGTCTCAGGAGCTGACTGCTGTGAGGGTACTGGCGGCTAAATGGGAGAGTGGAACGCGAAGGATTCGAAATCAGTTCTGCGAGTTCATCGCTGTCAGGATCTGATTCGCAGGTGGACAGCCAGCGGCGACGGCGGTTGTGAAGGTCCTGCGCTCCGGCGAAGTGGTTTTCCATGATTTCGGACTCCTTTCCTCAGTCGGGGAATCCGCTGCTTCGAGGATCCCGAGAACCCGGACAGACTCATTCTGCCGAAATGCCGACTTCCGAAGTCATCGTCATGCGTGGAAAACCACCTTGAGACCTGAGCCGCCTGGCCCGGAGTTCGCGGGAATTCGCCGCCTTTGCTTCAAGCAACCCTGCCACATCAGTAAACTCGGAGCCTCAAGTACGTGCTGCGCGTCGATCGGATGGGAAATCGACGTAATCGGCAACGTTCTCCTGACCCCAATACTCGCACACGCCGACAAGGCACCAGATCTGACGCCATGACTGAAGCCGCATCCATTGAGGGGATCATCGGCACAAGCCCGCAGATGCAGGAGGTGTACCGCATGACTCGCAAGGTCGCGGCCAGTTCTGCAACAGTGCTGCTGACGGGGGAAACCGGTACCGGCAAGGAACTGATTGCTCGAGCCCTGCATCAGCTGAGCGGACGAGCAACGGGTCCGTTTATTCGAGTCAACTGCGGAGCTCTGTCTGAAAGCCTTCTGGAAAGCGAACTGTTCGGCCACATCAAAGGAGCTTTCACCAGTGCTGTCGAATCCCGCACCGGACGGTTTGAGGCGGCTCATGGCGGGACCATTTTTCTGGATGAAATCAATTCCGTGAACTATCAGCTGCAGGTCAAGCTGCTGCGGGTTCTGCAGGAACACGAATTCGAACGGGTCGGGGATTCGAAGACGATTCGAGTCGACTGTCGAGTCATCGCGGCGACCAATGTTGATCTGCCCGATCTGATTCGCTCCGGAGATTTTCGCGAAGACCTGTACTATCGCCTGAACGTCATTCCCATTTACCTGCCCGCATTGCGCGAGCGTCCCGACGACATTCCGGCTCTGGTGCGGTTCTTCGTTCGTCGCTATGTGAAGGACAACGGTCTCAAGGATGTGACCATTTCGACCCGAGCTCTGAACTTTCTCAGCCAATACGAATGGCCCGGCAATGTTCGGGAGCTGCAGAATTACATTGAACGAGCTTTGGTGTTGTCGAGTTCCGAAGAAATCGACGTGGACGACCTGCCGTCACATGTTCGGGGCATGGCACCGATTCGCATTGGCCGACGAGCTGAAGACAGTCTGGATTCTCTGTGTACGGAACTGGTCAGTCGCCGCATTGCCGAACTGGGAGAAGATGTGGACGGAGTTCACGAATATGTCGTCAGCCAGGTCGAACGGGAAGCCATCCTGCAGGTTCTGCGTCAGTGTCAGGGAGTTCAGACACGCGCAGCAACTCGACTGGGCATCAATCGCAACACGCTGCACAAGAAAATCGACGACTACAAGCTCCACGACGAAGCTCGGTGAACGTGCCCGTCTGCTGTGTCGACCATCGTGAAAAGCGGGAAACCACTGTAGGTCAGGCTCCCGCCTGACAGTTCTCTTGAGATTGTCAGGCAGGAGCCTGACCTACAGACCTCGGCATGTTTCCAGCCCCAAAGCTCGCTGGTGGACGGGCCGCAATGCCTCAGCCACCCCCATCGCTTCGGGACCGGAATCAGCCGGACGCGGAATCAGACTTCCCAGCCTGCACGGTATTCCTTGGTCAGAAAGGCGTCTGCTGCGGGGCAGTTGGTTGCCTTCAGTTGTTTGGCGTCCCACTCCAGAGCTTTCCCGGTGCGATAGGCGACGTTTCCGAGCAGCACTGTTTCCGTCAGTGCGCCTGAGTAGTCAAAGTTGCAGGTTGTCGGCGAACCGTCTTTGCAGGCTTTGATCCATTCCTGATGATGACCGATGGAATCGGGAATTGTTTTCTCCGGTGGCTTGAAGCCGGTGAACTTATCGGACGGAAACAGCCGGTAACGACCGTAATCGGCGAACAGCTTGCCTTCGGTGCCCACAAACATCACTCCGTTTGCAGGGACTCGTTCTCCGGCCACCTGTTGAGGAATGCGATCGCCGTCATACCATGTCAGTTTGCAGGCTGACAGTCCGTCCCGCTCGGGGAACTGATATCGAACGACGAGTCCTGTGGGAGCCATGTCGGGATGCGGTTCGGCGCCTTCGGCTTCGCAATGTGTCGGGTGGCGCAGCTTCAGAGCCCAGAATGGCAGGTCCATATAGTGGCAGGCCATGTCTCCCAGAGTTCCCTGACCGAAGGCCCAGAAGCGGCGCCACTGAGCCGGATGGTAACGCCCCGGAACAAAGGGGCGTTCCGGAGCCGGTCCCAGCCACAGATCCCATGCCAGTGTTTCCGGCGGAGCCTGTTCTTCGCCGGTGAGTTCCGTGATGCCCCAGCCCTTGCCGACCCACACGTGGACATCCGTCACGTCGCCGATCGCTCCGCTCTGAACCACTTCGACAACTCGGCGATAGTTGTCACCGGCGTGAATCTGAGTTCCCAGCTGAGTCGCAACACCTTTGGCGGCAGCGGCTTCGGCGATCACTCGAGCTTCACGAACGGTGTGAGTCAGAGGCTTCTCACAGTAAACATGTTTTCCGGCGTTGATCGCTCGAATGGTCGCCGGTGCGTGGTGGTGGTCGGTCGTGGCCACTGTGACGGCGTCAATCTTATCGCCTTCGGCATCCAGCATTTCGCGATAATCGGCGTAGGTTCGAGGCTCGAGGCCCTTTTTCTCCGTCAGCATTTTCTTCGAACGATCCAGGTAGATCGAATCAACGTCACAGATGGCGACGATGTTTTCCGACATCACACCGTCCACATCCGCGGCGGCACGGTTGGCAGTCCCGATGCAGGCAATGTTCAGTTTCTCCAGAGGATTCCGGCTGTCCTGAGCCGAAGTTCCGGAAGCATAAACTCCGGACGCCAGAGTGGCTGCGGCGGAAGTCTGCAGGAAACGACGTCGATTCTGTTGAGTCATGATCACAATCTCCGAGGCAAGTCGAGGCAGGCAGGATGCTGGCCAAACGGCCGGCAGGATTTGGCGAGCATAATGCAGAGGACAACGATTTGACAGTCAAAACCGGGACTCTGCCACTGCAGGTCGATCAGTTCGTTTGCTGGAGCCGGTCGCCAGGGACATTTGGCCTCGCAGCCCCACCCACCGACTGAGAAACGTCCGGGCCGAAACACTCGCCAGCCGCCAGTTTCCCACGGGCAAATCTTCCTGATGAACGGATTGCTCAACCGTGGGGACTCAGCGATTGCCGATTCCAAACGGCTGAGAATTCAGTCATGATGCCGATTCGGTTTGGACAGGCCGGTGAGTGACAGTCAGAAGCCGGAAGCTTTCGTCACAATCGAGGCGTCTGTTGTTCTCCGTCCCGACTGAACTGTTTGAATGCCTTTACACTTCAGGAATGGCCCGTGTTCTCCCGTGCTCGACAACAGCCTGATCAGCTCCGCAGTTTTCGCTACTTTGGTCCGGATGATCTGAGATCTTTTGGGCATCGTTCCCGGCAGAAGCAGTCCGGCTTCGGCACCGATGAATTTGCCGGCAAGCCGGTCATCGGAATCCTGAACACATGGAACGACCTGATCAGCTGTCACGCTCATTTCAAACAGCGAGTCGAAGACTGCAAGCGAGGCATCTGGCAGGCGGGTGGATTTCCTGTGGAAGTGCCGGTGATGGGACTGTCGGAAACGTTCATGAAGCCGACGTCCATGTACTATCGCAACTTTCTGGCGATGGAAGCCGAGGAAGTGCTGCGGACCTATCCCATCGATGCCGCCGTGCTGATGGGCGGCTGCGACAAGACGACTCCGGCGCTGCTGATGGGAGCTCTCAGTATTGATGTTCCCTGCATTTTTCTGCCCGGCGGCCCCATGAACAAAACCAGCTGGCGCGGCGAAGCTCTGGGCAGCGGCAGCGATGTCTGGAAATACTGGGCCGAACGAGGAGCCGGTCGGCTGGGCTGCGATGCCTGGTGTGAACTGGAAGATCACATCGCCGCGTCGCCCGGCCACTGCATGACCATGGGCACCGCATCAACGATGACGTCGCTGACGGAAACGATGGGAATGAGCCTTCCGGGATCGGCTTCAATCCCCGCCACACATTCGGCTCACGCTCGCATGGCCGCGGCCACCGGACGGCAGGCCGTTGAACTGGCGTGGTACAACGTCAAGCCTTCCGAAATCATGACTCGCGCGGCCTTCGAAAACGCCATCGTTGCGCTGATGGCACTGGGAGGTTCCACAAACGCCATCGTGCACCTGCTGGCGATGGCGGGCCGAGCTCAGGTGCCGCTGGCGCTGGAAGACTTCGACCGCATCTCGCAGACAACTCCCGTCGTCGGCAATCTGCGCCCCGCAGGCAAATACGTGATGGGAGATTTCTACGAAGCGGGTGGCCTGCGAGCTCTGCTGGAATCGATTCGCGACCTGCTTCAACTGGATGCCGTGAACGTGGCCGGCACGACTCTGGGAGAAGCCATTGCCGGAGCCGAAGTCTATGACGCGGATGTCATTCGGCCTCGCAGTCAGCCCATCTGCGTGAACAACAGTCTGGCAGTTCTGCGAGGCAACCTGTGTCCGGATGGAGCCGTCATCAAGCCGGCCGCAGCGGAAGCTCAGTTGCTGCAGCATCGAGGCCCGGCGGTGGTGTTCGCGAACTATCCGGACCTGAAAGCCAGAATTGATGATCCACAGCTGAAGCTGACGAAGGATCACGTGATTGTCCTGCAGAACGCCGGGCCTCTGGGAGCCCCCGGCATTCCCGAATGGGGCATGCTGCCGATTCCCAAATATCTGCTGGCAGAAGGTGTCCGCGATATGGTGCGGATCAGTGATGCCCGAATGAGCGGCACCAGCTATGGAGCCTGTGTTCTGCACGTGGCGCCGGAGTCATACATCGGAGGGCCACTGGCTCTGGTTCAGGATGGTGACATGATTTGTCTGGACGTCGCCGGCCGAACTCTGACCCTGGAAGTTTCGGACGAAGAACTGGCAACCAGAAAAGCCAACTGGCAGGCTCCGGAAGAACGCTTCAGTCGAGGCTACGGGAAACTGTATTTCAACGAAACCACTCAGGCGCACCAGGGCTGCGATTTCCGATTTCTGCATGCAGACGGCAGTAAAGATCCGGAACCGGGCATCTATTGAAAACCTGCACGGCACTCGGCCTGCGATTCATAACGCATTTCACCCGACGAATCGCGTCGTGATGTTCAGGATGTAGCAGTTTCGCGGGACGATTTCGCTGACCTGTATCTGAACGGGACTTTCCTGCAATTGATCGAGCTCCCGGCAGCTCGTAACATGCCGGAACGACGCTTCGTTCTCAATCCCGCCTTTCAGCGTCGTGCCGGAGAATCCCGCCTCATGATCACACCTGCCGTCTGTCTTCGGACTGTCGTTTCCTGCTGGCTGCTGCTCGCTGTTGCTGTTTCAGACCTCTCACCTTTCGCTGCAGCCGCAGAACCGTTTGAAGTCTTTCTTGAGAAGCACTGCGTCCGCTGTCATGGCCCTCAGAAAGAGGAAGGTGACATTCGGATTGATCAGTTGTCGCGCGACTTCAGAGCCGGTGCAGACACACATCACTGGGCCGAAGCCATTGATAAGGTCAACAGCGGCGAAATGCCTCCGAAGAAGGAACCTCAGCCGACTCAGGATGAGATCGCGGCCTTCGTGACGGATCTCGACGCGAGACTCAGGGAAGGTCGAGCCGCGCGGATGGCGGCGCGACCGGCGGTGGCACATTATCGGCTCAGCAGAACAGAGTATCAGAACACGGTCTACGATCTGCTCGGAGTGCGCTACGATCCGACAAAGCCTGGCGAACTGAACGAAGACACTCTGTGGCACGGCTATGAACGCATCGGTTCGCAGCTGTCACTTTCACCCTCGCATGTGGACCGTTACTACCGAGCCGCCGAACTTGTGCTGGATCGTGCGTTTCCTGCCGAGTCCAGTGAAGCCCGCAGGGTTCTGAAGACGGCTGCAGAGCTGCGCTACGGCGGCGGCAAAGATCAGCAGGCAGCACTGGACCGCTTCGGCATCAAGCGGCCGCTGCGCTATCTGCTCTATCCCGGAAATGTCCAGCAGGCACTTTCATCCAACTGGTTCGGAAAGACGGGACCTGAACACAGTGGCCTCTATCAGGTGCGTCTTCAGGCCAGCGGGATCCGTCCGATCGACGGCCAGACGGCACACCTGAGCATCGGCAGGCGGACCGGTGAGGAAACCGTGGACGGTATGATTGAATTCGATCTGACGGCACCGGAAGACAGTCCGCAGGTTTACGAATTTGAAGTGTTTCTTGAAATGCCCACCACGCTGGACTTCTGCGTCGTGGCAACAGATGTGGTCGATCGCCGCCAGGGGGCGGCCTTCCGAAACGCTCTGGGCAGCCGCAGCGCCTATCTGTTTACTCACAGCAGCGAGACCCGACTGCTGAACCCCAACGCGCCGCAGATGTTTGATGATCAGGGAAACGGCCTGTTTTCGACAGTACTGCTTGACTGGATCGAATGGGAAGGGCCACTGGTGACGGACGAAGAACGGGCTCGACGAAAGGGAATCATTCCGCCTGACGACGCGACGGCCGAAGTAGTGGCCGATCATCTGCAGCGATTCGCTCAGCGAGCCTGGCGGCGTCCGGTGGCGATCGAGGAACTGACAAACTACCTGCAGTCCTTTCACGAAGAACGCGAAGCGGGCGAAACGATGATCGCTGCCTATCGCATCGCACTCCAGGGAGTGCTCACTTCGCGAAACTTCATCTACCTGGTCGAAGGCGATTCTTCGGCTCGGGAACGACTCACCGACTGGGAACTTGCCTCGCGGCTTTCGTATTTCCTCTGGAGCTCCATGCCGGACAACGCTCTCCTCGCCGCTGCCGACGTGTCGCGCGACTCAGGCGGGATCGAGCCAGAGAAGCTTGCGACTCAGGTCGACCGCATGCTGACCGACGCCCGCATCAATCGCTTCATCAATGACTTTGCTCGGCAATGGCTGCAGCTACATCGCGTGGGAATGTTTCCTCCCGATAAGAAGCTGTATCCCGCCTACGATGACTGGCTTCAGACGAGCATGAAAGCGGAACCGGTGGAATACTTTCGCGAGATCTTTGCGAACAACCTGCCCATCGAATCGTTCCTCGATTCCGACTGGACGATGGCCAACGCTCGACTCTGCGATTTCTACGGACTGCCCGAACCTGGTGCCGGCGGCTTTCAGCGTGTTTCGCTCGCGCCCGACGATCATCGTGGCGGTTTGCTCACCATGGGTGCGGTGCTCGGCCTAACCTCGGACGGCACACGTCATCGTCCGGTCCATCGTGGTGTCTGGGTGAGCGAAGCCATTTTTAACAGAACACCACCGCCGCCTCCGGCGAACGTCGATCCGATCGAACCGATTCCGCCTCAGGGTGCCAAGATCACGATCCGGCAGAGAATCGAAGCTCATGCGAAAAACGCCAGCTGTGCGGCCTGTCATCGCAACATCGATCCGCTGGGACTGGCATTCGACCAATACGATGCTGTCGGCCAGTGGCGAACCCGGGAATTCGTGCCGACCGGCGTGGGAGACGATCCCCTCGTCGATGCCTCAGGCGCAATGCCCGATGGCCGCCGTTTCGCTGATTCCGTCGAATTCAAACGCCTGCTGCTCGAGCAGCAGGACACGATTGCCCGAGCCTTCATCGAGCATCTCTGCACATACGCACTTCGCCGCGTGCTGACGGTCGATGACCGCGACGGAATTCAGGCAATCGTCGACGAAGCAAAGAAAAGCCGGTATCAGGTCAGAGATATCGTCCGCGCAGTGGCGCTGTCAGAATTAATGCGAAAAAGGTAGTTTACGTTTATTCGTAAGGCGCGCGGGGCAGAATCTTTTGTTCAGCATTTCAGGTGAATTGCAGTAGACTTATGTTTTCGAGAAGCGGGTTCGCGCGATGACAGTCTTGATGAGCATCGGGCGCGAACGATGGAAAGACAGGAGAACGCGATGGCGTCAATCAGCCTCGAACAGGCACAGTCCGAACTCCCGAAAATCATTTCCAGCCTGAAGGCAGGTGAAACGATCCTGATCACTGACCGCGGAATCCCCGTTGCCCGCCTGAGCCCGGAGGTGCGGCATTTTCGGAAGCGACGTCAACCCGGAAGCGCTCTGGGACGGCTGACAGTGCTGTCCGATGATGACGATCATCTGGTCGATTTTGCGGACTACATGCCATGACGCGAATCCTGATTGACACCCATGCGTTCCTTTGGTTCACACTGAATGATTCACGTCTGAGTCGGAGTGCGACTGACTGTATGGCTGATCCCGCAAATGAACTGCTGTTCAGTCCTGCCAGCTATTGGGAAATTGCAATCAAGATTTCGATCGGCCGATATTCACTGCCGGAAGATTTTGCACGGTTCATGCAGGATCAGATTGCAGAGAACGATCTGACGATTCTCCCTGTCACCGTCGAGCACGCTGCGGCGGTTGTGAAACTCCCCTTCCACCACCGAGATCCGTTTGACCGTCTGCTTGCCGCACAGGCCACTGTTGAGGGTGTCGAATTGCTGAGTGCGGACGAAGTTTTCGATCATTACATCGCCAACAGGCGATGGTGAAGTACACCTGAAAATCACCATTCGTTCTTCCTCCCACAAGAGATTGTTCCATGAGCAATATTCAGAGCCACTCCTGGCTGATCGATCGACGTCATGCTCTCCGCGCGATGGGGACATGTATTTCGCTGCCGTTTCTGGAGTGCATGGTTCCGCTTCGTGCGGCCGAGCAGCAGACCGCGACTCCGCGACGCAGTGCCTTTGTCTACCTCGCGAATGGTGTGCATTCGCTGAATTATCAAATCACCACCCCGGGGCGGGATTATGAGTTTTCCCGGTCGCTCAAACCTCTGGAAAAGCACCGCGACTTCATCACGCCGATCAGCGGGCTGCATCACCCCGGAGCCATCAGTCATCACCACAACTGCATCAATGTCTGGCTGACCGGCGGAAAGCTGGGACCTTCGGATCGGAATACCATTTCCGTGGACCAGAAGATGGCCGAAGTGACGGCGCAGCATACGCGTTACCCGTCCATGGAAATTGCGCTGACACAGGGTTCACTTGCCTGGACTGCAGACGGAGTTCAGCTTCCTGCGCTGCGTCGCTGCAGCGAAATCTTTGCATCGCTGTTTGAAGAACCCAAAGGAGGCGTCGCCGCTCAGCGCAGAGCTCTGCGTCGCAAAGCCAGTGTCCTGGACGACAACCTTGCCGAAGTCCGGCGGCTCGAACAGCAGATGGGAACCGCTGATAAGGGCCGACTTGACCAGTACCTCACATCGGTCCGTGAGGCAGAAATTCGCACGCGACGAGCCGACGCATGGCTCGATACGCCTCTGCCGGAAATCGCGGATGCCGACCGAAGTCGCACGAACCGAAACATCCCTCAGACTCAGGCCGGTGACTATTTCCGCACAGTTTATGATTTGATCGTGCTGGCCTTTCAGACAGATGTCACCCGAGTCGCCACGTTCAGTCTTGGAGGAGAAGGCGATGCATTTTCGATCCCTGAAATCGGCATCACGGAATCCCGCCATCAGCTCAGTCATCACGGCGGAGACGCCGGATACATGGAGAAGCTCACAAATTACGATACCTTTGCGATCGAGCAATTCAGCTACTTCCTCACGCGGCTTTCCGAAACAAAGGATCTGAACGGCCAGCCGCTGCTGGGTTCGACGATGGCCCTGTTCGGCAGCGGGATGTGCTACGGACACAGTCACGGCAACGCGAATCTCCCGCTCGTGCTGGCTGGCGGCTCGGATCTCGGCCTGAAGCACGGCAGCCACCTGGACTTCAACCAGGGACATTTCAACGGTTATCAGCTCGACAAACCCGGCGAACACTACTCATTGTGCAGCCGTCCCGCGAACGCTGATGCACATATGAGCAACCTGCTGCTGCTGATGGCTCAGCGAATGGGAGTCGAAGCCGATGCTTTCGGCGACAGCAACAAAGTCGTGGATCTGTGACCTCCCGCAATATTGAAACGAAATTTCTGAGCTGCCCCGTCGCCCGTCGACGAAGCGTTCGATCGGGTTTCGAACAGCCAAACCGTTTGAGGACAAGCACCATGGAAAGAAAGCGTCTGCCGTCGGCGGTTTGGTTTGCGAAATTCTGCGTCTGCTGCTGGGCCGTGGGCTTGATGTCAGCATCAGCGACCGCAGATGAACCGTTTCGTCCCGAGGCTGGAAAATTTCCTCCGCTGGAAAAAGCCCTTCCCTACCGTGGCGAACTGGTCTTTGTCGACCATCCGAATCGGCGTGGCAGTCTCCGAGTTCAGGGGTCGGGGATGTTCTTTCGCAACGACCCGCATCCGATTGCAATGCTTCCGTACGGCGTCGTTCGATATCACGGCGCACCCGCAGATCTGCGTGACATTCCGCTCGGCACCGTGATGCACGTCCTCGCGTTTCTTCCGCCCGATCCCTCGATTTCTGCCGTGCCGGTCCTGCCGGTCGACAGCGGCAGGAAAGACGCCAACCATAACCGAGGTGCCGGCATCTTCCCGGCCGAAAACCATGTTCTCCTGCTTGAGGACGAACTCAGTCACTGTCTCCGCGAAGGCAAACAGTGGACGCTGAGCGAAATCGAAATCCGGAACAACGCAGGTAAGATTGGCGGCCGACTCGTTTCAAAGATCGGCAGCGATACTCAGCCGGATCCGGAGACAATGACGTTTGATGCAGCAACCCGCATCTGGCGAGGCCGGGAATGCCTGGACGTTGCTGACCTGGTTGCCGACGGTACCTGGCCCGCCGACGGAAAAATGTCTCTCGACAACGTTGCGGTGCAGCTTGGAATCACCTGGAAGCCCACATCCGACGGCGTGTTTACTCGTTTTCATATTTCCGACATCTGGCTGGACGATGAAGCCACCGACCGCGCCGCTCGTCAACAGACGGAAATCCACAAGGCATTCATCCGCAGCCGCTGGATGCCTGCGTGGATCGATGCCGTCGAATACGGGAAGTTCGGACGGGCGACTGTTAAAGCGACACTGTTCGGCGGCATGGATGAGTCTCTCTATGCCGATTTCAGAAAGGACGAGTCTGCTATGTTCAACGCGGTCGAGAACACTCTGAAACACACTCACGGCGCCTACGGTCCGGCTCATATGGCCTCACGAGGCACGATCCTGGATGTCACGCGAGCAACGGACGAAGTACCACTGGGCAGCAGCGGCATTCAGATCGTATTCGAAACAGACCTGGTCATCGAAGGCATTCGCCCGGGGCGTATCGTGCGTGTCCGACCGGGCAGCTGGCCGCTGGTTCAGGTCCCTCGCGAGGAATACCTCAACGATGCTTCCAGTCTCGAAGAACGTTTCCCCACTCCGGCCATTTTCCCGAACTACTGAGCCTTCCGGCTGATCGTTCTCGCTGTTCGGGAAGAACTCAGCTGACATCGGCTGCTGTTCAGACACCTCGCCGATTACCAAACCGTTCCACATGCAGTCGCGGACTGTAGCGGAACCCGTGATCCGTTGCTTCCTGACGAACCCAGTGAGAACGCGTGGCCAGTTCTTCCTGAGTTCTCGCCTGAGGCATCAGCCAGACATCAGCGGCCGCAATCTGAGGGAATTCTTCCAGGTAGCGCAGCACGTCGTCGATATCTGACTTCCGGTCAATCACAAACTTCAGAATGGATCGATACCGACCAAAGAGCGAACTGACCACAGCCGGCTGATGCCGGGTTTCCTCGTGTCGCACTTTCCAGTGGTCGTCGGCGGGTGTGGAATTCTGCAGCTTGGGACTGATGGACATCAGGTCACATTCGACCGAACGATCGACGGTACCGGCCGTTTCGATGGTGATGACCTTCCCGGCGGCTCGGCAGAGTTCGGTCAGTTCAGTCAGTTCCGGTGCCAGCATGGGTTCACCGCCCGTCAGCACGACGTGGGGAGCCCGGGACTGAGTCACCTGATCGCCAAGTTCATCCAGAGTGATCTGGCGGCCTTCCGGATGCCATGATGTGTACGGTGTGTCACAGAAACTGCAGCGCAGGTTGCAGCCCGAGGTGCGAATGAACAGAGAATCTGTTTCCGCAAACGGGCCTTCGCCCTGAAACGATTCGTAGATTTCAGAAATAAACACGAATCGCGGCTTACAGATGCACAGGGATGAATCGTTCAACTTCGTCGGCCTGCGGAACATCCGCTGGTGACTGAAACGGCACGGGTTGACCATCGTTCACAGACTGCTGAACGACGGCTTTAAACTGTCGAGTGATCGCCTTCAGGACATCGCGTTCGGAAATCCCTTCAGCCGTGATGGATGGCAGATTGCTGACTCGGCCAGTCAACCTCCCGGCCGCATCCTTTCGCAGCAGAACGTGGCAGTTGAAAACCGGAACCGGCTGGCAATCGGCCTGGCTGATGAGCGGCAGTGGCTGGGATTCAGACATGACCATTCAGAGTCCCGGGGCGGGGACAGCAGGTTTCGTAAGATTCGAGTTTCGCAGAATTCGCGACGGCGACGTTGCCGACGCCGCGTAGAATACGGCGGATTGTCGGGGGCTTCCACATTCAGAGGTCGATGTTCCCTGAAGTCGCTCCATTCGGCAGACAAAAAAACAGTGATCTGCCAGAATCCGGGCTCATTCACTCACTCGCCGGTCCCGTTCCAGGGATCAAAAGGAATCATTGATGGAACTGTTGTGCCGAATCGCCCTCACCACCGCTCTGATCTTCAGCCCCTGGACGGAACTGCGGTCCGAAGATGCCAATGCCGCGGCGGTCGAACGCGTGGGAGAAGACATCCGTTTTTTTGCCTCGGACGAACTGGAAGGACGCGGCATTGAAACGAAGGGCATCGAAGTGGCGGCGGAACGGATCATTGACGAATTCCGTCGTCTGGGACTGAAACCCGGGATGCCGGACGGGAGTTACCGTCAGCCGTTTGAAGTCTCTGTCGGGCTGCTGGAAGTCGGCGACCGGACGGCGGCGAAACTGCAACTGGGCCCGGACTCCTCTTTGGACCTGAAGGTCGGACTTGAATTTCAGCCGATCCGTCGAGGACATGATGGCGGAGCCCGGGGCGATGTCGTCTTTGTGGGCTACGGAATTTCTTCGACCGATGACAAGTACGATGATTACGCCGACATTGATGTTGCCGGAAAAATCGTAGTGATGATTCGCCGTGAACCTCAACAGGATCAGGATGGCGATCGTTTTGACGGAAAGGGTGTCAGTCGGCATTCCTACATCGATCGAAAGCTGGAACTCGCGAAGCAGCACAAGGCCGCTGGTGTGATCCTGGTGAACGACCGACACACATCTGCGACTGACGATCAGGACGAGCTGGCTCCGCCGACCGGATTCGGAATGACGGGAACCGGCATCCCCTTCATTCAGGTGAAACAGGCGGTCTTCGAGCAGGTGCTGAAGAAAAGTCCACTGCGCGTCAGTGTGGATGGTGACTTTCGCACGCTGACTTCGCTGAAGGATGTGGAAGACCACATCGATGCCACTCTGACCCCCGTCAGTCAGCCGCTGTCAGGAGTTTCAGCCGATCTGCAGACTCACTTCAATGCTCAGACCATCACTGCCTTCAATCTCATCGGTGTGCTGGAGGGGCAGGGAGCTTTGGCTCAGCAGACCGTTGTCGTGGGCGGACATTATGATCATCTGGGATACGGAGGCTTCGGTTCTCGTGCTAAAAGCCGGGAAGGCGAAATTCATAACGGCGCGGACGACAACGCCACCGGAACTGCCGCCGTGCTGGAAATGGTTCGCCGAATGACAGCCAGCCCGGCTCCCCGACGCCGGATTGTCTTTATCTGCTTTTCCGGGGAAGAACGCGGCCTGCTGGGGAGTGCTCATTATGTAAAGCACCCCGTCGTGCCGCTGGACGACACAATCGCAATGTTGAATTTCGATATGATTGGCACATTGCGAAACAACAGAGTCGAAGTCAACGGTGTGGCGACTGCTGAGGAATTTTCAGAAATCGTCAAAGCAGCTGACGAAGCTTCCGCTGTGGACGTCAGGATCGTGGACAACCCGTTCGGCGGAAGTGATCACCTGCCCTTCTTTCGGCAGAACATCCCTGTGATGTTCTGTTTTACCGGAGTAACTGACCGCTATCACACGCCGGATGATGACTTTGAAATGATCAATGTGCCCGGCGTCGTGGCCATTGTTGATCTGTGTGAACACATTCTGAATGCTCTGGTCAGCCTGCCCGCTCCGCCGAAGTTTCAGAACGTCAGTCGCAACAGCCGACCTCGCAGCCGCATCCCGTTTCTGGGCATCGTGCCGGTTCAGGATGACGATGGCCGTGGCGTCACCATTCAGTCCGTTCGCGACGACAGCCCGGCTCTGGCAGCCGGTCTTCAGACGGGAGACGTGATTCTGAAGGCCAACTCAACAGAAATTCCCGGGTTCACAGACCTGATCGACTTTCTGCGAAACAGCAGCGGAGGAGATCAGGTGGATTTCAGTATTCGCCGCGGTCAGAACACGATCAGCATCAAAGCCACACTGGGTGAACCGCGTTAAACGCCACCCGCTGATACGTTAAACGCCACCCGCGGATCCGGGCGCAACAAAAAAACCGAGCACAGGGGATGTGCTCGGTTAGCAGGTTCGGCTGCGGAAGATTCCGTTACAGAACTTCCATCGTGTCCGGTTCATTCACCGGTGATTCCACAGGAGCCGTTGGCAGCGGGTCATCATCTGAGAGATGATCCACGAAGCCCTTCAGATGAATCGCTCGAGTGTGGTGCTGAAGCTTCTTGAGGGCCTTGCTTTCGGATCTGTCGAATGCGTTCCCGAGTGACTTTGAAGATGCGGCCGGTTTCTTCCAGAGTGTAGCTGTATCCGTCGCCCAGTCCGTACCGCAGCTTGACGATTTCGCGTTCGCGATAGGTGAGGCTCTTCAGCACATGGTCGATCTTGTCCCGCAGCATCTGCTTGGCAGCCGATTCCGCCGGACTCTGTTCGTGAGAATCTTCGAGGAATTCCCCGAAGCTGCTGTCTTCACTTTCACCAACAGGAGTATCCAGGCTGATCGGATGCTTCCACGTCTTCATGATCCGTTCAGTTTCCTCGATGCTCATTCCGACAGCTTCTGCCAGCTCTTCATTGCTGGGTTCGCGGCCGGTGACCTGGCGAATTTCTTCCGCCTTGGCTTTCAGCATTGAGATGTTCTGGAACATGTGCACCGGAATTCGAATGGTGCGAGCATGATCGGCAACGGCTCGGGTGATCGCCTGCCGAATCCACCATGTGGCGTAGGTCGAGAACTTGTAGCCTCGACGATATTCGTACTTTTCCACGCCTCGCATCAGACCGGCGTTGCCTTCCTGAATGAGGTCCAGGAAGCTCAGGCCACGGTTGCGGTATTTCTTGGCAATGGACACCACCAGTCGCAGATTTCCACCGGACAGCTTCTGCTTTGCATCCGTCCAGCCGTCCATGCGGCGTTTGATGGTACGATTGCTGCTTCGGAACTGTTCCGGTGTCTCCAGAACCATCTGGATGTATTCTTCCAGTTCGCGTTCCAGGGATTCACGTTCAGAAACGGCTGTCTTCAGTCCCTTCAGGCACACAATTTCGTCCTGAAGCTGCTCCATCCGCTCTCCGATCTGCAGCATCCGCTTCATCACCGGCTGCATGCGATGAGTTCTCACACTCAGCTCTTCGCACAAAGAACACATCTTGACTCGACGTTCACGAATCCTGAGCTGCACGGCCGTTCGTTCCGGACCGTCTGCCAGAGTTCGCCACAGAGCGAAATCGGATTCGTTGACCGACATCAGCTGCCGCAGAGTTGCCAGATTGGCCTGCATGCGGCCTTCAATCTGCTCCTTGCGAACATCTTCGGTTTCCGACGTTCTGAGTGTCCTTTCGAACGGCAGTTCCTGTCGGCTGACCTTTTCGATGATGTCGATGGCAATGCGAAGAGCAAAGTCTGATTCCATGACGTGCCGACGCATGCGCTTGCGGGTGATCTCAATCTGCTTGGCCAGAAAGATTTCCCGGTCACGACTCAGCAGAGGGATGTTCCCCATCTGACTGAGATACATCCGAATCGGATCCCGAGACGACAGAGCCGAAGTCTCCGGCCCCAGAAGTGCTCGAGCAGCTTTCTCGGCCTGTTCTTCGCGAACCTGTTCCTCAACCGGTTCGGGCTCAAGAGGAATATCCGGATCTTCAATGAAGTCCAGACCTTCCGCATCAAGCGTTTTGATCAGGTTGTCGACCATCGCAGGATCGCCGCCTTCGTCAGGCAGCCAGGCATGAGCCTGCTGGACAGTGACAAAGCCGCGCTTCCTGCCCTCTTCAATGATCGCCTTCAGTCCTGAATCCAGACGATGCACGCGAATCCCCTTCTTCTGATTTATGAATGTTTCTCCCGCACCGGTTCCTGAAACGGAACCCAATACAGGACGAGGAGCAACGCCCCTGCAAACACGAGTGTCAGTGCCTCCCTGTGAGACACACGCATTTCACTTCTGAAGTCCGAAAAACTGACCGAGAAAACTCAGGCGGAATGTCAGAGTGCCGTAAACCCTCAGCATACAGACGTCTCAGAAAAATCAATCGTTCAGCCCCGTAAAATCACGAATCGCGGGAATGACCCGGTTACCGATGGGGAATCCTCACATCGAGCGTCGATGTGGGTGGAAGCTGCCCTGATACGCTTCCGGAACGCAGACGGCGGGTGCCAGACAGATGACTCCTTCCATTCATGCTGCACTGCGCCAAAGACCTTCAAAAGCGGGATGGCAACACGCGGCCCCGGCTGCACCTCCCTGAAAATCACTTCGTGGATTATTCGCACGCCGGGTCGCAGTCGTCAACTTGTCGATGCCGTTGTTTTCGACCTTTCCCCGAAATGCAGAAATTGTGCATCAGCCACCGGAAATTACTCTTGTGGAGAATTCAGGTTCGAGATAGGCGACTTGTGCTCCCTCGGCAACAGCATCAGTCCACAAACAGGAATTCATTCGAACACAGCAGTACCTGAGCCAGCTGTTCCAGTGGTGTCAGCTCCTGATTCATCGCTCGTGGAAAATCTGTTTCAGAATTCCAGGTCACGGCGTCAGGGTCCGTGGTGGATTCAATCGTCACCTTCCAGACGTGCTGATCGCTGTTCAGTACGTCGCCAATGTCGCAGACAAAGTCGAGCGTCTGCCCGCCATCCAGCGTAACGCTGTCCACATTCAGATTGACTGTCTGCTGATGCAGCTTCGCCGAAGCCAGAAGTCCGCCGGATGAACTGACAATGAACGTCCGAATGCCATCCCCCGGTCCAGCATCATGAATCACCTGGCTGCGAAGACGAACCGTCATCGCACGCGGCGCCGTCCAGCGCCGAATCGAGGCATGACTGCGATCGTTTCCCGGATGCCCGCCCGTCGCGGTCAGCTGAACCCAGCCCAGCTTCGGATCCGGCCAGGACTCGCCCCCCTGCCACGCTGTTCCCGTGAAGTGCGGCAGCGGCTCGAAGCCCGTCACCTGCTGCATGGCTTCATCATACACACCGAAACCATATGACCAGTCCGCCGATGTGATCGGTACCTCAACTGGATCGGCTGTCGCTGCCGATGTCAGAAAACTGATGGCGTCCTGCATCTGAACGTCGGTCGGAGATCGCTGCAGGCAGTGACGATAGAGTTCCTTCACCTGAGCGCCGGAAGGATCATGACCGGCAGCCGCCTGGGCTCGATCGGCCAGCTGTCGAGCCTGCTGCAGCATGGACGGATGATTCATCAGAAACAACGCCTGCTGCGGAACCGTCGTATCACTGCGTTCCGGAATGGACAGGTCCGGGTTGGCGAAATCAAACATCCGCAGCGTGCCCGGAAGAAACTGTCGATCAACCAGTCCGTACAGACTTCGCCTCGCCGGAAACGGAGCTTCAAACAGCTTCACCGGGCGACCGCCGATCGCTCGATCCAGCGTTCCCGCAGCCGTCAGGATCGAGTCCCTCATTTCCTCGAACGACAGCCGATGCACGTTCATTCGCCACAGCAGGCGATTCTCCGGATCGACCGTCATCGCCGCCGATTTCACATCGACGTTGTCCGGTCCGGATGATGCCTGTCGAAAGGTCCCGGACGTTGTCATCAATCGATGCAGCTTCTTCAGGCTCCACCCTTCCTGGATGAACCAGTTCGACAGCCAGTCCAGCAATTCCGGATGAGATGGTGGTGTCGCGCGAGTTCCAAAGTCTCCGGGCGTGGTGACCAGACCCTGACCGAAGTGATGAGCCCACACGCGGTTCACCATGACTCGAGCCGTCAGCGGATTGTTGGCCGACGCAATCGACTGAGCCAGTTCAAAGCGACCGCTGCCGACCTGAAACGGCTGCCGGTCCGGGCCGGATAACAGTTTCAGAAACTGTCGAGGAACATCGTCGCCCTTCTGAGCCGGGTTGCCTCGTTTGAAAATTCGCGAAACCGCAGGCACCGGTCGGTCTTCCAGAATGACCGCCCATCTCTGAGGCGTCGCCGCATTCAGCAGCCACCGATCGACTTCTCCCTGGAGCTTCCACAGTTCATTGCACGTGCCTGAATCAAAATCGTATTCCGTATGAACCACCGGTTCGTCGGGCACGACACACGGAGACCCCGCTCCGTACAGCACCTGCCGAATTTCTTCCGCTGCCGGATCCGACAACTCCGTCATCTCGCCGTTCCCCGCGACCGCCTGCTTCCATTGCTGATCGATGTCGTGAAACAGCCGAGCGTACACACTGATCAGATCTTCACGACTGTTCGGCCGCAGTGGAAACGCCTCCGCCACCAGTCGATTTGTCTCAGCAGGAAGCTGCCAGCTTCGGTCCGCTTCTGACAGCGATTCCCCTCGCAGGAATTCGTGCCACGCGGTGAAAATCGCATCCTGCCGAAGATCAGCCTGACGAAGATATTCCTGCCAGCGTTTGACAAAAGACGGCAGCAGATCACTGGTGGAAATCACCTGATCGAAGCCTTCGTCGGGATATTTTTCCAGTTCGAACTGAGCCTGCAGATAATCGCCGATGCGTTCGCGAAGACGCTGTTGTGTACTGACCCGACGTTCCTGAAGTGTTGAGTTCAGCTTGTCCAGACGCGTCTTCAGTTCCGTCTGAAAAGCGTCATCCGCGGGTGAATCATCCGGCAGCGGCAGCATCGTTTCAACACAGCTGGCAAAGACTCCGTACAGCGAATAATAATCAGCCGTCGGCACCGGATCGTACTTATGATCGTGACAGCGAGCACACCCGACCGTGAGTGCCATCGTTCCTCGAGTCACAACGTCGATGCGGTCGTCGTAGATATCCCGCTGAACTCCCAGAAACCGACGTCCGAGTGTGAGGAAACCCATCGCTGCCAGATCATTCGCCCGACGGTCGGGCACCTGATCGGCGGCAATCTGCAGCAGCAGAAACCGGTCATAAGGCATGTCACTGTTCAGAGCTTCGACCACCCAGTCCCGGTACGCCCATGCGTGAATCCAGAAACGTTCTTCCCGAGCGTACACGTAGCCCTTGGTGTCTGAATACCGAGCTACATCCAGCCAGTGTCGAGCCCAGTGTTCTCCATGAGCGGGCAGATTCAGCAGACGTTCCACTTCCCGTTCAACATCGCCGCCCGCCGTATTCGCTTCAAACGCAGCAATCTGTTCGACGTCAGGAGGCAGCCCCGTCAGCGAATAACTCAGTCGCCGCAACAACGTTCTTCTGTCGGCTTCCGGCGATGGCGACAGTCCCGACTTCAGCAGACCTTCCGCGATGAAGGCATCGATCGGATTCCGAAAAAAGTCAGATCGAACACGTCCTTCAAACGAACGAATATCCGGCACCTGGACCGGCCGCAATGGCTGAAAGGCCCAGTGACTTGCCAGCTTCTCAGCGGCAGCCGACCGGATCATGCCGCCTGCTTTCGGCCATTCCGCCCCCGTTGTAATCCAGTGTTCAAGCAGGCTGATGGCAACATCCGGCAGACGCTCGTCCGGCGGCATCTGCAGATCGTCGGTATGACGCACCGCCTGAATCAGAAGGCTCTGTTTCGGCTTTCCGGCCACAACAACGGGACCTCGTTCGCCTCCGGTCTGCAGTCCTTCGGAAGTGTCCAGTCGCAGCCCGCCGGACTGCTTCACTTCGCTGTGGCACTTCACGCAGTGATTCGCCAGCAGAGGACGAATCTCTGTTTCGAAGAAGTCTTCATCCGCATTCGCATCCGGCTCGAAACAGGTGACCACGACACACACGACCGACAGCAGTCTCACCATAACGGTTGTTCCTCAACGTGGACAGTGCCCAACGCCGTGAAGAGATCTCAGGCGGGAAATCACAGCGATTCACCCCGGAACGGGTCGAACAACAGAGCCCTGGGTTATTCAGAATACCAGTTGCCCTTCGTCAGCACGTCGCCGGCCTGAATTCGTGCCGGATCCAGAACCACATGCCGAACTCGCTGACGTTTCCAGGTATACGTCAAATGAACCAGACCATCACTACTCTGAATGATCGCCGGATAGCTGAACTCACCCTTTTCTTCCTGCTCAAGAACGCCGACCTTCTTCCACGTGCGGCCATCGTCCGAAATCGCCAGGTTCAGCAAGCCTCGCCGCCCCCATCCGGTCTTGCCACTGCCAAGGTGATTGTAAATCAGCAGGTGCCGACCGTCGGTCAGCGAGACGACTTCAATTCCGGAATTCGGATTCGGCAGATCCAGAGCTTCCAGCTTCGACCATGTCGTCCCCTGATCACTGCTTTCGCTGGTCACCAGCACACTTTCCTTCGTGCGACACAACACCTGCAGACGCCCGTCACGGTGCTGCAGAAAGGTCGGCTGAATTGCATTGAATTCGTCCGCCGTGTTGATCGGTCCGACTCGTTTCCACGTCCCCGAAGGCATCCCGTCAAACAGTCGAGTGGATTCGAAGTGAACCGTCCAGCCGTCGTATTCCGTTGATGAACCGCACAGCAGAGTTTCACCGTCCGGCAGCAGAATCGGCTTGCAGCGCACGGGTCCGTCGATGCCTTCCGGAAGCCGCCGCCGGTCGCGAAACGTTCGACCCCGGTCATAGCTGACCATCATTTCGCCCCACCATTCCCGAGGATTCGGGCCGACCTTGAAGAACAGCAGAGTCGGAGCATCACCGGGGGGCTGATACAGCACCGGGTTCCAGCACGGATACCTCAGACCATCATGCTGAATGCCATTCGCGACTTCCTTCGGCCCTGACCAGCCGCTGCCGTCATGATAGCTGCTCCAGATCCCAACGTCAGAATTGCCTTCCTTCGTCCCGCCAAACCAGGCCGCAACAAAACCTCGGTCTGTCTCGCAGATCGTCGAAGCATGGCATTCCGGAAAACCGGCTTTGCTGTAGATGAACTCTTCCGAAACGAACCCCGGAAACTTTGCCTCCGCTGGTTTCCCTGGAGCCGCTGCCTGAAGCTGATCGCCGGAATACGCGATGCAGTCATCGTGTCGAATGTGATAGATGCGACCGTTTTCCGAACCGACCAGCAGATCAGGTCGGCCGTCCTCATTGAAGTCGCACACTGCCGGGCTGGATGTGTGTCCGGCCACGTTGCGTTCCGTCAGGTTCCCGACCTTCTTCAGAACAATCTTTCCCTCGCGATCTTCGCAGTTGCGGTACCATGCCGTGTTTTCTGAATTGGTCAGAATGTCCAGGCGGCCATCGGCATCCCAGTCCACCACCGCCAGCTTGACTCGTCCCGATCCGCCGCAGCTTTTGGAATTCAGCTGCAATGGCTGATTGTTTTCATCCACGAAGATGCGTTCCGCCGTTTGCCGATCAGAACGCACCGTCAGATAACCTTCCTGATCCAGCATCACCAGATCCAGCTTTCCGTCGCCGTTGAAGTCAACAGCCAGCGGAGTTGTCCGCCACTGAGTCAGCGAGGAACCGCTCTGAGTCTGCCACCAGTACCACTTCGGCGGAGCTTCATTCAGGCCCGTGTCGACCAGAGTATCCACCAGACGATCGCCGTCGTTCCGCAGAATTCCGATACGCGACAGAATCGAATTGAAAATCACGTCCGGATCATGGTCGCCGTCCCAGTCAGCCACGGACAAAGTCGTATAGCCCCACTTGGCTTCACACGGTCCCTGAATCGAACCCTCCGGACCCGCCAGAATCCGAAACGGTGCCGAATCTTCTCCTGTTTTCAGCAATTCCGGAGCCGCCCATTTCGGAAGCCCGTCTTCGCCTTCGCCCAGGTTCTGAAAGAAGCCGATGTAACCCGCCGTATTGCCACACAGAATGTCTTCGTCGCCGTCGCTGTCCCAGTCGTACGCAAACGGAGTCGCCAGAGCTCCAAACTTCAGAGTGTCCGCTTCCTGTTGAAAATAGACCGGCGACAGGAACACCGGCTGTCCGTCGCGCAACTCCCCGGTGTGCTCCACCAGTGCAACCCGACCGTCTTCATCGCCGACAATCAGGTCCATGTCGCCATCGTTGTCCCAGTCAATGGCTGTCGGCGTAATCATCTGCAGATCCATCACCAGATCCTGCCCGGCGGAATTCTTCAGCCGCTGTCCGGCCGCATAGTCCGGCTTTGTGCGTGAACCTGTGTTTTCGAAATAGGTGAAGCCGTCAAGAAACTCGCCACACAGCAGATCGAGGTCACCATCGCCGTCGAAGTCTGCAAAGTTCGGAGACGGCCAGCCATAAACGTCGATTTCACCGCCACCGGCCTGCAGCTTCACCGGCTGATCGGCATACTCGGGTTGATCATCGCTGCCGCCATTGACAATCAGATACACGTAGCCGTGCAGACGCCCGTTGCGCCAGCGACCGTGGCTGTCATACGCCGCATCCCAGCCGTAGTCCGTCCAGTCCCCGACACCGACAATTAAATCGTGATCGCCGTCTCCGTCATAGTCGACATACCGCCACATGTTCGCGCGGACACCGTTCTCATGTACGTTACTTTTCCCGTAAACACGTCGTCCATGTTCGAAGTCAAACGCTCCGGTCTTCTCATCCCGTTCAAATTCGAAGCACGTCTGCAGAATTCGATCCTTCCCGTTGACGTGACTGATCTGCATGTTGTGCGACGTCTTCCCGACTCGCACACCGGCTTTAAACACGGGCAGTTTGGCCGCTCGATCCTGACTCGGATTTTCGAAGTAATAAACTCCGTTCGACGGTTTGTCCGGGCACGACACCAACAGGTCCAGGTCGCCGTCGCCATCGTAGTCCAGAGGCATCGGCCACGCCCACAGACCCACACCCAGATCCACCTTCAGCCCGGGATGGTTGTATTTCAGTGGCTGCAGTTTCCAGGAACTGTCGTCTGATCGCCCGGTCGACGGAACACACAGAAAAAACAGGGCAGCGACCAGACTCGTTCGAATCATGATGAAATTCTCAGCGGGGTTGGAGAGGGGGTCAACGCGCGGCAGGCACAAACCGGAAGTCTATCGGCCCGCATTCGACGTGCAAACCGGGCCGCGTTCTCCGCTTTCTCGACGTCCCCCGAATTCAGACCTCATTTCCGCACGCCAATCGCGAACAGATGTTTTTCCGATCGCAGAAACAACTGCCCCTGCGACACAGCAGGCGACGCAAAGCAGTATTCTCCCAGCGGGTTCTCTGCCACCACATCCGGCTTCACTCCGGGGCGCACCACTTTCGTGATTCCGTCGTCAGCAACAAAATAGGCCAGGCCTCCGGCCGACAGCAGTGACGCGCTGTAGTGCCTGCCCATCCGGTCCTGCCACAGCCGGTCACCACTCACCGTGTCGAAACAATTGGCGGTGCCTCGGTCATCGGCCACCATCAGAAAGTGATCGATGACGACCGGTGACGGGACGTAGCATTTGGCCTGAGTACTGTGCCAGGCAACATGAGTTTCCGTCACATCACCCGCGCCGTCGGGTCGGATGCTCATGACATGATGAGTCGGAAAGCCGGCCGCCATGTAGAAATGACTTCCGTCGAAAACCATCGACGCCACAAACTGCTCGGTCGGCCCTTCAATCTTCCAGATCTGCTCACCGGTCGCCGGGTCCAGACTGACAACAGACTTGCTTCCCGACATCACCAGCTGATCCTTGCCGTTGATGTGCCGAATGATGGGAGTACAGTAGCTGCGAGTTCGATGTGCGCGGGAAACCTTCCAGACGATTTCACCACTGGAACGATCCAGAGCCACAACGTACGAATCGCCGTCGTGGTCACCGTTGACGATCACCAGATTCCGATACAGCACGGGGGAACTGCAGAAGCCGTGAACACTGGTAAATGAACCCGGGGCCGCAGACCACAACTGCTGACCATCGAAATTGAACGCTGCGACCAGAATTTCTCCCGGAGTAACATTTCGAGGTTTGCCGACGTTGGGAGCGTCGACTTCGTGACCGTCGGTGACCAGAAATGTCACGTAGACCTGTTGGCCATCAGTCGCCGGAGTTCCGGAGGCGTAACTGTTCAGCTGATGCTTGGTCTCCAGCAGTGATTCCACCACGGGCTTCTGCCAGATCTGCTTTCCTGTTTTCCGATCCAGGCAAATCAGCAGACGCTGCTGCTCATCCTCCAGGCAGCTGGTCACGAAAATTCGATCCTGCCACACAATCGGCGACGAATGGCCGACTCCGGCAATCGGCACCTTCCAGGCAATATTGTCCCCCGTCTCACCGTTCCACACGGTTGGAACATCAGATTCCTGCGATGAACCATCCCCGCGAGGCCCCCGCCACCCCGGCCAGTCTTCCGAAAACCCGACGGAGCTCACAAGCGTGAACAGACCACTGCAGATCAACAGAAAAAGACGAGAAATCAGCATACCGAACTTTGCCGAAGGAAGGTTGAAACGAAGGGAAAAACAATCTCTTCACGACGTTGAGCCCTGCCCACGTTCGGATCAATGGCCCCCACAATCACCGTTTCATCACACAGATCGTCCGCTTCGTCAAGCTCCAGGTCGCCCTCCCGATCCGCGTCGGGGCGCAAAGCCATCAGCATTTCACTCAAATCCGGGGACGTTCGGTCAGGAGGCGAGGCTCAGGAGGCGTTCTTCGAGTTCATGAACGACTTCGGCGAATGTCCGGCCGAAGCAGGATGTCGGGAGGTTGATGGGGGCGTTGGATTCGATCCATTCGATGACACGCTTTTCGGCGGCCACGACGGTGCTGTGATCCCGACCACCGAAGTACATCCCGATTTCGCGGTAGGCCATTTTCGTCAGTTTGCGAGCCACATACATGGCCAGCGAACGCGGGCAGGCCACGGCCTGGCGACGTGACTTCGAACGCAGATCGGCGGCGGTCAGACCAAAGGCATCGCAGACAACCTTCTCGACGTCACTCAGACGCACCAGACGTCGACATTCCTGTTCGAGTTCTCCGAGAATCTCCCGGGCTCGCTGAACAGAGATCCTCTGTCCGCTGAGAGTGAAATGTCCGTGCAGGCAATTGATGGCTCCCTGAATTTCCCGGACGTTCTTCCGGCAGCGTCGCGCGACGTAGTCGAGTGCCTCCTGAGTGAAGCTGCCTTTCATCGGCAGAGCCAGGGCGGCGGTGATGCGTCGTCGAGTGTCTTCACAGGGCGTTTCAATGCGACACACCAGACCGCTCATGAAACGAGTCGTCAGCTGTTCGCTGTGCTTTGTCAGCAGATGGATGTCGATCTCCGAAATGACCAGCTGACCACCGTGTTCGATCACCTGAACAATCGTGTGAAGGAATTCCCTTCCTGAGCGCTTTCTTTGTTATCCATCCTCGATGTTGTCCACCAGCAGCACGTCAACGTTTCGAAACCGCTGGCGCAGCGACGGAACGGTTTGGTGGCGACGGCCTGAGTGAAGTGGCGTTGGTGAAGGCTTCGCTGGAAATGTACATCACATTCAGCTGAGGCTGAGAGCGTCGAATTTCGCTGTAAATGGCTTCCAGCAGATGCGTTTTTCCGACGCCGGTGGTGCCGTGGACATACAGCGGGTTGAAGCGTTCGCCTGGAGCATCCGCCGGCCTGACGAGCGGCCATCACGGCCGTGTCGTTGCAGTCGCCGGTGACGATCACGAAAACGTGCTGAAACGTCTTCGATTCATCGGCCGAACAGCCAGCGGCTGAATTCCGTCCAGCCCGGCTGTAACCTGACGCGGAGCGGCGATCGGAGTCACGTTCTGCGGTGAAACGGCAAGGATGGGCGAGGTGCGGGATGACGGCAGAACTGTGACCGATGCCTGGCCTGACGCTTCCGCCTGCAGGGTTTCGTCGACGATCAGGTCAAAGCGAGCGGAAGGGCCCAGCAGTTCGCTGGCCGCTTTGTTGAAGGACGTTCGGAAACGCTTCAGCAGCCAGTTGGCGATGAAGGGATTGGGCACGAAGATCTTCAGCGTGTCATGCTGCACATCAAAGCGGCTCCTTCGGGACAGCCAGTGGTCGAAATTCGGCCCACCGACGGCATCGCGCAGCTGCTTCAGAATTTCTGACGGACAGGGGCCCTGCGGCTGCTGTCCTGACGCTGCTTCAGATGCAGTCGCCAGAGGTACCGGCAGGTGCCGAGTCTGGGTTGTATGCGGGACATCGAAACCTTCACTGTGCGCGGACATTCCGTGAACAATGGCTGCGCTGGCGCGGACCTCCTGTATTTCTCTCCCGCGCAGCGTCACAGGGTTGATGGTGCCGTGGAATCCGACACTCCGTCGCCTGAAGCAGATGCCGGGGAAGATGGCTGTCTCTGGATGAATCCGCGTCGGAGGTGCAGAAAAACCGTCGCGGACCGTTACTCAACTCAACGGTCGCGATGTTACCCCGCTCAGACCAACTGTCAAATGACGAGCCTTCATTTATCCTTCACGAAATTCAAAGTCCGCAACAACTCCAGACAACATCGCCACTTCGGATTTGATGGCAAAGTTTGGTGTCTTACGGTTGCCAATCTTCAGGAAATTCTTCCTCCTGTTTTTTCCCTTTCCTGGTCCGATCGGTTTGACGGATGTTGAATTCTCTTAACGAAAGTTGTTTCCTGATTTCTGGATTGCCTCATTCACATCATCTTTCTGGTATTCTCACTGTCAGCAGGTTCTTATCCGTCTCACTGTCAGTTTTTTCTGCCCCGGCAGACATATCACCTGATGACACTGCACTTTCACCTGAAGACTCAGCCGACCGTTCCGCTGGCTGAAGCTCTGTCGCCCGATGTCCGCCCGGCGGACGGCAATCGAGATTGCGGAACTGACCGTCTATCACGGAAAGCGACAGGTTCCGCTGAAGGAGTTCTTCGACATCGAGGGCGCCCTGCAACGACGTGGCGATTCATGGCGATCTGCATAAGGTCCGATTGGGCCGAGGCATGACTCAGGGCAGCATCACCGTTCATGGCAGCGTGGGCATGCATCTGGGAGCTCACATGAAGGGCGGTCGGACCGAGGTTTTTGGTGACGCTTCCGACTGGATCGGGGCAGAAATGAAAAACGGAACAATTCGCGTCCACGGCAATGCCGGCGGACAGTTGGAGCGGCATACTGGGAGCGCTTCGGGGAATGTCCAACGGAACAATCGTGATCGATGGTTCCGCCGGGCTGGAAGTCGGAATGCGGATGCGCCGAGGCACCATTGTGGTCGGCGGACCCACACGTGATTTCACCGGTCTGCAGATGAAAGGCGGAACGATCATTCTGATGAGCGGATCCGAGATTCGAACCGGAGCCTGGATGAATCGCGGCACTATCATTTCCATGAAGCCGCTGCAGATGATGCCGACATTTGTGGAATCCGGACAGTATCTGCCCACGTTCGTCAGTCTGTACGACCGCTATGTCCGACAGTTCGGAGTTCAGTTGCCTGCTTTCGGAAGTCAGGGAAGCTACCAGCGATTCGCCGGAGACATTTCAGTCCCCGGTAAAGGCGAAATCCTCGTCTGGCAGCCCGCGTGACATAAGCTCGGTGGCCTCATCGTGGTCCTGAGTGGAATGCCGCCGGATTACGCGTTCAGCCGGTCCGGTCAAAATCTGGCATCTGCGCCACGAGGCGAGTGGGACTGGGTAATCCGGGGCATCGTTCCGCCGTTTCCACAGCGGACCACGATTGTTTTCCTGCAGCAGACCCTGAGATCTCAGAAACGCAGAAGGGCTCACGCTGGGAACCTGAGCTGTCGATTCGCTAATATCCGGGACTTCAGGGCACATCGCATGTCCGCTCATCTCACCCTCGGACTGACGGCGGGCGGTGTGACAGTCCTTCAGAAGAGAACTCACAACCGTGATCTTTGCTTCTGAAGATGACAGGCGGGAGCATATTCGAGCGATCGCTCGGAGTGTGTGCGGGCGTTGCCCGCATTGAGGTGTCCATAACAAATCGTTCAGAAACTTCCACGACCGGAAGTCAAAAGAAAATGGCCAGCACGTTTGATCAGCCTGTCGATCGCACAAGTCTGTATCGTTATCTCGGTGCTCACCGAGTCGAAGGAGGTGTTCGGTTTGCCGTCTGGGCTCCGAATGCCAGGGAAGTCTCCATCATCAGTGACGGAAACGGCTGGACACCCGGCCGGGACTGGATGAGTTCCAGCGATACCGGCGTCTGGTCAGGCTATGTTCCCGGAGCCATCCCCGGAACCCGCTACAAGTACGCCATCAAAACTCAGGACGGTCGGCTGCTTGAGAAGGCCGACCCGGTTGCGTTTGCGTCGGAACTGCGTCCGGGAACGGCGTCCGTCATCTGGAGCCTTCGGGACTTTCAGTGGCATGACAAGGCGTGGCTGGAAAAGCGTGGCCGAACCAACTGGCTGGAAGCCCCTGTGTCGGTTTATGAAGTTCATGCGGGCTCGTGGAAACGTCCTCACGACGGCCGGACCTATCACAACTACCGTGAACTGGCACATCTGCTGGCCGAATATGTTCTGGAGACGGGGTACACTCATGTCCAGCTGATGCCGGTGACGGAACATCCGTTCGACGGATCGTGGGGATACCAGACGACAGGCTATTTTGCTCCGACCAGTCGTTTCGGAACTCCGCATGACTTTCAGTATCTGGTTAATTATCTGCATCAGAGAAACATAGGAGTGATTCTTGACTGGGTGCCCGGCCACTTCCCGGTGGATTCTCACGCTCTGGCCGGTTTTGATGGAACTCATCTCTACGAACACGCAGATCCTCGACTGGGTTATCATCCCGACTGGAACACGCTGATCTTTAACTATGGTCGCCGCGAAGTCTGTGAGTTCCTGCTGAGCAGTGCCCGCTTCTGGTGCGATGTCTACCACGTCGACGGGCTGCGAGTGGACGCGGTAGCGTCGATGCTGTACCTGGACTATTCGCGAGATTCCGGTCAGTGGATTCCCAATCAGTACGGGGGTCGTGAGAACCTGCAGGCGATTGATTTTCTGAAGGATTTCAACACCGTGATGCATGCGGAATTCCCGGGAATTCTGACAATTGCTGAAGAATCGACTGCGTGGCCCGGAGTATCCCGACCGGTTTTCTGCGGAGGACTGGGGTTCACGATGAAATGGGACATGGGGTGGATGAACGATACGCTGAGATTCATGCGGCGTGATCCGATTCATCGGAAATGGCATCTGAATGACCTGACGTTTCGCAACATCTATGCCTTCACTGAAAACTTCATGCTGCCGCTGTCGCACGATGAAGTTGTTCACGGCAAAGGAGCTCTGCTGGCACAGATGTCCGGGGATCAGTGGCAGAAGTTCGCCAATCTGCGACTGCTGTTCGGCCTGCAGTTTGCATGTCCGGGGAAGAAGCTGCAGTTTATGGGAGACGAAATTGGTCAGTGGGAAGAATGGAGTCATGATTCCGAGATCAAATGGATCCTCCGGACCTTCGAAACTCACGAAGGCATTCGCCGCCTGATCTGCGACCTGAATCGGCTGTACGTTCGTGAAACGGCACTGCATTCCAGCGACGTGCACTCGGACGGCTTCAGCTGGATCGTCGGGGACGACACTCACAACTGCGTGACAGCGTTCATGCGGCAGACAGTGGATGGCAGCGAACGGATTGTGGTGGTTGCCAATCTGACGCCGCAGCCTCACATCAATTATCGCATCGGCGTCCCCGAACCCGGGTTCTACGCGGAACTGCTGAATACTGATGGCAGTTGGTACGGAGGCACTGACGTCGGCAATGCCGGCGGCATCTTCAGCGACCCGGAACCGTCACACGGTCTGAATCACAGTCTGAAGATTCAGGTGCCGCCACTGGGAGTCGCCATTCTGAAGTGGGATCCCACGAAGGAAAAACCAGACATCACCCATCCCGCACCTGCGCTGACGACTGTTCCGGCACCGCAGCCCAAACCGCCGGCGACGTGATGTCTGTGCCGCACTGAATCTGCCCTGCCGAGTTCCCGTGATCCCGCTGAAATGACTGTGACTTCTCCGCGATACTGGCTGTTCAAATCCGAACCCGACGTGTTCTCCATCCATGATCTGGCCGCCGCCAAAGGCAAACGGACCAGCTGGGAAGGAGTTCGCAACTATCAGGTTCGGAACATGCTGCGGGACGAAATGCGGGTCGGTGATGGTGTTCTGTTTTATCACAGTCGAGTCAACCCGATGGTGATTGCCGGAACAGCGGAAATCGTGAAGGCGGGTTACCCGGACCATTTCGCTCAGGACCCGCAGCACAAATACTTCGACGAAGCCAGTTCCCCGAATGATCCTCGGTGGTACATGGTGGACATTCGTCTGGTTACCGTCTTTCCGAAGCCCGTCACTCGCGATGAACTGAAGGCTCATCCCGTCACATCGAAGATGGCCGTCATGAGCAAAGGATCGCGGCTGTCGATCACTCCGGTCACTCCCGCAGAATGGTCGGCCGTCCACGAACTGGCCAACATCACCGATCGCTGAAATCAGCCTTCGCCTGCCGGCACCCTGCGGATCATGACAGTGTGAGACATCAGCGGGCGTCATTTTCCCGGTGTCGGTCGCGGTGGCAAGAATCTGTGTTTGTTGGCAGCGCGAGGCGGCGGTACACTGGCAGAGCTGCGGCTGCACGGTCCGCGGCCACATCTCCGCCCTGTTGATCCCGCCTGCTGATGAACTTATGAGACACTCCGTTCCTGCTGCCTGTCTGTGCTGGGGACTGCTGGTTTCCACCGCGGTTGCTCAGCCCTCCGACACCATATTCGAACGCGACGTTTTTCCCGTTCTGAAGCGATCGTGTTTCGAATGTCACGGGGAACAGAAGCAGGAAGGCGACCTGAGACTGGATCGTGCCGAGGATATCGCGTCGACGGAAACAGTGAATCGTCAGGACCCGGCATCCAGTGAACTGCTGCGCCGCATTCAGCTGCCCGCAGATCATGCCGAACGCATGCCGGCTGTGGGTGGACGGCTTTCGGAATCGGACATCGAGCATCTGCGGTCGTGGATTCTGCAGGGCGCTGTCTGGCCGGAATCGTTTCAGGAACGCATTCACTGGGCGTACGTCGCTCCCGCGCTGCCGGAGGTTCCTTCCGAATTCTCTGACCCCTGGTGTCGCAACGAAGTCGATGCGTTCGTTCTTGAACAGCTGCGACGCAGGCAGCTGAAACCCTCCGCAGAAGCAGTTCCCGAAGTGCTGATTCGTCGACTGTTTCTGGACCTGATCGGTTTGCCTCCGTCGCCTGAGGAGGTCAACGCGTTCGTCGCCGATCATTCCGAAGACGCTTACTGTCGACTGGTCGACGATCTGCTGCAGAGACCACAGTTCGGAGAACGCTGGGCTCGTCACTGGCTGGATCTGGCCCGCTACGCCGATTCTCACGGCTTCCAGCGGGACGACCTGCGGGAAATCTGGGCATGGCGCGACTGGGTGATTCAGGCCATGAACGATGACCTGCCGTTTGATCGTTTCACCATCGAGCAGGTGGCCGGCGATCTGCTGCCCGATGCCACAGAAGCTCAGCGCATCGCGACCGGCTTTCATCGGTGCACGCCGACCAACGTTGAAGCCGGATCACTTCCGGAAGAAACCCGTATTGAACAGGTGATTGATCGAGTCAACACGACGGGAGCTGTCTGGCTGGGAACCACGCTGGAATGCTGTCAGTGTCACGACCACAAATACGATCCGTTTACGTCTCGCGACTACTACGGTCTGCTGGCATATTTCAACAACACCGAAGCCGAAGCGGACCGAGCTGACCCGAAGCAGCCGAGTTCCATCCGCTTCAATGGTCCAACCATGATGCTCAGCGATCCCCAACGGGATTCCCGGCGTGATGAACTGGAACAGCAGATCAAAACTGCCGCCCAGTCCGTGAAGCAACACCGTCGTGAGATTGAGAAGACTCTGGGTGACTGGGCAGCGCACACCGCGAATGAAATTCAGCAGACATCTGCGAGCTACCCGCTGAAGATCACGGGATTTGAATCGGAAGGCATTCAGGACCAGCATCAGCTGCTGGATGACGGTTCGGTCCTGCTGACGGGAACGGCTCCCAACACGGATGTTTACACGGTCACAGTGCGGCACACCGGACCGCCGATTCAGGGCACCGGCATTCTGCTGGAGACACTGACCCACCGGTCTCTGCCCGGCAAGGGACCGGGACGTGGTGACGGAAAGCGGTCCAACTTCGTGCTGAATCTGTTTACCGCCGCGATTCGCCAACGTGCGGCGACATCACCGGACGATTTCACCGATGTTGCGTTCGTGTCGGCGACAGCTGACTTTTCTCAGCAGAAATGGGATGTCGCCGGAGCACTCAACCCGAAACCCGGAACCGGCTGGGCCATTGCCCCCGAATTCGGAAAGCCTCACTGGGCTCGCTTTGTTCTGAAGGAATCCCTCGAACTGAACAGCGAAACAGAACTGAAGTTCACTCTCAGTCAGCAGTTCGGAAACGCTCGCAACATCGGATGTTTCCGTCTGTCAGCCGTCACCGGAAATGCGGCCCCCGCCGCGATTCCGGCCGACGTTGCTGCGGCTGTCGGCAAGAAAGCAGAGTTGTGGACAGCCAAAGAACGCAGTCTGTTACTGGACTATCGAGTCGCTCAGGATGCCGAACACCAGCGACTGGAGAAGCAGTTGGATCAGCTGAAGAAACAGCAGGAAGATCTGAAGCCGGACGAGACTCTGGTAATGATCGAACTTCCGGAAGCGAGGAAATCGTTTGTCTTTCAGCGAGGTGATTACCGAAATCCCGGTGACGCCGTCACGCCGTCCACTCCGAAGATTCTGCATTCGGCAACCGACGGCAGGGCCAACCGCCTGGGCCTTGCAGAATGGCTTGTGGACGAACGCAATCCTCTGGTGGGTCGAGTCACCGTGAATCGCTGGTGGGCCGAAATCTTCGGTCGAGGCATCGTCGCCACCGTGGAAGACTTCGGCGTCAAAGGAGACCCGCCGACTCACCCGGAACTGCTGGACTGGCTGGCTGTTCGATTTGTTCAGGACGGCTGGTCGATGAAGAAAGTTCTGAAAACCATCGTTCTGTCAGCCACCTATCGTCAGACGTCCACAATCACAGAAACGCTTCTGGAAGCCGATCCGCAGAACGTTTGGCTGGCACGAGCTCCCCGGTATCGCATGGATGCCGAAATGATCCGGGACAATCTGCTGACAGCCGCAGGTCTGATGGATCTGACTCAGTTCGGCCCGCCCATTCGTCCGTTTCAGCCCGATGGAATCTGGACCAAAGTCGGGGGCCAGAATTATGACTATCAGGTTAGTCCGGGAACGGAACAGTACCGCCGAGGCATCTACGTGGTTCTGAAACGCGGCGCTCCTTATCCCAGCTTCGTCAACTTCGACGCCACGTCGCGCATGTCGTGTACTGTGAAGCGGTCCCGCACCAACACTCCACTTCAGGCTCTGACACTGCTGAACGATCCCGTTTACGTTGAGGCCGCCGAAGCCATGGCCGCTCGGATTCTGCAGCAGTCGGCCCTTTCCTCAGACGAAGCCCGTCTGGAATATGCCTTCCAGCTGTGCATCGCGCGGCCGCCGACCGCTGATGAACGCAGCATTCTCCAGGATCTCCTGGAAACAGAACGCAGCGTTGGTCAACAGCGAACCGCCTCAGCGAAAACTGTTCATGACAGCCGTCGGCGCCCTGCGGACACGACGGCCACTGAGTTCCGAGCATGGCAGGCGGTGACCACGACTCTGATCAATCTGCACGAAACCATTACTCGCCCGTAACCTTCGGGCCGCTCTGGCCGCGAGCCGGATTCTTCCAGACGAAGATATCCTCTTCCCGCAGCCGCACATAACTGGCGTAGCGATCCGGATGAATCATGCCGTGTTCGACGGCCAGCCTGACTCCGCAGCTGTCTTCGTGCATGTGGCTGCAGTTCGGAAACCGGCAGTACCGCACAAACGGCCGTAACTCGATGAAGTATCCGTCGACTTCTTCCAGCCCGATGTCCCACAGTTCGAACTGTCGGATGCCGGGCGTGTCGGCGACCCAGCCGCCTTCAGACAAAGGCAGCAGGCGCGAGCGGCGAGTCGTATGAGTGCCCTTGCTGCTGGCGTCGCTCACGCGGGATGTCCCCAGCTGCAGTTCCGGATCGACATGATTCAGAAGTGACGATTTCCCGACGCCGCTTTGCCCCGCCACCGCCGTCTGCCGGCCTCGAAGGTAACTCTTCAGCAGTTCGACGCCGCGACCATCGGCCGTGCTGGTCATCACCACCGGATATCCGAGCTGTCCGTAGATGGCAGCGGTTTTCTGAAGCTGCATGACATCCACAAGGTCAATCTTATTGATGCAGATGACGGCCTTCACATCATGCCGTTCGGCATGACCAGATAGCGGTCGATCAGATTCGGCTTCAGTTCCGGGTCCGCAGCTGATGCCACGATCAGCACCTGATCAATGTTGGCGACAATGATATGTTCACGTCCCTGACTGCAGCGGGACAGCACGCCGCGACGAGGCTCAACACGTTCAATCACGCCCTGATAGCTGTCACCTTCCTGACGAAAGACAACCCGATCACCCGTCACGACCACATTGCGAGCGTCGCGGGCCAGAGTTCTCAGCACGCCGCGGATGGAACATTCGAAAACCCGGTTATCTGCGTCGGCCTGCACCTGACGTCAGCCCGATAAAGCTGATGACTCGCCCCATCATGCAGTCGCTGGTGTCAACGGCTCGCAGCAGCTGGTCATCCTGAGCTTCAATGCCGACCACGGTTCGCCGCCGCGACAGAGCCCTTTGCCACTGAAACGCTCGCTGCTGTGAGCATCTTCGGCAGCGACATCGTCGTTCAGCAGATCCTGAGTGAGATTCTGGTCCCGAGCTCGAACCTGCTTGTTCCGGCGGAGATCGACGCGAATCTTCTGCCGTCGCTGTCCGCCGGATTTTCGTTTTCGGCCGCCTTTATCTGCCATGTGGGCTTCTTACTGCAGGGATCGGAATCATCTCGTCGCAGTCATCCGGAGCGAAGTCTGCCTCGTCAGATTTGCTCGCTGTGTGTGCTCACCATCTTCACGCAGCCAGCGCTGAAGGCAATCAGAGGAGGTGAAAGTCTTCCGGTGAAAGCACGAATAACAAGTGGAATGATAGTGAATCCCTGCACACAGGGACATCCGGAGACAACAGCAGTTTCGCGGCAACGCATTTGAAATTCGTGCGGCTCCGGAAGCATCACCTGCATGAACTTCTTCCGACCTTCGACTGGGAATTGAGGGCCGCTTCGGTATAATCAGGGGGCTGATTCTGAGTCATCCAGGGAGAAAGCCGGAACTGTGATGACGGCCTGACGGCAGATTCGATGGTATGGAGGGCGTCCGTATGCTCTGCTCACTTCTTCTCCAGGGCGAAGGGGCCATGGAGCTTTTTTCGCAGACGACTGATTGCCGTCTGTTGCGTCTGCGGATTTTGGCGGCATCGTCGAACGTTTCGTGGCTGTCTGCGGAAGAGAAGACACCACTGGAAAAATTTGGAGCGATGATCGGCAATGCCATTGATGCGGTTGCCGGCAGAAAAAAGCGGCTCCGGCTGCTCGCCCTCAGCCGATCGTGCGCCCCATGGCTCCGGCTGTCCCGCTGGAACAAATTCAGGCTCAAAAGCTGAAGCGACTAACGGCCTGGTCACACGCTCAGCAGGACTGGCTGAATCGGCAACTGTCGCTGACCGAAGAACAGCGGGCTGAACTATCGACGCTTGCGGGATCCCGGCTGGCGTCGGCAAAGGTCGGTTGGCCCGGAACCATGCCATGCAGCTGGATCAGCGAGGAATGCCGAATGACTTTCCGATTCGCTTCACGGATGTTGACGGTGACAGCCGTGCCGTGTGTCTGCTGCGGGATGCTGACGATCTGACATCGCTGAATCTGACCGCAGATCAACAGGCGAAGCTGGAAGTCGTCAGTGACGAACGCCGTGAGTTTCAACACGCCGCGGCTGTGGAACGCATTCTGAATCTGCTGGACGATGAACTGTTTTTCACCAGTGAACAGCGGGATCAGCTTCGGAAACTGATTCCCGGTCGGATCAATCTCGATCGCACCTGTTATTCCCTGCGGCCTCAGTCATACTACCTGTCTCAGCTGGACGTGCGGCCGCTGCTGCGATCCGGACCGCAGCTGGATTTGTTGTCCGAGATCCAGCGAAAGCGAGCGGCCGACATCAGCGACGCGAACTCCCTCAGGTATAGTCGAAACCAGTGTTTGATCTTCCGGACCAATGAAGGCATGCATACCTGGCATGACAGGCTGAAGGTCGAAGCTCGCGAAGAGTTTCAGCACCTCCAGACAGCGGTGGCGGTCCGGGAGAGCTTCATCCATTCAGGCTGCAGTCTGTCGGATTCAGACCGTCGCCATCTGCTGGTCGCGGGCAAAGGCGCGATCGATGAAGTTGTCACCGAGTGGAAGGAAACCAGCAGCAATCAACTGCAGAGACACATCGATCAGGCCGCTCGGTTCCGGGGGAATATTGCCTTTGCGATTCAGCTCGCCGAAGTGTCAGCAATTGACACCAATGAGCTGTGGGTGCAGACGGTCGCATCCGTGGCACCGGATGCTGACTCATTGTTTAAGACTCGCGCTCGAGGCTCGACGCAAAGCTGACGCCATGTTCGTGGCGGCTCGACTGGACGACGAGCTGTGGCTGACGGCAGAGGAACGTGATGCCATTTTCCGGAAGGTACTTCAGGAAATGCCGTCGCTGGATTACAAAAGTTCCTACCGCGACTACATTCACGAAGTGGAACTGCTGTGTGTACCGCTGTTCCGGTTTTCGAAGCACGATCTGGCCGACCTGACGGATCAGCAGAAAGCCGCATGGGAATCTCTGGCGGGACAGTTCACGTTCGACGGCCGGACCGTCAGTTTTACGACTCCTCACGGCGGGCAGTTTCAGTTTTCACTTCCCCAATAACGCCGTGACATGCTGACGTTTTCTGACGTGGACTTTGGCTACGCCTCCGGCAATCGTACGGTCCTGAATGTCGCTCGACTGAACATTCCCGAGGGCCAGTTCGTCAGCCTGCTGGGAGCGTCCGGCAGTGGCAAGTCGACTCTGCTGCGTCTGATTGCGGGCCTGTTGAAACCCAGCGCGGGTGTTCTGGCAAATGAAGCACTGGAATCCGGTGTTGCCGGAGCCATCGGCATGGTGTTTCAGAATCCCAATCTGGTTCCATGGAGGTCGGCTGAAGGCAACGTGACACTGCCTGCCGAGCTGGGACCGAAACCGTCGAACATTTCACCGGACACCATCCGGGAACTGTTTCAACTGGTGGGGCTGCGGCCTGAACATCGACGTCGTCAGGCCACCGAGCTGTCCGGTGGGATGCAGATGCGAGTTTCGCTGGCGCGATCTCTGGTCCTGAAGCCTGCTTTACTGCTGCTGGATGAACCCTTCGCGGCTCTGGATGATCTGCTCAGGATGCAGTTGGAACAGGACGTTCGCGACATCCACAACCGGCAGCAGCTGACGTCTGTGCTGGTGACACACAATATTTCCGAAGCCGTTTTCATGAGCGATCGTGTGCTGGTGCTGGGAGGAGAACCTGCCGAAATCTTCGCCGATCTGCCCATCCCTCTGCCGCCGGAACGGAATCGTCAGCTGAGAACTTCCGGGGAATTCCATCAGTTGTACGACCAGGTGACGGAAGCTCTGCATTCCGCCGCATCACCCCCGGTCGACGGTCGACAACACAATGCGTCCGCGGTGGCAAAATGACGCGGGATCAAACAGCCGGTCCGTTTCAGGCTCTTGCCGCGCCATGTCTGGTGACCGTCATGGTCGTGGTCATCTGGGACCTGACGCTCAGACTGACCGGAGTTTCGTCGGTGGTCGTTCCGGCTCCGCTGGATGTGCTTCACGCCATCATCAGTGATCGTCAGGTGCTGGCCGAAGCCACGTTTCGCACGGCTTTGACCGCCGCCACCGGACTGGGCGGCAGCATTCTGCTGGGCGTATGCGCCGCCTTTGCGTTCAGCCAGTCGAAACTGATTCGCACTGCGTTTTATCCCTACGCGGTGCTGCTGCAAACGGTGCCCATCATTGCAGTGGCACCGATCGTGGTGGTGACCCTGGGGCGAGGCTTTCACAGTGTGGCGATGATTTCCATGATCATCAGCCTGTTTCCCGTCATCACCAGCACAACGACCGGCCTGCTGCAGACCGACGCGGATTTGCGGGAACTGTTTCAGCTGCACCAGGCCAGCCGCTGGCAGACGTTTCTCAAGCTGCAGCTGCCTTCCGCTCTGCCGTACCTGATCAGCGGAATTCGCATCGCCGGGGGCGCGGCCGTCGTCGGGGCCATCGTGGGGGAGTTTTTTGTTGGATCAGACGTGAAGGGTCTGGGTGTGCTGATCGAACGCCGCAAATTCGGACTGAAGCCCGATCAGCTGTACGCGGCCGTTCTGATGTCCACAGCTCTGGGCATCACCTGTTTCACGGCAATCACCCTGATCGGCGAATTCTTCCTGCAACGCTTTTATGGAATGAGTCTCTCCGGAACGGCCCGACGCCGCTAGACTCCGGGACGACGTTGATGTCAGAACTTCGCTGGTGCCGGACGGCCGGGAACGCCGTCCAGATTCTGAGCCGGCGGTGTCCCGGGATTCACGGGTGGCGGAGTCGGATTTGTTGTCGGCGGCTGCCCCGGAACAGACGTCTGCGGTTGCGGCGGCGTCTGGCCCGGCGTTCCGGGATTCGGACTGGCCTCCGTCTGCACAGGTGGAGCTGCCCCGGGAATGGCCTCAGTGGCCGCGGGCTGTGACTCAGGCGATTCCGCCGAAGTCGCCGCGCGTGGGGGAAGAGTCAGAATCGAACCGTCGTGCTGACGGATTTTCTGAGTAATCATGTCGTTGATTCGATTGAATCTCAGCCCGATGCGCTCTTCGGCGTCCGTATTTCCCTTGGGCAGCTGGTCAAGCATTTTGGGAATCTCGTCCCTCGCCGACCACAAAAGTTCCTGCTTGATATGGTCGCGCACGGAGGCTGTTTTGTTCAGGCGAGTAACCATCGGTTCGAGTTCGGCGAGTGTGGAATCTGACATCTTCATCCAGTCGTCGACGTTCATCCCGATTGAATGCGCTTTGCTGATTCTCCCCTTGACCTCGATCAGCACATTCAGGTCCGCCAGATCCTGAGCAAAACTTTCGCGGAAGAATGTCAGCCAGCCCAGCACGGCAAGAACGACAAGCAGCACCGCTGCCAGCGGTTTGACGTTGGCCTCGACCCAGCTCAGAAGACGACCGACGGCACCGGAATCGCTGTCGCCCCAGTCGTCATCCTCGTCCCATCCATCGTCATCGTCGTCCGCATCGTCGTCTTCATCATCATTGAAGTCGTCGTCCGGATCTTCGTCCTGAGGTCGGCGACGGCCGGATCGAGCCGGTTCGCTTTTTCGTGATCTGGGTCGAGGCGGCTCATCGTCGTCATCGAAGGGCGACCCGCCTCCTCGAAACGGTGTGTCATCATTATCCGCCGGAATCGGACCACCGGCGCCTTCGAACAGTTCCGGAAAATCTCCGGCAGGATACCAGTTCTTCCCGTCTTCGGAGACGTGATAATGGCGATTGAAACGACCTCGGCGCAGCAGCCCCTGAATTCGTTCTTCGTTGAACGGCCCCTGTACTCGACCGCGGTTTCGAATCCAGTATCGCCCCACGCACTGTCCTCCTCACTTCGATTCTGCCAACCGCACACGTCCATCGGCAATAGCGGACCCGAATCGCCTGGTGCGAATTAATCCTGCCGAATGGATACCACGAAACGCTGCGGCGACGAGTGTAGTGGAAGCACCGACCGGATTCCAAACGTTTGGACGTTCGGGCGCCATTTGATCCGGAACCACCCGCAGCACCCTTTGCTGGCTCAGTTGGCTGCCAGAATGATGGACGCCACGTTTTCGATCGACGGAATCGCGACCCTCCAGCCGGAACCGGGATGGGGCCAGCCACGATCATCGTCAGGAATGCACGAAGAAAATCCAGAACAGGCCGCCCAGCATCAGCAGGAGTCCTCCCAGAATCATCGCACCAATTTTGGCGACACTTGCCGGAGTCCGATCGACTTCAAAAACAAGGGCGGTGTCGGGATTGACTCCGGGAATTGTCCCGAGAAGCTTCTTCGTTTCGGCATCCAATCCGGTGATGTCATTGATAATCATTCCGGTATGTGACGCGTTCATCGCCATTCCCGCCACATCGCTTTCGGTGGGAGTCTTTTTCGAATACAGCAGAAAGTTGGCATTGCCTGTACCCTCAATTGGAACACAGGGCACCCAGACTTCGGTGTACCGGCCACCTCGTTCGCTGTACACGAATCCGTCGTCCGTGGGCAGTTTCCCGGTCACCGTCAGGTAGACGCCTGAACCCGGACCGTTTTTCAGCAGTTCGCTCAGAGTGATTTCGAGGGGGGCTGTTCCACTTCGGGAACGAAGTCGAATTTCCTGGAAGCCAAAGAAGATCAGCATCCCGCCGATAACCACCAGCGCGGCATTCAACCGGTTGAAATTGAAGGTCATCGCAGGCAGACCGAAACCACCGGCTCCGGACTTTGCTTTTGATTGAGTCTTTGACTTTGACTTCGAGAATGATTTGGCCGTTGATTTTTTCCGTCGGGGAGGTGGTGAGCCATACGGATCGGCAGCGTCGTCATTCCACGCATCGCCATAGTCGCCGCCGAATTCATCCAGTGCTCCGAAAGCGTCGTTCGCGTAGGGGTCAGCGGCAGGAGCCGGACGCTTCTTCTTCTTCACCGGCTGACCGGCTCCTGAGGAACCGGCTCCAACGGGCTTTTTCTTTGGGGGCTGTGAAGTCGTTTGCTGTGCAGCAGGTCTGGGCCGCGGAGATTGCCCCGCCGGTGGTTCGGACCTGGGGCGTTTTTCGGTTTGAGGGGCTGCTTTGCCGTTGGTTCCGGACGATGGTGTGGCCAGCACGATGGCTTCGCACTGTTTGCATTTGAACTTTTTTCCCGCCAGTTCGTCGTTCAGGCGGTATTGCTTTCCGCAGGCCTGACACCGGACATCAATCGCCATGATTGCCTCTCTCCGAGAAACGAAACGGGGGTGTTTACCCTTCACGAAGAGATTCTGACGCCTCAGGACATCAGATCAAACGAGGCATCCAGCAAAAGCAGCGATATTTGGTCACAGGCGATGCCGACTCAGGAAGAGCCCGGCGACAATCGAACATCACAAAGTCGCATGGCCCTCCGCGAGGTCAGCCCTCTGCTGCTCAGCAATTGTCAGGCTCCTGCCTGACAACGCCCGGTTTGGAATGGATGGACAGAGAGAGTTTTGTCAGGCGGAAGCCTGACCTACGGTGGGGTGAACTGAGTCGGAGGGCTGTTTGAAGCAAGCAAGTGACTGTTTCTTTACGTCGCCCTCATGTTTCTCTATGTCGACTTCGTGTTTCTCTATTGCAGGTGGGCGCTCTTCTTTGCAGGTGGCCGTTTCTTCTTTGGAAACTGGATTTCCAAAGAAGAAACAGCGTGTAGCTCGCTGTTTTTCCGGGCGGCACATTCCGCAGACCTGATGCAATCTGTGCGATGCCTGTGTTCAGCGGGGCGGAAGACTGATGTATTCGTTACAACGCGGAAGAACTCTATCGAAATCGTCCGGCCCAGGAGGCGGTTTGAACCAGACTGCGGAACTGCCATTCCCGCAGTTCGGTCAGCATCTGCTGCTTGATGTCCGCATGAGCCGGATCGTTCCACAGGTTGTGGACTTCGGTGGGGTCATTGACCAGATCGAACAGCTGTCCTTCGTCTTCATCGATAAAGTGGACCAGCTTCCACTGATTGCTGCGGACCATCGACATAAAATCGGTGCCGTCCAGAATGTGATCTTTGCCGTGTTCGGCATAGACGTAGTCCCGAGGTTCCCAGTCGCGGCCTTCCAGAACCGGCAGCAGCGATCGGGCTTCCATGGTTTTCGGAACGCTGACTCCGGCCAGTTCCAGAATTGCCGGCCCGATGTCCATCTGCTGACACAGTCCGTCAATGCGGCGGTTGGCTTCAAAGCGACCGGGGCTCCAGACAATCAGCGGCATGCGGGTGATCGTGTCGTACATGGTCCACTTCTGGCTGTGTCCGTGATCTGTCAGACAGTCGCCGTGATCGCTGGTGAAAATCACCACGCTGTTTTCCAGGTAACCTTTCTTCTCCAGCGAGTTCAGGATTTCCGATACCGACAGCTGTGCTGGCGCCAGCTTGCTGCGAGGCCGCTGGCTCGTCGAAAGCCGCTTCCATGTCCTCGAGGCCCATCTGCGAGAAGACCACGGCTGCATCCGCACCGGCCGCGCCGCTCACGCCGTCAGCTCAATCCGACGCGCAGCCCTCAATCTCGCCCAAAAACTCAAGTGCTCCGCCACCGCCATGTGCCAGGAACACGCCGCTCATGTTTCCTACTCTGCCAAAGACTGCACATCATCAAAAACTAGGGCGTGTGGACATACGTCTTTGGAAAAATGCGGACCATGTCATGATGCGGGCTTCTGGAACTGGTCAGGAGGACCTCAAAATGTCGACGCGTCATGCACTCACGGATGAGCAATGGGGCCGCATCATGGATCTGGTGCCGGGTAAGGACGGAGATCCTGGTCGATCGGGGAAGGACAATCGGCTGTTTATTGATGGCGTTCTGTACGTTCTGAAGACAGGAGTGCCCCTGGAGGGATCTGCCGGAGCGTTTTGGGAACTGGAATTCTGTATGGCGTCGATTTGATCGGTGGAGTCAGAACGGCATCTGGGAAAAGGTGGTCACTGAGTTAAGTGAGCTGGATCTTGAGGAACTGCAGATCGATTCGACATCAATCAAAGTGCACCTTGCAGCCATTGGCGGTCGACGTGAAGCTGACGAAAAAAAGAGGATGCGGATCGCCGCCGAGGACTCGGCCGTTCTCGCGGAGGCCTGAATCCAAGCGTCCACGCTGCTGTGGATGCAGCGGGACACCTCGCCAGGATGCACCTGAGTCCGGGGCAGGATGGCGACGGCCCGCACGGTCGAGACTTGCTGAAGGAATTCAAGCACGGCCAGATTCAGCATGTGCTTGGTGACGCTGCCTATGATGGCGATGAAACACGCAAGGCCATCAAAGGTCTCCAAAGCGAAGGCCTGTATCAAGCCGAGCAAAAATCGCACGACACGCAAACGGTATGACAGGACACGCTACAGGAATCGCAATCAGGTCGAACGCTTCTTCAATCGCATCAAACAATGCCGACGTGTGGCCACCCGTTACGAAAAAACAATCGAGAACTTCGCCAGCTTCGTCTGGCTCGCAGCACTCATCGTCGATCTGATCTGAATGTCCACACGCCCTAGCCCGCCGTGGTCGCGGATCCCGCCCGGCTTGAATCTTCATCGAGATACTTTTGCAGAGCAGAGTCAGGCTCTGCCCAAACGCCAAAGAACCACTGCTTCCCTTTGATTTTTTTTGCACCACTGGCCATTCCGGTGAGCAAACAGCGGAAATTCTGGATATGGTTTCTTCGGTTTGACGGGTGAAGTCGTCATTGCCACGTGTTTCTCACTCAGGTGTCGTTGCCGGTGTCTTGAAAAAGAAAACCGCTGCCAAAAAGCATAGAAACGCTGTAGTTTTACTCAAGCCCTCGTAGCTCAGCAGGATAGAGCGTCGGTTTCCTAAACGATTTCAGGCAGCCGATAGAATTCACAACACCCTGTGTTTTACCAAGTGAAACGCGAATTCAAGCCTCTGCAGCCCCCTCACAAAAACGGTACGTCGGTTGTAGCCTACAACCGGTTTCCAGATTCCGAGACAAACTAACAGGGGCATTCCTTTCGCTGATCTGTTTGGTGTAAACCTCCTCAATGAAATCGGCCACAGATGTGCGTCTCTGCCCCTGCAGTTTGGTGTGACTTGTCGGAGTAAATCGTAGCGCGGGTTACTGTCCTGTGTTATGTTGGCGGTCCTGTCGGGAGTCCCGGGCTGATGGCAGCGTGGGTCGTGATCGAGCGGCCATCCGTTGTCCCTCGCCGAACGTTCCTGAGTGTTGCGGACTGCGGTGGCGTCGTATCTGCAGGACCGAGGAATCCGACTCCAACCCGTCGGATGTTTCGGGAAAGCGGACTGCTGCGTCGGAGTGTGGACACGGCAGGCCCGCTCCCGATGCCGGTCTCACCGCCGGGAGCGGGTGTTTCTGTCTGCGACATGCTGTTCGCCATTCAAACCGCCGCCGGCAATACTCGCGGACCGGTGTATACCGAGTCACTGCTGCGAACCGTGCATCGCCTCCTGTCGCGGAGACAAAGGTTGACTCTGCAGTTGCGCGGCGATCGTAACGGAGTCGGCTTCGGCATGGAGTGCCCCGATTCACTGCGAGTTCCCGTGCTGCAGGAGTTGCAGGACGCGTATCCAGGAACGACCGTCCGGGCGTTGTCCGCCGATGCTGTGACCGGAGAGTCCGGAAACGTTCATCAAGAAGATCGCGAATGGAGTTTTGCCGTTCGACTGAATCCGGACGTGCTGCCGTTGAGAACTCATGCGGAGTTTCGCGACGACACCGACATTCGGCAGTTTGCTGATCCGGTGGCTGGACTCTTGTCGGCGATTCGCACGGGCAGTTCGGGACGGATGGAATGCCGCATTGATCTGGTGATCCGTCCACCGGCAGCGGTTCGTCGACTGCGTGAGGCGGACCGAGTCACGACCACGCTGAACCGGTTGTTTGCCTTCGACATTCTGAAAGACTGGTACATTCAGCATGCGACGTCGCCATCGCAGTGGGCTCGCGGATTGTCGTGGATGCTGGCTCGGTTCACGACACCCGGCCCGCTGGATGCCGCTGTGACGTCATTGAAGCCCGCTGACGCCGTGTTCGAATGCTGGCTGATGGTGTCGGTGCGATCCGACACGAGTGCAGCTCAGATCGCCACAAAAAAGCTCCGGGAAATCTGCGGTGCCTTCGGACGATTCAATCAGGGCGACGCGAAGCTGGTGGCGGTTCGCTGTGACCGCAGACGCTGCCTGAAACATCGAGGCTTCCTATTATCAGCTGCGGAAGTCGCGTCGCTGTGGCATCCGCTGGTGCAGATGGCAGATGGAGTGTCTCGTCTGCAGACGGCAACGTTCCGCGAAGTCGAACCGCCGGTGGCCTTGTTGGCCCGGAAGACAAGTTTCAGGAAGACAACACTGGGCCGAATTCGCTTTCGACAGCAACGCAACCAGTTCAGTATCGACATGGACGATCTGCGACGGCACATGCTCACGATCGGGAAGACAGGCTGCGGTAAGTCGACGTTTCTGCTCAACGTGGTGCGGCAGCAGATGGAAGCCAGCAGGGGAGTCGTGCTGGTTGATCCTCACGGACAACTGGCCGATGATGTGCTGAACGTCGTTCCCAAACGCCGCACGAACGATGTCATCTGTTTTGATGCGGCCGATCGTATCGCTCCGGTCGGTTTCAATCCCATGGTCGGCCCGCCGGGAGCCGATGCCACGCTGGTGGCCGATGGCGTGCTGACGTCGTTCAAGAACGTGTTCGGGTTCGATGATGGATCAGCTCCGCGACTGCTGCATATCTTCCGCAACTGTCTGCTGACTTTGATCGGCACACCACACGCGTCGCTCAGCGGAGTCCAACGGATTCTGGTGGATGCCGGATTTCGTAAGTCGCTGGTGGCTCAGGTGCGAAATGCCGCCGTGAGGGAATTCTGGCTGACCGAATTTCATCGCTGGAACGAACGTGATCTGACGCAGTACATCGCCAGCCTGCAAAACAAACTGGGAGCTTTCACGACCAACGAACGTCTGCAGCGCATTCTGAACCCCGGCCGGAAGGGGATTCAACTGCGAACCATCATGGACCGTTCGCAGATTCTGATCTGCAATCTGTCGAAGGGCACCGTCGGGCACGATGCTTCCACGTTGCTGGGTTCGCTGCTGCTGTCCAGTCTGCAGATCGCCGCGATGAGTCGAGCCAACGTTCCGGAATCCGATCGTCCCGATTGTGTTGTCGTGATCGACGAATTCCATTCGTACCTGTCCGACGGCAACACCACGATGGCGGACGCTTTGGCCGAATCCCGCAAGTACCGCACCAGCTATGTGCTGTCGACTCAGATGCTCGAACAACTGGATCCCGCCACGCTCGCCGGAGTGCTCGGCAATTGTGGATCAACTCTCTGCATGACCGTCGGCCCCCGCGACGCCGAAGTGCTGGCCGAACTTCTCGGCACCGGCCTCACTCCGGAAGACCTGATGGCCATTCCCAAATACCACGCCTACCTCAGAATGCTCATCGCCGGAGCCCCGCACACCTTCAGCATGACCACTCTCCCGCCGCAACGAACACCTTCCAATCGCGCTGACATTGTGAAGCGTGCGTCACGGCAGCGGTACGGTTTCCTGAGATCAGGGGAATTCGAGTAGCATGATCAAACCCGGCAATGCTAAACTGTGTCCATGGTGAAACTCACAGAAGAACAGAAAGCGGCTCTCCAACAACATCCCGACGGCATCCTCTGCGAGGACGTTGCGTCGCGAAGGGTCTATGTCATTGTCGAGGAAGATATTCACCAGCGGGCGATGCGGGCACTGAAGCAGCAGCAGGATCTGGCGGCGATCCGCGAAGGCGTCGAACAGATGCAGGCGGGAGGTGGAACGCCCATCGCTGAAGCTCGCGAGCAACTGGCTCGGGAACTTGGCTTCTCAACGGGTTCCTGATGGAATTCCAAGTCATCATTCACGACCGGGCGAAAGGAGACATTCGCCGGAATTCTTCCTGGTGGGCGGAACACCATTCCCGCAGTCAGGCCGAGAAATGGTTTCATTACGCCTTTGATTCGCTGGAAAAACTTGCCCACTTTCCAGAGTCACATCCGATCGCCCCCGAGAATCCGGAGTTCCCTGTCGAACTGCGCGAACTGCATTTCGGGATGGGGTCTCGCCCAGGTTACCGAGCCCTGTTCGTCATTTGCGGCAACGACGTTCACGTGTTGACGGTTCGCCGAGCGGCAGAAGACTGGATCTCTGCGGAAGACCTCAAACTGGATTTCCTGGACGCAGAATAAACGACGAGTCGTGCGGACCATCGTCTGCGGAACCGCCCGCACCGCGTTCGACATCGCCCGGATGTTGGCAGCCCGCTCTGTGCATTCGCAAGGTTGTCTGCGTGCCGCAGCTCCACCTTGCGAATCGTCGCGAGCTGCTGTCGGGCGAGTGTCGCAAATAGCGATGTTAACCGTTTCCTGTTAATGGGTTAAGAGGATCCCGTTGCCGTCTGGACTCTTTGAGCCCTCGGCTAACGCGATGGTACTCGTCTTTACCTCTAAGTTTACGCTATGCTTTCGAAGCCATTCGACCAAGTCCCGCAAATCAACGAACTCGATCTTCTCATTAGACGTTTGAGCACGCTGCAACGCTTCTTTAAGTTGTTTTGGATCGATTCCTGGCAGCTCATCCAGCCTCCAATCAAGGCTCAACGATCGGTCTGCAAATGAGAATTTGGCGAGGCGTTGCGACAGACGATCTCCGCCGTCCTTCTTCGTTAACGATGGTGGAACGCCGGAAATGAGCGGTATTGAAAGATCATACTCCAGGCCTAATGGGTTTACCTTCGCGGCCAGAGTAAGTCCTCCGTCGCAGCCAGCGTCTATTGCACCGGCGATGGAAAACTTGCGATCTTCGCGTCGCTCCGGCTGATCTGGTTCAAGCTCGCCTTTCTTACTCCTTGCGACCGTGCACTCACCTGTCACATTGCAATTGAATTTATCTTTGAGCTCTCCTTCAACTGTCAGAAATCCATAATTTGTTGCTCGGAGCTTTGCCCCAGCGGCGAACTCTAAACCTAGATCTGCTGCCAAAGTGATCAGACTGAATGTGATTCTATCGTCAGACCACGATTCCCCATGCAACGGCGGGCCGATAATGATGCCGTCATCGTCGACGTCTGCACCGAAGATCCCAAGTGCCATCCCCATTTGATAACCTGCGGCATCAATTCGTTTTGTCTTCGGATCTCGAAAGGGGGCAATTTGAAACGTAGCTGTCCAAGGTATGCGCGTGGAGTCAGGTTCGCGGCGGTTTGGGAATCCGGCGTATTATGAATCGGCGTTGAGAATAATTTTGTCGAGGATGCCTTTGCGATCCGGCAGTGGGGCTGAGAGCTTCCTGGACAATGTGTCTCGCATCGCATCGAAGCAACTTTGGCCGACGGCCGTCCAGCGAGCCACTTCATCGATCACCGACTGCAGCCGAAACTCGGTGAGCTGCTTTCCGATACTCTGAAGCACGCTGCTGATAATACTCTGACGCTTCGCACCTCGGGCCGTTTTGTTGGTGCGACCGGTCCGCCTCGCCAGCGCGTCACCGCGCAACTGTCGTTCCGACACGTTGTTCGTCCCGTCGGCCTTGCCCAGCCGAACGAACACCAGCAGTTCACCGTCCAGCACCAGCTTCATGATCTCATTGCACAGACGATGGTAGTCGTTCCCGGTGCCTGCGCCGCCAACTTCTGCATTCGTCCAGCCTGGCAGGCACGCGTCGACAATCCGGTCTTCCAGTCGGGAGATGCGTTTCTGTCGCCCGGCGTCTCCCAGCCGTCCATCTGTTGCCGCCTTTTTGGCGTCGCGATAAATCTGCATCAGGTCATCGGCCAGACGTCGGTCGTCGGCGTCGTTCGGGTCTTCCAGCGTCAGCTTGATCGCCTTGCGAATCAGGTGAGCCCAGCATTTCTGCGAACTGTTGAAGTTCTGGTACACGGCCGCATTGTCACTGAAGAGCGTTCCGCAAAACTCATCTTTATCCAGAATCTTCGCCAGAGTCGCGCCATCTTTATGCACACCATAAAACAGAACCGTCAGCTTATCTGACAGAAACGCCCACACGCTGTTGATACTCCAAGACGTTTCGTCGCAGTGAACAATGGTGGCATTCGCAAGCAGCATACAAAGCGTTTCGAATTCACTTTCCCACGCGCGAGCGAGCTGGTTCAGCAGTGCGTCGGCCTGAGATTTTCGCAGCTTGAGCTGTTCGAAGAAATTCAACAGGCGGCACGCGTTATCAATCGAAACCCCAACGACATAAACCTGATACGCCAGAGCCACCATGATTTCGATGCCGAACTCACCACGCCCCGGCAATCCCGCCGGTTTTCCGAATTCATTTCCGCAGCGATAGATTTCGTACGCAATGAGAACCGCTCGCCCACCCTCAAGTCGCCATGCGACGCGTGTGTGAAAACCGGCATTCGTCTGCCGACCGTCCGGCCGGAAAGATCGTTTCCGTGCGTTCGGCCTGAGCGACCTTGTCGGCCGTCGTCATTCGAACGCCACGGTTCATCCGCTTGTTTCTCCGCTCAGCCTTCTTCTTTCTGCGAGCCGCCGCCTGCTCCTCGCGAGCTTTTCGATCTTCCTCCGCCTGAGCCGAATAGCTTTCGTCCAGCCGCTTCGTTGGATTTCTTTTTTGCAGCTCGTCGATGATCGAACGCAGTTCCTCGATCTGCTTCTGCTGTGAAGCGATCAGTCTGCGCGCAACCTCGAGTGTCAGCGATTCGCTGCTGAGAAGTTCGTCGATCGATCCACCTGAATCCATCCACGAGTCGTAAAACAATCCTGCCGTTCAACACAACCCGAGTTTTCACACTTTGGACAGCTACGATTTGAGGGGATTGTTGATTGCTGGTTGTTGGTTGTTGGTGGGGCTCATCACACGGAGCGTGATGGCTACGTAGCCGTCACGCTCCGCCGTGACGAGCCCTCAGAGTTGACTGTCAAAAGTGATTGCCGCCGGATCGGCACCAGAAGGCGAAACGCATCACATCACCGACAGTTCAATAACACGTCCCTCGAATGTCGCTGATTCAAATGCCTCTCATCCGGGTCGCGTTGCAATGGACTTACCGGCTCAGTTACGTGCAGCTCATCACGGTCCGCTGCCCGGTCGATTAGCGATTCGCTGAAAAACGGACGCATCACTGGCGGTTCGGGTGACGGGGGCGGGGGGATTGCAGATACTGTGGCGCGTTCGATTGCCTCATTTCCATGACTCGTTCGAGGACCATGTGATGAAGACCGATGTGCGGGGTGCTGCGGTTCGCTGTGTTTTGCTGATGATTATGTTGGCGGTGCCGGGGCCGCTGACTTCTGTGGTTCAGGCTGCGGACTGGAACACTTATCTGAACGGGAATGACCGAACCGGGGCTTCGACCGCCGATCTGAAGGGCGACCTGCATCTGACGTGGGTTCATCATTCGCAGGCTCGCCCGGAACTTGCATGGTCGGGACCTCGGACGGCTCCCATCGAAGGCCATTCGATGCGGCATCGAGTCGACTTTGATGCGGCCATGCAGGTCGTCATTGCCGGAGATCGAGCGTACTTCGGCAGCACGGTCGATCATCGCCTGCACTGCGTGAATGCATCGACCGGTGAACCCGTCTGGGACTTTTACACGGAAGGCCCCATTCGTCTGGCTCCGACTTTGGCTCACGGCAACGTCTACTTCGGTTCCGACGATGGCCATGTCTACTGCCTGAAAGCAGGCTCGGGTGACGTTGTCTGGCAGATGCAGGTCGGGCCGAAGGATGATCGACTGCTGTCTCGCGGAGAAATGATTTCGCGCTGGCCCGTTCGAACGGGCGTTCTGATTGACGGCGACACCGCGTACTTCGGAGCCGGCGTGTTTCCTCATGAAACTGTCTACCTGTGTGCGGCGAATGCAAAAACCGGCGACATCGTCTGGAAGAACGATCGCATCAGCCAGTCCGACGCCGGACGCAATGACCTGTCGCCTCAGGGGTATCTGCTGAGCAACGATGACATGCTGTTTGTACCATCGGGACGTTCGCTGCCGGTGGGCGTTTCGAAGACAACCGGCGACATTATCTTTCAGCGTCAGCATTCGTGGCGAACGACGGCGGGCGGAGTCGTCGGTGGCACGAAAGCTGTGCTGGGCGATGGCCAGGTGTATTCCGGAGGTCCTCATCACTTTCTGGCCATGGATCAGAAGTCCGGAAACGTCGGAGCCGCATACATCGGGGGTCGGCAGATGGTGCTGACGGGCGAGTTCGCTTATCTGACCGACGTCGAGAAAGTCTTCTGCGTGAATCGAGCCGAACATGCACGAGCCAGTCAGGAGAAGCAGGAATGGTTTCTGCGAGCTCGCGAAAACTCACGCGACCGCGAAAAACTGGCCGAGGCCAACAAAAAGATCAGCGAATACGCGGGCGTCGGCATCATCTGGCAGCATGACGGCAACTTCGACGCGGCGATGATTGCCACGAAGGACATCGTGTTTGCCGGAGGGCAGGAGCAGGTCATCGGACTGGATCGCACCAGCGGGAAGCCCGTGTTCGAAGCCAAAGTGGACGGCTTGGTCAAAGGGTTGTCCGCCACGGATAACCTGCTGACGGTCAGCACCGATTCGGGTTTTGTCTACGCGTTCACTCCGCAGAAGCCGGAAGCCGTTCGCGAGTGGCCACGGCCGTATGAGGAAGCCTTTCCGAAAGACGACCAGACCGACTTCTACGTTCAGGCCGCGGCCGACATTCTGAAACGCAGCGGGCAGAAGACCGGATACTGTCTGGTTCTGGGCAATGAAGACGGACGTCTGGCGTACGAGCTGGCTCGGCAGAGTTCTCTGACGATCTACGCGGTGGAACCGGATGCTCAGAAAGCCACGAAGGCTCGCGAACGGCTCTCCCAAGCCGGACTTCATGCGACTCGCATCACGGTCATCAACCGGCCGCTGGACGCGATTCCCATGTCAAACTACTTCGCCAACCTGATTGTGTCGGAGACTCATCTGAAGACAGGGACGATGCCGTGCAAAGTCAACACAGTCTCGCGATTTCTGAAGCCATGCGGCGGAGTTGCGATTCTGGGACGGCCTCAGAATGCTGACAAATCCGACAGCGGTCGAATCACATCCGCGGGCGAATGGCTGACGGAACTTTATCATCAGAACGGAGGCGAACTGGAGACGGACGCGGCATGGTCGATGCTGACTCGCGGCAAACTTCCCGGAGCTGGCCAGTGGACTCATCAATACGGCGACGCCTCCAACACATCGTTCACGAACGACCAGCGAGTGCGCGACGGGCTGGGAGTTCTGTGGTACGGCGATCCGGGGCCCAGCGCCATGATCAATCGTCACGAAGCCGCCGGAGCTCCTCTGTCGACCAACGGGCGCATGTTCATTCAGGGCACCGACAAGGTGATGGCGTACGACGCCTACAACGGAAACTTTCTGTGGGAACACGACAACCCCGGCGCGATTCGCACGGGAGTCTTCAACAACCGTGAAACTCACAACCTGGCGGCGGCCGACGACGTGCTGTACATGGCCATCGGCAACACCTGCAAAGGTCTGGACGGAGCCACCGGCGAAGTGGTCAGTGAATACCGCACGCCGGAATCTCCCGACGGCATTGATCGAGCGTGGGCGTATGTTGCGTACGACGAAGGCCAGATTTTCGGGTCCAGCACCATTCGACAGGAACTGGAACAGAAACTGCGCCGTCGCGGACTAACCGTCAAAAGCCAGACGGATGCAATCTTCGCCTTCGACACGAACACAGGCCAGCGTCAGTGGGTGTATCGTGGCAGCAACATTCTTCACACAACCATCGCCATTGGCCCTGAATGCGTGTACTTCATCGACAGTTCGCTGACTCCGGAAGAACGCCAGGAACTGTATCGCCGCGATAAGGAAGAACTGAAAAAGCTGACCGGTGACGCCGCCAAAGCCGCCGAAGAGGAAATGAAAAAGCTCGACCTGCGACTGGCGGTGGCTCTTGATCGCAAGACCGGCGAAAAGCTGTGGGAACGTCCCGTCAACGTCACGGACACAACCGACGTTAGTGCGGGAGGCGGAAGTCTGACCGTGATGTATGCCGACAGACATCTGGTTCTGTGCGGAGCCAACGCGAATGGACACTACTGGCGGCAGTTTCTGGCAGGCGAATTCGAAAAACGCAAGCTGGTTGTTCTGAACGCGGAAACCGGCGAAGAACTCTGGTCGAAGAATGCCAACTACATGAACCGACCGGCTGTGATTGAAGGACAGATTTATGCCGAACCGTGGGCCTTCGATCTGAAGACCGGAGAACCCAAAACTCGCAATCATCCGCTGACCGGAGAACCGAGCGAATGGCGTTTCAGCCGTCCGGGACATCACTGCGGCGTCATCACGGCCACTCCCAACATGATGTTTTTCCGATCGGGATTCATTGGCTATTACGATCTGTATGAAGACAGCGGAACTCGACACTTTTCCGGCCAGCGACTGGGGTGCTGGGTGAACGCCATTCCCGGCAATGGTCTGGTGATGATTCCCGAAGCCAGCGCGGGTTGCGTGTGTCAGTTTTCGATTGCTTCCACGGTGGTGCTGGAACCCAAAACGGAAAACGAATCATGGGGCATCTTCAGCGCGGTCGGAAACACGACACCGGTCAAGCGCATCGGGCTGAACTTTGGAGCACCCGGTGATCGCAAGGATGGAGCTCACCGCGAATGGCTCGGCTTTCCTCGCCCCAAAACCGTGGGTCGACTGGAATTCGAATTCGACGTGAAGCCTCAGCTGGCGGACGGGGGCAGCTGGTACAGCAGCAATCCCGAGTCGGTCCGAGTTCCCGCAGCGGAAACGCCGTGGCTGTTTGCATCGGGGGCTCGAGGCCTGAAGCATCTGGAAATTCCGCTGCTGGGCAAAGACGACAAACCGGCTGATTACGATGTCCGCATCTACTTTGCCGACATGTCAGCAGCAGACGTCGATGCCGTCAGAGTTCAGTTTCAGGGCAAACAGGTTTCGGGACAGCCCGCGGACGGAGGTTCAGTAGGGCCGGATGCTCGCTTCACGGTTCGGGAATTCAAGAACATTCCTGTGGCAGCGAACATGACTGTCGATCTGAGCGGCGCCGAAGGAAAGCTGCCGGTGATCACCGCGATGGAAGTCATTCGATCAGGAGAAGCTCGCTGACCATGAAACGTCAACTGAACACAACTTCTGTCCGCCGAACGGTGACGCTCAGTTGTCTCGTGAGCTTTGTCCTTTCCGCGACCGCTCTGCTGGCCTGCCAGGTGCCCGTGTTTCGGTTTGCTCTGGAACGCTGGAATCCCGATCCTTACCGAATTCAGGTTCTGGTTTCCGGTTCGCTGAACGATGACCAGCGACAGCTGCTGGAAGCCTTTCAGGACAAACACGTGCGTCGGTGTGCTCAGGTCAGCGTCATCGACGTCTCCCGGACGACCGATCCGGCCGTGAAGGCTTTGTGGAGCCAGCATCCGAATAACGGCCATCCTCTGCTGGCGGCCTTCTATCCGGAATCGTCGTCGACTCCTGAGAACCAGCCAGCCAGCGTAATGTCTCTGACAAAGGACGGCGTTTCTCAGCTGGTAATGTCGCCTGCCAGGGAAGACGTCATTCGGCGGTTGTCGGCTGGTCAATCGGTCGTGTGGGTTCTTGTTCGATCGGGTCAGAAGGACAGAGACACTGCGGCCGTGAAGACTCTGGAAGCTCAGCTGGCAAAAGACGCCGACTGGCTGAAGCTTCCGTCCCCGGAAGAACTGGAAGTGAAGCCGTCCGTTCTGGAAGAGGCAAAGATCCCGCTGCAGATTCAGTTTTCCGTTGTCGAGGTGGACCGCGATGATGCTCAGGAGCAGTTTCTGATCGACTGTCTGCTGAACAGCGAAGAGGATCTGCGAGACTACGACGAACCGCTGGCGTTTCCGGTCTTCGGTCGAGGCCGAGTCCTTTATGCGCTGGTTGGTCAGGGCATCAGCAGCGACACCATCCGAGCCGCCTCATCATTCATCGCGGGCCCGTGTTCGTGCCAGGTCAAAAGCCAGAACCCCGGCTTCGACCTCATCCTGCCCCACGACTGGGAAACCACCATCGGCCCCACCTTCATCAGCCAACCCCTCCCCGAAGAAGGCCGCAAACCCCAGCTGCTGACGATCCCGCCGGGACGCAGGGCGAAGTAGTATCGCCATCGGGCTATCGTCCAGCGTTCTGAATGGAAATCTCATCAGTGAATTCAGTCTCCGGTCGTGATTTATACAACAGGCTGAATTTCCCGGCGGATAAATTGTAAACGGTTGTCCACATGGTGTAGTTATCGACAGCTATACTGCGAGTGATCCGAGTCGCATCGGCTTTCGTCACGACTGTCCGCAGTTCTTCAGCCTGCTTCGAGGCGATGTGGTACCGATCACAATTGCTGTCTTTTGCTTTCTCATCCGCGCCCCAGATGAGTGTATTGGTACAGACCTGCCAGGAAGTGTCAGGCCGAGTTTCGCGAATCCGGCCGTCGAGGAATTCGACGATGCGAGAGTCTCCACTGGCGTCGGCCACCATCAAATGAACTCGATCGTGCGGGAAGCACATGTTGTAGTTTCTGATGAGATCCATCGCTTCCTGAGTGTTTTCTGCGTAGTCGAGGATAAGTCGCATCATCGTTGGCGCCATTATATCGGGTTTGTGCTCGTCATGAGGTGGTTCGACCGGGCTGACTGACATTTCCGATATCGCAACCCCATGACGATTTATGCCGTCCATCACGTAGTACGGCGCGAAGAACAGAGGAAGGCGTGTCAGCAGGCTGCATTCATCCAGGTCAGGGCGATCCAGATTCAGATAATGCAGGTCAATCACCGCGATCGAGGAAAGACCATCGGCGTCGTGAATTCGCAGAACAAGGCACGCATCATGCGGCCAGTCAAAGTTTCGTCCAAAGAAGACATCACCGTCAGCGGACCTGAGCATCACAGTCGAACAATGGTCGGCCTCCGTATCAAACGTATTTGTGTCGCCCGGAATGAATGCACGCTTGACCCGCTTTGCGAACGCCGAGACCAACTGCGGAAAGAACGCGTCGATAAACGAATCTTCCATCTGATTCGGATTCATTCCATTGCGACGGATTTCATCGAGGTTGTAGTCGCAGAAGTAGTCCATGACGTACGCATTGGTTCCCGGAACGCGACGCAGGGACTGCAGAGTTCGGATATGGTCACGACACAGATACGCCACGATGAGCAGTCCGGCCAGAGTGGCACCGGCCGCCCATTTCAACCACCGCCGCCATCGCTTCTTCTGCGGTGCTGAGGAGCTGTTTGTTGAACGAAGCATCATATCGAAGTCCTCTTCCCGTGCAGTTCCCGCACTCCCTGCGTAAAACAGGACAGAGTTTGACACTTCTCGCTGATCGCCATCAGGACAGACTCCACCGAACTTGCCTCGGTGGTGAACAGACTGGAATGCTGGAGAAGTAGGAAATCTCAATGTTGTTTCCATCGGCCTGGGCGAAGCCTAAGGCTTCGCCCAGGCCGATGGAAACAGCAGGTATCCGGAAAAATAAATTTCTAGCCGAGCAATCGTGATTCCACCGACGCAAGGTCGGTGGCGATCCGCAAATAGTGTCCAGAGTTTCGACTCTGTCGCTTGGAAGGATGAGGAGCGACGATTTGTTGCCAAATGATGGCCGTTTGCTGAAGAAAAACCTGAGGATTCTGACTCCTTGGCAGCACGCAATTGTCCGACTTCATATCATCGGTACAAGGTGTCGCTTTCCGGAATTGCTTTTGCTGCCCATGTCAGAACCACGTCCAACAAAAAAAATACGGCACAAAGTGGGAACGCGATGAATCAATTCTCGCGCTGTACCTCTATTGCCAGATTCCGTTTGCGAAGACAAAAGCGAATAACCCGGAGGTGATTCACCTTGCTCAGATCATCGGACGGACACCTGGTTCGGTGGCGAGAAAACTCGGCAATTTCGGGGCGTTCGATCCGCTCCTGCAAAGTCGGGGCATCTCCGGATTGATCCATGTGAGTCATCAGGATCGCGCGATTTGGGATGAGTTCCACGGGAGTTGGGAGCGTTTGGTTGAGATCGCTGACTCCGTTTTGAGCGAGTTGAACTCTGACTCCGTAAAAAGCCCACAGGTTTTTAAGCCGAACGATATCGATGACCGGCAAACAGAAAGACCGATAACTCGGATGCAGCGACTCTGTCAGTCCTTCTTCCGAAAAACAGTTTTGGCGAGTTACGACAACACTTGTTGCATCTGCGGACTGGACATCCCTCGCCTGTTGGTTGCCAGCCATATCATTCCGTGGGCAGTACGTGAAGACTGTCGAACTGCTCCGGAGAATGGACTGAGTTTATGTTCACTACATGACCGCGCCTTTGACGCTGGTCTGATCGCGGTCAGCGAATCAAACAGTATTCTTGTGTCCCACACTTTAGCACGCAGCAGATCAAAAGCTGTCAATGACTATCTGCTGTGCTACGCCGGGAGGCAGCTCAACATGCCGAGACGTTTCCCGCCGCACTCAGAGAATCTGAACTGGCATTTGAAGAACATCTTTCAGGGCTGATGTTCCCGTCGAAGACACTGCCCCGATGGCTATCCCGTCGCGACATTCTACACCGGCCGACCCGACTTGAGGCAGGGTGAGTATGTCCTGCTGGACGGAGAACGAGTCGCAGAGCCTCATGACCGAAAGATCCCGGTTGAAGTGCAGCAGGTTGTGTACGAGCGAGATTGCAACACCTGCCGGATCTGCGGCTGGAAACCGACTGACTGGGACAGCAGCGATCCTCGCATTCTGGAGCTGCACCACTTTGTTGGCCACGCAACGGGTGGAGAAAACACGGCGGACAATCTGCTTCTTCTCTGCAGCAAATGCCACGACGATGTTCATGCCGGCAGGGCTTCCGTCGATTTTTCATGAGCAGGAAGCATGTGGCAGTCGCCAGCCAGGTTCAATGTCGGCAGCAGAATGTGATCACTGAGCGGGTCATGGACTCGGCGATTTCTGCTGACTTTGAATATTTTGCCAGAGGGCTTCATCGAAGCGGATCGTCTTCGTCAGCCACTCCTGACCGCTGGGAGACATTTCTATGGAAATGTCGGATTCGTCCTGACCGGGAAGGTCAACCCAGCCTTCGGCCTTTCCCGTGTAAACGGAGATCGAATGCAGAAACGAGGCTGTCAGAGCGATCCGCTGGTTTGGTGGCAGAGTTAACTGTTTTTCGGAGGCACCATCCCTGTAGTACAGCGGCCAGTTTTCCGAGCGGTTGTGAATTAAGACTCGGTGACTTTCCTGAAAAGGGTCTTTGATCGGCAGATTGTTCGGCAGGACGATGTACTCGGAGAATACACCACCGGCGGCCGTCTGTGTGCCAAATACATTTGAGTCCGGATTCAGGACTTCGCCTGCAGCAAGTCGAATCTTCCATTCAGCGACACCGGCAGCTGACAACTCGCTTTTGAAGGCCTGCCAGGCATCTCCATTGAAATTGGTGTCAAACTGAATCAGCAGATCCCCGCCGTCTGACACGGAGACCCGGTCCCAGTTCACCATGTTGGATTTCGGAGCAATGTCCCGCGGTTCACTGCAGAAATACACACGGCGAACACCTGCCAGCGACTTCCTTGTGCCGGGATCGAGAGTGAACACGGGAGAAGATCCCGGCGAATTTCCTGTCAGCATGTAGAAAAGTTTCTTCTCGCCCTTGTTCTCCAGAATGACTCGGCGAGACGCTGCGGTGGTTTCCGAAGGCGTGGTTGGGCTGGCTGGCTCTTCCGACATTTCGAAAAAGTCCTTGAACACGGAATTGTCGTTCGGCTCGAGTTTCATCAGGAACGGTGATTCCGGAACTGGAATGGCGGTGATCATTTCAGGAGCGGATGACGGCGCTTGTGACTTTCCGATTACCGCCTGCGTTTCCGCCGTCGAGTTGGCGCGTCGTTTCAGAAAATAGTCCGGCATCGAAGCGTCGAAGTCCAGAAACGGACGCTGCCCGGTTTCTGTTTTGACTGCCTGACTGGCCTCCCGAAACAATCGGACAATCTCCAGCTGTTCCGCTCGAGACTGCATCGCCTGAACCAGATGCTTCACGAATGGCGAATTGTTGCCGTCGCCATCCAGGGCCGGAGTCTGCGGCGACGTGGAAAATGAAACAATCGTTCCTTCCGGGGCCTCTTCGATCTTTGTCAGCCCCAGGGTGCTGCGATTGAAGGATCGAAAGGGGTTATTTCGACACGCATCCACAATCACGACCTTCAGGCTGCAGTCTGAAAACCTGAGTGCACGCAACAGGTAGTTCACCGACACGCACCGTTCTGCAACATGCTGCGGGCGTTCAAGCTTAGCGCCGATGGGAATCAGGTAGTTCTCGTTTTCGAAGCTTTGTCCGTGGCCGGCATAAAAGATCAGGCACAGGTCACCAGTCTGCAGACCTGCTGTGACAACGTCGACACTTTCTTCCAGTTGAGCCTTTGTGAGATCCTTTTTCAGCGTCACGGAGAAACCAAGATCCTGCAAAGCTCGGGACACCGCATCGGCGTCATTGGACGGGTTTTTCAGAGGAGCTTCTTCGTACCGCGAATTACCCACAACCAGAGCAACACGTCTGGCCTCAGCCCGCACCTCCACTGTCACAAGCAATTGTGACAGCATGGCCGCAAGGATGAACCAGATCTGCGGAGTCCGCCAGCTGATGAGAAAGGTCGCCATTGGGAGAAAGTCCTGTTGATGAGCCTCAATTTCCCTGGAGAGCGGAAAAAAACGGCCATGTCGAAATGTCCTCACAGCACTGCACCAACGTTGGGAAGACGCCGACTTCCCTCAAATCTTCCCGAAATCATCACCATTGTTCAAATCTTTGTGCGATTTGCCTGACCATACCTGTGAAAGAATTATTGTTCGCAGCCACACTGCCCCGGAATCCGGATGGGACTCAACTGAAAGGCAATGATCGGCGACTGGGATTGTCGAACGAGAGTGCAGCGACGACCGACAGCTTTTGCTGTTAGCGGATCCTCCGTAAACTGGCAGTCGGTGCCACGACGTTTTTGAGTCGCATTTTTGTGAAGAATTCTATGTTTGCATCTTCACCATGGGTTCCGACATGGGCTGTTGTCGCCGCGCTGGTTGTGGTCTTTCTGGTTGTGCCTTCGATCCTGCTTTGGCTGGCGGGACTGAGGGGGCCGTTTCGGCGCGGGAGTCAGGCGGCTCGTGGCCGGGCGTGGGGTGCACTGGTGCTGGCGGTTGGAGCTGTCCCTGGTTTCTGGGTGGCCTGGCACTTCTTTCGATCGTGGCAGCAGGTTCGGTTTCTGAATCTGATGCAGAAATATGGGATCGAAAAGGTCATCTCGTATCAGATGTGGAATGATCTGCAGGTTCCGCTTGTTGTTCGATTGATTCCACTGCCGCTCGCGATTCTGGCTATCACGGCATTTCGGCAACTTCCTGTGTTTTCCGATCCGGCCTGGATTCAGATTGCTCGGTTCGGAAGCGTCATCTGCTGCGGGATCGTCTTCAGTTATGCCATTGAAGCGCTGTTGTTGATGTGGTGAAGTCTTCCCGAAGGAATCAGGACGATGATTTTGTGCCGGGACGTACGAGTTGCGAAGCGGCGATGACCTGGTGCCCTGTGCGTCAGCCAGCGCCACTCGGCTGCTAAAAGTCTGTCAATCGGGAAGGTCCGGCTGCTGCCAGATGCTCATTCCTCCGTCCACATAGATCATCTGTCCGTGAATGTGCTGAGCGGCGTCGCTCAGCAGGAACACTGTCGTTCCCCCGATGACTTCCGGGCCCGGGACGGAGCCGTTCGGAGTATGCAGTTCCATCCAGCGGCGAACATCCGGGTTTCTGAGTGCCGGTTCCGTCAGTGGAGTTACGAACAGTCCGGGGGCGACTCCGTTCACTCGGATCTTCTTCGGTGCCAGAGTGACGGCCAGTGACCGCACCATCGCGTCGATGGCACCTTTGGAGGTGTCATAGGCGACGTGAGTTGGTTCCGAAAGTCGACCGTTGATGGACCCGGTCAGCACGATTCGTCCTTCGATGCCTCGCTGAATCCAGGAACGGGCAAAGTGCTGAATCAGTACAAACTGAGAGTACACATTCAGCTTCATCGTGCGATCGAAGATTTCGAAATCCATCTCCAGAAACGGCTGATCGATGTAGGTGCCCGCATTGCAGACCAGCAGATCGATCTCGGGATCTGCCGTCAGCGCCGCCGCTGCAACATCGCCGGCAGCCTGAGGCAGTTCGGCGGCCAGGTCACCGGTGATCAGCTGCGTCCCCGAGCCGCACGATCGAACGGCGTCCTCTGCCGCCGCATCGCGCCGCAGCCCGTGCAGCACCACGGTCGCTCCGGCATCGGCGATCGCTCGAGCCATACTGAGCCCGATTCCCTGAGTGCTTCCGGTCACAAACGCGTGACGATTTTTCAGCTGCATTACCAGGTCTCCACAGACAATATCAGGCTGTCGTGCGGGATGAGCTCGACAGACCATCGAGTTTTACCGGTTGTGGTCGCTGCAATGCAATCTATAGCGACGGAGGGATTCGGCTCACGCGGAGACGCAGAGTCGCGGAGGAAACTCAGCCGCGAAGCACGCGAACGCTTAATCGACTCGAATCGAATTCAACCGGGCGTCGGAGGCAGCTGAATGGTTACAGCACCCCGTAGGTTTTGAAGGCGGTGGTGGCTTTCATGCCGTTGCGGATGGCATCGCGGACCGTGTTTTCGTCGTGCACTTTTTTCCATGCTCGCTGCAGCACTTCGGTTTCGACGTTCTGTGGAACGACAACGATGCCGTCGATGTCGGCGATGACGAGATCACCCGGCGAAAACAGGACTCCGCCGATTTCGACAGGGATGTTGCAGTCGATGACTCGCTGACGGTCTTTGCTGTCATAGGGAGACGTCCCGAGCGCCAGCACGGGAAAATCGAGCTCGCGGATTTTCCGCACGTCGCGAACAGCTCCGTCAACGATCGCGCCCACGCAGCCGCCGTTCATCACGGCTGTTGTCAGAAGTTCGCCCCAGATGGCGGATCTCATGGAACTTCCCGTGGCGGCAATGAAGACGTCGTCCGGCTCACAGCTGTCCACGGCCTGCAGCTCCAGTTCATACGGTCGGGGATCACTGTGGAACATGTCGGCCCACAACGTCGTGCGGCAGCGGCCCACGAGCATCTTTTCCGATGTCCATGGCGCCAGCTGGATGCGGGGAGACTGTTCATTCAGTCCCATGCTGTCGAGCGCATCGCAAACAACGGCCGAATACATGTGTTCGCGGATCTGCTGAAGGGAGATGTTCTGTGGTGCTGACATCGATTGTTGCCGCCGGGGGTCTTCTGTTGATGACTGATCCGTCCCGAAGTAGATTAGAGCAGGTTCTTCCTTCCTGTGCCCGCGACGGGCGTCTTTCCTCACTAAAAACATTTGAGCCCGCCGATCGGCGTGACAGACAGACCGGGCCCCGGAGTTCGCTCTGTCCGCACCGGCCTGCAGGGGACGACGATGCGAATCGGCCTGATTGCACTCCTGCACGAATCGAACACGTTTTCTCATCAGCCGACCACGCTGGAATCGTTTCGTCAGAATCTTCTGCTGACGGGCGAACCCATCCGGCAGGCTCTGGCTGACGCTCATCACGAAGTGGGCGGGTTCTTTGAAGGGCTGGAAGCGGCCGGAGCGGGAAGCTGTTCCACTGTTTGTGCGCGAGCTCTTCCGTCGGGAACGATTGGCTTCCCCGGACTTTGATGAGCTCGTCAGCTGGATGCTGGATGCCGTACGGAACGCCGGTCCGCTCGATGGCATTCTTGTTGCGCCGCATGGAGCGACCGTCAGTGAAAACTTTCCCGATGCTGACGGCCACTGGCTGAGCGTTCTTCGATCCGAAGTCGGTGCCGATCTGCCGGATCATCGGGACCCTTGATGCTCACGCCAACCTGTCGCCGCTCATGGTGGATTCGTGTAATGCTCTGATCGCGTACCGAAGCAATCCGCATCTTGATCAGCGAGCTCGCGGAGAGTAGCGTTATTGACCTCATGATGCGGACGCTGAGGGGTGAGGATCAATCCGGCGATGCGGGCCGCCTTCCCGCCAATGGCCATCAGCATTGATCGGCAGTGTACTGACGAGCCCTTATCTGCAGCCGCTGTACCGAGCGGCCGATGAGCAGCTGGCGGAAAGCGGTGTTCTGTCCAACAGCATTCTGCTGGGGATTTCCGCACGCCGACGTTGCGGAAATGGGTTCCGCTACACTTCAGTCACGGATGGAGACAGTCAGCTGGCTCAGACGATGGCCTGTCAGCTGGCGGACGTCATGCGGTCGATGCGGCACGATCTGAAGGGAAGAGTCCGTCGCCGGTGGAGGAGGCTCTGACGGAATGTGAGGGCCTGAAGAACCGAATCTGTCTGCTGATATGGGAGACAACGTGGGCGGCGGTTCAGCGGCCGACGGAACAGAACTTCTGGCTGCCATTCATCAGCGAAGGAATCGGCCCGGCGTTTGGTTGTCTGTATGATCCCGAATCCGTCCGGGCGTGCGAAGCGGGCAGGTACGGGCAGACGTGTCAACCGCCGCGGAGGCCACACGGACCGACTGCACGGGCGCTCGGATGGAAGTCGAAGTCACGGTGAAGGCGATCTGCGATGGCCGGTTCCGTGAACCTCAACCTGACATGGTGGCGGCATCACGGAATTTGATCAGGGACGAACGGCCAGCCCGCAGACACCGGCCTGACGCTGATGCTGACATCGCTTTCGCATGGTTCCCTTCAGTTCGCAGCAGCCGTCCAGCTGCGGCGTGGACCCTGAAAAGTTTCGAACTTTGTCGCCAAGGAGTGCGAATGCCCCATCGCGGCGTATCGAGACGTGTGTGATCGATTCATTCGGGTCAACACGCTGGGGTCAACCTGCGCGGACATGTCGCGGCTGAGCTACCGGCACCGCAGGCGGCCGCTGTTTCCGCTGGAACCGGATCTCATCTTTCCCGAAGGAACCTCAACATGAGTATCTGGCGATGGGCCGAACTGCTGGAACCAATTCCGGAAGACGCTCGCATCACGCTTGGCGAGGGAGATACGCCGCTTGTCCGGTCTCGTCGGATCGGTCCGGCCACGGGCATGAAGAATCTGTTCTTCAAGCTTGAGCACGGCAATGCAACCGGGTCATACAAGGACCGATTCGGCTTCATGGCCGTGTCTCACATGCTGGCTGAGGGAAAGACTCGCTGCCTTGCGACGTCCAGCGGAAACACGGGAGCTGCTCTGGCCGCGTACTGTGCGGCGGCGGGCATCGAATGCCGCATTGCCATTGTCGAAGGAGCTCCGCTGGACAAGATGCAGCAGATGATGGCCTATGGAGCTCAGATTGCCCGATTCAAAGGCTTCGGAACAGACGCCGCGGCAACGCGACATGTGTTCGAACTGCTGCAGGCTCAGGGAAATCGTCCGGACACGGCTCTGCAGATCAGTGCGTTTGTTTACAGTCCGGCGGGGATGTCGGGCGTGCAGACCATGGCGTATGAACTGGCCGAACAGCGGCCGGAAGGCATCGATCACGTATTCTGTCCGGCCGGTGGCGGCGGAGCCTGTGTGGCTCTGGCTCGCGGCTTTCAGCAGCTGCAACGCCTGAAGATCATCGACCACTGTCCGGCGGTTGAATGTGTTCAGCCGGAAGGGAACAACACCATCGCCGGCCCGCTTCGCGAAGGAAGGGAGGCCGCTCAGGAGGTTGCCTGCACGACTCGCGTGAGCGGCCTGCAGGTGGCCAGTGTTGTGGACGGACATCTGGCCGTGCAGGAGTGCCGCGCGACGGGAGGCACCGGGCACCTGGTGACTGACGAAGACGTGTGGGAACTGCAGCAGCGACTGGCTCGGGAAGAAGGCATCTTCACCGAACCCGCCGGAGCCGTGGCGCTGGCCGGAGCCATCAACGCCGTTCGAAGCGGTGAAATTTCTCCCGAAGCCACCTGCGTCTGCATCGTGTCCGGTTCCGGATTCAAAGACGCCAAAGCAATCGAACGAATGAACCAAAACGTCAGCTGCCCACTGCTCAATGCCGAAGCGATCCGTGACTGGTAAGGACAAGCTGGAGTCCAGACTTCAGCCTGCAGCGATTTGAAACTGAACAGCCTGAAGAATGGATCCGGCATTCGCACCGGCGGCTGTGACGTTGATGTTTTTTCTCACGCAAAGGCGCGGAGTTCGCAAAGGAATCGCACAGCCTGAAGGCCGGACTCCAGCGGTTTGACGTTACGTTCCGTCAATCTTCCTGTTGGCGTTGATCCCCAGGGCTGCGATGAAGGCAGCGAGGTAGCCGGCGGAAAACAGCAGAAAGGCTTCGTGCCAGTCGCCGTTGGTGTCCCAGTGATCGCGGATAAGCGGGACCAGCAGGGGAGTTGTTGCTGCTCCGAAATTGCCCCACATATTTCCCCAGCCGAACACCGCCGCCGTGTTCTTTCCGCCCACGTCCTGCATGTAGGCCCAGATGGCCGGAACGCTCAGATCAGTGAAGAAGGCGACCAGAGATGCGGCGATGACAAAATGCCATGCCGACTCCAGCCGCAGGCACGACAGATAGGCGGCGATCGCGAAAACATAACAGGCGGCCGCCGGAGCTGATCGGCCCCAGCGTCGACCCAGAAACCGCGTGGCCAGATCCGTCAGCGGACCACCCAGCAGCATCCCCACCACTCCGGAGGCAAGAACGATGGTTGACATCAGGCCGCCTGTTTTCGGGTCAACGTGTTTCACATCCTTCAGATAGGTGGGCAGCCATGTCACAAGAAATACCCAGCCGATGTTGATCCCGAACTGAAGCACACACATCAGCCACATGGTGCCGCTGGAAAGCAGCGGAATCAGAGGCGGAAACTTCGGAGGGCCGGACTGGGCCGCATCCGAATCTCCGGCCGCGATAAAGGCCTGTTCTTCGTCACTGCAGACCGGATGCTCAGCGGGCGATTCCCGATAAATATTTCGGAAGGCCGCAGCCACGAAAAAACCTGAGATCCCATACAGTCCCAGCACCCAGCGCCAGCTCAGGTAATCCCGCAGCAGCCATGCTGTCAGCAGCGGAGCGATGGCGCCTCCCACACGTCCTCCGAACGACACCACACTGCTCGCGCTGCCTCGCTGCGAAACCGGGATCCAGCGTTTGATGAGACCGCTGGCCGGTCGGGCAGCAGCTCGCTCGAGCCATCCCGAACAGCAGACGGGCGGTGATGACCATGGTGAAACTGGTGGCCAGTCCGGTCAGAATGGTGCACAGCGACCAGACACCGATGTACACCGGCAGCATGGTTCGGGCACCGAATCGATCCGACAGCCATCCGCCGGCACCTGGCATTAAGCGCGTAAGAGAAGAAGAAGGCCGACAGAAACGCACCTTCTGGAGCATCGGTCAGCCGAGTGCATTCGAAAGGAATCGAGCTTCGCGATTTCCGCCACGCAGATGCGGTCAAGATACAGCATGAAGGCGGCCATCGTCGTGACGGCGATGACGTGATACCGGACTTTCGTCTGCATAGAGACTCCTGATGTCTTATTCGCTGCGACGGAAGCGATTCCGGCCGGGCTCAAACAATTCGGGAAGAAACGATGTGCCCAGACCGGGGTCGGCCGGAGCGTTCAGCCGCCCGTTTTCGATGGACGGCTGACGATCGATGAGCCGTTCGTAGAAGGTGCGGATGTGAGCTCGTACGGTTTCCTGAAAGACCACGTTCTGAGAAGCCACCGCGCAGTGCAGTCCGGCGAACAGCGTGACGGGGCCGGTACAGTCGTGCATCGTGGCGGGCACGTTGAAGGCCTGAGCCAGTTCGATGATGCGACGCGTTTCGCTGATGCCTCCGGCCCATGTGGGGTCGACCATCACATAATCGGCCGCTCCGGCCTGCAGCAGAGACAGATAAGCGGGTCGCCCCAGCAGCATTTCGGTCGCGGCAATCGGCATGCGGCTCTGGCGACGAAAATCAGCCAGTGTCTGAACGTTGTCAACTCGAAGCACGTCTTCCAGCCACAAAGGTCGGATGTCCCGAAGAGCTTCCGCCAGTCGCAGCGCGGCCGGTAGCGTGAAGAACGCGTGGCCTTCAATCATGATTTCAATCCGGTCGCCGACTCGTTCGCGGATTTCCCGCAGAGGCCGCATTCCGGCTTCGATATCTTTGTCCGACAGATACAGTCCCCCGCCGCGATGAGCCGACCGATCGAACGGCCAGACTTTCATTCCGGCGATGCCTTCGGAAATCAGTTCTTCGGCCAGATCACCGGCCGCATGAATGGAGGACCAGTTGTCCTGCAGTGGTCCCGGCTGACCTTCGTCGCCGTAGCCGGGCCAGCCGGGATGTTTGGGAGCACACGATTGGGCCGCCATTCGGGCTCCATAGCCCGGCCCGCCGCAGGTGTTGTAGATGCGAACCTGAGGCTGCACGGCGCCGCCGAGAAGTTTCCAGACCGGCTGGCCGCATGTTTGCCCCAGCAGATCCCACAGAGCCACATCAATCGCGGACAGAGCCCGCATTTCCGCGCCGGGCGTTCCGAAGGCCGTACACCGTTCGTAAAGAAACCGCCAGTGAGCTTCGATATCAGTGGCTTCGGCTCCCAGCAGCCGCTCGGCCATCCAGTCATGAATGAGAGCTTCGATGGCGTGAGGCGTGTAGTAGGTTTCACCGCAGCCGATCAGTCCGTCTTCGGTGTGAATCCGAACCAGAATCAGGTTTGGCATAATCGAATCGGGAACCGACGTTTCAATTGCAGTGATTCGGGGCATGGAGTTTGAGTTCCGTTGACGAGTTCAGGAAGATTCACCGGGCCTGGTGGCGTCGATCAGACCGCGGATGTAGCCAAAGGCAAACAGTCGTCCCTGCATGGTGTATCCGGGTTCGCCGTCGTCTTCGCCTTCCAGCTGAGGAACATGGTCGGGGCGAATGGGACCACAAAATCCGACGTCCCGGTAAGCTCGCATCGCGGCCGCCATGTCGGTGGGGCCATTGTCGTGAAAGGTTTCCGCGAACGATTCGGGCGTTCCTTTCACGTCGCGAAAATGGACATAGGCGATATGCTTTCCGAGCCGTCGAATCGTCGCCGGAATGTCGACTCCCATCGTTGCGAACGTTCCCTGACAGAAGCAGATGGCGTTGCGGGGACTCGGCACCAGCGTGACAAGTTTTTCAAAGCCGTTCACCGAATTCATGATGCGAGCCTTCCCCTGAAACTCGGGCAGCGGAGGATCATCCGGATGCATGGCCAGAGTCACGCCTGCCTTTTCGGCCACGGGAAGCACTTCCTGAAGAAAGCGTTCCAGATTTGCCCACAGCTGTTCGCGATTCAGAAATGACGTGGTCACGGCCTGATGAGTATTCAGCGAAATGGCGTGCTGAGCGTCCGCCAGGTCAAACGCCGTGACTCGGGCGCCGCCTCGTTCGGGAGCATCCAGCCGAGTCCGCACCCAGTCGGTCCCGGCCATGAAGTTGTAGCACAGAAGCGGAACTCCGATGTCTCCCATGTTGCGGATCAGAGCCTTCATCTCGGCCAGTTCGAGACCATCATGATCCGTGCCTGTTTTGATGCGTTCGATGGGCAGATAGCCTTCGATCGAAAACAGTTCCAGATCGTGCGAGTTGATTCGGCGTTTCAGTTCCTTCAGATCGTGAGGGTCCGGCCCGGGATAGCGGGAGACGACGCCTTCCACGCCGCACTGCGCCGCCAGTCTCATGTTGGTCACATTCAGAGGTGTCAGAACGGTGGCCAGCTTCATGCGAGAATCTCGTGGACGACCTGACCATAAACGTCCGTCAGCCGATAATCGCGGCCGGCGTGTCGGAAGGTGAGCCGTTCGTGGTCGAGCCCCAGCAGATGCAGGATGGTGGCGTGCAGATCATGGACATGCACTTTGTCGACGGCCGCCCGAAAGCCGAATTCGTCGGTCTCGCCGTACGTCATGCCGCCCTTCACACCGCCGCCCGCCATCCACATGGTGAACCCGTGATGATTGTGGTCTCGCCCGTTTCCGTTTTCCGACGTCGGCGTGCGACCGAATTCGCCTCCCCAGACAATCAGCGTGTCTTCCAGCAGACCTCGCTGTTTCAGATCCGTCAGCAGCGTGGCAATGGGCTGATCGATGTCGCGGCAGAGATTCGGGACCGATTCGTTGTGCTTCGAATGAGTATCCCACGGCTGACCGTTGCCGTAGTAAACCTGCACAAAGCGGACTCCGCGTTCCACCAGTCGTCGAGCCAGGAGACATCCGTTGGCAAAGTGTCCTGTTCCGTAGGCGTCACGAGTTTCCTTCGTTTCCCGATTCAGATCAAACGCTTCGCTTCCCTGAAACTGCATGCGGTAGGCCGTTTCAATGGCCTGACTGCGTGCATCCAGGGCGGATGTTTCGGACCTCGTCGCATGATGAGCCGCATTCAGCTGCTGCAGCAGGTCCAGCTGACGTCGCTGAGTCGCCGCATCCCACGTGCCATTGGTCAGATGAGGAATCATGGTCGCCGGATCAATCTTCGAATGATTGATGTACGTACCCTGAAATGACGACGGAAGAAATGCGCTGTTCCAGAGGATGGAAAACCGCACCGGCCGACCCGGACACAGCACCACATAGCCGGGCAGATCGCGGTTCTCGGTCCCCAGTCCGTACAGAACCCATGCGCCCATGCTGGGGCGAGTCGGCACAATGGTCCCGTTGTTCATCTGCAGCAGAGCGGGACCGTGATTGGGATTGTCCGCATGCAGAGACCGCAGCACGCAGATGTCGTCGATGCAGTTGCTCAGCTTCGGCAGAAGTTCACTGACAGGTACTCCGCTTTCCCCGCTCGGTCGAAACCGAAACGGCGACGGAAGCAGTCCTCCGGTCGGACGTTCCGTCAGCAGATCGGCCCCTTCGGGTCGCTGTCCGGCGTATTTTTCGAGAGCCGGCTTGGGGTCAAACAGGTCTCCCTGAAACGGACCGCCGTTCATGAACAGATGAATGACCCGCCTGGCCTTGGGCTGAAAATGCGGACGGGCTGCGAGATCCGAGGACGCTGATTGAGCAATCTCCGCCGACAGAAGCTGAGCCAGCCCGAGCATACCGAGGCCACCGGTCCGCGTCAGCAGACGGCGTCGATCGAGAGAATCGTCGGTCAACATGAGGTGAAACTTTCGAAAAGGAAACCCGAAGTGGACGGCTTATTGAGTGCTCAATGATGCCTGTTGATCCAGGGTTGGAGTGCAGACTTCAGCCTGTTGGGTTTTGAGTGCTGATTACTGATTAACGAGGAAAGTCATTCGAACACAACAGAATCAATCGACATAAAGAAACTCATTGGTCGCCAGAAGAACCTGAGCGTACTGCTGCCAGCGGCTGAGTCGTTCGTCGCCGTCGGTTTCTCCGAAAAATTCGCGGGCCAGATCTTGTTCCTGCTCGGTGGGTGGCCGAGATAACAGCAGCCAGTAAGCTCGGTCGACCTGCAGGTCATTTTTACCTGGGAATTCCTTCTCCAGCCGAGCCACCAGATTCTTCGCCTGTTCCGCCAGGAGCGGACCGTTCAGCAGAAACAGGCCCTGCAGAGCCGTTGTGGTCTGAGACCGTTTCGGACTGTGCTGTGCCGGATCCGGGAAGTCATGCATCAGAAGTGTGGTCGACATTTCATGCCGATGAATGGTCCCGTACACCGTTCTGCGATGATTGCCGGCTTCGTCCAGATTCGACGACCGGCCGCCCATGGTCAGATCCAGCACGCCGCCGACGGACAACATGGCATCGCGCCACGGTTCGAAGTCCAGGCGGCGACGATTCATATGCGAAAGCCACTGATTCGCGGGATCAATCTGCTGAGCTTCGGCCCCGGGCTCGGAAGTCTGCTGCCATGCCGCCGACAGCAGGATTTCCCGATGCAGCCACTTGATGGACCAGCCATTCGCAATGAACCGAGCGGCAAGGTCATCAAGCAGTTCCGGATGAGAGGGACGGTCTCCCTGAACGCCGAAATCGCTCGGAGTATTGACCAGACCCCGATCGAAATGAGCCAGCCAGATGCGGTTCACGATGACTCGAGCCGTCAGAGACGCCGCTTCATTCGTCATGGCCTGAGCCAGTTCCAGTCGGCCGCTTCCCTGCCGAAACGGCCGGGGTTCCTTCGACAGCACCGTCAGAAATCGTCGCGGAATAATGTCTCCTGGCCGGTTGGGATCGCCCCGAAGGAACAGCGGCAGATCCTGCGGCCCGTCGTGATAATCCAGCCGCGTGCCGTCCTGCGGAGTCGCTCCGGCGCGTTCCACTGTCATCGACTCTTCGCTGAGTGCACTGGCCAGAGGGGCTCCGTAGTGCGGTGTGGCTTTCAGCGTTTCGATCTTTTGATTCAATTCCGCCAGTTGTCCTTTCAGATCGGGCATGGATTCATCGGCCACTTCGTTCCGACCAGCTGATTGCTCGTTAGCCGACGGATCGGCTTTCTTTGCCGCTTCCTGAGTCGCCTTTTTCTGTTTTGCAATTTCGGCGGTCAGTTTTTTGACACTCTCTTCCAGCTTCGTGACTTCCGCAATCGCCTCGCGCACCGGCGCGTATTCGGCCTCGGGAATCATCGGCCGACCCTTCGCTCGCGTGCTGGCGAATACACCGGCCAGAGCGTAATAGTCTTCCGAACTGATCGGATCGAACTTGTGATCGTGACAGCGGGCGCACGCAACAGTCAGACCGAGAAACGTTCCGGACACGGCCGTGATGCGTTCTTCCCACTCGTCAGCGACAATCACTTTGATGATCTCACACGGAAGCTTCAGTTCCTTCCAGTACGTCGGACTCAGACTGATCAACCCCAGCGCCGGCAGGTCCTCCGGTCCGGTTTCCTCCATCAAATCCGTGGCCAGCTGACGATGCACGAATTCGTCATAAGGCATGTCGTCATTGAAGGCTCGGATGACCCAGTCGCGATAGAGATGAGCTTCTCCGGGCTGTTCGAGCCAGCTGGCGGTGAAGTCGGTGTAGCGAGCCAGATCGAGCCACATGCGGCCCCATTTTTCTCCGTACTGCGGCGAAGCAAGCAGCCGTTCAACTAGGTCGCGAAATGCTTCCGAAGATTCATCAGCGACAAAGGCCTGAACATCTTCCGGCGTCGGCGGCAGACCTGTCAGGTCAAACGTCAGACGACGAATCAGAGTGGCCCGATCCGCCCGAGCCCCCGGGGACAGCCCTTCGGCTTCCATTCCGGCAAGGAGGAAATGATCGATCCGCTGTTCGAGGCCAGTTCGTGTGTTGAACGTTCGGCAGCGAGTGTTCGCGAACCGGCTGGAACGACCAGAACTGTCTTCCCTGTTCGAAATCGATTTTCTTCGCAGGCTGATCCGGTTCGTCATTTGCGGGCGGCATCGGAGGCACCATGTTTGACCCATGCCGTGAAGTTCCGCCACTTCCGCTTCCGGCAAGTCTGCCTTTGGGCGGCATCTCAAGACCGTCCTGATACCGGATGGCTCGAATCAGCAGGCTTTCATCCGGCTTTCCCGGCACCAGCAGCGGACCACTTTCGCCTCCGCAGCAGCCCCGCGACGGAATCCACACGCAGTTCTCCGTGAAGGACTTTGGCGTTCTTTGAATGACACGACGAGCACCGCTCAATCAACAGCGGCCGGATCTTGCGTTCGAAGTGAGCAATGTCTTTACTCGAAAATGAAGGCTCGTCCGCGAGCAGCGGCACAAAGCTCAGCAGAACCAGACTGCCGGCTGCCAATCTGAATTGGATACTCATTTCCGGAATGCCTCCCATGAACCGCAGGGCCGGAGACCGTGCGGGCGACGGACTGCTTCGACGAAGTGTTGACGATCAGGAGACCACCATCATACGAAATGCCCCTGGCCGTCGCGACGCTGAAGGCCCGTCGTTCTTCGGCTGGCCAATTTGTCGGACGGTTGTCAGCGTCGGAGGGGAGTTCACGGCCGCGAAGAGTTTCAAAACACGTCGGTCAGGCTCATGGCTGAAAGTTCCGGTCGACTTGTCAGGCGGGAGTCTGACCGACGGATGCCGCTGGGCACCCGGACAACGGTCTTCCGGTCGGCGAATCGGACGAAAATGAGAAAGTCTGTCAGGAAGCGGGTTGTCGAGCGTCGGTGGTGGGCGAATTGTTATGCTCAGATGTTCCCTGTGCTGATCCCGGAGGCGTTTCGAACGCGACAATGACCACATCACTGCCCGCTCAGGTTCAGGGCTGCCTGAACCGCCATGACCCGAATCATCGTCCCGTCCTGTTGTCGACAGAAAGTGATTTGGCCTTCGATGGCAGCCCCCTCAGACACTGGTTGATTGTCACGGCCGATCATCTGCTGGTCGTCGCGGAAAACGAAACTGCTGCGAAAGACGAATCGAGTGACGGCAAGCCGCGGGACGGAAAGGCGAGCGACGGAGTTCGCCTGCTGCGAGTTGTCTCTGTTTCGGATCTGAAGGCCGTCCGAACATGGTCGGGGCTGGGGTCGGGGATTCTGCAGGTGCGAACCGATGAAGGCTGGCTGGATCTGCTGAGATATTCGAACGTTCATTCGGAACGCTTTCACAAGGTTTCCGGAAAACTGGACCAGCTGCGTTCGGAAGGTCAGCTGGTGGTTCACGACGACGAACGACTGGATGCGTATCGTTGTGAAAAATGCGGACTGCGACTGTCGACTCAGGCCGAACACTGTCCTCGGTGCATTCACCGCAGTCAGATTTTCAGTCGCGTCTATGAACTTCTGAGACCTCAGCTGGGCTGGTCGATTCTGCTGTGTCTGTTGACCGTGGCCGGAGTCATGGCCGAACTGGTCCCGCCTCGACTGCAGCAGTATCTGGTCGACAACGTGCTGGGCGAGCACGCCATCGATCAGCCTCAGAGCCAGTTTCTGCGAGCTCTGCTGCTGGTCGTGCTGGCTCTGGCGGCATCCCGAATCGTGCTGTCGGTGGTGGGTGTTTTCAAGGGACGCCTGGCCACGCTGATCGGTTCCAGTCTGACTCATCGCCTGCGAGGTCAGCTGGTGCAGAAACTTCAGAAGCTGGCCGTGGCCTACTACGACCGCCATCAGGTGGGATCTCTGATGAGTCGTGTGGCGTACGACAGCGAAGTGCTGCACGGTCTGGTGCATCAGATGACGGGCGGATTTCTGCTGCAGATTCTTCAGCTGATCGGTGTGGGGGCCATGCTGATCTGGCTGAATCCGCGGCTGGCCTTTTACACGCTGATTCCCGTGCCGCTGGTGTTTCTGGGAACATGGTACTTCTGGAATCATGTCTATCCGCGGTACTACCGACTGTGGCATGCGTCGTCGCGACAGATCTCGACGCTTAGCGGCATGCTGTCCGGTATTCGGGTTGTGAAAGCGTTCGCTCAGGAGAACCGCGAGTTCCGGCAATTCGAAACGTCCAGTGCCGATCTGCGGGATTCGAAGCTGTGGGTGGAAAACGCTACCAGCGTCTATTCTGCCGCGATGCAGCTGGTGTTCAGTCTGGGGGGACTGATTGTGTGGTACGTCGGCGGGCGAGACGTGATCGGTCGCGACATGACTCTGGGATCGCTGATCGCCTTTCTGGCTTATCTGGCCATGTTCTACGCTCCGCTGGCCACGCTGTCGAACTTCACGACGTGGCTGACCAGTTTTCTGACCGGAAGCAAACGAGTTCTGGAACTGCTGGACACTCCGCTGGCCATTGCAGAACCCGATCAGCCGACAGACTGGTCCACAGTGCGCGGCTCGATTCGCTTTGAAAACGTGACGTTCGGATACGACCGACATCAGCCGGTGCTGCAGAACATCTCCTTTGAAGTGCATCCCGGCGAGATGGTCGGCATTGTCGGCCGCAGCGGATCGGGCAAGTCGACTCTGGTGAATCTGCTGGGCCGGTTTTACGACGTGCAGGAAGGACGCGTTCTTCTGGATGGTCACGACCTGCGCAGTCTGTCGCAGGAAGCCGTGCGGAGGCATCTGGGGATTGTCTTTCAGGAATCGTTTCTGTTTCGAGGCCGCATCTGGGACAACCTGTCGTACGGTCAGCCGGACACCGGCATTGAACAGGGAATTGCCGCCGCCAAAGCGGCCGGAGCACACGACTTTATCTGCCGCACGACGCTGGGTTACGAAACTCTGCTGGGCGAACACGGTGCCGGACTGTCCGGAGGCGAAAAACAGCGACTGTCCATTGCCAGAACTCTGCTGTATGACCCGCGAATTCTGGTGCTGGACGAAGCAACCAGCAATATTGACGCCGAAGCCGAACGGTCCATTCAGCAGGCTCTGGAAGTGCTCGTCAAAGGTCGCACCACGATCGCCATCGCACATCGCCTGTCAACACTCCGCAACGCCAATCGCATCATCGTGTTCGATCGAGGCCGCCTGGTGGAACAGGGAACTCATGCCGAACTGCTGGAAGCCGACGGCGTGTACGCTCGCCTGGTCCGCATTCAGACTCAGATCACGAAAGATCCGTCCGTCGATCGACTCGTCGATCATGATGGAGATCAGAAAGACAACAGGCCGTCGGCGAATCACGGAACGCAACAGTCCGAGCAAAAATCGCCGGCACCTGAGTCGACCTCGGAAGAACAAACACAGCACTCAGCGCCGAGTCCGGTTCTGCTGAAAGCTGCCGGTGAAGACACCGATTCAGAATCGCCGCCGAAAGTTCGGCACGCCGGAACGATCGACTGGCTGACTCCGGACAATTGCCGGATGACATCCGGTTCGCTGGGAGAACTGTTCGTCCACAGAATCGATGCCGACACGGATTTGCCCACGGATTCGACCACCGCATCGAATTCGCAGGGGTTTGTGGTGTACACCTTTCCGGCCACTCGTCCCGACGAATTCCTCAGCGTGCGTACGTGGGATGAAAACGGTGATGAAACGGAAGTCGGAATGATTCGATCGCTGACCGACTGGCCGGAAGACGTTCAGGCTCTGATCCGAGCTTCACTGGATCGCCGATACATGTTGCGAAAAATTCAGGCCATTCATCGCATGAAACTGGCGTTCGGGTACCTGGATTGTGATGTGACAACTCACCGAGGCCGCGAACAGTTCACCATGCGGTGGAGCCAGAGCCACGCCATCGACTTTGGTGATGACGGCAAACTGATCTGTGACACCGAAGACAATCGTTACGTCGTCGCAGATATCGACGCTCTGCCCGAACGCGACCGAATCCTGTTCCGCCAGCATATCTACTGGTAGGGCGACTGCCCGGAGAGGGGCTGACCCCAACGCCGTGAAGATTTTTCAGGTGGGAAAGCACAGCGATTCAACCCGGAACGGGTTAAACAACAGAGCCCGGGGTCGGCGC
>JAWKTY010000020.1:0-147078 GCA_041398865.1 Planctomycetaceae bacterium
CTGACTGGCTGGGCGGTACATGGAGCCACGGATGGGATTGAAGCGGCAGGCGGAGTGCTGTCGATCAGATCGACTCTTGAGACACGGGGCGGATGGCTGGCCACGAAGGCCGAATTCGATGATTTTGAGCTCAGTCTGGAGTATCGACTTGAGCCTGAAGGTGACAGCGGAATCCTGCTGCACATTCCGGATGAAGGCAGGAAGGGCGGCGGGGACTTCTGTGAGATCGCACTGCTCGACGACGATGCCCCGATGTATGCGTGGACGAACGAAAAGACGTGGGCGAAGACGGGGGCAGTCTTCGGAGTTCAGGGACCCGATCAGTTCGTCACTCGGCCGCAGGGCACGTGGCATCAATTGAATGTCATCGCCAGCGGGCCGGATATTACCGTTTCGATCGACGGAACGCTGGTCAACCGTGTGAATGTCGATACTGCCCCGTACCTTGCCACCGGCGTACGCCCTTTCCTGAAAAACCGCCGTGGCCACATCGGCCTGAATCGCCCCGGAGATGCTCAGTTCCGCAACATCCGGATTCGCAGGCTTAACGAGCGTGTTGAAGTGGAAAGGCGTGGTGCGGATGCATCACAGTCCCAGTCAATCCTGTATGTCAAAAGCGACGCGACACCGGGAGGCAATGGACGGTCGTGGGAGACGGCGTTCACCGACCTTCAGCAGGCTCTGGCCACGGCTCGTGAAGCACGCGATGGGTTGGATGCCATCTGGATTGCAAACGGTACGTATCTGCCATCAAAGTCAGGCGACCCGGATCAGTCGTTTGAGTTCGTGGATGGGATCGACATTTACGGGGGCTTCCGTGGGACCGAAACCCGGATTGACCAGCGAACACCCAAGCCATCGCAAACGATCCTGTCGGGTGACCTGAAACGGGACGACGGTCCGAGTTTTCAAAACAGAAGCGATAACTCGCATCGAGTCGTCAGCGCAGTTCTGAATGACCACACCGTGATCGATTCCATCACGATTACATCGGGTGGACAGAGTGCGACTGGACCACCGCAAAAATACGGTGCCGGAATGATTATTCAGGGTAAGGCGGACTTAAAAAACGTCACCGTGACCGGTTGTCAGGGCTACAGTGGAGGAGGACTCCTGATCGCAAGCGAATCGCTGTTGACCGTTACGGACTGTGCGTTTCGGGGGAATGCGGCCAAGCTCGGTGCCGGTGTCGCTTCCCACAGTACGGATACGCGTTTCATCGACTGCATATTTGAGCAGAACAGCAGCATTGACGACGGCGGGGGTCTGGCACTGGGCGGGTACACAATCAATCCGGCGTATAGCACCGTTCTTAGGCGTTGCCGATTTCTTGGCAATACCGCAAACGGAGAAGGAGGAGGAGTTGCAATTCGTGACCATCAAGTCGAAGGCCACAGTGGCGAAAGATCGTATGTCTTTCTTCAATGCGAGTTTCGCGAGAATCAGTCGACTGCTGGGCCGGGGACCGGTGGTTCCCTTGGAGGCGCGCTCGGCGTCAGGGGGAATCGCGGTGCGGCTGTTGAGTTGTTGAATTGCCGGTTTGAAAGGAATCAGAGTCGCGCCGACAACTCGGGCGCCGCAATTGCAATCAGTGGAAAAGTCGCCGCGACCGGATGCCTGTTCGCCGAAAACTCGTCTGCCGACGGGAGCGTTTTCCAGATCTCTCCCTATAGCACACTGATTCTGTCATTCTGCACGGTTGCATCGAACGACTGCAGTCAACAGTTCCTGCTTGCGGATCATGCGACCGCGAAGCTTGAGGATGCGATTCTGCAATGGGCGTCGAACAGCTCGCTGACAACGGGGAGCGGCCATGCCGGCGTGACTGCAACAAACTGCTGTTTGTCGCAGAAACTGCAGGGGCAGGGAAACATTTCGGGATCACCCATGTTCGTGACTCGCGGGGCAACCCGATTCGCGTTGTCAGATTCGTCGCCCTGCCGAAACCGAGGAACGCTGTCGCAGCTGCCCGACGATCGTTTTGATCTGGATGACGATAAGTCAGTCAAAGAGAAACTCCCCGTTGACGTGTACGGAAACCCGCGCGTTAGCTCAGAAAATCCATCCCTGGGTGCTGTGGAATAGAACGGTTTGGAATCTTGCCATCAATGAATGCATTGGTGAGATATTCCACCCAGGACAAAACTGAACCGCGGCTCATGCCCAGGGATTCGCTATTCTTCAGTCAGGCTGCGTTCATGATCCACGAAATGACACTGATGCCTCGATAGCTCGATCAAATCCTGCCGTTGCGTCGAGAAACCACTGAATTCACCAGGAATAGTCGATGTTCAACGAGAGATAATCTGGGTTGTCTCAGCTGGCGGCTCAGAACTGCAATTCTGCGGGCAGACGTCTGTACTTTGATGTCCACTTGGACGCTTCACTGCTGATCAGTCGTTCGTGACGGGGCGTTCATGAATTCCTGTTCTGATCCCTCGAATTCATGACGGTTTCTACCTCAAGTAAGGTCCGGGACTCGGAGTTTGCACAGAACACTCGCCACTGTGCCCTATCGCAGTGGCAGCGCCTTATGGTAGCGGCAACGTTCTCACGATCCGAAACCCACCCTGAGGATACGTCATATGTGCAAGGTGGGCTCGGCGCCGCGCGCAGCGAAGGTCGGTGGACGGTGAGAGTACGAAACCACCTCGGGTAATCCGGTGTTTGGCCGACTCATCGGTGAAGACGGGATTGATCCATGGCTCCGGCAGAGTTCGGTCGGCCGGCCACGTGTCTTCCACCCACTCCCATTGATTGCCGATCATATCAATCAGCCCGAATGCGTTCGGCATGCGTTGCCCAATTTGATGCGGCTCCTCAGGAGAATTTCGGCTGCCGGAGTTGCTGCCGTACCAGGCATAGTTCGCCAGTTGTTCAGTTGAATCCCCGAAGGGATAGGCTTTGTCTGAACCGGCTCGGCAGGCGTACTCCCACTCGGCGTCTGTTGGCAGCCGGTAGCCGTGTGATTGAGTCAGAAGGGTCACCTGACGGTCATTCAGCTGATACCGTTTGGGAAGCCCTTCCCATTCATTCAAACGATCACAAAATCGGGCTGCCGTTGAAAAGGAAATCAGACCAACCGGCTGTTGAGGCAGGGTTTCCACGCGATGGTGCAATTCACCGCCGCCTGCTGTGAACTGGGAAACAGAGATCTCGCAGACCGAAATATAGAATGCCTGTGTCAGGCGCACGTTTCTCTCGGGACATTCAGATGCCAAAAGGTCTTCTTCAAGATCCACATTGAATGGATGGCTTCGATCCTGACGCATGGCATTCAGAGCTTCGTCTCGCTGTTGTGCGTCGGAGCCCATGAGGAACTGACCAGGCGGAATCAATCGAAACGTAATGCCCTGTTCATTGACGAACTCAAATGGGATCTGAAGGTAGTTCGCCCACGACTGCTGAAATTCGATCGCCTCAGTCGGTGAAAATGGCCACGGCAGAGCTGTCGGTGCGGTTCCCTTGGGACAGGGAGTCAGTGGCAACGCGGCAGGATTCTCGAACGTTGTCCAGCGTTCCGAAATGCGATGGGTTTGCAGCAGATCGAGGTTGGGGATTCCTGCCTGGCGAGTATCGAGGCGTCGGTCGCTGGCGAAGATCATGGTGTGAGACTTCGGCATGAGTACCGCGTGAGATTCGTCCGATGCTGTGTTCAATTCCGGTCCCAGATTCAGTGGAACGGACCACGGATTCTGATCCGATGGCCGGTGTGAAACCCAGAGGTCCCGGCCACCATAGCCGCCCGAACGCGTGGACGTAAACACCAGCGTTCGCTGGTCTGCAGTGAGGGCCGGTTCGCTGTCCAAAGCCGGACTGTTTAACGGCAGGCTCAGGAGTACCGGCGAATCCCATTCCGCCTCCGTCGTCATCCGACGGGCGAAATACAAATCAAAGTCACCAAATCCTCCATCACGATTCGAAGCGAAATAAAGCGTCAATCCGTCTGCCGAAACTTCCGGATTTGATTCTGACGCTTTGGTATTGATGTTCGAACTGAGCAATTGAGGAGCAGTCCAGTCAGCATCATTTGACTCTCGACTTGTTGACCAGAGATCGAGACCGCCAACGCCATGCGGTCGGTTGGAAGCGAAGATCAGCAGCGTTCCATCGCCATTGATTGCGGGATGCGACTCCTTTCGGGGTGTATTAATCGCTGCTCCCAGATTTCTGACGTTTCCCCATTCCGATTCGGGGCTGTCGCGTTCCGTGATCCACAGGTCACGATCACCAATGCCACCTTCGCGAACCTGGCTGTAGGAAGAGAAGATCATGGTGAGACCATCCGCAGTTACGGTTGGCTGGTCGTCTTTCCATTCCCGATTAATATCCGGCCCCAGCCATTCCGGCCGACTCCAGACGCCACGGGATACGGGCGGCGGTGTCTCACCTGCTTCGGAAAAATCGGGAAGCACGTCCGCTTCAAGATAGTGACGGAATAACGCCCCGCCAACGGGCAGCCCGTAGCTGTTGTAATAAACATCCAGCCTTTCCAAAGCACTGATGTTTGCCGTCGTCAGACTGCCGGGTTTCTTTGAGTCGGCCAGCGGTGCTGATGGGTTCGCGGCCGGATCAGGAAACTGCATCTGAGCCAACGTTCGAAAGTCAAACCAGACAGCTTCGTCGTCACCGGTACTGAAACGCGATACAAACAGGAACCCAACCTCCAGAGTTTCATCAAGGTCTGTTGTGGCGGGGTTGTCGTAGAGTTCCAGGACAAAGATCCGACCGTCATAGGACGTGGAAAACCAGTGATTCCCTTCCGTCACTTCGATGGGAAATCCCTTTTGCGTGACGGTATTCACGGCAAGAGGGACTCGTCGGGGATCCTGAAGCCAGTCCGGAATCTGAAATCCGTCTTTGCCGACGGGGTGCTGCCGGAATTTGTTCCATGTTTCAGCCGCCAGCTTCTGCCGTGGAGTCGCAGCGGTTTCCGGAAGATAGGTGCCGAACGCAAGGATACAACATTCGGACCGAAGCAGCGTTTCGGTCTTCTGTTCATTTCGGACAATGACGTGCTCCAAGCGAATTCGCCGACATCCGCTCCGTTCGCGAATGTCTGTCGCTGCCTGAGTTCTGTATCCCGGGACAAGAGCAGGAATTTCGCCATGTAAATCGGCAACATATTCTGCCGCACCGAGGTCGAACGGAATTGGTGGCATCGATTCCGTGGTCAGTCGAGGGTATCTGTTCGCGTCGTAGACGGGAGTGGAATCCAGCGGAATCCCTGCATCAATGGCTGGTGATCCCGAAAGCGGAACCAGTGTACGGACGAAGCCACCGTAAAATCCGAGCGTCGAGAGCTGTGGATCAAACAACGTCGCAGCCGAAGGAATTTCCAGGTCAGGCGGCGGAACCTGTCCGTCGGTCGCCTGATATGACCCGATCAGATTGCTTCCGGCAGTCTTCAGTCGAGCCTGAAGTCCCAGCCGCAGATCACTCGGGACGGGGAAGCCGTTTCCGGCGACGATGCTGTTTTCCAGTTCCAGTCCGGCTCCCACGTCCACACACAGTGCGCTTCGGGAACTGATTTCCGCCGGGTAATTGCCGGCCACCGTTACGTGTCGCATCACGACCGAGGACGCACCCGAAATCAGAACAACCGCACCATCGACGGACTGATTGTTGGTCACCGTCGTGTTTTCGATTGTTCCGGTTCCATCCCAGATGTTGACGGCCGCCGTGGTATCCGACGAATTATTGTCGCAAATGGAGCAGTTCCGAATGATGAACTCTCCAAAAATTCTGATGGCCGCGCGGCTGCCGGAATTATCCGATACGGAGCAGTCATTCATCTCGAACGAACCTCCGTTCTGCGATGCCAGAGCCGATCCACCATGAACGGCCGTGTTTCCCTCCAGACGACAATGGTCCAGACTCAGCCGGCCTTCGTTGAAAACGGCTCCTCCGGGTTCCACTGCGTTTCCACCCGTCAGAACCAGCCCGCGCAGTGAAACCTGCCGCTGTGACTTGATTCGAAACACACGACTGAGCCCCATCGCGTCAATGGTCAGTTCGCCGTCAAGATCCGCCGCTTCAATGGTCAGATCGGAGTCGATCACCAGTTCCCCGGAGTTCAGCACAATCGACTGTCCGCTGAGCGAAGAAGCAAACCGAACCACGCCTCCGTCGGACGCTTGCTGGATGGCCTCTCGCAGAGACCCCGGACCGAAGTCGCGAGTGGTTGTCACCAGATGCACGTCGGTGGCGTCAGGATTCAAGACGGCTAATGCACTGATGGGACGCGTTTCGTGATTCGGCGAACGGACTTCATTGCTCGAAACACGTGGTCCGGGTTTCGTCGACGGAAGAGAGACCTCCGTGTCCCGGCTGGAATCTATGTCGAACAGCGAGCCCCGCGATGCGACGAAGGCCAGCAGCGGCACGGCGACAGCACTCAACAGAATGAACTTCCGAAACGAAGCTTTGCTTTCCGCGTTTGAAACTGACTCATGACGCGCATCCTTCTCGACAGGTGCTGCCGTCAATGTGCGGCCGATTGCTGCCGGTGTGTCCGAGAGACCACCAGCACGAGCTCGTCCCCACTGATCCTGGCTTCCGTTCAGCCCAATCAGGCGCTGCAGGTCATTTCCCGTTCGAAACTTTGCCAGCACCGACTGCACGTCAGCCATGGAATTCGGACGCTGCGCTGCGTCTCGACAAAGCATTTGATCAATCAACTCAGCAAGTTCGATCGGCAACTCCGGACAGCGCGTGTGGATCGGCGTTGGAACTCCGTAGCAGATCTGGTGCAGTCGCTTCGCGGGCGAATCAAATTCACTTTCCGTAAAGGGCAGCCTGCCTGACAGCATTCGATACAGGGTCACCCCCAGCGAATAAATGTCGGACCGATGATCGACGTTCGACGCGATCTGAGTTTGCTCCGGGGCCATGTATTCGAGAGTGCCGAGGAGTTGTCCGGCGTCGGTCAGTTCCTGCTGCGCGTGTTCGGTCAACAGTCGTGCGAGTCCCAGATCGGTGACCTTGACCTCAACTGTGCCGTCGGAATTCTGCGACAACATCAGATTCCCGGGCTTCACATCGCGGTGAATCAAACCGCGATCGTGCGCGTGTTCCAGTCCCGCTGCTGCCTGACAGGCAACTTCGCAGGCATCGGGCACGGACAGTGATGCTTTCCCCGAGATCAGCTTTCCAATGTCGGTCCCCCAGCACAATTCCATGACCAGATAGCGAAATCCGTCGCCTTCTCCCGCATCCAAAGCAGCAACGACATTCGGATGCTGGAGTTTGGCCACCGCTTCAACTTCGCGTTGAAAGCGAGCCATCGCTCGGTCATCGCCGGTGGACGGAAGCAGTTTTAACGCAACATCCTTTTTCAGATGGGTGTGCGTCGCCCGGTACACCACTCCCATTCCGCCACGTCCGATGACTTCATGGATGTCATAGGCACCAATCCGGTTGGGGACTTCAGTCTCGACGGATGCCTTCCGAACCATTGCCCGCTGTTCGATCAATTGCAGACAGGCGAGGTCACGATCAGAAACATCAGGCTGTCGAAGTTGACAACCGATTGAGCGAATTGTTTGATCCAGATCGTCCACAGTCCTGCTGCAGACTTCGCAGACCTCGCATGTTGCAGGATTCCCATCGCCGCAGAGTTGGGTCAGGAGGCAATCGTCAAACTCGGGTGAACCGCAATCATCGATTGATTTCATGAACTACCTCACGGCCACCCCGCCCGTGTACGACAAACTATCAACGTTTTCGGCATGCACGACGGAACTGCGCCGATTCACATTGAGCTTTCTGCGAATCTCCGTAAGCAAAGATGTCGCAGGCCGTTACTCGATAAATGGTATGCAGGAAATTCGGATCAGAAGACTCGCCGACCGTTAAATGAGTCCGCTGAATGAACCGGATGTCTTGCTCTGTCGCTATTCGAAACCGATAAATTCCCTGAGGCGAGTCATCACTCGAAACTTCGCCTGCCGGACACTGTTTCCGCTCATTCCCAGCCGTTCCGCAATGTCTGCTGCGGGCAGCTCTTCGACAGCGGACAGCCAGAAAGCCTGCCACGTCTTTTCCGTGAAGTCGCCTCGGATAATCTCTGCTGCGCGGCGAATGACCTCCGATTCCGCGGATTCCGCGTCCGGAATTTGCTCATCGTCGATCCAGTCGGGAATCAGCGCCATATGCACCGCAGCTTCATCACCTCCGGTCGCTGTCGGGCGTTTTTCGAGCTGAGCAAAATATCTGCCGATGGCTCGTCGGGTAATCGTCCACAACCAGCCACGAAAACTATGCACCGGGCTGGAATACTCTAAAGCTCCAATCCCGCCAGACACCGCCTGAAACACTTCCTGGCAGACGTCGGCAGAATCCGCTTCCCGTACCCGGCTTTACGGACACCATGCATAGGCCTGGTGAGAGGAGCGCGATGGATAAACGCTGCGCCATCCGACATCGTCACCAGTCTTGAGATTCAGCAGCAGGCCCAGTGAAGTGGCATATCTGATTTGGGCTCGTCCATGGATGCGGTCGAATGTCGGTGATGCTATGAAACACAGAATCAGGCCATCAAATGAGACTCATCAAAGATTTGAATTCGCATCCGCTCACTCAGCTCAAATGACTCGGAACGGCCCTGAATCCGGAATGTGAACCAGTCAGCATTTCTGCCGCTGTGGTGATTCACTATCGTAAGCCTGAACCTGCGGCAACCAAATTGAGCGTTCTTCAAAAGATTAACGTGCTCCGGCTCAATGAAATTCAAATTTCGCACGTGGAGAATCGCTCTTCGTCCGGGTCCCTCCGTGATCATCTGCGGCAATCGGGTGTCAGATTCTGACACAGTTCAGATTTCTGAACAACGCTGCGCCATCTGTGGGAATGGGAGTTTTTCCCGCTACATGTTCCCTGACGGATGGACGACACCATGACGCCCAGCAACCTTTTTCATATCGGCAACACACGAGAATCTCAACCCCGGAACTCGACGTGACCCGTCACCGAGATGGCCGGACATCACGGTTGGATGCCAGAAGGTTCAACAGAACCCTTATGAGGGAAGCTTTCTGACGGACAACGCATCGATCCGAAGAAGTAGGAACATTTCGCTGAAGTGAATGTTCCACGCCGCACATCTCTTTCACCTCAGAAAATTCGCTTACAAGGTACTGCCAAGATGAACGTTCATTCACTGCTCTCCCGTTTTCTGAAGAACTCCCGAGGGCGGCGTCTACGCAGAAGACCAGGATCGAGCCACCAATTTTCCGGTACCTCCAGGACCGCAATGGTGATGGAGAGTCTGGAAGACCGCCTACTACTGACGGTGCGAGTGGCCCTTGGTGACGCTCCGGGGCTGCCCGGAAAAAGCATTGTCGATCTGGAAGTCTTCACCGATCCGGGAGCCTCCGGGCCTCGTGACGAGAATATCGACATCTCACTGAATTCGTCGGGACATGTCGTCATCACGGATCTCGTTCTGAGAGGATCACCGACGCTTCCCTGGATTGCGGACACAGAACTGACTCCGGACCAGATTCATGAAATCCGCTTCACCGGAGGGCCGCTGAACGATCGTATCAACAATGGCACAACTGTCGCCGGAATCTTCAATGGTGGCGATGGCAATGATATTTTGATCGGAGGCAGCAGCGCAGATGTTCTGACCGGAGGCAACGGCGACGACACTCTCCTCGGCAATGCCGGAAATGACTATCTGTTCGGTGAGAACGGGGCAGATACGTTGATCGGTGGCGATGGGTACGACGTGCTGTTCGGCGGTGCCGAAGGGTTCAACGGGGATGCGTCGGACGTCCTGCACGGAGGAGCGGGGGGAGCGTTCAATCAGTACGAAGCGGATCGAATTCTGATCCATCAGAATTCTGATGTCGACCAACAGACAACATTATCGGATATCGTCGACGATCGAACACCAGAAGACGCTGTGATCGTTTTCACCGATCCCGTCGCGTCCGCCGATGCCTTTGATGTCACCTGGTCCCCTGGAAAGTGGTTGGATTCGGAAATCATCCGAATGGACAACATGCTGCAGAACCTTTTTATGCTGTCCGGAAATAACCGGCTGCTGCAGTCCAATGTCAGTCCCGACGGCTCACTGAGTTTCATTCGCTACGGCGATCCGTCATCCGAGACGGCTGTCGCGGCGTGGAACAGTGGCAGTGGTCGAATGGGGATTCCCAGCCGAGGTCTCAGTGACGCCGACAGTGTTTGGTTTGAGCAGGTTGTTTATCACGAACTGGGTCACAATTGGGACGATCAGTCAGAGAATCCGTTCGCAGACGCATTTCGCGATCTCAGCGGCTGGACTCAGGTTCCGGGAACTCTTGTTTCCACCTACGAGAAATGGGTCAGCCCGTGGTATACCGACCAGCCGCACATTCAGGCAAAAGACTTCAGCAGCGACGAAGATCGACAGTGGTATTTCGATAACACGGCTCAGTTTGTCAGACCTTACGGTGCCACGTTTCCGTGGGAAGACTTTGCCACGACGTTCGCATACTACGTTCTGAGAGATGACTACATTTCTTCCGAAGATGACTGGTTCACTGATCTTTTCGGTTTGGGAACGGTCAGTGCGCAGCCTGAGAAAGTCAACAATATCGATCAGCTGTTTCGACTGCTGGAAGACACGGAACACTGGAAGACAACCGTTGATTCTTTTCACGTGCCAACGGCCGATGACACTCCGACACTGAGGTGGGATTCGCTGGAAGGCAGTGCCGGTTATAACGTCTGGGTTCGCAACGATACAACAGGCCAAACGCAGCTGGTGACCGGCCGGCTGCAGACCAGCTCCTATACCTTTCCGACCGCGCTTGCCGACGGATTCTATACGTTCTGGGTACTTGCTCACGACGATGCTGGTCGACCGGGCAACTGGAGCGAGCCGGGGACGTTTCGGGTTGCTGCGGCTGCCGAAGTCCCCGTCCCGGCAGGCCCCACAGGAACCGTGAATGCTCAGGGAATCACGTTCACCTGGAATGATGTTGTGAACGCGGACAGCTATCAGCTGTGGGTAGAGCGATCCGTTGATACAGACGGCGATGGACAGAATGAGTGGGTTCGAATTCTGAACAACACTGGAGCTCATGACGAAATCCGGGCGACGGCCTGGACGGCTCCGACGGATGCGCCAGCCGGCGATTACCGTTTTCGAGTTCGGTCACTGAACGGTGCTCAGGTGCCCTCCGCATGGAGTTCCTTCCTCGATTTTCAGGTCGATGGTCCCACGCCAATTGTCGTGGACAGCCTGCTGGACACGGAGGCTCAGGACGGGCACGTCACACTCCGAGAAGCGCTGGAAGCAATGCGACAGGACACGACGTATTTTGACGCTGTTGCGGATTCCAGAACTCGCGAGATTCGGTTTGCTCCCGGTCTGACCGGAACGATCGAACTGGTGAATGGAATCCTTCCGGGAATTGGTGACGACGCCACGATCATCACCGGGCCAGGGCCAGAGGTGATCACCATTGACGGAGGAGAGAATGGGGGGATTTTTGCAATCTCGAATGTTCCGCAAACGGTGACCATCACCGGTCTGACCCTGACTCGTGGAAAGAACGGAGTGCTTGGCAGTGGCGGCGCTATTTTCAGCGACTCACCGGGGCTGCTGACTTTGGACAATCTGATCATCACCAATAACTCGGCCAGCAGCATCGGCGGTGGAATCTATTTGAATGGAGCCGGAACGCCGGAACTGATCATTCGAAACAGTACGGTTTCGAACAACAGTGCAGGCAGCGTTGGAGGCGGTGTCGGAACACTCTTCGGATCCGTCCAGATCATTAACAGCACCTTTGACGACAACGCCGGCAGTTTCGGAGGTGCCGTCTACGCGTCCGAGGTGCAAACATTGGGCAGCACATTCAGCAATAACGAGGCCCTTGGCTCCGGAGGCGCAGCTTTTGTTGTCGATCTGGGAGTTTTCGAACTCAGTACGTTTTCCGCAAATCACGGCGGAACGGTGAATGGAAGCAGGGGCGGTGCGATCTACTCCGAAGATGGAATTCTGGAAATTACTGCCTCAACAATCACCCAAAGCAGTTCGGCGGATGGCGGGGCTGTTGCTGTTCGCGATGCCGGAGGCAGCCTGTATCTGATGGATTCGATTGTTGCCGGAAATACGGCGGGCTCGTTGGCTGCCGATGTGTATCACCATTCGTCCGCAACCGTGGATGTTGTGCAGACCCTGATTGGAGACAACACAGGTTTGTCGGCTGTGATTCCGGATGATCAGGGCAATCTGATCGGTGATCCGAACAGCGGCGGTGTCATTGATGCTCTGCTGGCACCGCTTTCGGACAATGGTGGTCAGACATGGACTCATGCTTTGCAGACCAGGAGTCCGGCTGTGGATCAGATTGCGACGTCAATGTCCCGGACCACCGCTGATCAGCGAGGCGTGGCGCGTCCAATAGGCGACGCTGTGGACATGGGATCGTTCGAAAAGGCGGAAGACATTCGAGTCAGTGTGACGGCGTCAGCAGCAACTCTGGTGGAAGACGGTATTCAGAATTCATTGGTCACTTTCCAGCGTTCCGGCGATTTGTCTCAACCTCTGACTGTTTCATTTACGCTCGAAGGTGATGCAGCATCCGGTGTCGACTACGTGCTTGCAGGCGCCGCATCACTGAACGGCGCAGCCGGGACTGTTCAGTTTCCGGCAGGCGTCGCGCAGGTCAGTGTGACCATTGACCCAACTCGGGACGACGTGCTGGAGTTTCGCGAGGACGCCATCGTCAGAATCTCGGCCGGAACCGGATACCTGCCGGAAACAGCTTCCGCCAGCGCGACTGTCGGCATCTCCGATCGTCTTCGCTTTCTGGTGACGACAGCTGTGGACGAAGAAGATTTCGGAAACGACCAGGTCAGCCTTCGAGAAGCCATTCTGGCATCTAATTTGGCGCCTGGCGTTCAGGAGATCCGCTTTTCACCGGCACTGACTGACGAACAGTCGGCGGTCGTTCGGCTCAACTCGGTGCTGCCTGCCATCACGGATTCTGTGACCGTGACCGGGCCGGGGGCGGATCAACTCGCGATTGATGCTCATGGGCGTTCGGCAATTCTGGTTGTGGATGATGGTGATGACAATCGCCGGATTGACGTCTCCATCAGTGGTCTGACTCTGAGGAATGGCACTGCAGAGAACGGTGGAGCCATTCTGTCTTCGGAGAATCTGACGATCGACTCGCTGGAAATCCGAGACAGCCGAGCTGTTGGCCATCGGCCTGACTTTCATGGTGCTGAGCTGCAGGGAGCAATTGGCGGAGGTGTCTGGAGCGATGGCGATTTGACCGTGAGGAATTCGACCATCGCCGGGAATCAGGCGGGAACAGGCGGAGGAATCTTTGCCAGCGGACCGCTGACTGTCATTAACAGCACAGTGGCTGCAAACACGGTGGATACCTTTGTCCAGACCACGTCGGGGCAAACCGCCAGCGGCATTCACAGCAATGGCGATCTGACGTTGTTGAACAGTACCATTGCCGGAAATACGGCGATTCTGGACATCGCACGCCATGCTGGCGGACTGGCAGTTGGCAGCGGAAACCTGTCGATCGTCAATACGATCATTGCCGGCAACACAGGAGTGTACTATCCGAACGAACCATGGCGACCGGAAACGCTGGTAGCGGATCTTGTCGGCGTGATTTCCGGTGGCGTTCAGCACAGCCTGCTGGGACAGGTTCCAACCGGCAGCGGACTCACCACGGGCAGTGACGGAAATGTTGTCGGAGTCGACTGGAAAAGTGTTCTGGCCAACGATGGCGTAACCGTTTTGCTGTCGGACAACGGCGGACCGACTCGGACCATTATGATTCTGTCGGGAAGTGAGGCTGTCGACGCCGGTGATAATGCGGCTGTTGCCGGTGTTCTGGATTTCGATCAGCGACTGACATTTCCTCGAGTCAATGATGGAAACGATGATCAGACGGCGGCAGTTGACCTGGGGGCAGTTGAACTGCGCAGACCGGCAGGTCGAGTTCTGATCAGTTCGTCAACCGTGAGCGCTCAGGAAGGTGGAACGGACGGGCATTATCAGATTTCACTGGATCGCACGCCGACGGGCCCGGTTGAGGTCACAGTCTACGGGGACAGTCAGTTCGGAGTCAGTATCGATGGCGTGACATTTTCGGAGTCCATCGTTCTTCAGTTCAGCACCACTGAATCTCAACGTGTTTACATTCGGGCTGTTGATGATGCGATTTCTGAAGGTCGCCATACTGCGCGAGTACGACATCAGATCACCGGGTCAGTCGGAGATGATCGATTCCCGAATGACCTGAACATTCCGACCGTTGCTTTGGCGCTGATCGATAATGAACCAGCGGGCATTTCTGTTTCAGAAGCGGTATTGGTGGTTGATGAAAATGCAGGAACGGCCACCTTTGATGTGTTTCTGGAAAGCGAGCCCGCACCCGGTCAGCAGGTCGTACTGAACGTTGATTCCAGTGCGACAGGCGGACTGAGTGTTTCTCCGGCGACCCTGACGTTTCTGCCGGGCAACTGGCAGTCACCGCAAACGGTAACCGTCACAGGAATCGATGATGCGCGGGCCACTGGCGATCAAGTGCTTGCGGTGAGATTGTCTGTTGACGCGGACCTCAGTGATGATGCCTATGATCTCGTGCCGTCAGAGTACGTCGACATCATCCGCGTCGATCACGGTGCAACTCTGCGTGTTCTTTCTGCTGAAGCCACACCATCCGGATTTCTGTTTGAATTCAGCGAAGCCGTAAATGCCGACCTGATCAACCTTTCGACTGGCGGGGCGACGCCGGACTTCGTTGTGACTGGAGCCGCCGGAGGGACGCTGGCCGGATCGTTGCTGTTCGGTGCCAATCCGCGCTTCGCAAGATTTGTGGCGTCGCAGGGAGTCGTTCCTGCAGATACCTATACGATTACGCTGCGGAGTGCGGCGGATGGCTGGACGTCTTTTGGGGGGAAACTGCTGGACGGCAATGCGGACGGGGCCGATGGCGGCGACTATCAGACGTCGATCACCGTGGCAGCGGCAAACGATGTGATTACGGTTTCGCTTCCGAAACTTGTTCGAGGTTCCGGCCAGTATGGAAATCTGCCGCTGACAATCTCTTCCGGCAGAAACGTGGCGGAGATCTCTTTCATTCTGGAGTATGATCCGGCATTGCTGCAGATTTTCGATATTCGGACCTTTGTGGGCGGAAGCTTCGGGATCGACCACAGCACACCCGGGCGAATGGTCTTTTCTGCACAACTGACTGCCCCCAATCCGAATGAGGGCCCGCTTGAAGGGATTGGTTTCGACTATCGCGTTCCGGATGACGCTCCGTCCGCCTCAAAGCATGTCCTGAACATTTCGAATCTGAAACTGATTGACGTCAATGGGAACGAACTGCCTTCCATCGACGATGACGGGATTCACATTACCTCGTATTTCGGTGACCTCAATGGAAGCAACAGCTACAACGCGCCAGATGCCATTCTGCTGCAGCGACTGATCGCTCAGATCAATTCCGGACTGACAGGCTACCAGCAGGTCGATCCGGTGCTGGTCGCGGATATCACTCGAAATGGATCACTTCAGGCCAATGACACCATCAGTATTCAGCGCGCAATCGCTCAGATTGAAGTTGATGCCATTCCCGATCTCCCCGAGGGTATCACGCCGGCTGTTCCGGATGGTCCGGATCCGAAGATCTATGTGGCTCAGGACCTGACAGCCGCACCCGGCGACACAATATCTGTCCCCGTGCAGCTTGAGGTCACCGAGGCTGCCGGAATTACAGTCGGCGGAATTGATCTGGCTCTGAGCTATGACCCGGCTGTCCTCTCGGTCGCATCGGCCGCCAGTGTTCAGAAAGGAGGCTTGCTTGATGGGACATTCACTTTGGTCGCCAATACCTCGACTCCCGGAACCATTATCCTCACTTCGTCCTCGGCAACGGGGACCGGCAACCTGCCGCTGGGCACGATTGGATCGCTGTTTACGATTGATTTTGTCGTGAATGCAGGTGCCAGCGGCTCGACAGCGATCAATGTTCTGCCGTCCTTCGGAACAACGACCACCGCTGTGTTCGACAATAATCTGGACAGTCTGGTCTTAAGTCCGGCTCCCACAGCGGCCGCCGATGATTCAGTTGACGGTACTCTGACGATCAGTTCTGTTGTTGACCCGCCTCCGACACTGTCGATCACACCGAACACTGGTTCGACCAGCACCAATCCGATTGTGTTCACGTTCCAGTTTAGTGAAGTCGTGACGGGTTTTGAGGCCGCTGACATCAGCGTTGTGAATGGCAGTGGTCAGAACTTTTCTGTAGTGGATGGTGACACGTATACCGTCGAGGTTGTTCCGACGGCTGCGGGAGCGGTCACCGTATCTGTGGCAGCGGACGCGGTAACGGATGCGGGTTCCAACGGGAACGTGGCCAGTTCCGCATCTGTGAACTTCGTTGTTGATCCGCCTCCGACACTGTCGATCACACCGAACACTGGTTCGACCAGCACCAATCCAATTGTGTTCACGTTCCAGTTTAGTGAAGTTGTAACGGGTTTTGAGGCCGCCGACATCAGCGTTGTGAATGGCAGTGGTCCAGAACTTTTCTGCAGTGGATGGTGACACTTATACAATCGGGGTTGTTCCGACAGCTGCGGGAGCGGTCACCGTATCTGTGGCAGCGGACGCGGTAACGGATGCGGGTTCCAACGGGAACGTGGCCAGTTCCGCATCTGTGAACTTCGTTGTTGATCCGCCTCCGACACTGTCGATCACACCGAACACTGGTTCGACCAGCACCAATCCGATTGTGTTCACGTTTCAGTTTAGTGAAGTCGTGACGGGTTTTGAGGCCGCCGACATCAGCGTTGTGAATGGCAGTGGCCAGAACTTTTCTGCAGTGGATGGTGACACTTATACAATCCAGGTTGTTCCAACAGTTGCGGGAGCGGTCACCGTATCAGTCGCAGCGGACGCAGTGACGGATGCGGGTTCCAACGGGAACGCTGCCAGTTCCGCATCTGTGAACTTCGCTCAGACAGCACCACCCATTCCCGTCATTTCTCCGATGCCCGCTGTGGTGGATAATCTTCGCCAATCTGTCAGCTGGCCCGCAATCAGCGGGGCGGTATCCTATGAAGTGTGGTTTGCTCGCGTTTCGCCCAGCCCGTCCAGAATTCTGACTTCGGTGTCAACGGTCTCTACAACAACCTGGACACCACCGGCTAACCTTGATCCTGCTCGTTACCGAGTCTGGGTTCGGTCACAGAGTTCTGCCGGGATTCAGTCTGCATGGTCCGCTCCGCAGACATTCGAGATTCGTCCCAAACTCTTGGCAGCCCACCTGTCAGAATTCAGCAGTCGGCCCACTTTGACCTGGGAATCCATTCCGAATGCATCGGGCTACCAGGTCTATATTCGGACGTCGGATACTTCATTTGCGGACAATGGCAATTTGATTATTTCTGACTTGCCAGCGACCGCGACTTCCTACACGCCGTCCGTCGACCTTCCGGGAACATCGGTCCGCTGGTGGATTCGAGCTTCCGATTTCATTGGCAACAATCGAGGCTGGAGTGATCCGGGTGTCGTTGAATTGAACGGACGCGCCAGAATTCAGTCCGCCACTTCGACGAACATCGCCTGGGGACCGGTCACCGGTGCGTCTCGATATATTCTGCATATCGCATCGGCCAGCGGAACCGTTGTGATTCGCCAGGATCAGCTGACATCAACCGCATTCGGTTTCCCCGGAGCTCTGCCCACCGGGACCTACCGAGCCTGGGTGAAGGCGATTGATTCGCGGGGTGGCACGTTTGAGTCCGGGGTCTGGAGTCGACCGTTTCAGTTCACCGTTGCTCAGGAGGAAACCTCTGAGTCTCGGCTGAGCGCTGACACATTCAGCCTCGTGATGGCGTCTCAGTTGGTCCCGGTCCATGAGTCTGCCTTTCGGGATGCCGGTATTGCGAAGTCGGAGGCCGTCGTGGAAAGTTTACCGAATGTTAATCCTGACGACTTGCCGAAGAATGGTCCCGGATCAGGATGTCTCAAAGACGAAGAACACCTTGCTTGTGTCTTTGCAGACTCTGAACGATTGCTTGCGGCAATTGAATGACTTGCAGCAGAGTGAGGCAGAACAGGAAATGGTTGTTCGCAGTTAAGCAGGACACCTGAGTTGATGATGCTGACTATTCCTGTCGACGGTTGTTCAGTGGGGCCATGGATTCGGTGAACCTTTGTTGAGCGCTTGCGGTGATCCGCCTGTTCGAGAAATGCGGCCCTTGATCCTGCCCACTGATTTTCAACCGAAACCGGCATCATTCGATCGCTGTCGATACAGCACTTGCCGACTTGTCCTGCCATTTGCGGCCTGTGCCTTCTGTGTTCAAAGGTGGCTACCGCTGCACGACTCATCGATCATCTTCCGAACATATCGCCATTGTACTTTTCTCAGTTAATGCCGCTGTAGCTCTATGGCGCCGATGGATTCGGGCACGAGCGGTCTGAGTACGCGTCTCAGGTTCTGCACAGCGGGCCGCTCTAACTGACGGGACGATCGTTTGAGAACTTCCTGGGGCGAATCGTTTTCGTGCGTTGGGGTTATGAAAGCAATTTGTTCAGGTCGACTATCAAATCAGAGGCATGGGTCGGTGACATGTAATGCCCCGTGATTCGTGAATGACATCGGCTTGTTGCCGCTGGCATAGAGCGGATTCCATCAGATCGAGCATAAACAACGTGACGGCCGTCAGGTGGAGAAATACGGCATTGATCGCTGTAAATAGATCCCTGCGTGCTTTCGGCGGCCTGATTTCGTTCGTTGTGTTGGTGATTTATGTTTTTTCAGAAAAGTCAGGTACAAATTGATATTTGTTGCATTGACTGAAGTTTTTACTAACGTTCGGGGCGGAACTCCGAGTCCGGACTGAATGAGACTCGCCAGCTGCGCGGGGGCCGCTCCTGCTTGAAGCTCAATTAACAGGCTTCGGAATTCCCCTTTGGTGCCGTTGTGTCAGTTGGCACTTCGGTGTGGCATAAGCTTGTTTCACGAATTCAGGAAGTGTTGAACAATGGCAGATTTCAACCTGTCGGCGGAAGTGCGAAAGATTCTGGAGAAGAACTCAGAACTGAGTGGCAACGAAGTTCTGGCTCAGCTCCGGCGGAAGTTTCCGAAGGAACAGATCAATGAAGGAACGGCGAAAGTCGCGTTTTCACTGGCCCGAAGGAAGCTGGGGCTGATTTCACTGAAACCGCGCAAGAAGGGGAAGGCGGCGGTATCAGCAGCAGCTGCACCATCAGCAAAGCCCGTGGCCAGCGGCAATTCAGCCGGGATCGATTCCGTGATCGCCGCCAAAGATTTTCTGCAGGCGTGCAATGGCGACATGCAGGTTGCAATGACCGCGATCAAGCAGCTGGGCGATCTGCAGCTTCGGTAATTCCGCCAGCGGCAGCCATCATGTGAAGCTGGTTGTCTGAAAGCGGTTCATGCGGGCACGGTATCCGGGGAAATTCCGACTTCACTGGAGGCATTTCCGGAATAGCGCCCGCGAATTTCGAGCTCGATCTCGTATCATTGGCGGGAGCGGTGCGCTCGGTGAATTCGCTGACCTTCCAGACGGGCTTCGTCTGCTGTGACACATATTTCCCGTATTCTTCAGGGGTTGTCTTGTCTGGCGTGTGTCTGCGCGCTGGTTTCCGGGAATGTCTGCGGGGCAGAATTTCGCAAACTGAGTCTTGGGTTTGATTCAGTGGGCAAGGTTGGCTGCTGGCTGCCGATTGAGGCAGTGGTCAGTGGCTTGCCTCCCGGCGAGCAATTTCAGCTGCGAGCCGTGTTTTCTGATCCTCGGGGCGACAGCTGTGTTGAGCACGTCGCGACAGGCACGTCCGATGAATCCGGAGTTCTGAAGCTGAGCGGGTACTTTCGGCCTGGACGCCAGGAGGGATTCGGTAGTGTGCAGATCGTCGGGCCGGATTCCGACCGGCCGGTCTGTCGAATCAGCGTGGCTCATGGCGGAAAGCTTCGATTGCCTGATGAACGTCCGGAAGTCGGAAACCAGTTGCTGTTACATGTGCTGGATGTTCCGTTTCTGGTGACGGTCGGGAAAGTTACCGGCATTGACGAACTGTTGCGGAACGCTGACAACTACAGTGGCGAGGTTCCGCTGCTGCATGGAATTCGTATCAGTGACCTGGGTCAGCTACCGCGAACCAGTCAGGGGCTGGACGCGATTGATCTCATGCTGCTGGTGGACGGATTCGATGCGACCGAGCAGCAGGCGGCAGCGATTCGCGAATGGGTGATGCAGGGAGGCAACCTGTTTGTCAGCAGCGGAGAATCGGTTGGCGAACTTTTGAAGACTCCGCTGGGCAACTGGCTGAATGAGCTGTTTTCAGTTTCTCCGGAACCACTCAGTGTCCGGGATCTGACGCCGATTCAGGGTTTTGTCGCGCGATCCACAACACTGCGCCCCGACCGCGGTTCGACCGTTCCCATGGCGGTGCTCAGCAGCGATCAGACCGTTCGAGACGTCAACTCGCTGGATGGGACTCTGCTGGGAACTCAGAGCGTTGGTGCGGGAGTTGTTCGGTTTGTTGCTGTTGAGCTGAACCGACCACCGATGGCCACCTGGAATTCGCTGCCTCAGTTTTATGAAAAGCTGATGTTTGGCGGTGAGTTCTCGGGGCAGAGTCGTCAGGAATCCCGATCATCCCGCATTTCTCAGTCGGGGGTTTCCGACCTTGGGACTCAGTTACTGGCGACGGTGAATGCAACACCGCAGACAGGCCGCTGGTCGACGTGGAGCGTGATGGCCATGATTGTGGCCTACCTGTTTCTGGTGGGACCGCTGGACTATCTGCTGGTGACTCGAGTCTTCGGGAAGCCGGAACTGACCTGGCTGACATTTCCGCTGCTGGTGATTGCCGGTGTGGGAGGACTGATCTCGCTGGCTGGTGCCGGCAGATCAGAACGGCTGAATGAGCTGCATCTGGTTGACGTGACTCAGGATCCTGCCGGTCAGCAGATGACGGTGCATTCGTGGATGAGTCTGTCGTGTCCGGACACGATGCGGACGGCCCTGACAGCAGAGCCCATTCTGAATTCTGTTTCCGCCGATGCTGACGTCACTCCGGTTCGGCTTGGGTGGTCGGGGCGGCCGGAAGATGTTTATGGCGGCATGTATCGGGTTGGCGGAATCGGACTGGGGCGGCATCTGTACCATCACGATCCCGTTCATGACGAGCAGCTGTCGGAAGTTCCGTTGCTGGCGAACGGGTCACGCGAACTGCTGGCAACCTGGCACAGTCGGCCGGCGGAACCTCAGATCAACTCGTCGCTGACAGTGTCCGGTTATGGTCTGCTGAACGGTTCCTTTACTCATCAGTTGCCATTCACAATTTCCGACTGGGTTCTGATGCACGGCAATCGGGTTTATCGATCCAATGGCGGAGCTCAGGACAGTGTGCTGACTCCAGGGCAGGAATGGTCGGCCAGAAATCCCGACATCTTTGCGTCAGACCTGAAAGCTTTTCTGAACGCTTCACGACTGGTACAGTCGGCTTCCAATAAGCTGGGGACTCGCGGCGCGACTCAGGTGATTACGCCATACGACCGACAGTCCGCGGATCCGATTTATATTCTGTCGATGTCCAGTTTCTATCAGACTGCCGGCGGTGCTGATTACGTCGGACTCTCCAATGCATTGATGGGGCGAGTCGAACTGAGCGATACCGTTCGGCTGAACCATGCTGTCCTGATCGGCCGGGCAGATCAGGCGGCGACCGGTCTAAGTCGTGACGGACAGCGGATCGAACCCTCCGAGAGCAGGACGCTTGTCCGTCTGCTGATTCCTGTCGATCGGCGTCCGGCCCGCGGACTGGCTCCAACAAAAGAAGAGCTGGAAGGCGCCAGGGATGCTTCTGACGAGTCACCCGGTTCAACACCTGCTCCACCTGCCGAAATCTCAGGTGTCGGCACACCCACTGAAAACTGATCAACCGGTCGCTGATGGCGACGGAATTTCCGGAGTTCTGAGACAGTGATTGAAACCCGCAGTCTGACCAAGCGTTATGGCAACCTGATTGCTGTCAACGAGATCAACCTTAAGCTGGAGGAAGGCGACGTCTTCGGTTTTATCGGTCCGAACGGGTCCGGAAAAACCACCACGATGCGCATGATTGCCACGCTGCTGAACCCGGATCATGGCGAAGCTTACGTGTGCGGCAAATCGATTTACACCAATCAGGAGGAAATCCGTCGGCTGGTTGGTTTCATGCCCGACTTCTTCGGTGTGTATGACGACATGACGGTGATCGAATATCTGGAATTCTTCTGCGCGGCTTACCGAATTCCGTCTCCGGCCCGTCGAAAGATCTGCGAGGAAAAACTGGAACTTGTTGATATGTCGTTCAAACGCGATGCGATGGTTAACGAACTGTCCCGCGGGCAGACTCAGCGCATCGGACTGGCGAGAACTCTGCTGCACGAACCTCAGGTCCTCCTGCTGGATGAACCTGCCAGCGGTCTGGACCCTCGGGCTCGAATTGAAATCCGCAACCTGTTGAAGCGACTCGGCGAACTGAAGAAGACTGTCATCGTCTCCAGTCACATTCTTCCGGAACTCGCCGACGTGTGTACACGTGTCGGCATGATTGAAAAAGGTCATCTGATTGTTGACGGCAACGTGGCCGAGGTCATGAAGAAGGCTCGGCAGCGCATCATGTTGAATATCCGTGTCAAAGACCGAACCGACGATGCCGCGAAGCTTCTGGAGCAGTGTGACACGGTTGAGGGTGTGAATGTGACGTCTTCGAAGCTGATCGAAGTCACACTGAAGCCGGACGTCGAAGATTACAGCGACCTGCCGACCAGTCTGGTGCAGGCGGGCTTTGCCGTGACGCTTTTTCGCGAAGAAGAAGTGAATCTGGAAACCGCCTTCATGGAACTGACGAAAGGCCTGGTGCAGTGAAAACGGTTCGCCGTTCTTCAGGTTTATGAATGCCGCGTTTGCTGATTCCGATTTTCCGAAGTCGGCTGTCGTGATGGGGCTGGGAACCTTCGGCGGCGGCGTTGCTGTGACTCGGTATCTTGCGGAACGAGGCGTACGGGTCACGGTGACCGACCTGCGTTCAGAGACGGAGCTGGCTGACGTCCTCGCGGAACTCGACGGAGTGCCTCTACAGGCCGTGCATCTGGGGGGACATCCTGAAGATCTGTTTGATCAGGCAGAAATGCTGGTGGTCAATCCTGCCGTGCGGCCGGATGACATTCGAGTCGCTGGATGTCGAGCTCGAGGAGTCATCGTCACCAGTGAAATGGAACTGTTCCTGCAGTGTAATCCTGCGACGGTTGTTGCAGTGACGGGAAGCAATGGGAAGTCCACCACCACGGCTCTCATTCATCGGTTGCTTGAGCAGCAGATCAGTTTGCCGCGCAGAGTCTGGCTGGGAGGCAACATCGGCCGCAGCCTGCTGCCTGTTGCCGCAGACATTAATGAAGACGACATCGTCGTGCTGGAGCTCAGCAGTTTCCAGCTGCATGCACTGCGGCAGACAGCGTTTGCTCCGCACGTGGCGGTCATCACCAACTTTTCTCCCAATCATCTCGACTGGCATGGCAGTGTCGACCATTACCGAGCTTCCAAGCAGGTCATTCTGAATCGACAGCACCGAACGGACATCGCTGTGGTGGCAGCAGACGATGAGAACCCCGACGGCAGTTCATCAGCGGCCGGCCACCAGTGGCGCATTCGAGGTCGGGCTCTGAGGTTTGGGCTGAGCGATCAGGAGGAAGACGGCGCGTTTCTGGAATCGGGGTTGCTGGTTCTGAGGATGGGCGGCCGCGAAGACGCTGTTCGGCTTGAACTGCCACGTCAGCTTCCCGGCGATCATAACCGTCAGAACGTCGCAGCAGCAGTTGCCGCAGCGTGGTGTTGTGGAGCCGATCCGGCGGGATTTCAGGAAGCCGTTTCCGGGTACCAGCCTCTGCCGCATCGGCTGCAGCTGGTGGCGGATGGTCGAGGAATCCGGTGTTATACCGATTCGCTGGCAACAACGCCCGAATCAGCGATCGCCGCTCTGAAAGCACTGCCGCAGAACTGCGTGATTCTGGCGGGCGGCTACGACAAGGGAGCCGATCTTCAGCCGTTTGCCTGTGCAATTGTCCGGTATGCTCGCGCGGCGGTCCTGATGGGGCAGACAGCTGGTCAACTGGCCGAGCACCTCAAAACAGCTGCCGCCGGGAGCGATTTTCCAGTCCGGATTGCAGAGGACTTTGATGGCGCAGTTGCACGAGCGGTTGCACTTGCCCCGCCAGGCGGTATCGTGCTGCTGTCGCCCGGATGTGCCAGCTATGGCTGGTTTCGGGATTTTCGCGAGCGGGGAAATCGGTTTACAGAACTGGTTCAACAATGGATTCAATCGTCACCGACTTCACCGAATCGGGACACATGATGTCAGCCTCAGGTCAAGCCGGAAGATCATCTGCGGAAGGTCGCAGCCGATTTCAACGCCACGCATTGACCGGACCGATCGTCTGGCTGTGCCTGCTGAGCAATATCACTGTCGGCTGCGGGGAACCGGCCACAGTCGTCGACGACTCGGCATCTGCGCGCCCGTGATGAGTTCTTCCGAACAGTCCGCGCCGATGCTGACAGTGAGGGAACTGAGGCGGCAGCTGCGAGCCAACGATACGGCTCGATTTGAGCGTTACGGTAATGACATCGTGGAAGCTCATTTGTTTCAGGCGGGAGTCAAAGACATTTCGCCGCTGAAGGGCCTGCCGCTCAGGTTTCTGGATCTGGGGATGAACGATGTGGACGATCTTTCGTCTCTGGAAGGCATGCCGCTGACCGCGCTGATTCTCGAGAATACCAAAGTGTCCGATATCAGAGTTCTGAAGGGCATGCAGCTGCAGCGACTGGAGATGCAGAACACCGGCGTTACCGATTTGTCCGTTCTTTCGGGGATGCCGCTGCAGCAGCTGAATCTGATGGGGCTGGACATCAATGACATTCGCGGGTTCGCCGACCTGCCTCTGAATACTCTGTGGCTGGTTAACACAAAAGTCAGTGACATCTCACCGCTGCAGGGCAAGACGCTGGAGAGCCTTGATGTTCAGGGGACAAAAGTCAGCGACCTGACTCCACTGGCCGACATGAAGACATTGAAACGCCTGAACATTGCGGGGACTGCCGTTACGGATGTGTCCCCGCTGAAGGACCTGCCGCTGGAACGACTCACTCTCACTCCGGAAAGCATCACCACCGGGATGGAACTGCTGCGAAAAATTCCGTCACTGACTCAGATTCAGACGTCGATGGATGGGCAGGGGCAGAGCTCGGCGGAGTTCTGGCAGAAGTACGATGCGGGTGTCTGGAAAGCCGCCGATCCTGCTGATTCTGACAAGCCGGCAGGTCAGGGTTCGACGGAATCGAAGGCTGTTCCGGATGCCGGCAAAGACAAGTCCACTGACCAGTCAGAGACTTCTGAGAAGCCGTCCCCGCAGGATTCAGCTTCCGAAAATCGTCAGACCGATGAACAAAAAGCTCCGACGGAAGGGTCAGAGAAGTGATCGCATGGTACGCATCTTTTTTCTGAGCAGCAGCGTTGTGGTTTCGAGCGTCAGTTTGAAGCTGATGGCGACAGCGTCTGCATCAGGAGCTTCGGGAGGTTCCCATGGATACACCAGTGATGTCTGCAGACCGAGTGACTTCTGAAACGGTTCAGCTGATTCGCAGCAATGTCCAGTCGGCAGTGCTGGGTAAGGAAGAAACGGTTCGCCTTGCTGTTGTGGCTCTGCTGGCCGGCGGACATGTGCTGCTGGAAGATGCTCCGGGTCTGGGCAAGACCTCACTGGCCCGAGCTCTGGCGAAGAGTCTCGGTTGCCGGTTTACTCGACTGCAGTGTACTCCGGATCTGCTTCCCAGCGATATTCTGGGAGCCAGCATTTACCGACCGGCGACAGGAGAGTTCGAATTCCGTCCCGGTCCGGTGTTTACCAATGTGCTGCTGGCCGATGAAATCAACCGCACAACCCCCAGAACTCAGAGCGCCCTGCTGGAAGTGATGAGCGAACATCAGGTTTCCGTCGAGGGTCAGACGATGGTCCTGGATGAACCGTTTCTGGTGATTGCCACTCAGAATCCGTTTGAGTTCGAGGGAACCTATCCGCTTCCGGAAAATCAGCTCGACCGTTTTATGATCTGTCTTGAGGTCGGCTATCCGGATCGAGCGACCGAACGGGAAATCTTCCGCCGTCATAGGGAAGGAGAACCCACGGATGCACTGGCGGCTGTGACATCTGCAGCGGAAGTCGTCGCACTGCAGAAGAAGGTCCAGGAGGTGCGGGTTGATGATTCCATTTCCGACTACATGCTGGACATCGTTCAGGCCACTCGTCAGCATTCTGACCTTGCGCTGGGCGTGAGTACCCGAGGAGCTCTGACTCTGTACCGAGCCGTTCAGGCGATGGCACTGGTGGAACAGCGGGACTTCGTGATTCCTGATGATGTCAAGCAGCTGGCTGTCCCGGTTCTGGCTCATCGAGTCGTCTGTCGCGGGGCACTGAGGGACGGTCACCGACAGCGGGCGATTCAGGTCCTGAAGTCCATTCTGGATCAGCTGACGGTTCCGAAATAGCATCCAGGCGCGGCATCCCGTTTCCAGGTCGGGCTGACGATTTGAGAGACTCCTGGTGATTGCTCAGAAACGCTGCTTTCGCTGAGCGAGCATGTTACTGAGTCGGAAGTGAAGGTTCCTGTTTGTGATGCTCCAGGTCAGTGATTCGATTTCCATTCCCGAAGCGGAACTTGAACTGGCGTTTGCTCGCAGTGGCGGACCGGGTGGTCAGAACGTCAACAAGGTCAATTCCAAAGCCATCCTGCACTGGAACGTCACAGCCTCGTCAGCTCTGCCGGAAGCCGTCCGGCAGAGGTTTCTCAGTCGGTATCGCAACCGGATCACGAAGGAAGGGGTGCTGGTTCTGCAGAGTCAAAAGTATCGCGATCAGGCTCGAAATACAGAGGAATGCCGAGCCAAACTGGTGCAGCTGGTGCTGGATGTGCTGGCCCCGCCTGTCAAACGGAAGAAGACCCGCCCGTCGCGTGGAGCGAATCAGCGACGGCTGCAGGAAAAGAAGCAGACCTCCGAACGCAAACAGCAACGGCGCTATACCGGCGACTGAATCCGGTCAAATTGAGCTGGCTTTGGGGTCGTAGATCAGCCGGATTGCTGAGGGACTTCTGCTGTGGCACTTTGTTTCAGCAGGTTCACCCAAGCCTGCGGCGGTCGAGCGATTCGGCGCGCGATTGCCATGTGAATCCCGCTGTAGCCTCGCCCCAGCGACAGAAGAAGGCGACCAGCGTGAATTCGGAATGCTGACAACAACGACTTCAGCGAAACGGAGTTGTTTTCTTTCGGTGTCAGCAGGATCGGGTCCCAGAACAGCGATGCATCGACAGCTCGGAACCCGCAGTCGGAGTACATGCGCTTCATACTGCCGCTCAGCCACTTGTTCTGCTTCAGATGTGTTGGCCGAGTCCAGTGGATGAACCAGAACGGAGCATGGACAAACAGCAGGCCGTCCGGCCGCAGCCACGACCGAAACAGGCGAATCAGAGACTGAGGATCAGGGACGTGTTCCAGCACATCCAGGCACACGACGACATCCAGTGAGCCCGGCTGAATATCGTCGAGACTGCTGAGTGTTGTCACGCTGACGTCGTTGTCGCGAAACACAGTTTCGGCATACTGCTGACAGCGCAGAGATGGTTCGAAGTATCGGACGTGGTGTCCGAGTGATGCCAGGTAAGCACTGTCAAATCCGAGACCGTCGCCGAAGCAGAAAATCTGAGCCTGTTGTCGTCCCAGTGCCTGCAGTCGCGACGAAATGAAGTCCCGCATGTGCTGCTTGGCCTGACAGGTATTCCAGACCGTGGTTTCATACAGAAATCCGTCCGCCTCACGATAGAAGTTGTCCAGCTTTTCGGACGGGACATACAGAGGGATGCTCTGAGCCTTCATCATTTCGTAAACGTTGGTACCGATCTCCTCGGCCTCGGCGATCAGTCGTCGGCGAACATCCTGTTGACCAGCCCCGGAGACTTCAGCAATCAGCCGAATTGTCTTTTCGGGACTGTCCAGTGGTTTCAGCATGGGCGAGAGTTTCTGCGGTTGAGCAATGGAAGCAAAGACGGCGGTGGATGAAACAACACTTCAGATCGCCGAAATGAAAGCCATTGGCTTCATCCCGCCAGCGTCTGTCGTGTGTTGGCGACTGAAGAATGTCAGGTCAGAGAGTCAGGTTGTGCCGAAACTCAACAGACAGGAATGTCTGTGCCACCTGAGACCGATCGATCGCCAAAGCAGCAGGTTAAGCTCCTGCAGAGATGGGGAAGTCTACCGCCGCGGGATGCTCAAAAACAGAAGAAAGACCAACAGGAACTGTAAGACCTGACAGAAGCATCTCCGGGAACCATCGGGAGCTTCCGGCGGCTGTGCCGGCTACCGCACGCCGAGCGGGTCAGGTCGACCGCTGCTGTCACGGGGCGCGATCAGTTGCTTAACTCGTGGACCGACAGCACCGGACACGCACAGCGATGCAGAACCCGCTCAGTGGTGGAACCCCGGACAGCATCAAGGAAACCATCGTGGCCGTTGGTCGTCATCGCAATCAGATCGACTTCCTGCTGCTGAGCCGTCTCGCAGATGCAGTCAATGACTGCTCCGGAACGTGACTCCCAGATCCAGCGACAGTGACTGCTGGTGGGCAAAGTCAGCGAAGGCGTTCCCGCGGGGTCTCCGATGTGCAGCAGATGGATTTCCACGGGTTCGGTACAGATGGCATCGACGAGTTCCGAGACAGCATCCACAACGGGCTGAGGGCTGGGGACCGAGTCGATCGGAATCAGGACTCGTTTCAGCGTCGTCTGTCCGCTTTCTGCGTCAACAAATCCTTCGACGCCATAGGGAACAAACAGGGACGCAGCGTCAGTGCTGTTGGCAACTTTTTCCGCGAGACTGCGATGCAGCCATCGGTCCAGCCCATCTCGCTGATGAGTGGCCATTACCACCAGGTCAGCACCGCGTCGTTCCAGGTGTTCGAGAACTCCGGTGGCCGTGTCAATGCCCTTGCAGGCCGACTTGGAAATGTTGACACCCAGACGGGCAACATCGCCTCGACCGGCATCGGCCGGAAGCAGTCCCCAGCGGCTCAGTGTTTCCCGAACGGACGGATAGCTGTCCCAGTCCGCGCGAGTCTGCTGTCGATCCACATGCAGGATTTCCAGCTGGCCTTTGGTTCCCAGGGTCAGCTTCAATGCATGAGCGAAGGCCACTTCGCTTCCTCGGGAAAAGTCGGTCGGGTGAACGATATTTCCCAGACAAACTCCGTACCTGCTCCGCATTTCTGACTCCGTTGTATCGGGGATACCTGTCTCAGATCGACAACGCCATGATTCCCACTACGGCATCACAAACTGGTGACCTTCCGGTTTGACGGTCATCACCGGGCACGGTGCCTTGCGAACGACATTTTCCGCAACGCTGCCCATCAGCAGATGCATCAATCCGGAGCGGCCGTGAGTGCCCAGGACAATCAGATCGATTTCTTCGTCTCGGGCGTACTGCACAATTTCCAGAAACGGAGCGCCGATGCGAGTGGCTCGGATGATGGGCTTTCCGTTTTCCCAGCCACCCGGCGGGAGCCTGTCCAGCTGGGCCTTTGCTGCCTGTTCCAGTGCTTCGGAGTGCCCGACCAGGTTTTCAGCGCCCAGTGCTGCGGCTTCCGGGATGAGCATTTCAGCGGCCGGACTGATGTGCAGCAGATGCAGTTCGCTTTCAAACCGAGAGGCCATCGCACAGGCATAGTCCATCGCTCGGCGACTGAATTCGCTGAAGTCTGTGGGAACCAGAATTCTGTTGAGAGTAATCATGGGAAGTCTCCAAAGGTGGAACAGTGATTCGAGGGTGAGGATCAGGGGCACCGCACGCCGACTATTGATCGTCGCGAAGATAGTCGTGGCAGGCAATGCAGGTGGCTGTCAGATTCTGGTGAGCATACGCCGTGGCGTCCAGTTCGCGTCGACGTGCATGACGTTCCAGTTGCCCGGCAAGTCTCGCAAATTCCATGCGAAAGTGCTCAAAGACCTGAGCGTCCGATCTGTCACCGACATGATTCGGGTCCGGAGGCGGCGTCAGACTGATCTTCGCCATGGCAACAGCGGCTTTCTCAATGGCATCGAAGTCGTGAGTCACCAGACCTTCCAGAATCTCCCGCGAATGATTCAGCTTGGCCTGCATGATCAGAGCTGTCTCTTCCGGTGTCAGCTTCCGATCCTCGTCAACAGTTACAGGGATCGGCTTCACCTGAGCGGACAGCAACCCCACGACAGAGACTGCGGCAAGACACATTGCCGCAGCGATTGCGGTTTTTCTGAACGCAGACATAAGCAAACCTCCGTGCAACGAAACACAAACCTGAAAAACCCAACGTGGGCCGTGCCGCTCAGTAAAGATGTGCGCGCGACTGTTTCAGGAGGAAACGAATGGAAAACAGGGCAAATGCAGTGCCTGATGCAAAACACGCCGTTCATTCAAGTCGTCGCACACCTGGCGTGCCGCTGTGGCACATATGGGCGTTTGTGCACACGTTTCGGTTGGGGAACGGCCTGTGTCAGACTGCGTAGTGCCGGTTGACGAAATCGTTCTGAATCCACAGCAGCTTCTGGTAGGCTCGGAATGTCTTCAATGTCATGGCATCATCCAGCGGAGACTCCAGCAGTGTTTCGAAGATGATATCGGAAATCAGGCCCATCAGTGCGTTCATCTGAACCAGCGGTACTTGAATTTCGCTGTTGCCCGCCCGGGAAGTATGCATCTTTCCGACCATGTCCAGATACTGCACCATCTTAGCGTCATAGGACCGGCCGATCAGCGAGACAAAGTATCGGTTCAGGTGGTCCTTGCGAAACTGAATCTGAGGATGGTCTGTGGTCAGTTCCGCCAGGCTGGTCGCCACTTCTGCGTCGCAGCCATGCTGCCGAGGCAGGAAGTGGCGGGCTGTTGCATCGAAAGCGAGTAGTTTCCGGTAAGTTTTGTCCACCATTTGCCCAACCTTCGGGCCGATGTACGGAGCACTGCTTTGGATCAGTCGGACGTCTTCGGCAGTAAACCCGATGAACTGCCTGAGGAATTCGTATCGCTGCTGGCTGTCCGTTTCCAGCTGGTCTTCATCGATATGCTGCATGGTGTTCCATGTTCGTGAAAGAAGGGCAGGAATGGTGATGGCGCTGGCTCAGACCAAACGAGCAGACGCCGGAAATCACGTCCGCTGATTGCCTGGATGAACCGCCCGAGTGATGCGCAGGTCTGACGGGATCAGACTTTAACAGGACCCGGTAAAACCCGCGAGAGTCGAGCGAGTTGTCTCGGGGAAGGTCGCATTGCGTCACGAAGCGGCAGGACCGTGGGCCGCTGAGCTCGTCGTGGGTTCGAGCGGCCGGAGGATTCGGGGCTCAGATGCTCAACAGAACGCAGTTGATCCCCGGAGAATCAGCAGACAGGCGACCGCAGGCCGGGAGACATTCGGTTGAGCTCGGGAGTTCTCTGCGAGCTTTCCGAATGGACAGTCACACCGCGGCGCATGCTGGACGGTGTGTCTGTCGGCTCCTGGCAATCCTCTGCGGTCGCCCTGCTGATCCTGATCAGCTCTGTCGGTGTCAGACAGACAGCTGAACAAGCTCGGCCGGTGGTTCGGCTTCGATCAGCTTCAGGTCGAATTTGTCCTGAAGGATTTTGAAAACATTTGGGGAGACAAACGCCGGCGGTACCGGACCGACTCGAATGCCCTTCACGTCCAGAGCCAGCAGGCTGAGCAGAACGGCGACGGCTTTCTGTTCAAACCATGACAGTACGATCTCCAGCGGAAGATCGTTGACTCCGCAATCGAACGCTTTGGACAGAGCCAGAGCAACCTGTACGGCTCCGTAGGCATCGTTGCACTGTCCCATGTCCAGCAGTCGAGGAATGCCGCCGATGTCGCCGTAATCATGGTTGCGAATTCTGTACTTGCCGCAGCCAAGTGTGAGGATGACGGATTCGTTGGGTGCACCTTCCGCCAGCTGCGTGTAGTAGTTGCGGCCGGCTTCAGCGCCGTCACATCCGCCGATCAGATAGAAGCGTTTGATGGCTCCGGACTTGACGGCGTCGACGACCTGATCCGCAAGGCTCAGGATGACGCTGTGGTGGAAACCAATGGTCGACTCCCGAACCTTGTGATCCGGCAGCGGCGGCAGCTCTTTTGCCATGGCAATGACCTGAGAGAAGTCATTGTTCTTCAGTCGTGTTCCGCCGGGGACAGCTGTGACCCGAGTCGTAAACAGGCGGTCCGCATAGGTATCTGACGGAATCAGCACACAGTTGGTTGTGCCGACAATCGGCCCCGAAAACATTGGGAATTCCCACTGCTGATTCTGCCACGGACCTCCATAGTGACCGGCCAGGTGAGGATGCTTTTTCAGTTCAGGGTAGCTGTGAGCCGGAAGCATTTCGCCATGCGTGTAGATGTTGACTCCGCTGCCGGCAGACTGTTCCAGCAGGTCTGCAAGGTCCAGCATGTCGTGGCCTGTGACCAGGATTCCCGGACCCGCTTTGGTGCCTTCGTACACGGTGGTGGGCTGTGGAGTACCGAAACGTTCTGAATGCCCCTCATCCAGCAGTTCCATCACGCGGATGTTCTGCCGTCCACATTCCAGGACCAGCTCGAACAGACTTTCCAGATCAAAGTTCACGTTCGTCACTGTGGCGAACAGAGCTTCTTCGATGAATGCGCTGACGTTCTCGTCTGACTTTCCCAGTCGACGGGCATGGTTGGCATAGGCGGCCATGCCCTTCACTCCGTACAGCAGGATTTCCTGCAGTGACTGCATGTCCGGATCTTTCCCACAGACTCCAATGTCTGTGCAGCCGGTTCCGTTCTGAGTCTGTTCACATTGATTACAAAACATCCTGGAGATTCCTTTGCAAAGAGTTACCTGAAGGCAGGTCACGGGGTGGGGGAAGAAAGTGGAGAGACAGAAGATTGTGGTTGCTGCACGGGCAGCGAAATGACCAGTGCGGCCATCCGACCCGAGCGACGCTGACCCAGCGCCGACTGATGGCACTTGCTGCAGGCCGCCGAAAACGGAACCGGAGCTGCTCGACGAAAGACGGAATTTTCAAACTGCTCGAACGCTGCCTGACCATTCGTCAGAGCTTCAGCCGCCTGCTGTTCGAAACCCGGGCGAGGCAGGTGATCAACATTCATCGGTGGCGTATTTACGCTGATCCAGCGAGTTGTTCCGCCGGTCTGCTGATCGATTTCCTGGAACACATCTTCAAAAACCCGAGCTGGCAGCCGCGAACGGTCGTCTTCATGGAAGTACTCGCGATGCACAGCCAGCAGCGTTGCGAGATAGGTTCGGTGCAGCAGGATTGCCTGTCGCTGAGCTTCGGCGGCCGATTGAGGCTCTGTGCTTTCAACGACTGCGGGTTCAGCCGACGGGGCCAGCTGATCGTCGGCAACGACCGCAGCAGTCAGCGCGAACAGAATGGCAAATGTACAGGACGCTCTCTTCATCTGATCAGGGTCCGGGACTCGAAACGGCAGTCAGTGACTGGCATGAAGTCCGGGGCAAACCTCAGTCCAAAGCAGAGCAATTTCTCAGTCCGGGACTCAGTAATTCAGATAAGCGGATTTCATTGTCCACTTTTCAGGAATGGGTGTCTCTGACATCGGAGAGATCCCGATTCGTTAGAGAGAAAACGTGCAGGCGCGCGGCCTGTGTGTGCAGGTGTGCACGCATCCGGGGCAAAAATTACGACGGCAAAACGATCATCCACTGAGCGGCTCCGACGCAGACGGCTCCCAGCAGCAGCAGGCCGATCAGCAGCCCAACGCCGTAGATTGTCCGGATTCCATCGTCAGGCAGATCGGGCATTCCCAGAATCCGTTTGGTCATCACACTGCAGACCCATGTCCAGTGCAGCATGACATGCACCAGAATTCCCAGGCCCAGAATGGCCAGCTGAGCGAACTGAAAACTGCACCACTGCCCGTAGTTCATCCCCAGCAGCATCGCTCCCCTGGCTGCGACTCCCGGTGGAAAAACGAACTGAACGATGACGGCTGTAATGCACAGTGCGACGAACAGGCCGCCCAGCACGGTGTCCAGCCAGAAGTTCACCAAAGTCCGTGAAATGCGACCAGGCGGACGTGTCGCCAGCGGTGCTGTGTGTTCGTGGTCGTCATGGTGGAGCAGGGCCAGTCGAGTTCTGGCTTCCGTTGTCGATACCGGAGTCCCGCTTTGCTGACGAGCTTCTGCCTGAATGGTTGCCAGGGGACTCGGACGGGAGCTTTCTTCCGATGGAGCGTTCATGTCTGAGGTCTGAAGTGCGTTACGTTTTCAAAAGGGGTTGTGGCCGACGATGGTCGGTCGCTGGCGTGCGAGATCCTTCGGCGAGCAGGAACCCGAATCCTGTCCTGACGCTGGAAACCGCTCCTCGCGAACTTTCCGGACAGGTCCGCACACCGTGAGGATTTCCTTCGTTGAGGGAATCGAATTCAGGTCACCGGGCAGGATAGTCTGATGGTGCTTCTTTGCACAGAGGACATGCGTGTTCGGGCTTTTCGTTTTCTGAATGCGAGGCGAATGCGAGACCACGACCGACGGTCAGAATTCCGGTCAGCAGCACGCAAACGGCCGCGGCCTTCATCAGTCGCTGTCGCAGTCGCAGCGAGGCCAGATTCAGGCCGACTCCCGTCAGCAGCATGACAGGCAGCGTTCCCAGACCGAAGGCGGTCATCAGAATTGGCCCCTTCCAGACGCTGGACGTCGCCGCCGCCAGCGCCAGAAACGAATACACAAGTCCGCAGGGCAGGAACCCGGTCAGCAGTCCTGCGATCAGCACACCGGAATTCGACCCGCCTCGAAGGAAGCTGCCGAACAGCGACGCTGTCACGCAGGAGCTCTGCCCGGTGACTCGGCGCCGCAGCCAGCCCGTGGACATCAGGCCCTGGATGATCAGGAGAATGCCTGCCAGGACAGCAAAGACCGCCTGCAGATTGACGACACGTGACTGCGATGACAGGAACTGCGACTGACTCAGCCGGGCACCAGCGAAGCCTGCCACCATCCCCAGAAACGAGTAGGTAAAAACTCGCCCGAGGCTCCACAATAACTGCCGGACCATTGCTCCGCGAACCGTCGACGTCCCCAGACTCATGGTCGCCGAAATGGCACCACACATGCCAATGCAGTGGGCGGAACCCAGAATTCCGCTGACAAATACCAGCGGCAGTTCGTAAAGCAGTGAGTTCATGCCGCGGCTTCCGCAGGAATACTGTGATCTCGCAGCAGCCGCAGCGAATTGGAAATGACCAGCAGACTGCTGACGATCATCAGGCCAGCGGCGATGGCAGGGTTCAGAAAACCGCCAGCCGCCAGACAGACTCCGATGGCATTGTAACCAAATGCCCAGAACAGGTTCTGGCGAATGACGGCCCGTGTGCGTCGAGCCAGATGAATGGCCCACGGAATTCGCGTCAGGTCGTTGCTCAGCAGACACACCTGAGCCGAATCACGTGACACATCGGCACCGCACCCCATGGCGATTCCCACATCACTGGCTGCCAGCGCCGGAGCGTCATTGATGCCATCTCCGACCATCGCCGTCGTTCCGAACTGATGCCGCACTGCGGTAACCCGGGCAACCTTCTGTTCCGGATTCAGACTGCATTCCACGTGCAGGCCGGGCACCTGCAGCTGTTCCGTCAGAAACCGGCCTTTGGACGGACGGTCGCCTGACAGCACGTGCAGTGACTGCGAACTCTGAAGCAGCTGTTCCAGCGCCGCCCGTGATTCCGGTCGGATGGCTTCCGAGATCAGAAATCCAACTGCGGGAACTCGGTTGATGGACAGCAGGACGATCGATGCTGCCTGCTGGTCGGCTGCCATTCGCAGGCGATCAAGCTGAACTCGGATGTTCAGAGGCACAACCGCCCGACACGCAACACACAGATCCGGAGTGACGGGTTCGGGAACCATGGGTTCACCATCGTGCATCCGACAACAGGCGAATTCCACACTGCCCAGTCTCATCAGAGTTCCGTCAGCGGCTGTCGCTTCAACGCCGCCTCCGGGCACCGTGTGGATGTGCAGCAGGTCCGGACAGCGTGCCGGGGTTGGCGTGATCACAGGATCGACGACCGAAACCGCTTGCGTGGGTTGTCCTTCGCGGTCGTTCAGCGCATGTCTTTGAACGGTTTCCAGGGATGTTCCATTTTGGCGGCCGATGGATTCCGCTGGCTGGATTGCCGAGGACCGGCGGCGGTCGTTCAAGTAATCAGTGACAGCTTTCGAGAACGGATGAGCCGAAGCACCGGCGAGCTGCTCAGCCATCAGAAATGCTTCTGTGGTGTCTTCGAGGCCGAAAGCGGCCGTCTGGAACACACGCGGGGTTCCTGTGGTGAGCGTCCCGGTTTTGTCCAGACAGATGGCTCGAACACCTGCCAGACGTTCCACCGCTTCGCCGCTGCGAAACAGAACCTGATGACGAATGGCGGTACTGAGTGCCGTCCAGACTGCGAGCGGAGTTGCCAGACCCAGGGCACACGGACAGGCAATCAACAGGACGGACATCGATGTCTGGATGGCAGCCCCGACGCCCTGCGAGAAATGCCATGCGAATGCCGCCGCGGCGACCGCGGTGACGACAGGGAAGAACCAACCGGCAACGCGATCCGCCAGTCGCTGGTAGTAACCGCGAGCATTGCGGGCCTCCTGCAGAATTTTCAGCAGACGGCCGAATGAACCTTCTTTGTAGCCCGCAGTGACTTCGACAAGCAGGTCACCGTCCAGATTGATTGTCCCTGCGAGGACCCGGTCGCCGGGTTCCTTTCTGACCGGCTGGCTTTCTCCGGTAAACACCTGTTCGTCAACACTGGTCACTCCGCGCGTGATCACGGAATCCGCCGGAAACCTTTCGCCCGCGCGGATTCGCAGAACGTCGCGAACCTGAATGTGGCTGATGGGAATCGGGCTTTCGACGGCCGGATCACCGGCGGTGTCAAATCGCGTGACTGTTTCGGGAAGCAGCGTCAGCAGGCGATCCAGTGATTCAGTGGCCTTCTGTTTTCCCACCGCTTCGATCCAGCGTCCCAGCGTCATCATCACCAGAACGGTTGCGCCCACTTCGAAGTAGACGGCGCCCGAGGATCGCACGACGTTGATGACTGACGTTGTATAGGCGGCCAGCACGGCCAGGCCGATCAGCAGGTCCGTCGAGTAGACTCGTTGTCGCCAGCTCTCAACGGCATTCTGCAGCAAAGGAAGCCCCAGCAGCAGCAGAACCGGGAAAGCAAACACCATGCTCAGCCAGCGGAAGACTTCGAACAGCGTCTTCTGAAACGGATCCGGCTGCACGTCATACACGTCCAGTGACCACATGGTCATCGTGAACGCCATCAGATTCATGGTGAAGAAAATCGCCAGGCCGAGGCGAATCACCGTCCAGCGAATTGCTCCCTCGCGACCCTGCTCCTGCACCACTGCATGAGCAAAACGGCACCCGTAGCAGCAGTAACAGGACGACGAGCTCGCCGGGACAGATGTAGGCAGGCCGCAGTATTCACAGGGCTGCTGAGCGATTTCGCCGAGCGATCGAGGAACCGTTTCGTCGATTTGTGCTGACCGTTCGGACATGGTGAATCGACGGCTTTCGGGAAGCTGCAGCAGAAACTGCTCGCGGAAGCATCGTCAGACGGCTGCAACGATTCCAGGTGTGGCTGAGCTTCGGGCAGCGTCCCGCCGATGGCTCCTGTTACGGAGGCGAAATCAGTTCCGTCTGCATCGCCGGGAAAAAGTAGGTGATGATGTAGTACACCGTCCCGATCCAGAAGCCGATCCAGATCAGTCGGACGTACCAGGGAATCACGTTTCCGCGGTAGTGGTGGAAGGAATGTTCTGTGGTCGGGTCCGGCTGTTCGACGGTCTGGCTATTGGTCACTTCAATCATGATGGCTGCTTTGTTGTTCCGAGAATTCGATCCAGACGGTCTTCGTTTTCAAGCATAAGATACTTGGGCTGTTCCAGATCGTTGAACATCCCGTTGACGGCTGCCCACAGCAGCAGGAAGAAAAATCCGGCACTGGCGAACAGATAATTCACGACCGGCGTGATGGCAAATCCACCATCCGCTTCTCCCTGAGTCAGATTGACGAGCTCCATGAACTTCATGACAAAGCCCGCCATACTGGGGATCAGAATCAGAATGGCGAAAACGATCGTCACAATCCACGCAAGACTGCGGTTGCGACGAGGGGCAGGAGACTGAGACGGCTGCATAATGATGAGTCCGCAAAATGGTATTCAGGCGTTCTAAGCCGTGCGACGGCGTTTATTCGCCTTCGGCCGCTTTTTCTTCGACAGCGGCTTCTTCGGGTTCCGGCTGCCGCATGCCCGGATCAACTTCCACGTAATCTTCAAAGTACGGGTAACTTTCCTGCCATGATCCCAGCCACTGAACATAAGTCATGATGGCCAGACCTTTGGCGTTGGGCTTGTCGGCAGAACCATCAAAGAACCATGGATACTCGGGCATCGGGGAACCGTCTGACAGATCCAGCGGCCGAAAGAAATGCACCGCGTGCCAGTCATTGCTGCGGCGTCCACCTTCCCGACACAGGTCCGGCCCGACTCGTCGCGTCCCGAACATCACGGGCCGGTTGAGTTCATTCTGGTACTCCCACGATCGTGAGACCGGTCCCCAGCGTTCTTCTTCGTTGGACACCGGACGAATGAACTGGCTGTGGCAGTGCCAGCAACCTTCGCCAACATACAGCTTGTGGCCGTAGGCGAGGGCTTCCGCACATTTTTCATTCCACCATGCGTCGTGTTCGGCCTCACCACCGGGTGATTCACCATAGGCGGCAGTAAACGATTCGGGATAACGGCGAGCCAGATCCTCGAACTGATACCGCAGATTGCTGTTGACCAGTTCGGCGACGGTCTGTTCAGGAATATCATCGTACATCAACGCCGGTACCAGAGCGTTGGAGACAAAGGCCAGGACGAAAAAACCGATCCCGGCGATATACAGAATGCCTGCTTTACTTTCGAACATGATTGATCTTGTTGGGTTCGGGTTTCGGGGTTTCGGGCTTCAGTGATGCGAACCTGAGTTACGGCGGACGGACAGAAGGGGCACCCGGATTCAGCCTGCTGCAGTGACAAGCGGCTGTTCCTTCACCTTTGTCCATGTCATGTAGATGTTCCAGACAAAGACCAGCAGACCGCCAAACATCGCCAGCCCCGCGAGAACCCGCAGGACCCAGAAGTTGTAGGACAGTTCCACGGACGCATCCCACGGCTCCAGAGCGGCCCAGGACCATCCCTGAAACAGCCCCAGCAGAATCAAATCACTGGCCATCACCGCGATTCCGATGGTTGACAGCCAGTAGTGCCATTCACAGGCTTTCAGACTGTACCAGCCTCGGTTCAGTAGCCTTGGGAACAGATAGGTCATGGCTCCGAAGATCCACATCGTGAAGACACCGAACATGACCAAGTGGGCGTGTCCGACAACCCAGTCGGAGAAGTGAATGATCTTCTGGAAGGTCAGCGTTACCTGGAACGAGCACTGGAGACAGGTCAGAAAGTAGAAGATCATTCCCGTGTAGAACCAGCGGATGGGCATGTTGGTTTTTACAGCTCCGCCGGAACCCCACAGCGTTCCGAAGAAGTTAATCACGACGGTCGTCACCACCAGCTCGACGGCGATTGTCGAGACAATGGCTCCGTACTGCAGAAACATGGGAATCGGAGTGTACAGAAAGTGGTGAATGCCCTGCAGCGGATAAAAGAAAGCCAGTCCCCAGAATCCCACCAGCGACAGGCCATGGCTCCAGATCGGCTTCTTCAGCAGGATCGGCACAAAGTAATACATCATGCCCCAGCCCAGCGGTGTCACGAACAATCCGACCAGGTCATGAATGAACAGTCCGCCGACAGCTCCGGCGCTGGTCCCCGTAACGAAGTACTGAGGCACGAAGTTGCCCATGGCGTATGTCAGGAATGTCCAGACAAACATGGCCATGAAGTACCACAGTGTGACGTAGATCGGGCCCTTCATTTTTGCAATCGGCGGCATGAAATTCACCGCCAGCAGCAGTAGTCCCAGCTGAGCGACCGGGTCAATCCACACCGGCGTTTCGCCCCATTCCAGACCCTGAGCTTCACCCAGCAGCAGACCGACAGCGGTCGCCAGCACAACACCCTGCCAGGCAATATAAATCAGCCAGGACAGCTGTTTGCTGAGCACCGGCTGCAGAGTCAGACGCGGGACAATCCAGTGCAGAGCTCCCAGAAAGCCGTTGGCGAGAAAACCATAGGCCACTGCATTGGTGTGCAGCATGCGCCAGCGACCAGGCGAAAACAGTTCGATTCCGCGGAACGGGTTGTGGCGAATCAGCTGCATGGCCATCAGCAGGCCCGCCAGCATCGATATTGTCAGAAACGTCAATGCTGTGCAGAAGTACAACTTGACCAGCGCGTGATCGACCAAGTCTGCGGGAACAGACGTCCCCGGCGACTGGTCGTTCGTTGCTGTGGATGTGTTTAAGGCTGTTGAGTCAGACATGAATTTGAGATTTCAGAATTCAAAATTCAGATTTGAGAGATCCGGGTTTGAAGATTCAGCTGGTCGGCAGCTTCGATACCGGGAAGCCGGTTCACGAATACGGGCTGGGCGTGGAAGGGGCCTGCCCGGTCATTAGCTGCCGGAACCCGAAGTCACCTGCTCCGTCGGGCGTTTATAAAGTTCGAACTCGCCGAACGGTGCCATCAGGGCCATGGTCCAGCCAAAGACCAGATGAGTCGCCAGAGCAACCCACCATGGAAGATATTCTCCGCTGGTGATCCAGTTGCCGCCGAACAGAGCCGGCTGCAGCCATGAAAGAATGAAATAGAAATTCACAATCCACACGGCGCCTGCCAGAGCTGTCCCCCACAGCAGTCGAGTCGTCAGCGGCTTCTTGAGTGCAAACCGACAGATGATCCAGTGAAAGAAAACTCCCAGCACCATGCCGGTGCCGATGTACAGGCAGCAGCCAAGCGCCAGAATCATGCCATCATCAATGACCATTTTTCGACCGGCATCCGTCATCAGGTCAAGAGCCTTCTCCCCCAGAGGAAAAGTCATGTAGACTCGGATGATCTCCAGCGGATGCTTGCCGACGATGGTCGCTCCGACGATGTTGAACAGCAGACTTGCCATGGCGGCAATCCCGCCGTAGACGAAGCCGACCGTTCCGTAATAAGTTCCGTAGAAGCGATCATGATTCCACTGGTCGGCGGTGCGATCGCCTGCCAGTTCTGATTCAAGCGAAGCGACCTGCTGTTTCAGGTTCGCCAGCTGCTGCTGCTTTGTTTGGGTGTCTGATGTCATTCTTCTTCCGTTGATGCTGCGGCCTGAGTATTCGCGGAGGTGTCGTAGGGTTTCATGAGTCCTGCAGGAATCTTTTCTCCGAAACGACGTCGGTTGGAAACTTCCAGCACGTATGCGACAAGATTCCAGATGGTATCCGGCTCGGATTCCAGCGCGTTTTTGAAGCCCGGCATCGGAGTTCCGTTGATTCCATTCAGGATGCGACGGTAGATATCGATCGGTTCCTGTCCGCCGTGCAGCATTCCGGATGTCAGGTCAGCTGCGCGAGTTGCATAGCCCCACGAATCCTTACCGATGTTGTCTTTTGTGTGACCTCGACCGTCTTCACCGTGACATTTACTGCAGCCCTTGCTGAGAAACGCTTCCCGACCAAGTTTTGCCATTTCCAGTGTGAGTTCCGGCTGGGGCGTCAGCGGCTGAGTCAGCTGAGACCTTGCAGACGTCCAGCGATTGATGACGTCTCCCACGATTTCCGGGACATACTCAGGGTCCAGCTCCTCGGATGCTTCTGCTTCCAGAGCCAGCTGATACTCAAGTTCACCACGTTCGGCAAGAACCATTACGTAGTCGACGACGGCATCGACTTCCTTGTCGGAAATTCGATTGAATCGTGGCATCGATGTTCCCGTCACGCCGCGACGAACCACGGCAACCAGGTCTTCTTTTCGAGGCTTTGTGCCGTAAGGCGTCGAAGTGAACTTGAACATACCTTTGGTGTAGTTGCGCGGGCGGGGATACAGATGATCCGCCACCGGTCCGTTTCCATCTCCATTGACCCCGTGACACTGGACACAGCGCTTCATGTAAACGGCCTGGCCGCGCTTCAAATGCTGCTCAAAATCGAAGTCTTCCTTTCCGTGGCTCACCAGTCGTGGTTCACTGGCCGTGCCGGAATGAGTCTTCACGATGTCGTTCAGCTGCGTCTGAAGTTCCTCAGCAGGCAGAGCCGCAACGAGCTCACTGGCTGTCCACCGCACCGGCTCAGCCCGCTCACAACCCGTGAACGCCGAAAGGCTCAACAGCCCGGCAATTGTCAGAATGAATTGAGGTCGGGGGAATCGTTTCACGTTCGAGCGACTCACTTTTTATTCAGTGTTCGGGTAATCGAGGACCTGGCGGATGTCTCCTGCCAACCACTCTTGCAGGGAGACGCATGGCAGCGACGAGGCACTCGGGCCACTGGACGCATTCGGTGTGCCAAACGCTGACCACCGTCCATGGTGAGCCTGTATCTTTGTTGACTCGCGGCAATCGGCCGACTTGTGTTATTGCAGTCCGGCGATCCAGGGGTGACGTTTCTCAAAGGTGCGGGCGTTCGATTGGTCCGTGGATTTTGTGGCCTTCGAAGTGCATTGGCACCCAATGAGCGAACCGGCTTTTACGTCCACATCATCCGGCAGTGTTTGGTTTTTAGCGTTGTTTTCGTTTTCCAGAACGCCGTCCCCGACTCTGGAAGAACCGAATGCTGCCGCAGATTACGGAAAAGTGTGCCACCGTGGCACGTAAAGGTGTGACAAATGTGCCCACAGTGTGTCTGATGTGCACGCAATCCGGACGTTCCACTGGTGGTCTGTTTGGATTTTGCCGAAAACCCGGGTTCTCAGTCAATTCTCGGGTCCGAAGAATGCGCGGTGGGCTGTCCAGATGACTTTTTTTGGCACGCCCGATGCCCCCTTGCCTGATTCGGGCCTGAGAATACTCGGCTGCTGTCAACGAATTGCAGTTTGGCTCGGTAGTTATTGATCTTCAACGCTTCGCAATTTACTTAAGTTACCTCGCCGAGCTTGGCGCTGCTCTTGTCAGGAAAAGATGGATTTGTGGCCAGAGATCATCTTCCAGTGAAGCCGGATGATCAGACTCACCTTCGAGCCGTTCTGCGGACGGCCGTTGAGGGCATCATTACGATTGACGAACGCGGGATGATCGAAAGTGCAAATCCCGCTGCCGAGGCTCTGTTTGGATGGAAGGCTGAGGAACTGCTGGGCAAAAATGTCAGCGTGCTGATGCCGCAGCCCTATCAGTCCGAGCATGACCGGTATCTGTCCGACTACATTTCGTCAGGTGTTCCCAGAATCATCGGCGTCGGTCGTGAAGTTCAGGGGCTGCGAAAAGATGGCTCCATTTTCCCGATGTATCTGGCCGTCAGCGAAGTCCGGGTCGCCGGACGTCGAATCTTCAATGGCTTCGTGCACGATCTGACCGTTCTGAAACAGACGCAGAACGAACTGGCACAACGGGATGCTCAGCTGGAATTCATGGTTGAGCATCTTCCGGCTGCGGCTGCCTACGTGGATCTCAGCAAGGGCATTGTTCGATTTAATCGAATGGTTCGCGAGATCACCGGGTATGAACCGGCGGAACTGACTTCGCTGGACCGGCTGTTTCCGCTGCTGTTCGGCGAAAGTGCCGCTGAGGCTCGGAAACGCTACGAGGCGGCTCGGCAGATATGGAATGATCGCCCCCTGAGATTATCAATTCGCCGAAAATCCGGTGATGAACGCACTGTCGAACTGCGCGGCTATGCCTATGACCACCACGAAGTCTGGCTGATGCACGACGTGACGGAACGGGAACGGCACGATACCGAATTAAGAATCCGCGACCGAGCGATTCAGGCTGCCAACGAGGGCGTGGTGATTGCCGATGCGGGAAAAGACGGCCATCCAATCGTATTTGTCAACGAAGCCTACGAAACTCTGAGTGGTTATTCGGCCAGGGAATCACTTGGAAAGGGCTGTGAGATTCTGTGCGGCAGCCATCCCGATCAGGAAGTTCTGAAACGCCTGAAGCATGCGATTGACGGATGCCATGACTTCCGTACCACAATTCGATGCCGGCGGAAGAATGGCGAGTATTTCTGGAACGAGATTTCCATTGCTCCGGTGCGAGCGACCGACGGACAGGTCACTCATATTGTGGCCGTGATGGAAGACGTTTCCGAACGCCGAAGCGCTCATGAGCAGCTGCTTCAGTCCGAACGACTGGCGGCGATCGGGCAGATGATGACGGGGCTGGCCCACGAAAGTCGCAACGCCCTTCAGCGAGCTCAGGCGTGTCTGGATATGCTGTCTCTGGACATGGAGGGGAATGCCGAACAGCTGGAACTGACTGAGAAGACACGTCGGGCACTTCACGATCTGCATCGGCATTACGAGGAAGTTCGCAACTATGCGGCTCCCATCAATCTGGAATGTCGGCCAACGCTGTTGAGTCGAATCTGGGAGACAACCTGGAAGAACCTGGAGGCCGTTCGGTTTGGCCGGGATGTTCGGCTGATCGTTCGGCCGGATGCGGAAGACCTGGTCTGGACGGTCGACGAACACCGGATTGAACAGGTGTTTCGGAATGTGATGGAGAATTCTCTGGCCGCCTGCACAGATCCGGGTGTGCTGGAAATCACCGGTTCCGTGACCACCCATGATCAGGGGAAAACCCTTCACATTCGCATTTCGGACAACGGCCCCGGATTTACGCCGGAATCCGCGGCCAATGTTTTTCAGCCTTTTTACACCACCAAACAGAAGGGGACCGGACTGGGGATGGCCATTTCGAAACGGATCGTTGAGGCTCACGGCGGCGGAATTCATGTGGAACCCAGTCGTCAGGGAGCCGTTGTCCGAATCGATCTTCCTCAGGTGCCATCATGACCCTCCGGCTCGACGATTCCGGGAACCGTCGTTTGGCACGCCACGTGCAGCCTTTCCCGGCTTGCACCTTCGATCAGTCGCCAGCCCGCACACCATCGTTTTCGAACCTCCCCTGTGAAAACGTTCTTCGGTGTGAGCTTGATTTCTGTGTGGGCCTTCCCCGTGTGTGTTTAGTCAGAGACCCGCCATCGTGTCCGAACGTCCTCCAATCCAGCTCCTCCTTGTTGAGGACGAAGACGATTTCCGGGAAACCACCGCAAGGTGGATGTCTCGCAAGGGGCATGTTGTTGCGGAAGCCGCCAACGCTCAGGAAGCTCTGGCCCTGCTGGACCGCCGGGCCTTTGATGTGGCTGTGGTCGACATGAACATGCCCGGCATTTCCGGAGTCGAACTGCTGCAGCGGATGAAGTCGGACGAAATTGAGACTGAAGTCATCATCCTGACGGGACAGGGGACCATCGAATCTGCCGTTCAGGCGATGAAAATCGGAGCCTGCGACTATCTGACCAAACCATTTCCGCTCAGCGATCTCGAACAGCGCTGTCTGCTGGCGTGGGAACGAGGACAGATCAGCAAGGAAAACCGCCAGCTGAAGGCCGTGATTCAGCGAACACAACCACGAATGGAGATGATTGGAGAATCCGCTCCAATGCAGGAGGTGTTCCGCCTGATCCAGCGCGTGGCTCCCACAGACAAAGCCGTGCTGATTCAGGGAGAAAGCGGGACCGGCAAGGAACTGGTGGCTCGGGCGATTCAGCAGAACAGTCGCCGAGCGGACAAACCCTTCGTCACCATCAACTGCGCCGCGCTGCCGGAAAACCTGGTGGAAAGCGAACTGTTCGGGCATCAGAAAGGATCGTTCACAGGAGCTACCAGCGACAAGCCGGGGCTGTTTGAAGTCGCAGACGGGGGAACGCTGTTCATCGATGAACTCGGTGAACTCCCGCTGGCCCTGCAGCCCAAGCTGCTGCGGGTGCTCGAGGACGGTTCGTTACGCCGGGTCGGATCCCATAAGGAACGGCATGTCAGCGTCCGCCTGATTGCCGCCACAAACCGGGATCTTGGGGAAGATGTTAAATCCGGGGCGTTTCGGGAAGATCTGTATTATCGGATCAACGTGATGTCGCTCAAGCTGCCCCCGCTGCGCGAGCGTGGAGACGATGTCAATCTGCTGATTAATCACCTGCTGGGGGCCGACTGGAAGATCGAGGATGATGCTCGGGCTGCTCTTCTGGCGTGCCCGTGGCCAGGGAATGTCCGTCAGCTGATCAATACACTGGATCGGGCCACGGTTCTCGGCGACAACAACACGGTGACTTTGGACGACCTTCCATCGGACATCGCAGACGGTCCGACTGAGGCAGGAGCTCGTCCTGCAGTGGATTCATCCCGGCTGGATGCCATTGAGAAGGCTCACATCGTGGAAATTCTGGAACGGGAAAAGGGCAACAAGGCTCGCGCGGCCCGGGCACTCGGGATTCACCGCCGCAAGCTGTACCGGCTTCTGGAACGCTACGAACTGCACAAACCGGAAACCGGTTCGTCGGACGCGTAGCAGGCGTTTCTGTGGCAGAAACTGCCGGATTGGGTTCCAGGGACAGCGAAGCCTGCCGATCGGGTTTGCCATGGCCGGTGATCTGTCTTGACCGGTTTTGATGACATGGCTTAGAACCCGTGCTGACCTCTCAACTTCAATCTCACCTCTGCTGAAGCTGCTGCAGTTTTTCCTTTCTCAGGCAGTGACTTCACAGAAATCCTCTCAATCGCCTTTCCTTTCACAAGCTCTGAATTCATCGGATGGTGTTCGCAGTGCGCCGGAACTGATCGGCTGCGCCGTGGCGGCATCCCGCTGAAGCAACCAGGGCCGGGTCAGTCCGAAGAATGAAGACTTCCACCTCTGCAATCAGGTGCGTCTCGGCGACCGTGATGTTTGCGCTGTCGCTGCTGTGTGGCTGTCAGGCTGACAACCACCACTATGCGTCGTCCATGCCGCGACGGCTGATGCTGCAGCGTCAGGCCAATCCTCAGGAAATTGACATCTCCAAATTCGCATGGGCCAACGGTGGTTCTGAAACCATCGGCCCCGGAGACATTCTGGATATTTCCATCGCCGCCAGCCTGACCAAAGATGATCAGGTCACGATTCCAGTCCGCATCGCAGACGACGGAACGGCGACCATCCCCAATCTGGGCACAATCTCGCTGGCAGGATATGAACCTCAGGCGGCCGAAGCGCTGATTCGGATGGAGACCATCAATCGGAATGTCTACCACAACCCCAGTGTGACGGTCGCGTTTGCTCACAAGAGAACAAACAGCGTGCGGGTTCTGGGAGCTGTCAAAGTGCCCGGAACTTACCCGCTGCCGCCGGGATCCAGCGACATCGTGTCGGCCATTGCTGCTGCGGGTGGCCTTGCGGAAGACGCCGGTGAGAATGTCGAAATCCGCAACCCGGTGCAGCAGAAGCAGAATGTTCCGCGAACTTCCGTTGCCGGCGGAGCTCATTCGGTGCCCTTCACCACAGTCAGCGACAGCGTTGAGATCAGCGGTGGCATGACGTCTCAGACGATCAACCTGATTTCGGCATCGTCTGCGACCGAAGGCGGAAACCACTATCGAGTCATGGATGGCGGCGTCGTCATGGTGGAGAAACGCGATCCCGCTCCGATTCAGGTGCTGGGTCTGGTCAACAAACCCGACACCTATGACTTTCCGCTGGGGAAGGATCTGACCGTGCTGGGAGCCATTTCCATGGCAGGCGGGCTGAAGAATCAGCTGGCCAACAAGATCTATGTCATTCGCCAGATGCCGAATCGCACGGAACCGGACGTCATTCAGGTCAGTCTGCGGCGAGCCAAACATAACGGCAGTGAGAACATTCGACTGGGACCCGGCGATGTGGTTTCCGTTGAACAGACTCCCAGCACAGTCATGCTGGAAGTGCTGCAGCTGATTCGCATCGGTGTCAACGGCACGGCCGGGCTGTTCTGACACTGATTCCGTTCCTGATGTCATCGACGGTTAACAACAGTCCACACGATAGAAGACACAGTCAGCTTTGCCTGACGAACACGTTCCGACACCTGAGTGCGGAAGAAGCATTTTCATGACAGTTTCACAGAACTCGACAGTCTCCATCGACAGCAGTGCCAACGACGCATTGGCAACGACACTGCATTCGGCGATGCGCTTTCTGCGAACTGTACGACTGCGCAGCGGAATTCTGGTGATGTGCCTGATCACGTCCGGAATTCTGGGAGCCGTCTACTACACCACGGCAACTCGCATCTATGAATCCCGAGCGTCACTGTACATCGTGCAGGTGGGGTCGGGGATGAGCCTCGACGGCAGCGTGCAGAGCAGCGATCCGTCCCGAGGCATGCCTACCTATCGTAAGCTGATGACCGGAGAAGAAGTTCTGCTGGGAGCTTATGGCCGACTTCCCGAACGATTTCGCGGTCCGTTTGCGGACATGACCGATGCAGAAGCGGCAAAGGAAATCGAAAAGCATCTCTCAGTCTCGGCGGCGTTCAATACGAACGTCCTTGATCTGGCGTACCGTTCCGCCGATCCCAAAGTCGCCTGTGCTGTGGTGGCGGCTTTGCTGAGTTCCTATCAGTCCTACCTCGACAACATGAATCAGCGGGATTCCGACAGCAATCTGGACCGCCTGAAGCAGCGACTGGAACTGGCGAACGAGGAACTGGCTGCCAACCAGGCGTATCGCAATCAGCTGCAGGCATCAGCGCCGGATCTGGTCGGCATCGGTGGCGTGGACGGCCTGAGTTCCTTCAATGTGCTGGCCGAAAATATTCGGCATCTGTCCGAAAAACATTCGAATGCGGTGGATGAAACGTCCAATGCCCGAGCGACTCTGATTGAGCTGCAGGAGGCCATTCGTACCGGTCGAGACATCCTGCAGTTTGCCGACGAACTGGGTCTGCGGATGGTGGAGGAAAACGTCGGACTGGGCGGACAGAATTCGATGGAAGCCGCCCGCATGAACCAGGACCTGGTCGACCTGGAAGCGGAACTCAATCACGCTCGTCGTAATAAAGGCGAAAACCATCCGGACATTCGAGCACTCGCCTCGCGCATCGAAACACTGCGTCAGTATCTGGCTCAAAGCCCGACGGCTCGTCGTCAGGTGACTCAGCAGGCCAGCCGTGACTATCTCGCTCCTCAGCTGTACAGCATGGCTCAGGCTCGTCTCAAGAACTCCATGCAGAACGAGGCTCAGCTGAAGACTGCCATGGAAGCGGAAAAAGCCAAAGCCACCATGCAGACCATGACGCTGAATCAGATTGCGGACGTTGACCGCGAAATTGAACGACTGAATCAGCTGCGGGAACTGCTGCAGGAGAAAATGGACACCATTGATCTGACCAAGGATGTTTTCATTCGCACGGAAGTGGCGACCAAGCCTCGAGTCGCCACCATTCCCGTGTCGCCGCGTTTGGTGATGGTAGGCTTCTTTTCCATCTTCTTTGGAACGGGGGCCGGACTGGGCATCATCTGGATGCTGGACATCATGGATGATCGTTTCCGAGCTCCGGAAGAACTGAAGCTGCATCTGAATACTCAGATCCTGACCATGGTTCCCGCCATTGAAACGTTTCAGGGCGAAGGCTTTGAAGCGGTCATGTGCCAGGCTCGGCCTCACAGCCCGGATGCGGAATCCTTCCGCAGTCTGCGAACCAATCTGGAATTTGCGGCCGGCGATACCAATCGAATTGTGATTACCAGTACCGAACCCGGGGACGGGAAGACGACCATTTCGTCAAACATGTCGGTTGCTTTTGCACAGTCCGGCCGACGAACTCTGGTGATCGATGCCGACATGCGACGGCCTGGTCTGTCGACTCTTCTGAATCTTCGTGACGACAAAGGCCTGTCATCGATTCTGCGGTCACACGACGATCTGGACGCCGCAGTGCAGGCAAATCTGCGACCAACCTGCGTGAAGGGGCTGGATGTCATTTCCAGTGGACCTCGTCCGGTCAACCCGGCGGAACTGCTGGCCGGCGAACGATTCTCGAATCTGCTGGCATGGGCCGAAACCCGCTATGACCAGATCATCGTCGACGCTCCGCCGGTGCTGGCGGTCACGGACCCGCTGATCATCGGGCGGCTGGTTGACGGCGTTGTTTTGGTGGTTCGTCCTGACAAGGATCGTCGCCGAATGGTGATCCGTGCGGCGGAATCACTGCGAGGTGTTGGCTGTTCGCTGCTGGGGCTGGTGGTGAATCATCTGAGCGGCAACGAAGCCAACGGTTATGGATATGGCTACGGTTACGGCTATGGTTACGGAGAACACGATCACGACGAAACTCATCAGGAGGACTTCGCCTCTGCCGCCGTGAATCGGGATTCTCTGTCAACACTCCAGGCACCGGTTGGAAATGCTCGACAGGAAGCATCGTCCGCGAAATCCTCACTGGCGATGATCGGTTCTGAAATCAGCGGAAGTTCAGCGTCCCGGCGTCGATAGTCTTATGGCGGAGTACCTGCGGTGACGGATTTTTGCAGCACACAGACCGGGACGAGCCTGCCGGCGCGATGGCTGCTGGTCATCGTGGACCTGCTGATTGCCGCGATGATTCTGGTCCTGCCCTTCATCATGGGCGGACGTGAAGCTGCCGGGACACTGGTTCGTGGTTTCCTCGTCATTGTTGCTGGGAACCGTGTGGTGCTGCTACGCAGCGGTGACCGGACAGCGGTACCGGATTTCGTGGCTGGAAGGGTTTCTGGCGGCCGGTCTGGCCATTGTTTGGTTTCAGACGGTGCCGCAGACTGCCGAACAGATGCTGCAGTTTTCCGGTGAGTATACCCGACTGCTGCCTGCATGGAATCTGTCTCAGGATGCCGGTTCAGATGTTCACTGGAAGACTCTGAGCTTAACGCCTGTTGAAACTCAGCATGCCTTTCGAATGTTTCTGGCCTACGGCATTGTGACGCTGGTGATGTTTCAGCGAATTCGAACTCAGACGGACTGCCATCGGATTCTGAAGTCTGTGGCCGTTTCCGGAGTGGCGATGACGGCGTTTGGTCTTCTGCAGTGGGCTGCATCCAACGGAAGATTTTTCTGGTTCTACGAACATCCGTTTACCGATCCGGACGACCACCTGAAGGGAGCGTTTACGAATCGAAACCACTTCGCTCAGTTTCTGGCTCTCAGTCTGGGGCCTTTGCTGTGGTGGCTGTTTGATAATGTTCGTCGAATGCTCGAAGTTGCCCGCAATCCAGCGCCTGCGCTTCCTGCCGCGGTACATCAGCCCGCGTCTCCCAAACGTCGGTCTCGAAGGCGCCGATCGGCGGCGAAATCGATCGGCGGTCAGTTTGCGCTGCCGTCCGGGAGCCGTGACGGGATGCTGACAGTCCCCGTTCTGATTCTGGTGGTGTGTGTGGCCGTGGTCAGCGTGTCTGTGATGCTGACACTGTCGCGTGGAGGAATGATTGCCGGAGCATCAGCGGTTCTGGTGGCTCTGGTCGGACTTTGGCGAGGCTTTAACCGAGGCGGAGCACTGGCGGCGATTCTGTTGGGCGGCAGTGCAATGTTTCTGACGCTGCTGGCGTTCGGCAATCAGGAACAGATTCAGTCCCGTGTCGACCAGCTGATTTCGTCGGATGCGAATCAGGTGGACGAAGGCGGAGCTCGTCGAGCCATCTGGACGGCGGACGCAAAAGCGATTCAGAAGTTTCCTCTGCTGGGAACCGGAGTCGGCAGCCATCGCGAAATCTACGCGACCTATATGGAAGACTACGCTGACTACGCGTCTGCGGAGATGACTCACGCGGAAAGCAGCTATATCCATCTGGCTCTGGAGACCGGTCTGATCGGGGCCGGGACATTGCTGCTGGCGATCTGCTGGATTCTGCTGCGACTGGTGCGAGGTTACCTGCGAACCGAGTCTGATGCTCGAAAATCCATCGCAGTTGCTGTTGCTGCCAGCGGCAGTGCCGCGTTGCTGCATGCGGTGACCGACTTCATCTGGTATGTGCCCGCCATTGTGATTCTGACGCTGATGCTGGTTGTCGTTGGCCTGAAAGCCGTGTCAGGCGGCATGGATCAGCCTCACCAGAACAGTGGGCTCTGGATTCCCCGAGCTGCCTGGGCCGCGCTGGCCGGTTTATGCGTCCTGGAAATCATTCAGGTTCAGCCGTCACTGCTGAACCGAGTTCACGCCGAACATCACTTTTTTGCCGGGCTGCGGCTGCGTCCGGAAGTTGCTCCGGATGATGACGATGGCTTTGCCAATCTTCAGGCGGACGATACTTTGGATCTGGCCCTGTTTCAGGATCCGATTGAACAGGAGACTCAGGCACAGTATTCGCCTGAACGGCTCGCTCGCGAACGGGACGCTCAGATCAGCTACCACCGTCAGTGCATTGGGCATCTGGTTCGAGCAGTCAAAGCAGACGGAAGTCAGCATCGCATTCAGCTGTCCATGGCTGAACATCTGGTGAAGCTGTTCGATCTTCTGCAGATGAACAGCGAGACTCAGATGCCGCTGAACATGGTTCGTGATGCGGCAATCGCTTCGGAATTTCGGGATGCCGCGGAAATGCACGAGTGGCTGAATCGTGCATGCGGCAGTCATGCACGTTTGCTGCTTCTGGCCAATCATCTGGCTCGGCAGTCACTGTCTTTGTGCCCGGTTCAGGGCTATGCATATCTGGCTCTGGTTGAGACGGCATTTGTCCGAGACCCGCAGGATCGTCAGCATCAACAGTTCATTGATCAGGCGGTGGTTGTGCGAGGTCATGATCCTCGCATCAGTTTTGTGGCCGGCCGCGAAGCACTGATGGCCGGTGATCGTGAAGCTGCCATGGCCTTCTGGAATTCAGTCTTTCATTCCAGTCAGCAGTTTCGCCTGACCATTGTGATGAACCTGGCTCCGACGTCGCCGGTCGAATTCTTTATTCAGCAGTTCTCTCCGAATGCGGAAGAACTGAAGGATCTGATGCGAGTGTACGAGGCTCTGGATCGACCGCGGGATACGAATGTCGTGCTGGCCAGTTTCTGTGAGGTGATTCCTGAGGAAGCTCCCCTGATTGAAGACGAAGACGAACGTCTTGCCGAACTGATGCTGGCCTGCAATGCGGCGCATCAGCTGGAGAAGCCGGAACTGTGTCTTAAGCTTCTGGCAGCGACGCTGGAAGAATTCCCGGAATCCTACGACGCCCGCTACCTGCTGGGCTCACTCTGTTTGAACTTGAACGCTATGCGGAATGTGAACCTCACCTGGTGTGGTGCAATGAGTGGGACCCCGGCAATGAATGGGTGCCTCATATGATCGCCACCGCCCGCCGCGAACTACGCAAGCCCACCGATGAAGACATTCAGCGACTCACTCGCCGCCGATCGCAGCGTTAGAAGTCGTCAGGAACTGCCACCGGCGGCGCTGAATGTTCACGGTTGCATGCAGGGGCGAGGACATTGAGCGTCGTGTCGGAGACGGGCTCCTGCCAGCGAGCACCGTTCAGTCGCTGATGGGCTTAATCGCCAGTTTCGCCATTTGAATGACTTCCGGGTGTCAACTAGCGGTAAATCTGTCCTTACTTCTTAAAACAGATGAGAAATGCGTGCTTTGGGGGCAAATTGCCGAATATAGTTACGCATGGGGTTTCCCCCGGTTTTCCATCTCTCAAGGATTCAGAAATGAAGTTGAAGAAGAACGCTCTTCGTGGGTTTACGCTGATCGAACTGCTGGTGGTGATTGCAATTATTGCGATTCTGATCGCCCTGTTGCTGCCTGCCGTCCAGCAGGCTCGTGAAGCAGCTCGCCGCACTCAGTGCAAGAATCAGCTGAAGCAGCTTGGTCTGGCCCTTCACAACTATCACGACACATTTAACCGCCTTCCTCCGGCCTGTATCTGGCAGAATACGGCGACAGGAGCTGGTGGAACTGCACCGGAAAACGGTCGAGATGCCGGATGGATGGCCACGTGGGTGATTCAGATTCTGCCGTATGCCGATCAGGCCCCTCTTTACAACCTGTATGATTCATCTCAGGTTGCTCGCTCGACGGCCAACACAACAAACGTGACAAGAACAACTCGGCTGCCATGGATCAACTGCCCGTCCTTTCCTGGGATTGCAACAACGCTGACTCAGGACTATGACGGGTTCATCAAAGGCACCTACGGAGCGAATGTTGGTGCGGGCCGGATGCTGCGGCAGGCCGACTTCGGCAACAGTGCGTTGAAGGGTCCGTTCAGCGTCATTGGTCAGTACGGTGCCAATTTTCGGGACATCACCGATGGCACAACCAACGTCGTTCTGGTGGCAGAAATTGTTCGCTACGATAACGGCGGGGATGATCGCGGCGCATGGGGCTGGTGTACCGGGCCGACATTCAGTGGACGAGGGAACGGTGGTGGTGCTCTTGTGCCCAACTCGAAAACCCTGATCGACTCCTCGCCTTATTCCATCAATGACACAACAAACCGTGTCTTCAATCTGCGAAGCAATCCTGACAGCGGCAACGACTCGGGTGTCGCCGCTCGAAGTTTCCACACCGGTGGAGTTCAGCTGACTCTGGGTGACGGAAGCACGCGGTTTGTCAGTGAGAACATTGATCAGACGACGTGGCTGAATCTGCTTTCTCAGGCTGACGGAAACGTGATCGGAGAATGGTAAGCGGTAAGCTCGCATTCTGATTTTCGACGCTTATCCGGCCATGTCTTCCATCGCCGGGTAAGCGTTTTTTTCTTCAGGCCTGCGTGAATCGCCTGCCTGTCTCGCACATCAGGGTTGGCTCAGATGAAATTCGGTAAGTCATTCACTCTTCTGTTCATTGCTGCTCCCCTTTTTCTGGCTGCCGCCGGGTGTGGAAACGGGCAACCTGTTGCCGAGCGACCTCAGCCCGTTGAGATCTCACAGACAGCAAAGCAGCAACTGGCGGATTTTATTGCTCTGGTTGAGAAATCTCCCGCCAAGGCGAAGGCTGAAGGGCCGATTCTGATGGAATCGATGGATGCCTACGCGGTTGATTATGGCGAAGAGTTTGCTGCTGTCAGGACAGCCGTCAGCGGACTGAATGATGTGCTGCAGAATGGAGCCGATGCGGCGACAATTCAGGCGAAGCTTGAAGATCTGAAGACTGTCGTCTCGTTTCTGCCATGATCTGCACGGCAGGGGACCGAACCTGTGTCAGAACCCGTCCACGGTGTAGGGGATGACGCTGGTCTCCGGCATGAGACGTTTCAGTTCGTTCATGGCGGCTTCGGTCATCTGAGTTCCATTGCGGGGCAGCCAGAGTTCCTTCAGCTGAACGGCCGGCTGCATTTGCATCAGTCCGGCATCACTGAGTGCAGCGGGAGGGCGCTGGCCGCGGTGAGCAAGACGGAGCTTCTTCAGGCTTTTCGAGCGACCTATGTGAATGAACACGTCATCCGTCAGCGCGGGCGAAATCAGTGACAGGTCATCCAGATCCGGAAGTCTGTTCAGATAACTCAGGCTGCTGCCGGTGATCTGCTCCGATTGCAGCACCAGGTTTCTCAGCAGATGAATCTGCTGCAGCGCGGCGATCCCGGTATCGGTGATCAAGTCAGATCTCAGCTGAAGCTCGCGAATGGAAACGGCCTTTGCCAGTTCCGCCACTCCCTCATCGGACAGCGTTGAATTCTGACCGCCGATGGCGACTCGCTGAATCCGTGGGATGTTGGCAATCGCCGTGGCAGCCTGGTCTCCGGCGGACGTATTCTGCAGATCAAGTCGCTTTAGCTTCTGAAGTCGCTGCAGAACTTCGAAATCGGCATCCGTGAATCCGGCGCAGTCGGTCAGTTCCAGCTGCTGCAGGCCGACCAGCTGCGAGATTGCTTTCAGCGTGACCGACGTGAGATCCTGCTGCCCGTTCAGGGTCAGGGATGTCAGTTCACGAAACTCAGACAGCCTTGCGGCAAATTGATCGGTGAGTGTTCCGGTTCCGTTGTAAAGTCGAGTACTGGCGAATGACGTCAGCGGACAGCCGGCGAATGCTTCAAGGAACTCACCGGTCGCCTGGTTTTCCCAGACATGCAGTCGCGCCAGTCGGGAGTTGCGGCTCAGATTCCGGATTCCGGCATCGGTCAGTCCTCCCGAGGTTCCGAAACATTCGAAGTCCGTCAGTGTCGTGAAGTCTGCCAGCAGTTTCAGATGGGAATCGTTGAGTGCCGCATCGCGAGGAAACTTCAGAGCGGTGAGTTGATGAAGGTTTGTCAGAGGCGTGAGGTCCACGACCTCCGGGTTCAGGCTTCCGGCGAATTCAAGAGCCAGCAGCTCCCTGAGCTGGCTGATGGCGTTGATGTCAGCCTGAGTCAGCCAGGTGTCGCGCTTTCGCCAGGCAATCCGCAGCCGCTGCAGATTCGGCAGTTGCTGCAGCGCTTCCAGAGCTGCGGAATCGAACGAGTCACCTTCGAAGCGAACGTCCAGATCCAGACCCTGAGACGAATACAGCCGTCCACCGGAACCGGTGATGGTTCTGATGGCGTTCTGTTCCGCCTGCCATGTTTCGGCAGCTGTCGCGGACTCCTCGGCATCCGCATCGCGAGCCAGCCGAAAGCCCAGATAACAGGCGGCGTCCTCCCGGTCCCAGAACGTTCGATTGGCACTGCGGCAGATGATATCTCCGTTGTACCAGCTGCCGCCCCTGATCACATGAAAGTCGCTGGCTGCGGTCTGCGGGCGGTCCTGATTGACGGGGTCCACCGCTGTGCGGCAGGGTTCGTTGTATTTCGGCCGCTGATAATCTTTGTAGACTGTGTCCAGCCACAGATCTTCGCACCATTCCCAGACATTTCCGTGCAGGTCCTGCAGTCCCCACGCATTGGGCTGAAAGCGGCCGACCGGGGCAGTAAACACAAAGCCGTCTTCCGGATCATTCGCCCAGTCCAGCAGCCACTGACGTTCCACGGAATGTCGACGGTGTTTTTCAAGTTCAACATTGCCGATGTTGGCGTATTGCTGAATCGTTCCCCGAGCGACATCCCCGAACGAAAACCATGTCGAGGTTCCGGCTCGACAGGCATATTCCCATTCCGCTTCAGTTGGCAGTCGATACTGCTGTCCGTCGGTTTTGCTGAGCCATTCGCAGAAGGCTTTGGCGTCGGCCCAGCTGACTCCGACAACCGGATGATCATCCTGCTGGTCGAATCCGGGATGTTGCCAGCTGAACTTTCTGTCCCGCACGAAGTCATGTGACTGGTACAGCGGTCGTTCTTCATCGGTGGGTTCCCAGCCGACCATGTCCGTCTGCTGCTTTTCGGCGGAAGTCCGGTACCCCGTGGCCTGCACGAATCTTCGAAACTGTCCCACCGTCACTTCCGTGGCTGCCAGATAGTACGGGCGAGTGATCCATGTCGGGTGTGCGGGATCTTCTGCGTTCCCGAAATACTGTCCGGTGGTTGACAGCGGGAAGGCCTTCTTCAGAACATCTTCGCCTCCGGACGTTCCCTGAATGAACCGTCCACCCGGGATCAGCCGATATTCCGTGCCCAGCGAATCGTGAACGGAATTCTGTGCGGAAACTCGTCCGGCGTGAGGTATCAGCAGACTCAGCCACACAGCGCTCGTCAGGAACAATCGATGAAATCCAGATCGCAGCATGAAAGGTTACCGGAAGAACTCGGGGATTCTGAAAACGTCTCGGAACATCAGCAAATCGATCCAGACGAGGTGTCTGCGACTTGAAACCCGACGCGTCCGCGCGAGGCCGCCTTCACAGATCTGCATCGCTGATGGTGCGAGCCACATGTCCCTGACGGTCGCTTCGGGTTTCGAAGGATTCACGGCCTCATTGTCCTGAACAGTGTTCACGGAAACGCATCTGCCTTGAACCGACAGGTTGATACAGGTTACGGGGGTAACTGTATCTGCGGTGATCGCTGCCGGACAATGATCGAGTCATTGAAACCGCTGCTGGACGTTCATGGCGCCCTTTGCGACAATGCCATCTCTGACTGAAAGTGCCTGTTCTTCGTCTTTTTCTGTGGTTCGGCCGTGATGTTTGACAATGCAATTCGGCACGCTCGACTGGTTCCCGTCACGCTGTGCGCGGCTGCCTGGCTGCTGGTTTCGGGATTTCCGGCGCCGACGGTGTTGGCTCAACCGACCGGTCCGCTGGATTTGCGGGAAGAAGATCCGGAGCGTCGGAGGATTCAGCAGTTGCTGGTTGAACTGCGGGAACTGCCTCCGGAGAAGACTTCGGAAGCAGCAGATGCCTTCGATACGGCGTGGGCTCTGGCAGTCGTGCGGGAAGACCCGGTCCTGAATCTGAAAACGGAACTGCAGCAGAGTCTGCAGCCGGGGCAGAGCCAGGTGGACGCAGGTGCTCGAGCTCAACTGTATCACTACTACGAACAGTCAACGCCGGGGTTTCGGCGGGCATATCAGCAGCAGATTGGCAACACAGCCCGAGACGCACTGGCAGCGGTGAGCACTTCGGCCGGGCTCGGTGAACTCGAACGTGTGATTCAGCGATATCAGTTCACCGATGCCGGTCACGAGGCCCTGGAACAGCTGGTGCGACTTCGGATCAGTCGCGGCGAGTATCTGCAGGCGGCCCTGGTGGAAGGTCAGCGTCTGAAGGTGAGAGGCAACCCGACGGCTGACGAGCAGACTCAGTTGGCGCTGCTGTGGTGGAAGGCGGGTCTGCCGAAAGATGCCGTTGCGCTGCTGGAGGAAATCGTTCAGCAGTTTTCCGGTCAGGCCGTGAACGTTTTCGGTCATCCGGAAACCCTGCCGGATCAGAAAACTGCTGTTGGCGAATGGCTGCCGGCGACCAGCGGCGATGACGTGACGTCAACGGACACGGCTCAGGAATGGACTCAGTCGTTCGGAGATTATCGTCGCAGCCAGGCGCAGCCCCATGGTCCGGCAGAGCTGCAGACAGCATGGTCCGCGTCCGCCTTCACATGTGCGGTCGACGGGGCGATGAACGCTCTGCTGGAAGCGGCTGCGGTCGGGCTGGAGAATGAAGTTGATGTCGGTCGTGAACGGAACAATACCGTCATCCCGGTGGCGTCGCCGCTGCTGGTGGGGGATCTGCTGATTTATCGAGCCATCGGGAATCTGCGAGCGGTGGATCGCCGAAGTGGTGCTCTGAGATGGGAGACCAGTTTTATCGATCGGCAGCTGAAGGCAGCTCTGGATGATGCACAGACTGAAAACGACCCCGACACAGGCCTGGTCCCCTTTGTCCCCGATGAACTTGAAGCTGCCGACGATCTCTCAGACAACATGGCCTCGGTCGTCACACGCCGTCTGCGGCCTCAGCTGCTGAATCACTGGCTGCGAGCCAACACCGGAGGCCAGCTGACGTGTGACGGCCAGACCATCTTTGCAGTGGAAGAAGTCACGGCGGAAACGATGTCGCTGGCGACCGATCGGCAGCTCCTGGCGAATCGCAGCGAAACCCCCGTGAACTATCTGCGAGCCTACGATGTGAAGGGCGGGGGCCTTCGCGGAATTGCCGGTGGCGGAGTTGGGCTGAGTGGCGGAGGTCAGGCAAATCCGCTGGCAGGGATGTATTTTCTGGGGGCGCCGATGGTCATGGGCGATCGCATCTATGTGATCGCGGAAAGTGATCAGGGCATCTTTCTGCTTCAGCTGAAAACCACTCCGCTGTTTCAGGATCCTGATCAGGAACTGGATCTGCGACCTGTGGCTTCGCAGCTGTTGTCCATTCCAAGGCATCCTTTGCGAACTCACCCGGTGCGGCGGCTGGCCGGAATTGTTCCCGCGTTTGGCCGAGGCCTGCTGATCTGCTGCACGTGTGATGAGCAGGTGGTTGCCGTATCTGCGGAAGATCATTCCGTGCGCTGGATCTATCGCTATCCCACCAACGTGGGCAGCCCCGAAATGAACCCGGGAATTGTGGTCGTGGGCACAGCGTTCAGTGTGTCAATGTCTGACCGAGTCGACATGGCGAATCGCTGGACGGACTGTCTGCCTCGAATCATCGGCAATCGGATTCTGGTCACACCTCGGGATTCTGATCGGCTGCTTTGCCTTGATCTGCAGTCGGGACAGGAACTGTGGTCACATCCTCGCGGACCGCTGCGTTCCATTTCTGCGGTTACGGACGAGGCTGTTGTACTGACCGGCGGCGTCAGCGTTGTCTGCCTGAATCCGGCAGATGGTCGGCCACTGTGGGAGACCGAACTGGAGTCAGGCCGGATTTCCGGAACGGCCGTCTCTGATGGTCAGGTGGTGCAGATTCCGACGTCAGAACCGTCTGTCGTGACACTGGATCTGAAAACAGGTCGCCAGCTGATCCGACAGGAAACTTCTGAAACTCCCGGAAATCTGCTCAGCGATGGAGACCATCTGTATGCTCAGTCCGTCAGCCAGGTGCTGTGTCTGAGCCCCGCCGATGATTCTTCCGGAAAGCAGCTGAATGCCGCCGTGAACCATCTGCTGGACGCGAACATCGCCGCTGCCGAAACAGCACTTCAGCAGGTCATTGACAACGAGTCACTGCCCGCTCCGGAACGGACTCGAGCGAAGCAGGTTTTGATCGAAACATGGCTTGAGTCTCTGCGAGCCGACTACACCGGCGGTTCTGATCGGATTCCGCAGTTGAAAGCATTGATCGAATCCGTGTCCCTGCCCGAACAGCGAATTGCGGAAACGCTGCACAGTATGCTGGGAATGACGCTGATCGATGCCGCGCGTCTGGCGCCTCAATGGCAGCAGATCAGCCGCAGCCGCCGGCAGCTGGAAACTCTGCAGGCACTGATCGCTCGCGGCGAATTGCGGAACCCTGACAACCCCGCGGACGTGGCAGCGTCCCGAATCTTCGCGCTGCTGACTCAGGCTTATGAAGCTCGAACCGACTGGGTGACTTCTGCCGGGCATTCCATGCAGTCGTCCCGTCAGGCTGTCGCTGAGCTGCGAGCGGCTTTGGAACTCAGAATGCCGGACAGCGCTGCAGAAATCCGTCGGCTGCTGGAAGTTCAGCTGGCGACTCGCATGTCTTCAGCCAAACCCGACGAAGCCATCTGGTGGGCTCAGGTCAGTCTGCTGGCGGACCTGCCGCTGGCGGTCAGCGAGGCCGCTCGCGGCGACCAGACGCTTCCGCCCACCGTACAGAATGCGCTGCACGAACTTGCGCTGATGCTGCTGACAGAGTCTTCGGATCCGCAACAGGCACTGACTTCAGCGACGGAACTGTTGACATTTTGGCACGATCGGTCGTCCGGAATGACTCTGCAGGGTCTGCACCGGAATCTGCGACAACGCGACGCTTTTCTGAAGCGGCCTCTGGCCGAAACCGCCTCGACGGTCAGCCTGCGGAAGGACGGATTGTTGCCGCCCGAACTGGTCGACCAGCTTCCGGAACATCTCCGGAAGCCCGCCTCCGAGTTGCTTCCGGAATCTCCATGGCATGGCCAGCCGGAAGTAACGGAATCACCAGCGCGAACAGCTCAGGCCGGAGGTGTGTTCGATCATCGCGGCGCCATCCAGAATGACCTGCCGCTGTTTGAATCGTCCGGTTGCTACGCCGGTTGGCATTTTCTGCGGACAATGGATGGCGAGCTGGCGGTGCAGGCGTACGATGCCTTCGGCCGACCCCGCTGGACCTTCGATCCCGGCCGAAGTCTGACTCGGTTTCCTCGCGGATTCGACCACCTCTCCCGACGTGTCGGGTCTCAGTATGTGCTGGCCTGCGGAAACCTGCTGGCGATCAAGCTCCATCATCTGCTGTACGTGATTGATCCCGGCCAGGCCGATCGGCAGACGCCGCCCACGCTGCTTTGGGAAACGGATCTGTCTGCTGCCGGTCTGCGCTTTTCGGACGCTCAGTTGAACACGCGCGGCTGGGAAACCACGAACCAGTATGACGAACAGCCCAGCGGATTGTTTCCCGTCGGTCCGCTGACGCCATACGGCATTCCCGTGTACAGCGGGCAGTCCTTGCAGCTGCTGAATGTGCTGACGGGACAGCCGGAATGGCATGTGTCCGGACTCCCGACCGACTGCACAATGACGGTCCACAAAGACAGACTGCTGCTGATGTCGGAATCCGCCGGTCAGGTGGAAACGCGCAGCCTGATCGACGGGTCTGTGATTTCCTCGGCATCCCTGCCCGACTGGTGGACGGAGGCCAGCGAAAACTCAAACGCGTCGGTGAGGTACTTCGACCCGGAACCGGGAGATCGTCTGCACTGGAGGATCTGTGTTCGGGACGGAGCGTGTCTGCTGCTGGTACGTTCGCTGCAGGGAAGTTCTCTGGAACTGGTCGACCTGCAGACTCAGACGGCTCGCTGGAAGGTTGAGCTTCCGGCGGACTCACTGGTGTCCAACTATTGCGATGGCCACGTGGCCGTGCTGTCCGATTCCAATCAGCTGCAGCTGTTTGATACTGTCAGCGGGCTGCGGGTTGCCGATCACCGGATTCCCGATTCGCCGGATTGCCTGTATCTGTATCTGCGAGCATCCGGCGGACAGTGGCTGGTGCTGACCGACTGCTACGACGCCGATCACGATGAACAGAATCCCGCCGGTGAAAGTGTCATCGTGAATGGCCACGTCGTCGCCATCAGTCAGCAGGACGGCAGCCTGTCGTGGACTCATCCCATTCAGCATCAGTGGCTCAGAATGCTGCATCCGGAATCGTCACCCCGAGTTCATTCGCCGGTGGCTCCGCTGCTCCTGCTGCTGAAACGCCCCTGGCCGAATCAGGTCGGCGCCAACGGCCTGCGAGTCGGCCCGGTCTTGTATCAGGCTCAGGTTCTGGATGTTCGCACCGGCAAAGTTGTGTACGAGGACCAGGATGTCGGCCAGAGCCTCTCGTTCCTCTGGATGAAGCTGCAGCCCGACCAGCACCAAATCGAACTCAGCTTCGACAAACGCGTCGTGACGTTCGACTATTCGCCGAAGAAATCACCGTGATAGTACGGAGAACGAATCAGGCAGATTCCCCCGATCCGGCGACGCCCGACCACGGCAGAGAGTGTGATTTGACTCACATTTTTCTACAGCGTCCTCGCACCGATTCTCGGTAGAAGGCCTACGTCAAACAGGCGATCAATTGCGGATAATCCGCGTTTGCGACCTTGCCGAAGCCGATTAGCGGGCGTCGGTGGGAGTGGAATTGGCTTCGCCCAACTGCCAGCCAACAATTCCCAGCACGGAGGACAGATAGACGCCGCCACACAAACTGGCGGCCAGAGTTTCGTCGATGATCTGTCGCCGTACTCCGGTTTCGTCACTGATCAGCAGCGCGACACCTCCGATGACTGACATGGCCAGCCAGGCAGCTGTTAGGACCCTGAACGACAGCCGGTTGCCCGCGAGCCACAAGACGATGGTCAGCACCAGAGCTCCGGCGGACGGACCAAAAACGTAGGCTCGCAGGATCTCCCAGGTCAGCGGTTCGTTGTACATGAATCGACGAGGCAGCAGAGACAGATAGACGGCTCCGCAAACGACAAATGCCGCCAGACACCCGAAGACAATCACGATTTTCTTCAGTGTGCTGATCGAACCAATGTGCCGCTGAATCGCCAGCCACAACGCGACTCCAAAAGGCAGGCCCAGAGACAGCAGCTGATAGACAATGGCTGACTGAGATTTGATTCCCGATACCGCATACAGTGCAACGCTGCCGCAGGCTGCTGCAAGAAGACCGGCAACGACGAAACGAAAAAAGCACTGCCCCGGAGTAAAACCCAGCGGCGTCAGCCAGACAGCTCGGGTCGCGTTTGAAACCAGATACGGGTTGGCCGGTTCTTCGCTGGTCATTGTTTCTCCGAATGCTCATGTCATGCCACCCCCAGGCGTCCATTGATGCAGAGCTGCGGGACAGCTGTCGACTAAAAGAGGTGACCGGTGCAAGGCGGCCAAGCGCTTGGGCCGCCTTGATCGAGCAGCTCCTGCAAAGAATTCAATCAGTCAGCATGGTTGATTCGGCTCGGGTACTTTCCGGAAAGTCAATGTACTGAACCGGAACGTGATCGGTCAGCCAGACTCGGTTCGGTGTGACCTGGAATTCGAAACCTGCGGCTGCCATTTCTCCGGCTCGTATTCTCAGCAGGACCGGCGTTCCTCGGCGAGCTCCCACAGCTTCTGCGATGTTCACGTTTTCGTGCAGATGAACGTGGTGTCGCTGCATCTTTTTGAGTCCCTCACGACGAATTACGGCGACAGCGGAATCCGGTGTGCCGTGCAGCAGAAATTCGGGAGGATCGGCAGGCTTATATCCCAGATTGACGGTCACCGAGTGCCCCTGGTTGGCTCGAATCTGTCTGCCGTCGTCGCTGATGCAGAATCGCTGTTTGTCGCTGGTGGCGACGATCTGTTCCAGAGTTTCTCGAGTCACAGTGCGGCCATGTCGGTGCAGTGCCGACAGCAGCTCGTCTATGGACGTCCAGCCCGCATCGTCCAGACAGATGCCGATTTCCTGCGGCTGATGACGCAGCACCAGACTCAGAAACCTGCTCAGCGTTCGCATTTCTTTTTCAGTGCTCATCGCTTTCAGTTTGTACGCTCCCCGGATTGTTCATTGGCAGGGTTTGTCGCCGCAGGATGCAGCATTCAGTCGACAACGCTGATGCGAACTGTTTCGATGGCGGCATGGCCGGATTTTCTGAAGGGGCGGGGCAGGGGCTGAGCCTGACCTTTGGCGTCGATGCTGCGGCAGCGGAAATGGTAATCTCCGGCACGGAGCCCCGGAAGGACGACGGTCCAGTGGGCTTTGGTGAGTCTCAATGGCCACGACGTCGGTCGTCCTGCGGCATCAAAGCCAAATGTGTCGGGCGGAATGATGCCGCCGGGCAGAGCTTGCCACGACTGAGGTGCGGGCAGAAGTTCGGCATCCTGCCACGGTGCCTGAATCCACCACGGATCGTCCGGCTGATGCTCGCTGTCGACCGGTTCCATGAACACCTGAACTCGGGACAGTCCCGAAATACCCACCTGAGCATATCCGGAAACAGTGATCGGCTGGCCGGATTTGACGTTCTCCGGGACGGTCAGAGTGGCGGCAAATGTTTTCAGGGGACTGTCAATGTCGTTGTTCTTTTCGGCGTACGTATCATTCGCATGCGGCAGGTTACTGAGCACCACCTGGTTGAGCCATTTCACGGATTTGAAACCATAGGCTTCCGGCACCACCATCCGCACGGGGCCTCCTCGTTCGGAATTCAGCCATTCGCCGTTCAGTCGATAACACAGAATCACGGGCGGCAGGTCGAACGGGTCTTCCAGAACTCGGCCGACCGGCAGCGAACTTCGGAAGATCTGATCGGGATCATCATTGTGGTAGCCTGAGTAGAAGACTCGTCGCAGGTTCTCCTTCGGTTGTGTCAGCCACACAACGTCTCGCAGAGGAACCCCTTCCCACAGTCCCATCCCCAGCGGACAGCCCAGATTCAGGCACGTCATCACTTTCGCAAAGCGAACCGAACGCCGGGCTGCCAGTTCCAGCAGCTGGTCAAAGGTCAGAGCCGTCCCATTCGCAATGGTCAGTGGTTTTTCAAGAGTGGCGGGCTGGTCCGGATCGGAAATGACTTCCAGTCGCCATGTGTCACGGGTGAGTCCGACGTTGCGTTTTCTGTCTTCGGACAGAGTATGCGGGATCGGTTTGCCGCGTGAAACATCCCGAAATTCCTCCGCCGGTGTAAGCCACGGATCCCCGAACGCCCCGGCTTTGGCCGGCTTCTTCACAGGTTTGGCTGAATCCTCAGCATGTCCGGTTTCCGCGGGAAAGATCATCGCGCCGGCCGCTGCACCAGCCAGTCCGGCCTGCAGAAAGCAGCGGCGAGTGACGTCGTGATGTTCCTCAGAAAGGCATGGCTCACTCATGATTGGTCTCAGGGGAACTGATTAAGGCAGGCATCGAGAGTCACTTCGGGGATCCGCCTGTTTCAGGTGTCCCGGAATTCCCGAATGTCATTTTCAGTGGCGGCCACTGCCAGTTGCCAGCCGATCAGTGCGGCCATTCCCATCTGCAAAGCCATACAGCAGGCGCTGGCAAGGATTTCAATGTTCATCAGGCGATTTCTCCAGCCCACTTCATCAATGATGAAAAGTGCGAAGAAGCCCATAACACTCCCGGCGATCCAGACATAAAAAAGAACACCCCATCGGACTCTGCCGCCGACAAGTCGCACGACTCCTGTGAGGACTGCAAACGCAGCGGCAGGAGCAACGACGTAGGGTTTCATCAAAGTCCATGTCCATGGTTGCCTGGTCCACCAGTCCGATGGAATTGTTATTTCGTAGACCACGCCGCAGACAGCAAACGCCAGGAGGCAGCCGATGACCACTGAAATTTTTCGGAAGGTTGCCAGAGAACCGATGTACCAGTCGGTGCTTAGCCACAACGCCAGTCCGAACAGAAGTCCCGGAGTAAGAAGCTGCATCCATGTGGGCGTCCGCAGGGCACTTAACCCGAGCAACAACGGCGTGCCCATTGCAGACAGGATGCCACTGATCAACATGAATCGCCAGAAACACTGCCGTTCAGAATACCCTTTGACTGTTAGGGGTAATGCGAGAGATGCCTTCGACACCTGATACGGGCTGAATGTGTTCTGGATCCTGCGTCATGTCGAGACTCCACGGAAACTTAGACAGCCGGTTGTTATTCGCCGATTCTTGTCCCAAACTCGACCCGCAATCATTCCGCCTTTGGGCATCCCGGTCCACCGTGTGTTCGGTGAATCGGTCCCACGTCTCGTTCGACGGCCTTGACAATGTGTTCAATGTAACGATCGATCGAATGGTCCGAGAAGTGATCGATCTGAAACTTCAGCAGTCCTCGCAGAAAGGCCTCGGATGCGATCGCCAGGTTCAAGTCCAGCCGTTGACTTTGTAAGAGATCTCCGTTGCGGTTCAGATGGTATTCGATTCCGCCGTGGCGATAACCCATCCATGCCGGTGGAACTCGGGTCACGATGTCGTTGTTGTTGACCCAGCGGCTGTGATCGAGCTGCACGAAGTTGACAAAGCGCTTGTCCCCGACTCGAGGACTGCCGAATGTGAACAGAGCCTGCGGCATGGATTCAATTTCCGACAGGTAACACCGCCCGGCGCAGATGGTGGCCATGGCTCCGCCGAGCGAATGTCCGGTGAACCACAGAGTCTTCCTGTTCTCTGTCAGTGCGTTTTCCAGCATCGGCCACAGATCGTCCACTTCCTGTTTGAAGCCTCGGTGAACGCGTCCGAAGGTTTCGGTCAGCACGGCGACTGCATTGACGTCAGCCTTGATGTCATTCCATTCGTTGGGTTCCGTTCCACGGCAGGCGACAACGCAGTCGGTTTCGTTCCAGATGGTGTAGGCCTGAGCTCCGTCGCGATCGAAGAAATGACAGTCCGTCATCCCCATGCTGCGAATCAGATCGCGGGTTTCGTCTTCGTGGTAGTACGAAGCACTGGACAGTTCCGCAAACAGCAGCGCCTGCTTCAGACGATGCATCTCCCGAATCGGCCCTTCGACTCGCGAAAAAACTCTGGGATGAAGTTCAGCCTCACTCATGAATGTGCGGTTCGCGTCGGAAAAAAGGAAACCCAAAACTGACCTGGGAGAATCACAAACATGGCGATCGATTTCCAGCCATTCAAGCATCGCTCCTCCGATTTTCGCAGGCTTCCGATGGCTCGCTCGCAACGGGCAACACAAACGAATCCGGCAAGGTGATACGCAACCAAGGAGGCCGGACATGTCCCGTCGTCAGGTAAAGTTGGCCCGGCGACAATTGAAACACTACACCTTACTGGAGAAAACCGAGATGTTTTTCAATATCCTCCTGATGGGACGTTTTCGAAGACATCACCGCCCCAAGGCGAATTACAGATACACCATTCGAATACGTGCAGTATCTCGGCCTTGAATCCCAACTGACGCGTCGCCCTACGCAAACACAGCTCTTAAACCTCTCCCGAACAAATCCAGCACGGAAACTCTGGCGTTACAATCAGGACCATGCAGCTCCTGGTTCCAGTGAAACCCCGCTCCGTTGACACCGACGAATCCTTGCACCAATGCTCGGATGACATGAACAGCAGGAATGTTCTTCAAGAAATTCCAGGAATCAGCAATTGACAGACAAGCACCGTAGTATAATATACCGGACTCACGACCGGACTCACGACCGGACTCACGACCGGACTCACGACCGGACTCACGACCGGACTCACGACCGGACTCACGACCGGACTCACGACCGGACTCACGACCGGACTCACGACCGGACTCACGACCGGACTCACGACCGGACTCACGACCGGACTCACGACCGGACTCACGACCGGACTCACGACCGGACTCACTTTTGCGGCTGAGCGAGATTCAACATGGTCCCACGTCGACGCTTTCTCAAGACCTGCACGTCATTCATTTCCTTAATGGGATTGAATGTTTCCTATTCAGATTTCAATCTGCAGCAGTTGGTGACAAAGGTCTATCCTCTTGACGGATCGACACTTCACGCCGCTGCGTTCCTGAACGGTGGCCCGAACATTGCCGCTGTACTCTCCAAGAGTAATGAGCAAGGCGGCTTCAGGGTTGTGACAAGTGACCTCGACGAGGAGTCAGGTGCGTCAGATCTCACAATTCTGCCGCGGGTGATTCGGTGCTACTCCATGGCTGTAAGCCCGGCAGGCAATACTCTCGCACTCGCAGTAAGAATTCATGATCCAGGGCTGGAAGAGCCTTACAAATCGGTGATTTATATTGTCGATGCACAGACAGGGCGACGGCATCAGGAGATTCTCCTTCGGTCGGTGCGTAATCCTGTCTCCCCCAGCGGAATGAAGTTCACTGTGGGATGGAAAAGCCAGGAAGAGTTAATCCTGGCTGAGCAGGGCGACCCACAGCTTTACCGCATTTCACTCAGTCACCCGGAACCTGTGAGCTTCTGTGATTACACGAAACAGCCGGTGAGGAAAGAGGCCCTCGAAGATCTGCTGCTCGAATGGTGGGGCGTTCCGGTCTGTGCTGGCAATGGTCGGTTTATGGTGCCTGTTGAGAAAGTTTTGAATCAAAAGGTGAGGTCTAATCTCTTCGCCAAATCCCCCAGGCTGAAGGCAATGGCATCGAATATGGAAATCAGGATGATGAGCCATACTGAGATCCTGTTGTTCGATCAGACGTGTAAGATCGTTGATCGCACTGTGCTTCCGCCTGTTGCGAGCGCATCCAGTGAATTCTTGTTGGGGCAAACTGTCTACTACCGCAATTATCGGGCGTACGAAGCAGAATCAAAAGACTACACTCGGCAAATCATAAAACTCGAATCCGGTGAAGTGGTAGCAGACATCTCAGAATTTGCATTTGCGACCCCAGCGGCATTTGAAGCTTGGGGAAACGTGGTTGCGATTAGCCCGAATGGGCTTCATTTGGCTGTGCGTCGCGTCACTCAGGTTGGTGAAAAAATGATCAGCCGAGATGAAAAGGGCAGGCGAATCGTAACCCGGAATCGAAAAGCTGAACTCGTGGTTTTGGCCAGGTGACCCCGGTTAGTTAGTGAACGTGACATTTTCGTGCTGCGTGAAAGGCCGTATATGTCTTCCGAAAATCTTTTGGCTATTCTACCGTCGTCCCCTGGCGGTTGTGGTTCGGGCGGTGGGTGCGGCTCAGGCGATGGGTGTTCTGTAATCAAGGACCCAATCGAGCCCGCCGTCGTGGTTCCTTTTGAGCGGAGGCGTCTTGATCTTAGCTGCAGCACCGACGGACGGTTCGTTCGTTCCATTGACCTTGATGTCACTGTTGAATGCAACCTCAGGTGTACCTACTGCTTCAAGGAGAAATGGAATGAACACATGGAACAGGAGGTTGCGTTTGATACTATCATCTGGCTTCTCCACGCATCGGGTCCGGTCAAGGATGTGCGGGTCAACTTTATGGGTGGGGAGCCCCTGATCCGTTTCAAGCTCATCAAAGAGTTGGTCCCCTTCGGAAAACGTCGCGCCGCTCAAATGGGGAAGAAGATTCATTTCGGCATGACAACTAATGGAACGCTCGTTACTGACGAAGTTGTGGCGTTCTGGCGGAAGTGGGGTTTGGGATTTCACACGTCAATTGACGGAACGCCTGAAATTCAGGACAAGAATCGGCCAACAACTGGCGGACGAGGATCCTCCAAGTTGGTTGAACAATCCGTTCCGAAGATTCTGGAATATCGCCCCGGAACCTGTGCTCGCAGTACCGTCACGGCAGAAACGGCTGGTAGCCTAAGCCGAGTCGTATAAGTATTTCCGTGAACTCGGCTACACCGATATCGCTTTTGTGCCGGGAGGTCCATCTTCTGGGATGCCGAAGCCATCGAAGTGTCTGAAGAGCAATTTGGCCGTGTTATTGAGATGGCTGCAGATGAGATGCGCCGTGGAATTTTTATTCGCCTAAAGGGGCTGGATGATTATGTCAATGGCCTGCGACGCGGGCGTTCTCCAGTCGCTTGTGGTGCCGGTCGTGCCTTGCTTCTTGTAGACATTCACGGAGATATCTGGCCGTGCCATCGTTGGAATAAGGGGACTCAGTCAACATGGCGAATTGGCAGCATTTATGAACAGTTCAATGAAGCGAGTCGAGCGATTCTGGATGTCCCCGATCAAACTGCACTGCTGGAGCAGGACTGCCCCAAGTGTATTGCAAACCAGATGTGTTCAGGGGCTGTCCGCAGAAAATCTTGAGGAAACCGGCTCAGTTTACCGTCGGCACAACAATGCCTGTGAACTGACTCGAGCGACTGCGAGAGTCGCTAAACGTATCAATGACCAGCTTAGCAACGAGCAAAACAGCGTCTTTCTGAAGCTATACCACGAAGTGTTCTGACGGGGCTCAAATGGAACTCAACATTTTACACGAAGATATCAACTCGGATCTCTGCCAGAGTTGTGCGGCATGTTGTCGAATTATGTTAACGCTGCCGAATACCACTACACGGTATAGAAAATTTCTTCGCTCAATTGGATACAAGGTTCTCCCTGATGCAAAAGCTGGCCAGACCGATTGTTGCGCCGACAACCATGACGTACGTCTCGACATGGGATTATGCCGCCACCTTGACTCGTCGATAAGCGACGGCCGGATTAAGTACTCTTGTTCGTTGTACGGAACAGATCGGTTTCCTGAACTCTGCTCAGATTTTGACTGCGTCAGTTGGGCGAAACACGCAGGTAAATACAATGAGAACAATAGTGTGCTGGCGACCGCACAGCCGCGCCCCCGAATGAACTGAATCGGGCTAAGGAACACATCGGGGGCGGACCGTGACCGGGACCAAAACGAAACTATTGGTGACGAGAACGCCGTACATCCTGAAGCAGACGTTGCAAGTTCGAACTGGTTAAAGACCGACTGCAGCGTGACCGATGAGTGACGATCCCAAGTCGGTCCGATTGGTGTCGCAAAGGACTGCCATTCGGTTTCTTGCAGGAGCGGCGGTAAGCGTACCTCAAACCGCGACCTCAGAGCGATCCTTGAATGAGCTCAACTCTTTCAGAGAACAGCAGGGCAACACAATCGGACACGAGAATGTGGACGCTGAAAACGTCGCAGTCGCCCTTGCATCTACAGAACCCGTCGAAATGTCGATGTCCGATCGACTGCAGAGGCTGATGAACGATGGGTTGAAGTCTGTGCGACTTGTGTCTCAGAGGTCCGCAATGAGATTCCTTGCGGGAACTGCCGCTGCAACACTTCAAAGTACCAGCCTGCGCAGTGATTACTGTTCGCCCAAAGATGGTTGTACATCGGATGGTTGTTCATTGGATGGTTGTCCATTGGATGGTTGTCCATCGGATGTGCCGTGTTCGCCGCAAGATGTTTGCCAACAAGACGATTCATGTAAATCGGATACTTGTCAAGTCAATCGTTGTGAAAGCAAGAACACATGTGATGCGGATCTCTGCAATGTAGACACTTGCACCAAAAACGATACTTGCAAAACGGTGAACCTTTGCGAGATATCGAATACTTGCCAACAAGGGAATAGCTGCGAAACGTAAATTCCTGTAAGACGCAAGATGTTTGCTCCACCGATATCTGCAGTGTAAACAACATCTGCAACACTTTTGATGCATGCGACGCAGAGAATTCCTGTTGGACGGCGGATGTTTGCAAGTTAGGGGAATCTGTGCAGTGTGCGATGGTCGCGCAACAAAAGACAGGTGTCTGGAGGATAACGTTTGCCAAAAATTCGACACGTGCTCAACAGCGGACACGTGTGAAGTCCAATGAGTGTGGGTCGGACGATGTACGGGATATAACCAATGTCAAAGCGGCGATACATGCCACGCCCAAAACGCGTACCGGAATGAATGCGTGTTGGAAAGATACTTGCGCCCAGTTTGACTCATGCAAGGAAGATTTGTGGCGTCGTTTCGGATACTTGCACTACGAAGGATCAGTGCGACGCCAAGGATACCCAGACGGATCTCATACCTGTGGTAGCAGCGATACTGCGCGATGAGAATATCTGTATGAAATTTGATTCATGTGACCAGCAACAAGTGAGTCGCTAAATACCTGTTCAAAGGAAACGCTTGTGGTGAAGCTGATATCTAGAGCAAAACACATGCACTGAGGCCAACTTGTGCCAAGGTGAAAACACGTGTTCATTTATTAATAGTTGTAATTTCACCGGACGTTCAGAGCGGCAGAACGCATGTAATTGGGAGGACACCTGTGGTACGGCAGATGCTTGTTCCGTCACTGATGGCTGTGCAAAACGAATACTTCCAGAAAATAATAACACGTGCACTATGGCAAACAGCTGCACAGTGTCAGACGAATGTGGAAATGACTGCGGTGGCAATGTCTGCTCGACCCTTGATGAGTGCGGAGAAAACAACATTTGTGGGGTCAACGTTTGTCAAACGGAAAACGAATGTGAAAACAAGGATAACTGCTTCACTAATGTTTGCTCCACGGAAGACACCTTGTTTTGTAGAGAACAACTGTACGTTCAATACGTGCAGTGGTTTCGACGAAGAGCCATAACAACAAATGCATACGACAAATCACCACCGTCGATCCCGGTATTGAAGCACGATAAGAACACGGTTGCTGTCGACGTTCTTCGTCCGTGGTTGTCGGCTGCTCTGGACGAAGAATCAGTCGCGGTCCTGACGTCCGTCTTTCAATTCTCTGTACAAGCGAGTGCCGGTCGAAAGATCTCCCACAAATACGCCCAATTGCACCATGTGGGTTCCTGGCCACCATCAGCCGCAGCAGTTCGCGCTCTCGAGGGCGCATCATCGGCGTTCGGGCCGTCCAATATTGGAATCAACGTATATTTGCAGAACCGGAACGTAGATATTGTCGCCGGACTCACACATTTCGCCGGACCGTCGGGTAGGTGTACGATTCATTTTGTCGGCGATCTGCCGGACTTAGACGAAGATGACGTCAATCAATTGATCCGTCGCGGATGCTCGGTCACGCAGACTTTGGGATGGCCTCTGAATTCTTCACCCGCAATTGACGCCGCCGTCAATATGAGCAAGCTAGGGCTTGAAGTTCCATTGCGATGGTATGTGCATAGGGGCAATATTGGAGATGCGATACCGAAGCAGAACACCTGCTCGATCAGACTTACCATGCAGGTGTATCGTTTCTGCCAGTCACGTCGCACCCCTTTTCGATGCAACCGATGAAACACTGTTGCCTACAGGCGATGAGTTTGCAGATCTTCTGTAGAAGCTTATCAGAGATTTCCGCACTACGACGAAAAGTTCGAACCTTTAATCTCGCTGATTCGCAATATTCGGGTGGGGGCGTGGCACGAATCCGAACGACTGGGACCCGGGTCAATTACATTTCCGATGACGCGGGCGAGCTTGCGTGAGTTCCGCCAACTTCCGTGGCAGGCACGAGACAGCTGTTCTTGAGGTATGCCCAGCTTGCGTCTGGAGAGGAGCTTGTGGAGGGTGCGGAAGAACGTCAGACAAAGTTCTTGATTTGGTCTGTAAGTACCGAATGTTATTCAGTGAGTTCTTCATACGGAAGATGCACGAGCAGGCGTTGAATCCGTCGGAGTAGCAATAATGGTGTGTCGCTGTAGTCTAGCCGTCGCCTTGGTAATTCTGCCTTTAACCGGTTTCGCTGGTGAGAGCCGGGATGACTTGGGTTCTCTGGATATGTTTCAGAATCAGGCGAAGTCGCTGGAAGAATTCACCGTGTTTGGTCAATTTCGACCTCTGCTCTCAGGGCGTGGCACGAGATGCCGAGTTCTCCTGATGATGTTTTCGCAGAGTATACACAGTTCGAAGATAGGTCTTTAGGGGGACCGGTCGGTCGTGTTCTTCTGAGCAAGTGAGGCGACTACAACTTTCCTTCGATTGCGTCTCCGGGCAAAAATCATCCGTCCGGGACTTCGGGAGTGATTCATACCGAGATGTTCTTTGGTATCTTCTGGTCAGGCACATTTTGGAACAGACATTTGGGAGGCCCAAGAGAACACCTCATACTCAGGTAACAACGAGCGAAGGCGTATGGAAAATCGAGGTCCCGGTGGCCAGTCTCTCAAATGTGGAAGAGATTGGTGCCCGGATTCAAATCGAGCTGTCAAGCCTCCCCGGGCATTGCGTTCTATAGACGTTCACCGCAAAGAATTCCGAGCCGGTTCCAGTTCTAAGTGTGCAGATCGAATCTGTGGTTGTGGCGAACTGTGACGTTCAGTTGCCGGCAGCGGGTCACCTTCAAACGTCGTGTTTTCCCAGACGGTTTGGGCGCCTGGCTTCCGCGATTCGCAGATTTCGGAGGTCACTTTCGACTGGAATCGCTCTACACTGTCCGCACCTGTGAGTGAACTCGACCCTCGGTCAATTGGGCCGTGTGAAGGAACGTGAACTTCCTGGTGGAATCCAACTCGTTCGATTTGAGGTGCCACCACCGTCCCGTCCTGTTCCACCTGCAGCATCACATGCCGTCATCGCCTCTAAGTAACGCGCCACAACAGTCATGTTCGCGATCACCTTGTTGCTCCTGAATGTCGTTTTTGCATGTTTCCTTTTAGTGCTTTTTATACGCAAAGGGAAGAAAAGGACCAATCCTCCTGCAGATGGCTCGACATAAAGTCGACTGGCCCACGGAATTCTTCTTCTTGTGCAGACTTTGACTTCCTTTGCTTTTGCTGCAGCGTTATTGCCTGTCTGAACTCTAATGAGTCAATCAATGAAGGGTCTCCGCGAGTTTCATAAGTCAGAAATACCCACTCATCGCCGATCTGCGTTCACTCTGATTGAGCTGCTGGTTTCGATCAGTATTTTGGCGGTGTTGATGTCTTGATTCTCCCTGCCGCCCAGAATGCGGCGAGGCGGCTCGGCGGACTGAGTGCTTTAAATCGGGTTCGCAATTTGTCCGTGGCACTGACCGGATTTGCCGCCGCTCAGCGACGTTATCCGGCGGCGGGTTATTGGGGCGGCGGTCCGGCTGCGGATAAGAACACACCCGGGCCGCATCATAATTGGGTGGTAGATATCCTGGCCTACATTGATCGTCAGGATCTGGCCGATCGCTGGGATAAAGATCAACTTGCGACGGGGGCAACCAATGCGGAACTGACAAAGATGCATCTGGACGTGCTGGTGTGTCCGTCGGATAGTTCGGCAGGCAACGGAGACCTAAGCTATGCGGTGAACGGTAGCGGAATTGGAGACACGTTTTTTAACTCGGGCATTAACGATTGCGTTGCCGATCCGTTTTACTGGCCTCTGGATCTGAACGGCGATGGAATTGCGTGCGTTCCACCGGGCACCGGAACCGCGACTCCCACCGATCGCGAAATCTTCAAAAGCCTGGGCATGTTCTTCAGCGAAAACTGGCAGTTCAAAGGCACGCCGGGCTATCAGGGCACCGTGCGGCATCATACTCCTGACAGTGTTACCGACGGCTTATCAAACACCATCCTGCTGGGCGAAAATCGCCGCACGGGATTTGATTCAGCAGACCCGACAGTCAATTGGGCCAACGCCACCGGATCTCGCAGTCGCATCTATTTCAGCCATCAGATCTGCAACGGAAATTCCTGTGCACCTGGCAACGTTGACTTTTCCAAGGCAAATTTCGGTGATCATGCGATCAATGCGGGACGCAGGATGGCGGAAGGACAGTCTCCGTTTCTGAACAGCGAACACCCGGGAGGCGCCGTGGTGGGCTTCGGCGACGGTGCAGTTCGGCTGTTGTCCGAAGATGTGGACGGAAAGGTGCTGTTTCAACTGTTCACGCCTCAGGGCGACAAACTCGCCGGCACGCCGCTGGATGCGGGGATCTTCAATGGAAGCTTCTAACAATGAATTGGCGAACGATGAGTGGCTTCCGGGTGAACCGCAGCTATCCATTGTGGTTCCTGCCTTTAACGAAGCCAGCCGAATTTCAACGGCGATTGATGATATCGTTGCCAACATACCAGTCGGTGTGGGAACATCATGGGAGTTGATTGTCGTGGATGATGGCAGCCAGGACAGGACGGCCGAAGTTGTTTGCGAAATCAGCGACGCTGTCCCATCTCTCAGACTGTTACATCATTCGACCAATCAGGGGAAAGGCGCTGCCGTGCGGACGGGGGTTCTGGCGGCAAAGGGAAGGTTTGTGGTGTTTGCTGATGCGGATGGAGCGACCCCGTTTTCGGAAGCTGACAAGCTGTTGCAAGCCGTTCGTGAAGGTGCCGGTCTGGCTGTGGGAACTCGAATTTCGGGGGCGGGCGTGCAGCGTTCACTGCTGCGGTCGGTCATGGCCGCGGCATTCCGCCTGAGCGTGCGGTCGCTGACCAGCGTGCGGGAACGGGACACTCAGTGCGGCTTCAAAATGTTTGAACGGCAGACCGCCCGAATTCTGTTTCAACGCAGTCGTGAAACAGGTTATCTGTTTGACCTCGAGATCCTGGGGCTGGCCAGTCGACTGGGGTTGGTGATTCGCGAAGTTCCCGTGATGTGGCGTGAAGTGGCTGGTTCGCGGGTGCGGCTGGTTCAGGATTCGTGGAACATGCTGGTCGGGCTGTTCCGTGTGCGGCACACTCTTAGGGGTGTGGCTGGCCGTTTACGAGACTCAGAATCGTCGGGAAACGTGAGCACCATTCTTCGCGTTCCGCCAACGGCCGGGGATGTTCCGGCGACTACGCTGCGTTCCGGGGCGTGATTTGATGACGTATTCCCGGGTGGTGGCTCGTCGGTGGAACGTAATTTCGGCCCTGCTGATCTGTGCTGGGGCGGCGAGCCTGGGATGGTCCTGATTTCGGATCGGCCCATCTGGTTTGACGAAGCTTTTTCGTGGACTCTGTCGACGGAATTTCGTCCTGCCGAAATTGTGCAGCGGACCAGAGACGTCCATCCGCCTTTGTACTACCTGCTCTTGTCGGGATGGGTTTCGATCTTCGGCGAATCGCTGTTTGCCATGCGTTCGCTGTCGGTCCTGCTGGGAACGTCGGTCGTATTCGTCGCATGGCTGGTTGGTCTGACGGTGTCGGACGTGGTCGCGCCGGAATCGCCGAGCGAAGGCGATCGTCGGGCTCGACGCTTGCAGCGTGAACACATGGGAGGCTTGATCTTCAGTGGCCTTGTGGCGACCAGTGCGTTTCAGATTCGCTGGTCGGGTGAAGTGCGAATGTACGCGCTGCTAAGCCTGTTGTTTCTGCTGGCCACCTGGTTTGCCGTGAAAGCCGTTCGGTGTGAACCTGAACACAAACGCTGGTGGATCGCATTTAGCCTGACCTGCGCGGCCATGTTGTACACTCACAACTATGGCCTGTTTTCCGTCATGGGACTCAGCGCATCTGTTTTGCTGGATGTATTCTTCGGTCACAGAGTTCGCTGCGACCAGTCTGGTTGTGTGTGGCAGCGATTGGGGGAGCCGGAATTCTGTATCTTCCGTGGCTTCCGATGCTGTTTGCTCAGAAGGCTCAGGTTGCCCAGGACTACTGGATGTCCAGTTTTTCGTGGCGCAGTCTGGCGTCCGCATGGGACCATTTGTTTGTTCCGGAAAACCGCTATTCCGCAATCCAGACCACTCGTGGAACTGTGATTCTAAGTGTGCTGATATCGCTTCTGTCGATCCTGCAGTTTCGAGGAAACCGTTGCGACCGATTGTGTTTCTGGATCACGATGAGTCCCATTGCTCTGGCCGTTGTGATTTCGAACCTCGGTTCCTCGATCATCGGTGACCGCCTGTTTGTGCTGGCTCATCTGGGAGCATTACTGACGATCACACGCCGTGGTTCGCTGGCTGGACAGGACCGTCGCAGTCCTGCTGGCCATCCTGCTGATGGCCGACGGACTGTATCTGCACGACAGATACCAGACGCAGTTGAATGTGGAGGCTCATCAGGGAGTTCGGGCCGCTATGCAAGTGGTGCAGGAATCCAGCGACCAAACTCTTCCCGTGATCGTGCTGCAACCCTGCCTTTACTTCAGTGCCCGATATCATGCGGCGGATCGCAACCCGCGTTCAGTTATTTACATTGCCGGAGAACGTTCGCCACTATACGGGAGGCCCTATCCTGCGTCCTGAAGAAATTCATGGGGTGGATGAACTCGAGAATCTCACGGACTCCGTGATCTGGTTAATGACATCTACTGGATACACAGCCGGATACACAGAACCATTTACGCCAAAGGACTGGGTTCGGGAGCAGACCGAAGCGTTTCCAGCCGTTTACGGTTTTGAGGGAACGGTCCGACTTTCGAAATATCGTCGGCACAGGCAGCTCGAATATGGCAATTCGATACCACAGAATGCTCTGAAATGACAAACAGCGTGAAGCACACAAGATCCACCCCGAACATGGTTGGCCTTCTGTCCGCCGCATTGATCCGCCTGACGCTGGTGGTCTGTATTGGCATGGTTACGTCGCAGTCGGCGTTGGGCGACGAAATCAACGAATCGTTCCGTGACAGTCGTCTGAATCAAATGGCCTTTGGCGTCGTGGGTGACCGTGCCCTGATAACGCCGTCAACAGACGGTCTGCGCATGGCCAGCACTTTAGAGTCGCAGGGCAACACCGGGATCGCCATCCCACAGGAGATTCACGGCGACTTTGAAATCACAGCCGAGGTGACTCTGCAGGATTTTCCCGTACCTGCCAACGGCTACGGAACCGGCTTTGCCATTCTGGTGGAAAACGCGATGAATCACGGTGCCAGCCTGCAACTGGTGGTACGCCGGACGGAACAAGAACGATCGTTGCTCACGACTTTGAAATTGTGAATGGCGAGCACCAGCACCACGCGATGACGTTTCCGGCACCGTCCGCTCAGATGATACTCAAACTGCAACGTCGCGGAGACACTCTGTACTATTCGACTTCCAGCGACAAGGGAACAACGTTTACAGAACTGCACAATGCAGATTTTGTGGGCAACACCAATTCGAGTCGCTCAGGTGTATGGCCAGTGCAGGTGGCGAAAACAATATCTATGATGTCTTACTGCATTCGCTGGTGGTAACGGCCGACGAGCTGGTGCGACCAGGACAACGACCAAAAGCTGGCTGATCGCTCTCGAATGAAATCACTGATTCTGATATCTGTCCCGCTGATGCTGGCAGCTGTGATCACGACATGGGTTGTGATTCGTGGTCGGCGTTCCGGTCAAGGTGACGCGGCATGACACCCGCCCCTCAGAAGCCGGAAGCCGCCGCTGATTCTCGAGCCCGGTGAACAGCATCCTCAGCGTTTCGCCGACAGCGTGATCACCGGCGGGCTGGTCTACGCATTCAGCAATCTGCCGGTCATCCTGGGAGTCTGCCTTGGCTATTTCGCGATGCGTCCGGGCCGTCAGATTCCGTACGGAGAAGACAGTCTGCTGCTCCGGTTTGCTGCATGGGACGGCGGCCAGTTTATGACAATCATGGAACACGGGTACTCGTTCCGAGCCGATCAGGTTTCCAATGTGGCACTGTTTCCAGGCTACCCGACTCTGGCGCTGGGGCTGCAGCAGCTGACTGGAATCAGCAGCGTCACCGCGCTGCTTGTGACTGCGCACCTGTGCCTGTGCGCTGCATTCATCGTCTGGCACAGATATCTCACGATTCGATTTCCCGAACAGCCTGCCACCGCTTTTCTGGGCGTGGCGGCGCTGGCTCTGTTTCCCACATCGTTCTATCTGCGAATGGCCTACTCCGAGTCGTTGTTTGTTCTGCTGGCCGCGACCGTGCTGCTGGGCCTGCATCGCCGCTGGCCTGTGACCGTTGTTGCATTCCTTGTTGGAGCCGCAGTATCCGTTCGGCTGGTGGGAATCGCGATGATCCCCGCTCTGATTGTGACCGTGGTGACAGACAAAATCTGTGTGCCGCAGAAAGTGAAGAAATTGATCATCAGCCTGCCGCTGTGCTGCTGGGGACTTGGTGCCTACATGTTGTTTCTGTGGCACCATCTGGGCGAGCCCCTGGCGTTCAGCAAAGCTCAGGCGATGTTCTGCCTTCGAGCTCCCGTGTCGCCGGTCGAACATTGGTACCGACTGGTGACACTGGAGCCGATTTTCAGCAATTATCTTTCCGACAGTGATGCTTACTGGGGTCGACATGACGCAAGTCTGCCAGCACTTCTGAGTCTACAGTTTGCCAACCCCATCTGGTTTGTTCTGACCCTGGTCACAGTGATTGGAGGCTGGATCAGAAACCAGATCAGCGACAGTGAATTTGCCTTTGGATTGTCGTTGCTGTGTGTGTCTTACGCGGGCCGGGCTGAAGAGTTCTGCATGGGCTGTCAGGCGCGGTATGCGATTTCAGTACTGCCGGTATACATTGTGGCGGGCGGGATTCTGTCCCGGTGGCCACCAACCCCAATCCTCGGTACGGCAATGCTGTCGGTTTCGCTGCTGACCGCTTACAGCAGCATGTTCGCGTCTTGGCATTTCTTCCTTTGAATAAGAACGGCAACCACGGACCCTAAGACAGGGAAAAACCCCACAATCGTTTTCCAGCGTCTCACCCGTGGTTCCTGCGATTTTCGCGGATTTCTGATTCTGCTAGCATCCCGCAGGCTGCTTACTTTGGCAATGAACGTTATGCCGGTCGCAGTTCACGCAGGTCCCCCTTCGCGGTGTCGGTGCTCTGGTATTCCGATTTTCTATTGCGCGCATTGGAAGGATTCTCTTGGCAGCTGAAATCACTTCCATCAAATCAGCAGATCAGACTCAGTCAACGGGACTGAGCCCGGAGATTGATCGTATTATTCAGACCGGGCAGGAAGTGCCTGTGGCTTCCGGGTCTGTGCGGCCGGTCTTTGTTGCCGCGATGCTGTCGGGGCTGCTGTTGTGGCTGAGTTTTACGCCGCTGGATTTTGGTCCGCTGGCGTGGATTGCTTTGGTGCCGCTGTGTCTGCTGCTGAGACCTCAGCTGCTGCCGCGTTTCAGCAACCGAGCACTTCTGCTGTCGGGTTTTCTGTGGGCGGTGGCGACGCTGCAGTGGATGCGGCTGGGGCATGTCACAATGTATGGTGCTCTGGCGGCACTGTCGTTCTATGTGGGGCTATATACTCCGGCCTTTGTGGCGATCAGTCGCCGCCTGGTGCGAAGCGGTGTTCCTCTGTGGCTGACGGTCCCGCTGGTCTGGACGGCTCTGGAGTATCTGCGAGCTTATCTGCTGACGGGGTTCTCCTGGTACTATCTGGGGCATTCACAGTATCAGTGGACGTGGCTGGTTCAGATTTCTGACCTGACCGGAGCCTACGGGGTTTCATTCCTGGTGGCGATGATGTCCGGAGCACTCGCGGAATGTGTTCCGGCCAGGCTTCTGGTGAATCTGAAGCTGGCAGATAGTGAAGCGTCGGTGCGCACGGCCACCCTTCGCAGTCAGCGCGGTGCTTTGATGCTGGCCGTTGCGCTGGTCGTGATGAGCTGCGGTTACGGAGCCTTTCGCGTGCAGCCGCTCACGGCAACGGATGGCCCGGTCGTGGCGGTGGCTCAGGGAAATTTCACTCCGGAACTCAAGCATGATCCGGATCAGTGGCGTCGAATGGTGACCGATCATGACCTGCTGACCCGGCGAGCTGCCGGGCTGCGACCGGACCTGATTGTCTGGCCGGAAACCATGTTCCCCGTTCCCGATCAGGTGATTGGCGAAGGAGTCACCGATGACGACCTGATCAGTATTCTTCCGCTGCAGGGACGAGCCACGAACAGTGCTCTGGCTCAGGAAGAAATCGCTCGCTGGCACAGCGGATACGCTCGGGAACTGCTGGTCAATCGCAGTCAGGAAGCCGGAACCGCTCTGCTGATCGGCCTGTTGACCGAAGTCGCACAGAAGGATCACCGTGACCGTTTCAATTCGGCAGCATTCCTCCGACCGGATGTGGGCTACGTCGGCCGTTATGACAAGAATCATCGAGTCATCTTCGGGGAATATATTCCTCTGGTCAGTGTTCTTCCCTGGCTGGCGAAGATGACTCCGTTCAGTGCCGGGTTCGGAATTGACGCGGGGACTCAGCCGGCCATTTTCGAATATGGAAAGTATCGATTCGCGCCGATCATCTGTTTTGAAGACACTGTGCCGCAGCTGGTGCGCAGAACCGTAAACTGGAAGGATGAATCCGGCAACCGCCCGGATGTGCTGATTAACATGACCAACGACGGCTGGTTTCGCGGTTCCAGCGAACTGGATCAGCACCTGATTACCGCCACGTTCCGCTGTATTGAAACTCGCCGACCCATGATCCGAGCGGTCAACGCAGGGATCTCGGCGTTTATCGATTCCAGCGGTCGAATTCGTCAGCCCGAACATTTCTGGATCATGAACGACGAAACGTCGGGTGTCGTCGCCGATTTCGAAGAAGCCGAAACACTGATCGACCCCGCAACGGGTAAACGCTGGCGACAGTGTTCCGCCGTCATGAGCGGCCAGATTCCCGTTGACGGTCGCGACACGATCTATCTGAAATTCGGAGACTGGTTTGCCGGCCTGTGCAGCGTGCTGGTGCTGGCGGGAATGATGAAGAGTCGAGAGTCAAGGCCTGAGAGTGCAGGGTGATGAGGCAGCGAGTCAGCCGGGAAGAGCTGACAGTGAACCTCGGCGGTTTCCCGTTGTCTGAAGCTTGATCTCGCACGACCCGAAACCTGAAACCCGTACCCCTCCACCCCATGAACGCTCGTCAGCTTGAAAAACTTGGCATTCCGCGCCACTGTGCCGGTCTGGCGGTGGCGGCGCTGCAGCGTCTGGTGGCTGATCGCACGGTCAGTCGCAGTCAGGTGAAGGATCGGCTGCGTCAGGTTGCCGCAGATCCCAAACTGTTCGTGGGCGATGCGATATTCGATTCACTGGCTCGGGAACTGCTCAGCGAAGACGAACCGGCTTCGCGCGAAGCAATTTCGTATCAGACCTGGGGCAGCTGTATTGATGACGGAGCTCATCGACAGATGCAGGATGCGTGCTGCCTGCCCGGAGCTGTCGGTGCGGCGATGATGCCCGATGCACATATTGGTTATGGCCTGCCGATTGGCGGCGTTCTGGCGATGGAAAACGCCGTCGTTCCGTATGCTGTCGGTGTCGACATTGCCTGCCGCATGAAACTGTCCGTGCTGGATGTTCCGGTGGAATCTCTGACCAGGAACTTCGAAAACTTTCGGGCATCTCTGGAAAACGGAACTCGATTCGGAGTCGGATCTGTCCATGAGAAGCCTCAGGATCATCCGGTGATGGAACAGGACTGGTCGATCACCCGAGTCACTCGGGAAGGGAAAGATCGAGCTCGCAGACAACTGGGCACGTCCGGATCCGGAAACCATTTTGTGGAATACGGAATCTTCACTCTGACGGAGCCGGCTGAGGAATGGGACCTGCCGCCCGGTCAGTATGTGGCTCTGCTGAGTCACAGCGGCAGTCGCGGAAGTGGTGCTTCAGTGTGCAGCACCTATTCGGACATCGCTCGCCGTCGACTGCCTCGGAAACATGCCGAGCTGGGTCGACTGGCATGGCTGGATCTTGATTCCGGTGAAGGGCAGGAGTACTGGGCGGCAATGAATCTGATGGGAGACTACGCTGCAGCCAATCATGACGTGATCCATCGCAACGTGACCAGGCTTCTGGGTGCTCGAGTTCTGATCGATGTCGAAAATCATCACAACTTCGCCTGGAAAGAACGCCACAAGGACCGCGACATCATCGTGCATCGCAAAGGCGCGACTCCGGCGGGGAAGGGCGTGCTGGGAGTCATTCCCGGGTCCATGGCGGATCCGGCATTTGTTGTTCGAGGCAAGGGCAGTGCGGACAGTCTGAACTCAGCCGCTCACGGGGCGGGACGAATCATGTCGCGCCGAAAGGCCAAAGACACGTTCAGCTTTCCTTCGGTCCGGGGAACACTGGCCAAACGCGGCATCACAGTACTGTCTGCCGGAGCCGACGAAGTGCCCGGCGTGTACAAGAACATTGAGCAGGTCATGGCTGAACAAAGTGACCTGGTGGAAACGGTGGCCCGCTTCGACCCACGCATCGTCAAGATGTGCGGTGACGGCAGTCGAGCGGAAGACTGATGTTGAACCAGGAACCGCTCCTGTGAATTTCGGCAGGCGGCAATCTGAGATAGACTGCCCCGCGGGGCTCGGCGTCCGCCAAGATGAGCCGCGTTCTGCGTGATTTTCCATGTTCGAGCGTCATCTGATCGGAAGCGATTTTTCCCGCGAGAATTCGACCGATGCTGTGTGCAGTTCTGAAATCTGTTGGGCTGATTCTGGTTTCAGGTGTTCTGATCGTCGATCCCGTGGTCGCTCAGACGCCTGATTCGACCGGTTCTGTCGACGCGGCCCGTCACGATTTGCTGACGGAAGCTGTACTGAGCCTGAATGACGACGGGTTGCGGTCACGGCTCAAAGGGCTGCCGCAGGACCGGCAGTTGTTCGAACTAAAGGCCTGGGTGCTGCCGAATTCGTCCCGTCCGAACTTTCGGCTGGGCTCGCATTTGTTTGGAGTGAAACTCGATGATCTGCCTGGCATACAGCTGGTCCGAACAGCCGCCGAACTGAAGCAGGGCGAGTCACTGCTTCAGGAACTTCGAGCTCTCTCAGATCTGTCACCCGCCGAAGAACGCTGTCGCACCGCGCTGATGTTTCTGTTGAAGGCCGGTCGGCCGGAATCCGAGGAGCAGGTGATCGCCAAAGACGGTGAAGCCGCAGCGCTGCTGAAACAGTTTCTGGATCAGACAGATGCCGCTCAGCTGGCTTCTGATCAGGTCGACTGGCCAACGCTGATCGTGTTGCAGCAGGTTGTTCGCATGCCCGAGCTGGCTGCTGAAGCGGTGGATCTGCTGACGCCGTTCACATCGCATCTGACGAGATACTTTCCCGACGTGGAACAGGACCTGTTCTTTGACCATCTCAGAATTCTGGAGGGACTCAGAATTCACTGTCAGGAATTTCGACTGCCAGCGGAACACTTTCAGCAGCCCTTTCGGATGGCGGGCTGGCAGCAGACTCACTGGTCAACGGCAGCGACGCTCGCTGACCGCCGCCCGATGCCTCACTGGCAGTTTCAATCTGACGAAGTTCGCAAGCTGGCCGGACATGAGATGGATTATCTGTTGTACGACCAGCCGCTGACGGACAACTTTCAGGTGGAATGCGACATCACCTGGGGCGAAGGAATTCATAGTGCGCTGGTGATCGGAGGCTACGCGTTTTCGATTGAAAATGATGGAAAGGTTCTGCAGCTGAGTCGTTTTCGGAAGGAGCAGACGTCCATTGCTCTGGACGAACCGCTGACTCTGACGGGTACATGGATCCATTGCCGGGCTACGATGCAGGACAACTATCTGACCGTGTTTATGAACGGACGCGAAGTCTATTCCGAACAGCTTTCGGAAGATCATGACCCCTGGGTCGGAATTCGCAGCTGGCGCCGCAGTCGCATGTCCGCGAAGAATTTCCGCATTACGGGACAGCCGCTTGTTCGGGACACGATTTCCCTGATGCACGACGAGCAGCTCACCGGATGGTCACCGGTGTTTGAAGAAGGGTTTGGCGTCGGGAAAGGCTACTGGTATCCGCAGCTCAGCGACGATGGTTCAACTGAGCTGGCTGGTTATTTTCGCCCCAACCTGGCGGGCAGCCATCTGGAAAAGCTGGTGAGATATCAGCGGCCGATGCGGGAAGACGGCAGCATTCATTACCAGTTCTACTTCCGCAAGGATCACCGCATGGTGTATCCGGCTCTGGACCGAACCTGCTATCTGCTGACGGATCAGGGAATCCGGATTCACACACTGACCAACGGCCGGTGGGATCGCACAGATGCCGACCCGACTCTGGCCGCGAAGCTGCCGGAAGCTGTCGAATCCGCTGCCGTGCTTCCACTGATCCCGGACGCCTGGAACGACATGACTCTGACGATCACCGGAGACATCGTCACGCTGTTGCTGAACGGCCAGCCGATTCTGAAGGACAGCATTGCCGATCGCAATTCCCGAACCTTCGGACTGTTCCACGATGCTGACCAGTCGCAGGCAATGGTTCGAAACATTCGCTGGCAGGGCTCATGGTCCACGAAACTGCCCGATGCCGATCATCAGGTTCTGTGGGGAACCGATGGAATTGTTGCTCCGACAGCCGCACAGGCCATGACCACGGTGGTGGACCACGATTTCCGGAACGGCATCCCCGCTCCACTGTTCGATGTTCAGGGAGACAAGACCAGCATCAGGCAGCTTGAGGATGGCATTGAGGTGGAACGGCTGGGAAAGAAAGGTGTCGAAGGCGTCCGCCTGTGTGCTCAGATTGACGGTGATTTCGACATCGAAGCCCGCTTCCGAGCACTGCAGATTGTTCGTCCTCCGCAGGAACAGGCAGGAATCGGTCTGGCTGCTTTCTTCGACAGCGACACCATGGACGACGTCACTGTCTTTCGTCGCCAGCAGCACGCGGGGGCTCAGAAAATCGCGGCGGTCTATCATCATCTGAATCCCGAAGGGAAGTTTCGCCGTCAGCAGCAGGACGTGGCCGAGGAAGCCGTGTCCGGGCGACTGCGGCTGAGTCGGCGAGGCAAGACAATCACCGAGCTGTTTGCTGAAGGCGACTCCACGGAATTTCGCACCGTCGCCACTTATGACGTTGATGCGACCGTGATGCGCCCTGAAGGAATTCGGCTGTTGACCCAGGCGGATCAGTTCAGCTTCACAAAGGTTGTCTGGCAGCAGTTGACTGTTCGAGCCGAACATGTGCTGGAACAGCAGCCGAACGACAACCAGGAAAAACTTCTGGTCGAACAGCTGGATCAGCAAAGAACGACGCTGACATCCGAGAAACTGGACTTCAGAGATCCGAACATCCTTGCTCAGATATTCGGGCTTCCCTCCGTGGTTGAATCGGATGTCAGAAAGCTGACGTCCGAAGGTGTGCGAGTCCAGGCGATCGGACTTGATCAGTTCAAACGCAGTTACCTGACGACGCAGTCCATCCCGGACGCGCTGTTGGATGCGGAAGTGTCGCTGGATGTGCATCGGATTGATGCCCCGGATACACCGGACATGTTTGCCGAGGCTGCGATGCTGGTAGTGCTGGACACAGATGACTTTGCCTATGCCTCGATCATTCTGCGGCGAAAACAGAATCAGACTCTGGAAGTCCTGGCTCAGCTGTACCACCACACGTCGACCGGACACCGCGTCTACTCCCCCATCCGCAGTCTGCCCGTTACTGCTCTGAAACGCATGAGAATCGCCGTTCATCAGGACCGGCTGCTGTACCTGTTTTCCGAACAGGAAACCGGCCCCATGAAGTATCTGGCGTCTGTGCCCTGGCCCGATCTTCCGGAGAAACCTCGGCCCCTGCCGGACCGTCTGTATCTGCGAGCAGAATCGGCAGCGGCCGAAGGAATGGTCGACGTGACCTGGAAATCTCTGACACTGGCCGGACAGCAAGACGCCGTGGCGAAGCAGGCCGGGCCAGCCAGCAATGCCACGCCGCTGCGGCAACCCGATAGCGACGCACCGGAAGTGCAGTGATCGGCTGGAAATCAGGCTTCCGTCAAGTTTCGGAGAACTCATCTGCAGGTCGGCCTTTCCAGGCCGCCGTCCATATCATCCCCACTGTGACACTCAGCTACGGGCCATCGCGATGCTGCACATGGCCGCGACGTCGGCTCGGAAGGGCCGACCTGTTTTTGACCGTTCGAAAACCGCGATCATGTCGCGTGAGTTCTCAGAACTCCGTTCGTCGCAGGATTGACTTCAAACTCAGTTCCCCACCGCTGCCGCCTGCGGCGCATCACCATGCAGCCGCGCCTCGAATGCATTTGGCCAACTCCGAGGCGGTTAAGGCTTGACTGGTTTTGCAATGATCGAGCGAGTTGGCCGGTCCGGCACGCGCGGCCTCTTCTTTTTCCGGTGCGGTTGCTGATCTGTCCGGCCTGCTGATTTTTTTCGAAAGTTGTGCTTGCTGCCCGACCGAATCAGTGTATTATAGTCGCAATACACCAATTCGGCTGTGGCTTTTCTGCGGTGAGTTTTTCATGAGTCCTCGGTTGTTGTTTCAGATTCACCCGTCGTCCGGAGTGCCGATTTACCGGCAGTTGATGGATCAGGTGAGGACTCTGATTGCGGCCGGGCGGCTTTCTTCTGCCGAAATGCTGCCATCGGTGCGGCAGATTGCTGAGGACCTGCAGGTGAATCCCATGACCGTGTCCAAGGCGTATTCGCTGCTGGAACGTGATGGAGTGCTGGAACGAGTTCGCGGTCAGGGGATGCGAGTCGCGGCCGTGAAGGAATCTCTTCCGGGAGTCAGGCAGCGGCAACAGGCGCTGAAACCTCTGCTGGAACAGGTGGCCGCCGAAGCCTTTCAGCTGAATCTGACTCGGGACCAGGTACTGGCCGCTTTGAACCCTTTGCTCAAGGATCTGAGGAATGACTGATGCTGTGATTCAGATGCAACATGTCACCAGGCGGTTCGACAAGAAGACCGTTCTGGATCAGCTGGACTATACTCTGCGGCGCGGCACCGTCACCGGGCTGCTGGGCAAGAACGGCAGCGGTAAGACGACCCTGCTGAAGTGTGCTTTGGGCCTGCAGACACCTCAGGAAGGCAGCATCTCTGTCTTCGGAGAACCGGCACTGCAGCTATCGGCCGGCGCGAAAGCTCGACTGGCCTATGTGCCTCAGGAAGTCAGCCTGTACCCGTGGATGAAGGTGCGGCAAATCATTGCCTATACGCGAGCCTTCTATCCTCGCTGGAACGACGCCTTGATTGCAAAGTTGGTATCCGATTGGGGTCTGGGACAGGACGAACGAGTCGGCACGCTGTCGACCGGTCAGGTTCAGAAGTTGTCCATCGTGCTGGCTTTGGGACACGAACCGGACCTGCTGGTTCTTGACGAACCCGTGGCCAGCCTTGACCCGGACGCTCGGCGAAAATTCCTGGCAACACTGCTGGACGTCGCTCTGTCCGGTGAACGCACAGTGTTGTTTTCGACTCATATCACATCTGACCTGGAACGCGTCGCCGATCAGGTGGCTGTGCTGCGCAGGGGGCGCATCGTGTACGACGATGAACTGAGTCTTTTGAAGGACAGCGTGAAGCGAATTCGGATTGCTGTCAGTGGAACTCTGCCATCTGATCTGGAAAGTCTGCCAGGCATGCTGAGCTGTGATCGCAACGGCTCCAGTGCGATCTTCAGTGTGAAGGACTTTACTTCGGATCTGCCGGAGCGTCTGAGGAATCAGTGGCAGGCAGACGTGCAGGTGGAAGATCTGAATCTGGAAGAAATCTTTCTGGAACTGCACCACGAAGCGGAGGTGCCTGATGCCCGGTAATCGCTATGTTCAGGTTTTGAATACATATCTGACACGACGCCTGCTGATGCTCGCCAGTGTGGGCATGCTGGCGATCAGCGTGCTGCCGATTGCCGTTTGGTGGTTGGTCGGAAAGGCGGGATCAGCGGATTCCAGACAGTCGATGTTCGGCTTCTTTCTGGCCTTTCCGGCGATGTTTCTCGGGGCACATGTCAAGCAGCAGCTGGCGACTCATGAGGCCTCGCTGGTTCCTGGCTATCGAGGTCCTCACCTTGTGGTTGCGGCACTGACGTTTCTGGTGCCGGTTCTGTGTGCGTTTGTGGCGGCTCCAGCGGCGGGTGGATCGATTGTCGGACATGCCTCACTGCTGTTGCTGGTGTGTCTGATGTTCTTTCATTTGATGGCTGCCCCGAGCGGATGGAATGGCGTGGTTGTGGCTTTCATTTACCTGCCGATGCTGATTACCGCGTTTCGTCTGGTTGTTCAGCAGGTTCTGGAGGGCAAACTCCCTGGACTTGCGTGGTGTCTGCTATCGGCGGAAGCGGCCATCGGCGTACTGCTGTTTCATCGTCTGGCCAATCTCACGGAAGACGATCCGTCTTATGGAGACGTTATACCCATGAATGCGTGGGATATGCGGGCGGCCGAAGTTCGACGACGGAATCGAGCTCAGTTGCAGAAGTCTCCGAAGATGATGCTGACTCTGATTGCGGCGGAATCGAAACGTCTGGACAAGCTCACCGCAGAACCAGCGACGAGTCGTCGACAGCGAGTCGCATTGCTGCAGATGGCTGGCGACTGGCCCATCAGCCTGATGTCGGTGTTTGTGATGATCATTGTGATGGAAAGTCTGCCTCTGCTGGCGCCGCGCGTGGTCGATCGTCTGAATCCTATTACCACCAATGACGCATTGGCGATGGCTCTGGTGTGGCCGATCATGCTGTCGCTGGGGGTCGCGTGGGCGCTGTGGCTGCCGCAGAGTCAGCGGTTGTCGCGACTGGGGTATGAGTCGCTGCGACCGTCGAGTCGTCGCGAATGGGTGCAGGAAAACGGCCTGGCCATCATCCGAAACACGTTGCGAATGCAGCCGTCTGGCTGGTGGCTCAGGTCATTCTGCTGTTCACATTTCTGCCATCGTTCGCGCACATCGCCGGTCATTGTCCAACGGGCTGATCTTCACCGCCGGCGTTCACGTGATGATCTTCGGTGCGGGTGCCTGGATTTCATCGTTCGGGTCCATGTTCTGGAAGCTGGTGGGATTCATGATGGTTGTCGGAGGACTGCAGCCGGCGTGGCTGGCGATGAGTTCCTTCTCGCTGACCTACAGTTGGCCGATTCCGGTGTTTGCATTGATCACGGCTGGCGTGGGGATGGTGCTGACATGGGTGGCCTATCGTCGCTGGTGTCGGATTGATTTGATGTGAACCAAAGACGCATTTCCACGGATTGTCGTTTCACCCGTGGCCGAACCAAAGACGTGACCGTCTGCGACGACACCATCCTGGTAATTCGGCCACGGGTGAAAAGACTTCAGCCTTTCTTCACAGCCCGAAGCAACAGCGAAGGTGTAGAATGACTTTGAAATCAACTGATCGTTTTCGTCTGATTGTCAAACTGTGGCTGTTTGCTTCGATTGCCGGAGTCATCTGGAATCTGGTGCCTGTGTTCGCAAAGTACAGAGCTGATCAGCAGAAGCTGGCGGAACTGGAAGAACAGCGGCGTCATCCTCCCATGGCAACTGTGGATGTGGCCGAAGATTCGCCGTGGCCGGGCATAAGCATTTCGATGACCGGGCAGCCGGTCGGGGGACTCGATGATGCCAGTCTTCCCATCGCCGGAATTTGCTATGGTCAGCGGGACCGAATGGTGGTGGCTCATCGGCGAGTCTCCGTGATCGAACTGACCAGCAAAGGCGCCAACGTGGTGCATTCGTTCCCCGATCGCTCGGACGGGGAGAATCTCTACGTGGCAGCAATCTCCGGCGACGGCAAGGTGATTGCCACGGTTGGAGAATACACTCAGGTATCGTTCTGGAATGCGGCAACCGGCGAGCTGCTGCAAACCATCGAAGACGATTTCCCAACGGCTGCCGCTGAGCTCGATATGAGTCAACGCGGTGATAAGCATCCCAACGGACTGCGTTACAGCAACACAGGAGCTCGGAAACTGGTGGCGGCCCCGGGCGGATGTTTGTTTGCCATCGGCAAGATTGACGGTTCAGTGGAACTGTGGACGGCGGAAGATCAGCCGCTGCCCGATCGCCCTCATGGACTGGTCACCGGCGACTGGCCAGACCGACCGGATGATCCCAGCCCCCCGCCGAAACGGTTTCAGCGACTTCGCAGAATGCCATTGCATGAAGGTGAAGTTCGACAACTGGAGTTCACTCTGGACTGCCAGTCACTGGTGTCCACAGCGGGGCATCGTTATCAGGAAATGCAGCAGAAGGCACATTCGCGGAAGGCTTCCCGCCGCAGGTGATCCCAGTCTATGACACCACCACCACGCCGACGATTGTCATGACGAAGTCGCCAGCGGAACAATCCGGTGGCAGTCACAACTGGCCGATCTGCCTTTGGCATTGGCGGCGAACCCGCACTCACAGCATGTCAAAGGATCGCTGACACCCGCCCAACTTGCCGTGGCTCTGGACAATCACAACGTCACCGTATGTCGCTGCATGACGGCAGTGATCTGAAGACCTTCGCAACTCGTTATGGGAAAAGCACCGTCCGCATATCATCGATCGCCTTTCGCGACTCAGGCTCGCTGCTGTGGACGGTTGGCACACGATATACGGGCGACACTGAACATCGATCCGTGACATCAGTGTCGGCATGGGATGTTGCCCGAGGCCAGCGAATTGCCACGGCGGAAGTTCCCGGGCAGATTATGAGTACCGGCTGGAATCCATATGGAACTCAATTGGCAACGGTACGTTATTTTGACAACCAGCCTCCGAGCCGGAACCACGTATCATGGGCTTTTCATCTGTGGGACGTGAAGATCGTGCAGTAAAAGGAGACTTCGGCGTTGCCACGGGCGGAATCATAATCGGATCTGCGTTATGGTTTCACGCTTGGCTTCAAATTGGATCGAACCGACAAGACGCTGATGGAATGAGAGGCGCTTGTTGGGTTCGGTGGGCGGTGAGCCTGTTTTTTGTTCCAATTAGACCGCTCGAAAGAACTCATCAAGGACAGGCGAACATGGATCTGGAACTGAACGGCAAAGTGGCTCTGGTGACCGGTGGTTCAAAGGGGATCGGGCTGAGGAATTGTACAACGACTGCTGGCGGAAGGTGCTTCCGTGGCCAATGTGAATCGCAGCGAAACCGAAGGGCTGGCTCTGCAGCAGCGGTCTGCCGCTCAGGAAAAGAGTGCCTGTTTGTTCAGGGAGATCTCAGCGATGTGGCCGCCTGTCAGCGGGCCGTCGAAAAAACTCTGCAGCATTTCGGCCGGATCGATATTCTGGTCAACAACGCCGGAGTCAATGATGGCATCGGTGAGCCTGGACGCTGGGCCGGATGCGTTTCTGAAATCACTGCAGAAAAATCTGGTGCACTACTATGCCATGGTGCACTATGCACTGGATGCCTTGAAGCAGTCCCGCGGCAGCATTATCAACATCGGGTCGAAGGTCTGCGTGACGGGGCAGGGAGGAACATCCGGTTACGCGGCATCCAAGGGCGGCATCAACGGGCTGACTCGGGAATGGGCGGTGGATCTGGCTCCGTTTGGCATTCGAGTCAACGCGATTCTGCCGGCGGAAACCTGGACTCCGCTGTATGAAAAATGTCTGGCGGCGATGCCGGATCCGGCGGCCGCCAGATCAGAAATTGAACAGCTGATTCCTCTGGGCCGCCGCTTCACAACGATTGAAGAGCTGGCCGATACTGCCGTTTTCGTGGCCAGCCCCCGAAGCAGCCATACCACCGGTCAGATCATTTTTGTGGACGGCGGTTACACTCATTTCGATCGCAAATGCACCATGCCCGGAGACGTCGCGGACTTCGGTGCGGCGAAATGAATAGATGCTGATCTTTGGCTGACCAGCCGTGGGCCGCTCGCACTGTCTGTGCTTTTTTTGAGCTCAGACACTGGCAGAGTCAGTGGCACACTGAGTGGCAACGACTGAACTCACTGAGTCTTTTCCGTTTGCGACTTTCTCGCTTTGGAGAGATCGCGACGGAACGTATTGAAGTAGTCGGTGATGTCGCGTTTGAGGTTGGGGGGCAGGTGGCCCAGGACGAGGGACTGTTCGGAAATGGTGCCGACGTCGTCCGTGTTTTCCCACAGCTTCAGCACTTTGCCGGTGGACTTTTCGAACATGAGGACCTGAGCTGACATTCGCAGTGAACTCTTCTGGCCGGAACGTTCCAGAGCCATACCGATCAGCAGCACCGGGTTTTCTGTGCGAATGGATCGCAGTTCCAATCCGGAACGTTCGATGGTCTGGCGAGCTGCATCCCGGACGGCTCCGGTGACCGTGCCGCGCTGGTCCAGGCTGAAGGTCAGAATCAGCAGGCACATTTCGTCAATTTCCGCCAGCAGTTTCTGTCCGCGTTCGTCTTTGGTCAGGTCGACGGCTTCGCGTTCCTTTCCGCTAAACGGATTTCCGTCCGGGCCGCTGCTTTCCGAACGGTTCACAATCGGCACACTGGCCGGCGTCACGGGCAGAGGCGCAGGACGACGGCGATTCATCGCCTGAGAAATGTCGCCCGCTGAAATGGCGAAGTTCAGGTTCTGGCCAATTGTCAGCACCATCGTGTTGATAGCCACGACTTCGCCACGACGATTGACCAGCGGACCACCGCTGTTGCCGGGTGAGATCGGAGCACTGTGCTGAATCCATGTCCCTTCGCTGTCGCTGATGCCGATCATGGTTTCCAGATCTTCGGCACTGCGAATCGCGCTGACGTTGCTTTGAGTAAACGTGAAATCCAGCCCCAGAGGTGCTCCGAAGGCCGCCACTTCTTCGCCCTTGCGCGGAAGGTCGGTCGCCAGCGGCAGACCTCGCAGCGGCTTCGACGCCTGTGCCGGATCAAACTGCAGGATGGCGATGTCCCGTTTCGGATCCAGATGCACATATCCGATGATTTGCAGCTGGTCACCGTTCGCGAAACCCAGAGACACCTCGGAGGCACCTTCCACCACGTGATAGTTGGTAACGGCGAAGCCTTCGCTGGCGATGACAAACCCGCTGCCGTTGCCTTCCCCGTCAGCCGATTTGACGTTGACTTTGACAACCGACGGTTCGATCAGTTCATTCAGATCGGCCCACGACATCGCCGGCGCGGACGGATCAGGCGCTGACGGCGCGTCGGTTGCCGGATTCATCGCGAGCTGAGTCGGCGAAGCGGAATCCGGTGTCGAGTTCATCGCCACGCTGGCTGCTCCCGCGTCAGGAGCGGCGGTCGGCGTAGCGGAAGTCGATGAGGTTGTTGCCGGACGTGGCAGGAACGGGTTGGAAAAATCTGTCTGTGCAACCTGCGGATTTGTTGCTGGAGCCTGACTGGTGGCGGCCAGAGCGGTTTCGGGCATTGCCGCACTTTCCGACACATCAGCCGCTGGAGTTTCGCTGACAGTGTCGGCACTCGTCGCATCCGCAATATTCGCGGACGTCTGTTCCTGATTGCCGTTTGCAGCTTGGATTTGCTGAGTCAGATTTTCCTCCGGTGTTCGGGCGAACATCAGGAAAGCCGCCAGACCGCTCAGAAGGGCCGTCCCGGCGACTCCGCCGATGATCATTCCACGCGACAGCCGAATGTGGTTTGAGCTGCCGGATGAGCGTCGAGCAGAGGATGTTCGGGTCGCGCGACTTCTCCGAACAGGAGCCGATTTCTGCGCTGCGGGCGGGGATTTCGGTCGCGGGGCGGCGGCGGCGCGGCCTGATTTGGGAATCTGGACGGGCTCGCCGCAGGACGGACATCGCACGCGCTTGCCGGCGTGGTCATCCCGGACCTTGAATTCATATTCGCACGCACTGCATCCAGCTTGAATGGTCATCGGGCATCTTTGGCTTCAGAAGTCATGCATCGCCGGGTTCGACGAAGCGGGCGAAACGATTCCATTCCGATGTGGATTTTCCAGCGGCTGCCCTGGGACGCGAGATCTGAAATCCCGCACGTCAAGCCCTGCCCAGGGACGCTGCTGCAGTGAGTCCGGAGCCCCTCCGTGGCCGGACATCATAAGCAGGTAGTCTGACTCTCGTAAGGAAGTTTCGGAAATTTATTGCCGGTTCAGGACCGGATCTCTCTCGGTTTTGCTCGAACCCCACAGAAAACATTCAGTTCACGCACACGAGTCAGTTTTCCGGGCTTCCGCAGACTCACTGCCTTGGGGTTTGTCAAATCTTTAGGTCGGAAGCATTTCTGAGCTTCCCAGGTGGGCTGGAAAACAGCACACTGATGCAGGCGTTTCCGGATGTTTCAATTGCGCACTTCAGGGAGTTCCTTCACATGCGACGAATCCTGTTTACACGCTGGCTGCCGTTGACTGTTCTGCTGATGGCAACTGTCCTGAGTACGAAGGCGGATCTGACGGAACCACAGAAGATCGATGACAAGGCGACTCATCAGCAGGTTGCCATTGTAAAGCTGAAGGGCGATGGAAAGGAACTGCCGGTCAATGCCTTCTGTCTGAATCAGGCCGGACAGATTGTGGCCGCCTGCGGAACAGGACCCGGTCAGATTCGGATCGCGAACGACGATGGTGACGTTCTGCAGGCATGGGACATTGATGCCAAACCGGAAGCCATCAGTGTGGCTCCGGATGGTTCAATTCTGGTGGGCGGTGAAGGAAAACTCTTCCGCTACAGCAGCAGCGGCGAACTTCTGCAGCAGGCTGATTCACCTCACGCCGCCTCTCTCCGCGAAAGCAAAGAGAAACTGCGTGAAGAAGCGCTGACGTATCTGAAGCGACCCAGGATGAATCTGGCCAGCATGATCAGTACTTACGAACGGATTCTGAGCCAGCTGGAAGAGAAGCAGGAAAAGAGCAAGCTGAACGATCAGGAAGAACGCATGCTGAAGGCTTTGCCTCAGGTTCTGGAACGCTACCGGGATCTTGCCGAGGCCGAGAAGGAAAAAGAAGCTGACGATGAGAAGGAAAACGAGCCAACAGAAGAAGCCATTCAGCAGCAGATTGAGAACCTGATGCGGTCAAAGATGAAGGTGTCATCGATCTGTTCAGACAAACAGAACGTCTACGTCGCCACTCGCGGAATTTCCGGCTACGGTTATGTGGTCTGGAAGATGGACACCGAATTCTCAGGCGGCGAAGTGATCGTGAAAGACCTGCGAGGCTGTTGCGGTCAGATGGACGTCCAGTGCTGTTCCAATGGATTGTTCGTAGCCGAAAACTCGCGGCACCGAGTTGTCCGTTACGACGCTGACGGCACCGAAGTCACGACTTGGGGCAAGCAGGATCGCACCGGCGTTGATGGTTTTTCCAGCTGCTGCAATCCGATGAACGTCTGTTTCAACGCTGCAAATGAAGTCTTCACGGCGGAATCGGGAACGGGCCGAATCAAACGTTTTGATGCGGACGGCAATTTTCTTTCCTACGTCGGCGACGTGGAACTGGTGCCGGGCTGCAAGAATGTCTCGATCGCCGTCTCACCGGACAGCAGCCGAGTCTACATGCTGGACCTGACTCGCAATCACATCGTGGTGATGAAGGTTCGAGCCGACCAGAGTGAAGACAAGCCGCTGAAAGTGGGCCAGGTGAAACTCCGAGCTGTCCGCTCTCAATCAGCGTCAGCACCCAGCATCATCGGAGACTGATCACATGTCTCGCTCTTTCTCTTTGGTCGCAGCCATTGTGCTGGCAGCCTTCGCCAGCGGCTGTTCAGGCACAAACTCAGGAGCCACCGCTGGTCCTGATCGTCATGGATCCGCTGGCTGCTCCGCTGTCATGCCCGTGTGTCGAAGGGTACGCTCAGCGAGACTATCAGGTGCTGGCGGGCCATCTGCAGGCGCGCACAGGCCGCGAAGTCGAAGTCACGTTCGGCGAATCTCTGGCGGCGGCACTGAAGAAGACGGACGGCAGGGCGGACATCGTCATCGGCAAGCATTCCGTCATCCGAGCCGACGCTCATTCAGCACGGCTCGAAGTTCAGCCGGTGGCTCAGCTGACGGATCGTTCAGGAGACACAACTCAGTACGGCATGATTGTCGTGAATCGAGACGACCCGGCGAAGTCGATCAAAGATCTGGACGGGTACACAGTCATTTTCGGTCCGGCGGAAGCAGACGAAAAACACGGGGCGGCTCTGAAACTGCTGAAGGAGGCCGGGGTTCAGATTCCGAAGACCCTGACCATCGATATGGCCTGCAGTGACGGAGCCTGCAAGGTGATTGACCTGGGGCCGAAGTCGAAAACTGCGGCCGTGATTTCCAGTTATGCTCAGCCCCTGCTGGAAGGCTGTGGCACCATCAAAAAAGGTGATCTGCGAGTTGTCGCAAAGACGGCTCCGGTGCCGTTTGTGACGGCGTTCGTGTCAGCAAAACTGAACGACGGGGCTCGCCGTTCTGTTCAGGATGCTCTGCTGAATGCTTCGGCCGATCCCAAGGTGCTGCAGTCGATGGAATCGCTGATTGGCTTTCTTCCCTTCGAACAGAGCGAACCCCAGAGCGTCGACCGCTCGCCGGAATTGACCGCAAAAAAAAAGTAGCTGACTCGAAGGCGACCGACTGGCCTCAGTGGCGTGGTCCGGGGCGAGACGGTCGAGTTCCCTTTCTGCCGGAAGTTTTGCCTGCTGATCCTGAAGTTCTCTGGCAGATTCCCTTGGCTCATCCGGGGCTGGGCGGCCTGGCGGTCAGCGGAAACCGACTTCTGTTCGGTGATCGCGACCTGGATGACTTTCACGATGTGTTTCGCTGTCTGGATGCCGATAGCGGTGAACCTGTCTGGGAAATTCAGCGGCTGGCCATTGCGGCCCTTGATTACGGGAATTCGCCCCGAGCCACACCACTGGTTGACAAAGATCGAGTCTACTTTGCGAGTGCTCATGGTCTGGTTCTGTGTGCAAAGCTGTCCGATGGTTCGGTGATCTGGGAACGCAACCTGCACGACGACTTTCCCCCCGCCGCAGAACTGCCGTGGGGATTCTGTGCTTCACCGCTGCTGGTCGCTGGAAAACTGATCGTCAACCCCGGCTCGCCGACTGCATCAGTGGTGGCCCTGGATGCCGTGACGGGTGAAGTCGTCTGGAAATGTCCCGGCGTTGCGCCGGGTTACGGGTCGCTGATCGCCGCCGCGTTTCAGGGGCAGCAGCAGATCATCGGGCACGACGCTGTTTCTCTGGGCGGCTGGGATGTTGAAACCGGACGGCGACTGTGGACGGTGACTCCCGAATCATCGGGAGATTTTAATGTTCCCACACCCGTGGTGCTGAAGGATCAGTTGCTGATCGCCACGGAAAACAATGGAGCACGGTTGTTCCGCTTCGAAGCTGACGGCCGGATCGCGGCAGAGCCGTTTGCTTCCAATTCAAGACTCAAGCCCGACATGAGCACTCCGGCGGTCGTGGGCGGAAAACTGTTTTGTGTGAACCGATTTCTGTACTGCCTGGATGTCGATGACGGCCTGAAGGAACTCTGGCGGCTGCGCGATGCGGCTTTCGGCGACTATGCAGCCGTGTTTGTTTCAGAAGATCGGCTGTTGATTCTAGCTAACGGAGAATTGCTGCTGGTTCCGACCAGCGGCAAAAAACAGATCACATCCCGCTGCCGAATCTTCGACGACAATCACCCGATCTATTCACACGCCGCTTTGCGCGGCAAACGGCTGTTTGTGCGAGGCGAAGGTTTGCTGAAGTGCCTGAATCTGTGGTAACGCGGCGAATCATATGATCCGCCGACGGAAGCTGACGCGACAGATTTTCCGTGCGGTTGTTGGAGTTCAGTCTCCAGGCTGCATGCCTCGCCTGCGGTGACGGCAGGCTGAATCCTGTACTCCAGAGCTTTTGCCTCAGTTGATCCAGAAGGCGAAGTTCCAGAATCGACCACCGAAGGCTCGGTTGAATTTTCGCCAGTCGTCCGGCGAAGTTAGTTCGCCCTCTTCAACATATTTCTGCAGGCCGCTGCCGTGCATCCACAGAGCCAGGTCGAAGCGACCGGGTTCCAGAAAGATCCGGCGAACATTGACTCCAAGTTTCTGGTGGAACTGCATCGGACGACTGGATGGTGCACCGGAAACTCCTCGCCAGAACGGCAGCAGTTTTCGGCCCTGAAGAATCGCTTCGAATTCGTCCAGCACGTCCTTCCATCCGGTAACGATCTGCTGAGTGATCTGCAGTGAGCCCATGATGGATGTCTGACGGGCATTGGGCAGCCATTCGCGGTCGTTGTCTGTTTCGGCCTCGATCAGTTCCCATGACTTGCGGCTGCAGGCGATCATGGTTTCCAGATGCTGCAGTGAATTCTTCATTCGTTCCGGTTCCGTACATTCGTAGTTGATGCAATGCAGGAAAGCGACGATGTCCAGAATGCTGATCCTGTTCAGCGTCATCACGGAATCCTGAGTCTCGTCATGCATCCAGGTGTAGGGAGTCACGGCTTTCGGGTAGAACAGGACCGCTGACCTTTCAAAGTGGTCCTGCCAGTCGTGAGCCAGAGCGAATTCGCAGAAGGCACTCAGCACGTGACAGTAGCCTTCCAGCCAGGGAACATCGCCGCCGTCAAACGTGACGGGAAAGGCGGTCGGCAGCGGCTGTGACGGAGGTCGGCCGCCTCGCTGAATCGCCGAAGAAATCGCCAGCAGTGATTCACCGTCGCTCAGATTTCCGTCAGCATTCAGGTCCAGTCCGACGGTGGCGAGATCGACCGGCAGCCGCACATCGGCGGGGTCGATGTGCTGAAGTGTCTGCTGAGCCGTGTTCAGTCGTTCCAGAAATCGCACGATCATCTGCCGGGCATCGGCATATGAGAGTTCTTCGGGGTCCTTATTTTCGGGGACAGGCAGTCGCATCAGCGGCACCGTCAGTCTCTGTCCCGACATCAGCCCATAGCGATGGTGGTCCTGTCCCAGCCCTTCCAGAGCTCGCAGAAACTGAATGATCCCCAGCCGGAATTTTTCCGTCTGATCGTCCGGCTGCTGTTTCACCATTGTCTGCTGAACGTCCAGCGATTCCGTCAGCGTCGGTCGGGGCAGCATTGGCGGGATGTTTGTTGGAGTTGCCTCTGCTGCCGACCTGTCGACTGTGCCCTGGGCTTTGGCGTTTTCCCGGCTTCCCGCGGACAGTATCACGGCCACGAGGACCAGAGTCGAAAACGAACGCTGCATCCCGAAGAATGATCTGTTTTTCTGAGGCATGATGTTGTCTCGCAGTGTCTGAAGGCAAAGGGAATCGTCACGTCGTCATTCGCCCTGCGATTCTTTTCATTTGCCGCTGATTTTTCAAACGACAGACTTCGACCCGAATTGCGTTGTGCGGCCGTCCGGAATTTTGCACGGTTCGATTGCCGGGGCTGGTACAGAAACGACGCTGAAGTCAGAAAGTAATCGACGTCCGTCAGTTGGGCATTCCGGCTTTCATCTGTCGAGCTCCTGTCTGATAGGTTTGAGCCAGTTGAGTCTGTCCGGCTCGTTCGAAGATCGGGACAGCTCGTTCATACATCTCCATGCAGTATTCGCTGGGCGATGTACCTCGCTGCTGAGGAATCTTCGGCAGGAACGCCGCGTAGAATTCGGCCAGAGTCTGATCCCCGCTGCCGGCCGCAGATGCCAGCTGTTCCAGGCGATCCAGCATCTTCGGAATGTACTGGCCTTCGTCGGGATACTTTTGAATCGCCACAGCCAGAGCCTGGATGGCTTCGCTGCCACGGTCCTGCTGTTCCAGGACATCGCTGAGCTTCAGCAGTGTCAGAAAGGCGAGGTCCGGTCGACTGGCGGCCGAATAGACTTCCAGCAGTTTGAAATAGTGGGCCGTTCGTTTCTTGTCATCCTTCTCGAAGGCAATCAGGTCTTCGAAGATGGTCAGAGTAAAATCCGGGAAGCTTGCGAAATTGACGAACAGCTGGTTCAGGAGACCGGTCATGGTTTTCTGTTCGGGTTTCCCCAATTCGCGTCCGGTCGTCAGCTGAGACAGCGCCGTCCAGGCAGCTTCGTTCCAGGGATTCAGACTCACGGCGCCGGACAGGTAATTCAGGTGAGCGTCAAAGTCGAACGCCAACTCCTGATCCAATTGCGGATACAGAATCATCACGCGATCGGCATGACGTTTGGCCATCGCATCCATGCCCACCTGCTGCAGACGCAGTTCCAGAATGCGGTCCGTGATGGGCTGTCCGGTTTGAGGATCCCGCAGATTTCCGATGTAGTAGTTGTCGCCTCGATAGCGTCCATGAGATTCCAGACTGAATCGGATGCTGCGTTCTGAAACCGCCTGAAGTTCGACCCACATCACCCACGCGTGAGCTCCGCCGTATTTGCCTTCTCCGCTCACGTAGGCAGCGGGACCACCCATGCTCTTGCCGACTCGAGCCGCAAAGTCGGCCTGCATGGCACACACTCCGCCAAAGCTGCGAATGTTGGGAAGATTGTATTCCTGACCATCCAGCTGACAGACTCGACTTTTGGTTCTCAGCATCTCGCCATCGTAGGGAACATCGGCATAACACTTGCCGAACATTGCTCGAGTCGGAAGATAGTTCTGAACAGCCCAGACCCGTTCTTCAGCAGGAGTTTCATGATTGACCAGCAGCGTCAGGAACTCCCACGGAAGAAACTGAGCTCGACCCTGCATTACATTTTCGGCATCCGTGAAGTACTGAAAGTTCTGCAGGCCGTTCAGCAGATTCTGAGGCATCGTGGAATGCGTTCGCTCAGCATGTCCCTGATATCTGTAAACTCCTCGATCGCGATCCCAAACCACAGCCGTCGCAATGGCCAGGGATCCGTAGCGTTCAATCTGTTTGGGAAACTGTTTGCGAATTTCGTTGAACAGTCGTAAAGCCGCAGTGACATCGTCGAATTCGGGCCGAATTGCGGTGAACAATTCTTCCTTCAGATCGATTCGCTCATCGAGCCAGGACATCATCTCGTCAATGTCATCGCCGAATGCCGCCCGAATTTCCGCGTCATGAGTCACGGCAAAGTGGTCCGCAAACACTTTGCGAACTTCCTGATAACTGTCCGTGGTGAACAGTTTTCGAGGCTGTCCGGGGCGCTTGAGGCGTTCTTCGTACAGCGGCATCAGTGACGCGGCCAGTGTTGGCGGCGGAGCCTGTGTGGGGGGCGGAGCCACATACGGACGAACCACCGCCGACGGGCGATCCAGCACGGCCGACAGAGCATCCAGAAGGCTGCGATCGCCGCCAATGCTGGTGACCAGCAGCGGTCCGTGAGAAAACACGTTCAGTGGTTCGGAATTCTGCCAGTACTCATCAAAAACCCGACTGCCGTTCTCATCGATTTTGCTCAGCTCTTCCTGCTGCTGAGTTTCGCTGTCGTATCGATACGCTGTGACCGGATGACCGTTGATCAGCAGCTGCCCGGCCTGTCCGGTCAGCGGCAGCGAGGCAGCGTCCGTCAACGATTTCGTCACCTGCACCTCGACAGCCTGGCGACGCAGCTCAACCGCCAGCTGATGAATGGGGTCATCAAATTCCGCCACCTGAATCGGCACAGATAGCTCAGACGACAATCCGGCTTCTGACAGTTCCTTCGCCTGCACTCGGAAGGTGACGACCTGCCCTGCTGCATTTTCCGGAGGCGTCCATGTCAGCTGCCCGGTCTGAGTTTCCACTGCGGCTCTGAGTTCCGGATCGGCCTCGGACGAAACCAGAGAATACATCAGCGGCACTGACGGCTGATCCGGATCTTCGGCATTCAGAGGAATCTGAATCTGAGTGAGCGGCTGAGCTGTCACTGCGGGCACATCTTTGAAGACAGGAGGCTGATCGACTTCCGTCACAAGAATCCGAAAGGTCAGCTCCAGAACGGTATCCTGCTGAGTGGCTCGAATTACAACGTCGAAGTCTCCCGGCCCGTCGGCTTCAGACGGTGTCCACGTGAACTGTCGGCTGCCTGCGTCCACAGCCGCCCCTGACGGAGCCTTCACGATCGTGAACTGCATCGGCGCTGAGGCTCCTGTTGTGGTCACGGGCATTGCCAGGACCATGGGCCTGCCTTCCACGGCTGTCTGATCTCCGAAGTCTTTGCGAACAGTTTCCGGAGGCGCACCGCCCGGCATCATCATGACCAGCCCCCCGGCCACAGCCAGCAGCACGACCACGATCGGCAGCCACAGACCCGCGGAACTGCGGCGACGACGGCGAGTTGTTCCTGTCTTTGGCGCAGAGGTGTTCGACGCAACAACCGGAACGGAAAACCCGGCGGCAGAAAAATCGTGACCGGCTTCGGAGGCTGGCTGTTCGACGACCTGAGCGGACTCCTGAGAGCCGGGCGAATGCGTCCGCGAAACAGGCGATCCTGGCAACGGAGTCACCTGCGGTGATGGATCCGGATGAGGAACCAGCAGCGATTCCTGACATTTCGGACAGCGAGCTCTGCGGCCGGCGAATTCAGGCTTTAGTTTCAGTTTGGACTGACATTTGGGACAGGTGATCGTCTGCATGCAATCGGATTCCCCTAGGAGAGCTATTCTGTCACAGCTTACCTGGCAGAATGAGTACATTCCAGTTCCAACGACCGTCGACGAACTGCCGAGACGAATTCCGACACAGCCGCTTCCCGTCAGGAATCTGAGCCTGCAACAAATCATGACCGGATTCGCACATGGAGTCCGACCCTGCGAACTTGTCGATTTGAACTCAGCCCGTGATCTTCAGCAGGTCGCGGGCTTCTGCGTGACCGGGGGCGGGGCGACCGTATTCACTGGCGGTGACTCGAGCCAGGGCGGCGACATGCTGCCAGCGCAGGGCAGGGCGAGTCATCCGGAAGTCGTCATGGACAGTGTGGAAATACTTCTCTGCATGCAGAGCTCCGTCCTCACTGACCGCATATTTCAGCAGCGTGGAAAACAGGCGATCGGCCGGCAGCGAATGTTGTCCGTAGCGCTGAGCAATCGCGACGGCGTGCGCCTGCTGATTGAAGCGGATGGCTTCCTTCAGTGCTGTCAGCAGCGAATCAGGATCTGTTGAGGAAAACTCATTCAGGTGACGTTCCGTCGGTAATGGCTGATTCAGCAGATTTCGGGACGCCGCGCGGTCCCGGGCAATCTGCCATGCGCCGATGATGACGCACGAAACAGCAGCCGGACCACTGCTGACGGCAGCCAGATGTCTCCACGCGTTGGCCGCATCACTGGCATGAACTCCGACGGAATCGCCATGTACGCAGCCTGCGGGTTTTCCCGGTGATTCCCATTCCGGCTGCCGCCCGCCATCGGTCAGCACCAGGCGACTTGCAGCCAGAGAAACGGCTTCTCCAATAACCGCCGGTGCGAATCCTTCCGCCAGAGTCTCGGCGGCCGCTCGAGCTGCGTCTTCAGGAGAACATTCGGCGAAGTGTCGGCTGAGCTTCCTGACGTATTCGTCGTCGGCCGGGTTTGTTCCCGGAGACCGGCCATTCAGATGAAATTCGTCCAGCAGTGAAATCAGCATCGTGGCATGTTCGTTCCAGCTCTCGCGACGATGGATTTCCGACTGCAGACAATACCGGAGCGACTGACGCAGGAGAGTTGTGGCGTGTTCAGAACCGACAACATCCAGCATCTCCCATGCTCGAAACGGAAGAACGGTCCGATGAACTTCCGGATTGTCCTCGACGAGCGGAATCAGAGCATTCAGTGCGCCGACAGGACTGCGAGTCGCCAGAGCGGACAGCAGTTGTTCTGAACGGGCGACATCCTTCGACTGCACGGCAGCTCGCAGCATTGCGTCATCTGCCGGTGACTCCGCAGCGCCGGGACTGATGTCGTGTAAAACTTCTGAATCACGACCACCGCATTCCTGAATTCGGCCGGTGTTGCGGTAGACAACCTTCAGCACCGGCAGTGCCGCGGAAGGTCCCGACAGCATCGTCGACATTTTCAGCGCCGGGCCGAGCGCCATGAAGGTGTGAAACCCGATGTAGTCTTCCCCGCCGAACGTGCGGGCATTGGCCAGGGCGGCGGCGCCGGTGAGTGTCTTCAGAGACAGGCCCGAATTGAGTTTCCCGACCAGAAGCGGCTGCAGTCTGTCCAGTGGTGTCTGCTGAAGTTCGCAGACCAGCGGTTCGAAATCGCCGAAGGTGAGCGAAGACTCCTGCGACTGGTCGGCGAATGCGGGTGAAACCAGACCCAGTTCCAGAGCCACGGTCGGCCCCAGAGTCGCCAGCAGCGTCCCGCGACTCACATCTGTCAGAAATCCCCGCCGAGTCGATCGATTCACCATGGTTCGCTGCCTCACGTGGAAAAGTAGCCGCTCGATGTGAGCTCTCTGCATTCTGCCCGGTGCGATTCAGGACAGCAAGTGGATCGAGGAGTCTCGGCCACGGCGAACCGAATACAGAACTCCAGGACAGTTCCTTGGGCATGCATTTCCAGGGCAGATCCTGAGAAGCCGAGACATTGCGCGGCAGAGTCGATGATTCCCGTTGCCTCCCCCGGTAAGCTGGGTGACTATTGGACGTCGGGCGCCGGTGTTGAACGCTCGCATCACGACGAATGTGTTTCCAACGGTTGGTGCTTGAAGAACAGTCGCTATGGCCCGCAAAGGCAGAACTCGCTCGAATACTCGACACGATGGCGGTTCGGGCATGTCGGCATCGCCGTCCGTTCAGCAGCTGAAGCAGCTGTCGCCGGACCCGGGAGCTCCCATTCCCGCAGTGGTGGTGAAAGGCCGGATTTCATACGGAGCCGTCTTCAGAAAGCAGATCGATTCTGCAGATCCTTCCGCAAAGCCGGGGGATCTGGTTGCCGTGTATTCGAATACTCGCCAGCTGCTGGGTTATGGTCTGTATAATTCCCGCAGTGAGATGTCTTTGCGCATGCTGTGGCGTTCGGAAGAACTGCCGACGGATCATGCCTGGGATGCAAAGCTGCAGCCCGCTGTGGCTCTGCGACATGAGATGCTGCGACTGGATCAGATCACCGATACCTACCGAGTCATCCATGCCGAGGCTGACGGTTTTCCCGGACTGGTCGTGGATCGTTTCGGAGACGTGCTGTCGGCGGAAGCGTTCAGTCTGGGGATGTATCGTCGAGGCACGGCGCTGCTGAATCGACTGGGGAAGATGCTGGGAACGAAGCATACTCTGGTGCAGACCAGTCCTCAGTTTCTGTCTCAGGAAGGGTTTGATCCGGCCACTGTTATTTCGACCGGCTGTCCTGCGGAAGTCGTCGTGCAGGAATATGGGACTCGGTTTCGAGTTCGTTTTGAGGGCGGGCACAAGACAGGCTTCTTTTGTGATCAGCGTGAGAACCGGAAGAAGCTGGCTGAATTCTGTGAAGGCCGCACGGTGCTGGATCTGTGCTGTTACACCGGCGGATTTGCCGTGCAGGCGATGGCTCTGGGCAAGGCGAAGGAAGTCATCGGAGTGGACCTGGACGATGCTCCGCTGCAGGTGGCCAAAGACAACGCCAATCTGAATCAGGTGCGAGCTCGATTCGTCCAGTCGGATGCCTTCAACTATATGCGAGACATGATCAGCACCGGTCGGCAGTTTGATGTTGTTGTGCTGGATCCGCCCAAACTGATTCGAACTCGAGCGGAAATCGAAGAAGGAACTCGGAAACATTTCGATCTGAACCGTCTCGCCATGCGACTGGTCAAGCCCGGCGGGTTACTGCTGAGCTGCACCTGTGCCGGACTGCTGCCGGAATCCGAATTCCTGAACCTGCTGTGCTCGGCTGCGCGACAGGCCGGTGAAGAAGTTTCGCCTGCGACTTCAGAACGAGCTGCTCGGCATGCGGCTCGCGATATGCAGATCATTGCCAGAACCGGTGCCGCTCCGTGCCACCCGATTGGCGGCAATCATTCCGAAACAGAATATCTGAAAGCGGTCTGGATGGTGCTGCAGTGAAGCTTCGCCGTCTGCCGGAAGATTTCCAGGTCACCGAACTGTCGACGGCAGTCGCAAACGGCGGCCCGTTTGCTCTGTATCGTCTCACAAAAACATCCATCGGAACTCCGGAAGCCATTGGGGCCATCAATCAGCGATGGCAGATTCACCGCAAACGCATCAGTTACGGCGGGCTGAAGGATCGGCATGCTGTCACGGTCCAGTATCTGACCATTCACAACGGTCCGCGAAAGGACCTGCAGCAGAAGTCGTTTCAGCTTGAGTACATTGGTCAGACGTCTGCGGCGTACAATACCGACAGTTTTCGCGGAAACCGGTTTGTGCTTGTGCTGAGGGACATGACTCAGGACGAGATCGAAACAGCTCTGTCAGCGATTGATGCTGTGCAGCAGTACGGACTTCCGAATTACTTTGACGACCAGAGATTTGGGTCGCTGGGTTTCAGCGGGGAATGGATCGGCCGCAGTTGGTGTCTGAGTGACTGGGAGCGAGCTCTGTGGCTGGCTCTTGCCGACCTTCATGAACACGATTCGTCATCGGAAAAGAAACAGAAAAGATTGCTGCAGGAACTGTGGGGCCAGTGGCCGGAATGTCAGCAGCAGCTGGAACGTTCTCATCGCCGCAGTATCGTCACGTACCTCTCCGATAAAGTGAAAGCGGGAAAGGACCCGGATTTCCGGGGCGCGTTTGCTCGAATCAGCGTGGACCTGCGAGGTTTGTATCTGTCGGCTTATCAGTCGGCGTTGTGGAATCGTTTGCTGAGTCGACTCGTTGAACGTATCTGTCCTGCGGATTGCTGCAGCACCGTGCCATTGTTGAGCGGACCGAGCTGCTTTCCGGTATCCATTCCCGCCGACCGTCCCCAAACCACAGATGATTCCTTCAGCCTGTTTTCCGCAGAACTGCCGCTGCCCAGCGCGAGGATCGATCGTCCGGAAGGATTGATGGGCGAGATTCTGGATCAGATTCTGGCAGAAGAACAGATGGAACTGCGTCAGCTGCGAGTGAAGTATCCTCGGGATTCGTTTTTCTCCAAAGGTCGGCGCAAAGCCATCGTTCAGCCCCAACAGCTCACGGCCGCGACCGCAGAAGACGACCTGTATCCCAGGCGACAAAAACTGACCCTCAGCTTCGACCTTCCCCGAGGCAGCTACGCAACAATTCTGGTCAAGCGACTTTCCTGGACAGGCTCCACACTCGAGTCCAGCTGACTGCAGGAAATGCGATTACCGAATCACCTGCAGCATCGCCCGTAAATACTGGAACGCCATCTGTCGTGACAGGCCAGCATCGTTCCCCTGCTGCTCCAGGATGACCGCGACGTCAACCGATCCGATGGAGTTGAGCGTAGCGAACTTTTTCTGCAGCACGCGCACCGCATCCTCGACAAGTCTATTCGGAAGCATGGCGGCAATCTGCGTCCCGAGCTGCTGCGGGCCACCCGGATACTGCGACACGACAAAGTAAACGTCGTAAGCATCTTTTTCTCTTCGCCGCTCGTCCATGGCGAATGCCTTGATCAGCACGAACGCTTCCGGGCGAACAACCTGAGCTGAACCGAAGTGCTTGCTCCGTTCTGCATGCGACCGGTGATTTCCATCATGTCGCAGTACTCAAATGCCAGGTCAAGGCCTCGCGAGCATTGATCTTCCAGTTCATTGACCTGAATCGATGTCGCCTTTTGACCTGACTGGTACTGTCCGGTAATCAGGTCAGTTTGACCGGGCCAAGGTCTGTGTCGCGAGTGAAATGTGTCGGTGGAGAATGATGCCGAAATCCGGCTTCTTTCAACCGAGCAAGAATCGTCGAATACGCATCGTCTCTCAGGGCGTCAGGTGGGACAGCAAGATCCACGTCGATCGACCGGATGTGTTGTTTTCCCGGATAGAGCAGGTCGGGGACCCACCCACCAACAACTACCAGCTGCTCGCGGAACGCACCAAGAACGTTTAGCGTCTCCATCAGGACGGAACGCGCTCGTCTTCCCTGCTGACAGTCACAATTGATTGTCCCATTAGCGGTTGATTCGTGACCCAGGTGAGATTTGAGGATTCGCAGATAAAGTGCGTCAGCAGCCTCCTGCCTCGCCCCTTCAACCGGATCAAATCGAGCCATGTTTGAATGGGTGACGTCCACGAAGGCGAGCGTCTTCAGAGAATCGCCTGTCTGCAAAAACAGACCTGTCATAGGGCTCCCAGAGAATCAGGGTTGGCTCCGCTGTCGACGGGAGTGATGCAAGCTCCTGCGACAGCTGATCTTTCAAAGTCGGAAGTGTTTGTACGGGATCGATATAGGCTGTCACGACAGGGCTACTGACCATGGGCAGCCAGCTTCCAGGCAGCCGGAGAATCCGGACAATGCGACTGTTAACCCGTTCCGGCGACACCAGTCATAGAATCGCAGCTCGATCTCTGCTGGTTCGCCTGGGTGCAAAATACAGGTGACGAGCCAATGGGCCGGAATAAGTTCGCGACCACGCAGCCAGCAGCCCCTCGGAATCACGAAGTCGGGTTCCCTGAGTTCGGTCGTCGATATAGGCATTTCTGCAGAGTGACGCTCGGACTTTGGAAACCAGTCCTGAACTCACGTCAATGTCCGGGTGGTTGGCCAGTTCATGAATCGTCCAGACTCGTTCCGGTTCCGAAAGCAGAGCACGCACAATGCGGCTTGATTTGGGTGAAAATGGATCGGCCACTTTCAACGAATCCGCTTCCGTTTTGATCGACTTACGTCCCTGTCGGACAATCAGCAGCGGAGGATTCAGCTGGTGGATGCGGCAGTTTCCTGCGGAATCGCACCGTGAAGACGCCTGCCTTCGCTGCAAGCTCTGCGACTCGCGGGGAAATGGAAGGACAAAAACCAGAGGAACATAGTCCGCGTAAGTTCGGGCGCGTGCGACTGAACAGTGGTTCCGCGGCTTTGGGTGTCAATGCAGATCGCTGTTCGACGGCAAAACAGAACTCGATGCCGGCCTGCGATTCTGCAGTCAACAACAGATCTGCCCGCCGATTGCCCGACAGGCGAGCAGAAACGGCCCGTATGCTGACCAGACCGGCGTCGCACTCGATGATCTCCTGCAGGATTTGAGTTGCCGGTTCGATCTTGAAAACCTTACACAACTAGAGGCTTTCACTGTGCAGTGAAACGTTTATATTTAGTGAAATAATAACATTTCCCAGCGTTTTCAAATACTTTCTCTGCAGAAAGATCACCCTCGTGATCCTGCGGAACCTGTTTCGGAGGTCACTTCCAGTGGTTTGGTATCCGGCTCGAGCAGTCCATCAGAATCCAGCCGGAAATTCTGGAGCCTTCCATTGCCTCAACTACAGTCCCGGCGGTCATACTGACGTTGATCCCCGCTGCCATTGCCTGTGTAGAGTATGCTGACCTCACAAGAGAGAAGAGAGCGTCTCCTGAAGTGGAGGAAGCTTGAATTTCCTGAGTTCGATCCCTGGTATTTCAATCAGATTATTCTGAACGAGGCTGATGCGACGAGTGATGTGCTGGAGATCGGCGCCGGATCGGGTTTGGGGCTGCAGACGCAGATGCCACTGAAGTCAAAAGTTCGGACCTACGTGGGAATTGATCCGGATGATCGGGTGCTCGCCAATCCGCATCTGGACAAAGCGTACGTGGCTGACGTCGCTGAACTGCCGTTCGATGATGAGAGTTTTGACCTGGTCTTTCATACGATGGTGGCTGAGCACCTTGCAGATCCTGCTGCCGCAGTGCGTGAATGTGTCCGGGTCCTGCGTCCGGGTGGGACGCTGATTTTTCAGACGGTTTCCTGCTGGTACTATGGGGCCGTCATTGCAACCGTCACTCCGCACTGGTTTCATACGCTGTTCGTCAAACATCTTGGTTTGGGGAGAATTGAATAAGATGTCTTTCCAACGTACTACCGATTGAACACCCGACGTGCCATTCAGCAAACCGCAGAAGCCTGCGGAGCAAACGCCGCCATTGAATACATCATGGTGCCGCCGGCGTATCTTGCATTCAGTCGCATGGCCTGGCGACTGGGGGTCTGGTATCAGAAGCTGTTCGAATCTCGATGGCCGTTCCTGCGTGGACACATCGTCTGTCGGATGACGAAACCCGGTTCGAAAAATCTCCCGGAATCACAACCAGCCGCTTCCGCGACTTCTTCCCTGCCCATCGTTTAAGCGAAGGCGCCGGCGACCTGCAATCTGTGTCGGTCGGGCGTGGAATCTTTGAATTCACGAGATGAGCTCGAATGTCGATCGCTGATCCAACGGGCTGTTCGGGAGTCTGACAGTGCGGAAGACGGTTTTCTTTCCGGTGGCCGTCAGTGACTGAGAAGGCGTGACAGACGGAATCTTCATTTGTCGACTTTCTGAGGATTCGAGAGAACCATTTTGCAAATCGGGCGTTGACGTGGGACACTTCAGAATGCAGCGCCCGGGAGGACTGATCTCGGGACTGATTTTTCCAGTGATGATGGTTTTCCGGCCAGGAAAAGGCTGGTCTTTGCGAATCCCGCCGCATGTCTGGTTCAGAAACACAACCGCACGATTGTTCCTCGCCTGAAGGTCTTTCTGCAGGCTTGTCAGATGGATCGGTGGAGCTGCGGGGGAACCGGACTTCGGGAAACACCTTTCAGCAGATTGCCGACGCGGTTCGGCAGATCTTCGACGGTCTGCAGCAGCTGCAGCGCAAGTCAGAATTCCTGCGTCCGGCGGTGCTGGATGGTCAGGAATGGTATGAGGTTCTGCGACAGAAACTGATTCCTCAGCTGGGCAGCGATCCGTGGCTGGTGGCGGCGGTTGTCGGCGGAACCAACATCGGCAAGAGCGTGACGTTTAATCATCTGGCGGGCTGCCGAGCCAGTTCCACCAGCCCGATGGCGTCCGGAACAAAGCATCCGGTTTGTCTGGTTCCCGATGGCTTCACGGACCGTCACGACCTGCAGCAGATCTTTCCTGATTTTGCTCTGCACCGGTGGACGACTGCTGAATCGGCCCTTGAGGAAACTCAGCAGCACGAACTGTTCTGGCGTCCGGCTCCGGAACTGCCCGAAACGCTGCTGGTGCTGGATACCCCTGACATCGACAGCGATGCTCGGATCAACTGGGTGCGGGCGGATGCCGTCCGGCGCAGTGCGGACGTGCTGATTGCCGTGCTGACTCAGCAGAAGTACAACGATGCCGCCGTGAAGGAATTCTTTCGCAAGGCAGCTCAGGAAGACAAGTCAGTGCTGGTTGTGTTCAATCAGGTGCTGCTTCCGGAAGATGAGGAATACTGGCCTGTGTGGCTGCACACCTTTTGCGAGGAAACCGGTGTTCGTCCCGACGCCGTGTACCTGGCTCCGAATGATCGTCGAGCAGCCGAGGCTCTGACTCTGCCGTTCTTCGAACGTCCCTGGCCTGTGCCGGAAGGCTGGTCAGCGGCCAGTGTGGATCCTCAGGCATCCGCTCGAAATCTGCGTGACGATCTGTCCCGGCTGCGATTCCGCGAGATCCGGCTGCGGACACTGCGCGGAGCTCTTGATCAGGTCCTGAATTCGTCCGCGGGACTGCCGGCTCATCTGAAGGAACTGAAGAATTCCAGTGACGAACTGGCGGCAACATCCGAGAAGCTGTCTTCGGAAGCGGTGCTGAAGATTCGGGACTGGCCATCGCCTCCCAACGCGTCGTTCGTGGATGAAATTCGCCTGTGGTGGAAAGCTCGCCAGGAAGGCTGGGCGAAGCGAGTCAACACGTTTTATGACGCCGTTGGCGCCGGACTGACATGGCCCTTCAAGGCGGCGCGAACAGCCATTCAGGGGGAACCGGTTCCGCCGATTGACAAATATCGCGAAGCCGAATGGTCGGCCATTCTGACAACGGTTGAAGAACTGTACGACAAACTGCAGTGGATGGCGGACACCGGCAATCGGATGGTGAAGCCTCGGGTGGACGCGATTCTGGAAGGCGCTTCCCGAGCTCGTCTGCTGGAAAATCTGCGACGCCGTCATGCGGAAGTCGATTTTGCTGAGGAACTTCGGGACACGGTCGCCACGGAAATGGAAGCCTTCAGCAGCGACAGTCCGGAATTGTTCAGGATGTATCGCCAGCTGCACAACGTGTCGGCGGCGGTTCGTCCGATGACCAGTGTGGTGCTGTTCAGTCTGGGGATGGGACCGGCCGGAGAAGCCGTGGCACCGCTGGTTGCACATACGGCCGCGAATATGGTTGTGCATGTCGTGACCGATGTTGCCGGCGGAACGGTGGCTGCTGTGGCCGGAGATGCTGCCATTTCCGGCGCGGCCGGGGCAGGGTCCGGACTGCTGCAGACATGGTTCCATCGCCTGCACAGTGTGTTCACGGAACGTCGAGTCGCATGGCTGACGAAACTTATTCGCAGCGAACTTCTGGGAGACCTTCCCGAAGACATGCACAGTGCTGCGAACCTGACAGCCAGTGACGAATACCGGACGGTGACCGGTGCGGTCAGCCGACTGAATGAACTGATCCGCAACCTGGATGCAGAAGCCATCGCAGATTCCACGGAGGATACGGCATCATGAGTCAGCACGAACAGCTGGAACACATTGCTCTGCTGGCCGAGGTCGATGATCTGACCAGCCGACTGCACTCATGGATCGACGACTGTCCGGACTGGGAAACGGCGCGACACAGTCGTCTGCTGGTGAAGCGGCTGCTGGATCGAGTCGCCACGCTGCGCATTCGCCTGGAGACTCCGCTGGTCGTGGCGACGTTCGGCGGCACCGGAACCGGCAAAAGTTCTCTGGTGAATGCTCTGGTGGGGATGGAAGTCAGCACCGCCGGCAAGCAGCGTCCCACAACCACGATTCCGATTCTGCTGGTGCATCCGGAAGTTCCCGCCGAAGCTCTGGGACTGGATCTCAGTCGGTTTCAGGTGAAGCAGATCGATGCTCCGGTGCTGCGGGACATCGTGCTGATCGACTGCCCCGATCCGGACACCAGCGAAACAGATGATACCGGCAGCAACCTGGCCATTCTGCGTCAGATTGTCCCTCACTGTGACGTGCTGCTGTACACGTCGACTCAGCAGAAATACAAGAACGCCCGTGTCATCGATGAACTGTCGGATGTGGCCGGCGGCTGTCGACTGGTCTTCGTGCAGACTCATGCCGATCTGGATTCCGACATCCGAGCGGACTGGAAGAACTTTCTGTCGCCGGGCTACGAAGTTCCGGAAATGTTCTTTGTGGATTCGCGCCGAGCTCTCAGTGAACAGATGGCCAGTCAGCGGCCGACCGGAGACTTCGGCCGCCTGCTCGATCTGCTCAGCACGGAACTCGGAGCCGCTCGACGAGTGGCCATTCGTCGAGCGAACCTGATTGATCTGCTGCAGGAAGCTCTGACCGTCTGCCGGTCCGACTACGACGCCGATCTTCCGAAGATCACGGCGCTGGCGGAAGTGCTGGAACAGCAGAGGCTGCAGCTGAAGACCACTCTGACCGGACAGCTGTGTCGGGAGCTGATGGCCAGTCGCAGTCTGTGGGAGCGGCGTCTGCTGAGTGCCGTGACCGATCAGTGGGGCTTCAGTCCGTTTTCATCAGTGCTGCGCCTGTACAACGGATTGGGAGCCTTCGTGGCGTCGTTCACCTTCTTTCGAGCTCGCACGTCGGCTCAGATGGCGCTGATCGGAGCCATGCAGGGAGCTCGCTGGCTCAAAGCCAAAGCTCAGGAACAGGAAGCAGAATCATCTCTTGAGCGGCTGTCGACGTTTGGCATCAGTGATCAGCTGCTGCATGAAAGCCGAGTCCTGATTTCAGGATATGTGCATGCAGCCGGAGTCACTTCCGCAGCAGCCGATGACCGTCGTGACCTGAGCGCTCTGCGGCGACAGGCGGCCAGTCTGGAAGAAGAGTTTCTGGGAGATGCGACTCGAGCGGTCGACGAGGTTATTGAAGAGCTGTCGGCAACCAACAGCCGTCCGGCCACTCGAATTCGCTATGAAGTGCTGTTCATGGCTTATGTTGTGCTGCTGCTGGGACGCATCGGGTACAACTTTTTCTGGTCATCGTTTCTGGCGCCCATCTTTGGTTCCAGCGAACATGCGACGCCTCTGCTGAGTGTCGACTTTTATATTCCGGCGACCATCTTTCTGGTCATCTGGTCCGGACTGTTGGTCACTCTGTTCACCTGGAAACTTCGCAGCGGACTGACTCGGCATATTGAACATTTCGCTCAGTCCATGGCCGAATCGCGACTGGCCCACGGCCTGTTTCCTCGGTTGGAAGCAACGTGCCGACAGATTCTGCGGGACAGTGATGTTCTGAGTCAGCTGCTGGAAAAGACGACACGCTTCCGCCGCAGTCTGGCCGACAGCACGGCCGGCTTTCTGGGAGGGCGGAGATCGGAAACAACACGGGTGTGAACGGTATTTCTGGCGGAGGGTCTGTAGGTCAGGCTCCCGCCTGACGATGCCTCGATCGAGTGTGAGCAGGCAACGGCCGGCAGAATGTCGCCCCCACTTGTTTCCGGTCGTTTATCGGCCGCGCAGACGTCGGTAAGCATTCCGCAGTGAGTCCCGCCAGCCGTTCAGTTTCACGGCCAGAGTATTGGCGGTATCGTGTTGTTCGGCGATGAATCGGCCCCAGCCGAAGGGGCTGCTGCCGACAGGAATCAGCTCTTCTTCCGTCGTGAGACAGCAGGTCGTTCCCAGGTCTTCGGCGGTCTGGAAATATTCCGGTCCCGCGAAGCCTTTGTTCAGAATGCCATACGGCAGCGCCAGAGCCGGGCGGTAAATGCCGAAGTGATCCAGCAGGAAATCCAGACTGCGCTGAAGACTGCTGCGGAAGGCGTCCGGGCGTCCGCGGAAGTCTTCGTGAGTGTGCGTATGCGAACCGAATTCGATCAGATTGCTTTCCAGCAGGCTGTGACATTCCCGAATCGTGAGAGCTCGCCAGGTTTCCCAGTGAACAGCGGTTGTTCCCTTCAGGCTCCAGTCATCAAACGGGAAGGGTTCCGTGGCATCCAGCCAGCCGGTCGCCAAAAAGATCGTCGCCGGCACCTGGAGTTCCTTCAATACCGGCAGCGCGTATCTCAGATTGTTGTAGTAGCCGTCGTCGAAAGTCACGACGAACACGTTCTCAGGAAGCTGCTGGCCACCGGTCATGGCTGCGATCAGTCGACTGAGTGGCCACGGAGTGAAGCCCTGCTGCAGCAGTCCCTGCAGCTGACTGCGAAATCGGTCCGGTGAAACGTTCCATGTGGGAGGCGTGAAGTCACCGACGGGCACGATTCGATGCCAGGTCAGGATCCCCGGCAGTGAGGCCGCGGGCGCCGCAAGGGCGCGATTCAGCGGAATGCAGGCTCGAATGGCGGCCGCTGCCTTCCAGTCGTGAAACCGCCGCATCAACGGGCTTGCGGTCTGCAGATCGAGCGGAACATTGCACGACACACTGTTCCGGATTTCAGCATCCATCACCGTCATGTCAGCAGCCCTTCTCGTGGAGTCTGTGCCGCTGCTTCAGCACGGTTCGATACACGTCGGCCACGCGAGCCGCCATGACGGAATCGGAGTAATTGGCCAGGTAATCCTGACGAGCGTTTTCACCGAGTGTGCGGTGGTTCAGTTCACCGTTCAGAAGTCGATTCACCTGGCTGGCCAGTGATTCCGGGTTCCCGGGATCAAACAGAATTCCGTTGTGAGTGTCTCGGATAACGTCCGTGATCCCGTCAACTCGGCTGCCTGCGACGGGAACTCCGGCGGCCATCGCTTCCAGCAGCACCATCGGCATTCCTTCGGGCAAAACGCTCGGCAGGACCAGAAGATCCATCTGCTGAATCTCGTGACTGACGTTTCGAGTAAACCCGGTGAAGTCAATTCGGTCAGCGATGTTCAGCTCAGCAATGCGCGTCTGGATGGCCCGCTCGTAGCCCGATGATTCGAACTGTCCGACAATTCGCAAACGGATGTTCCCGTCCGCAGACTGAAGCAATGCCAGGCTGTCCAGCAGGCATTCCAGCCCCTTGCGTTCTCGCAGCAGAGCCACCATGCCGATGGTCCATGGGTCGCGTTCGTCCCGAAGCCTCAGCGTGGCATTCGGGTCCGGGACGCCGTTGGGAATAACGCAGACCGGAGTCTGATTGAATCCATTGTGCTGCAGAAATCGCTGGATACTTCCCGACACCGCGATGACTCGATCCGCCAGTCGACAGGCTGTGCGTTCGATCGTGGCGTTGATCTGTGTCTGAATTCGAGTCGTGATGCGAGGTCCGACTTCCGTCGACATCTGGCAATGGACATGGTGAATGTAGGGAACTCCGGCCAGCCGAGCCGCGGTGGCACCGATCAAAGCTGAACGAGTTTCATGAGAATGAATCAGGTCGAAGCCTTCCGCGATGACCATGTCGGCGATTCGCCGAGCCGGACGGAGGTCGACTTTGTGTCGCATCGGAAATTCGTACAGCGGAGTCTGCTGACAGATTCGCTGAGGACCGAACTGATCCGGCAACACGCATGCGAAAGCCGCTTCGCAGTTGTGCTTCGGCAGGTTGACGGCCAGCAGATCCTGAACCCGGGCGGCTCCGGCGTAGTGTTCACCATTGATGACATGCAGAACTCGGATCGTTCCGTTTGATCGGCGATGGGTGTCGGTCGACCCGGTCTCATTTCGGGGAACGGCCTGAATCATGACTTCACTCCAACGGACCGACCGGTGCGAAAGTTGGTGGATTCGTGAAACTGCTTCTGAGGAAACAGGTCCGGTGCGAGAATCGTCAGACAGCGTCGCAGATACCCGGTCGTTCGCCAGCAGATCATGCTGCTTTGAGTTGCTCCGCACACTGACTTTCGAATTCTTGACAGCAGGTGACCGGGCAGGTAACCGGCCGATCGGGAGGCTCGCAGCAAGCATCGCATCAGCAGACCGGCAGCGCCGTGCTGTCGGTAATCGGTGTCCGCCTGAGCCACACCGCCGTTGGTGGCATCCCAGCGGAAGTATTCCGGCGTCATGCGATTCGGTTCGACTCGATGACGAATGCCCGCGTCCGCGGCGTACCACGGTGAGATGCCTTCGCTGCGAGCTTTCTGGATCAGATGCCAGTCGCTGCCGCCGCCTTTCAAGTCTTCTGCGAACAGGCCGACTCGATCAAACACCTGACGCGACACCAGCAGGTTTCCGGTTCCCGGCGCGGCTCCGGCGACATACGGCTGGTCGCCGCGGTACGGCTGCATTTCTCTGAGCGTACTGCGGCAGGCCGGGCTCAGCTTTGTGATGACGGATTCCTTCAGGTCCAGATGAACGGGGCCACCCAGCACAAGGCAATTGTGTCGCTGAGCTGCCGTCAGCAGTGACAGCAGCCAGCGTGGCGGAGCAAACTGATCGTCATCGAAGAACGCCAGCCACTGCCCATGACTTTCCCGGATCCCGCGATTGCGCGGCGGCGCATCGCCGGGTTTGCTTTCGTACAGATACCGCACCGGAACCGGCGATGTTTCCGCGAATCGACGGACGACCGTTCGAGTGTCATCCTTCGAGGCATTGTCGACCACCAGGATTTCGTAGCTGAAACGACAGTCTGTTTCCTGAGCCGCCAGTGTTTCCAAAGCCCCCTGCAGATAGTGAGCTCGATTGAATGTCGGCACGATGACGCTGATCATCGGCATTGCGGCCGAGACCTCAAACGGGATCGTCGCCGGGCCTGCGGAAGTTTGCGGGGATGAAATGCACAGGTTCATGGGTCTCTCGGATGTCGGGTCAGGGTGTTAAGAAAGAGTGTGGTTCCGGCAGGCCCGCTGGAAAAACGAAAACGAACAGCTGAATCAGATTCGAGTCTGCCAGGCGGCCTGATGTTCTGTGAAGAACGCCAGGCGAGACATTCCCGTGAGTGTCAGAAAGGGCATGGGAGTTGCCGGATGCAGGTAGCTGGTTTCCATAAATCCCTGAATCGCGCCAACGACCAGCAGCCCTACCATCATCGCATCGCCGCCGAAGCCCAGTCGGAAGTAACGAATCCAGAACCAGAGAACAGCTGCGACCAGACACAGCAGGTGCAGCGTCAGCCCGATCAGCCCGACACCCAGTACCAGTTCGATGTATTCGGAGTGAGCTGAGCAGATCGGCCAGCCCAGTTCCCATGAGACGTCTTCAATGCGGGCCGCGGTCCAGAAGCCGTCGTAGCCCATTCCCACGGCGACTCGGTCACCCATGCGTCGCAGGCAGATTTCCCAGATCGGCAGTCGTCCGTTGAACGAACCCTGGCTGTCGTCTCGTCCCAGATTCGCTGCGTCTCCGACCGAATCGCCGACTCCCGTGACAGCCAGACCGAAGCTCAGTGCACAGATCAGCAGCAGCCCGCATCCGGCCAGCACCATGTTGGCTCCCAGTTTCTGCCGGGTGGCCATGATCAGGCCGATGACCAGCACCACTGCAGCGAGAGCCGTTCGTGATTTCGTCAGGAACAGAAACAGCATGGCAACGCCGAACAGCACTGCGGCCGGCAGGCTGATGGAGGCAATGAACGGCAGCCGTCGTGCCGCGGCGGAATCGTTCGGCTTCTTCAGAAGGGCAAGAGCCGCCAATGCCATCGCTCCACAGTTGCTGGCCTGTGAGTTCGGGTGCATGGTTCCGGCAAATCGATAACCACCTGCCCACGGACGAAAGGTTCCCTGGACCAGTTCCGCAAAGATGCCATACATGAGGTAGCTCACGGTGACCGCTGCCATCACCATGGCCAGCTGTCTGAGCGAAAGCACGGCGGCCAGACCGACCGCTCCGGAGCTGCACAGAACAAGCAGCAACTGACGCTTGATCGTAAATCCCAGATCTGTCGCCCAGCAGACGCTGCCAAACGTCCACGCTGCCGTCAGAAACAGAAGAACGCCCATCGGTTCACGCAGCGCGGGCAGTTGGCCGCTGATCAGCATGATCAGCGTTCCGCAGCATCCCAGAGCCACGAAGGCCAGTCGCCGTGCGCTGTTTCCGCTGACAGCCGCGTCGGCTCGTTCTGCTGCGCTTTCGACGTAGTCCTTCAGTCCCGAACGGTCCCAGCGATGCTCACCGGTCAGAAACACGGTCCCTACCAGAAGCGCAGCTGCTGTGACGACCAGCCATTGAGGGATCGCAGGAATTGCCGCGCGGCTTTCTAGCGGAAGATTCATCAGCGAGGTGCTCATCTGCGCTGTTCCTTCACGCAGTTGCTGATGTCTGTTCGCTTTTCGATCATCGTCTCAGTGGTCCGGCCTCCGCACCAGATGGGGCACTGGTCACGGAATTCGTCCAGGAACAGCCGAGGCAGATTCAGAGCGTCAAACAGGTATCGCTTCAGGAGACGACGAGGATTTGTGCCCAGCCGCCACATCCATTCGACACCGGCGGAACGAACCCACTCAGGTGCTCGAATCTGTTCACCGGCCAGAAAATCAATCGTGCCTCCGACACACAGCGTGACCGGAGCCTGAATCTGATGACGATGATGAAACGTCCATGCCTCCTGCTTGGGGGCACCCAGACCCACGATCAGGACATCCGGGGCAGCCGCATTCACGGTGTCCAGAATGGCCCGATTCTGTTTTGCGTCATGTTCGAAACCGAAATTCGGACTGCAGGTGCCGACGACACGAACACCTTCCCACTGCTGATGAATTCTTTCTGCAGCTCGGTCCGCCACTCCCGACGCGGCGCCCAGCAGGAAGACCCGTAGTGGCATTTCCGGAACCGCGGCCGCAAACAGCTGGACGACCAGATCGGATCCTGCAACTCGTTCCGGCAGTGGCTTGCCGAACCATCGCGACGCCTTCACCAGAGGCATTCCGTCGACAATCGTCAGATCGGCGTTGTGGATGAATTCGCGGAACTCAGCCGACCTCTGGTGCAGCAGAGTCAGGCTGACGTTGGGAGTCACGACATAGCGAGTCGCACTGCGGCGGCCGACGGCAACGCTCTGCAGCACCCAGTCGACAGCCTGACGCATGTTCAGGACGTCGAACCGAATTCCGAACAGTCGGTGTCGAGGAAATTCCTGTTGAATGTAAGCAATCATTGTTCGGTCCGTTTCAGAATCGTGATCCTTTCGAAGCCCGAGCCCGAAAGGTTCGGCAAAGCAGCAACGGCGGATATCACTGTTTCAGTGGGACGCCTTTCGCAGCACGACCTGCTTCAGCGTGGCCCAGACCAGTCGCAGGTCCTCCATGAAACTCAGTCTTTGCGAATACCGAATGTCCATGCGCATCCATTCGTTGAAGGACACCTTCGATTTTCCATGAACCTGCCAGATACATGTCAGGCCGGGCATGACGTACAGGCGGCGGCGTCCCCAGCGAGCAATCTGACTGGATTCGCGGTAATCCAGAGGTCTCGGCCCGACCAGAGTCATGTCGCCCAGCAGCACGTTCCACAGCTGCGGCAACTCATCCAGACATGTCTTTCGCAGAAAGCTGCCGACCGGAGTGATCCGCGGGTCATGCGTCATCTTGAAGGCCGGGCCGTCCTGTTCGCTCTGAGCTCGCAAAGTCGCCTTCTCCGCATCCGCTCCGACTCGCATCGTGCGAAACTTGCAGATGGTAAACAGGCGTCCCCCATGTCCTTCGCGAAGCTGTCGAAACAGAATCGGTCCCGGGGAGGTCGCTCGGATGACGGCGGCGACTGCCAGAAAGATCGGACTCAGAAAGATCAGCCCGGCCAGGGCTCCGGCGATGTCCACAGCTCGCTTCCATCGAGGATGCGGCACGATGAACAGGTTCTCCAGCGGTTCGACCAGCGTCCGCACACCAGAGCATTCAGCATCCGCGTCGTCGTCGGTCGTCTGTTCGACCGCTACTGTATCTTTGATCGGTTTCAGACTTCGAACGATTCGTGCACCGCTGATGGAGTTCAATGCAAGGTCCAGTTCAGCGACGTCGCAGTGCGCGCGAGTCTCAGGTGGAGCATCAAGCGTTGCGGTGGCTGATGACTGTCCGGTTGAAAACATCCCGGTCGGAGACGGTTCCCAATCGCGTCGGTGGGTGTCGTGTTCACTGAAGCCGAAGCTGAAGGAATCTCCCGTGACATCCGTGTCGTCCTGACGTTCGACCGGTGTTTCAACATCCAGAGCCTGAGCAATCTTCTGTTCCACTTCGGCAATACGCTGCAAAACCCGATGGGCATCGCCTCGAGATTTTTCGTTCCGAGACTTGTCATCTTTCGAGTCTTCCTGTTCACGTTCCGCTTCCACGGTGGGGTAGACGAACAGCCGACAGTCTTCGACCAGCTGTTCCGCCTGTTCTCCCAGGCGATTCACGAATCGATAAGCTCCCAGTTCCCGAGTTCCCCACAGAATGACTCCCAGTTCGTTGGGCCCGGCCATGCCGACGTGGTCCGTCAGACGAGCCGTCGAACGAAGCCGACTGCACAGCGCCGCTGCGTTCCAGCCCGACAACCCCTGTCCACGGCGATCGTCGCGAATCGTGAACACGGCAACAGTGACGGGCATTCCGCTACGATCGGCTCGTTCCTTCTCCGTGCGGACAATCTGCCAGAACGTCTGTTCGTCAAGGGCGCCACTCACGGCGACCGGCTTGACCTGTCGAGTTCTCTGAATGCGGCTTTGAGACTTCAACCACATGACTTTCGATCTCCCGGCGGACCGAGTCCGCAACTGTGAACTGATTTTCTGATCCGTAGAATCCAATCACCTGAAATCGCCGACCGTGTTCGGCGGACTGAGCATCAGATCGCTCCGACCGGCTGAACATTTGAGTCCTGCTTCACGCTGCGGATGACTCGCACATACCACGCGGCAAATTCCCACAGAGCCGGCAGGACAATCGCCGCCAGAAACCCAACCGCAACGCCTCCCATCACGATCATGCTGCGAGAGGTGCTGCCGGAAACCGGGTTGAATGTCGGCGGCTGAACAATGCGAATATTTGAAATCCGGTCTTTGGAAAGTTCATCCAGCATGCGAGCCTGTTCGAATTTGTCCGTGGCTTTGACCAGAGCGGACTTGAGTTCTTCCTGACGATCCTTCAGAGCCAGAATTTCCGTCTCGGCGCTGCACAACTGCTGAAGTCTGTTCAGCAGCTGGTTCCGCTCCAGCTTCTGCCTTTCAATTTCCGCTTCGCGCTGAGCGACCCGGGCGCGTTCCGTTGACAGTGCCACTTCCAGCTCACGCAGTGTCGGATTGGCGGCATTGGTGTTCACCGGATCTGCCAGCTGATCGGATACGTGGCTGATTTCCATGTCCAGTTCGGTAACCCGCGGATGCCGTTCCGTAAACCGAGTCAGCATGGCCGTCCGCTGCTGTTCCAGTTCATTCAGACGCTTCCGCAAAGTGTCGTAGGCGTCGTGGGGCTGAGTTCGTTCGGGCATCTGCTGAACTTCTGTTTCCAGAACCTGCACACAGCGACGGGAACCGTCCAGCGCCGGAATGGCGGTATTCATTTCCCGTTCCAGTGCAGTGAGAACATCTCCCAGGCGAGCTCGTTCGGAATCGATGGACACCACGCCCAGTTCCGTCAGGCGGTCTATCATGCGCTGGCGAGCTGTCTCCAGTCGGTCCTGCAGAGTTCGAACCTGATCTGTAAAGAACTGAACTCCCGAAGTTCTGTTCAGTCGTACATGTTCTGCCCGGAACGCATCCAGCAGGGTTCGGGAAATGGCCTGAGCCAGTTCCGGGGTCAGTGCGGTGCTGGTCACAGCAATGATGCTGGAACTGCGCTCCACCTCCAGACTCACCGCCTTATGCAGCTTCTGAACGGCAACTTCCCGAACTGCGTTGCTGTGATGCAGAGTTTCCGGATCCAGTTCCGGCCACTCAGTTGTGGCCAGTTTCTGCTGCCAGACTTCCGAGGAAAATGATTCCGGATTCATCAGTACGTCTTCACCAATGACGCCGATGACTGCTTCCAGCAGCTTGCGACTCTGCATGACTTCCAACGCGGAATTCAGTTCCTGTTCACGGGTCTCATAGATGGGCGTGATTTCCGATGTGGTCGCCGTCGGATCCAGCCCGGCGCTTTCCCGGCCCAGCCGGACGAACAGCGACGCTTCGGACGAATACTTCGGCTTCACCTGCAGTGCCGCCAGCAGACCCAGCGACGACGACGTGATGACGGCCGCCAGCGCCAGACACCAGTGCTTTCGCCATGCGAACACCGCTACCAGCGGATCAAAGGCATGGTTCAGATTGGCAGACTCAGCGTTCAACCCGGGCCTCAGCTGACGAAAACTCACACGTTGCAAATTGGGTACAAATCCCCGGGTAACTCTGCCTTATCGAAACACCCCATGTTTCGAAAAAACAACTTTCCGGTGCGACTGACACTGAAGATGGTTGGGTTCTGCAGATTCTGCTGAATGTCATGGGACTCAATCGGACAACCGGCGACCGCAAACTCCGTTGCATTGGCTGAGTCACGTCAATCGGGAAAGTCTGCTTGAGTCACCCAATCGCTACAGTCGATTTCGTGGGTAGTTCCGAGGTAGGAAAATCCTGCCCCGGAAGCGGACAGCAGATGCCGACGGCGACCATCAGGACGCCCAGGTTGTTATGAGAATCCGGCAATTTCATTCAGATTCCACCCCGCGGCTCGGTTCGCCGCTTTGTGCTGCGCGGTGGGGACTGGTGGTGTGCCTGATGATTCTCAGTGGATGTTCAGCCATTCATCAGCCGTACACACGCGCGATCGAGCACCGCATGGAGGTACTCAGTCGCATTCCGAAATCCGAATGTCAGCCCATCGACCTCCGGCTGCTGGGTCAGACGCCGCCGCCGGAACATCTGGTCGATGATGGCGATATTCTGGGCGTGTTTATCGAAGGCAGTCTGGGGAACGTCGGGGCTGAACTTCCTGTCCGCATGCCGGATGATCGTTTCATTTCCCCCGCCATTGGATATCCCATTCCGGTTCGCAACGGGGGAACCATTCGAGTTCCTCAGATCGGAGTCATGCACGTTCGCGGCATGACGGTCTGGCAGATTGAAGACCGGATCCGAAATATTCTGACCGTCGAGCGACAGCTGCTGCAGCCCGACAAGGCTCAGATCCACGTCAGTCTGATGTGGAAACGCAATGTTAACGTCCTGGTTGTCCGACAGGAGGAAGAGGACATTGCGGCTCGAATCACGCCGTCCAACCGCACCGAGCCGGATCGTCGGACGGGAAGGGTGATCGAACTGCCCGCCTTTCGAAACGATGTGCTGAACGCGCTGCTGGAAACCGGCGGACTGCCCAGTCAGCAGGCCGAGAACGCTGTCTACATTTTCAAACGGCAGGATCGTCAGCTGGCGGGAGTTCCCGGCTGGGCCGATACGGCCGCACCGCAAACCAGCGGCATTCAACTGGCGGCCTATGCCGAAATGATGGGACAGGTTTCGGCACTTCCGACTCACGCCGGTCATTCACTGGAACCGACTCCTGCAGGGACGATGTTGGCGGCCGGTCCGACGCAGGGCTGCTGGCCGGACAACTGTTCGCCGGACGCCGTGGACTCACAGCACCCCAGTGCCGTGCGAATTCCATTGTCGATGTCGCCTGCTGAACGGCTCCCGTTTACCCAGCGGGATGTCATTCTGGAAGATGGCGATATCGTCCTGGTGGAATCCCGCGGCAATAACTATTTCTTCACATCCGGTTTGCTGGGCGGAGGCCAGTACGCTCTGCCGCACAATCATGACATCGATGTGATTGACGCCGTTCTGCTGGCGGATACCTATTCCAAGACGACTCAGCTGAATACTCCGACTCGGGCCGTGGGCGGAGTTTCCGTTCTGAATCGTGATGTGACCGTCGGAGCCAGCCGTGTGGTCATTGAACGAAAATCGGCGACAGGGCACACGGAAACGTTTCGCGTGAATCTGTATCGAGCCATGAAGGATCCTGGTCAGCGAGTCATCATCGAACCAGGCGACCGAATTTCGCTCGAATACACAGCCGTGGAAGCATGGCTGGCCTTCTTCGAACGGCACCTGATGGATCCCTTCACAAACGCGGCGGCTCCCAGTCTGCTGAATTAGTCCTCAGCTGCCATGCTGAAATCGGTGTTTCATCTGCGTTTGGCCCCTGGCTGGTCAAGTCGCCTGGCGTTTCGGCCCCGACTCGATTTTCCCCCGTCTCCAGCGAGGGCGCTGGGATTTTTGGGAATTGTCTGTCAAATGTGAGGTTCTGCTGTGTGTAGGCTGATGCCTGCCCCTGTTACGAGCCTTTCCGTGATGACGTCACCCGAAACACGAACCAGCCTGCTGCTGCGAATTCGTGATCCCGAGGATCGCGATGCCTGGGATCAGTTTTCGGACATCTATCGGCCGGTGATCTGTCGAGTGGCCCGACTGAAGGGACTGCAGGAAGCGGACGCCGAAGATCTGGCTCAGCAGGTTCTGCTGTCCGTTGCCGGAGCGATTGAACGCTGGCAGCCGGATGATGGTCGAGCCCGCTTCAGGACATGGCTGAAACGTGTCATTGAAAACGCGGTCCTGAATGCTCTGACCCGAGGTCTGCCGAATGCGGCGTGTGGCGGTGACGCTATGGATGAGTTTCTGCATCAGAGACCTGCGAAGACAGATCCGGATTCGGAACTGCTGCGGACCGAGTACCGCCGAGAACTCTTTTCCCGTGCTGCTCAGCAGATTCGCCACGAATTTTCCGACGACACCTGGAACGCCTTCTGGCTGACCGCCGTGGAAGGCACTGACGTCGACACCGCCGCTCAGCAGCTGCAGCGAAGTCGAGGCAGCATTTACGCCAGCCGCAGCCGAGTCATGAAGCGACTGAAACAGAAAATCGAAGAACTGAACTTTGAAAACTGAACGACGAAAACTGCCCCGTGCCCACATTCACCTGCAATCCGGAACTCATCGAAGACTTTCTGGCTGATCGCCTGTCGGAAGCTCAGCAGATTGTCTTCGAGCAGCATCTCAACACCTGCGACCACTGCTGTGCAGAACTGCAGCAGCGCACAGCTGATGTGACTCTGTGGAATGATGCTCGCAGCTATCTCAGCTCGACAGACCTGGCCGTTCGTCTGCTGAGTGATTCGACAGCGTCTCTGTCGGAAACGCGTTCCGTCTCTGCGGATGCCGACCGTCTGCTGAATCTGGATTTTCTGAATCCCACCGACGACCCGCGCATGCTGGGACGTTTCGCGGGTTATGAAATCTCCGGAGTCATCGGTTGCGGCGGGATGGGGGTCGTGCTGAAGGGTTTCGATGCTTCGCTGAACCGCTATGCCGCCATCAAAGTGCTGGCACCTCATTACGCCACCAGCGGAGCCGCTCGCCAGCGTTTCGCTCGGGAAGCTCAGGCTGCCGCCGCCGTTGTGCACGATAACGTGATCGCGATTCACGGCGTCAGCGAATTCAACCATCTGCCGTATCTGATCATGCCCTACGTCAAGGGACAGTCGCTGCAGAAACGGATCGATCAGCACGGCCCCCTGTCAGTGGCCGAAATCCTGCGCATTGCAATGCAGACGGCTCGCGGACTGGCGGCGGCTCATGATCAGGGACTCGTCCATCGAGATATCAAGCCGGCCAATATTCTGCTGCCGGAAAACGTCGAACGAGTTCTCATCACAGACTTCGGCCTCGCCCGAGCTGCCGACGACGCCAGTCTGACTCGCAGCGGAGTCATCGCGGGCACGCCGCAATACATGAGCCCCGAACAGGCCAAAGGCGAAGGCATCGACCACCGCAGCGATCTGTTCAGCCTGGGCAGCGTGATGTACACGATGGCCACCGGGCATCCTCCCTTCCGAGCCGAAACGCCATACGGCATTCTGCGCCGGATCACCGACAACGCTCACCGCCCCGTGCATGAACTGCGGAGTGACTTACCGCCCTGGCTGTGTTCCGTTATCGATCGGCTGCTGAGTAAAAACGCATCCGACCGTTTCCGTTCCGCCGACGAAGTGGCTTCTCTGCTGGAAGACTGCCTGGCTCATGTGCAGCACCCGTCAAAGGTCCCGTTGCCGTCTTCTCTGAAACCAGCCAGGCAAGCGATGCGTCATCTCCGCTGGCCGTTCGCTGTGGCTGGAATCCTTCTGACCTGCGCCGCAATCGCGCTGTTCATTGTCCCGGGCAATCAGAACGAGCCCGACAGTTCGTCGTCTGTTGCGAAGGAACCAAAAACGGTTGAGTCCGCCGAGCAGGCTTCAGACACGACTGACCGTCAAGATCAGTTGTCACCTGCTGACGATGAACTGCAGTGGAACGTCGACACCGACCTTGACGACCTCGAATCCACGCTGCAACGCCTTCGTGAGGAGACGCTGTGATGAGTTCGGGAGCTTTCACAGACAATCCGCCAGACATCTCCAGCGTGCAGTTCGGTGCCCGGGAGTGCGCTGTCGCTGACGTAGCTGACCAGTCACGCTTCCACTGGCACAAGGCCAGTGGTGAGCCGGTGAGGACGTTGCGCGTCTTTTGGTTCGCCGGGCTGGCTGGTCAGTCAGGCTTCCACCGGCATAAAGCCGGTGGAGAGCGGCCCCATGAGGCTGTGAAATCTCTCTGCCTTTCCGCCACATCCGCCAACGCCAACACGGCCTTCGCCGCCACCGGCTTTACGCCGGTGGAGCGCCGACTGACCAGCTACAACCTCAGCCCCAAACTCAATCCCGGCCACCACCGGCCTCGTGCCGGTGGAGCCATGACTGGTCAGCTACACGTCGCCAGTCGCCGCAGACTCGTCAGCGACAAAACTTGATTCACCTGTGAACAAAGGATTAATCCCATGATGACTCTGACAAAATGGTGTGCCCTTTTGTTGTTCCTTAGCATTTCGGTGTTGCTGCAGGCTCAGGACGATTCCGCCAATGTTTCCGGAACGACGACAGAAGCCACCACTCAGGTTCGAGCCAAGGTTGAAGTGCTGAATCGGACGCTGGGCGCGAAGCATCCGACGTTGCAGGAGGCCCAAGCGCAGCTTGATGCGCTGCAGACGGCTCATGCAGATCATGCAGAGGCGGCTCAGGAGCCTCTTGACAGGAACACTCTTGCCGGAAGCGAACTGCATGTCGTCGGCATGTACATGCCGAAAGACCATAACCGCGACGATCGTGTCTATCAGAACGAGACCAGCCGTTCGCCATCGCTGAGCATGCGAAGACAAGATGCGCCAGAGCATACTGACTGACCACCATGAAGCGGCTCTGTCAGATCAAAGTCTGTCGACACAATGCTGAGTGCCTCAAGCAACTGCTGGCTGTGAGCATCAGCCATCTCGTGATGCTCGAACTGTTCCGCAACGTAGCGTTCAACCGTGGCCGCAGCGGCATCGCCGACGGAACTCAGGCGAAAGTTCCGTCGCAGCGAAATTCCACCGAACGGCCGCACCGAATGCTGAAGCCGTCCCTTGACATTCTTGACGATCTCGGTCGGGATGACAGAGGGTTGAGTGCTGAGCAGAAACTGAATGGTTTCACTGGTCCGGCGATCAAACTCAAGAATGCGGATATTGTCAGTTTCCAGCGATGCTTTCAGAGTGTCGAGCCATTGTTGTTCGTCCGGCAGCGTCCCTGAAGAAACACGGCCAACGACCATCTCAACTGATAGGCCGGACGACAGTTTTCTCGGTATAAAGGGGCGTGGGAGTCATTGGCCAAGGATCGTAATCTCGAAAGATGAACTTCGCCAATGCTCTGGTCCTCGGAAGACTCGACGTTTCGACCTCGTAGCTGACCAGTCACGCCTCCACCGGCACAAGGCCGGTGGTGAGCGGGAGGATTTGGTCGGCGGGGCCGTAGCTGACCAGTCTGGCTCCACCGGCACAAGGCCAGTGGAGAGCAACCCAGTGCTGAACAGTCATCTGGAAGCAACCCAGTGCTGAACAATCCCAACTTTCTGCCTCCCCGATCTATGCCTCAGCCACCGCCACCTCCCCGACCTCTGCCTTCGCCGCCACCGGCTTTATGCCGGTGGAGCCGCCGACTGGACAGCTACAAGCTCAGCCCCAAACCCAAACCGGCCACCACCGGCCTCGTGCCGGTGGAGCCATGACTGGTCAGCTACACGTCGCCAGTCGCCGCAGACTCGTCAGCGACAAACTTGATTCACCTGTGAACAAAGGATTAATCCATGATGACTCTGACAAAATGGTGTGCCCTTTTGTTGTTCCTTAGCATTTCGGTGTTGCTGCAGGCTCAGGACGATTCCGGCAATGTTTCCGGAACGACGACAGAAGCCACCACTCAGGTTCGAGCCAAGGTTGAAGTGCTGAATCGGACGCTGGGCGCGAAGCATCCGACGTTGCAGGAGGCCCGCTGCGCTTGATGCGGCACCGCAGACGGCTCATGCAGATCATGCAGAGGCGGCTCAGGAGCCTCTTGACAGGAACACTCTTGCCGGAAGCGAACTGCATGTCGTCGGCATGTACATGCCGAAAGACCATAACCGCGACGATCGTGTCTACGTGGACGTGAAGCCAACGGGAAAGTCGATGGTGCTGGTACTGACGGGGTACTTTGGAGCGGAATGGCATCTTAATGTTGATCCCAAAGCCGACGTGCGGCGGGTCATTGTGACCGGGTATTACAAACATGAACTCGCGGAGCCAAGGCCGGATGTTCCGATCGCGATGCTGACGTACTTCCCGAAAGCGGACAAGTCAAACCGCAACTTCTTCTGGGCGTATGCCTGGCGCACGGCCGAAGGTCGGGAACTGAGTCGCAGGCTGAAGGATCTGACCGGGCTGGAAGTCACAACGTTTCAGGGAGAATACTCGGCCACTCGTTTCATCGTGGACGGACAGCGAGGTCGGGATGTTGTAAATGACACAACGACAGTCACTGCGAGCGAGGCGCACCCTTCTTTCCTCGGTGGCTTGCTACAAGATCTCATCGGAAGCAACGACACCGACGACCGACCCCCGAAGCTGTCCCAACGAACGGACGTCACTTCAGCCGCAATCACCGTCAAAGAATCACAAACGCCCGCCATTCGGCGGAGCCTGGAAACGGCTCGCGAACAGGCTGAATCACAACACCGCGACGCAGAACAGGCGTCTCTGCAGGCGGCAACTGCTTATCGCGACGAGTTGTCTCAAGCTGCACCCGACCCACAGGCTTTGGGGGAACGTCGAACGAAACTTCAGCAGGCGGTGAAAGCGGCGTTTGACGCTCAAATGCTTCTGCAGCAGATCCGTCTGCAACTGGCTCAGCAGGATCTCGCTGACGTTCAGGCCAGATATCAGCAGCGCCGGCAACTGGCAGACAGAATCATCGAACGCCGCGTTGCGGATTTGATGAGCGGTCAGGACCTGGATTGGCTGGCGAAGGTCGACAAGGCCAAACGTGCAGACGGTCGCTTAACCCGAGCCACCGGCGAGGAGCACGCAACAACGAACACGGCGGCGCAGAACCGTGATGCAATACCTCCCCTGCGGGTCGGGTTACACGAAGAGGATGATACCGACCCGGAACTCGACGGCGAATGGAGGCTGGAACGGGTCACCGGCCTTGGCGTAGTCGGTCACGAAACGGGGCTTTTTTTGCAAACCGAGGCCGGAAAGTGGTCGCACGTCCGGGGAACTCGCAAAAGCAATTTTGGCCGTCGCATCGATCCGAAAACTGCTCCAGCAACCGTTGACATTGTGCGACTCGATCTGCCGAACGCACCGCCGATCTGGAGTGGCATCTACAAAATCGAAGGCAATACTCTCACCATCGCGTGGGCTCCCTCTGACGGTTCAGCTCCACGGCCAAACGACTTCAGCGGCAGCGTGGGCACGGTGCAGACATGGAAACGTGTTGAAAAGCTGCCAACGTTCGCGACACCCCAGGAACTTGTGGATTATGTCAGCAAAATGAACGCCGGGAATTCGGAAGACTCATCGAAGACGATGGAACAGATGTTCGCCCTGGTGACCGAAGACGAAATCAACCGCTTCGCCGGATTGATGCTGCGAACGACATCCATGATGCAGATGGCGGCTGGACTGGGAGCAGCGTTCGGCAATTCAGAGGGGGCAGACGGAAATGCTGAAGGGCAGCAGGTGGCCGATTTTCTGCAGACTGTTGGCCACATGAATCTGATTGTTGATAAGTATCGCAGTCAGGATCCCTCCCCGGAAGCTCTGGCGGCTTACCAGCAAATCGCCGGTGGATTGAACCTGTCGATGCTGTTTCAGGGGGGCCAGCCATCGCCCAGTCAAAGTGTGGATGATTATTCACGGAAGCTGCGGCTGGCGGCAGGAGTCCTAAGCGATCCGAGATCATTCGTGACGGAACTGACGCACGAACTTCAGAACCTGGAGGCCATTCAGGCGAGCGGAACGAACGTTGCCAATGCACAGCAGAAGGCGAAGCCTGACTGGCAGGTCACTGTCAACGGAGATACAGCAGTTGCGACAGATGGTTCCATAGACCCGGACTCATCAAGCAGTACAACGGTCACATCACTTCCGGCAAGAATGGAACTGATCAAGGTCGGCGACACATGGAAGATTTCCAGCCTGATTCCGGACAGGGTAATCATGGAAATGCAGCACGGGCCCACGGTCAGCAACAGTTCATCCGACAGCAGCGGCCCCTCTTCGCCATCAATGGCTCCGGTGACGACATTCAGTGGCATCAATGCCGCCGTTGCGAGCACCGATCTTGTCCCGTTCGTGCAACTCAACGGATCCAACACAACGACTTCGACCGTGTACGCGGAAGAACAGACTGCAGTTGCCATCGGAACAGATACCACGAATGGCAGATATATTAACCGCCACCTCAAGCAGGGCGAACAGATTACAGCCGATATGCTGATCGACAAGCCAAGGCACGACCAGATTATGGAATTCTGGCTGGAGGAGGCCGTCGCCGGGCGTGATGTGTTTGAATCAATGAAGTCACTGCAGCACAGGTACCATCGCACCCCTCTTTACGCGATGGAGTTTCCCTTCAGCGATCTGTATGCGAAGAGATTCAACGAGAAACTTCCCGACTGGACTCCGGACTACCTTCAGGCGGCAACAGAACGCCTGCAGCGTGGTGCACCGGTCGATTGGTCGCAGAAGGAGTTGAGCATTCTGAAGTCGCTCGGTGAGTTGATTCATTACCAAACCGTTAAGGAGAAACATGATGTTGCAACGATTGGCGAGCTGTTGACAACGTTTGTTTCATCAGATTTCAGTCCAATTGCAGATGAGTTAACGGATGCCGTTGAAAACAGCAAAGCGGCGCATTCATCGTGGTTGCTGGGCGAACTGGTGCGACTCACGGGTCGCCTGCCGAAGAAAGCTTTGGAAGCACAGCCGCTCGACGAAGCCACTGCGGCGAAACTGAACCTTCTGGAAACCATGGTCCTGAATTCTGCAGACGACACCTGGATTAGCCAAGAACGCCGTCGGCTGTGCGGACTTGCCGAAGAAGCGCCGGTTCAGGCACTGAAACTGCTGCTTGCGGTCAAACCAATCACCAGCCAGGGAGTGCTGGAAAGCTGGATCTTTGCGTTGTCTTCGGAAGAAACGTACAGCGCATGGCGGAGTTCTCCCAACGAGCACTACTCACCTCCACTGGATCCGGTGATTGCCATTGCCGTTGCAGAGTCGCTGGCAGGGAAAGACGAGGTGACCGACAACAACCTGGCACTTCTGTTTCAGCCAAATCATCCCGGATATATGTTTGCCAGACATGTGGATGATCTGCTCAGCGGCGAGTCGGCGTATCGCGACTCCGTACTGCAGTTGCTGGTCAGTATCTATTCGAAGTCGAAGAGTCCCCACCTGAAAGCGGGGCTTGCCAAAATGGCACCTTCGGTCCCAGTGCTCGCCGGCAATTCGTCAACAGCGCAATCCAACACTGAACATTCACCAGTGATTGCGGACGTACCGGGAAACATTCTGATTTATTTCTACGCCGATTATTGCGAGCCATGCCGTCAGATGACTCCCCTGATTCAGCAGCTTGCTGATTCGAAAACGATTCCCGTTCATATGTGGGACGTGACCGTATATTCGAAACCCGTAAGTCAGTTAAGTATTGATCGCATTCCAACCATCGTCGTAATGCGGCAGGGACAGGTTGTCGGACGCAAATGCGGGCTGATGTCGCAAGACGAGTTGAACGACTTTGTGAAGTCTCCGTTGGTCCTTGCTGACACTGAGAACACAATGCAGACCACCGTCGCAATCAAAGCGGCCAACAATGAAGCTGCCGCTTTGCGAATGCCTTCCGCCACAGCGAAGCAAAACATTCCGCTCGAACCATGGCTGAAAGATATTCGTTCCATCGGTGAAGACGCAGTCGCCAAACGTGACGCAGCACTGGCAGAAGTTGAAGCGGCTTTGAATGCGGACGATGTCGCTCAAAACCTCGCTGCCACGCAGGCGCTGGCTCAAACGGGGGATGTGAATTATGACAAGGCGAAGTATCGCGAACGGATTCTGGAACTGTGTCGGTCGTCAAACCGGGATCTGGTGACGTCCGCGCTGTACGCTTTGTACAACACCGACCGCAAACCGGAAGACCTGGCACTGGCCCAGGAGGTTTTATCGAAGCCGGAAGCGGCCTGGGCCGGGCATTCGATTTCTCATCTGCTGATGATGTTTGGTGATGGTGAGATCAGCGGGAAGTCGGAAGAGATTGTGCTGTCGCTGCTGAATTCGGCTGACCGCAGCGTGAGACGGGAAGCTCTGCGAGGACTCTGGGGAGCCAAGACCAGTGACAAGCTGATGGACCGAGTGATTGAACTGGTCGACAACGAAGAATCTCACCACGACGCCATCTACTTTGCTCTGGCGACCGGCCCGGACAAGAATGCCGCCGTCGTCGACAAGCTGATCGAAGTACTCAGCGATCCCGACTGGAATAACTGGGACCGAGCCCTCTGGGGGCTGGGCTACGGAGTGCGCGATTCGGAACAGCGGAAGGTGGCCGAAGCGATGTTGCAAATGTACGAAAACCGCAATGACCCGAAAACACGGGAAAAGTGCAGGAAACTGGTCCAGCAGTACGGATCGCCGGAACAAATCCAGAAGCTGATCGGATCGGCGGCTTCGGAAACGGAAAGCAAACCGTAGTGCTCATTCAGATAAACGCGAACGTTCCGGGTTTTCGTACCAGATGACTCCCAGATTGTCGCGTTCTTCACACGTCAGAACATCGCGGTCGCCATCGCCGTCGATATCGAGGATTTCAATGCGGTCGAATTTGATGCCGTCGCCGGTGTTCGCTCCGCTGATGTCGTGAAACGACCAGGTTTCTGTGGCGGCAGAAACTTCAGTCGCCGATTGTACCGGACTTTCTGCGGAAGGTTGTTGCAGCCAGCAGACGCCGGATTTGTGTTGTGAGTTTTCGCAGGTGCAGACGAGATCCGGCCTGCCGTCGCTGTTCAGGTCGGTCAGCCGGATGCCTTTGCCGGTGCCGACGTTTTGCGGATGAGCAATCCGGCGGAGATTCCACGGCTGCTGAACATTGCTCGGCGATGTCAGCAGCAGGATTTCCATGCGAGTATTGGCCGCGACGATCAGGCCATCGTTCGATTCCATGACATCCAGAAACATGACTTCAACGCCGGCACCGCCGATGGAATGATCGTTCCACGGAGCGGAATCATTCCCGGGGTTCTCCAGCCAGCCGATGCCCGATCGGGCGCCCTTGCGGTCGGAGTACAGAATGTCGGGATCTCCGTCGTTGTCGACATCCAGTTTTCTGAGCGACATGATCCAGCCGCACGAACGTAGTTTTCGAAACTCGCGTTTGCCGCTCAGGTCCAGCAGTGAGATCTCAGCGTGAGGTTCCTTGCTGCCGAACACAAGGCGGCGTTCATCGAGCGGTTCGCAGAACATCCAGCGAGTCCGACCGACGGATTCCGGAACGACTTCCGTTTTCCAACCGCCGGACTCGTTGGTGCCGGGGTTGATGTGAAAGAACACGGACTGAGTCTTTCCTTCACAGCAGCTGACCACATCCAGCCAGCCATCGTGATTGACATCCGCGAAGACAGCATCTTCCGGAGACTTCACCTGCCCGACTTCCCAAACCGGCCACGGTTCACGAACCTTCTCCGAAGTCGGCTGCAGGCAAATGCGAACTCGACCGCCTTCTTCCCACCCGGTCACGATGTCCGGACGTCCGTCCCGATTGACATCCCCCAGCCTCACCCCATCCGCTCCGCGGGATCCGTTGTCGATGGTGTGACGTTGCCAGAGTGTCTGAGCCGAACATTCACCGGTGACGATGGCCATCAGGAGCCATAACAGAACGCAGACAGATGCAGAATCGACTCGACAATGAGGGGCGGCGACATTCATGGATGGACTTTCTGCGAGTGGACAGGTTCGACGCATCTTCGCAGTCGGGCATTTGGGGGAAACCGTGGGTTTAGGAAAATGCAGCGAAATTGTCTCCTGCGGCAGATTCTGCCGGTTTGAGTTCTGCAGATGAACCCTGGCTTCGGTCTTGCCGTGATTCTGAGGACCCGCGAAACTGCGGATTGGATTTGGGCAAAGTCCATTCGATTCAGAACGTCTCGTTCAGGTGTCATTTCGTCGTTCGGACTGGCTGAATCGGAGGAAACAGATTGTTTAAAAATCAGAGCAGCGGGCGATCGGTTTTGAATTCCGATGGCTGCACTGTTTGCTCAGGGATGAGCGCGTGGCTGGTGAGATTCAAATGCGAGCCGGGCGACGAGTTGTCGTTGTCTGGTTGTTGCTGAGTTCCGTGGGGTGTCTGATGGCACCTTTCCGACCGGCGGGCCTGCGCGGACCGAATGCAGTTCAGGTGCCTGTTGAACGAGCGGATCTGATGTGGGAACGCAGTGTTGCCGTGTTAAACGATCTCCATTTTGTGATTGCTCGGGAAAGTCGCCTGGAAGGTCTCATTGAGACCGAATACCGAGGCGGTTCGGGGTGCCTGGAGCCGTGGCACCATGATTCGATCGGGCATGCCAATCGCATCGAGAGTACTCTGCAGTCCATCCGGCGGAAGGTATATGTTCAGTTTCAGAATGCGTCTCCGGGAATGGTCAGTATCAGCGTCCGGGTTGACAAAGAGATCGAAGATCTGCAGGGATTGGCAGCGACATATGCCGGCGGTGCGACATTTCCGGAATCTGATCCGCTGAATCGGGATCTGGACCAGGCAGTTGGCCAGAGCGGACCGTCCCGCTGGCTGCACAAAGGGACGGACCCGGCACTCGAATCTGAGATCATGGCTCGAATTCAGCACGCGGTCATTCGCTGATTCGTGGCGGTCGTCCGGGTTGGTTGGTTTCCCGGCCCGCGACCGGGATGCTGCCGGGACTCGTTCGGCCCGCCAGCGATCTGAGTTTCCTGCTCGGGTGGTTCTGACTTTGCCAGTGTGTCGTGCTCAGGAAAAATCCACGGGAAGAGTCGGTGCTACACATTCGTTGCGCACCACTCCGGTATGGGGTTTCGGGTGAATCGCCTTGCAGGATTCACGCCTCCGAAACGGGTCAGCGGCTTGCCAGTCGTTCGCAGTGACGGTACTCTCCCGTCTCGTTTTTTCGAGCGACAGAGCACGAACCTGTCCGCCCTCCTGCAGAAAGTCATTTCAGTTGGCTCTCGACGATCGAATTGTCATCACAGGCATCGGCCTGACGGCTCCCAACGGCAACAGTCTGGCGGAATATCGCCAGGCGCTGCTGGAGGGGCGTTCCGGTGTGGTGGACTATGAGACTCGATATATGGGCCATGTTCTGGCGGGAGTCTGCAATTTCGATGAGCTCCGCTATCAGAAACGCAAAGAAGTTCGCCGGGGAACTCGGGCGGGTTCCATCGCTGTTTACTGTGCGAATGAAGCCGTGCGGGATTCCGGACTGGACTGGTCCGGTGTGAATCGTGATCGGGTCGGTGTCTATCTGGGGATCACTGAGCACGGGAACGTCGAAACGGAGAACGAAATCTATGAGATTTCGCAGTTTGGGTACGACACGAAGGTCTGGTCGCACCATCACAATCCTCGAACTGTGGCCAACAATCCGGCGGGCGAGGTGACGCTCAGTCTGCAGATCACAGGGCCGCACCTGACCATCGGTGCTGCATGTGCGGCGGGGAATGCCGGCTTCATTCAGGCTCTGCAGATGCTTCGGTTGGGCGAGTGTGACATCGCTATCGCGGGGGGTGTGTCGGAAAGCATTCACACGTTTGGGATTTTTGCCAGTTTTCAGAGTCAGGGGGCTCTGGCGACTCATGCTGACCCCTCCAAAGCCTGTCGGCCGTTCGACGTCGACCGCAATGGAATTGTTGTGGCGGAAGGCGGAGGAATCTGCACGGTCGAACGACTTCCGGACGCACTGGCTCGTGGAGCTAAGATCTACGGCGAAATCATTGGGCATGCGATGAATTCGGACGCGACGGATTTTGTCCTGCCGAATTCGACTCGGCAGGCCGAATGCGTTCGGCTTGCGCTGTCGCGCGCCGGGATTTCGGCGGATGATGTGGACATTGTCAGCAGTCACGCGACGGCGACGGAGCAGGGTGATATCGAGGAAGCGACGGCTCTGCGGGCGGTTTTTGGCGGAACAAAGGCAGTTGTCAACAACACGAAAAGCTTCATCGGGCACGCCATGGGCGCTGCCGGGGCTTTGGAGCTTTTGGGGAATATTCCGTCATTTGACGACGGAATGGCCCACGCTACAATCAACGTCGAGAATCCGGACCCAAGATGTGATTTGCCGAATTTAGTGGCGAATCAGCCGCGAAATCTCGGTCAGGTAAACTGTATACTGAATAATTCGTTTGGGATGCTGGGCATCAATTCGGTGTTGATTGTTCGGAAGTATGTGTCCTGAGTGTTTCGCCAACACTTGTTTGCCAGCGTACCGTCCCGATGAGTGAGTACGGGCGGGAAGTGTCTTGAGTCCGTGAGTCCGGTCAGCCTCAGAGATCAGTCCGGAACACTTGATTCGGGCGTCTGGCTAAATTGTAAAAGGGGAGTTCAATGACGGGCGAGGAGATCCGACAGGTCGTTCTGGACATTCTTGAGCGAATTGCTCCGGATGAAGATCTGTCCGGTCTGGATGATTCCGTTGCTTTTCGCGAGCAGATGGAACTGGACAGCATGGATTTTCTGGACATCGTTATGGAGCTGCGCAAAGGTTATCGCGTACAGATTCCGGAAGAAGACTACCATCACCTGAATACGATGGCTTCGACCGTTGAATATCTGACTCCCAAGCTGAAGGACGTGCCTGTTGCAACCTGATTACAGGCTAGGTCTGCTGCATGCATTGATTTGGTGAGTGGTTTTCAGTGGAGTCGGGCTGAGTCGTTCGCTGGTAGATCGGGCTGAAGGTCACCTCTGAACTGAGTCGTGTTCGGGTTTGGAATCCGTGGAATACTCCTGAGGAATCGGTCGTGCATTTCGACACAGTGATCATCGGTGCGGGCATGTCCGGTCTGTCGGCAGGAGTGCGGCTGGCGTACTACGAGAAGAAGGTGTGTATTCTGGAACGCCACACGACTGTTGGCGGCCTGAATTCCTTCTATCGTCTTCGCAAACGCAATTTCGACGTCGGCCTGCATGCAGTGACCAACTATGCCGAGCCCGGCAGCAAGGGCGGACCTCTCAGCAAGCTGCTGCGGCAGCTGCGGATGACATGGGAAGACTTTGATCTCAGGCCCCAGCTGCATTCTTCGATCGTTTTTCCCAACTGCACACTGCGATTCAATAACGATTTCACGTTGCTGCTTGATCAGGTGGCGGCAGCGTTCCCGAAGCAGATTGACGGTTTTCGGCGGCTGCTGGGAATTATTGACGGGCATGATGCGCTCGATCTTGAGCGGACAGGATCTTTGTCTGCCCGGAAGGTTCTCAGTGAACATATCTCCGATCCCCTGCTGATCGACATGCTGTTCTGTCCGCTGATGTTTTACGGCAGCCCGACACCGCGTGACATGGACTTCAGCCAGTTCGTGATCATGTTTAAGAGCATCTTCTACGAAGGCTTCGGGCGTCCGTTCGACGGTATTCGGCTGATCCTGAAGAAGCTGGTGCGACACTTCAAGGCATTAGGCGGGCAGCTGAAGCTGCGAGCCGGAGTGAGCGAGATTGTTCAGCGAAACGGCGAGGCTAAAGCTGTTGTGCTGGATGACGGCACGGAAATCAGTGCTGACAATGTGCTGTCGTCTGCGGGGGCCGCAGAAACCATGCGGCTGGTCGATCCAACTCGGCCCTTCCAGCGCCCGAAACCGGGTGATATCTCTTTTGTGGAATCGATTTCCGTACTGGACTGCGAACCGGCATCGCTGGGGCATCATGACACAATTGTGTTCTACAACGATGCCGACCAGTTTCATTACGAGCGGCCTCAGGAGCCAGTCGACCTGCGCAGCGGAATCATCTGTTCGCCCAACAACTTTGATTACTCAAGGCCGCTGGAAGACGGTCGGATTCGGATTACCGCTCTGGCTGAACCTGATTACTGGATGGATCTGAACGAAGAGGACTACCAGCGGCGGAAAATGGAGTGGAATGATCGCGTCGTTGAGAGTGCTCTGCGTCACATTCCGGACTTTCGCGGTCATGTCGTCGACACCGATGTCTTCACGCCTCGAACGATTCGGCGATTTACCGGCCACGACAATGGCTGCGTTTACGGAGCTCCGGAGAAGTTCGTCAACGGGCAGACTCCTGTCCGAAACCTTTACCTGTGCGGCACAGATCAGGGTTTTCTGGGGATTGTCGGGGCAATGCTGTCCGGCATTACCATTGCCAACCGCTATCTGCTGAAGTGACGCCCTGTCGGCAGTGACTGTGTGTTTCCCGGTGATCGTTGTCATCAGTCGGGCGGATTCGGGGTCGCGGCTCGTTCGGGAGCTCGGATTGAATTGCTCAGATGTCTGAATGGTGCCGCTCGTCGGGCGCCTTTGTGATCGAGCGGGAGGTTGTGTTCAGGCTGGTCAAGTCGGCCTCGAATCATTGCAGCCGGTTTCACTCAAATGCCCTGAAATGCCTGAAGAAACTCTTCCCATTGCCGGGATGGTTCTTCCCTGCAGCTTGCGTGTCTGTGGCGCGGTCTTATAATCGCTGACGATGTCCAGGCTCCGGAAAAACGGAGTGCTGTTTCGCTGTCGAAACCTGTCGCCTGTGCGGCGATCTTCAGAAGACGACCAGAAATGCTGACGTGGTTGCGAAATGTCTGGATGGCGGTGTTCACCGTCGGGCAGGGCATGGTGGTGACTTTGGTCACCATGCTGAAAACCTATCAGAAGAAACGCCGGACATTCACGGATACCTACGCTTATCCCGAAGTTCCTTTGAAGGTCAAGGCTCGATATCGTGGCTTTCACCGTTTCGATCTGACGACGTGTATTGGCTGTGAAAAGTGTGCTCAGGCCTGTCCGGTCGACTGTATCTACATCGAGAAAGTCAAGAGCCCTGTCGGCAAGGGCTTCCGTATCAACGGCTTTGCAATCGATTACACCAAGTGCATGTTCTGTGCTCTGTGCGTGGAGCCCTGTCCGGTCGACTGCATTTTCATGGGGTCCAACCATGACCTGAGCTGCTACAGCCGCGATGGGTGCGTAGTGGATTACGGCAAGCTTCCCCTGGAAATTGCCTGGGGACGGGCAACACTGAATCCGACGGCCGTCGCAGAATCCAAGGTTCTGTATCAGCCGGTCTGGGTGAAAGGCGAAGAAAGTCCCTTTGAGTTTGCTGAGGCCTGATGAAGGTCTGTCTCTGGCACGGTCTGCCGGGGGCTGTTGGTGTTAAACGGAGTGGTGGCTGATGGTGTTCAGTTCAATTGTTTTGTCTGTCGAGGATGCTAATCGGCGTCTTCCGCTTGTCAGTGCGATTGTTCGGGATGCGATGAGTCTGAAGGTCGATGTCCTGCAGAGGCAGGAGCGGCTTCAGGAAGTTCGGGGAGCGTATTCAGTTCGCGCCGATGACGGATCTCCGTATTCAGACGAACTGCTGTCGATTGAACAGTGTGTTGAGGAAGATCGAGATCAGATTGATGCCTTCGCTGAAGAACTGCAGCAACTGGGTGCCAATCTGGTGGACGCTCTGATCGGGCTGGTGGAGTTTCACTCGCTGCGAGACGGAGAGCTGGTATTGCTGAGCTGGATGTTTGGCGAAACGGACGTCAGTTACTGGCGGAGACTGGACGATGATCCTCTGGATCGTCATCTGCTGGAATCCGTTGAACAGGTTGCTGGCTGAAGGGTGTTCTGAATGTTCGGACTGGCGAAACAGGAAATGAATTTCAAATGACAAATCTTGTCGGTCACCTGTTGTTGTTCGGGTCGCTGGTCTGCGTGCTGCTGGCCCTGCCGATCTTCGTCGGTCGCTGGGTGCGTCCTCGCCTGCCCACTCCGGAAAAAGATGCGATTTACGAATGCGGTGAGCCTGCCATCGGGTCCAGCTACATTCAGTTCGACCTGCGATTCTACGTCGTGGCTCTGTTGTTCATCGTGTTTGACGTTGAGGTGGCCTTCTTCTTCCCATGGGCTGCCGTCTACGGCCATGCAACTCAACTGGCCGACCCGAGGCTCAGCGATGCTGCTCGTCACGAAATCAGTGCGCGGTTGATCGACCGAAATCCGGCCGACATGGTTCCATCCGACCTGATCACGGCCGAGACCGCCAAACAGCTGATGCTGACCGGATTCTTTGACATTCTGGTCTTCTTCGTTGTGCTGCTGGTGGGCTTCGCTTACGTTTGGAAACGAGGCGACCTCGACTGGATTCGCGCGGTGGCGCAGAAGTCAAGGCACGCTGCCGATCAGACCGCGTCTTCGGAGAATCGATCGTCATCGGTTGCCGTATCTGCCTGACGATTGCGACGTTTCAGTAGTTCATTCCTTTTCGCACGGCCTTCGACAGAGTTCGGCACATGGATATTCAACAGATTCATTCAGTTCTGCTGGAAAGATTCGGGGCGGACGTTGTGGGCAGTGAACCTTCCGCGGCGATCGATCCCTGGATCAGCGTGGCAGCAGATGCAATTGTGGAGGTCGGGCGATTCCTGAAGGAAGATTCGCGGTTGCTGTTCGATCACCTGAACGACCTGTGCGGTGTGGACTATCTTCAGCCGGACCCGAAGAAGGCGGAGAAATTCGGTCACGATCCGCACATTGAAGTTGTCTATCAGCTGTCCAGCATTGAACTGAAGCATCGCCTGAAGCTGAAGGTCAGTGTGGCTCGGTGGAAGGATGATGTTGCCGGACAGCTGCCCGAAGTTCCGAGTGTCAGCAGTGTTTGGGGAATCGCAGACTGGCATGAGCGCGAGGCCTATGACCTGATGGGAATTCGATTTCTGAATCATCCCAACCTTCGCCGAATTCTGTGTCCGGAAGACTGGCAGGGACACGCTCTGCGGAAGGACTACGACATGCCGCTGGAATACCATGGAGTCCGTGGTCGATAAGTAAGTGCCGTAAAACTGATGATGTCCGGCAGGTGCTCAGGGCAACCTGTCGGCAGAACTTGGGGTCGAAATGACGAATTCGGCTCGATCCGGTTCAGACCGTCTGAAAGCAGTTGGTAACAGACCATGAGTATGCAGATTGAAGATCCACGAGTTGTCGAGTTTGACGTCCAGACGGACGAAATGCTGGTCAACATGGGGCCGCAGCACCCAAGTACTCACGGGGTTCTGCGTCTGCTGCTTCGCACTGACGGCGAAATTGTTCATGAATGTACACCTCACATCGGTTACCTGCATCGGTGTGCGGAAAAGATCGGCGAAAACCTGGCGGCGCCTCAGTGGGTTCCCTACACGGACCGGATGGATTATCTGGCCGCCATGAATATGAATCTCGGCTTTTCGCTGGCGGTTGAAAAGCTGATCGGGATGGAAGTCAACCCGAAGGCCATGCACCTGCGGGTGTTCATCGCCGAACTGGGGCGCATTGCCAGTCATCTCGTCGGCATGGGAGCGTACGGGCTGGATCTGGGAACCTTCAGTCCGTTCCTGTACGCATTCCGGGAACGCGAGATCATCCTGGACTTCTTCGAGGAAGTCTGTGGAGCTCGACTGACCTGCAGCTATCTGACCATCGGTGGCGCGACTCACGATCTTCCGGAAGAAATCGAGATTCCGGACGGGCTGTCGGCACTGCTGTGTATCGACAAGGGCGGGCGAGCTCCGTTCTTTGACGTTGTCGAAATGTTCCTGAAGTGGCTGGAAAAGCGAATTCGCGAGTACCACACTCTGCTGACGCGAAACGCCATCTTCATCAAGCGAACGGCGGATATCGGCATTCTGCCCCGGGACATGGCCATCAATCAGGGCTGCACGGGACCGGTCCTGCGGGGCAGTGGAGTCGACTACGACCTGCGTCGTGACGGCGAACCGATCTATACCCGGATGTACGAAGGCTACACCTTTGAGATTCCCGTTGCTCCGTTCGATGCAGCTCCGCGGGAAGTTGTCATGGGCGACTGCTGGAGCCGTTTCTACGTGCGGATGATGGAAGTGGTCCAGTCAATTTCCCTCGTGCGACAGGCCATTCCCAAATACCTGGCGGCGGAGGGAACTCACCGCGATCCGTTCAAGTTCAACTCGAAGCTTCCCAAAGACGAAGTCTATCTGGAAACGGAATGTCCTCGGGGGCAGATGGGCTTCTATGTGGTTGGCAATGGCGAAACAGAACCACTTCGACTGCGAGCCAAGAGTTCCTGCTTCTGCAATCTGTCTGTGACCGACATGATCTGTGCCGGAGTACCGCTGGCTGACGTCCCGGCCGTTGTGGGCTCACTGGACATCGTGATGGGCGAAATCGACCGATAGCTGCCGGCTGCGTGCCGGGTTGTTCGTTGACAGGTTCCATGTAGAGCGTTGCTGGCGCTGTCGCACGATCTTCCGTGAGACTCGCAGAACGTGGGGCATTGGGAACACGTCAGCCTTGGGCCGACCTCTTGAAGTGGAGCCCGATGCCTGCAGCTTCGATGGTCTCATGCACTGTATTGCACGGAATGAATGAACAGCGGCCGTACGAACGTTTGCTGCCGATTTTCGGTTCAGAGCTGACCGTCACGGATGCGCCTCATCTGGCTGCTGCGTGGACGTTTTCACGTCAGCGTCTGCTGCGGATTCGCAGCGTGCTGCAGGATCTTCCCTCTCCGATTGCCTGTGTGGCAGTCTCCGGTTCGCTGTGTCGCATGGAAGCTCACCACGGCTCGGATCTCGATCTGCTGTTGGTCATTGATGATCGCGACCGAATTGTTTCCGATGATGAAGCGACGGATCTGTATCGATGGGTCTGGCAGCGAATCCGGCAGGACTCGGAATTGTCTGATCTGAAAGCACCCAAACCCGGCGGTGTATTTTCCAGCTGCGTGTTCTGCCGGAAGTTGCTGGATGAATCCGTTCGAGGCAGAGTTGACGAAGATCTGACGAGCTACGGGCAGCGGATGCAGTTGCTTCTGGATGCTCAGCCACTTGCCGGTGATGATCGTTTCACTCATCTGCAGGCTCAGCTTCTGCATTGGTTTTCGGAAACCCGGAATGCGGAATTATTTGGCGAAGCCGGCCCGTTTCACTGGCTGATTCTGGAAGTTCAGCGTTACTGGACAAGCATTCGCGCACGAGCGTGCTGGATTCATCCGGATGAGCCCGCCAAAGCATTGGAGGTCAACATCAAGCTGAGAAGTACCCGGCTATTGCTGTTTTCAGCTTTCCTGAGAACCATCAGCAGTGCTCAGAAGCACCATTCGAAACCCGGTGAATTGACCGCAGCCGTGATGAACGCGCTGCACCTGACACCACTGGAACGAATCATGTCAGCACAGAATCCGACGAAGCAGACTCGACTCAGCCTGCTGTCGGCTTATGAGCTGGCTCACCGGATGCTCAGTCAGCTGCCAGACAGCCAGGCTCTGACCCCGTCGCTCATCACCGCGCTGCAGTCCCTGCATCGCGGCCTGTTACCGATTGCCGAGATGGACGCCGTCTGAAGACCGCGGTACAACCGCAGGGAGTCCCGTGGCGGCGGATTTGTTCAGGCTCGTGGTCGATTCTCCATGACATTTCCCGTCGTCCGCAGAAGGCACAGAGTGATATGCCAAAGAATCGAACACGGACGATTGCAGTCGGTCTGCTGTGTCTCGCGTTGATGGAATTGCTGACCTGCGTGGCTTACCGGCCACCTGCCGTGATTCCGGCGTCGGACGCGGGAGGTGTGACTTCCGAAAACGGGCTGCGGTTCAGTGCGGAACGGGCGATTCAGATTCATCGTAAGCTGCTGCCGAACGAACCTCATCCGGCAGGGTCTTCGCAACAGGCTGCTGTTCGCGAACGGCTGGTGGTGATGCTGGAGAAAGATGGGTGGGACGTTGAGATTCAGTCCGGAAAGTATGCCTGGGCGGAAGCGAATACGGTCGAGTTGTTCAATGTGATTGCGACTCGATCTGAGTGGGCGGATTTTGATATCCGGCCGCTGGTGCTGAGCACTCATTACGATTCCTGTCCATTTGGTCCTGGAGCCGGCGACGCCGGAGGATGCGTGGCAACTTTGCTGGAAGCCGGACGTCTCCTGACGTCGAAGTCTCAGGTACCGCAGCGTCCGCTGA
>JAWKTY010000021.1:0-146415 GCA_041398865.1 Planctomycetaceae bacterium
AGTTCAGAGAGTGCTGCTGGACTCTGGATTTCTTTTGATGGGTGTGGTAACAGAGGCTGACCTGGCGGAGCGAGGTGCCACAGTGGCGCTATTCCGTGGCTTCCGACTTCGCGTCCGGGGCGGGTGGTGGTGGCGGAGAAGAGTCATCCGGGGCGGAGGCAGACTCCGGTTTGACATCCGGCTGCGGCCAGTCGCCGCCGTCGATTTTCCATTCGTTTTGTGTGCGACGGAAACTCAGACGCCGAGTCTTCGGGTGGTCGATGATGGTGGCCTCGGCCTGATCGTTTTCGTTCGAACTCACCTGCAGATCTTGCGGGTTGAGCGTGAACAGTGCCAGCTGTTCGTGCATTTCCAAAGCCTTCAGAGACAGCAGAGTCTGAGTCAGGGCGGCTGCCGAGACCACTTCTGAGCTCGGTGGAGCGATTGCACCATTCTCAAGCCCTTCAATATAGGCTGTTACCTCTTCTGAGCGGCCATCCATCATTTTCTGAGCATCAATCCACAGGGGATCCGCCGCAAGGGCGGTGAACGCGGATTCCAACGTCTGATCGTCCAGATTTCGCATCTTAAGCCAGGAGGCTCTCATCCAGAGTCGCAGACCGGCCTGAGTAAAGCATCCCGCAAGTGACTCCCAGTCCTTGCGGGCGTATGCAGATCGAGCGTTTTCCAAAGCCATCCAGGGACCAGGTTCATGATTGAAACGTTTCAGTTGTTCCGGAAGAGTGGGATTTCGCGACCAGGATCCGTCTCCCGGCTGCAACCGATATTCATACCACCGGCCCTGACGACGGATCTGAACTTCGATTCTGAAATCTGTTGGCCGCTCTGCTGGTGAACTCACGGACCAACCCAGCAGCCCGGGACGGACCTCTCCCGTCAGCCTCATGGTTCTCAGCAGCTTTTGCCGTCCGACATCCACGGCGTCATCAATGTTGGTCCAGAATTCATTTTCCAGGCGGCGAACGTCAGCTTCGAAGGACTGGATGCGAGTTCCCACGGAACCGTCGTCGTAGGCCAGCAAGCGACTGTGGTCCGCTTCCAGTTGCAGGTACTTCTGATGCGTGGCGGTGAGAACTTTGTTGACCGCTTTCTGTTGATCTTCGTCGAACCAGCGGTCTGAATGTTTTAACGACGCGCCACCATCGGAAATCTGCAACGCTAAAGACGGGCCGCCGTACATGGAACTTTCATACCCGGCGCCCATGTCACCGCCATAGCCGCCACCCATTCCGGCACCTTCGTAGCTTCCCATACCCATGCCACCAGAACCGAATTCCCCGCCGAAACCGCCGGGCATTTCCATGCCCATTCCCGGACGGCCCATCATGCCTGGGTATCCTCCGCCACCACTTTCGTAACCAATGTCACCGGACATGGATTCCATTCCGTAACCGGAATCACCGGCCCCCTGCTGCAACTGAGCCTGCAACGTAGAATTCTGCTTCTGCAGATCTGCGACGTGCTCCGACTGTCGGCCGAGTCGTTCGGACAATTCGCGATACCGATATTCGGCCATGCGAAACATGCCCCACAGCATGACCGCCGGAAGGGCGACTCCCACCAGAAAACCGGTTGCCAGCCTGGCCAGTTTCCACGACGTGCTGTGAGGTCGAAACACGTCTACCAAAACCGCCACCAGTAAACTGACGGCCAGCGACATTCCCACGAGCTGCACCGGATGCAGATGATCAAGCAGAGTGAAGCTCACGAACAAACAACCTGTCAGCGTCCAGCAAACCAACAGAACTCGCAGCCAGTAGTTGACCTGCGCGCCGGACGATGTCGCAGCGCCTTCCGACAAATTCACCGCCGGGGTTCGGATGGCGTCCATGTCTGTTCGCACCTGGCTGGCCTGCTGGTAACGTCGGTCGGGTTCTTTCTCCAGAGTTCTGAGCACCACTTCATCCAGCCGAGCATCGAGGTCGGCTTTCTTTGACGGCGGCTGAAATCGGCCCAGTGGAAGTTCACCCGTGAGCAATTCGTAGAACACCACGCCCAGCGAATAAATGTCGGCTCGATGATCAATCACCGCCTGGCCTTCGATCTGTTCGGGAGCCATGTAGGCGGGCGTGCCCATCAGTTGATTGGTGCGAGTCAGCGTGGGCAAGTCGACCGGCTTGCCCAGCAGGCGAGCCAGTCCGAAGTCGGCAATTTTGACTCGCCCCCGTTTGTCGATCAGAATGTTTTCCGGCTTGATGTCGCGATGCACAACGCCTTCATCGTGAGCAAACTGCAGAGCGTCACACAACTGACCAACCACCGCCAGCGCGTCTTTGGACGACAGTCTGCGAATCGGTTCCGCCTGCGCTGCCTGTCGCAAAGTCACTCCGTCCACGTATTCCATCAGCAGAAAGTAAACGCCGTCGCGCTGACCGAATTCATAAACCGTGACAATGTGAGGATGTGACAAAGAAGCCAGAAGTCGAGCTTCTCTCAGGAATCGTTCCGCAAAGCTGGGATCTTTGGCAATGACGTCGGGCAGAATCTTCAGAGCTGCCGTGCGTCCCAGATCTTTCTGCTGTACTTTGTAAACGGCTCCCATTCCGCCACGTCCCAGCAGATTCTGAAACTCCAGTTGAGGAAACTTCGCCGCCAGCTCTTCGATCGGCGGAGGACTCCAGTTCTGCATACCGGAAATCCCCAGCACGGAACTCTGCATTCCCCGCTGCAACAGACACACCGGACAGAAGTCCTGACCGTCACGGCAAATGATCTCCCCGCCGCACGTCCCGCAAATGTGCGAAGACGCCGCCTGTTCTGTGACTGTGGAACTCATGGAAGAATCTCCGAAAAACGGGGCGCCGGGCCATCGTCAGATTTGAGCAAACCTGCATCGATTTCGAAACGTTTCGTTTCTACAATCTTCCTGAAGCCTTCCGCGGCATTCGTTACCGACTTTTTGTGGAGTTTCGCGATTTGGTCACACCCGCTGCCAATCCTCCACGAAAACGACCCCAAAGTCGACGGTTCGTCACGACTCGTTGGAGTCTGGTGGTGCAGTCGGCCGGAGCTGCCGGGCCAATGGCGGCTCGCCGTGCGTTGTCGGATTTGTGCGAAGCCTACTGGACGCCGGTGTACACCTTCATTCGTCAGCATACGGCCGCCGATCACGATGCCGAAGACCTGACGCAGGCCTTTTTCACTCAGCTGCTGGACCGCCCGTTTCTGCACACCGCAGAGCCAGCCAAAGGACGTTTCCGTTCGTTCCTGTTGGGAGCCGTCCGTCATTTTCTGTCGAACGAACGCAACAAAGTACGCACGATCAAACGCGGTGGGCAATCAAGAACAGTTTCTCTGACGGACATTGACTGCGTTGCGGAAGGCCGGCCAACTGCAGAACAGTTGTTCGAACGCCAATGGGCCGTCACTCTGCTGACGCGCGTTCTGGACCGTCTGGAAACAGAACAATCAACTGCCGGACGTGGCGAACAGTTTGAGGTGCTGCGCGGATTTCTCGACAATTCATATCGTGCTCCGGATTATGCCGAAGCCGCTTCACGGCTGGGACTTTCCAATGACGCCGTGCGAGTTTCCGTACACCGCCTGCGCCGTCGCTACCGAATCCTGCTGCGGGAAGAAATTTCTCTGACCACCGCCGCTGGCGACGATGTCGACGATGAACTGAAAAGCCTGTTCCAGGCCGTTCGCCGGTTTTGACGATCATGTCAGCGTGTCAGCAGCACGGACGTGATCAGCCGCTGGACAGCGCCTGCATGACGAAGATTTCGCTGTCGTCACGCACCGGGTCGCTCAGGTGCTGTCGATCTTTCAGCGTCACCGCATCAAAAAATAAGGATGACCCTGTGAGTCCGGAGACTTCCCTGATCGAACAACCAGGCTGAGGACGGTCACGAGGTGGCAGCACCAGGCGCGTTGAAAGCCGACAATCGCATCAGCCATTCGTCCGAACTGTTTTTCCGGGATGAGATCCGCCAAATCGAAGAAGCAACTTTTCATCAATTATCGATCTCACTATGCTCGGGCGCTGAGGGAATTGTGCGTCGAGGGGGTGTGTTCCCTGACTGTTTGCCCGAACCATTTCCCCGTTGCGGCGGCTTCAGTGAGATCCGGCAGTCGCCTTCTCCCTGCTGACCTGGAAACTGTGTGATGCATCTCGGCCGACTCACTGTGCTTTTCACCTGTGTGGTGGTGCAGCTCTGCTGCCCCCATTCCCTTTCCGCAGAATGATGGTCAACTGACCACGGCCGATCGTGAGTCCCGGGTTCAGAAACTTCGCGCTGCCGGAGACCTGTTGATGCAGAAGGAGGATCTTCGAAAAGCGGAGCAGATGCTGCAACAGGCGGCCGAGTTGGCTCGGCCACTGGGGATTGCTCACAGCGAGGTCCTGAAAACCGCGATGCCTCTTGGTCGGTGCCATTTGCTGAACGGCGATTACGATCTGGCGATCGCGAGGTTCGGTCCATTGCTCTATTACTACAGGCAGTTGAACATCATCACCGCTGACGTTGAAATGTACATTGTTGAGTGCTACCTGGAAAAAGGTGACCTCGGCTACGCCATCCTTTTCGCTGAGGCCGCCGCGGAATCCTGTGGTCGCAGCTACCAGAACACTCATCCGCTTTCTCTGGAGACGCTGGTGCTGCGTGCCCGCGTTCTTCACAAAGTCGGCCGCGTAGCTGAGGCAAGAGCCGATATCCGCGATGTCGTCTCAATGATTCCTGGTCTGTCTCCTGACAACGTTCAGGCGCGAATGAGGATTCAACTGGCGGTCGGTGAATTCTTCACCAGTGACGACGCGGCGGATCTGGCCGCAGCACAGTTCGAAGCCGTTCGGACATTACTGAACTCGCGGCCGCTTCCGCTGACTCGTGCACGGCTGGCCTGCGGATTTGGCAGCGTCCTGCTCGCACGCGGCAAAGCGGGACAGGCCATTCCAATATTTCAGGCAGCACTGAAGGACGCGGTTTTACAGCTGGGAGATAGCCATCCTGCGGTCGTGAAGCTGAAGCTTGGACTGGCCGCAGCCCGTGCCGAACGGGGAGAGAAAACTGCGGCCGTCGAGCTGATTCAATCCTGTCAGCAGATTCAGACTCAGCGACTGGGAGCGAGCCATCCGTCGGTGATTCGTCTGTCTCGTCAGCTCGCACAACTGTCCGATCAGTCAGGGCAGACTGCAACGGCGATGCAACACCTGCAGGATGCCAGACAAAGGGGGCGAATGTTTCTGACGACAGTGCTGCCGACATTGAGTCGTCAGGAACAGCTGACAGCGATCGCGGAACTGCAGGCGAACGATGATCTGTTGTATGCCGTTCAACATGTTGCGCAACCGGGAGTTGCTGAAATGTCGGCAGAATGGATAATCAACGGGAAAGCGGCAGCAACAGGAGCCATGGCAACTCAGGCGGTGATTCTTCGAGATGCCGACGGCGACGATCAACGTCAGCGAGTTTACGCACTGAGTCAGTTGCGGACAGAAATCGCCAGGCTCGCCACCCTCCAACAGTCAGCGGCTCCGCTTCCGTCTCGGGAACTGCTGGAGTTGCGAATTCAGGAACTTCGTCTGTGGCGGGACATCGTTCTCAGGCATCGGTTTCCCAAACAGCCATGGATCACGCTGGATTCGCTGCGGAAGGCTCTGCCGAGGGACAGTGTTTATGTTGACATCGTTCGAATGACCGGAAACTCATCGGCGCCGCCGTGGACAGAAGATCGCTACGTGGCATGGATCATGCCGCCGGAAGGTTCCGGCCGAGTCACCGTCGTCGATCTGGGATCGGCAGCGCGCCTTGATGCGGAAGTTGTTCGCGTCAGAACAGCTCTGGAAACGTCGTTGCAGGATCTGCCGTCCATTGGCGCGGAAGAGGCCGTGAAAGAAGTCAATCAGGAATGTCGTGTGCTGGAAACGATGTTCCGCGAAAAACTACTGCCGGGAATGACCGGTTATCGCCAGATCCTGATCAGCCCGGACAGCCAGTTGTGGCTCCTTCCTTTCTGCGCCCTGCATCTTGATGACGAAACCTACATTATCGAGCGTTTTGTGGTGAGGTATGTCACGTCGGGACGCGACCTCGTCATTAATGAGACAAAGCCGGAGATTTCCAATCCCACACTCAATGCTCTGCTGAACGACCCGGAATTCGCCGCATTCGTGAATGATGAATCGCTGAGTCAGCTGAAGGCAACTCTGAAGGGTGAAGGAAATCCGGCAGTGATCTTTGCTGATCCCGACTTCGACGCGGAACCGGGTTTACCGGTGCCGGGCAGGGCTGATCGGGGTGTTTCAGGTGCGTCGACATCACTTCGCAATAGTATTCTGCAGAACAACGCTCAACGGCTGACCTTCAGTGCAGCCGAAGCTGCGGTTGTGTCTCCACTGCTCACATCTGCCACCGGACTTCGCTGCACCGTACATCAGCAGGCACAGGCCACGGAAGATGCATTCAAGGCTCTGAAAAGTCCTTCCGTGTTGCTGGTCAGTTCTCATGGTTTTTTCTTCCCAGCGAATCGGACCTCGCCGTTCAGTCTGATCCTCTGCTGCGCTGCGGTCTGTTACTGGCGGGCTGCAATCGGTCATCTGCTGAGGGCGGTGAAGACGGCATTCTGACGGGGCTGGAGGTTGTGGCAGCGGATCTGCGGGCGACAAGAGTGGTTGTGCTGTCAGCCTGCGATTCCGGCGTAGGAACACTGCACAACGGGGAAGGAGTTGCCGGGTTGCGACAGGCGTTTCATCAGGCGGGAGCCACCAGCGTTGTGGCATCTCTGTGGCCGGTTCTTGACCGAGAGACAATGAATCTGTCCGGAGCCTTCTTCGAAGCACTGGCAGGTAATCAGGATGCCGCCGAGGCACTGCAGACGAGCTAGATCAGGATGATTGAAACTCTTAGAAACCGTTACGGCGCAGCTCACCCTGGATGTGGGCAGCCTTCACATGCACGGGAAGGGTCACTCCATGAACGTTCACTGCGTCAGAGGGCACATCGCTTTCGCTGTCTGTTACCTGTTTCTCACAGTCCCTGATGTTCACGCTCAGTTCATTTTGAAGGTGACAACTCCCACCGCGTCCATCAAGGCCGGAGAGAATGTACTGACAAAAGTACCGATGGGGACAAGAATGAATTCCGCAGTCATGCAGCGTCTGAGCGGACATCTGTGGGCCAAAGTTCAGGTTCCCGGACAGGACGGCACTGGTTGGATCAGTGCTTCTGAATTTCAGGTGGTCGAGTTCACTCCGGACGAAGAACTACGCCGGAAGCAAGCCGAAGAAGCAATCACCAAAGCCATGGAAGTCCGCGAAACAAAACCGCGAGATGCTGTTCCGCTGGCTGCTTACGCTGTTCAGGTGACTCGAGACATTTACGGGAGCCACTGTACTGAAACTGTGAATGCACTTGGATTCGCCGGCATCACGGCCATGATGGCAGGGGACCCGCAGCAGGCGGAAAGATTCCTGAAAGAAGCCGTGACGGTCAGTCGAAACGCTCTGGGACCATCTGCCGACAATTCATTGCTCATTCTGCGCATGTTCGGATTTTCACTTGAAGAGCAGAAGAAAGATACAGAGGCGATGTCTGTGTATGACGAGTGCATTCGTCTGCACCGCACAGCGAAGAAGGAAAGCATTCCGTTGGCTCTCGCTTTTCACGGAAAGGCAAAGATTCTGGAACAGCAGAATTCGTATCAGGAAGCTGCCGCTCAGCAGCGCGAAAGTCTCAAAACACTTGAGTCGGTGCATGGGCTACAAAGCCCGGAACTAATCGTCGATCTGCATTATGCTGCTCGACTTGAATTTCGCAGCGGCAATCTCGCTGCCGCTGAAGCCAACCTGCGCTCCGCACTGCAGATTGCGAAACAGAACACCGACGACGAGCAAACATTTATCGCTCTGATGAAATTTGGCGATTTCGAAGCGACTCGTGGACAGTTCCAAAATGCGATCAGCCTGTTTAAGGAATCCCACGCTCTGACCAGCCGCTTGTATGGCGTCTCTTCGCCGGAAACCACCGCCCTCCAAAAAAGAATCGACGCCGCCCGCGCGAAAGCTTCCCAATAGGACTCAGCCTTGAAATAGAAGACCGGCTGAAAACTGAAATTTTCCGGTGTTTGAACAATCCGGAAGAACTGAAAAGTCTGTTCCTGACCATCCGCCGATCGTGGCGGAGCCGTCGGCGTGACGGAGGCGCGGACGTGATCAGCCGCCGGACAGCGCCTGCATGACGAAGATCTCGCTGTCGTCACTGACCGGGTCGCTCAGGTGCTGTCGATCTTTCAGTGTGGCCGCATCAATAAAGATGACCATGTGAGTCCGAAGACTTCCCTGATCGTCCAGAACGTAACCTCGCAGCAGTAAGTTGCCGGCGAAGACATTGTCCAGAGCTTCGCGGACGGTCCTTCCGGCAACCTCGACCACCGGACAGTCGACGTGTCTCTGCAGATTTCTGGTAAAGGCAACTCTGGGCATCGTGACAGTTCTGGCTGAGTGTTGTGTGATTTCAAAGATCAGCGAGTACTGCGCTCGGCGACATGGTTCAGGTAGTCACCGTATTCGTTCCTGAAATCAGCGGCCAGAGTCTTCAGCTGAGCCAGATCAATAAAGCCTTTGCGAAAGGCAATTTCTTCCGGGCAGGAGATCTTCAGACCCATTCGTTTTTCGATCGCCGCCACAAAGTTGCCGGCGTCGAGAAGCGAATCATGAGTTCCGGTGTCCAGCCATGCGAAACCTCGGGACAGAGTTTCCACCTGCAGTCGCCCCTGGTTCAGGTATTCCCGGTTGACGTCGGTGATTTCCAGTTCGCCTCGAGGCGACGGTTTCAGGTTTCGCGAAATCTGCACAACATCGTTGTCGTAGAAGTACAAACCGGGAACGGCGAAATGTGACTTCGGTCTGACGGGTTTCTCTTCCAGCGACACGGCCTGGCCAGCTTCGTTGAATTCGACAACTCCGTAACGTTCCGGATCGCGAACTTCGTATCCGAAAATGGTCGCTCCGCTGGCGCGATCGGTGGCAGAATTCAGAATCTGCTGGAATCCTCGACCATAGAAGATGTTGTCTCCCAGAACCAGAGCGACGTTGTCCTGCCCAATGAAGTCTGCTCCGAGAATAAACGCCTGAGCCAACCCTTCCGGTTTGGGCTGTTCGCAGTATTCCAGAGTCATACCCCAGCGACTGCCATCGCCCAGCAGGCTGCGGAATCCGGGTAAATCCCGGGGTGATGAAATCACCAGCACGCTGCGAATACCGGCCAGCATCAGAGTGGACAGCGGATAGTAGATCATCGGCTTGTCGTAGACCGGAGCCATCTGCTTGCTGATGCCCAGCGTGATCGGAAACAGGCGAGACCCTGTTCCGCCGGCCAGAATGATGCCTTTGTTGAAGTTTGACATTCAGTTGTCCTGAAAGCCTGCAATCGCAGAGAAGGAAAGTCCCGCGCGTTTAAACGAACGTTCACGGGATCGAACAGTCTAGATCTTCGCCTCGGGAAACGACAGCAATCAATGGTGACGTTCGCTCTCGAACATTATTCGCCAATGATCTTCACCAGGATTCTCTTTCGCCGCCGACCGTCGAATTCGTAGTAGAAGATGTGTTCCCACGGTCCCAGATGCAGTTTTCCACTGGTGATGGCCACCACGACTTCGCGGCCCATGATCTGCCGCTTGTGATGAGCGTCAGCATTGTCTTCACCGGTTCGGTTGTGATGGTAGCGCTGAGGCGAGGCGTCAAACGGGGCCAGTTCTTCCAGCCAGCGATCATAATCACGATGCAGACCGGGTTCATTGTCATTGATAAACACCGATGCCGTGATGTGCATGGCATTGATCAGAACCAGACCATCCTGAACAGCACTTTCGGAAACCAGCGATTCCACCTGATCATGAATGGAAACGATGGCTCGTCGCTGAGGCACTTCCATCCACAGTTCTTTGGTCAGACTTTTCATTGATGAATCCAAATACGGCCCGCAGCCTGCGCACTGCAGGCAGCTGATGTTTTCTGCCAACGAAAAGGGTCGTCCCGATATGGGGACGACCCTTGACGTGAATGAATTACGCTCTGACTCTCCGGCAGCCGTCTTTCGCAGACCGTCGCCGCCCGGATCAGTTGGTTGCGGCAGAACGAGCTTCTGCAGACTGCTCACGCAGCAGTGCTTCCACAACAGTTTCCAGGTACTGGTACTCGTGGAAGCCGAACGCTGTCAGTCGAACCTTGCCATGGTGGTCAATGAACAGAGTTGTCGGGAACCCCTTGAATTCCGGCAGCTGTTCCATGACTTCTTTGGAAACCATGGCACATGGATAGTTCATGCTGGCGTTGGCGATGAAGTTCTTGATGGTTTCGACATTGGCTTCGTCGCTGGGACCGCGTTCGTCATTCAGCCCCATCACCTGAAAACCGTACTTACCGTACTTGTCCTGCAGTTTGACAAACATCGGAACTTCTTCGCGGCACGGCGGACACCATGTACCCCAGATGTCAACCACGCAGACTCGGCCCTTGAAGTCGGCCAGATTCAGCGGTTTGCCGTTGACGTCGGTCAGCTTGAAATCGAATGGAAAGGTTTCGCCCTTTTTCAGGTCTTCTTTGGCGGCTTCCACCAGAGCAGCTTCGTGCTGCTTTTTCAGTTCTTCGAAGTGAGCTTCCCATGCGACCAGCTGGCTGGCGTAGTCAGGAAGTTCACGGACAGTGGCCAGATCGGTATCCGTCTTGATCATCTGAACATTGCTGAAACCGGCTTCAACCGCCTGGCCCAGAACTTTCAAAGATTCAGCGTCCTTCTTTGTCTTCCCCAGAACACAGGCATAACCGTACAGGATTTCGGCCTGCAGAGTGGATTCCGGGGGAACCGGAAGTTCGACACCAGCGGCGCGGGCCTTCAGGATGACTTCACCTGCTTTGGACAGAGCAGCATCTGACATCGCTGCGTTGTCGCCCTGAGCGTGAGCCCAGGCCATGCTGAGCAGCACTTCGGCATAACCCTGAACGGCCTCCGAATCCGTGGGCTTGGCTTCATAGGCCGCCTTCACCTGCGGATACTGTTCCGGGTCGTCAAACTGAATACCTTCCAACAGCGGGTCAGACGGCTTGGCGTCAGCGGCCGGAGTTGCAGCAGGTGCAGATGCACTTCCGGTCGGAGATGTATCAGAAACGGTGGAATCAGTGGCCTCACCGCAGCCAATCACGACGCTTCCGCACAGCAGGAGCGACTTCATTTGCCAGGAAAACTTCATCTCTTTCAGTCCTTGTCAGGCGATAGCTGGTTTCGGGCGAGTGCAGAAGCTGACTCACATGGTCAACGCACACAAACCCCGGAAGCGGCATTCCAGGAAGAACATCGACAACTCATGCAAACAGGATTGATGTCACCAGGCAAGAATTCTACGTTAACAGCACAGCCTGCCGCAAAGCCTTCTCGGGACGGCAGAAAAAGCCGGTCTCTTTCTGCATTCGGACCAGCTTTCAAAACAGGAAATCCAGGGAATCTGGGAAACAGCGGCCAACAGATTCAGCGAACAGCTTCGGCGGCGGCAACAGCCAGTTCATCGCATCGCTCGTTTTCCGGATGTCCGGCGTGGCCCTTGACCACAGTGAAACGGACAACATGCCGAGCCAGCAGAACATCCAGCTTCTGCCAGTATTCCACGTTCGAAACGGGCTTCAGCTGGCGTCCTTCCCGGCGTTTCCAGCCATTTTTCTTCCATCCGGCCATCCATGATTCGCACCCTTTGGCAACGTAGGTGCTGTCGGTGACCACTTCGACCCGGGATCGGCGAGTGAGCTGGCTGAGCCCTTCGATGACGGCCTGCAGTTCCATCCGGTTGTTGGTGGTTTCCGGATCTCCGCCGCTGAATTCCTTCTGAGTGCCGGACGCGGGGTGTCTGAGAATGCAGGCCCAGCCGCCAGGTCCGGGGTTCCCTCGGCAGGCGCCGTCGGTGTAGATCTGCACAAACGGCAGCGTTTCCGAAACATCAGCCATGACGGGCGATTATTTCTCACGGAAGACGATTCGTCCGCGGCTCAGGTCGTAGGGAGACACTTCAACCACGACACGGTCTCCCGGAACGATACGAATGAAGTGCTTCCGCATCTTTCCGGCGACGTGGGCCATCACCATATGCCCGTTTTCGAGCTCAACGCGAAACTGAGTATTCGCGAGCGCTTCGACAACGTTGCCTTCAACCTGAATTGCTTCTTCTTTCGCCATTCTGAGCGAGAATCTCCTGTCGAATGAACCTGGCAGCCTCGGATGCCCGGGCGGCAAACAAAAGGCTTCCGAAACCTTGTGCTGCTGCGGTTCCGGCGGAAGACTGAATCGTTACACTCAGCGATCAGAAACTCAAGCGGGAATTCGCTTTGCAGCGGTACTCGGTGCCGAATTCCTGGCTCTGACGACCTCCGATGGGCCGGTATGTGAATTTTCCCGGCATTCCCGGCATGAGTCGGGCTCGCGGCTTCGGGTGAAGTGACGTTCGCAAACGCGACTCTGTCGCTCAGCCTGGAACTTCGCACAGGGCAGATGTTTTCTTCAGGAACAGAAACAGATCGCTGGCCGGATCCATATGCATCCCTATTCACAGATTCCGGAACTTTCCAGCTCGGCACTCACAACAGGCGTCGTGCGAATTCCCGTCGAACTGGACATCCCGTTCACACCTCGAGTGCGAGCCGTTGTGGACACGCCTGAGTTCCAGCGACTGCGCCAGATCACTCAGCTGGCACTCACGTCGCGGATCTATCCCGGAGCGATTCACAGTCGCTTCGAACATGCGCTCGGCGTCTATCACAATTCCCTGCAGTACATGTGGCAGCTGGGAAAGGATCCGAGGTTTGCCGCTGCGGTTTCCGCTCATGATGCCGAAGTTCTGATTGTCGCCGCTTTGCTGCACGACATAGGCCACTGGCCGTTCTGTCATCCGATTGAAGACCTGTCACTGCCGCAGATGCCGCCGCATGAAGCATTCGCAGCTCAGTTTCTGGGACCTCAGAATCAACTGTCTCATGTTCTGCAGGATCAGTGGAAGGTCTCGCCTGCCGAAGTCCTGGAAGTACTGACGGGACGTTCAGATGATCCCGGCCTGAAGCTCAGGCAATCCATTCTGTCCGGCCCCATCGACATCGATAAGATGGATTATCTGAACCGGGACAGTCAGCACTGTGGAGTTCCCTATGGGCGCAACTTCGACCGTCAGCGCCTGATCAGTTCTCTGATCGTCAACGAAGCCGGCGACGGGCTGGCGCTGACATCCAAGGGACGCACGGCTGCAGAGATGATGGTGTTTGCCCGCTATGTCATGTTCAGTGAAGTGTACTGGCATCATGCAGTGCGTTCGGCGACAACGATGTTCGCCCGAGCCTTCTACGAAGTGCATCAGCGTCTTGATCTGACGGAAATGTTTCGACTGACAGAACCGGATATGATTCGAGTTCTGTGTGATGCCGCCCACGGACATCCGGCTCAGCAACTGACCGACGGACTGTTCGGAGTTCAGAGAACTCTGCACAAACGCCTTCGGGAATACAGTCTGTTTCAGCAGCCGGATCTGTACCGAACCCTCCGGCAGATGCCCTACGAACAACTGGTCGCCTGCTCCGACCGACTGGTCAAAAGCATCAGCGAACTCTGTCAGCTGGAAATCAGCCCTGTCGATCTCCTGATTGACGCACCGCCGCTGCACCGCGAAGTCGAATTCAAAGTCGACATCTTTTATGCTCAGGAACAGACCTATCGTCCGCTGCGGGATGTGTCCCCGATCGTCGCCAGCATGTCCAACACGCAGTTCGATGACTGTGTCAAGCGAGTCCGCATCTGCGCCTCTGAGAAGGTCCTGCGTCAGTTGCCGACCAGCCTTCCACTGGAAGACCTGCTGACGGAGGCGATCTCCGGCTGAAAACGTCAACATCCTGTTCAGTCTCGGGGAACCACCCCGGAACCAGCACCAGCATTCAGAAATCCGGTCAAAGATGATTGACGATCACCCCGTCGACACCCCCTGGTCAAAGACCAGCGACGAAATCAATCGGACATTGCAGACCAATTCCGCGACCGGGCTCACCAGCGAGGATGCTCGCAAACGCCTGCGGGTCTTTGGCCGCAATCAGCTGACGACCACCGGCCAACATTCCGCTCTCCATCTGTTTCTGTCTCAGTTTGCAGACTGGATGGTCGGCCTGCTGATTGTCGCCGGAATCATCAGCGGGATTGTGGGTGATCTGAGTGACACGGTTCTCATCGTTCTGATCGTCCTGGGAAACGCTGTCATCGGGTTCGCGCAGGAATGGAAAGCGGAACGAGCCATCGAGGCGCTGAAAGGTCTGGCTGAACCACACGTCCAGGTCACACGAGACGGAAAAACGTCGACCGTGGCAGCCGTCGATCTGGTGCCGGGTGATCTGATTCATGTGCGGGCCGGAGACGCTGTTCCGGCTGACTGTCGAATTGTGACCGCTGTCGAAGCGGAAGTTGATGAAGCCCCTCTGACCGGTGAATCTCTGGCCGTCGAAAAGAAGTCTGATCCGGTGGCAGCAGACTCGGCGCTGCCTGACCGACAGAGCATGATCTTCAGTGGTACGTCCGTCACCCGCGGGCGACTTGATGCGATCGTGACATGCACCGGCAACAGCAGTGAAGTCGGCAGAATTGCGGGCATGATCGCAGCTGCAACCCCTGGCCCGACCCCATTGCAGCAGCGGCTCAATCAGCTCAGCCGCCAGCTGGCGGTGATTGTTCTGGTGGCGTGCGGAATCATTTTTGCCGCAGGCATTCTGAGGGAACCGTTCGAACGCTGGAACTCGAAACTGGCCGCAGACATGCTGCTGACTGCTGTTTCTCTGGCCGTCGCGGCGATCCCGGAAGGACTGCCGGCGATCGTCACCGTCGTGCTGGCTCTGGGATCACAGCGAATGGTCGCCCGCAACGCCATTGTGCGAAGGCTGTCGGCCGTCGAGACACTGGGGTCGGTCAACGTCATCTGTTCGGACAAGACCGGAACTCTGACTCAGAATCTGATGACGGTTGTCGACATCATTCCCGCCGAAAGCCTGCCATCTTCGTCCGACAGTTCAACATCCGGCGATCCTTCGGTCACCGGAATAATGACAGCAGCAACACTGTGCAACGATGCCCGACTCGACCCCGATGGCCGACCGACAGGATCCGCCACAGAATCGGCTCTGCTGGCCGCTGCCGACCATGAGATCGACATCCCGCGTCTTTATCGAAATCGTCCGCGAGTTCAGGAAATCCCGTTCACGTCCGTGCGGAAACGAATGAGCACAGCGCATGCGGCCGATGACGGCAGCCACATCGTCTTCGTGAAAGGAGCCGCCGAACAGGTCCTGGAATCGGTGACGTCTCTCGGAACACTCGACTCGCCGACACTGCAGCTGACTCAGTCCGGAGAACTGTTTCGGCTGAGTGACTGGACGGACCGAGCTGCATCCCTGGCGGCCGACGGAAAGCGTGTTCTGGCAATCGCGGCCCGTCAGCGAAGTTCGCCGACGTCCGAAAGCCTCTCAGCAGAACAGGATGAAAGTGACCTGACTCTGCTGGGACTGATCGGAATTCAGGACCCGGTCCGTCCGGAAGCTGCAGCAGCCATTCAGAAGTGTCAGTCGGCCGGAATTCAGACCGTGATGATCACCGGTGACCATGCTCAGACCGCTCAGGCAATCGCTCAGCAGGTGGGACTTCTTTCAAATCACGCCACCGTCATTTCCGGACAGCAGCTGGCATCCTTATCAGACCAACAGCTGACCGCCCAGCTGGCGACCGTGAATGTCTTCGCCCGAGTCGCGCCGGAACACAAGCTGAGAATTGTTCAGGCGTTTCAGGCTCGGGACGATGTCGTGGCGATGACCGGTGATGGCGTCAACGATGCACCTGCGCTGAAGCAGGCTGACATCGGCGTGGCCATGGGCATTACAGGCACGGATGTTTCCAGGGAAGCATCGGAAATGATTCTGGCGGATGACAACTTTGCGACCATTGTCGCGGCCGTGGAAGAAGGTCGAGTTGTCTATGACAATATCCGAAAGTTCATCGCCTATCTGCTGACTTCGAATGTGGGAGAAGTTCTGCTGCTGTTTCTGGCTGTCGTGATCAATCTGCCGCTGCCGCTGCTTCCGGTCCAGATTCTTTGGATCAATCTGGTCACTGATGGTCTGCCGGCTCTGGCTCTGGGCTTTGAAACCGCCGAACGGGATGTCATGACTCGACGGCCCCGAGGTCGCAGGTCATCGATTTTCGGTGAAGGACTCAGTGCGACTGTGATGATCATGGGAACCGTCATGGCGGTTCTGAACCTGATTGTTTTCTTTCTGCTTTACGACGCCAGGACCCCCGACGCCACGCTCCCCGCAGCTCGCACAGCTGTCTTCACATGCCTGTCGCTGTCTCAGCTGTTCTATGTCCTTGCTGTCAGGTCTCATGAACACTGCCTGTGGCAACTGGGATTCTTCAGCAATTATCGCCTGGCCTGGGCCATCGTGCTGGGCAGCATTCTGCAGGTACTGCTGATCTATGTTCCCGTCTGCCAGCGATGGTTTCACACCGCAGAACTGGACATCCGGCAACTCGCCATGGCCGTTTCGGTGGCAGCCATTCCGTTCCTGATCACGGAAGCCATCAAATACACCCGACAGCAAACGAAAGCCACCGACTGAGTCTTCCTCAGCATTCGGAATCCGCCTGAGTACTCGCCATATCCGACTCAGCGCTTACAATCCGGTTCTGAACTCATTCTGAACTTCACCGATATCTGCCACCCATGACCTCTTCGTTCGTGACTTCCCGCCGAGCCGAATTCTGTGAAACAGACATGGCCGGAATTGTCCACTTCTCCAACTTTTATCGCTGGATGGAGCAGACCGAACATGACTTCTTTCGTTCCCTCGGCCTGACAATCGTCAATCCTCAGCCGGACGGTTCCACCTTCGGATGGCCGCGAGTTTCCGCAACATGCCGGTTTGAGGCGCCGGTGCGCTACGAAGACATCGTTGACATCCTTCTGACAGTCCAGCGAATCGGAGTCAAATCGATCACCTATGATGTCCGCTTTTCCATCAACGGTCGTCCTGTCGCCAATGGGTCCATGAAAACAGTGTGCTGCGTCGTCGAACATGACCGGCCTCTGCGCTCGATTGAAATCCCCGAAGAATATACGTCAAAGATCACCGAGTACTCACCGGAGAAGTCACAGACAGCAGACCCGGATCGTCAATTTCATCCGGAATGATCAGGAACTCTTCAGACAGCCGCCGATATCCGGCACACTCGCAGGAAATTCCCGTCCATGCCCATCGTACTTTCCATGCAGAATGTCACCCGAACCTTTGACAGCGTTCGCGGCTCGCTCACCATTCTGAAACGAGTTGACATGACGCTGATGTCCGGAAGTGCAGTCGCGCTGCGAGGTCCGTCCGGGTGCGGCAAGACAACTCTGCTGCACATCGCCGGAACTCTGGATCAGCCGACGTCCGGTATTGTCCAGATTCTCGGTCAGAATCCCTGGACACTGAACGAACGAAAGCTGGCGGAATTTCGCAATCGTCACATTGGGTTTATCTTTCAGGAACATCAGCTGCTGCCTCAGTGCAGTGTTCTGGAAAATGTTCTGCTGCCCACGCTGGCCGGCTTCACCGCCGATCGCAAAGCGGCTGTGAACCGAGCTCATCAGCTGCTCGAAAAAGTCGGACTGCAGGATCGTCGCAGTCACCGCCCGGCAGCGCTGTCCGGAGGCGAACGTCAGCGAGTCGCCGTGTGCCGGGCTCTCATCATGGAACCGTCACTGCTGCTGGCCGACGAACCCACCGGCAACCTGGATCCGGCCACCGCCGCCAGCGTCGGGCAGCTGCTGCTGGAGATGGCCGCCGACTCCGAAGCCGCTCTGCTGTGCGTCACTCACAGCGACGAACTGTCTGCCGGCTTTCCGCAAACCATTCATATGACGGACCAGACCGTCAGCTTCGGCGATCCTATCCCCGATTCAGGGCCGGATGACGAAGGCACAACTGTCGCCATCCGACGAAAGCTCTCCCGCTGAAAAGTGCCGGCAGCGCATCCGGCAGCCTGGAAGCAGTCGCATGGAAGTAGTCGCCTGAAACATGGCCCGAGAATGAATCACGTGGCTGCTGCGTTTTTCGGTTGGATTGCTTGCTTGTTACGCAGGGAAAAGAAGATTCAGTCCGCGAATGCCTTCCGGTTTGTGCTTCCGCCGCGATTTCCGCATGAATCCGGCTCATCTCGCGTCATTGGTACGACGTCTGCATCGGAAACTGAGGCGGGATGCTTCATTGCAAAGGGAGCAGTAATTCTGCCCGAGTTTCTGAATGTGGATCGGAGGCGGTTGTGGCACGAGGCAAGCGAATTGGTGTTTTGACGTCGGGCGGGGATTGTCCGGGGCTGAATGCGGTGATCCGCGGCGTGGTGAAATCGGCATCGCGGCTGGGTTGCGATGTGGTCGGGTTTCGTCGCGGCTACGAAGGTCTGGTGGATCCGGTCAGCTACATTCCGCTGGATACCAAAAACACGGCCGGCATTATTAATCGTGGCGGCACGATTCTGGGTTCCACGAACAAAGGTCGCTTCGCGGCTCGAGTGGGTGTGGAAGATCGTCTGGATCTTGACCCCGAACTGCTGTGCGGTGTGGAAAAGACCTGCGACCAGTTGAGCCTTGCGGGGCTGATTTGTATCGGGGGCGATGGTTCTCTGGCGGTTGCTCAGCAGTTTCATGAATTCGGAATTCCGGTGGTCGGCGTTCCCAAGACCATCGACAACGATCTGTCGGCCACGGCTTTCACTTTCGGGTTCGACAGTGCGGTGGCGTGTGCGACGGATGCCATGGACCGACTGCACACCACGGCCGCCAGTCATGATCGCATCATGGTGCTGGAAGTCATGGGGCGACACACGGGCTGGATTGCGTTGCACGCCGGCATTGCCGGGGCGGCTTCGGTGATTCTGCTGCCTGAGATTCCGTGGACGTGGGAAAACGTCTGCCAGAAGATTCTGGAACGCGACAACGAAGGCAAACGCTTCTCGCTGATTGTCGTGGCCGAAGGTGCGGAACTGCCCGACGGCGGCACGGTTACGAAACGTTCGGCGGATGGAGGCGGGCAGGATCTGCTGGGAGGCATCGGGCAGATCGTGGCCAGCGAACTGGAAGTGAGGCTGAAGCGGGAGACTCGCGTGGTGGTGCTGGGGCATCTGCAGCGAGGCGGACCGCCGACCAACTTTGACCGAGTCCTGGCGACTCAGTTCGGAGCCCACGCGGTTCGAATGGTTCTGGAAGGTGAATTCGGCCGCATGGTCAGCTATCAGCCGCCGACGGTCACCAGCGTCAGCATTCTGGATGCGGTGAACCGGATCTCGCGAGTTCAGCCGGACAGTTCCGCGGTCGTGGCGGCAAGGTCTCTGGGTGTCAGCTTCGGCCAGTATCCGCCGGGAGATTCTCCGTATGTGCGTTCACTGACGAAGCACACGGAGGACCATGAACCCGCAGTGTGCCCCTCTGTGGCGGCGGAAGCAGAGGTCAAAAGCTGAAATTGAACGTCCCGCATCAGGAACAAGACTGCCCGCACGCCAACTTCAGGTCCAACGTGTCGGTCGCATGACCGGCGACAGTTCCAACCCTACAGAGAAAGCTCCATCTTCAGGAAGCATTCGGGAAACGTCTCACGTTTCTTTGCCATTTGCTGCAGCGTTTTCCAGCGAGTTGCATGTGTGGGGCTTTCGTAGGAAGGCTCAGTTTCAGGAAGGTTTGTCAGAAGTGCCTCGCGAATCAGCATCGCCCGGATTTTTCGGGTGCGAACTGCACCGGCCTGTTCGCAGGTCAGGCACAACAAATACTTTTCGGCACGAACACTTCGCCCGGCGTCAGCCTGCAGGTGTCCGAGTGCGAAACGCTCGCTGATCTCATTCAGCACAGAATTCAGATAGAACCAAAGATCATCTTTCGGAATCGGGATCAATGGATCGATTTCGGTCGTTTGCTGAGCCAATTGGGCAATACGGTCGGAAGCCGCTCGGTTCAGAAAGATATCCTCGACATCCATTTCCAGAATGGTCCGGATCTTCAGAACACCGCCATCGATCGAGGAAAGTGAAACGTTCAATCGGTGGAGGAAGTCTCGTTTGCGCCATTGCATCTGCGAGCGACGACCGGCAGCGTAAGACGCGAAACCTGCGACGAGGACAATCCAGACAAGTTCAGGCCAGTTGCCCGCAAGATACGTGAGGAGTGAGTCAATGAGCTGCTGCATTTCAATCGCAATCACTGATTAGAAAGGAGAAAACGTTCCAAATCACGAATTCGGCACGACGATCAACAAACATCCGCCCAGCCCCCATGAACTCTGAAAACTGTCTCACCTGAATCTGACGTCCGATCACTCTTCCGCGTCATGAATATCACTGCCGAGGTTCGGGGCAATGGCAACGATGGGGCGTTTCAGTTCGTAGAAGACTCCGTCGTGGGAAAGTTGTGCGTACAGATGATCAATCGGCATCTCGCAAACCGGGTGATGTTTCAGGATGTGTTCCGCAAACCGGCGATGCGCCAGATATCCGGTGGCCAGCAACTCCGGCTCGCAGACTCGCCAGTACGGCCCCTTTGACGCCAGCCGCTCATGCTTCGGGTTGATTCCCAGAGTCCTGAAGATTCCGATGTAGTCAAATTCTCCGGGCAGCACATTGGCGATTTCCGCCAGTCCGACATCAGGATCTTCCTCGTAGCAAAAATCATCTTCCAGAACGCACCCCCACGGCAGGTCGTAATCAACGATCCGCTGCAGAGCACGCAGATGTGCATAGTAACAGCCGACTTCTTCAGGGCGGAGAGACTGCCCCCACTTTCCTTCCCGCACAGGCAATGCGTCCGGACGCATTCGGCGAGCTTCAACACCGTCAACGATCTCAAAGGGCAGACCTGATCTGCGAATGTTCGCAATTGCAGAAAGTCGCCGCTGACGTGAGTCCGGCAGTGAAATGATAAACACTTTCATTCGGCAGGCTGCAGAGGCAATCGCTGTTGGTGTTTTCCTCAGGTGGATCGTCGCGTTTCGGAAGTGTAGCACCGACTCTGTCGATGTTCTTCCGAACTTCGAGGAGTTGCTTTCATTCAATTCATCCTGCCCCGGAAGTTCCGTTCCCTGAGCGCCCCAAACACCATCGACGTCGCAGGAGCCACCGGATGCAAACGGTCAACGTGGTTTAAGATGTCCACTCATCCTTTCAGGCATCGACGATCGACGTGATCCCGTCCCAGATTTCATCGCAGAGCCCCGGGCGGTAGACTGCCTTTCTGAACTCTTCGTGTTCGCGGCGATACATGGCCAGATATTCGGCTTCAGAATCATCCAGCGATTCCCGCAGATTGGCCAGCCGGTCGGCAGCCTTGACGATCAGTGCCAGAGAATTCGCTGTGGTCGACAGCTTCTGGTTTGTTCTGGCCTTCCGGATCGGTCGACTTTCGCCGGGCTCATCCGTGAGCAGGGCCACACAGTCCGCCATCTGTTTGCCGAAGGCGTCCGCGATCTCAGCAATCGTCACGTCGCAGTCCTCAACAGTGTCGTGCAGGTAGGCCGCAATCTGAGCCTGTTCGCCGAAAGGAGCCACGATCTCGGCAACAGCGTCAAGATGATACGAATACGGATGCTCCCCGTATCGTTGGGCGGCATGAGCTCGAACCGCAAACTCACGGGCTTTCTGAATCTCGGAATTCATAAACAGACCTTGGCAGGGAAACACTCGGCGACTTCGGGGATGACATGATCCTGTTCGCAGTTCGTTTGCATGCGTGACCTGCTGCCTGATTCAGACATGGCCCCCGGAACCTGGGAGAGTCTTATTCTGTCAGATCCGCGCACGGTGCGAGCATTTTTTCTGAGCGACGCAGTCGCGTTTCCGAGCGTTAGCTCGAATCGGGTGGGGGCACTGCCCACGTCAGGAATGCCGCACCGGCGTTACTGAGCCACTCCGATCGGGAAACTGGGAACTCGGCCGCGTTCGGTAACGGGGTGCTGGCGGCCGTTGGTGAGTTCTCGGACTCGAGCGGTCACGTAGGCGTCGATTTCGCTCAGTTCCAGAAAGCGGTCGCGATTAGTGTCGGCGGGCAGCGGGATTTTGCTGTCGAACTTGTGTTTGCCGGTCAGGACCTCAATCAACGCCAGCGAAAACGCTCCGTGGCCCCAGGCATCCCGTTCGAAACTGGGTTCCCGACCGGTGGAACTGGTCAGCACCACCACACCGGCTTCGATGTCGGTCAGATATTCCAGAGCTCGTTCCAGAGCACTGCGAGCTCCACGCTGTTTCAGTCCGCTGTCTTCTTTGGGGCCCAGCACTCCGGCGGCGTGGCAGGTGTCCATACACAGAATCACCTTGCAGGGCAGGTCTCGCAGCGGGCCGGTCAGGACATCGTACGGAATGCCGGTGATCGTCGGTTCTTCCTGATCAAAATCATGAGGACAGAAATAGTACGTGGAATCCGGAGCCGAATAACCGTGACCGGTCACAATCATCACGGCGACGTCGTACTGAGTCACATTTTCCCGCAGTTGTTTGAGCGATCGGCGAATGTTGCGGTCCGTGACCTGTTCGTTCAGCAGCTCGTCCACGATCACCTTTTCGTAGAAGCGACCTTCCTGAGTTTTCAAAGCGGCCACGACGCCGCGAGCATCATCGTCCGGAAAATCCAGCTTCATCCCGGGGTCTTCATAGTCAGACACAGCAATGGCCACGACATACAGGTTCGGCAGACCGGCATTCTGAAGATTGCTGACCACTTCCACTTTGGCAGGCTGACTGGTGGCGGCACTGGTTCCGGCAATCACTTCAATCAGATTCGGACCGTTGGGCAGCAATGGAACGTCAAACTTCAGAGGAACGGGGGACGGCTGTCGTTTTCGGCGACCTGCTTCAACAGGAAGCTGAGTTCACTCAGCAGCACAGGACGTTTGTTGACGGTGATGCGAATGTCAGAAATGGGCAGCGATCCCTGGAGGCAGCACGGTGGCCGTCAGTTCCACCACATCATCGTTGACTTGAGCCGACGTTTGCGGTGACGTGATTTCAATTTTCGGTACGGCCAGTTTGGCGGAATCCTGACGAACGTCGACCATGGGCGCTCCAGGTCGAGTCTTCAGAATTTCGGCGGCCTGCTGCAGAGCTTTTTCGGTGCTGCGAGCTGTCGGCACCAGTTCCACCACTTCCGGCTTGTGCAGCACTTTGGCGTACTGCCACGCGGCGGAAAGCTGGCGGCTTTGTCGATGCCGCGGTTGGTATGCCAGCCAATCAGATCTTCGCCACCGGGAGAGGCCGAGTAATACCCTTCTTCCGTCCACGCAACAAAATCCTGCTGGTCTTTGGTGAAGAAGAAGTTCAGAAGCGGAGCCACCGTTTTAAGTTGGGGATCAGAGACCACAGATTCCAAATCCCACAATTTCAGCGTCTGATCGCCGCTGGCGGACAGCAGAGTGCGTCCGTCCGGGCTGACAGCGACGGCCCAGATAATTCCGGTATGTCCGACGAACTCCCGCAGCGTGGTGCCTGAATCCGCATCGTGCAGCGTCAAACCATAATTCGAACCTACAACGACCTGCCTCCGACCGGGCAGGAACGCGTAACAGCTGATGCCGTCGTACGAATTATGACGAGCGATGCGAGCGGTCTCGACCGGCGTGCCGCCGTTTGTAGCACGCCTGATGATCAGCGTGTTGATGTGCTGCGGGTCGACGGCTGCCGAGTACCCGTCGCTGGTCAGTCGCCCGCGCTGCCAGTCGCCGGTGGGGGCGGATTCCAGATCTCCAGGTTCCACCTGAAACTCGAGCAGATCAAAGGCAGCGGTGAGAGGCTGCTTCGTGTCCATCGTGTCACTGTCATTTTTCCATCCCCAGGCGAAACGTCGACCGTCTGGTGAGAAGGCGGCGGCGAAAACGCTGCCGCCGCGTCCGACAATGTGAGCGACTTCCTGCCCCGTCGCGGCGTCCCACAGAAAGATGTCCTTGCGTCACCGCCGGTCGAGGCAACCAAAGTCGCCGTCACGCTCCGCGTGACGAGCCCGTCAGTTCCGGCTTCGCCCTTCTTTCCTTGTGCGCCCGGGGAGCCAGGCTCATCACGCGGAACGTGATGGCGACTTAGGAACTTCGCTCGGTACACCGTGTTGTCATGCCCGTCAAAACGCGACACCTGCTTCCCGTCCGGCACCGACCACACCACCGCCCCGCCCCGGTTCCCCTCTTTATCCGCAGCGACCAGCCAGCGGCTGTCCGGCGAAAAATCGATCCTCGGCGGCGTCGGAAAGCTGCCAGGCTTGGTGCCGAGAACTTTTTCGAAGCGACCGTTCGCGTTCCACAACCGCACGCTGCGATCACTTGACGACGTCGCAATCCAGCGGCCGTCCGGCGAGCAGGCCACTTCCATCACATCGTTGGTGTGGCCCGCGAGCGTGGCAATCGTCTGCCACGTGCCGTCCGCCCTGCGTTCCCACAACCGCCCCGTGTCATCATCCGAGCCCGAAACCAGCCGCAGGGCGTTAGCCCCGGTTGCGATGTGGGAGGAACCGGGGCTAACGCTCTGCGGCTGATGGGACGATGGCACCCACGCCAGGCCGTTCACTTGGTCCGTGTGCCCCTGCAATGTTGCACTCACAACATCCTTCACTCTTCCGCCTTCCTCCTTCAACCTTCTCAAGTCCCAGACCCGCAGCGTGTGGTCGGCGCTCGCTGAGGCCAGCCAGGCACCGTCCGGCGACCACGCCAGGCCGTTGATCGCGTTCGAGTGGCCTCGCAGCACCGCCGCCACCTCGCCGCTGGCCAGTTCCAGCAGGTGAATGTGGATGCCATCTTTTCCAGCTGCCAACCGGAAACCCGCCAACAGCCAGCCAGCAGCCATCGGGCGAGATGGCTCCGGCATACAGCATGCCTTCAGACCCGGGGCCGATTTGCAGGCGGAACGAGCGGTCCAGACGTGGCGACGCTGGTTTTGACACATCCCACAGCCGCACGACTTTGTCGTCACCCAGCGAGATCAGCGTGCGGCCGTCCGGATAAAGTTCAGCCACCTGCAGATTGCCGTGTGGCCACCGGTTTCCAGTTGCAGCAGCGGCTGATCTTCCGCCCGCCCGACCTGATCACTTCCAACCACCAACAACATCAGCAGCACCCGCCGCCAGTTTGCCACCACACCGCCGCCGTTCTGTCCGCCCATCAGCCTCGCTCCCCATCCACGTCCCACCGTCCCACCGTCCCACCGTCTCACCCCGACCAACCACAACACAATGTCCGCCCGAAACCTCAGCCACAACCCGCAAACGTTCCGGCAAACCCAAATCTTCCGACTTTCTGCCCGGATTTCAACATCATCAGCTCCACCAGCCCATCGGTCCGTCCGCCGCTGGGGGACTTTCTGACGGAAAGAGTCATCCCGACGCCCGTCACCTGAATGCGCGCCATGGGCTGACCTCGCGGAGCGAGGTGCCACAGTGGGCGCTCGTCCCGCGAGGCCAGCCCTCACTCATCAAATCCCGCCCGGAGCTCTTAAGAAGCCCCCGGGCGCACCCACAGGTTTTCCAGACTGCACGCAGGCCCGGGCGCACCCAAGGGTTTTCCAGACTGCGCAAGGCCCGGCGCGCACCCATGAGTTTTCCAGACTGCTCAAGACCTGGTGCACGCACCACGGGTTTTCCGCAGCGCAGGGCCTCGGTGCGCTTGGGTTGAGGGGTGGGTTTGTTGGGCGGCGGGGTGGGTTCAGTGGGAGTTTCCTGGATTTGCCGGTTTTCCAGGTGGTTCCAATGCGGAATGATCCGTGTCAGCCGACTTTCCGGCAAAGTTTCACACAGGATTGCGAACATTTCGGTCAGTGGCCGATTCTTTTTGGGAGACCATGGCATTGATGTCTTAGGGTAACTGTGCAGGCTCGTTGTTACGGGTTGACTGCACTTCCCGAGAATTCAGTGATCTCCGGACGGCACTCAGACTTTCATCTTCACTGCGTACGGAAGATGGAGGTGACGTGCGTTTGTCTGTGGCTGGTTTCTCCCACCCTCAGTATGAAGGACATAATTGATGGCAACCAGGTATCGAAGTGGCGCAGCTCGGCCGGACAGATCGGTCCGTTCGCGGCTCGACTTTCTGGAAGTGCTGGAAGCTCTTCCCAACGATTACCATGTAGGAACGGAGCGGACGGAACGGCTGAAGGCTGTGCTGGGTGTGTTTAACGTGAAGTTTGCCGATCACCTGGCCGCTCAGGATGCTGCGAAGACCGCGACGGCCGAAAAGGATGCAGCGCTGTCCGGGCTGTCTGACGAACTGGCTTCCATTGCTCGACTGGTGAAGGGCAATGACCTGGTCACCAACGCGATGCTGGAACGTCTGGGTCTGGCAGCTCGCAGCACCGGGCGAACTCCGGTTCCCGTGCCGACCGGCTATCCTCTGGCCGACGTCATGAACACGGCGTGCCTGGAACACACGCTGATGATCATCAACCCGGACAGCAAAACTCGCCGAGCCAAACCGGCCGGAGCTGTGGGTTGTGAAATCTACGTGGCGGTTTCGGCAGCTGTTCCGAGTCGGGAAGCCGACTACCGCTTCGTGGCTCTGGCAACTCGGTCAACAGAAGTCATCACCTTCGAAGACGGCCAGGGAGGCCAGCCGGCTCATTACCGTCTGCGATGGGTGAACACCAAAGGCGAAGCAGGTCCTCTGAGCCCCGTCTTCAGCGCCACGATCCCGGCCGTCTGATGCGGCAGGTTGAGTTTTGGATAGTCTGGAGCACGTGAACCGCTGAGATGTGGTTCGCGTGCTTTTTTTGTTTGCTGGCGATTGTGGCTGAACCTGCCGACACAGAGGATGAATGATTTCACCACGAAGGACACGAAGAGCACGAAGGAAGTCAGAGGACGAAACGTTTGATGCCGTCCTTCAGCCTGGTGACGTTGAAGTTGATCAGCAGCCCTGTCCTGATTTGGGTCAATTTCATGTACGTCAGCAATTGAGCCTCGTGAATGGCCAACAGCCTCTCGACACTTTTCAATTCAATCACGACCTGGTTTTCGACAAGAAGGTCAATTCGGTAGCCGCAGTCGAGAAGAACGTCTTTGTACCGGACAGGCTGTGCCAGTTGCACCTGAAAGGCAACGTTGCTGCGACGCAATTCATGTGCCAGGCATTGTTCGTAGGTCGACTCAAGCAGTCCCGGACCCAGGTGTCGATGAACTTCAATCGCACAGCCAATGATGCGATTGGAGAGACTATCAAATTCCATCTTCGTGCTCTTCGTGTCCTTCGTGGTGCCCATTGCTCTCGGCCAATCGGAGTTGGCTTCCAGACCGTCCGTCGGTGGAGCCCATCTGATGCTTTTCTGCGCGGCACTGCGGGGAAGCTGACATTTTGGAGTGGACAATTCTACCACGAAGGAAGTCAGAGGACGAAACTCTGATGCCTTGCGTTGGTTCGATTGCGTTTTGTTTTTGGCGGTTGTGGCTGAACCTGCCGACACAAAGGATAAATGATTTCACCACGAAGGACACGAAGAGCACGAAGGAAGTCAGAGGACGAAACGTTTGATGCCGTCCTTCAGCCTGGTGACGTTGAAGTTGATCAGCAGCCCTGTCCTGATTTGGGTCAATTTCATGTACGTCAGCAATTGAGCCTCGTGAATGGCCAACAGCCTCTCGACACTTTTCAATTCAATCACGACCTGGTTTTCGACAAGAAGGTCAATTCGGTAGCCGCAGTCGAGAAGAACGTCTTTGTACCGGACAGGCTGTGCCAGTTGCACCTGAAAGGCAACGTTGCTGCGACGCAATTCATGTGCCAGGCATTGTTCGTAGGTCGACTCAAGCAGTCCCGGACCCAGGTGTCGATGAACTTCAATCGCACAGCCAATGATGCGATTGGAGAGACTATCAAATTCCATCTTCGTGCTCTTCGTGTCCTTCGTGGTGCCCATTGCTCTCGGCCAATCGGAGTTGGCTTCCAGACCGTCCGTCGGTGGAGCCCCATCTGATGCTTTTCTGCGCGGCACTGGGGAAGCTGACATTTTGGAGTGGACAATTCTACCACGAAGGAAGTCAGAGGACGAAACGTCTGATGCCTTGCGTTGGTGCGATTGCGTTTTGTTTTTGGCGGTTGTGGAGGAACCTGCCGACACAAAAGATGAATGATTTCACCACGAAGGACGCGAAGAGCGCGAAGTTGGAATTTGTCAGGCAGGAGCCTGATCTATGGGTTGGCTACGGCCGGTGTGTGGCTCGACGGGTTCTCGAAGTTCGTCTCACCTCGAGACTTTTTCTCCTGAACCTGCTGAAACTGCTCAGGTGACGCTGATGTCGACGTTGTGTCGCGGGTGCGGTATGCTCTGGTGGAATTTTTCTTTCTGCGAGGGAAACCGATGCGAGGTGTGGTGCTGTTTGTTGCCGGGGCAGGGCTGCTGATTTCCGGAAGTCGGACGCTGGCAGTGGATGCCGTTCGGCTGGCGAAGGAAGTGGCAGCGGAAGCGGCGGATGTCAGTTATCAGATTTCCATTCAGGGAACGATTCTGACTCCGTCACCCGAAGGAGCTCTGAAGTTTCCACTGAAGTCCAGGGGTGAGTTTCACTTTGTCAGTCAGACGCATCCGTTTCCCGACGGATCAGTGACGGGACTGGCGGGGCTGCGAGCCAGCCGGCGGTTTTCGACGGCGGAAACAGTGACGACCGTGGGCGAAGATCTGACGACGTCCGTGTCGCTTTCGCCGGTGTTCCGGACCATTCATGTTGTTGGGGGCGAGACTGCTCTGCTGCAATGGTCTCCCCGAGCTCCACTGTCCCGAAAACAGCTCGACCTGCTGCAGATGCCATTCGACCCGCTGGCCGTCGCGGCTCTGCTGCCCGATTCGCCCGTGATGCCGGGTGAGAAGTGGAACACCGAACCCTGGCTGGCTCCGCTGCTGACGGGCATCGACACCGCCGTCAAACAGGAATGCACCTGCGAACTGGTCTCCGTGATGGACAACGTGGCGGTGGTCAGCATCATCGGCAGTCTGGAAGGAGCTGTTCAGGGGTCTGCTTCGGAAGTTTCCTTCGAGGGAACTCTGCGCATCAATCGGGAAACTCATCTGATCGGTTCCCTGCAGATGACTCAGAAGGAAAAGCGATCGGCCGGCCCGGTGACTCCGGGGCTGGAGATCACGGCGGAGATTCAGTGGCAGCAGACTCCGGCCGATTCGTCCGCCGCCGCGGGAACTCAGCAGCCGCCCGATGTTCCGGGACCCGATCAGCTGGCGCTGACGACAATCACTCCGGCTCGAGTGGAACTGCAGCACGGGCGGGAATGGCATCTGTTTCATGAAACCGCCACCGTGCTGATGATGCGACAGCTGAGAAGCGGGAAGGTGATTTCTCAGTGCAACGTTTCTCAGGCCGTGACAGTGCCGCCAGGCCAGCACACACTGGATGCCGAATTCCTGCAGGATGTCACAAAGGCCGTGGCTGAACAGAAAGGTCGCGTTGTGAGCGAAGCCACGATCCGCGAAGACAGGGACTGGAGAATCCGCCATGTCCGAGCCGTCGGAGGCGAAGGCAAGAGCGAAATCTTCTGGGACTACTATCTGTGCACAGCTGCGACGGGTGAGCAGGCATCTATTCTGTTCTCGCACGCGGCCGCGGACAACGTCGCATTCGGAGACGAAGCTGTCAGGATTCTGAAGAGCCTGCGTCTGGTCCGTGGTCGCACGACTTTGCCGTTTTGAGGTGGTGAATGTCTGTCAGTGAAGTTGTCAGGAGCCAGACTGACTGACTGGATTCTGAATGAAAAATATCAGGTTGATCGAGACCAGGTTTGCCTGAAAGTTCACAGACAGGAATGTCTGTGCCACCCCAGGCCTGGTTCACAGACTGGAAGGTCCGGGCCACCCCAGGCCTGGTGGCGTGGCAACGATCAGGGCGAAAATGTGGTCGAAACGTTGCCGAATCAAACGAAAGTTGGCCACCGGGTCTGTCGGCAGGATCCGGATTCGGTTCACAAAGGCGACTGTGGCGACGGTTTTGCGAACTGGCGGTTCTCGTTGGAAGTCTGTGTTTTCCGGTGTCATTTGTCCGGTTTTGAGTGGAACTGTCCGGCGGACATCTACAATTCGGTCGGCGATCTGATTGGTGGCACACACCTTGCAGTCGGGACGTCTTCTGGTCTACTATCCTTCCGCATCTCGTGCAGTTCACCAGACCCGCGGGTCTTTGCCGGGACCGCTGCCTTGTTTTTCTGAATCCACTGAAGGACATCCAAGATGAAGTTTTCTCACGCGACTCGGTACGTTGCGACCGGTCTGCTGTTTCTGACGTGGCACAGCATCCATGCTGCGGAGACATCCCGGGTCACAGAAAGCGACGGCACGACCGCCCGAATGGTGGCCGACATGATTACGTCGCGGCACATCAATCATCCCGAGATTGATGACGAACTGGCAGCTCGTCTGCTGAAGCGGTACATCGAAGTCTGGGATCCTCAGAAGCTGTACTTCCTGCAGTCGGATGTGGACCTGTTCAATGCGTCGGCCAAAGTGCTGGACGACCAGATTCGATCCGGCAATGTGTCCTTCGCCAGTACGGTCTTCGAACGCTTTCAGCTGAGAATGCGGGAGCGCGAACCTCTGATCGGGCAGCTGATTGATGCGGAACATGACTTCAACGCTGATGAGGAAATGGTTCTGGATCCGGACGACCTGGAATGGGCCAAATCCGAAGCCGAACTGGCCGACCGCTGGCGCAAGCGAATCAAGTTCGATCTGCTGGTGCTGAAGCTGGACGACACGGAACTTGCCGAAGCCCGAACTCGTCTGCACAAACGATATCATCGCAATCGAACGCTGATGGATCAGACGGAATCGCACGAAGTTCTGGAACTGTATCTTTCGTCACTGACTCACTGTCTGGACCCTCACAGCAGCTACATGTCGCCTCAGACACTGGAAGACTTCCAGATCAGCATGCGTCTGCAGCTGGAAGGCATCGGAGCTCGGCTGCGATACGACGACGGTTACACCGTTGTGGAAGAAGTCATCAAAGGCGGCGCTGCGGATGCTCAGGGCAGCCTGGTGAAGGGCGACAAGATCATCGGAGTTGACCCGGACGGCCCGGATGGCAAGGAAGAAACCATTGACGTTGTCGAAATGAAACTGTCCAAAGTGGTGGAGAAGATTCGAGGTCCCAAGGGAACTCAGGTCACTCTGCAGGTCAAAAAAGAAGAAGGCGGCGTCGAAAACTACGTGATGAACCGCCAGACGGTGAAACTGACTGAGCAGGAGGTCAAAGGCAAGATCATCAATTCCTCGGAATGGATCAATGGTCGTCCGGCCCGGATCGGGATTCTGAACATCCCGTCGTTCTATCGGGACTTCAACGAAGCATCCCGCGGCGGTGACTTCAAGAGCACCAGTCGCGACGTGAAGAAGGTTCTGGAGCAGTTCGCTCAGCAGGACGTGGACGCTCTGATTGTCGATCTTCGCTGGAACGGCGGGGGAGCTTTGAGCGAAGCGATTGAAGTGTCCGGGCTGTTCATCCCGAAAGGACCCGTGGTTCAGGTTCGCGAGCCGGACAACGCTGTGACTCCTTACCTGGACGAAGACCCCGACATGCACTGGCGCAAGCCGATGGTGGTGGTCTGCAATCGTCTGTCAGCTTCTGCTTCCGAGATTTTTGCGGGAGCCATCAAGGATTACCGACGCGGAATCGTGATCGGCGACACGACAACTCACGGCAAGGGAACGGTGCAGAACGTGATGAGCGTTCAGGGGCGACTGTCGCTGCTGGGGCCTGATCGAGGAGCTCTGAAACTGACGATCAGCAAGTTCTACCGAGTGAACGGTGACAGCACTCAGAACAAAGGCGTGCTGTCGGATGTGGTTCTGCCGTCCATTCTGAACCACCGCGACATCGGTGAAGATTCACTGGACAATGCTCTGGCCTTCGATCGCATCGAACGGTCCGGGTACATCCCTTTCAGCACCTATGTCAGCGAAAGCGTGACCAGCCAGCTGAAGCAGAACAGCGAAAGCCGGATTCGCAACGACCGCGAATTCCAGAAGCTTCAGACCAACATCGACCGCTATGTTGCTCGAAAGAACCGCAAGACGATCTCACTGAAAGAGGAAACTCTTCGCAAGGAAGAGGAAGAACTGGAGCGGGAACGTGAGGAAGAAGAGGAAACCATGAAGAAGGCCAGCGGCAATGATGATGAAAAAGACATCTTCGCCGACAACTTCTACAACCGGGAACTTCTGAACATCACCGTCGACTACAACGACCTGCTGAGCGGACGACAGACCGTGAAGGTACAGTAACAGGAACGTCAGTTCCGTGTTCGCGAACTGAGACGGAGGACTTCGGTCCTCCGTTTTTTTATTGCGAGGTGAGTTCGGAGCAGCGAAGGTTTCCTGCTGCGGGCGTCCAGTTCAGCAGTTCTTCAGGATTTGCCTGCAGCCAGATACGCATCAGGTCGGGCAGTGTCTGAACCTGAAGTTTCCGCATCATTCTTCCACGATGCTTTTCAACGGTTTTGACGCTGATATTCAAGGCCTTGGCCATCTGCCGGTTGGAAGCTCCCTGAACCACCAACCGCAGCACGTCCGTTTCCCGGGCTGACAGACAGTTCAGTCGCTCGCGGCGACTTTCGAAACGCGTCAGCAGAGCCGGGACAACCGACAACGACGGCCGGGGTTCATCTGCAGCGGTCAGGATTCGGTGAGCAGAAAAGTGATCGAGCATACGGTTCGCCTTTCGAACTTGAAAAGGTCAGTTCCGAAAGTTTACCGGAGGTTCGATCCCGGCGTATGGCGGGTTTCCGACGTGCGTGATCAGTCAGGACCGACCTGCGTCCTTCCAGCGGTGCAGCCGGGGGCTCAGTGCGTCGCCGACTTCCAGACCAGCCAACTGAACGATGCCCGCAATCTCCGCGATCGAGTTGACGTGCAGCTTTCGAGCGATGTCCGTACGATAACGTTCAACCGTTCGCTGAGCGATTCCAAGCTGGCTGGCGACGGACTTCAGCGGAACCCCGTGGCCAATCAACGCCAGCACCTCAAGTTCGCGCGGGGTGAGCACATCCAGAGGACCGAGGTCCACAAAGGCGGAACGGAACTCTTCGTACTGGTGGTCATGATCTTCATGAACGGCCGGCTGGCGAGTGATGGCCAGAATTCTGGACCTGGCACTATCAGTCGGCTCCATGGGCCAGATCATTGCTTCCGTGTATCGGCCGCCTCGGATATGACTGATCAGCATTGGTTTTTTCTGATCGATCACCTGACGAATCACGGACATCCGTTCTGAAGCAAACTCCCGACCCTCGATTTCTTCGATCGACCGGCCGACAGGGTTCAGCCCGCCACCGTAGTAGATCTGCCGGGCCTGCGGATTGCAGAACAGCACGACGCCTTCGCTGTCGACAATCAGCACTCCCATACCTGGCTGACTCTTCAGAATGAACCAGAAGTCATCAGACATGGAAGACGCCTCCTTTCAGGCAGACGGATGTGGTCATCAGCGGATCTGGCCTTCACCGTGAACCACATATTTGTAGCTCATGATTTCCTTCAGACCGCAGGGGCCCCGAGCATGGAAACGGTCAGTGCTGATTCCGATTTCCGCTCCCAGGCCAAATTCTCCGCCGTCATTGAAGCGAGTGCTGGCGTTGATCATGACGGCCGAGGAATCCACATGCTGACGGAAGTAATCCGCCGCCTGCAGGCTTTGTGTGACGATTGATTCCGTATGGCCGGACCCGTACCGGCGAATATGATCAGCCGCGTCCTGAATGGAATCCACAATTCTGACCGACAGAATCAGATCGAGATATTCGGTGTGGTAGTCATCCTCCGTCGCCGCAACTGCTCCGGAAATTCCGGAAAGACTGCGTTCGCAGCACCGCAGTTCCACTCCGCGGTCCATCAGCGCCGCCGCCAGTGTCGGCCAGCAGCGATCAACGGCCTCTCGGTGGATCAGCAGAGTTTCTGCAGCGTTGCACACACCGGGTCGCTGACATTTACTGTTGAGAATGATGTCGGTCGCCATCTTCAGATCGGCGGACTCATCCACATAGACGTGACAGATGCCGTCGAAGTGTTTGATCACCGGCATCGTGGCTTCGCGAGTCACTCGTTCGATCAGCGAGCGCCCTCCGCGCGGGATTGTGACATCAATCCTGTCGCCTCGAGCCAGAAACTCGCCGACGGCAGCCCGGTCTGTTGTTTCCACCAGCTGAACAGCATGTTCCGGCAAACCGGCGGCAATCAGACTTCGGCGGAGAATCCCGTACAGAGCGGTGTTGCTGTGAAAGGCTTCACTTCCGCCTCGCAGAATGACAGCATTCCCGCTCTTCACGCACAGAGCGGCGGCATCCACGGTCACATTCGGTCGGGATTCGTAGATGAAAAATACGACGCCCAGCGGAACTCGAACCTTCGTCACGAGAAGTCCGTTGGGACGTTTACAGCTGTCGAAAATTTCTCCGACGGGATCCGGCAACTGCCCAATTTCAAGGACTGCAGCAGCCAGACTCTTCAGACGATCCGGAGTCAGCGTGAGTCGGTCGAGCAGGGCGTCTGAGAGACCCTTGTCCCGTCCGGCTGCCAGGTCCAGAGCATTCGCCTGCAGAATAGAGTCCTGTTCAGCAACAAGAGACTCGGCACACAGCTGCAGCCACTTCAGTTTCTGGTTCCCGTTCAGCGTCGCCAGCTGGATGGCCGCTTCCCGTGCGTTGCGGGTGACAGAATCGACGTAGGTTTTCAGATCGCTCATGATTCAATTGACGGGGCCAGAGACCAGGCGAAACCCGGACAGATCGAAACTGACCGGGAGAAGCTCGGTCAGACACGCCATGGTGGCGAAGGTTCAGGCATGGCACAACAGTTACAGGTCCCAGTTTGTGTAAACGGCCGAACGAAACTGCTGCCATTCGTCACGATGCTGATTTCCCTTCGGGCTGTCCACCAGTTCACAAACCCAGGTATCCATCCGTCTCAGGCGTTCAGCCAGGACCGCCGCAATGTTGGCAGTGACTCGCCATGCCGCTTCGGGCCGACGCTGCGCCATTTCCAGAAACGCCTCCCGCTGATAGCAGCAGACCTTGACGGCAGTTGTTGCCCGGATCGAAGCCGAATGCGGTGCTGTTCGGATAAACGACATCTCTCCGAAAACATCACCGCTCTTCAGAGTCGCCAGAGTTCGTTCCTGAGTCTCTTTGCAGCTGCGACTGACGATACATTCGCCGTCCAGAATGATCCACAGGGCCTGAATACACTGGCCTTCGTGCAGTATCAGATCACCGGGCTGAAATTCGATCGGCTGCAGAGCCTCGCAGATCTGCCCGACATCGGCATCATCCAGGTTCTGAAAGATCTGCAGCGCACTGAGATCCTGCTTAAACATGGTCATGAATTCACTCCACTGCTGACAAAAACAAATCCACCCGACCCATTGAGGATCATAGGCAATCGCATCAGATCCCGGCCAGCACAGTCGCTCGTCCGACACGACCGATTCCCATCAGATAGGCCGCCGTTCTCAGCGAAATATGCTTCTCAGTGGCCAGGTCCCACAACCGACCGAAGCTTGTGGTCAGCGTTTTTGACAGCTCAAACCGAGTTCGCTCCAGATCCCAGCGGAAATACTGCTGATTCTGCACCCACTCGAAGTAGCTCACCGTGACTCCACCGGCATTTGCCAGAATATCGGGAAGGATCGTGATTTCACGTTCATGAAGAATTCGATCTGCTTCCGGTGTGACCGGCCCGTTTGCAGCTTCAATCAGAAATTTCGCGCGGACATCTGCGGCATTTTCATGGGTGATCACACCTCCCAACGCAGCCGGTATCAGAACATCGACATCCAGAGCCAGCAGTTCCTCGTTCGAAACAGAACCTTCCGTTTCGAAACCTTCCAGTGATCGATACATCCTGACGTGCTGCAGCGCCGCCGGAATATCAATTCCATTCGGATCGAACCTTCCTCCGCTGATGTCCGAAATGGCGACAACTTTCCCACCCTGACTGTGGACATATTCCGCCACAAACGAGCCGACGTTTCCAAATCCCTGAACCGCCACGGAACAGTTCGCCAGGGAGCGTCCGAACTTCTGCAGCAACGCTTCTGTCAGCAGACCGACTCCGCGTCCGGTGGCTTCTTCGCGTCCGTCAGCTCCGTGCAGCTCGAGAGGCTTTCCCGTCACACAGGCCGGATTGAAACCGTGATACTTCTCATATTGGTTGACAATCCATGCCATGACCTGAGCATTTGTGCCCATGTCAGGAGCCGGAATATCCTTGTCCGGTCCGATCACATCGTGAATCTCGTCCACGAACTTTCGAGTCATCAGTTCCAGCTCATTTTCGCTCAGCGACCGCGGCGCCACGGAAATCCCCCCTTTGGCCCCGCCGTAGGGAATGTCAACGACAGCTGTCTTCCATGTCATCAGAGACGCAAGAGCCAGAACTTCGTCGGCATTCACATCATGATGAAACCGAAGTCCGCCCTTCATGGGTCCGCGAGCACTGTTGTGCTGAATGCGATAACCGACGAAGGTGGCGATGTCGCCGTTATCCATCTTCATTGCCACCTGCACCTTCACTTCGCGTTCCGGCGTCAGCAACAGCTTCTTCATATTCGGTGACAGATCCATCACCGACGCTGCCGTTTCAAAATAATGACAGACCGCTTCGTATGCGTTCATTTCTTCGTCCTCACGCGGGCAAAGCCCGCACCTGATTCCTGCTTATGATCAGAAATGTGACCGAGGCGCACAGAACGGAAATTCCGGGGAAAGTGTCGCCAGGATGCGGGAAGTCTAACAAACCGGACGGCGATCGGTAACCGCTCGGAACGGAGCTGTCCGGACACGCAGATCCGATCAACATGGTGAAGTTGAATCAGCGAGTGGTGTGGTCCACCGGAACTGAGTCCCGGAATTCCTGATGACAGGACCTGCACTGACTCCGCAGTCTCAGCAGCAGAGATTTCGCCCGAACCTTCGACTCGGACTCAGGCGGATTCGACTGACCGGCAAGTTCACTGTGCAGCGATTCAGCCGTTCGTTCAGCGACGGTCAGCTGCTCGCGAAATGCGGGCGAGCAGCGCAGAACGTGCTCGGTTCTGAGCAGTTCCGTGTAGTGCTCCCGCAGCAGCAGAGCCTCGTGCGCTGCGTCGGTCCGTGTGTTGGGCAGCGGCTGCCAGTCGTTGTCTGCAATTTTCTGCAGCAGATCAAAAGTGTGTTCCAGTTCCACCATCGATTCCGCCATCGGTGGAATCTGAGAGACTCGGCGAAAATTCACATCGACGGCATCAAGTTCCGCGACAGAAACTGTCTTTGTGTCTCGCACTGTTTCATACAGTCCCCGGTACGACGGACTTGTCCCCGCCAGTTCCAGGACAGCCACAGCCCTTTGCGCTGTGAGCATTCCGGCGGCGACACAGGCAGCTCCTGCGGCCGCAGGACTACGGTGCTTTCCATGATGGCAGTGAATGAAGACGACACCTTCAGCATCATGAACCGCTCGGGCCAGTTCCAGAATTCGCTGTGTGGAAATACCGTTGTAACCGTGTGGCAGGTGGATGTACCTGAGCCCGCATCGTTCAGCTGTCGCCCAGTCCGGCTTCGCACCGTCAACGCTGATCATCGTTCGGACACCCAGTGCATACAGTTCGCGAAACGCTGCCTCACCGTCCGGAAGACCTCCGCTGATCACCCTGTCGTTCAGCTGAACGGGATTGACCAGATGGGATGTCTGCAGCTTTCGAGGAAAGTCGCCGGCTTCCGGAACCGCCACTTCCGGCGGCGGAGCGTCAGCCTGCTGAGCGTAACTCGTCACGACCATCGGACTTGCCGCGAACAGCAGAACCAGCCCCGGAATCATGAAGCCGGCTGCACACCTGCCGAAAAAATCCCGAAAGCCACAAATGTGAACCGAATCTGCTGCGTCGAATTTCATGCCCGGATGATCACGTGTCCGGACAGAATTGTCTACTTTTCCGCTGTGCCCCCCGATCGCAATCCCCGGACAGAATCTGAAGAGGCTCACACAAAGCCGCAAGGTCCGCGGAGGATTGTCCGTCCGTGATCATCGTCATGGAATCTTCGGATCCTTCGTGGTTGAAAACTCTGGAACGATCGAGCGGAACAGGCTCTCAGGCCGCGCTGGCCCACCGTTTTGCGCAGCGAATGACTGGCCAGCGTTGGCAGTTGTCGCCCCCTGAGCTCTGCCATTTGAAAAAAATGGCCGGCCATGTGTCCACCCCTCATCGAATCAGTGTCTGACGCCCCCACTCGCCTGAAGCACAAAAATCAAAGAATTTCTGAAAAATTCAGGACTGAACGCCGGACGTCAGAACATCGTTCCCGTTTCGAAGCAACGAAAAGTGGTTAGGGTGTCGCGCCGACAGATTCCGCTCAATTGCGAATGCGCCTGTCCCGCCGATGCTTTGCAGCCCTTCGATCCAGGTGTCTCGGACGACGCTCTGAAGTGTGGCCCCGGACCAACTCTGCAACTTCGAATCCGTCACGAAAGGAACTCGGCTCGCGCCACATCTGACCGGCCGGTTTCATTTCGCTGTCGGGGTTCGGCTGAATCAATGATCTCTCCCCCACTGCTGACTCAGGAGGTTCCAAATGATCAAACCGCGTTCCCAGTCAACCAACCGCTCGGGCTTTACGCTTATTGAACTGCTCGTCGTCATCTCAATCATCGCGACACTGATGTCGCTGATCCTTCCGGCCATTCAGCAGTCGCGTGCCACTGCTCGCCGACTTCAGTGCAGCAACAACCTGCGGAACATTGGAACTGCTGTGATTGCAAATACAACAAAACGCGCCGACCGATTTCCCGCCTACGGACGATTCACTCCAATACCGCCAGCGGGGGTTACCAATCCAACTCCGCATCAGATCGAATGTTCGCCACTGGGATCGGTTAACTGGGTTGTAGACTGCCTTGCAGAACTGGATCGCCAGGACCTTTTAGACCGCTGGAATTTTTCCGCGGCCATCGCCGATCCCACCAATGCTGCTCTGGGACAGACTCATCTGGAGGTTCTAGCGTGTCCTGATGATCCCTCGGCCTTTCAGCAGCCCGGTGGCCTGAGTTACGTCATCAACAGTGGGTTCGCCGAAATGGCCAACATCGCTGCCTATGTGGCAGCCATTCAGGCCGGGAGCGTACCTGTGGAAACGCAGATGCACAACTTCACCGCGATCCCCTTTGACTGGGACGAAGACGGAGATTCCCCCGGCGGCTCCGTCGCGCCGTTTCATGATCCGGAAGACGAAGAGATTACCAGGTCGTCGGGAGTTTCCTGGGTTCAGGTCAAATCGGATAACATGAGCCAGTCTGTGAGTGCGGTCTACGACGGACTCAGTAACACTCTGCTGCTGACGGAAAATCTGAACGCCGGAGTTGCCGGGACATGGTCGAATCCATCTCCGGCCAACTGCACGTTCGTCTATCCGGTGGACGGCGCCAGCGTGAATCGCACAACGTACCCCGATCCCCCGCAGATCGCCGGTATCAGCGGACTGCCGAATGCCATGAGATTTTCCGGTGAAGGAACTCCCTTCCCGTCATCAAATCACTTCGGTGTCATCAACGTGGTGCTGTGCGACGGCTCAACCCGTTCGATCAGCGATTCGATCGATCGGACCGTCTACGTTCAGTTGCTGACACCGGCCGGTGTCCGACGTCGGTTCGCGGGGTTTGTTTCTGAATCTCCTCTGTCGCAGGCGGACTTCTGAGCGACACGGAACCGGTGTGTTCCCGGATCTGGCTATCTCCTGATCATGGAACGGCAGATGTTGATTCGATTGTCCGGCAGCTCGACAATCCATGAGGGAAATATCCACCTGATCCTGCCATGTTTAACGCGTCATGCGCGTGCTGCGTTTCTTCCTGCTGCTGACACACCTTTCGACATCCGTCGGCCTGCCCGGCTGGTTCGGACTGCCGAATACAGGTTGTCGCTGCGCCGAGGATCTGCAGAAATCGGGCAGGTGCTGCTGTGCAGCAAAAGGGCAAACAGCAGGGTGCTGCAGCCGTTCGCGGAAAACGTCGACGGCGCAGAAATCCAGGTCCGCGGCGGCGCGATGCCCGAAATGTGCTGCCGGACAAACAATCCAAACGGACGTCGCGGCTGTTCGCGATCATCAGGGCAATCGGACGGCTGATTCCGCCGGAGTCCTTTCGGCAATCTGCTGCTGCGGCGGCAGTGAGCTCGCTTACATCGCCGTCTGTGATCCTCGTCTGCTGCCTGCGGAAAATTTAATTCTGGGACTTCCCTGTGGCCCGGAATCCCTGTTTTCTCCGGATGCACGTTCGGCCGGAACGCTGCCGCCGCCCGAGACTCCTCCGCCACAACTCATCTGAACGCCACCATAATTTTTCAGCGCCGTTCATTCACGTGGTCAGGTGATCACCACATCGCGCTGGTTTTATTCTTCGTTCAGTGAGGTTTCCCCAATGGTTTCGTTTCGCGCTGCGCGTACGCGCGGCTTTACTCTGATTGAACTTCTGGTCGTCATTGCCATCATTGCGATTCTCATCGCCCTGCTGCTTCCGGCTGTTCAGCAGGCCCGCGAGGCTGCTCGTCGCACTCAGTGCAAAAACAATCTGAAGCAGATCGGGCTGGCTCTGCACAATTATCACGACATCTACAACACGTTTCCTCCCGGCTATACGGCACGAGGAGTACTGCCCACAGACCCGGCAACTGCAGACACCGGTCCCGGCTACGCATGGTCGTTTGCGATTCTGCCACAGATTGATCAGGCGAATCTGACGAACGGCGTGAACACAAACCTGAACGCCTCGGATCCGGCGAACCTGGCAGTTGTCCATTCCACAACTCTGACGGCATTTCTGTGTCCGACAGACCCGGCTCCCACCGTGTTTGACGTGACAGACGGTTCCGGAAACACAGTGACGCTGCCGACATCCAACTATCCCGGCATCGTTGGGTATGCCAATGTCAGTGCGAATCCCGGTCAGGGAACGGGCATTTTCTATCGGAACAGCCGCATCCGTTTTCGCGATATCACCGACGGCACTTCTCTGACGATCTGTGTGGGCGAACGGATGCACCAGCATAACTTTAACCCACCCATGGCTCCCGTCGCTGCGAACAGCACCTGGTATGCGGCACTTCCCGGGTTCAAACGCCCGGCAGGCATGATGTCAATGCCCATGATGCAGGAAGAATCTCCGTCCATGATTCTGGGCCATGTCGGGCAGGATCCCATGATGGGCATGCCGGCCATGCACCGAACACCCAACAGCACCAATCACATTGTCCACTTCAGCAGTCAACATGAAGGCGGTGTTCAGTTTCTGCTGTGTGATGGTGCCGTTCGGTTCATCTCGGAAAACATCGACTACGGTGTCTTCCGCAACCTGGGGGAACGAGCTGACGGAAACGTGATTGGCGAGTTCTGACGGCGCGCCTCAAACACGCGACGATTTCCATTCGACGTGGAACGCTGAACCCGATTGTTCCTGCTGATCACACCGCCGTGATCAGCAGGCGATCGGAAGCAGCACCGAACATGTGCAACCGGACTTCAATCAAAGCTGTGGCGGATACTTCCAGCTTCCGATTCATCGTGATTTGAGGCCAGTAATTTACGCTGCCTGCCCAGGATCGTTCTTACTGGTAGTCCGTATCCATGCGTTTCAGCTTTTCGCGAAACGTCTGACGGTGCATTCCCAGCAGGCGAGCGGCTTCCTGGCGATTACCTCCGGTGGCCTGCAGGGCGTGCTGCAGAAGAATTGGTTCCACGACGGCCAGAAAATCGGTGTACAGATCTTTCAGCTCGGCCTGGTCTCGGACAGTCTTGAATTGCTGCTGCCACCAATCGTCGACCGCGGCCGAAAGAGAATTGCCTGCGGCCACAGCTTCCGCCAACGAGCCGCCTGGTGTCGATGGCGGCAGGTATTCGGGAAGAAGTTCTCCCCCACGGGCCAGAATCACAGCGTGCTCAATCGCGTTTCGCAGTTCACGCACGTTCCCGAACCACGGACGCTGTTCGAGCGATTGAATCATTGCCGCTGACAGAGCTCGGGAATCCGAAACGCACATTTCAGAGACGAAATGCTGAGCAAGAAGCGAAATGTCGCCTGGGCGATGCCGCAGCGGAGGCAGTTCGATGCGAAAGACGTTCAATCGAAAAAACAGGTCCTGACGAAACTGACCGCCGTTCACCATCTGTTCCAGATCCCGGTTTGTTGCGGCTATCAGTCGAAAGTTCACGTGTCGCTGATCGGCGCTGCCAACAGGCGTCACGACTCGTGATTCCAGAACACGAAGCAGCTTGACCTGCGTTGCCGGACTGATATCCCCGATTTCGTCCAGGAAAGCGGTTCCCCCGTCTGACATTTCCAGCAGTCCCGTGCGATTGCTGTCAGCTCCGGTAAAAGCACCTCGGCTGTGTCCGAACAGTTCACTTTCGACCAGCGAATCACTCATTGCCGGCACGCAGATGGGCACAAACGGTCCGGTGGAAGATCGGCCGAAGTAGTGAATCGCCTGAGCCACCAGTTCCTTACCCGTCCCGCTTTCTCCGGTAATCAGCACCGGAACTGTCTGTTCAGCCACCAGAGCAATCTGCCGAAACACGGCCTGCATTGCAGGTGATTTCCCCAGCAACTGCTGACAACCGCCAATCGAACTGCCTTCGGTATCCGTGGTGTCCGCCGGACGGTCGATCGCTGAAGATCTGGATTCCAGTGCTCGCCCCACAACCGCCATGACATCGTCCAGGTTGAATGGCTTGGTCAGATATTCAAACGCCCCCTGATTGATCGCCCTCACAGCTGTCTGCAGGTTCCCGAAAGCAGTCATGATGATGACCGGGGTGCCCGGAACCGTTTCAGAAATTCGCTGCAGAGCTGTCAGGCCATCCAGTCCAGGCAGCCGAACATCCATCATGATCACATCGGGAGGATGGGTTCGAACACGTTCCAGAGCTTCTTCTGCCGACGCTGCAACCGTCGCGTGATAGCCTTCCTCGGTCAGAGCCCGCTGCATTGCCCAGCAGATCGATGCCTCATCATCACAGATCAGAACGGCAGGTTCAGACATTGTCACGGGCAGTTTCCTGCAGGCATGTTTTCAGGCAGGAGCCCGACCAACAGACTCAGTGCGAAGCGGAAGGCGGATACAGAAGACGGACAGTTCGCCCTCGCGTCGATAATTCAGATCACCACCGCATTCTGCAATTGCCTGCCGCGCCAGAGCAAGCCCCAGGCCGGCACCTTCCGGTTTGGTGCTGAAAAACGGCAGGAAGACCTGAGTCTGCAGATTGTCCGGAATTCCAGGCCCGCTGTCACGAATTTCCACCTGAACATCCTGATTCGAAATCGATGCCGTCGCTTCGATGCTGCCTCCGGGACCGGCCGCATCCACAGCATTCATCAGAATGTTCAGGATGGCCGCTCGGACGGCATCCGCATCCGCAACATTGACCGCGACGTCGTCGGTTTTTTTGTAGTGAAAACTGATCTTCTGATGGTCGCAGATCGGCTTCAGCAGCGCTGCAGATTCGTCAAGAATGCCCGACAGATCTCCGGGAACTGCCGGAAGTGAATGCCCGCTGGCCAGCCGCAGCAGAGCCTTGATCTGCTCTTCCGTCAGCTGCAGCTGCTGCAAAGCCACCGCCAGAGCATCCTGATCTCCGCCGGGACAGTGCCGCTGATGCAGCTGAACCGACATGCGAGCTCCGGTGAGGGAATTTCGCAGCTGATGAGCCAGACCGCCCACCAGTTGAGACAGCATCGCCGTGCGTTCGGAATCTCGGGCACCGCGGACCAACCCGTCCAGGACCTCGGCCATGCGATTGATGTCCCGGCTCAGATCGCGCAGTTCGTCGTCTGTCCGTCCCACCGGCAGCGAATGAAATTCACCGGCGGCAATTCGTGACACGTGATGCTGCAGGTTCTGAATTCGACCCGCCGTGCGACGAGCAATCCAGATGGATGCGATCACCGTCAAAAACAGGCAAACTCCGGCAATCAGCAATGGCGGCCACGTAGCCTCAGATCGAGCCAGACGCCAGGCCGTTTCCGGGAACAATACCACGACCCGACGTCCCGGACCCCGTGCCCGTCGTTCCACAATTCCCGCAAACCAGTTCTGATCCTGCAGACGAATCTTCGAGCCATGGTTCAGGATTCCGGGATGCTCCACAACTTCAGGGAGCTCGCTGTCGATGTGGCGCCGATCGGCATCATCCAGTGCCAGAGTCTGCAGTGGAACGTCCGAGTCGCCGACAATAAACTCAGCGCCTGTCAGCTGTTTCAACTGCAGCAGAGTGCTGTCCATCAGCGGATAGGTCGATGCTTCCAGAGTTGCCAGAACATTCGCCAGACGACGTTCTATTTCATCGTCAACCTGCTGAACGGCATTCCACGCAGACGCCGCAGCGACGGCAAGGACGGTCACCGACTGAATCAGTAGCACGGGAAGCAGAATCTGATTTCGAATCGGCCAGCGCATGTCATCAGATCATTCGCAGGGATCAGTGTCGTCCAACAATTTCACCGGTGGGCGTGGGTTCTGTCTGAACAAGCAGACCGATGGTCACGACCAGCATTTGAATGACAACTGTCAGCAATCCGAACAGACTGCATGACAGAGCCGTGTCCACGGCGGCTGCAAACTGAGCTGGTTTCGGAGGCGTCAGCGAATCTGTCATCGCAAAAAAATCGCTGCAGGACCGGAAGACAGCCAGCATCGCGATCAATCCGAACACCAGCGACGTCAGACAATAATAGCCCAGCAGTTTGAGTGAGCGAGGCTTCCGAAGAAGCATGACGCCCCAAACGGCCGACGCAAAAGCACAAAACAAGAAAGGAGCTCCGGCAGATCTCAGTAAATGACCCAAATGACCAAAATGAGACGGCGTCACAGCCTGAAGCAGAAATAACAGCACGGATCACTCCTGAATCGCGAGAAAAAGGCCCCGTTGCTGGCGACCTGCGGCAACAATCGTGCAGGAAAATGTGTCACATCCCGCCCGATCCCGCGCTGTGGAGTCTATGAACTTTACGCTCACTCGAACACAGGGAGACGATCATGAAAACGACACAACCCACCCCGCAGCAATCAACGGAACTCCCCAAAGCCAACCCGGAAAAGCTGTCCGAATGGAAGCAGTTTGCCCGAATTCTGGACACATTCTTCGCCAGCGTGCGGCTCTGAACGACCAAAGATCGAAGAGCTGCTGCCCCGATTTTTCGCCGCAGGTCGTTTCCCGCAGGCGCTCTGATTGCGTTCTTCCATTCACTGAAACCAACCACGAATGGCACAGGAAGCCGCCGCTGTGCCCTGCCTGCCGGGATGCAGTCTCAGTACTCGGCGAAACAGCGTCAACCGGTTGACGCTCTCCGGCCGAAGTGACGGTGTGGCAGCACAGACCGCGCTTCAACAGTCAATCTGCCATGGCAGTCAGAGCCCGCCAGCGATCAGCCATTGACGGTGGTCGAGATTTGCAAACCCTGCCATCGCTGTTGCAGACGATCTCGCCATGTCCAGAAGTGCTCAATCCTTTCCAGGGGCTGAGATTCATAGCTGCCCTCGCGCAGTGCAACCGTCCGGCCCGTATGTTCTGAGGCAATCTGCTCCAGTTTCTCACGACTCATTTCTGCCGCAGGAACGCTGACCGCAAGCAGTTCTGGCCGCGTCGCGTCGATTCCTGAGCGTCCCTGTGGAAGATAAATCGTCCCCTGATGAAAGTCGACGGCGAATGCGATGACCCCCGGAATGAAAAACAGCAGCAGCCCCAGACCATCCAGTGCGGCAACTCGCCAGTCGATGCGACCTCCCCGCTGCTGACCTCGACGTTCAGGGTGCAGCAATGTTCCGCAGCCCATCACAGAGCACGGAACGACAGTTGTAACAGCAGTCAATAAGAATAAACGCCGGTTGGAACTAAGACGCATCGTTGAATCCTTAACTGAAGCGTGCATCGGTTCACACGTGAGTTCACAGCGGCCCGTTGAGTAACGTTAGCTGAAAACGGTCGTGGCTGAGCGGGGAAAAACGCCACTTTCAGCGTCTGGCCAGCTAACGCTTTCCGGCGCTCACTTCGTGTGGCGGATTCTGCCAACGAGGGCGTCTGAGTGACAATGTTTTGCCGGCTACACTCGTTTCTGCCGGGCAGTTTCGGCATCTGACTGTCGCAGTCTGATTCCAGCGCATGGGCGCAGGAACGCAATTGGGGCCGGATCAGATTGGCGACTCGGGCCAGTGCTGGGCAATTTTCTTTTTCAGGAAGGCAACACTGCGTTCCAGCTGGTCCATGCCGTCAACTCCATCCTCGATGCTGATCCAGCTGTTGAAGCCTCTTTTTTTCAGTTCGGTGAAGATGGCGTCGTAATCGTTCAGACCCTTGCCGATTTCGCCGTGACGCAGGCGAGCAGCATAACCCTGTGAACCGCCTTCTTCCTTTCGCAGGTCCTCGATCGTGCCTTCAATCAGAAACCGATCGCTGGCGTGCATCGTGACGACTCGATGAGAGACACGTTTCAGCAGTTCCAGCGGATCTTCACCTGCCAGATAGGTGTTGCTGGGATCGTAGTTGACTCCGAACGCCGGATGATGAATGCGATCGACCAGTTTGCAGAAGACATCCATCTTCTGAGCAAACTCGGGGTAATCCCAGAAGTCATCCTTATAATGATTTTCCAGAATCAACGTGATGTCGCGTTCCTGAGCATACGGGCAGCACTCTTCGATGCATTCGGCCGCCAGTTCAACTCCCTGATCCATCGTCAGTTCCGGGCGCCGCTGTCCGCTCAGGACTCGACAGTAGCTGCCGCCCAGAGCTTCCGTCATATCGATCCAGCGTTTCTGCTTGGCGATTTCCGTTCGCCGAAATGCGGCGTCCGGATGAGTAAAGTCGGGAGAACAGCACATCATCGGAACAACCATACCGCTGTCTTCAACTTCGCGACGAAACCGAGGCCAGTTGGTTTCGTCCTTCATTTCCAGAAAGCCCGCATACCATTCGACTCCGTCCACATTCAGCCCCGCAGCCAGCTGAATCCATTCCGACACCTTCATGCTGCCGTCTTTGACAAGAGCCTGCATGAATGCTTTGGGAAATACGGCAAGTCGGGGCATTGAATTCTTCTTTCGGAAGGTCGGAGGGAACAGAGCAGGGACTATGGCTTCAGAACGGATTTAACCACCTCGCCGCTGTGCATCTTTTCAAAGGCTTCGTGCCACTGTTCAATCGGCCAGACCCCGCCGATGATCGGACGCACATCGAACTGGCCGCTGGTCAGCAACGCGATGACTCGTTCCCAGATCGGCCAGTTGTGGCTGAAGCTTCCCTGCAGAGTTACGTTTTTCTGCACCAATGGATCCAGGTTGAAGTTCAGCGGCTGCGGGCCCCAGCCGACTTTGCTGATCCATCCGGCCGGACGAACCAGATCCAGAGCCACCTTCAGCGTCACGCTGGCTCCGGCCGCGTCGATCACTCCGTCGCATCCCAGACCGTCGCGTTCCAGGGCCCACGGCTTCGCATCGCCGATGATCTTCGTGCAGCCGTACTTCGCGGCGATGTCCAGCCGGTGAGCATCCTTTTCCAGACCGACAATCGCCACTTCAGCTCCACACAGCCGAGCCATCGCGGCACACAGGATGCCGATGGTGCCAGGGCCCAGCACGACAACTCGATCACCCGGTTCTATCCGAGCATTCTTCACGACGGCATTGAACGCCACGCAGCAGGGTTCCGTCAGACAGGCCTGTTCAAAGGGCAGGGCATCGGGAACGTGGTGCAGAATGCGAGCCGGTACTCGGACATACTTCGTCATGGCTCCGTTCACGCCGTAGCCAAAGCCCTTGCGAGTCGGATCCAGGTTGTAGAGACCTCGGCGAGTCATCGGGTTGGTCTGACTAATGATCGCCGCTGTTTCGCTGACAACCCGATCGCCTTCCTTCCAGCCTTCCACGTCCGAACCAACTTTGGCGATATGGCCACCGAATTCGTGGCCCAGAACAACCGGATAATTCACCGGCCATGAATGATCTGCCGTCCACTGATGCAGATCACTGCCGCAAACACCGACATTGGCCACTTCCAGCAGCACGTCCTCACTGCCGATCTCAGGACATTCGATTTCCCGAACTTCCACACACCCCGCTTCGGAGGCAAAATTCACAACAGCTGCTGATTTCATAACACCGCCAAACGGAAAACGAAAGAATCCTGTGCAGACCGGAGTTCAGTCTATTTCCGCCAGTGCCCGCGCAGAAGCGAGTCCCACGAATTCCCGATCGGGGAAACCAACAGCGGACTTTGCCGAGAGCTTTCCCCGAAGTCACAGCAGGCTGAGCCAATCCACGGTTCCGCCAAATGCCGCATCGGTTGCCACAATGGAACCTTCACCGGATTCAGCCGCCACGATGCTGAGATCTTTCAGTCGGTCATCTTCAGGCTGTGAATCGAAGTGGCGGGCAGGAACCGTCGACGTGAGCGATGTCGCAGGCGAGGAAAAGACCGCCCTTTTCTGCGACCCTGCACTCATGGCTGAAACTGAGCCCGATTCAGAACCCGTTTCGGCCTGAACCGGCTGAGCTGTTTCGGGAAGCCGAACAACACTGACCCGCTGGACGCTCAACACTCCAGTCGCTTCAGTTGCGAGACTCAGTTCAGTTGCGGACTTTGCCATCCCGGAATCCGAGTTCAACGGCAGCAGTTAAGAGACCGCACTACCGGCAGACGACGGCAGGCCGTCCGGAAAGACGGTCCCGGATGGCTCGATGACTGCGTTATTACGTTCGTAGGCGATCCGCTGAATCGCGCTGAGCGCTTCCAGCGGCGAAACAACTCCGTCCCCGTTGAAGTCGTAAAGAGCAGACGGCTTCCCGATTGCCTGAATCGCTCCTAATGCTTCAACGGGCTGAATGAATCCATCGCCGTTGCTGTCCCAGGGAAAGAACGTGTAATCATCGCTGTCGATCAGATGTCCGGTATTGAAGTTGTTCGTTTCAGATGTTTCGGAGACGGAATTCTGCCAGTCGATCAACATGTACAGCAGACCCGCCTCAGCAGATACTGTTCCCACTGCCTGACCGGCCGCCGCCTGCGACAGAGCACGAGCGTAAAGCGTGGAAACGTCCAGCTGAACCTGCCGCGACGCCGTAACGGTTCCTCCGGAGTTCAGACCGTCAAACGCCAGCGTCGCTTCGGGAAGGACAACATCGTCAGCGTCTCCGATGGTGTCATTCAGTGACCACAGAACCAGGACTTCGAAAGCCCCGGCGGGGACGGTTCCGGAATTGTGAATCGCCAGTTCAATCATCGCCACCCCGGACAGCAGGTGGTCATTCACAATGTCAAATCCGGCCCCCGTCAGATCGGCTTTTTTCGGAACCGAAGGATCGTTATCCATCACGGAAAATGACAACCGGGCAGTCGGCGCGTCGGCAGGCTGAGCGACGAGCATCGCGACATAGTCAGGTTCATCTCTCAGGTTGTCAACGGCCGTGATGTCCACGGTGGTCTGCCATGTGCCGGCAGGAATCTCCGTCTCTGACACAAGGTTCAGCAGAGCAGGGTGCGACGAGCTCAGCACGACCGCCAGCGGACGCGCTACGGATGTATTTCGGGAAAGAATCAGCTGAGCAATCTGGCCTTCCACGACGGGACCGCTGACTGACAAAACAAGCCGTTCCGCGACGTCGTCGACAGCGATCGCCAGCACCATCTCGGCAGACAAACCTTCGCTATCCGTCACCTGAATTCGAACGGAATACTCAGGCTGCAATTCATAGTCCAGCACAACGCCGCTTCGAACCAGCAGCCGATCTCCCTGAATCTCGAACCGAGCGTTGTCGTCGTCACCGTCGCCGGCCACCAGAACAAACGCATGACCGGACGAATCCACATCGATCGGCAGAAGCTGTCCGACTTCAACAGCTGAGACTGAATTGTCAGCACTTTCAGAAACCAGCGAGTTTGAGATTGCGACACCCTCGGGCCGATCGTTTTCCGGAAGGACTGTGGCCGCGAACGTTTGTGAAACGGCAAACGCTCCGTCATCCACGGTGACCGTGACCACAGCTGAACCAAACTGATTCCCGGCGGGAACAAGAACCAGCTGCCGACCGGCACCCGAGCCGGAAACAACGAATTCCGAAAACAGTTCCGGGTGATCAGACGTAACGATCACCGGAGGATCAATGGTTTCTGCATCAGTGATCACCAGCGAAATCGCATCACTGGCGGTGTCTTCCGTCATCTGCACGTCACCCAGCGGCTGCAGCGTCGGAGGTGTGCTGACCGTCACGGAAACGTTCGTCACCGAAGGCGAGCTTCCGGAGACCTGATACGCAACAGCTCCGTGCAGCTGGAATCCATCCAGATCAAGAATGCGGTTCACCGGCGTTCCGGAGAACGTCAGTCGCACAGACTGAACTCCGGAAACCTGATCCCACGGGATCAGCAGTCGCGAAGAATCGGCCAGCAGTATCGCCTGAGACTGAATGACGGCAAGGACGCTGCCGGACGATGACTTCAGTTCAACGGATTCGAGCAGATCCGTTAACTCTGCGGCATCACCGGCAGCAGTCAGGATTGTCAGGCCCTGAGTGTCTGTGGCGACAGAAAATCGGACGTCGAAGACAGTCGGCTGGCTTCCGAACAACGTCCTGTCATAGGTGCCGGGACCGCCTGTCAGGTAGGGACGATTGAAACTGACTCCCGAAACGGTCCGAATGACGGAGGTGGGCCAGGTACCTGGTGAGGAAGGTGGAAAGTCGCGGTCTTCCGCCGTCACAGTGACTGCTCCACCGCCTGAATATCCGGAATCGGGATGATAGATCAGCCCCGACAGCAGTTCGCCGGCTGCGGCATGATCGGCCAGGAAGCTCCACGTGCCGGAAACAGTGCCATCTTCAAGCATCAGAGCACGTGACGGATTGCCGACTTCGAGGCTTCCATGATCTGACGTCACCGTGAACTGAACCAGTTTACTGTCAGGATCAACAACGGTCATCGGTCCCGCCGGACCTGCGCCCAGAACAAGGGCCGTGTCGACGGGCGTGTGTCGCGGACCGGTTCCCGTCAGTTGCGGAGCATCATCCTGATTCACCACGTCCACGCGAACAGAAATTGAAGCAGACAGGCCATCTCGGTCTTTCACGATCACTTTCAGATTGACATACCCGGACTCTTCCGGCGGCGGCAGGTAGGTCACCGTGCGTTCAGCTCCGCTTCCCGTCACCTGAACGCTGCCCGATTTGATTCCGGAGTAATACAGATCGACCATCGCCGAGACCACAAGTTCCGAAGGATCATCTGTGTATTCATCAGAAACCGTCACAGTAAACGTGACCGGTTCATCCTCGTTCGTCGTCACATCTGACGGCCCGACAATGATCGGCCACCGCTTCGGGAAGTTCACCTTCACGGGATAGTCGGCCCTCACAATGTTTCCGGCACCGTCAGTCACCGTGACCGTCAGCGTTGTTGTTCCCGTGTTTCCGGCAGAGCCGGTCAGAACCAGTCGCGGGGTCGAAGTGGTCCGATCATAAGTGATGCCGGAAGCAGGCAGCAGGCCTTCGTCACCGCTGGTGAAGACGATGTCCAGATCGTCCAGCGGCGTTTCAGGATCAGAAATCGGGAAGGGGATCTGCACGGAAACTCCGGTCTGCGCATTCAGAGTTCTCGGCGAAGGCAGGCTCGGCAGATCTTCAACGGCCGTCACGGCGATGAACTTCTGAGTCTCCACGAGGAATGGTCCCGTCGGATTTGTGCCGATCAGACGAACAGCATCAATTCCCTGATCTGCTGCAGGATCGTGATCCGCGTCCACGGTGATCCGCAGACCTTCGACCAGGAAATTCGTCTCAGGCCAGCTCAGAACCAGGTCGCCGGCAGCTGACAGCGGATCCGTTCCCGACCACACAGAAACGAATTCGCCCGCGGCATTCATGGCTTCGACTGACCGCACGAATCCTCCGGAATGATATTCAGTAATCACAGCTCCGGTCGAATAAACCGGATCGGCAAATCCCAGCGTCAGCCACTGCAGTCCGGTGACCGATTTTCCCAGCGACCAGGCGTAGGTCGAATTCATGAATTCACCCGGCAGATCAAGCGCATACGCGGCAGTGCCGGAGCTGACGGAAACATCAATGACTTCCGACGCATAACCATAATTGGTGCGTCCCGCATCGTTGACTCGCAGTTTCAGTTCCACAGATTCATTGCGATCGGCCAACGGTGTGATCTGCAGGTGGCTGAGAGTCTGATTGATCGCCGCCGCAGTTCCGGTCATCCGTGCACGATCGCCATCCGGCTGACTGAATCGGTACAGATACGCCTGCCCAAACGACGAACCCATGGCAACTCGACCGCCGGAAACCGTGAGCAGAACAGCCAGAGAATCGGTATCAAGATCACTGACGACGAACAGCGGTTCAGACAGAGTTGCCAGGTCCAGGACCGAATCTTCAATCACGGAAACGTCCAGGGTTGCCGTCGTGATCGTCAGAGGGTCATTGACCTCACTGACGGTGAGAAGAAAAGTCCGCACGACTGCCTGCCCGGCGGAATTCACGGCAGATACGGTCACAAACGTCGACCCGAAACGATCAGCAGCAGGAGCCAGAATCAGCTGTCGATCAGCTCCGGTTCCGGTGAACTGAATTCCGGACGCCGGCAGCAGCGTCGAATCGGCGCTCCACGCATTCAGGTGAAGATCATCAGGCACGGCAGCCAACAGATGGATATCGAGAGCCAGAAAAGAATCCTCGCTGGTCACCTGATCAGGAATTGAGGCAATCTCGTGAACATCCTGAGCCGCATCGGCCACCGCCACAGTGAAAGCCTCCGTCGCCATGCCCAGTCCGTGTCCGGCTGAAAGCGTGATGGTGGCGGTCCCAATCTGCCCGGCAGCCGGAGTCAGCGTCAGCCGACGTTCAGCGCCGGTCCCGGTGACGACCAGACTTCCGTCCGGGAACAGGTTCGAATTGTCAGACTCAAGCACCACCGGAACTTCAACTCCGGCTCCATAGTTCCCAATGCTGACGAAGATGTCCGCGAGGGGCTGATCCATCCGTGTGATCAGATCGGGCACGGCTGAAACCGAAGGCGCGTCATCGTTCAGAATGGTCAGAGTCGTCGTTTCCGGAGCAATTCGAACCGGCGAATACTGCGGACTGGACTGCGTCAGAATTATGGTCTCGTCCGGTTCATACAGGCCATCATCAGTCACAACGGCGACGGAATGCTGACGATTTCCCTCCAAACTGACAGAATCAAGTCCGACGTAATCTTCTCCTCTGACAGCCGTGCCCCCCATATCCATCCGCCACGACGCGATGAGTCCCGTCTGGTCTGTTTCAAACAGCAGTTCAGGAAAACCACCCTCTGCAAATGCTCCACCACCCGACATCGTCACCACCGGTAACCCGGGACGATCCGGTGAATCATTGTGGACAAACCAGACCGTCACAGGATCCGAGAGCACGCTGAAGTTTCCTGCAAGGTCTTCCACCTGAGTCGCAAATCGATGGATTCCGGGACCAGTAAACCTCAGGGTTTCTGTCTCGAGGAACGCATTCACCTTCCAGCTGCCCGGTGTGGAAGACAAAGCAAAGGCAGTCGCGGCCAGGGGCAGCTCCGGCGAATGCGATCGAGTCATTGCGACGCCGTCCTGATAGAGATATACGGCCGCTTCGGGTTCCGCTGTTCCGGAAAACTCCTCGACACCGACGGTGACATGATCGCCGTAGGGCGACAGTCCGCCGGACTCCCTGAATTCAGGAACCGAAGGTGCGGGCGGAGTCCGGTCAATCGTGACCGTCAGCGGCGCGGAATGATGGCTGTCAAGCAAACCGCTGCGCACCTTAGCGGTGAATTCGTAATGTCCTTCCGGAAGCGCCGTCTGCGAATAATCAAACGCCCATGTACCATCGGCCGAGGACATCACCGTTCCGATGGAAGCATCATCCAGATAAACCGTGACCGGACTGTCCGCCCGAGCAGTCCCGTAAATCATCAGATTGCTCGACATTGTCACGGCATCATGATCATGTCGCCCGGTGTCGGGAGAAATATGCGTCACAGCCGGAGTCGCAGGCAGGTCGTCGCCCAGCAAACGCACCATGATGACGTCTTCACGACCGTCAAACTGAGTCACATAGCCGACGCCCACAATCGCACCATCGGGCTGAATGGAAAACTCAGTGCCCACATGCTGCCACGCATCAGCCGCGGCAACCACCCGAGTCACACCGTGGTTGCCGAACTGAGTGTCGGCTGTGCCGTCCTGCAGCAGACGGAATGCGGCCACCGAGTTCCCGACCGAACCCCACACGACAATTCGACCGCTTCCATCCACCTCCACGGCACCGGTAACGGATTCCGCCACGGACGGAAGCACAACGGTTCCGGCGGTTCCAAAGGCCGAATCCGGAACTCCTTCCGATAAGAACCGACCAACAAATCCCCGGTCGATCCCATCAAAGACGGCATTTCCAATGACGACCACGCCGCCATCGGGCTGGACGGCCACATCCTTCAGAACATAGCCCGCAGGAAGCTGAGCAACATCAAACGTCAGCAGCAGGTTTCCTGAAAGGTCATACTTCCGGATGCCGTCGGTCGAAATAATCACCAGATCTTCTTCAGGAGTCAGCTGCATGGCGATCGGAAAATGATGAAGCATCACCCAGCGATCTTCCTGCGTGAAATATGGGACCGGATAGTCCCCTCGATCACGAAGAACGGAAACGACGCCGGCGTCCTCGACTGCCGTCCAGTAATCCTGCCCACGCCCGGCCACAACAATTCTCCCGTCGGCCAGTTGAACAATGCCTCCGATCCGAGCCACAGACGTTTTCGAAGAGAGATAATAAGACCAGCCATCCTGAACTTCGCCATACGCATTGATGATCTGCCCGTCCAGGATCGTTCGGCGGTAAAAGACCATCGGAGCAAACACGCTGCCATCATTCAGCAGCAGCGTATCGCCGAAATAGCCACCTTCACCTGATGACGAACCGGAATTCGTCCCCACGACGATCCTGCCGTCAGCGAACTGATTGGCGCCCCGGAATCGATTGTCGATCACTCCGTCAAACGACGAATCCAGCTGTCCGGTCGCATCGTAACGCAGTGCCAGCGGACCACCTGTCCACGGATATGAGTTGAAAGGGTCCCCGACATTGGGATCGATTCCGCGACTGCGACCTGTCACCAGAATCTTCCCGTCGGGCATGATCGTCACGCCGTGAGCTTCGTCACTGGATGGCAGCCGCACCAGACCCCTGCCGGTGTATGCTGCAAATGTCGGGTCCGGAGAAAAGTCCGCCATCAGCCGCACAACATCACTGCCCCCTTCACCGCTCATCAGCACAACTTTGCCATCGGGCTGCCAGATATCGCCATAAACAATTCCGGTTTCAGGTCCGCGATACCCGCCCAACAATCCGGTCAGTGGCAGCCACCCGTCACCGCTGAAGGTGGTGTCCGGCGAGCCGTCCGGATTCAGCTGCAGGATTCCTCTGTCCCGATACCCATTGGCCATCGGATAGTCTGTGGAAGGCGGCTGCCAGTAATCTCCATAGCCGTCCCCTCGGACAATCACGGCCTGAATCTGCCCGGTTGGAAGCACTCGAAGCCGATGAATTGCCGAGTCCCTCAGAGAATAAACATCAGCCACCACTGGCACCGGAATGGTTTTGTAACCGCTCGGTGCGAACGACGTATCAGGAGTGCCGTCCGGCAGCAGCATCATCAAAGCCGGAGAAACGTTTTCGCCGCCCAGAAGGTACCGCCCGTCCGGGAGAACCACGACGTCATACATTGTTGGCCCTTCCCGAAGAAACTTTCCTCCGGTGGCAAACGACGTGTCCAGACTTCCGTCCGGATTGTAGCGAACCGCGATGGTCCCGTCGGAACTTGCGATCGACGGACCGATGACCAAGAGTTTTTCATCACTCAGCAAAACAGCGCGGGCCGGCCGATCGTGTCGCGATCTTCCGTTCGAACTCAGGAAGTCCGTCACAACCAGACCGTTCACGCCGTAACTCAGATCGGTCATGCCGTTCGCATCAAACGCACACAGCCGAATATCGTTGTACGAATTGGTCTGGCCGTAACCCGCAACAATGATGCGACCGGAAGCAGTGACCACCAAATCCGAAACGACTTTCATCTCAGCCGCCACCGTAGTCCGGCCACCATCTCCAAAAGAATCATCAAAGGAACCGTCCGGGTTCAGCCGCCAGACACTGGTCAGCCGTCCTGATTCGACGAGATCATCACAGATTCCGGCAACCAGAATCTTTCCGTCAGGCAACAAATGCACGGCACCGGCCGCTTCATATCCGAAACCGACCGTGATCCGGACAATCCCATTGTCGCCGAAAGTTGGGTCCAGCGGAGAACCGTTCGTGTCCATCCCGTTCGGCAGCCAGCGCATCACGAAGATGTCACGATTGTTGCTGTCAGCAGCGAACAGCTCAGGTTCGTATGAAACATTTCTGGTCGTGCTGTCCGCTGTCCCGACAACGACAATTCGACCATCCGGCTGGACGGTCATATCCGCACCGTGAAAATAGGCCACCTGGTCGGCAACATTCGTCACGACAAGGCCGTCGCTCCCGAACGTCGGATCCAGCTGACCGGCCGACAGCAGGCAGCGGTCTTCCAGATGCTCAGCTCGAACCAGCTGAGCCGGCGTTCGCCCGGACACAGAACGTCTCCGAGTTGCCCGACGGCGCCCGGCGACATTTCCGAGCAGTTCCGCGATGCTCTGCTTCAGGCCACAGAACGCATCGCTGACAAAGCATGGACACTGACCCCGAAAACGAGCAGCCATTCGGTAATTCCCTGCAGATAATTTCGGGCCCGCAAAATCTCAGTGCCCCAGCATATCCACAGGCCCCGGAAAACGCGACCCGAAGGACAAAAGAAACAGGTGACGCAGGGAACTCAGCAGATTCATCAGCCCACCGTCTGAGCATGCACCGCGTCGCAGATCATTCTCAGAGATTCTTCAAGGTTGCCGTCGGCGGTTTTGAAGGCGTCGGCGTCGATGGTCAGCGGGGCTCCCAGCACGACCAGCGGGGCTCCGTACTGTGGACACTGAATCGCCTGCTCCAGACTCAGGCCACCGACAGCCTGCACGGGAACCTTCACGGCGTTGACGACGGCCCGCAGCTGATCCAGAGGACTCGGCATGCGATGGCCGGCGGCCGCGATGCCTCGACGTTCGTCATATCCAATGTGATGAATCACATAGTCGCAGCCGAGATCTTCCAGAAACTTCGCTCCTTCGACCATGTCGGGACACACCATATTGTCGCCCATCACTTTGCAGCCGAAGTCTGATCCGGCTTTGACCACACATTTGATGGTTTCCGCGTGAGCTCGAGCCATCACCACCACATGAGTCGCTCCGGCTTTGGCCATCATCTCGGCTTCCAGATAACCGCCGTCCATCGTTTTCAGATCCGCAACAATCGGAGTGTCCGGAAACTCCTTCCGCAGAGCTCGCACGCCGTGCAGACCTTCGGCCAGAATCAGCGGAGTTCCGGCTTCCAGCCAGTCAACTCCGGCCCGCATCGCCAGGTGAGCGGTTTCAATGGCTTCATCAATATTCGTCAGGTCGAGAGAAATCTGGACAACAGGTGTCATGCGAATGTCTTTCAGACAATGGCCGGAGAAACAGTTCGCAGAAGATTGGCAGGTTTATCAGGGAAACTCAAAGCCGCAGACATCGATTTCAGCACGAAGCGGGAAGTCACGGCGATTCACGCATCAGCAGACGGTTGCGCGAAAGCGGTTGTGAAGTCCTCCATCAGCGGGAACAATACAGGGATCAGAGCTTCAAAAGTGCTGCCGGAAAGGTCTGTCTCGTGCGCTGTGTCCTGCTTCTCTCACTTCTTCTGACAGCGTCTGCCAATTCGGATGACGTCAGCTTTGTGCGCGACGTGCGGCCGATTCTTTCGGACCGGTGCTTTCACTGTCACGGTCCCGATGCTGCAACTCGGGAAGCTGACCTGCGGCTGGATAACGAAGCCAGTGCCAAAGCCGATCGCGACGGACAGTTTGTCATCAACACCGAACATCCGGAAGACAGCGAACTGCTGAACCATTTCGTCGTCTGATGAATCGCTTCGTCATGCCTCCGCCGCATCTCAATGCTGCTGTCGACTGCCGAGGCAGACATTCTGAAACGCTGGATCGCAAATGGAGCCCGTGGCGCGCACTGGGCTTACGTCGCTCCTGTCCGGCACGAACTGCCCACCGTCCGGCAGTCATGACTGGGCTCGGTCGCACTGACAGTTTCATCCTCTTCACCGGCTGGAACTGCTTCGTTGCCGCCGTCAGCCGATGCCGACCGCACAACTTGCTGCGGCGTCTGTGCTTTGATTCGACCGGACTTCCTCCGGAACGCAGGGTCGCCGCTGACTTTCTGGCAGATCGTTCAGACAACGCCACAGAAACTCATTGACAGGCTGCTGAAGTCACATTTCGGCGAACGCATGGCCACGTTCTGGCTGGATCTGGTTCGTTACGCGAACACCGTCGGTTACCACGGTGACCAGGACATGCAGATTTCCCCTTATCGCGACTGGGTGATCGAAGCGTTCAACAGCAACATGCCTTTTCTGGACACACGACTCAAACAGCTGGTCAAGGCGACCTGCTGAACCAGCCAACTTCAGTCACAGCTGATCGCCACCGGATACACCGACTGCTGCAGACACCGCATGAAGGTGGCTCCGCAGCCGATGGAAGACCGAGCCATCTATATGGGGCGGATCGAGTTCGCACTTTCTCAGTCGTATGGATGGGCCGCCACCATGGGGTGTGCCGAGGCCACGATCACAAATTGATCCGTACACCACGACCGACTTCTATCGAATGTCAGCATTCTTTTTGCCGACATCGATGACGAACGACATTTCAAAGATGGCACCAACGATCTGCCGACTCGACGCGAACCGAACTCGAAATCATCACCGCCGAACAGTCTGCTCAACAGGCTGAACTTCAGCACGAAGTCGACTCCGCAGAAATCGGCCGCCGCTCAGGAAGGATTTGCCCGACAGCCGCCGGAAGGAACTTGAGAAACTTGTGAAGGATGCGGAAGCGGCCGTCAGAAAATTCCGCAGCCAGCTGCCGCGAACCATGCGATCACTCAGGCACTGCAGGAACTCGTGTCGTCAGAATTCTTCCGCGAGGAAACTGGATGGATGACAGCGGAGAAATCGTTCTTCCGGCATTCCCGGAATCGCTGCCTTCGCCGCCATCGGCAGACCGCCGCCTGACACGACTCGACCTTGCCAACTGGCTGACGGATGTTGACGACGGAATGGGGCTGTTCACGGCCCGAGTCATGGTGAATCGACTGTGGGCGATGTGTTTCGGCAGCGGGTTGTCGGCCAGTCTGGACGACTGGAGGGCAGGGCGAGGCTCCTGTTCATCCGGAACTTCTGGACAGACTGGCTCATGAATTCGTCGACAGCGGCTGGAACATCGTAAAGCCATTATCAGATTGATCGTCAGCAGCCGAACCGGTCAGCAGTCTTCGATCGGCTGGATGATGTGACGTCCGTCGACCCGCGAATCGTCTGTATGCCAGGCAGAACGCATTCCGCCTGCCCGTCTTCCGACGATTCGCGACAACGCACTGGCGATCAGCGGTCTGCTGGTCGATGAACTCGGCAGCGGCAGCTGCTCGTCCATATCAGCCGACAGGCTATTACCGGCACCTGAACTTTCCCCAGCGAAAATATGTGGCCGATCAGGCCCAGCAGGCGCGGCGCGGCGCCGGTTTCGCCCGGCGGCGTCCACAGCAGCGTCAGTCCCCGTGTGCATCGGCCTGACGGCCGCAGTCGAACAATATTAAATTCCCCCGCCGCGCGCTGACTCTGATGAATGACCCCACGTTTGTCGAAGCAGCTCGTTCGTTTGCCACCCGAGCACTCCGGCAGGACGTTCAGACGGATGCCGGTCGGCTTTCATGGATCTTCGAAGAAGCATGGTCCGCAGCCCGATGAATGAAGAACTGGAGATTCTGACCGAGTTCCTGAAGACCGGTCGCCTTCAGGTTGCCGATTCCGGGGAAGCGGCTCAGCAGCTGATCACCGTCGGCAACAGCCAGCCACCCGCAGACATCGATCCTCAGGAACTGGCCGCATGGACATCCGTGTGCCGACTTGTCCTGAATCTTGCCGAAACCAATACGAGGAACTGAATCGTGAACTTCAGATTCAACCAACACCTTGCAAGCGCAGTCAACCGCCGAGCCTTCCTGTCGTCAACCGGTGTCGGACTGGGAGCCGCAGCTCTGCAGTCACTGCTGCACAACGATGTCGCCGCATCGAACAGCCGCGCAGGAACAGTTCAAGGCTTCGCATCATGAACCCCGAGTCAAACGCGTCATCTTTCTGTGCATGGCCGGAGGCCCGTCGCATCTGGAAACATTTGACTACAAACCCTGACTGGATGAACTCAATGGCCAGCCGATGCCTGAATCATTCACCGCCGGACAGCCGATTGCCCAGCTGCAGGAACTGAAGGTTCAGGGCCATCTGACAAAGTTTCGACAATACGGACAGTCCGGACAATGGGTCAGCGATTATCTGCCGCACCAGGCGGAAGTTGTCGACGATCTGTGCATTCTGAAATCCATGGTCACCGAACAGATCAATCACGACCCGGCTCATACGTTCATGAACTGCGGCACGGCACTTCAGCGGACGCCCGTCCATGGGATCATGGATCACGTATGGACTTGGCACCGAATGTGAAGATCTGGTTAAGTTCGTTGTTCTGACCAGTGTCGGCGGACGCAATCCTCAGCCCATCGCTTCCCGCCAGTGGTCGGCCGGTTTCCTGCCCAGTCAGTTTCAGGGAGTTGAATTCAGTTCGACCGGATCTCCGGTGAATTATGTCGACAATCCTCCGGGTGTCTCCCGCAGCCAGCAGGACTCGCTGGTGAATGCTGTCAGCCGCATGGATGCTCTTCGCAACCGGAAGCTGAAGAACCCCGAAATCGACGCTCGGATTGCTGCCTATGAACTTGCTTTCGCATGCAGGCGTCGGTGCCGCACTGGCGGACATGTCGGGCGAACCTCAACACATTTTGACGCCTACGGAGCTGCCCCGGAGACGGATCATTCGCATCCAACTGCCTGCTGGTCGGCGCGACTGGCCGAACAGGGCGTGCGGTTCATTCATATCTTTACCACCGAGGCTGGGATCATCACGGCGATCTGGACAGGTACATGAAAGTCTGCTGCGGCCTGACGGATCAGCCGGTGAAGGCATTGCTGAACGATCTGAAGCAGCGAGACATGCTGAAGGACACCCTGGTGATCTGGGGCGGAGAATTCGGACGCACGCCGATGTTCCAGGGGAAGGGCGGCCCGGGCCGTGATCACCACATCAAAGGTTTCAGCATGTGGATGGCCGGAGGCGGAATTCGCCCCGGAATGTCCTACGGCAACACCGACGAACTGGGCTACCACGCCACAGAAAATCCCGTCCATGTCCGAGACCTGCACGCCACCATGCTGCACCTCCTGGGAATCGACCACCACCGCTTCAGCGTCCGCTTCCAGGGCCTCGACATGAAACTCACCGGAGTCGAACCAGCCCACGTGCTCACCAACATCCTGACCTGACGTGGGCAATCTGTAGGTCAGGCTCCCGCCTGACAGTCTGCGTTCAATTGTCAGGCAGGAGCCTGCCCTCCGGAGCGGCACATCTCTTCACGGCGGTTCGCTCCCTTCGCCCCCAAACAAAAAAAGTCCAGAGCCCGGCCTGTCCGCACTGGACTTCGGACTCTGGACTCTCCGCTCTTCCGCTCTCGACTTCCGCTAAACAGCCGGAATGGTCGCACTGAACATTGCGGGCTGAACTGTCCGGGTTCGCCTTTGGTGTTCACCCAGCTGCAGACGGTAATGAGCCGGCTGGCTGCCCTGTCTGTCCTGGAAGGTGATCACTTCTGTTGACCGAGTCGCCAGAGCCACGAAGCGGTAATCGGCTTCCCGAGTTGGCACGGACGCAGACACGGCCACATAGATTTCACACCCCAGAACACTCTGCCGGTTTGGCTCGGCGAGTTTTACTGTCGGGGTTGAGAATCATCAGCGTAAGTTCCAGACACGCGGTGTTCATCACGTCGGCTGAGGATACCTGGTCGGCACAGGAACCGGAGTTCGGCCGGTGCTGCGAGGCGACAGGCCCAGACGTTCCAGCATCGCGGTTGGCACCGTCATTGCCTTTCTTCACCAGTCGAGCAATCGAGTCAGCTCGTCCGACAGCCTCCGACAGCGCCGCATCCTTCTGAGCCGTGGCGGTCTTTGCGGCATCCTGAGCCGCCAGGTGAGCTGCATACTTCGTCAAACACGCCCAGCACAGTCTTCAGCTGTTCCGTCCGCTCTGTTCACATGGTAATCATTGGGAACAGCTTCAGCACTTCCAGAAAAATGAGCCGCAAACGGACCCATTTCTGCTTCCCGAGTCGGATGAGATTTACCCTTTAACAACCATCAGTCCAGTCCTTCCACAAAGGGGATGGCGAAGCCAACTGCTGACAACAGCACGTCACTGCCCGGCTCCGTACGACAGGACCGACTTCATGACAGTACCAATGCTCGGCAACTGGACTCGCGTCGAATGCAGTCAACCCGTAACAACGAGCCTGCACTGTCACCCTAAGCCATAACGCCCGCCACCGCCGAGCAGGAAGCATCCCACTGGCCGAAAAGTTCGCAATCCTGTGTGAAACTTGCCGATCAGACAGCTGAGACCAGTCATTCCACGCTCAATCCCCCGCCCCCGCCGTCAAATCCCGACCAACCCCACCCAAAAACTCCAGTCCCCCGCCTCAACATGCCCACAATCCACATGGAAAAACATTTTTGCGGCCCCGCAGAACATTTCGCGACGTAGAAAAACATTTCTGCCACGTCGCAGAACATCTGCCACATGAAAAAACATGTCCGCCAACCCGCAGGAATGTTCTGCCACTTGGAAAAACATCTCCGCCAGCCCGCAGGAATGTTCTGCGATCGTGGAAAAATCTCCGTCGGCCCGCAGAACATGCCCGCCAGCCCGCATCCATGACCGCCCTCAAAAGAAAACAGGCAAACCGCACAGCACGATGCTGCTCAGGTCAGGCTCCCGCCTGACAGTTCAGCGCTGAGTGTCAGGCAGGAGCCTGACCTACAAAACTGCGAAGGCCAAAGACCCGTACCTTGCAACACACCGGACTGCGGAGGCGACAGACCCGTACCTTGCAACACACCGGACTGCGGAGGCGGAAGACCCGTACCTTGCGACACGCCGGACTGCGACGGCCGAAGACCCGTACCTTGCGACACACCGGACTGCGGAGACAGACCCGTACTCTTGCAGCACACCGGACTGCGACGGCCGAAGACCCGGTACCTTGCGACACGCCGGACTGTGGGGGAAATGGGGTCGGCAAAGGACTGCCTCGGTTGTTGTCACTTTCACAGCGTAAGTGCGGTCGCTATGACGCGCAGTGATCGGTGGGGGCAGAGGGGCCTGCCATTCAGGCCAAAGCGGCCGTTGAGATTCTTCCGGCGTTCGGCATCCGTTTCGTGGAGAAATTGGTCAGGTTATCTGTGGTCGCGGGCGGCCTTCAGTCGAGAACAAACAGGCGGCTGAATCGACATTCGCCCCAAAACACCCGCATAACCTAAATTAACATTTGGTTGAAAATTTCGCCGTTGGCTGCCGCCAACGGTACGCCGCCTTGCAAACGCCCCGAACCAAGTGTAGCATCACCCTTATAAACGTATGGCAGACTCACCCTCTGTCAGAAGTTTCCCACTGCAGGAGATCCGACGATGAAAATTTGCACTCGCACTTCTGTGTCTCACATCGCTGCCGCCTTCGCCAGCCAAAGACCCGTACCTTTGCGACACGCCGGACCGCGAAGGCGACAGACCCGTACCTTGCAACACACTGACTGCGGAGACAGACCCGGTACTTTGCAGCACGCCGGACCGCCCGTGAAATTAATGCCGGGATAAGCCGGTGCCGGTTTTCACAACTCCGACAAGTCATCGTTTTCATGGCCGTCAGTCCAAAAATCGCCGAGCTGTCGGCGTCTCTGTTTTTATGCTCCCGCTGCTGTGGCTGAGCTGCATTTGTGAGCGCAGTCTTGAAGCGGATGAGCCCTCCGATCAGTTTCAGCAGGTGTCAGACTTCGTGCAGCAGCATCTCCCCGACAGGAACTTTTTGATTGAGCACCAGTCGCTCCTCGGTGAACAGGTCGAAACTGATTCGTAAGGGACGCACCCGCTTCGCAATTTTCTGCAGTCCCGGGATCTGCTGAGTTTTGATGTGGTGTCGCTGATTCATCAGACCACATGGACGCTGGACGATCAAAATAGCGAACCACCGTCGAGGGACGGTCGCGTAAACGAGTGGCGGTGACTCGGATCGAACTATCTTCCGTCTTCATCCGGGAAAGTCATTGGCACCGGACGAACACTGACAACCACCAGCAAAGAACGAGCTGGCGGAAGAGTAGTCAGTATTCACGCATCGGTCGCAATTACCGGGAAACTGGTGCGGGTGGAACTGACCCACTGTACATTGACGGAGTGGGTCCCGGCGGCGTCCAAACCCACGGCCGCCGTCTACACCACCGTTTACTCAGTCAGCGCACAACACGTCACGGCCGACATTCATGGGGCAACGTCCGCGACGTCGACCCGGAAACCCTCGAGCGGCTGGACACCGAGCCATGACATCCGGATGTCCGAAACCGAAACAGAGGAACTTTTTTAGGTTCCGAATGAGCGCATTCGTTTAACCCGTGGCCGAGAGGCCAGGTTGACTATCCTGCTTAATCGGCCTGCCTCTCGGCCACGGGTGTAAACGCGGCGTGACAGCTTCAAGGGAAAAAACTGGTTGTGATGTCCGGAAAACGGTGGCTGCCGTTTACGTTCGCTTTTTTAGCGATGAGTTTGTCAGCCGCTCTGGCCTTCCAGCATCTCAACAACCTGTTCCGTTGCCAGGGGGCCACCTTGTCGTGTCGTTCCGTCACGGCCGCCCGGGAAGTTCCTGTCGCCGCATTCCAACAGCCTTTTGGGGCGTGGTCTGGTTTGCCGCGTTCTTTACTCTGTTGCCCGAAGATGGCCAGCCTCCGGGCTCGGAACATCCGCTTCGCAGCGGTCACCGGAATCTCTCTCTCCGTCCCGCTGACCGTTGTGATGATCGTCCAGCAGAAGATCTGCCTGTATTGTCTGGCGGCTGTCTGTAACGTGCTGATGGTGATCAGCCTGGCGGTCCACGCCGGTCCATTAATCTGTACTCCCTCGTCCGAGTGAATTGCCTGGCTGAAGACATTCGGGCTCACACTCGTGGCGTCCTGGTGGTGATGGCAGCCTTGAATCATCGAATTCTGCAGTCTCGGGACCTGACGAATGACGAAGAGCTGGAACAGACAATTCGCTGGCTGCAATCGGCTGATCAAATATGCTGCACACCTGATCACCGGTCGCCACAGGTTGGGTCCGGCGAATGCGGATTGGCAGCTGGTGGTGTTTCACGACTATTATTGCCAGGACTGCGCCGACCTGCACAAAATTCTGCCGCAACTGCAACTTCGTTACACCCCGAGTTGTCTTTGGCGTACCGCCATTTTCCCTGAGCTCGCAGTGCAATCCGCAATACTTCACGGGAAAGTGGGAAGATTCCGGCGGACACGCCTGCCTGCAAAGCGGCTCGGCTTGCCGAAGCCGCGGGCGAACTGCACGGGCAGCGGCATTTGAAAAATCAGTCAATGGCTGTTTGATCACCACGAAGACTGCTCCACGCCGGAACTGTCTCGACAGCTCACCGATTGGGGCCGGAACGCCGCTGACGTACTCTTCGATGAGCGAATCCGCGGAAGTCCATGCCGCATCGCCGATGACGATGCGCTGGGGAACGAACTGACTTCCCATGTTACACACCCGCAGTGTTCATCAACGGAGTGCTCCTGCGGCGGAACTTCCAACACCGCCGGCGCCGCCTCAACTGTTCTGAGTTCCGCTGCTGAGTAGACGCGTTTGTCCGGTTGGCATGGCCCTCGTAGCCCGGGGTTGCGGCTGGCACGTTTCAAACCAGCCCTGATTTCCTTCGTGCTCTTCGTGTCCTCGTGGTCAAATCACCCCCTCAACCGCCGACTGCATGACACCACAGAATCGCCGGACTTGAGTCCTCAACTACCGGCCAGGCAAACTTCGCACCACGAAGTGATGTCAGCAGAGCATGAAGATTGAGCTGTAGACGGCGCTAGCGCGTCGTCGCTGGCGGGTATACGCTGACCGGCAACGCAACTGCTGATGTCATCCAGCCGGATGAGCGTAGCGGGGAATCGCAGTCAAGAATTCCTGGAGCACCTGACCAGTTCTGTTCCGCCCGGGACTTCCTGAGTGCCCTTCGCCCGAACTCATGCTCACGCCAAAGGAGGGCAGGGCACCCGAGCTCCGGGTTGGCTCGTTTCAAAAACCGGTGCCCTGACTTCCTTCGTGCTCTTCGTGTCCTTCGTGGTCAAATCACCTCCCCTCAACCGCCGATCGCACGACGCTCACAAAATCGCCGCCAGACTTGAGTCCTCAACGACCGGCCAGGCAAACTGGGCACCACGAAGGACACGAAGAGCACGAAGATTGAGCTGTAGAGAACGGCATCGGTGCTGCAGGGTATGCCCGGGGTACCATGTTGCAGAGAATGGGTATGCCGAGAAATCCAAAAAGTCTTCGGTATGCTCGCCGCCGTATTCTTTGGCATTTTCGATGAAACTTGAGTAACCTGCGAATTCCTTGCAGCGAATGCTCTCGCCTGATGCAGTTCAAGATCGCGCTGATGTGGACCAGTTGCTCAGCAGCCCCCAGTCACACCCAGCCAGCTAACAAATCGGTGCACGGAAATTGTGCACCACCCGCGATTTTTAAATCAAAGCCGTCCGGCACAATCCGGGTGACTGTCGGTGTTAGGAGGAAGACGGAGGAGGCGAACAGAATGAGCATTGGAGCCGCTGCAGCGGAGTGTCTGGTCGAAGACGGCTGAGTATGGTTCAGTTTCTAGCGCAATTGCGTTGCGTTCATCGAGAAACTTGGAATCTTCGTACGGGTAAAGGAACTCCAGACCATTGACGGCAATGGAATCAGGTCTTTATCTCCGAATTCACAGCATCGCTCACCTCGTCCGGGCCGGGAATGAACGTAACCTGCGTTGGGATCGGAGAAAACGCACAGTCGGCAATCGGAAGTGCGGTCGCGCAGTGGGTGATTGGCGTGTTACCTGTTACGCGCGATGGCGAGAGACTATTCCTAAGCTTTCCGACGGCCGAAATGATGGTACTGTAAAATTTGATGTCGTATCCGGCCCCGTAGTTGCCGGGGGCACAGAATCGGGAGATTCAACTCCTTGCACCACATGCTGTTGACTTCGCAGACAACTTGCTTGATGCTTTGAGCAGGAAAAGTTCTGCCAAACGAATACATTGGCTTGAGGCATTTGCAGTGCGGCATAGTGACGGCACTGTTGATGCAACCTGTCGACTCAACAATCATGACTGGAGTGGCGGTCGCCGAATTCTCACGGAGCTTGCAAGTGTGCATGGCCCGTTCCCGATGCACTCTATGCATTCCTGCAGACAGTTTACAATGCTGCTGCCCAAAGATGGAAAATTGAATGAACTTGCCACGCCATCATTTTGAACCGAATCGTCGGGTCGGCTTAGCTAAGAGTGCATCCTAACCGAATGTTCCACGACACATACTTAGTTACCGAACACCCTCAACTCAATAAGCGCCGTCTGACCTGGAACGCGTTTCAGAGCTCCTGAGCCATGAACCAGCTGGCTACGTCGACTTTCTTCGTCAGTTCGGCAGGGGGACCTACCGCGACTTTCTCAACATCGCTTCCCCGGCAGATTGGTTGCCCGACCTGACGGACGAGTTTCGCAAATTGAATCGCAATACGTCGATTGGCTCTGAACTACGGTGAAATCGATTCCTGCGATTCGATGACGCCCATTGCATCGGACGCTCGATAGATGGCGACTATCTGGTTTCGAAGCCAGGGCTGCCAATTCACGTTTTTCCCCCGACACGACAATAGCCTCTACATCCTAGATGAAGTCTGTGTGCACCCGCTTGCCTGGAAGCGTTGCGACGTTGACGCCGTGACTATGTTTACCATCCGCCATTTCGTTACTTTGAATCCGACGTCAATCGAAGCACGGTTTCCCTGTTCACTGCTGGCTCCGCAAAATCGAAGACGTTCGAGGTCGAATTGATAAGCTGGCATCGGGGCCAGATTCGTGAGACGAAACAAGAATCGGACAATGGCATGGCTGCGTACGTGATTCTCATGTTTCGCGTTCAATACAGGGGCGTGTTCAACTGACGCAATCGCCGGGCGATCGTCGTGTTGGTATAATGATTTCGTTCGACACAAATTGTCGCTCCACAGTTGATGCATTAATTGGCCGTCTTGGAAACGATGGCTTCTACGTCACATCGAAGGGCGGCAAATAACAAAGGTCTGGACAGGAGTCAGCCGTGCGGCTGAGCCCCTCCCACATGACCCGGCATGCGGGTCCGCACCGGGCGGTTCAGGCCTTTCTTCAGTTGGGTGGCACTGCTGACGTAAACGGAAGCCTGTGTGCCACTGATTTTGATTCAAACCAATATTCTCAACACAACAGAAGCCAGTGCCACCCGGCCGACTGAATGGCTTTTGTTTGTCGATTCAGAACCAACGTGACAACGTCGTTGCCGCCGAAACCAAAGACCGAATTCAGAAGCCGCGATGAATTGCTTGCGTACTTGACCTCAGAGTTGGGCTACTGTGGATGCGGGTACTTGAGGAAGCAATTCGTGTCCTTCGTGACGTGCTCCACCCGCATCGGATCGACAAGGGCCTGCGGTGCGGATTCCGGAAGATTCGCTATCACCCGAAATGTTGACGAATGGTCGCTGGCCACACCAGGATCATCGACGTGGTTCGTTTGCTCCTGGACAAACATGGTTTCATTTGGCATGGATTCAACGCCTCGGACATCTGGATTTCGAAAAAGGGGCTGCGGTCCCGGAAGCGATCAACCAACATTATGAATTCTCCGGAGCACCCCAACCCCGACGCCGAATAGGCAACCGAACCATGGCGGTGGGGTGGCACTCATGACGGAAACGAAACAGTGGCACACGCTCATTTGTTTCTAAATGTCGAGCTGCTGTCGAAGAAATGGCTTACCAGGAGTTTGTGAAGGTGATCATTGAATCTTCAGAATCCGGACTGACTCATATCGTTTGCCTGCTCGTTTCGCTCCGTCAACTCGTCGCCAGCCTGTTTCCATGGGGCGACGAAGGCAAACAGCCGCCACGTTGGGTAAACGCTGTGAATGTGACAGCTGACAGAATGATCACCGCATCGATCGTGTTCCAGGCGACGACGAGGAACCAGCAGCCGCCCAGCTTTGCGGCGACTTCGCCGGAATCATCAGCCATCTGCCGCGAGTCTCCTGAGTCTGCCAGTCCCAGCCGGGAACAGTTGCCGGAAGAGACACGAGTCCCAACCATCCGGAACAGGATCGCCCCCGCCGAACAAATACCGTTTCTCATAACCTGCAGATTCAGTTCCGCGACGATCCACTGCCCGAGATTCCATCCCCGCAATCGTCTGACAGTCGCGAGACCGTGAATGGCAGCAGCCACAGACAGCTTCGAATGCCTCCGAAATTGATCAGTCGGCGGCACCCGCAATCGTGAAGAATCTGTTGCCACTGTTCGAAGGTGTCATCGGTCAATCCACACGGAATCGACTTCCATCCGAAAGGACCAGCCCAATGGCTTTGTGGAAGACGAAGGGCACAGACGATGGATGCATGACCGGCTCGGTCATCGAACCAGCCAAGGTCACCAACCGGGCAGCGAACCGTTTCTTCGTCCCGGATGAAATTGGAAATGCCGTTGGCGACGGATAACTGAAACGGGCGCAATTCTTCGCGAATCTGCCGTTCCGACAACGCAGCAATGCCAACGAAACAGGCCCGAAAAGAAAGCCGCTGATCCCCCAGACGGCATCATGCAAATCGATGCCGCAAATGATGGCGACCAGACCAGGAATCGCTGCCAGAACGACCAGAGCAATCAGCGTGACCTTCGGCATTGGATGACGATGGCCGATCCGCAGCGCTCCCGGATCAACGTGCTCTGTCAACGACGGATGCATGAACGACGTCCATGGTTCGCAGGAATCGATGCGTCGGTTTCGGTAGAAGAATACGAAACCACGGATGCTGCGGATCATGAAATTCCGGTCAAATCATCCTGGCCAGGCTGTTTCGTGGAATCTGATTTCTGGCTTTGTTGGCGAATTTGAAAGTTGGCTCTATCGGTTTGCGTTTTTTCCGGGTAGGGTTCCCGCCAGAGTTCCTGAGGCGGGAATTGCCTCGAAAGGCGGGACGTTGTCCTGCTGACTGACCGGATAGGTCAGAATCTGACCGGAAAAACGACCGTTCAGAACGATAGGAACTCGTTGCGACAGGTCTTCAGATCGTTCTCCCTCAGTTCCCCGTGATGCCTTCTCAAGCGGAAGGCCGGACGAACGGGCAAAGTGCTCGAAGCGGCGTCGCTCACTGTGTTTTTGTTGATGCGTACGCCCATTTCCGCTGCTGTTTCGGTGGCGGAACAAGATGCGCTCGTCGCCTGCGAATCCCTCAGGCGATCTCACCCGCTTTGCTGAAGAAATCTGATCCTATGCTGGAAAGTTCATCCCCGCTTTCGGGTTCGCCGTCTGCGCAGGCTCTGTCACCTTTTGACACCTTCGCCATTTCCGATGTCGACATGATGTCGTGCTGCGAAGCTGTCACCGGTCCGGTCACGGACCCGGACAACGAAATTCACAACGAAACTCACAACTGCACCACGGATGACGTTCCGGTCGCTGTCAGTGAGCCGGAAGCTCAGGCGGACGTCTGCATTCCCGTCGTTTCAGAAATCGCGACGACTGAAGAAACGTTGACCGAGCCGGAAGAAGTCACGGCCTCGGAAGATGTCGCTGAGGTCAAGAGCCGCAAGCAGCTCAGAAAAGAACGCCGAGCTGCCGAACACGCCGCCGCGGTGGCTGCCGGGCTTTATCCGCCGCCGACTCCCGCTGCGGAACCGGCTTCGCTGCCGACTCAGTCTGTCGAAGTCGCTGCGACGGGAGACACTTCAGCTTCTGAAGACGTCGTCATCGAAAGCGAAAACGAAGATTCCGGCGGGCCGAAGTTCACCGACCTGCCGCTCAGCCGCGAAGTTCTGCAGGCTGTTCTTGAGGCCGGCTACGAACGTCCGACAGACATTCAGGCTCAGATCATTCCTCATGTGCTGGACGGCCGCGACGTGCTGGCTCAGTCACAAACCGGAACCGGCAAGACAGCCGCCTTCGCGCTGCCCATTCTGTCGAAGATCACAGCCAACACCGGCAGGCCGCAGGTCCTCGTGCTGGCTCCGACTCGAGAACTGGCGGTCCAGGTCGCCGATTCCTTCGCGAAATATGGCCGCTATGTTCCGCACTTCGAAGTCGCAGCCGTGTACGGAGGGCAGGGCTATGACACTCAGCTGCGGCAGCTGCGGCGAGGCGTTGCGGTGGTTGTGGGAACTCCCGGCCGAGTCATCGATCACATCAATCGCGGAACGCTTGATCTGAGCGGCATCAGCTGTCTGGTGCTGGATGAAGCCGACGAAATGCTGAACATGGGCTTCCTGGAAGATGTTCAGTTCGTTCTGCAGCACGCTCCGGCAGAACGCCAGGTCGCTTTGTTTTCGGCCACGCTGCCGGGCCCGATCCGCGAGATCGCTCAGGAATATCTGAACGAACCGGCTCGCATCACCATCAAACAGAATACCATGACGGCCGAAGCCATTCGGCAGCGAGCCGTCTTTGTTCCGCCGCGGGAAAAGATCAATGTGCTGGCCCGCTTTCTGCAGGTTGAACAGACCGACGGAGTCATCGTATTCACCAAAACACGGGAAGCGTCCGTCACCGTTGCCGAGCAGCTGGTTCAGGAAGGTTTCTCCGCCGTCGCGCTGAACGGCGATATGGCTCAGAACGTTCGCGAACGCACGATCGATCAGCTGAAGAGCGGACGACTGGATGTCCTGGTCGCCACCGACGTGGCAGCTCGCGGACTGGACGTCAGCCGCATCAGCCATGTGATCAACTTCGATCTTCCGCAGAACACGGAATCGTACATTCACCGGATCGGAAGAACGGGCCGAGCCGGACGGAACGGCGAAGCGATCATCTTTCTGACGAATGCTCAGAAGGGCCGACTGAGACTGATCGAACGCACCACCAAACAGCCAATCGAAATCGTCCAGCCACCGACCGCCGCCGCGGTTAACGAAGTTCGCGTTCGTCAGTTCAAGGAACAGATCGCAGAAGCTTCGAAGTCGCCGGAACTGGACCTGCTGCAGACGATCGTCACTGAATACGCAGCGGAATCCGAACAGCCGATGGAACTCGTTGCCGCCGCGCTGGCTCATCTCAGCCAGCAGGGCCGCAGCCTTCTGGTCAAAGAAGCTCCCCGCCGCCGATTTGAGGAGCGTCCGGAACGTCACGAACGTTCTGACCGCAGCGACCGTGGTTCCCGAGATCAGTTCCGCAGTGAAACGTCATTCGACCGCAATGATCGACGACGACCGGAACGCGGAGAACGCTTCGCAGACGATCGCCCCCGGACTCGACCTCGCCGCGGTGGCCCGCCGGAATCCGGAATGGATCGCTATCGGATTGAAGTCGGACATGCCGATGGTGTGAAGCCGGGAAACATCGTCGGAGCCATCGCCAACGAAGGCGGAATTGACGGCGAGTTCATCGGGCCGATCAACATCTTCGACGATTTCAGCACGATTGACCTGCCGGAAGGGATGCCGCGCGATGTCTTCGAAACTCTGCAGCAGATCCGGATTGCCGGCAAGCCCATCCGACTCAGCCGCAGCAACGGTCGGGAAATGGGAGAACGTCCGGCTCGAGACAACAGACCACGCCGAAACAACACCGACTTCAAACCCCGGCCCGGAAAACGCCCCGGCAAATTCGGCCCCCCCGGCGCCGGAGCTGCTCGGCGAAAGAAACGTCGGGAAGGCTGAACCGGGAACTCGGTGCCTCAGCGAGCCATCAGAGCTGATCCTCCTTCCATCCGGCCATTTCTCCACAAGCAAATGGCCGGTGGAGGCGTCTGCTGATGGCGGGCGATCAAGGGGACGATCAGCGGTAGTGATTTGAGTGACCGCGCGAACCTGCAATAATGCTGACCCTGAAGCCAGCACTTCCAGTTTCGCGAGTGAACCATGATGCCGCATTTTCAGCTGTCCCGTCTGTTTTTCATCGTCTTTGGACTTCTGTCAACGGCCCTGCATGCCGCCGACCGACCCAATATTCTGTTCATCTTCACGGACGACCACGCTCCGCACGCCATCGGGGCTTACGACGGCTGGCTGAAAGGCGTCAATCCGACTCCGAACATCGACCAGCTGGCGGCCGGTGGAATGTTGTTTCGCAACAGCTTCTGCACCAACAGCATCTGCGGTCCCAGTCGAGCTGTCATCCAGACCGGAAAACACAGCCATATCAACGGTTTTCGAGACAACGGAAATCGGTTCATGGGCGACCAGCAGACCTTTCCCAAGCTGCTGCAGAAGTCCGGCTATCAGACGGCCATGATTGGAAAATGGCATCTCGGAACAGATCCGCAGGGGTTCGACTTCTGGAAGGTGCTGCCGGGGCAGGGTGATTATTACAACCCCGCCTTTCTCACGCCGAAAGGTCGCGAAGTTGTTCAGGGTTACTGCACGGATATTGTCACCGACATGGCGATCGACTGGCTGAAACAGAATGCCGGCGGCGACAAACCATTCATGATGATGTGTCAGCATAAGGCTCCGCATCGCACCTGGATGCCACCTCTCAGATATCTGCACCTGTATGACGATGTCGAAATCCCGGAACCGCCGACTCTGTTTGATGCTCATACCGACAACGCCAGCCCGGCTCGCTATCACGAAATGGGAATCGATGGCCACCTGAATCTGGTGGCTGACTGCTTCGGCCCGGAAATGGAAGGATGGGATCCCAACAGCAAATCCATGGACCGTTCGGGCCTGAAAAACCTGGAGCGCATGACACCAGAACAGCGACAGGCCTGGGACGCCGCGTTCGGTCCGAAAAATGATGAACTGAAAAAGCTGAATCTGAAGGGCAAAGATTTGGTTCGCTGGAAGTACCAGCGCTATATCCGCAATTACCTGCGCTGCGTGAAAGGCGTCGATGACAGCGTCGGGCGACTGATGTCATACCTCAAAGAAACAGGGCTGGATAAAAACACGGTCGTGATCTATTCGTCCGACCAGGGCTTCTATCTCGGAGATCACGGCTGGTTCGACAAACGCTGGATGTACGAAGAATCACTGAAGATGCCCCTGATCGTGAACTGGCCCGGCGTCACAAAACCCGGCTCGGTGAACACGGACCTCGTACAGAATCTGGACTACGCCGAAACCTTTCTGGAGATCGCGGGAACGGAAATCCCGGCCGATATGCAGGGGCGATCACTGGTGCCTCTGCTGCAGGGAAAAACTCCCTCCGACTGGCGCAAGAGCATTTACTATCACTATTTCGAATATCCGGCCGTGCACATGGTGGCCCGCCACAACGGAATCCGCACCGACCGATATAAACTGATTCAGTTTTATCAGTTTGGTGAATGGGAATTCTACGACCTTGAAAAGGACCCGGATGAACTGCAGAACGAATATTCCAATCCGGACTACGCCCAGCTGATTGCCGGGCTGAAGACTCAGCTCACAGATCTGCAGAAACAGTACCAGGACGATACTGATCTCAGCGAGATGCCTGCGGAGTGGCAGCAGCAGTATCGTCAGCCGGAACAGCAGCAGTAGTCGACGTGTCGCTGTCATGGATGAAACGTCAGGACCTGATTGCAGTGCCACACGACAGTTCCGGGTGGGTGGTGAAGGATCCGCTGACTCTGAACTATGCGTGGCTGGATGACGCCGAATTTGCCATTCTGAATCTTCTCGATGGACGAATGACCTTCACGGAAACGCTCCGGGAAATCCGTAGCTATCGCTGGCCTGACCGGCAGCTTTCGATTCCGGCGACCTGAATCAGTTCCTGCACGCTCTGGCTGCACAGCACCTCATCCGCCGCAGTTCCGTCAGCGAACCCACACCATTCCCGTCTGCCGGACTTCAGCAGCTTCGAAAGTGCTGGCCGCCGTCACGGAATCTTCCGAATTCAGATTCCACTGCTGAATCCAACAGGACTGCTCGCCGCCGTGGTCCCGCGAATCCGAGCTTCAACCTTCGACTGCTTGCGGTAGCCGGTGCCTATGTCACCGTCTTCACGGCGCTGATCCTGGTGATCGTGCGGTTTCAGGAAATCCGAGCTGCCTTCCCACCATGCAGACATTTCTCGGACCGCAGAACGTGCTTCTGCTGCTGATCATCTTTGTTGTCGTCAAACTGCTGCACGAAACCGCGCATCGCCAGATCAGCAGGGCTCTTCGGTGCCGAATGCAGCGAATGCGGAATCATGCTGCTGATCATGACCCCGTCCTTGGCTACAATCTGGTACCGTCACCGACGCATGGACGCTTCCCCGGCGACAGCGAATGCTCATCACTGCGGCCGGCATCCTCACGGAACTCACCATCGCCGCGGTCTGCACTTGTTCGTGGCTGGCGGCCCCCGGAACAGTTCGATCCGTCCTGCTGAACACGATGGTGCTGTGCTCAGTGAACACGCTGATCTTCAACGGCAACCCCCTGCTGCGTTATGACGGCTATTTTCTGCTGACGGATTTTCTGCGAATCCCCAACCTCGCGGGTCGATCGGCCGCTGCTCTCAGAACTCTGGTCCTGAACAGCATCACAGGAGACCCCGGCGAGTCCCACGAACCACCGCGAACTCAGACCATTCTGCTGTCATACGGCATTCTGTCCCTTGCCTATCGCACGATTCTGACCATCGCCATCGTTCGACTGATCCTGCAGATTTCGGAAACATGGCACGTCCGGTTTCTGGGACAGGCACTGACGGTCATTCTGCTGACCGGAACATTCCTCTTTCCCATGGTCCACCTTCTGAAAAGCGCGACCGAGACACCGGGGATCACATCATCACGGGGGATCGTCCGGTCAGTCGCATTCCTCTCGCTGCTGGCTGCCGTGCTGTTCTGGCCACTGCCGCACTCCATTCTGGTTCCCGCCATCGTGCAGCCGACCGGACAGCCGGTCTATGCTCAGCTGCCGGGATACCTTACTTCCACGACAGGCTATCAGACCCGAATTCGGAATGACGACGTCCTGCTGCAGCTGCACAGTCCCGAACTTCGGGAAACGGAAGCAGAACTTCAGGGACAGGTTGCCGAATGGACCGCTCGGCTTGACGCCGCCCGCCGCTCATCCGACGGGGCACAGCTGGATCACCTTCCAGTTCTGAAGCAGTCCCTTGCTGCTGCCGAACAACGGCTTCAGCAGTTTCAGGACGAAGCCCGAGCCATGACTGTTCTGAGTCCCGGTTCCGGAATTCTGCTGCCACCGACCGCCCGAACACCACCTGCGGACAGCGATCTGCCTGAGTTCTGGCAGCAGCTGCCTCTGGACTCGGTCAACCGGCAGGCATGGATTCAGCGAGGAACACTGCTGGGATACGTGGGAGAAGTCTCTGATCAGGTGATCGAATGCTGCGTGCCGCAGCATCAGATCGATTTCATCCGGCCAGACAGCGCCGCTACATTTCTGCAGCAATCCGGAGGAGCCTCACCGAACTCCGCGGTGGTCACCTTGGTCAGTTCACTTTCCGCTCCGGAACTGCCTCGCCACCTGGCCGCAGGTATGCTGATCAGTGGTCGCGAAACGCCGACCGGAATCATTCCCGCAGAACCCACCTGGATTGTCGCCCTCAAACTGAACCCGTCGCCCCCCGGCGGTGTCCCTCTGTACGCGGTCGGATCCGCCAGAATCACAACTCGCCCGATCTCGATCTTCGGTCGAGTCCTCAGGTCACTTCGGCAGACATTTTCCCGCTGATCACAGTTCCGGAATTTCCCAGCTGGAAAAATCGGCTCGGCATGGCCAAAGACCGCAAGATTCTGAAGCATCGGAATGAATCTTCCCCGTCGGAGACGCCGAAACCCAAACACACACCAGCAACCGGATCGGGCAAACAACCATTTCGTGAAGCCCGTCGTTCCCGCTTGATCCCGTTTCCCCAAACTGTTAGAATCCACCCAGCGGAAAGATTTCCGCCACACTCCTCTGTAGCTCAGTTGGTAGAGCAGGCGACTGTTAATCGCCCTGTCGCAGGTTCGAGTCCTGCCGGAGGAGCTTTCCGGACGATCGTTCGAACAGAACGTCGTCATGGGTTAACACGGCGATGGCGTCCTTCGGGGTGTCATCGCCGTTTTCCGTTTCCGGGCAAGAAGTTCGGGCGAAATCGTCGGATTCGTCCCAGTCAAAGCCGCGATCCGGGCGGACTTCCGGGAAAAGCCGCAAGGCGTAGGTGCCTGTACGGCCTTTGGGGTCCGTCGTGCGAAGCTCGATGACTTCGATGTAATGCTGGAGCAGCGCCCGACATTCCTCGTCTGTAGCCGCCGCGATCAACTCGCCGATGTCCTCCCAGGTTTCGATGAACTTGCGGGCATCGTCCGTAACCGGACAACGGGAGCCTGACGCTGCGAAGGTCCTTCAATTGGAGGATCAGTTCCTTTTCTTCCTCTTCAATCGCTCCAGTTCGCTCTGGACGCTTGAAAGTGCCTTGGCACCCATCGACTTGAGCACTTCGATCAAACGTGCCGATATCGGCCTTGTTTGTAACCCAAGCCGCCTGCGGATGAGCTGTTCACCATCCTGAAGCCGCTGCGACTCACCGTCCAGGTGAGCGGCAAACTTCGCGGACGATCCGTTCGCGGGCCAACACCCGACCGAGTTCCTTGATGCGACCGATCACGGCCTGCTCCAGGGCGACGGCAGGAATACGAGGAGCCGTGCAATTGTATTTGCCTCCTTCGTGCGTCTGACGCGTGCAAACGTAGTAGTACGCGCCTTCGGAACCGTGGGCACAGGCACCGACCAAATGAGCACCGCAGGAACAACGAAGCAATCCCGAAAGCAAATAGGTGCGGGCGTTGGGCTGCCGCACGTGCCAGTACGTCGTTTCACCATTTCCCCGGTGATGCCTGCGCTCGTTCGAACTGCTCCACGGGAATCAACGCGGAGTGGTTGCCCCGCCGTATTCGGCCCCGCATCTTTCCGATGTAGAGGGGTTTCGCAGAATGCCGATGATCTTCTGTTTGGAAAAGAGCTTCCCGCCGCGAATCTTGCCCGACCGCGTTTCGTACTTCGGATAGCGAATTCCGCTGTCTGCGAGTTCCCGCGTGACGGCACCTGCCGAACCGTGCCGTTCGTAGGCATCGAAGATGCGACGGACGATTAAAGCTCCCTCCTCGTCGATTTCCAATCGTCCCGGTTCATCTTTCGCGGATACAAATCCGAGCACATGACCACCGTTGTGCAATCCTCGCTCAACGCGATCCCTCATGATGGAATAGGTTCGCTCAGCGGTCATCTTGCGTTCCAACTCGCCGAAGATCATTACCAAACGTAACATCGCCTCGCCTGCCGGGCTGCTCGTATCGAACTTCTCCCGCAGAGAGATGACGTCAACGTCGTGCTCCTCGAAGAGTGCCCAAAGGTCTACAAAAGTCTTCGGGTGATACGATCGAGCTTAAAGCAGATCACCAAATCGATGTTGCCTGCCGCGATGTCCCTTGAGCCGTTGGAGTTGCGGACGGTTCTGGTTTTTGGCGGACTTCCGGCATCGATGTAGAACTCCAGCGATTCCACGCACCATCCCTCGCGACGCTCACGGAATTCGGTCTCGGTGCGAATCTCGTTTTCTTGCACAGTGTGAATCACCTTCCGTTGCCTGCCTTTGCGAAGATACCCTGACGTATCCCGCGATCCGCAGTGGTCGCTTCTCCTTGGTTGAGTTCTTGCGTCGCATGATTCGCCTTTCAATCTGCAATGTGCGTCGGTTGACCCTTCATTGTCCCTTTTGCGGACCGATCCGGGAAGCATGTCTTTGTTCTTTCTGAGTTCTGCTTGGCAAGACGAGCCAACACGGTGGCAATCAAGTCGCACCGCTTCTCGCCGCACCAGCACGCCGGTTCCGGGAATCTGCGATAGAGCGGATGATGTTCGTTCGGGGGGATGCAATCCGATAGCCGCAAGATCGTGAGTTGTGGCGTGGGAGTTTGCTTCCTCCGTGTCTTCGGCGGATGTTTGGAATTGAGCGACTTGGTCATCGTATTCTCCATCTGAAATCGTTCAACGGTTGGAATGACACCGCGAAGATCGAATTCAGTTCCGATCGGCGGTGATGAGAACAGACACGGAATGGAACTGCGCAATGTTCGTTGTGCGATAGTGCTGGCCTCATGCCGGTTCTTTCCCGGTCAAAGAAACTGTCGAGAAACAAAAAAAGCACGCCCCATTACGAGACGTGCCTCGGGTTGAAGTTTGAGTGGACTACTCGTTCATCCTCACCTGCTCAGGCATCGCGTCCTCGATGGCCGCGAATCAATCGTGCGGCAAGACTTAAATGTCTCAAGATCGATGGGGGATAGACCCCGGATAGTGCCGCGCCCGGTTCCAATCCTGTGACACGTCGGCTTCCCAGCTTCGATCAGCGAGTAGACCAGCGACCGGCTGACGCTCAGCCGTGATGCGGCCTGTTCGAGAATGTCAACACAGATAGCCTCCATATCGGGGAATCGATCATCCAGTTCCTCTGCGATCATCGAAAGTAATGCCAGTTTCTCGCCGGCCGTGAGCTTCGGCCTCCTGCCCAGAGCATTTTGCCAGCAGTCTACATGAATTGCGATATTCACGTTTCCGTCGTCGTACACCACGTGTACAGATACCACAATCGATTCGACGCCAGCGCTTCTGACTGCAAGTCAAAGCTGCGTTTTTCCGCCGCAGAGAACTTATTCTTCACCGATCCGTCGGCGAACGTGACTCGCACGCCTTCGGCTTCCTTTCCGCTCGGGGAACGTTCCGTGCCCCGCCTCATAAATCGAGCAGACGGGCTGTTGTTGATGTTGATTCTGTTCGCTCATTTTAGTTTCAATGCCTCACTGAGTTTGTATCGGAGCCGCTTTTTCATCCCAGGGCGGGTCCGCGTTGGTTGGTTCCACCGCCTCCAGTTCTTCTAAGGCGATATCGAATGAGAGTCGAATTTCTGGATGAGGACGCAGGCGACGCGAAACAGACTCAGGTCGCCGCCTTGTCCTGAAATCCAGCATCCGCTCTACGTGCTTGCGTGCGCGTTGCGGATTCGGTCAGAGTCACTGTCACCAACCGGAAATCGTGGCGACAGGTTTGTCACTCCGCCGGGAAACCCATAATGGATTGAAGCGGGGCGATTTGGGATGTCCAGTCGCCCAGCTTCACATATGGTCTTCGGAATGATAAGACTCGGATGGAGGAGCGACAACGTATCCGCCATCCGCCCAGATGAGGTTCAAACCTTGCAGCTTGGCTCCGTTGCGAATGGAAGTGAGCCAGGGTGACTATAGAACCAAGTGGAACCAGATCCTGTGCGAACTGATCATCGGGTGTCGGCAAGGTTTTCCTGACGCCAACGAACGCTTGTTCATCGTCGCAATCAACGACGGCGATTCCGCTGATGTGTCCGGTGACAATACCGACATTGTGCGAAGATCGGAGAAACCATTGATCGATCTCTTGTTGCGTCGGCTTTCGACTTTGGAACACTTTCCATGAGATTGTTGGTTTCTTTCCGGACTTCACATCACCATTCACGGCCGGGGCCAGCGGGATGATCGAAAACTTTCGACGGAGATAACCGTTGGCCTCGTCCATCAGATTTCCTGACGGGATGACTCGCTTATCAGCGAGCCACATCGCGCAGAGCCTCCGTCAGGCCGCAGCCCAGATCAGGAAGAGAAGGAAAAGGATGACACCGATTACGGCACCGATCCCGTCCTGGGTCGGTCCTTTCGTCATTCCGGCCGTCGATTGATATGAACCTGCTTCATTGTCATGTCCTTGTCATCAGGGAATACGGGTGCTGAAAATGCCGAACAGACCGCCAACGCAGAAGCCAACAGTGAAACTCGCGGCAATCACGAAGGGCCTGTCCGGCTACGAGAGATTTGAAGTGTTGCGGTTCGTTTGGTGTGAATACGTTGTCATGGGAGACCACGCTTGCGTCGCGGCGCAGCAGTGATGCAAAGCTTGCGTCGCTGAGCGATGGCTCTGCGTTGTCCCTAGTTTCCTCCCGTTGCATGCAGGATGATGAAAACGATGGTCAAGACGATCGCTGCGATTACGACGATGGTGAATGCTTCGCAGAAAGTCCTCCACTCCGTTTTCGGTCGCGGTTCTTTCCCGGCCTCCACGGTGATCTTGCGTTGGACGTGTATTTTGCGATCAGAGATTTCCGGAAAGATGATTCCGCTTTCTTGATGTGGTTCACATGTGCCTCCAGATGTAGTCGAGAATGAAATTACCGCTGACGATCCCAAGTCCCTTGAGAACGCCTCCGATGCTTCCTGCCATATGCGAATGGCTGACGCGTTTCATTTTCCAGTCCTCAATAGTGATGACGAGGTTCTCCTCGATCGTGCCGTAGTAGATGCCTTGCTCAGCAAGCTGTGAAAGAATTGCTGTGCCATATAATTCGGGTCTGCCATCATCGGTGCATTGCGTTGTTCAGGAACTGAGCCTGACCATGATGGCCAGTTGATTCTGCTGCTGCCTGCATGGATGCGATCTGCATCATCATCTGCTGTTGCATCACCTGACTGGCCTGGGCCATCTGGTTCTGCGTTGCGTGGCTCAACGCCATTGATGATGCACTCGGTGCGATACTCATGACCTGTTGCTGCGGAGTGCCATTCTGCGTCGGGTCGCGAGCGTGTGACTGCTCACTGTTCATCTGTTGCAAACGATCCGCAAGTTTCATCGAACACCTCCATTTCAGTGGGCCGGAGCTGTTGGTGGCCCAAGGGGAAACAAGAAATAAAGGTGAGCCCCGGAGAACTCACCCGTAGACGATCACCGGAGGTCTTTGAGTCCGGCGAGAGCTGTGATAGCCTTGGGGCCAAGGCACACAGCCAGAACAATCCGCAGAGGTGAACCTGCAGGACGGCAATCAGCGTGAGCATGATGGGCTCAGGGAAGGAAATAAGGCCCTTCCTGAGAAGCACCAGTCACAGCCCTTGCGGCTTGACCCGGTGCTATGCTGTCGAGAAACCTTTTTCCTGCCCGGGAGGTGTCCAGGGTGGGCAGGTCGGTGAGCTTCTTTGAAAAGTAATAGCCGGGTGACTGCGGGTGGCGAACAAGTACCGCCCTCCCCGGGTTTTCACCCGGCGAAAAATGTTTTCACAGGAAATTCGCAGTGTTCCAGAGTGAGAATAAGTGCTGAGAAAAAGGGCAGATGCTCTTGATCGCCAGCATCCGCTTCTCCGGTGAGACAAACCCATACGACAGGGTGCGGGCAGGCTCGATAAACCTCCATCCTTTGTCGCACTTGATCACGTGTGACTCCGTTCCCGTATCCAGCTCAGCGAACAGTACGCCATCTTCGAAATGCAACTCCGCGTCGGGACGGAGTGTGGCGTCCACATCACCATAGCGTACGACGTAGTCACATTCCTGCTTGAGAAGCCGCTTCGTCAGATACAATTCGTGACGCACACGATCCGGACGAATATCAAAGTACAGAACACCTTGTTCTTCCGCCCGGTATCCTTGAGCAACACGGTGCCGACTTCCTTCCACGACTCCTCGTTTGCAGAGAGTCGCCATTCGCCGTGCTGTCGTTTTGTAGCTGTCGAATCTGATTTCTTCTTGGATATCCTCGATCGTGCATGCGTGGTGGCAGAGCTTAACGATGGCTTGATCGCGAAGCTTGTAGTCCAGGCGTTGGCGTGGTTCCATGCATTCACCTCACTGATGCCGAACGGGAAACGGGGTCGATACACGTCGAATGTTTCGAGGAAGACTTCGTTTCCGTCTTTGACGAACCTTTCGTTCTGTTTCAAATTCATCAGGTCACGAGCGAATAGCCGAACCTGATTGTCGAGCGACTGGTAATGAGTTCGCTTTTCATCGAATGTTTGATAGCGACTCAGATAGTTTGTCCTGTCGGTCTCTGGATCAGATCACGTTGTCTTCCCGTTGTGGACTTGACGGGTCGTGCTCTCATGATGAACTTCGTACGGATCGAGAGTCGGCGTCTTCAGCAATTGCGCAAGCGGATCGCCAGACCGCCATCATCGACGCCGTAAATCTCTTTCCTTCCGGAGTTCTGCCAAATACGAGGCGTCAGCGGTCCGAAATCACCGGTTTGGTCCAGAAGGTGGAAAAATAAACCGTACTTCCTGGTTTCCTCGATTGCCGACGTTTCGTAAGGGCTGATTATCTTGGAAGCCTCATCTGCAACGAGCGTGATGGAACGTCTGAATTGTCCGCGTTTCGCAGCAGTGATGATCGCCAGCGATACCGCACCGAATACCATGCGGCACGAGTCGATCCCCAGTCCGTTGCCGTCGATCACGAGAACTCCGCCTTCGTTGAGAAACTCTACAAAGTCCCATCCTTCGTCATGACACCGTGCTTTGAACGCGCGCGACATTCTCGACAGCATGCGCTTGGCCGCGCCGACTTCCTGCCGTTGTTGAAACACACTCATGAACGCGAGTGATTCAACTCACCACATTCGATTCTCTTAAATTCGTCGGTCATCGGATCAAGCACTCGATCGAGTTCGGCCAGTGAAACTACCGGGTGGCGATGCCACGCGTTCAAGGCTTTCAACAACCATTCCTCGATGAGCGGATTTGCACGGATGCCGTCACGTTGTTGCTGATCACGGGCGATGATGTCCGCGAATGCATAGTTCAGTTCGTTACGAAGGATTTCCGATTCATAATCGTCACCGAGGACACCGGCGTGAGAAACTTCCAGGCAAAACCACATCCGTGCAGGCAAACAATCCACGACCTGCGGAATGCCCTTATCGCCGCATTTCAGTACCACGGCTTCTGCGAGCGTTCCGTGCGGATCGTCGAACACCATTCCCGGCTCTATCTTGTCGATTTCTCCCGTCGTTTTTCCACTTCCCGTCGGCCCCACGCCCAGCAAGTGTTTGCGGTTCATCCGAGCCATTCCTTAATACGGTTGAAGATGGCGGGCATACAGTTCTCGTTCCGCCATCTGTCGATGAATGGGATCGGCAATGGCACGCTGAGCTTTAACGACAGCTTACGTTGATACTCGGCAGAGCGTGCCAGTTGTTGTTCGGGCGTGTGCGACTGCTGAACGGGTCGATGGCGAGTGATCACGGACGGCACGATCGGTTGACGTTCGGGAGTCGATTTGGACTTTGGCTCGTAGTTCTTAATGGCCATGAACCCCAGCACAAGCAGCAAACTCATGAGCCAGAAGCCAGCAGCAGTAAACATGATATGGGTAATCCTATTAAGAATGCTTCATTGTCCCAGATGCTATCGGTCTTGTTCTTGATGCTGGCGGTGATCCGTATCCCGACCGCCCAATGTCCCGGAAAAACGAATCCGTAGACGACGGATTTGGTGCAGTTCTTGCGTCGTATTTTGCAAAGAGAAGTAATCCGATAATGAAGTACGTGAGCAGAATGAACATTGAACCCTCCGCTAAGACAGTGACGGTGACGGTGATCGGCACCGATCGATTTCCTTCAATCCCATCGATTACTCTCCTTACATAAAGGCTCCAGGCGGCAACCACGAACGTTGGCAGCAACAAGTGTCGGCCAGAAAGAAGCCTCCACGTTCAGGGGAGGCTTCAGGGAAAGCAGACGGAAAATGGCGGGTCTTACAACTGAATGGTCATGCCGCGCCGAAGATCGTAGATGCACTGTTGGTGCTCAGTCGTTCCAATCTGCATTGCTTCGTCTCGATCGGCGACAAGTACCGATATATCAAGAAACGTCTTGTCCGTACGAACACATCGGAAGCCGCCGAGGTACGTTGCACGCAACTCGCCGGTTTCCTTGCATTCATGGGGATCGCAGAGCGCCTGCCACTTGTCGGTGAGGTAACGCATCCATGCGTCTCGACTGGCCTCGCCATCAACCACCCGCTCATGCTTGTGAATGCTCACGGCATACGCATCAACACCGGCCATCGGAGTCGCCGTCTGCGGCGACAGCGTGAAGCCGAAGCAGGAACGCCCCAGCCATATCGCGGCATCACCGAGAACGTGAATCCGCAGCCGCTGCTCGGTGCGAGCAAGCCGACGGCAGATGGTCCCCGGGTGTCCTCCGAAGATTTCGGAAAGATCACGAACCGACCACTCGTCAAAGCGGGCTTTGGCGAGCATATCTGCGTCATCTCCGTTCTCGTTGATGAACGAGCGAGCCGATGCGAGGAGTACGCGATAAAGATCACGCTCCGATTCAGGATGCGGAGCACCAGCCGCAATGAACCGGTTATTGGGAGGCTCGCTTGGAGGCGAAATTCCACGGGTGTGGAATAACGACGTTTGGGGATCGAGAAAAACAGTTCTTTTCACCGGACAAACTCCTTGAGGGTGAGTTTTGACCGAAGTTTCTTGGAGCCGATGCACCTTTGATGGTAGAATGGCCCCACTTTGACTTCGGTCAGGGTTTCGGCCGCTGGGAAGTAGTTTCCAAGCCATTCCCAGCGGCCACTTTTCGTTTCAACCACCGTGGTTGAAGACAGACAGTTGTCGAATAAGTGTGTCCACGGCGGAGCGTGACCGCCGCAGGGCGGCAAGTTGCGCGGTACCGAGTTCAAAGAGGCGGTGGCTCTGTTGCGATCACTGAACGGGGAAACCGAACGACCATCCGTGACAACGCCGGTTCCTGCCAGCGAAAAATCTCCGGAGCCGCCCCGTGAACCGGAGCGAAACATTCCCCTGAAAGACTCAGAGAACGAGCGGGCACGAGAACTCGTAACACTCCATGAAAGTCTGATAGCTGATCCCGCTCAGATGAATCCTGCGGCCGCCGCGTACTTTCGCACGCGTTCGTGGCTCACGCCCGATGTCGCGCGTCACTGGAAGCTCGGCTATCTGCCGCAATCCGCCAAAGGTCTGCTGCGGGGCCGCATTGTCTATGCCTACGAGAACGAACGCGGCGACATTCTTTCGTATTTCGGGCGCGATCCCGATTTTGAACGGCATCGAATCGAGTGGGAACGTAAGGGCCGTCCGGAAAACGGAAAGCCGATGAAACATCGCTTTGTGAAGGGGTTTCATCGCGGGCTGGAACTGTACGGACAACATGGACGCGAACGCCTGGCGGACGGACGGCTGCAAGCGTCTCTGGATACGGTCGGGATCGTTGTGGTCGAAGGGCCGAATGATGTCATTCGCATGGATTGTCTGGATGTCGCCGCAGTCGGCTTGTGTTCCAACAAAGCCACTGACGAACAGATTGCCAAGATCGGTCGCTTTGCCCGACAGGTGGCGGGCGGCAGAGTCACCTTGCTTCCCGATACCGATCCGGAAGGGGAGGAAGGCTTCAAGGAACTGCTCTGGAAACTTCATCAGCTCGACGGCCTTTCGATCCGCCTCGGTTGGTCGTCGGAAACGCACGGCGGTCACTTCGCCGCTCGCCAGCCCGAATCTCTTTCATTTGAGGAGTGGCAACAACTTCGTGAACGGCTCATGCGTGCATGATTGATGGAAAACGACGGACCGAAGGTTCGGCCCGTCGCAGCTGCAAGTCCGTTTGCGTGTGAGAAGGTCATCCGCCGACTTCCGCCTCGGCCTGTTCGACGTACTGCTGTGCAAGTTGCAGTACACGGATGGCCTGAGGCAGGTCGGCCAGCGTGAAGGAAGACGAGAACTTGGTTTCCTCTCCGTCGCGGTAGGATCGCTGGACGTTCACGTTGCGAAAGCTGCGCGAACCTTCTGACGACGAGTCATTGAGAAAGACACTGGCCGACACATGGCCGATGCGAAACACCTTCTCGGGCGACTTCTTCTGTTGCTTTGCCATTCTTGAAACCCTTTCTGTGCAAGGAACCGGACTTACGTTCCGACACCGTTGTCGGAGTGAAAACGATGCCAGCGACCGATCCTGCGGCGCATAGTAAATGTGCTGTTGAGAGGAGTAGAGGGTAACCGCGGCCACCTCTCGGCGGCCGTCATGCGGTGATGGAATAACGGGGAGTTGTTCGGGCTAAAGGCACTGTTTGGGGCGGCAGCTTCCGACGAATAGCGACACTGATAGAGCAGCGAGGAGAAGAGGTGAACGCAGACCGTCGGCCATTCGGCGACAGCGGTGCCGCCTTCGGCGGGAGGCGGTGTGCGGCAAGCAGGAGCGGGACTCTTCCAGAGGCCGCGACGCCCCCGCTGTAGCAGCCTGTCGACGAGGTACGAGTCGCGGCGTCATCGAGCAGGGCGTCGCGAACGATAGTCCCGCGAGTGCTTGCCCTGAGGCGTCTTGGCTGCGCCAAGCCCAGCGGTGATTCAGCTCTGCTGATCGCCAGGGGGATCGTGTGGGGGATGCGCCCGGTCGCGATCAGTGTTGCGTCAGGTTAACGGCGGTGCCGGAACGCTCGAATAGCGATCGGAAAAAGCACCATTGGCAGAACGAGCAGTGCAGCGTTTGTTACTCTGCCGGTGCTCGATTCGGCAAATGGAGTGAACGGAGAAAGCCATGTCGATGAAGGTCGAGAAGATGGACCATAGAAGTCGCCTATCGGGAACTCGAACTTTACATCACCCAGCATGTGTGTTGTTGGCTGATGGGAGCGGGTCGCTTTCGGCTTTCTCCATTTCGTCGAGACAAGCCAGCATGACAAGCGGATCAGTGAACTTCTTCTGATCAAGGAAGGTTCGAACCGTCGCACTGCACGACTGGCGAACGCTGAACTCGCTCACGAACGGCGGACTGCTCTTCAGCTGAGAGTGCATCCCATTGCGTTCGGAGTTCCCGGCGTCTTGCGGCATCGCGTTGGCGGTTATCAGTCGTGGATGACTGCTGTTCTTGCTGACGTGCTGTCAGATTCGCGTGGTCAAGTTTTTTTACATATCGTGAATGTGCATCGCTCCAATACAACATCGTGGCTCCGAAGGCACGCCATCGGGAAAGCGGTGCTTCATTTCCTTGATGACCAAAGGCAGAGTCTGCATTGCGGATTCGGCACCGTAGGAGTCGACCAGAGACTGGAGCCTGCTCCAGTTCACGCGAGAATGGCGAATGGTGTTTGGTTCCGTTCCATGCTTCGTAGAACGCACAGGCAATGCCGCCGCCGCATCGGTACCCGCAACCGTGCGGACCGACGGCGAATTACATTGCGGCGTTCGCAGTGCCGCCGGTGGCGATCGATGGACGACGATCAACCAGTCGCCCGGACCTCGCTTTCGGTATCTCTCGACGGCGGTCGCCGTATCGATGAAGCCGGAGATCCCTTCAAGTTCCTTGAATGCCGGAAGCAGTCGCTCATGATTTTTCCGACGTGCTGCGTTTCCGGCCAGTCCGATATGGCTGGCAAAAGTTCCAGTTCCATTTCGAAATGCGGTGACTCGCCCAATTTGCTTGTCAGGGAAGCGATACATTCGGCGAGAATCGAGAAACAGTGCAGACTGTAATACTCGTCCGTGTTGAGTTCTTTCACATTGCCACGCAGGATGTCCGCGAACACTTCGGACGCCCATTGCACCCAGCTTTGTTCTCCGGCTGCGGACCTGCGTCCCTGAGTCTGTTTCGTGAACTTGTATGATTCAAGCAGGCCGGTGGTGAATTCCTTCTCGAAGCTGCCGTCTTCCGTCGTCCATGAATTTTCATACTTGAGGGTCAAGCCGGTGAGGCGATCAAGAGCGACGCCCAGGCGAGTGTTGCTGCTGCCGTTGTGTGGCCAGCCCATCAGGTCGTACAACTCAGTGTTGCGAAATTCGACTCGCGGCTTGGTGAAGTTGTTTTTGAGTCGCGTCAACGTCAGCAGGCCGACCAGGACTTCGTCTTCGAGCGGTGTCGGAAAGATGTGCTTGGATGCCGTTCGGCGAGTCAACTTGCGGGGAACGACTTTGTCGAGATCACGATCGTACGAGTCGATGACGCAAACGATTTCATCCGGCCGTTTGCCTTCGTTGGTCTTGGGCTGCTGGTATTGCAACACGGCAATGGGAAAGTCGATCAGGTTGAGCTGATCGCGACCTCTCGGCTGGGACGGAATCTGCCGGTGTTGTTGGGGGGAGTCAGACAACGGCGAGAAGCGTGCCACATTCGACACGATGCGCCAAGACGCAACTTGTCAGCCTCGCACGCGCGCGTATCGGGTGGGTTAAGTTTTAAGTTCTAAATAACACACAACACTATAGGGCGATGAGTTACGGACAAACGGCAGTTTTCCTTTTGCCGCAACAGTTAGACGGGTGTGTAAAAGATTGGTTTGTCCGCAACAAAGCGTCCTTTCGTCCGTAGCAGATCGCAGTTCTGTCCGTAACCCGTCGCATTCGGTCCGCAAGTCGGCGAAGAATGTCCGTAACATGTCAAGAATCCGCAGAAAGTGTGTTTGATGGCTATCCAGCGAGCGTTCGCGGGCCTTTTGAACAAGAATTGTCCGCAACGTGTTCCGGAAATTGTCCGTAACCCGTCAGACGATACGGACGAAGACGGATGATTGGCTTTGCGAAGCGAAGAGCCGTGGTGAAAGAGTAGGGAAATCGTCTGTAAGTCATCAGGAAATATGTCCGTAACGGATCGTGGTTTTGTCCGTAAGTGGTCGGGGATCGCGATGGACAAAAGAGACGAGGTTTGGCGTATTCACGTCTTAGAGGTTGCTGAATCCGCCCTACTCGCATGATTCGAAGTGTGTTCCACAGATCAATCCGTTCAAACCGGACTCGGATGCTGGTGCCGCTGTGTGGTGGGGGAGTTTTGATATTCGGTCATTGACGCTTCTTTGAGCCTTGTCCTTTCCGACGATCGGTAGAGTCGTCGAAAGTTTCTCGGGGAAATTTCGAGACGTTACCGCTCAGATAAGCCGTGAAAATGGCATTTCAGCCCTCGGCAAGTTGCCGTTTGATTTCATGCATTGCGGCCAAGACGTCTTTGTCGGAAATCGTCTTCTGATGGAACGCAAACGTGACGTTCCACTGGGGAATCGTAAACGTTCTGCGGTAGTACGTCTGCCCTCGTCGGTCACCGGTCTCGGTTTCCCGCGCGAGACGTTCGGCGATTTTCTCCACATCAACAGCCGTCAAGTTCTGCTCCTTAATCTTCTTGATCGTCACTGGTTGCATCCGAGCGGGGAGCCGCGAGATAGCGTAGAGATGGCGCTTGGAAATGCGGCCTGTTTCATCCGATCGGGCGACGCTCTGAACCTCGGGGTCCAGTGACAGAATCGAGAGCAGCTTTGAGATTTCAGCAGGGGACTTACCGGTCTCCTCAGCGAGCATCTTCTGCGAGTAGCCGTTGGCGTCGCGAAGAATGGCAAGTGAGTCGGCCAACTCGAACGGATTCAGGTCACTTCTGACCCAGTTCTCCACGATCTGCTCCACAAGCACTTCATTGTCTTTCGGGGTCTTGAGCCAGCAGGGCATCTCGGAAAGACTGGCCTGTTTGGCGGCGGTGTAGCGGCACTCACCGGCGACAATTCGGTATCGGCCCGATTCCTCAATGAGTCGAACACTAATCGGCTGAAGAATTCCGTGGCGTCGAATCGACTGCGTGAGTTCACTCAGGTGTACGGGATCGATTTTCTTTCGTGGCTGGTTGGGGTCCGGTTCGATCAGCGCAATGTCGATCGAAAACGCCCCATGCAGACGGCGACGACCTTCCATCGGTCCTTGATGAGCGGAGGGCGGCTGCTCAAACGGCAACGATGGGGACTTTTGAAACGTCCGACTGGCGATTTCCTGCGCGGCCGCGACCGCTTTTGCCGATGCGGGAGCAGACTTCGTCGAAGAATTGCCGGGCGATTTCCGCTTCGCGGCTGCTGGGTTCCCGGAGGTTGACGGGTTGGGCGTGGGTGACACTCTTCTCAAAGCCTGCCAGGTCAGCAACGACTGTGTCAAAGGCGAGGTCTCCAAATTGCTCGCGAAGCTGGGCCAAATAGCTGTGCTGGTACGTGCGTGCGGTCTTGAATCGCGAAATCAGATAGCCAAGCAAATGGAGTCGCGCGTTCTCGCGTTTCTGCACGTAATGCACGGCCTCGGTGACCTGCGTAACACCCTGGGCACCCCAGTCGGCGGCTTCCAATGGAATCAGGCAATGGTCCGACGCCACCAGAGACGCGAAACTGACGAGGGATAGTCGAGGCGGACAATCACAGATGATGAAATCGTAGCTGTCTCTAAGTGGTTCCAATGCGTCGTGCAAGGAACGCTGTTGATCGGACGCTTCCCACTGCCGTTGGTCTGATAGGTCGAACGGGGCCACGGCATAACTGCCGGGGATGACGTCGATGTGTTCGAACCGAGTCCGTCGTATGACGTCCTGAGCTTCGCTGTCGCTGCCCGGATGAAAGGGCAACTCGATTCCCGGTACAGGCGACGCATCGTCGATCAAGTTGCGGGTCAGATTGCCTTGCGTGTCCAGATCGATGCAAAGGCACTTGAGCCCACGTTCTTCACAAACTCCGGCAAGCAACCAGGACGCATGTGTTTTTCCGACACCGCCCTTCAGGTTCAGGATCGTGATGATCTCGGCGGCGATGTCCAGTTGACTTCACGTAGGAAGCGTAGCGCGGCAGCGAGAGTCGAGACCTGCGAAGCGGTATGAGCATTAATTTCAAAAAAATCTGAAAACGATTTGCCCGACTCAACAAACATCTGGTTCACTGCGGCGGATGGAAGGCAGAAGGACGCAAGCACCCGACACAGGTTCATCCGGCGAAACGCCGGGGACAGCACCAGAATGACTGGGGAAGTGAATTGCTTGGCTATCGGTGGCCCGCAACTCAGGTGAATCGGCAGGACATGCGGCGTTGAAATGGCGAGCCTGCAGGTTGGCAGGCCGATCACTCAATTGATCAAAGAGGCCGTGCGGGCATATGCCCTCACGCTCGCGAGAAGAGGAGCAGTGTGTTCGCAATCAGACAATAAAGCGGCGGAAGGCGGCGGGTCAGATCAGGCAAAAGGAGGCCGATGGATCGTCAGCGTGCTGAGTGGCCAATTCCTTGATCTGTGGGCGGATCTCAGTGGATCGTTTATCTTCCCCTTGGACGTCAAAATGGGGTATAATTCGACTATGACCGCAAAACTCACCAAAGAACTGGCCGACGCTCTCAACGCGACCGGTGACAGCGAACTTGAAGTCGTTGATCCGAGCACCCAGCGGACCGTATTTCGTCGTCGATGCGGAGATTCATCGACAGGCAATGGACGCTTTGCGCCCGTCAGCAGGATCGTGCCATTGCCAGGGAATCGCCGAAATGGAGGCAGGTGAGGGGATTCCCGTGGCGTGAGGCTCGCAAACTGACACGGGAGCGTCTTCTGGCTCTCGCGGGCAATGACGTTCCGGGTCATCGTTCTTCCGCAGGCGAGAGGTGACATCGACCGGAATGCGGACTGGTGGGCCGAGCATCACTCCGTGGGTGGCAGGCGTTGCGATGGTCTGACGCGATCTACGATCAGATCGAGACCCTCGCGGACTTTCCTGAGCAACTCTCTGTCGGCCGAGAACGCCGACTTTCCTTACGAAATCCGTGACAAGCTTGTCGGTCTCGGTTCACGCCCGACCTATCGCGCCCGTCTTTACGATCAAAGACGATACGGTCTTCGTGTTGACCGTCCGTCGCAGTGCCCAGGATGTTCTTCGCACGAGCGACGTTGAGGTGTGCCGCCGTCCGCGTGACCCCGCGCGCCCGTCGGGGAGATCGTCGGAGCGAATCGCCCCGAAGCCTGCAAGGGACGGAAGTGCAGACGATGCACTCCTCGGTGTCATCGGTGAAGAAGGCCCCGAAGGGCCTTATGACGCATCGAGGATGCTGTCGATGATTCTCCAGGTATGGTCGATGATGAACTGCTTGTTTTGCATCTCCGGGCAGTGCTTTCGTGCAGCATCCCAGCAGACCTGTGAGACGGTGACGGCGCAGGACATCCTCGGCGTAGGTCCGGACTCGGACTACTGGGCACCGCAGGTCAGACGTCAACGGACGCTGGCACAATCTCGGCGGTTTCCGCTTTGAAGACCACACCGCGCTCGCTGGATTCTCGCCCTGAACAACACCTGGGCAGGTGGATGTGGACTTCTTTGAAGAACGGCGGCCAGCTCGTTGGGCCAATTGGAAGCCGGTGGCGAGGTTCGAAGCCAGCCCGGCCTGACTCCGCAACATCCGTCGTTGAACACACACTACTTCGCCGTTGCGATTTTCGCCGACTTCGACGGCGATGGCATAAACCGATCGGTGCTGAATCGCTGGCAGAGGCCTCGATCGCAGCATTCCTTTTCATGGGTAAAGGCGACGGCACATTCGAAGTGAAGCCGACCACTTTCAGCGGTCTCGACAGTAGTGGCATCAGCGGCGAGGCGCCGCCGACCTGGTGGTGACGGCTTGCTCGACCTGGTCTTCGCCGCCGATCACGCCAACGGCGCTTGGCGCTGGCGTGCCCGAACGATTCAACAAGGTTTGGAACTCGGGCGAGCGAGGAGCAAAGCAAAACCACTGGCTCCACCTGACCTTCACCGGCCTGACAGACGCCGAACTCATCGGCACTGAGTCGAACTCATCGCAGACGGCCGCAAGCAGTATCGCTGGATTCACAGCAACCACACTTACAAGAGCGGCGGCACGCTGGATACCCACTTCGGACTCGGCAATGCGACCCCAGCGGAGATAACTGTCACACTGCTCGACGGGCGGTCAAAACACTTCCAGCCTCACCGTGGATATGACTCACAACCTCACACTCGACATCCCATAACCCGAGGAGTCCAGACATGCTCATCCGGTTGACACAATTCTTTCTCAGTTCTTGTGGCGTGCTCGCGACCTCGCGATAGGCTCGATCGTTTCAACAGGGCGGTCATCGCTCGTCGTATTACAAGGACGGCGAAATCCACGTGAACGTGCTGGGCCAGCCGGAGGCAAAGCCGATTACCACCGGCCACTGGGACTTCAAACCGTCGTGGTCGAAGACCGGCGATCACCTTGTCTTCTTCCGCCGTTTGAAGAACGATCCGGTCGTGAGCAACTGGATCACTCAGCTCTGCATCATCAACGCCGATGGGTCTGGCTTTCACGCGTCTCCGACGGCACCTTTACCGACTTCAATCCCCACGGACGCGACGGAAAGAACACGCCCGTCTGGAACCGCAAGAAGGGCGAAAAAGGCGGCTTTACCAGATCATAGCCAGCAAGATCGGCGGGAAGCCGGGCGAAGTACTCTCACCGGCAAGGATTACAGCGGCTAGATTCCACTCCGCCGTGAAGGATGGCCGCTTGTTCGTCGCCGCCTCACCTCCGAAGCTTGGTCGCGGTTACTACCTCATGACACCGAACCCCGGCGGCAGGCCTTCGAGGGCGTTACCTGCGAACTCGCGGAAACCGGTCTGCTCGACCGGCTCAACATCTCGCCGGACGAAGCGAAGATCTGCTTCGATTACCACCAGGCAAAACAAACCCCATGCCCGACCGCACGCTCTACGTCGCCGACTCTGACGTGCAGGCGCACCATCACCAACGCCGAACCGTTCGCCAATGCCGAACGCAAGCAGGTGTGGTTCGACTACCCACGGTGGACCAGGGCGGCAGCATTGTCTACCACGCTGGCGGCAAACTGTTCCTCTACACGCTGTCCGACGGCTCAACGAAACAGGTCTCAACCGACGACAAGGCCGATTACCGTTATCCGCATGGAGAGGCGACGCCGAACTAGCCATGAGAAAAAACAGGAACTAACCATGCGAAATATAGCGATTTTCTCTCTTGCTTGCTGGCTGGAATTGCCAATCCGGTTCTGGCTCAGAATCCGAGCCCGTCTGGTTCCCGCGACTCGATCATGACGGCGATGGGAAACTCAGTCCTGAAGAGTTTCCCTATCCACTTGCTCGTCTGTTCAAGAGGTTTGACCTTGATGGCGACGGAGCGCTTTCGCCTACAGAGGCTGCGGACATCAAAGCAACCGGACAGGTGCCGCCAACATCGCCCGACACTTCCAGCACCGATGGGCAGACAGTGGACTCGTCGTTCGATCTGAATACACGCCGGCATGGTGAAGAAGCCAAGCAGGCAGGTATCAATCCCGATGTGCTCGCGAAGCTCGACGCCGCATTGCAACGCGCGGTTGAGGACAGCGAAGTCTCCGGCGTCATCGGGCTGATTTACCGGAACGGTCATCGCGGCTACTTCGAGGCGTTTGGCTGGCAGGACATCGAGGCGAAGAAGCCGCTAGCCAAGGACGCGATCTTCCGCCTGCAAAGCATGAGCAAACCCGTGGTCGCCGCCTGCGCCATGGCGGCGCCTATGACGAGGGTCTGTTCACGCTCGATGAGCCGATTTCAAGCACTGCCCCGAATGGGCCGAGCCGAAGTGCTGGAGAACGGCCAGCTCGTCCCCGGCAGCTTGATCACCGCATATGCTCATGAGCCCACAACAGCGGCCTCTACTACGGCGACATCGAGAAAGGCCCATTCACTGGCGGTGCCGCCAGCCACGCAGTGATCGCACGAATCTGGAGGCCCACTCGAAATCGCTCGCCGCCAAACCGCTCAAGTTCCATCCCGGCGAAGGATAGCTCTACGGCACCAGCATCGACGTGCTCGACACGCTACATCGAGGCCGTGTCCGGCAAGCCGCTCGACGTGGTGATGAAGAGACGCATCCTCGGCCCGTAAAGATGACCAGCACCGACTTCTGGGTGCATCCAGCACCGCACGCATCTGTCAGATCTACAGCCAGAGCCAGGAGTGCTGCGCGCGGTCGCGAGGCCAGTCAGCTCACGGAGAAGCCACGCTCTTCCTCGGTGGCCAGGGTCTGTGCTGCAGCACGGAGGACTATGAACGATTCTGCCGCATGATGATGAATCGCGGTGAACTCGATGGCGTGCGTGTACTGAAACCAGAGACCGTGGACCTGATGTTCCAGGACCATCTCGCAGTCAACGCCACCAAGTACGGCCAGAGAAATACGGCCTTGGCGGCGCGGTCGATGGCGAAGGTGGCTATTCGTGGGGCGGTGCCAGGCGGCGCATAGTTCTGGCTCGACCGCACGAACCAGCTTTTCGGCGTCTTCATGGTTCAGACCCAGCGTTACCGCGCTCGACCTACAACGCAGTTCGACAACTCGTCAATGCTGGTGCGGTTTCTTCCAATGCGAGGCGGGATGGGGGCCCTCGGCCAGGGCGGAGACGCGATGACGAACCTGTTCAAGCAACGCAACAAGAACGGTGATGGCAAGCTGAGTCGAGACGAACTGCCGGCTGCGGTGTTTGATCGGCTGGACAAGGACAAGGACGGCTTCGTCACGCCTGAGGAACTCCGACAGTTTCGGAATCGCAGAAACTGAAACTTCTGGGCTGTGCCGAGCACATCCCGACATCAAACTGGAATTGCGAAGTATGAAACGCCGTCGTGTTGCGATCGTTATCACTGTGGTTGCGGTTGCCGTATGTGCCTGCCGCTCGCCCGTCGCGCGTGTGGGCACAAAATGCTCTGGAAAAGCGGTTCGACCAGCTCGACAAGAATGGCGATGGCAAGATCCTCCCGACGAATTGCCCGCTGCCGAGTTCTTCAAACGATTGGGACCTCGACGGGAACGGCGAGATCACCAAGCCGGAAGCGGCAAGGGCGTCTGGCACGCGGGGCGTTCAACCGTATGTTGAAGCCCCCGCGCCCGGCCACGAATGCACCGACGGGGCCAACGCTGATGGAAGCTCCCGTGCGGCAAGGGCCGCAGCGGTTCTACCCGGCGATCACAGGATCGGGCACTTCGTCCCCGACGCGTGCATCAGGCATCGCCGGACCTTGCGGGCAAGACACAAGCTCGGCGAGTTGGCAAAAGCGAGCACGATCGTATTCGCGATGACGAGCACCAGTTGCCCGCTCAGCAAGAAGTATTTGCCAACGCTCGTTGACCTAGTGGAAAGTTCTGAAACGGGCGTCACCTGGGTCCTTGTCAATCCAATGTCGACCGACAAGCTGGCCGAAATGCAGACGGCAGCGAGCCAGTTCAATGGCAAGGCCATCTACGTGCATGACAAAGACGGACAACTGGCGGCGACGCTTGGCGCGCTGACCACGACGGATGTTATCGTCCTCGATGCGTCACGGACCGTCGTCTACCACGGCGCGATCGATGATCAATACGGATTCGGTTACTCCATCGAGGCTCCCCGCTACCGCTATCTGGCCGATGCACTCGCCGCGATCAGGGCAGGCAAGCAACCGCTCGTCGCTGCGACAGAAGCTCCCGGATGTACGCTCGGAAGCCCGCAAAGTTCGCGTCGCCAACGAATGTGACCTATCACAACCGCATCTCTCGGATTGTCCAGCAGCACTGCATCGAATGTCATCGCGAAGGGGGCGTTGCTCCGTTCGCGCTTAAACACCTATGACGATTTTGTCGCCCACGCGACATGGTGAAACTGGTGGTCGAACGCAGGATCATGCCTCCGTGGTTCGCTGCCGAAACCAAACCAGAGACCGGTACGGGTGAGATTCATACGCCCTGGGCCAATGACCGCTCGCTGGCAACCGCTGAGAAGCAAGACTTGCGGACGTGGATCGCTGGCGGCAAACCGGAAGGGGACCTTCGCGACGCTCCTCAGCCTCGCAAGTTCGACGAAGGCTGGCAGATTGGCCAACCGGACGCGGTATTTCAGTTCGCGAAGCCCGTTCCCATCAAGGCCACCGGAGTGATGCCTTACCAGAATATTGTCGTCGAGACGAAGCTCCCCGAGGACAAATGGGTACAGGCCATCGAAGTGCAGCCGGGAGACCGGGGCGTCGTGCATCATGTGCTGGTGTTCGTCCAGGGGATGACGCCGAAGATGAAGAGCCGGTTGATGATGCGGCGGCGGAGAGAGGTGGCTTCTGGGGCATTTACGTGCCGGGAAACAGCACGCTGGTCTATCCCGAAGGCTTCGCCAAGCGAATTCCCAAAGGGGCCAAACTCAAATTCCAGATGCACTACACGCCCAACGGCACGGCGACGACCGACCAGACCCGGATTGGATTGATCTGGGCCAAGGAACCGCCACAACACGAGGTCCGCGTCGCGGGGATCGTCAACGCCCGAATCAGCATTCACTCCCGGAGCCGAGAATCACCGTGAGGATGCCACTCTGCGACTTCCGCTGGACGCGACCATCATGGGCTTCCTGCCGCACCTGCACGTGCGCGGCAAGGCCTGCAAGTATGAAGTCACTCGCTCGCGGCGGCCAGACAACCACGCTGCTCGACATCCTCGGTACGATTTCAACTGGCAATTGCTCTACCGCTATTTCGAGCCGCTTGCATACAGGCGGGCGACACGCTCCGCTTCACCGCCTGGTTCGACAACAGCGACAGAACCCTGCCAACCCCGATCCGACAAAGACCGTCCGCTGGGGAGCCAGACCTTCGACGAAGCACACGGGGTACGTCGAGTACTACGTTCCGGGAGCGAAACCGGGCGATCCACATCACTCTACGGAGGCCGACGCGGATTGGGCCGAAACCTCGGGACCGAAGACAACGGTCGCCCCGGATTCGATCTGGAAGCCATCTTTAAACGACTCGACCGAAACAACGACGGCAAACTGATCGGCGACGAAATTCCCCGCCGCTTTAACGAGACAATCTGCTGCGTCGACACCAACAGGTGTATTATTGACGGAAGCTATTGCGGCGATGCTCCACCATGCGCCGTTCTCATGACCACTCGGACTTTCTCCAGAGATCGCGACTCGGTTAACGGCACCTGCGTGACCCGTGCTCGGCTGACCCCCAGAAAGCGGGCCAGTTCCGCCCGCGTCTTGACGGTACCGTTATCCAGCAAAGCTTGATAGCGGCGAGCCGTCTCGATACCTTGCGGCATTGATCGCCTCCGGATTCGGATGGTTTCGGTCGTAGTTTTGGGGCCTCTGGCAATTCGAAAACGGTCGTCCAGGGGAAAAAGAGCATCTTCGGAGATTGACGTAAGTTGTTGCGTTGCCAAGCACCTAGCTCGACAAAGCCACGTATTCGAACGACGCCCGCCTCGGGGAGCTTGAGACGGTCATGTAAACCATTGCATCGACAAGCAGCATACGTATTGAATGTCGACTCATGGATATCAAGACCGGGGGAGATCTTCAGCGGATTCTTACCGCCCCATACGCGTTCTCCCCTTCCCCGACTTTGCCTTCCAGCAGCCGGCCGTCGCGGGACAACTGCATGGTGTTGAGGTGAAGATTTCTTCCAGCGGAATTCGTAAGTTCGCGTACCGGCGTGAGTATCTCCCACGTTCCCGCTGTTGAGCCGTTTGCAAGGACTGCGTTGCCGTTACTGTCATGAATGATACGTCACCGTTTTGCCACCTCCACAAGCCTGCGATCTGCGGTACACCCAGCGCTTTCGACGACTTCCCGCAAGCGCTTGCAGTTGGCGGACTTCCGCTTCAAGTTCCTGAATCCGCCTTCCCCGCATTCACTTGGCGGAATAACTGCGGCAGACACCAGAGCTGCGGCGTAGTCGCGAAGTCGGACTGCTTCATCCAGGTCACCCGACTGAGTCGCTTCGTCCTGTGCGGTATTCAACGCTATCCGGAATGTTGTCAGCAGATCCCGGACGGACTGTTCATAAACGGACTCCCGTTCTTCCTGTTCCCGTTTGAATTCAGCATCGAGTCTTTCGATCGCATTATCAGTAGTTTCCGGACGCCGTGCGTACTTTTGGTGATTTAAATGCCGGCTCGTCTGCCGCGTCAGCATGGGAAACCGTCAACAACAAAGCAATGCTCATGACGATGGCGGAATGTGGGGGCATGGTCCTGCTTTCTGATGAAGAATCTTTGGTCAGTGAAGACAATTGACTGCCGATGACGGCTCACAGTATTCCTGAGGTGATCCGGCAAACAGCAGGAATTATTCGCTGTCATTTGATTCCGGCAGGTCTGACGTTTCGAAATCGAAATCCGGCCAGTTCGTTTCGATCCACTTCGCCGCGTCGTGGACGGTTTGGAACTGCCTGCGTTCAAACAGCGGGTTCTCGTAGTAGTCTCTCCGTGGTTCTTCGGCGAATTCGGATTCCTTCAGCACAACCTGCTCGCCGTCGTGCAAGACCAGGTCCTCGAAGCGGGCAAGAAGCAGATCCCGCCATTCAGCTTCGCAGCCCGGGTGCGACAGCAATCGTGCGACATCGCGTGAAGAATCTGTGGCAACGATGAGTTGAATATACGGCGGGAGTAGCTGTCAGGTATGCACGCGTGGGTCGAGTTCGCGGCGGTTTGGGAGTGCGGCGGGGAGACCACTGGGGTGCGGCCAGGAGTATCAGAGTGACGCGAATTGCTGTCGAACAGTTTCATCAGCATCTGCCGGGCGACCGACTGTAAAGAATGCTGGTCTGAACGACGTGCCAACTCCAATAAGGGGAACGGCTCATCATTCCAGCGAAAGGGATTTGGATCGTAAGCCATTAGCATCTCGCCCAATGCGTGCTGTATCGGTTTGATCCATCCGTGACGCAAGCCGTCCCAGAGGGTCGGCAATCCCCTGATCGGACGCCGCCCAATCTGACCGACCGAGCTGTTCGACCAGAAACACCGCTGCCTCCGGTACCAGATTGGAATCCAAATGAGGTGCCAGTGCGGAAAGACTTCCCGTCAATGCCCACAGTAACTCACCAGAATTCGGTCTGAGATGCGTCGTCACCGTCTAGCGAGTCAACAAGAATCGTCCAGCCTCGCGTGATCTCACCGGAGGAGAGCCGAGGAGCAAGTGCAGCGAGTGCCTCGGCCGCTGATCGCAATTTGTCCCCGGCAAGGTGCACGTCTGATTCACGAATCGCCTGCTCCATAATCACTGTCAGCTTATCGGCTCGTTCTTCAACACCGGAAGATGGAGTGAGAGGGGTTAACTCGCGCAGGAATCTTCTGAACTGCCAGCAGAGATTAGCGTCTTTCGTTTTTGCAACTACTGCGGCCAACGCGTCCCAACCTCGCGAGACGTCCGCGGCAGAAGGTGCCGACCAACCAGCGACAGAGCGTGACCCCCTTGAATAAACAACTCTCGATCCACATTCTCTGTTTCCTGAAGAGCAATCTCGATCGGGCAGATGATCAGGTCGGCAGCCTCTGCCAACTGCGCTTCCTTTCGAGACGGGGAGCGAGCTGCCCAAAGCAGCTGCAATAAAAACAATCGACCTCCGTCCTTTGGCGTCCGAAAGCGAGTCGACAAGAGCCTTCGCGACCTGATTGGCCTGTGGACCGCTGATTCGTTCACCGACCAGGAGGATTGCCTTACTGGCATTCGTGCAGTGGCGATGACCGCCCGTCCCATGAAGCAAAGCGATGATGAGTCAATTCCTGCCGCATAATGTGTCGATTCGATTTTGGTGCCAGGAGTGCGAGCAACTCTGCATAGTCTGTTCGCATCATGTCATATGTACCACCAATGATCACTCTCCTTCGCGGGCAGAGACTCGATTCTGATTAGTCGATCCCAGATTTTGCGTTCGCTGCTTGCGTTTAATCGTGAAGCAATTTCAAGGAGGGCTCTGGCCGAAGCGCGTTTTTCCGCATGAAGAATCAATTCGTCGACTACCGAATCCAAACTTCGTTTGCTCAGATGTGGAGAAATCGCGGCAAGCACATCGGCCGCGTACTCCGAAGGGCGGTGCTCATCATTCGGCTCACTGCCAGAATATTGACCAGTGCATCCGTTGCCTTAGGAACTTCCCCGGCATCCAGTCTGGCAGCGAGTGCTACCAAAGTCTGTGAGAAGTATCTGAGATAGTAATGATCGAATTCCCGGTGAATGTGTGAATCGGAGTTTTCCGGAGCGAAGGCTGCACGGTGAATTACGTCCAGGTTAACGGTCAGAGTTGGCTAATCTCGTCTTGAGTGGAGCTGTGGGACAAGAGAAATAACACATGTGGAAATACACCAGTCGTGGTCGTAATCCGGAGATGTTTTTCGCAGTGCGGTCGATCAATACCCTCACGGCAATACGGACATTGGACTCCGACAGCGACGCTGCGACTTTGGAATAAACTCAAGAATTCGGCAAATGCTGCTCCTGATAATTCGCGAGTATTGGAATAGTCTGAAATCCATCTCAAAGTTTCTTCAAGTGCGGCAACTCATTCGTGCCAAGCTCGCGCAGCCAACATGCGGCAACGCGAATCCGGGGGAGCCGCACTCCGGTCTCGCTGTTTTTCCGATAGAAAACGAATTGCACGGTCTCTACGGCCGGGATTCAGCCCAACACACGCCTGCATGGCGCGTTCTGCTCGCAAGGCCACACGAATTGCCGTCTCAGGCTCGTCAAAAGCTTGCTCAAGCACCCGCACTTTCAGTGCGGAGTCTCACCACTTCGGACCAATGGAGAAACTCGCTCTCAGCATCACTGGGCCGGTCTGGGACTCTTCTGTGAGCTCTCCAAAGCCGATCGGCCTTAGGAGGCCGGAAATCAGTTCGCGTTCTGCCCGTTTCTCGCTGAGTTTTCTGCCTTCAGAGCTACTTCCCTTGCGTTGCGGCTTTTCCTCAACTCGATTTAGGGCATCCCGTGTTTGTGCTTCTGAATGGCTTTCGATTCCGCCTGTTGGCTGCTCTCTTCAATCCACAGCTTGCCCCGATCAGTCCAATTAGCGGCGAGGGCACGATTCGCCAACAGCCGCGACGGGCAGCTTGTGCTTCCGCAGAAACTTGCAGTTGGTGACTGTGCTTGGCGGGCGAGCAGCGATTGGTTCATCGTGCAGAAAGTGCTCGATGTCATGTGCCAGGTCATTGCACCGTCGGGTAGCGACGGGAACGTTCCTTGTCCAGGGCTTTGATCACGATCCAGTCAATTCCCCAGCCAGCAGTCGTGTGAGTCTTCCCGGTTCGATATTGCGCTGCGTCGCAATCCCAGCCAGTGAAGCGCTTGCTGCTGACTCTTATACTGGGCAGACTGCATCGACTTCGCTTGATCCAGTCGCAACACTTCCAGATAAGCCGCCTGATGCAGTTGAGCACGCTCCAGTGGAGTTGTGCCGGTCAGCAGTTCGTAGAGGATGACTCCCCCAGAGAATAAACGTCAAGTCGCGTGTCGACGTCAAGATTGTTATTACTCGGCCTGCTCGGGGCTCATGTACAGTGGAGTTCCCACCATCGTACCGTGGCGAGGTAAAGAGCGTCTTTTCCGTCAGCGGCTGATGCAGTGCCTTGGCCAGCCCGAAATCGATGACTTTGGGAACAGGTTTTCCATCGTACAGACAGATCAGAATGTTCGACGGCTTCAGGTCCCGATGCACAATCCCCTTGTGATGCATGCTGCACGGCATGACGGAGCGAGGAATGAAGAGATTGAGACGTTCATTGAGGGACAGCCGGGCGTCATCACAGTACTGCGTGAACGGCACGCCCTTGACCAGTTCCATCACGAAGTACGGACGTTACGGTTGTAGCGCCCCGCCATCCGGGATGCGGGTGATATTCGGGTGATCGAGAAACGCCAGGGCCTGCCGTTCCCCTCCAGGCCGGGCAATGACTTCTTTGGTGTCCATTCCCGGCAGTGATCTTCAGCGCTCCGCGTCTGCGAACCGGTTCGGTCTGTTCAGCCATGTAGACGACGCCGAATCCGCCTTCCCCGATCTGTTCAAGGCAGTTTGAACGGGCCGTCTCATCGCCGGGCTTCTCAGGAAATCTCGGGGAAGATGTGGGTGGAAACCAGTTCGGGCCGATCGACCAGATCGAGAAACCCACCGGCCTCACGATGGGCCTTCAGCAGCTCCTCCAATTCCTCCCGAAGCTGCTGATTCTCACCGCGCTTCATCGAGAGAAACCGTCGTCGATCTGACTCATCAGGTCGCTCCAGAGCCACCTCGGCAAAAATCGATGCAGCATTCATTATCGCACTCCACTCAGCTAGTTTCTCAGACTCTCACCATCTCATGCGTAACTCGTTTCCACTTCCCTCACCAAAAATCGACGATTTCGAAAACGTCTGGGTCGTCGCCCCCTGCCGTGGATCACGAAATACGTATGCCCGAGCATAAGCCCAATGTCGTTCAACCGTTGCCGTTGAGATTCCCAGAACCTCCGCGCCGTTTGTTCGATCGTCAGGCCCCGAAAAATCGAAGCTTGACGACTTCTGCTTTGCCGGGATCTGACGATTCGAACTGATCGAGAGCGTTGCTCAATTCCTCAAGGTCGGCATTCGGTGCAGCTTCTGCAAGCTCCGTCAAATCGAGGGAATTCTCGCTGAGCTGCCACCGCGTTTGATTCGCCGCCGCCGCCGTGCCGCATCAACGAGAATTCTGCATGGCCTCAACGGCAGCACCGAAAAAGTGCCGCCGACTCTGTGCATGCCACGGCCGTACCATCGCCAACCAGCCGCAAGTACGCCTCGTGAACAAGAGCGGTCGCCTGCAAGGAATTGCCCGGCGGCCTCATTTGCCATCCGAGCAGCTGCCATTTGTCGGAGTTCGTCATACACGAACGTCAGCAGTTCAGACGCGCAACATTGGGGTCGCCAACTTCCAGTCTCATCAAGATTTGCGTTACATCTGTCATGACGATTCAATTTAACGGTCGTCCTTGGTCAAGTCGACAAAGTTTGTCGGCTGGGCGTCATCATGAGTGCAGTCCAGCGAAATGGCACATTCGCGTACAGGATACGAAAAAACTTCGAGACTTCTTGTGGAACAGGAAAGGTTGAATCTGAATAGCCTCGAAACGCCGGTTGGATGTGATTGAGCAGAATCGTGTTACAGCGAATCTGCTTCGAAGCATTGCTTATGGCTCATTGAGCCGTTTCAAAACCCGGGTCACACGGGCTCGGCTGACCCCGAGATGGCGAGCCAATTCCGCCCGCGTTTCGACCACTCCGGAATCAAGAATCGACTTGTATTCGCGTGCCAGCTTCATGCCGTCCGGTTTTGGCTTTTGGGGTTTGTTTTGGAGCAGGGGAATGGCAGAAACCGGTGTCCATTCGTAAACGGGACTCGGGCTTGTCGACGTAACTTGTTGATTTCGTAGACACCTACCTCGGCGAGGCCTTGGTTTGAGTAGAGTCCGCCTCGGGGAGCCTTTCAATCAGGAGCGAACTTTCGCTCCCCACTGGTTGACATAAAACGCCGAGCGCACGAGTGCCCGGCGTTTTTCTATGCGCGAACGCAAAGTCCGCTGACGTCAAAGGGTTTGCGTCGACGTCAGCAGTCCGGCCGTCGTTCCCGCGACGTCTCTGGTTCGAAACCGAGATACGGGGTGTCGTCCCGAAATGCCACATTTCGCCACGGTGCCCGGTCCGAACGCGCCAAAACTCTCGGACTCTCCGGTTCACAACCCCCTCCAGGTTAACAGGACGTTTCGGTACGGGGGGCCGTGTTGGACGGTTTTCGAACCGGCGATGAGTGGGAACGCAGCACAATCATGTTCCAGACGCTTGCAGCCAGAAGCAATTGAGCTGGCAAGCCCCCTACTGCAGACTGAATCCTCCCCTGAGGTCCTCGAGCAAGCTGTTGATCGCGGCTGTGGATTCCGGGTTCAGTGGAGTGGCACCATCACCGAATTCAATCTGCACGCGGAAGACCAGCGGTGAACCGGATTTGTTTTTGATCTCCAGCAACTGGGGGATGATGTCGCCCAGATCCTGAATGTCGGCCGGCTCGAGTTCTGCTTCAGCAAACAAGGCTTTGGATTCCCGGACGACACCTCCGCCGCCTCCGAATCCCCCTCCACCACCGCGACCGCCGCCAGAGGCCAGTTTCAATTTCACGCCCTGCGCCGCTGGATCCTCGCAAGGCCAGTCACCTGATGTCGGATCAAGCTCCGTGAATCGTGCGTTGAGCGATGCGGCGATGACATCGCGAACTGTCTTCCACGGAAGCGTCTGACCGAACTTCTGTGAAAGTGCGGTGGCGATCGAAAGCTGTTGCCTCGCGCGCACCAGCTCTACCCGCACCGTGACGATTTCCTCTGGATGGCGACCAAAGGCGAACAAGGCAGTCCGCCCGATTATCGTTCGATCTACTTTCCGAATGCGGGGCACGTCGTGATGCGGACTGGCTGGGGACCGCAGCACCGGTATCTGTTCATGGACGCCGGACCGGTTGCGCGAGTCACGGCAAAGAGGACAAACTCAACGTCTACGTCGATTACGGTGGCCATCAGCTACTGGCGAGCGGCGGGGCGTGGTTCGTATTCCGGCGGTCCGTTCGCGCCCACACCGGATCAACTCGCGGTTACAACACAATCCTCGTGGATGGTGGCGTACAGGCCCGTACCTATCCGCGATATGAAATCGACGGCCACATTCCCGAACAGCGCCGCTGGGTGACCACGGACCGCTTCGACTACGCCGAAGGCTTCCATACACACGGATGGTATCCCCCGGAAAACATGTCGCAGGCAGCAGACGCGGCAGATCCTGTTCATCAAAGGAACTCAATCCGCCTGAAACATCTTACTGGGTTGTGTTCGATACCGTCGAACCGGCCGACGATCAGGAACATCAATACGAGGCCCTGTTCCACAGCCGTCGCAATCATACGGGGGTTGTCGATGACAAATCGAAAACCGTCCATTGCTGGGATGCCGGTGCGGCCCCTCCGCATCATGCCTGCTGTCACGCATGGACTCGATGCCGACCTGATTCATGGACAGACGGAGCCACACATTCAAGGCTGGCATGTCGTCGGCGAGAACCGTGCCCCGATGTGGACGCCGACCTTCCGATGGAAGGCCACCGGAACCACAACGCGGGCGTGGGTTCTCGTCCCAGCCGGTCCTGATCAAAACTGGTGCGTCGATCGCGTCGAACCCGCGCGGACGGCAACGCATTGATCTTTCGCTGTATTCGCTCCGATGGCAGCAGTGATCTGGTCTATCGCCGCCCAGAGAATCAACGAGACGATCACTTTCGAGGGAACTGAACTCCAGGGCGATGTCGGTGTCGTCTCCTTTGATGCGGACAGCACAGCAACCTCGCGATTTATTGCCCCCGAGAAATAATTAGACGAATGAATCAACAATGAAAATCCTGTTCCTGCATGGATGGCAATCCATCCCCGGCGGCGTCAAACCGACGTTTCTCAAAGATCATGGACACACCGTGATCAACCCGGCCCTCGACGATGATGATTTCGACGCAGCAGCCGCAACGGCACAAGCTGAGTACGATCAGCACTGGCCGGACGTTGTTGTCGGGAGTTCTCGTGGCGGGCGCGGTGGCGATGAACACACCTGCACGACACGCCACTGGTCCTGTTGTGTCCAGCGTGGAAGAAATGGGGAACGGTCACGAAGCTCAAACCAACTCCACCATCCTGCATTCCCGCAAAGATGACATTGTCCCGTCGGAGCACAGCGAAGAACTCGTGGCGAACAGTGGAGTGCCGTGACCGATCGCTGATGGAAGTGGGCAATGACCATCGCCTCGCCGATCCCGGAGTCGTTAGCCAAGATGCTCGAAGCGTGCGAGGACTCCCCTACCAGATGGCGTTGATGTTCTCATCTACGAGGGTCTGGCACGAAAAGGACCGGGCAGCGAAGCACCACGTTGAAAGCCCTGACGATGCTGGAAGAGCTGCCCCAACTGGCCCGCGTCGTTGATTTCGGCTGCGGCGCTGGCGCTGCGTCAATCGCGATTGCCAAAGCGATCGACTGCCACATCACCGCTGGTGATATTCACAAGCCGTTCCTGGCTGAAGTCAATGAGCATGCTCAGGGCGCCGGATTGTCGGAACGCATCGAAGCCCTGCTGGCGGATATGGCTGATCCACCAATCCAGGATGGTTCGGTCGATCTGATCTGGTCCGAAGGGGCGATATATAACATTGGCTTTGAGTCAGGGCTCAAACGCAGGCGACGGCTGCTGCGTCCAGGTGGATTGATCGCGGTGTCCGAGCTCACCTGGCTGACCGATCATCCCCCGCAACCGGCGGTCGAGTTCTGGGAAGCGGAGTATCCCGCGATTTCCAATGTCGATACGAATGTTCGAGAAGATGCGATCGGCAGGATTCGAGATCATCGACCACTTCACCCTGCTGACCGAAGACTGGCAAAACTTCTACGGGCCGGTGGAACAACGGATTATCAACTTTGGAGAGAAGCACGCCGGGAATGATGTCGCACTTGCGATGCTGGACATGCTGCAAACGGAAGTCGATCTGTGGAAGAAATACGGCGACAGCTACGGCTACGTGTTCTACCTCAGCAGAGCGGTCTGAACGGAGCCGGTCAGATTAGCCGGTTACATGGAGAATGCGATAGACGTCTTGGTATGATGTAGGACCGACGAGTTTGAGATGTTGTTATGAAAGTCACTCATCATGCCCATCCATCTGGCCACTTTGAATCGCAGGCATTTCCTGCAAGCTGCCGGCGCGAGCGTGCTGTTGTATGGCCCTGGCGCGAATGCCGCTGAGCCAACGGACGTCGAGTCCGATCTGGTTTATCTGCTCAATGACACGCATATTGGCGAGAAGCACCCGCCGGAATCCCCCGTCCCAAGTCATCTGCGTCAGGTCGTCACCGAGTTGGTGGATCGACCGACGAAGCCAGCGTGTGTGCTCATCAATGGCGATCTGGCACTCAAGGATGGTCAACCGGGAGACTATCGGCACTTTGCCAAGCTGATTCTTCCACTCAAGGATGCGGGCATTGAGACTCATCTTACACTCGGTAACCACGATCATCGCGAAGCATTCTACGAAATCCTATGCGAGCAACGCCCAGAGAATCCTCCTGTCGAATCGCGACACATTGCCGTCGTCGAGACGCAGCACGCTAATTTCTTTTTGCTCGACTCATTGCAAAAGACGATGATCACTCAAGGCACGATAGGAGAGACCCAGTTGAAGTGGCTGGCTTCTGCGCTCGACAAGTTGAAGACGAAGCCAGCGATCATTGTCACGCACCACAACCCGCGCCTCGGCGGTGATCCGCTGCACTTTCCCGGCGGACTGATTGACTCGCAGGAACTGTGGGAGATCATCGGACCACGCGTGTGGATCAAAGCCTACATCCACGGACACATCCATGACCGCAGCTATGCGGAGCATCAGGGCATTCACATTCTCAACACGCCTGCGACGTCCTATGTCGCCGACCCAAAGAAGTCGACAACCGGTTGGACGACGGCAAAGCTCACTGCAAACGGGGTCACACTCACGACTCACACCACCGATCCTCAGCATACATGGAATGGTGAATCCAAAGTTCTGAAATGGCGGTCGGCATGATCAGAAGCACTCACGACATGAAACGATTGTTCCGGGTCCTGATACTGTCGATCGTAACAATGGTACCAGCGGCTGTAAGCCAAGCTGAAGAACCGGCACAACTGCGAGTGCTGAGCTACAACATCCATCACGCCGAGGGTGTTGATCGCAAACTCGATCTGGAGCGGATCGCAAAGGTGATCCCCTCGGTCAAACCGGACGTAGTGGCCTTGCAGGAAGTTGACCAGAACGTGAAGCGAACTGGCAGTATCGACCAGCCGGAGAAACTGGCGCGGCTGACGGAAATGAACGTCATCTTCGGTGCCAACATAGAACTTCAGGGAGGCCACTACGGCAATGCCGTGCTCTCTCGATTCCCAATCGCCCGGCACAAGAACCATCTTCTTCCGAACATCGACAACAGCGCGGCATTATCGAAGCGGAAATCCAAGTACCGCAAGCTGACCAAACGATCCGCTTGCTGGCCACGCACCTGGACTATCGAGCCGATGAACGCGAACGCCTCGCATCGGCGAAGGTCATCAATGAACTGATCGCACCGCATCCTGATCATCCCGCATTGCTGGCAGGTGACCTCAACGCGACACCTGAGAGCGAAACACTTCAGCTTCTTGAGAAGATGTGGACTCGGGCAAATGCAAAACCAATGGCCACAGTCCCCGTGAACAAGCCGACAAAACAGATCGACTTCATTTTGCATCATCTAACGAATTGGTGGAAAGTGGTGGATGTGGTGAATGTGAAAGTCCTTGACGAAGCGGTCGCATCAGACCATCGAGCGATCTTCGCTGTCTTAGAACTCCAGCCTGAGCGTGATTAGGTTCAACCGAATGAAACACTGCCTCAATCTGATGATTGCGATCACATTTCTCAGCCTCGGAGTTCCTGAAGCCTCCGCCGAATTGCGTCTGGCCTGCATTTTCGCTGATCAGATGGTTCTGCAACGGGATCAGCCAATTCAGGCTTTGGGCTGGGCGGAGACAGACGACGAAGTGACTGTCTCGTTTGCTGACCAAACAGAGACAGCGGTAGCCGTGGAGAATGGAGCATGGTCAGTCAGCTTCAATCGCTTGGCCAATCACATTCGTCCGCAGAAGAAACGGCCGAATATCGTACTCTTTCTCGTGGATGATATGGGTTGGCATGACACCTCGGTGCCGTTCCATACGGAAGTCACTGACTTCAACCGTCGCTACCGCACGCCGCACATGGAAAAACTTGCAAAGTCGGGCATGAAGTTCACCCAGGCCTATGCGTGCAGTGTCTGTTCGCCGACACGAGTTAGCTTGATGACCGGCCTCAATGCCGCCCGACATCGTGTTACCAACTGGACACTCAGGAAGAACGCGAGCAACGATCGGGGGCACCCGCAACTTGCCTTTCCTTTGTGGAATGTCAATGGACTCAGTCCAGAGCCGGACATCGAGCGGACGATCTATGCCAAAGCCTTGCCTGCCTATTTGAGCGAAGCCGGCTATCGCACGATCCATGTCGGTAAGGCGCACTTCGGCGCGATCGGTACTCACGGGAGTGATCCGCGTAACGTCGGCTTCGAGGTGAATATCGCTGGCCACGCCGCGGGCGGTCCCGGCAGCTTTCTGGGAAGCAGAACTTCAGCGCCCGTTTGGCGAAAGGGCGATCGTGTCTGGGACGTGCCCGGTTTGGAGAGTTACCACGGCAAGGACATTTTTCTGACGGAATCGCTCACGATTGAAGCCAACAAAGCCGTCGATCAGGCGGTTGCGGACGGCAAGCCGTTCTTTCTCTACATGTCGCACTACGCGGTGCATGTCCCGTTTGCTGTCGATTCCCGGTTCTACCAGAAGTATCGTGATGAAGGCCTCGACCACACGGAAGCCATGTATGCCGCGATGGTCGAGAGGGATGGACAAGTCACTGGGCGACATTCTGGCCAACGTCGAACGTCACGGGCTGTCCAATGAGACGATCGTGTTGTTCATGTCGGACAACGGCGGATTGAGTGCACACGGTCGCGGCGGAAAGCCTCACACGCACAACAAGCCGTTGTCGAGTGGCAAAGGCTCGGCCCACGAAGGTGGCGTCCGGGTACCGATGATTGTCTCTTGGCCAGGTGTGACCGAAGCCGGTTCGGTTTGCCGGCAGCCCGTGATCATTGAAGACTTCTTCCCCACGGTTCTTGAACTGGCCGGCGTCTCTTCAGTTGAGCAGATTGGCGGTGTGGTTGACGGACGCAGTTTCGTGAAGCTGCTGCGGTGATAAGGATCGGGCCCGCGAAGATCGACCGCTGATCTGGCACTTTCCAAACAACTGGGGTCCCAAAGGACCTGGCATCGGGCCTTCCAGCGCGATCCGGCTGGGTGAATGGAAGCTGATTTACTACCACCAGTCGCAGACTTACGAGTTGTTCAACTTGGCCGAGGACCTGGGAGAGCAAACCAACCTGGTTGAACAGCAGCCCGAAGTGCGTGACCGCCTGGCTGGCGAACTTGCCAAGTACCTGATCTCGGTTGAAGCTCAAATGCCGATCATCAAAGCGACCGGCGAGAAGGTGCCCTATCCTGGCCCCGTTACGAACGCAGGCAAGGATCGCTGAGTTGTCTGAAGTCTCCGCGTATCACGAGGCCGGCCATGCGTTCGTGGCGATCTACGTAGGAGCCCGGGTTCGTTCCGTGACGATCGAGCCGGATTGGGATGACGGCCCCGAGCGATTTGCCGACATCCAAGTCGAATGGCCGCTCGATCAGTTCACCGACAGAGAGCTTCACGAGAAGTCAGTTCTGGTCGCTCTTGCCGGTTCGGTCGCCGAAATGATCCACAGCGGCGAGCCCTTCCACCCTGGTTTCGTCGCTGAGTGGGCAGCGGATTGGAAGCTCGCCTGGGAAGCGGCCGGTCCGCTTTTTCCACTCGAACGCAAACGTCTGGCCTACCCGGAGCAGACGACCGCGCGACTCTATCAACTGCTCGACCGCGAGGATCACTGGGCGGCGTTAGCCGCGATCGTGGACAATCTCCTCGCCCACGAAACGCTCGACGGAGAAGAAGTGGAAGACATCGTGCGGCAGTGGATGCGCTGAAGAACTTCCGAAAAAGTCTGCGAAACGAGGGAATAGATTCGACCGCTCGCGCATCTATAACTCGAGCGACCAATTATGAGGTAGTTGCATCATATTGACGCAGTTGTGTTAGTTTGAGCGTTTGAGCCGCGTAAGGGATATAACTCGGGCGGCCAAAGTCCTTCGAAACGAGCAAGGATAAGGATGCCCGTCTTGCGACCACTCGCGTTGACGAAAAAATCGCGAACCATCCTGAGTGCTTCGCGTCTAATCACTCAGACAACGAACGACACCTGAAAAGAACAAATCAGAGTTTCCCCATGTTGACGATCATACGCAGTTATCTCGGTACGAAAAAAACAGGCTCCAGCTTTCAGGCGTCAGACTTCAGTGAATCCTGAATCCTGAATCCTGAATCCTGAAGCCTGAAGTGGTGTAACAGGCAGCACAGCAGACTTTTAATCTGCACGGTGTGGGTTCGATTCCCGCCGACCCTACTCTCACTGGCGCGTAGCTCAATGGTGAGAGCGGCGTCCTTATAAGACGCAGGTCGCGGGTTCAATTCCCGCCGCGCCGACTGAAGAAGACTCGAGTCCTGAGGGATGAGACCTGAGCAAGAAAGCTCAAGACTCGTGACTCAAGACTCACAACTGATTTTGGGATTGTGGCAGACAAGGTAATGCATCGGTCTCTTAAACCGAACGATGTGAGTTCGATTCTCACCGATCCCACTAAGCAGACTTCAGGCTTCAGCGATCAGACTTCAGGAAAAGAAAAGAACCTGGAATTCTGAACCCTGAGCCCTGACGCCTGACTTGAGCCCTGACGACTCAGCACTGATCGTCTAGCGGCAAGATACCTTCGTCGTAACGAGGGGACGTCGGTTCAATTCCGACTCGGTGCTCTTTGTCAGACTTCAGGCATCAGGAGTCAGGCTTCAGAAATACCTGGAGTCTGAAGACTGAGACCTGAAGCCTGATCGCCCATGATGTAGCGGTAGCCTGCTGCCTTGCCATGGCGGAAGTGTGGGTTCGACTCCCACTGGGCGCTTGGTCAGACTTCAGGTTTCAGGAGTCAGACTTCAGGGAGCGAAGAAGTCCGTTGAGTACTCGGCCTGTTTCGTTGGCAATGGCTACGACTTAGTCACGGCATCTTCATCGAGATAAGAAAGGCGTTGAGCAAGAGAGAGCTGATACTCGACTTCGCAGACCGATCCGTATGAGATTTCCAGGAATCGAACATAGTCGGCTTGTGACGATTTCGCGCTGCCTTCCACGATGTTCGACGGAGCCGAGACAGCGGCGCGTCGAAGTTGAGACGTCAACCCAAACATCTCCTCTTTCGGAAACGAAGAAGTGCATTTGTAGACGGCGATAGCGAGTTGATCCGCCAATTCGAACGCGCAGTTTTCTGTAGTCTCGCATGCTTACCTCTGATGCCTGAAACCTGAAAACTGATTCTATTCCGGTGGGTCCTGTGTTGGTACGGGAGGGCGACTGTTCATCGCTTAGTCGCAGGTTCGATCCCTGCCGCCGGAGCTTGGTCCGACTTCAGGCTTCAGGAGTCAGGAGTCAGGAGTCAGGAGTCAGGAGTCAGACTTCAGACTTCAGGCTTCAGGAGTCAGACTTCAGGTTTTTACTGAAGTCTGAAGCCTGACTCACGGAGCCTGTTTTCGGGTGTTGGCTAACGGTAAGCCAGCTGCCTTTGAAGCAGTGGTATGCAGGTTCGAATCCTGCCACCCGTGCTTTCAAACTTCACACTTCCGACTTCGAACTTCCAAACACCGAGGCGGCAACTGTTGGTCGTTGCACCTGGCTCTGAACCAGGCAAACACAGGTTCGATTCCTGTCCTCGGCGCTATCATCAGGCTGCAGACTCCAGGCCTCAGGCATCAGGTTCCACTGAAGTCTGAAGCCTGACTTCTGAGGGCTGATCCGCCGCATTCGACTACTGGCTAGGTCGGCTGCTTCTCAGGCAACAGGAAGTGGAAAACGTCTGAAGTCTGACTCCTGGTCCCTGAAGCCTGGCTCCTGAAGTCTGACTCCTGGTCCCTGAAGCCTGGCTCCTAGGCCATGTCGAGGAAACGCAGAAAGTCCGCATCTGAATGCGCCCACATCCTTCGACGATATTGGATGGAACTGATACCGCAGCTCGCCGCATTCGCGACGTTAGACCGAACTGCTCCTCCCGCGGAAACCCGCTAGTGAACCGATACGTCAGTAAAGCAACCTCGTCTGCCAGTTCGAATGCTCGAAACTTTGTGTGATCACGCATTGCCTTTCTCCTGCTCAACCTAATTCCTAAAAACCTACATCCCAACCAACTAACAACCTAATCCTAACCAACTAACACTGCGGATGGGCCAGTGCTCAGCCAGGCCTCATAAGCCAGGACCGCCGGGTGCGACCCCCGGATCCGCTACTTCCAAAACCTGTTATCGCCAGCAAACACGTCCCTCGGCGATGGAGATTCCAATGCAATCGAACGCGAATGATCCGTCCATGTGATGAAATCGCACTCCAGGCTTGAGAATCTCATTGAGAACGCGATCCGCACCTGCCATCAGTTCGTTTGCTTCCTCCGCATGGCTTGTCATTGAAAGTTCGGCAGACTTCATTGCGAGCTCATGCTCCTCAGCAAATAGCGATGCGACCTGATGGAAGGCTTCAGTCGGCTCAAACGGTTCGCACGGCCACGCGTCGTCGCTGCCAACGTATCCCAGCAAATCGTTGCCTCGGAAAATCATGAATCGTCGCATCATCCGCAAATCACAAATGTCAATAGAGAAAGAAGCGTTCTGATCAGCATAACCCAAGAGTAGGTCGAGTACGCAAACAGGCAAAGCGGCAAGCATGAGAGGCTTGTGATTTTGTAGGTTCGACTCCTATCTCGACTACTTGGCAATAAACGATCGCGTGGTCCAGCGGCGAAGACGTCTGCGTGACATGCAGAAGATCGATGGTTCGATTCCATCCGCGATCACTCTTCAGGCTTCAGACTTCAGGCGGGAGACTGCAGGTAAAAACCTACAGCCTAAAGCCTACGGTCTACAGCCTGCCTCGGAAGGGCAATCCGATGGGCGACGGTATCCGGTTGCTAGCCGGGCGAGCATCTTGATGGTGCCTTGAGGGTTCGACTCCCTCTCCTTCCGCTTGTTTGTAACGGCTCGATGGTGAAACGGACATCATCTCTGGCTTCTAACCAGAAGTTCCGGGTTCGATTCCTGGTCGGGCTACTGCCGAATTTCGCGGTCACGTTGGCTGCCGGCATCATTCCGCTTGTTTGACACTTTTGAAAGGCATTGTCATGAGCATGCAGAGTATCGAGCGTCAATTCACGCGGATTGGTGCTCGAGCAAAAGTCCACCCTCCGGTCGCCAGACGCTGGGGCACGCCACCCGAAGTCTCGATCGACATCGGCAACGACGCCGAGGGCGAATTCTTCGATCTTGCGATTCAGCCCAAGTTGGTCGCTGAAACGCAAGTCATCGACGTTCAGCCTTCAATGCGGCACTTGCTGTTGATGTCGCGTCAAGACGACGGAAAGCACAAGTTCCTGTGCGGACACGATGAACGTCACTGGTTCGTTGCGGCCGTTCCGGAGCGAGCTTCGGTTTCTTCGGTCAAGACAGCGTTCGACGCGCTCAAGCCAACTGCGGTACGAGCACTCGAAAACCGTCTCGGCGTGAAGCCGCGAAAGCGAAACCGTCGACGAAACGCAGCATTCATCCGTCAAGGTGAATGGTTCTTCGTTCCCGTCGAAAACCCGAGCTTTGTCGATGAGCGACTGGTGCTCCGAAACGAGCCGATTGCACGTGGCGGTGGAAAGCCGCATGTGTGCGAAGAGGTCGTTCGGCGGGGAGGACAACTGGTTTACGTCAGCAACCAATACCCAAACGGTGTGACCGAGATGCAGCGTCGACAAATGATTAGCCGTCGACCTGATCTTCGTCATCTGCATTGGGTGGCTCAACGACGAAACCCAAGTGTGTTCGTTCGTGGACGCGTGCGTCATCCGGATCACAAGACGATCATCTTGAACGGATGGCACCAAGTCATGATGAACACAGAAAACGAATCGGTTGCAATGCGACACGTCGCGTTCATCGATTAACCCGCGGCTCTCCACCACGGTGGCGAGCCGTTTCATACGGTGTCCGTGGTGTACTCGGTTTGTGCACATCTGCCTGTGAAGCAGAAGGTATGGGTTCAACTCCCATCGGTCACCCCTTGTTGCCGACGTGGCTCGACTGAGAAAGGCGTCCGCCTTGTAAGCGGAATGATGCTGGTGCAAATCCAGTCGTCGGCTCTCATGTCCCGATGGTGTAGCGGACAGCACAAGACTCTCCTAAGGTCTTGGTCCTGGTTCGATTCCAGGTCGGGGTGCTGACAACAAGTTTCGTCCCGATGGTGTAGCGGATTGCATTGGACCCTCCGAAGGTTCAGGCCCTGGTTCAAATCCAGGTCGGGATACTCGCCTCGGCGGCGCAAGGAGCGAGCGGCCTAATGGTTCCTGCGTTCACCACTCGGAATGACCGCTCAGACTTGCCAAATCTGAAAGCTCGTTCTCCAGATCGGCTCCGCTCCGAGGCATTTTACAACAGAAGAGACAGAGAGGAGGTACAACATGTTGATCAACGGTGCAGGACGCGAGTTCATCATCAAGGACACGCACCGAGGCCTTTACTATGAAGACGGTAAGCTGACGAAGATTCTCGAGGCGGGACACTACAAGATTCCGCCACGCAAGCACGATTCTTCAGAAAGCTGCCGACCGTCGAGTGCATGCTGGTCGATGTGCGTGAGCGAGAGCTGACGATCAAGGGCCAGGAAATCTTGACGGCTGACAAGGTGGCTATCCGAGTCAGCATTCTGGTGCAGTTCGTGTGACCGATCCGAAGGCTGCGATCCACACGGTCGATAGCTTTGAAGACCGACTTTACAGCGACGTGCAGCTTGCGGCGCGACGTTCTCTGGCGTCGATGACGCTGGAGGAAATTCTTACCAACCGAAACCGGCTGAGTGAGGATATCCTTTCCGACGTCACCGAATCGGCCGGCAGCTATGGTGTGACGATCCGGCGAGCCGACGTGAAGGACTTGATCTTCCCAGGAAACCTGCAGGAGATCATGAACCGCGTTCTGGCAGCCGAACGACACAGCCAGGCTCAACTGGTCGAAGCGCGCACGCGTGCGGAGGTCGAGCAGATTGAGGCGGAGTCTCGAGCGGAGATCACGCGACGTGATGCCCAGGCGGATGCCGAAGCACGACGACTGCGTGAACAGGCCGAAGCGGAAGCAACGCGTTCGAAGGCGGAAGCCGAAACGCAAGCGTACGCGGAACGCGTCAAGGCAGCCGAGGCACTGGAAGGCCACCCGGCACTGCTGCGACTGGCCGAACTCGAAACGCTGCGTGACCTGGCAAAGAATGCCAACGCGCGACTGTACCTTGGTCTCGAACGAGTCAGTCTGAACGGAACGGATTCAGGAAAGCACGATTCCTGATGGAAGCGAATCGTGTATCCGATTCAAGCAGGACCGGTGCCCCTTCATCGGTCCTGCGATTTTTCGTCCTTGGAGTGTGCCGGACAGCACGCGATTTTGCGAAGATCGTAGATCAGGTTCGATTCCTGGCGAGGACACTTAGCACTTATAATTGACGCCAATACAAATGGAGAACACAACGCAAACCCAAACGATTGCATGTATCGATGTAGGCTACACGGAGAGTGTCGCGCTAGCTGCGTGCGTTGTGATCGACAATTGGCGAGCCTCACGCCCAGTCGCCGAACATGTGGCGAAAATCCATGAGGTGAAAGAATATCAGCCCGGTGAATTTTATCGTCGAGAACTGCCGTGCATCCAAGCGGTGCTGGCGAAACTCGATCAACCACCGACTTGTATCGTGGTCGACGGGTACGTTTGGTTGAACGGAAATGGCCGTCCCGGATTGGGAGCGCATCTCTACGAGACGCTCGATCGCAAGATTCCTGTAATCGGTGTGGCGAAGAACCCGTTCAAAGACACTGACCACGCCACCGAGCTTCGCAGAGGCACGAGCGATCGGCCGCTTTACGTTACGGCCGTGGGCATCCCAATCGCCCAAGCGGTTCTGAATATTGGGGCAATGCATGGCCCACATCGCCTTCCAGCAATATTGAAACGAGTCGATCAATTAAGTCGTGCTGGAAATTAGCGAACCCAATCGCTCGCCGTGAGTCTTAATCGTCAAATTGTTTCCATCCAAAGCAAACCACAAATCTGGGAGTGGACCAATGCGATACGAAAACGAGCACAACGAAAACCATTGCTTTCGAGCCGATGAGTAAACGTCGACGGGGCTTCCCGTCGGAGACTCACGTCAAGTGTGGACTGCGAATCGTCCACGGCGACAAGCAACTCGAAGAAAAGCTTGGACGCAATGATTCCCGCTCCATGCGGCAGTGGCCTGCGATTCAAACGATGTTGCCTCAAGTCGGGCCACTTTTGATGGCTTCAATCGAGACGACTACTTTTAGGGAGAAAGAGTAGCGAGTCCCGAGTGATGAGTCTTGAGTCGAGCAGACATCAGGACGCTGAGCGAAGTGAGCGGATGAGACCGGCGAGCACCCTGGCTGTTTCATCTGCTTGGCTCGCGAGTTGTTCGGCCGAATCGCTGGACGTGTACTCGAGGCGTCTTGCGATTGTTAGCTGATACTCAACCTCTCGTATGGACCCGAATGCCATGTCAAGGAAGGCACGAAGTCAGCTTCCGAATTCCTTGCACATCCTTCTACGATATTCGACGCGATAGAAACGGAAGCTCGGCGAAGTTGCGAAGTCAGCCCGAACACTTCGTCCTTCGGGAATGTCCTGGTTGCTGAATAGACGGACATGACAAGCTGATCCGCCAACTCGAAGGCTCGCAACTTACGATGATCCCGCATATTTCATTCCCCGTATTCTCAGGACTCACAACTCAAGACTCACCCCTATCCTAACGCTGGAGCCAGATGGCCAGGCAACCGGCTGCAACCCGGTCGAAGTGGGTTCGACTCCCACCAGCGTTTCTGACGAATCGACTGCAGGCTTGGATTACATATTGCTAATGTGAACCATCTGAGCTGTTACCTCGTCGATCCGTCGCAAACCAAAACTGCTTGAACTGCCGTTTGGGTCTACATATGAGGAGCCTAAGGTAGCGATGTCGGGCGACCGGCTAGTGAACGTCACCGGAGTCTCTCGCAGACAAAGGTGCCAGTCAACGATCGGCGAAAGCCGAAAACGGACGCTCCTAAACGACTCAACAACCACTTCGTTCAAGCACAATACACGGCGACTGCCGGTTCGGAATACATGCTAACCAATGTGCCGTCCAGTGAGTCTGGCGACGACGTTCGCGTCGTTGGTGGGTTCGATTCCCACACGTTTGTGATCTGACCAATACCTCGTCGCCAACCTTAAACAACTGACTGCCGATTCGGAGTACATAGGGTTCTGTGGTCGAAAGACCTTGCGGGTTCGAATCCCGTCTGCGATCCACGATCGCAGTGGTGCAATTGGAAGACACGCGGAAAAAAGCCTCTGATCAACACCTCGTCGGTTGCTTCTGAAACTTAACAATACACGGCGACTGCCGGTTCGGAGTACATGGTGAGAGCGCGCTGGAATCAGCGAGGTCGCGGGTTCGAGCCCCGCCGGCGAACGAAAGTTTGCCAGTAGCTCAGTAAAGAATTCTCTGGCCAGAACTTCGTCGCCACCCGTACACGATTGACTGCCAGGTCGGACTACATCACGCGACGGTCGCGGGTTCGAATCCCGCCAAAGCGAACCTTTGGGTCGCTTTGTAGCTCAGTGGGTAGAGCATCGAATTGTCTGATCGATAACTTCGTTGATCGTTTTAACAAAGTCATGAGCGATAACCCAGCGTGGCCCGCTCAAACAGAACACGACTGACTGCCGAGTTGGAGTACATCGACTGTTAATCGAAGGATGCGGGTTTGAGTCCCGTCAGTTTGGCCAAGCCGAGCCGTAGCTCAATTGGGAGAGCTTATCTCTAACACATCACTTCGTCAGCCGTTTTCATTTCATTTTCATTTGCTCGTGAGAGTAGCCATGCGTGTGCAATTTCACTTCTTCGCCATTACGAAATCCGGGGCCGAGTAATTGGACGCCGAGCGAAGACGATCTGCACATTCAAATTTACTTTCATCAAGCGAAATGAATCATGGAAACCACAACCGACACCAACTTCGCGACGAACGTGGCAGCACGCGTCGCCGGAGAAGACATCAAGCCAGGGGACTACGTTACCGCTTTGACCGAGATCCATGAACTTCCATCGTTCCTGTGGTGCTGCACGAGCAGCACACTCGCGGCGGATGAGCAAGTTCGATCGGTCTATAAAGCCCGTGACGCTGGTCAGCCCAGCAAAGTCATCGCCGTCTGCTTGCCGTTCGTTTACACCAAGCAAGCGAGAGGCGGTACCGCGATCTTCGACATCCGCAAACACCAGCTTGTCCGGCTTGACCAAGACACTGGTCGCAAAGTGTGGACGCGATTGCGGAAGGACTTAAAAGAAGAAACGGAAATAGCAAGAGCGCACGATCGACTGCCGATTCGGAGTACATGCTTCAGGAGCCGGGTGTCGTGGGTTCGAGTCCCACCGGCCCAATTTGAGTCTCGAGCTGTGAGTCGCGAGGCCTGAGTGAATTTGCTCAAGTCTCAATACTCGGGCCTCAAGACTATTCCAGGGCCGTAGCTCAGTGGTAGAGCACCGTAAATCCTCTGGTCACAACTTCGTCGATCGCGTTTTGTTTTCCGTAGCTGCATCACAACCAAGAACCGAACACATTCGACTGCCGGAGTGGAGTACATGGCTACCCAGGTTCGACTCCCGGCCGACCCCCTTCGCAAGAAACTTGACACGGGGCCGGACCCTGTGACATACGCGTGCGTCTGTCGCAGGGAAGAACTCTGCACCAACACCTCGTCGAGTGTTTGAACCAAATCGTGGGATAGGCGTTCAGTTGTCTTTGATGGACAGCTGGCTCTTATCCCTGAACAGTCATCCCGACTGTCGGAACGGAGTACATGAGAGTTCGATTCCCTCCGGCGCCTCTTTCGTCAGCCGAAACCTACGGCTGGAAACAACACGGCGCTGCGGCTCATTGGGAGCCACCTCTGAACCAAACTTCGTCGGGACTTTTAACTTCGTCGCAAACGGGACTTCCGGTTGCGACTGTCCAAGCAGGTGCATCACCTGCGATACGTAGGAGGCTGTAATGGCAAATAAGTCTTTGTTTTCGAGCATCACGAGCGTTCTACCACGAGCAACGACCGTCAACGAAGCTGGCGGACCGGCGTACAAGTTCCCGGCGAAGCATGCGCTCGCACAGCTTGCGGCTACCGGTACGTTCGGAAACGTGTTCTACGCGACGGCTTCGGATCAGCTTGACCAACTGCGAAAGCTGATCGACGAAGTCGACGACAACGAGTTCCTGGCGAAACTGGCTGTCTACTCACGTGAGCGTGCTTACATGAAGGACATGCCGGCGGCATTGCTGGTCACGCTGTCGACTCGCGAGACGGCGTTGATGCATAAGGTCTTTGACCGCGTTGCTGACAACGGCCGCGTTCTGCGCACGGTGTTCCAAATGGTTCGCTCGGGCCAGTTCGGACGCAAGGGCCTGTCGTCTTCGCTTCAGCGTGCGTTCCAACGTTGGCTGAACGAGGCTTCGACGGGTAAGTTGCTGTCAAGCTCGATCGGTAACGATCCGAGCCTGCGCGACGTCCTGCGAATGGCACGTCCGACGCCGAAGGATGACGCTCGCCGAGCGTTGTTCGGTTGGTTGACTGATAAGGAAGTCGACAAGTGGGCTCCGGCGACGGAAGCTGACTTGCCGGCAGCGGTTCAGTCACTGATCGCGTACCGCGCGGCCGACACTGCCGAGGCTCAGGCGTTGATCGCTGGAGACCTGCAAGTTCGTTGGGACTTGCTGGCCGACGCGGCTAAGGGTCCGATCGTCTGGAAGGCAATCGCCCGACAGATGGGACCGCAGGCTCTGCGCATGAACCTGAACACGCTGTTGCGTCACGACGTTTTTCACGTAGCACCGTCTCTCCGAGACGGGGATGTCAGTCTTGGAAAGACTGACCTACGTGTACCTGACAACACGATGATCGATTACGTTGCCGACCGCATCGCGGATCCGGAGGCGATCCGTCGCTCACGTCAGTTCCCGTACCAGTTCCTGGCGGCGTACCTGAACGCTGCCGCGGACGAGGTTCCGCACGGTCAGGTGGCGCCACACGGTGCCGAATGCTTCGGCAACGTGCCGGAGTTGCCGGGTCCGGTCGTCATCGGTCTGGACACGTCCGGTTCGATGAGCTGCCCAGTCACGGGTTACCGTGGCCGGGGCAGCACGACCAAGATGCCGGTGTCGACGTGGCGGCCCTGTTCGCCGCAGCGATCCTCCGCAAGAACCCGGACAGCGTGGTCTTCCGTTCGACACCCGGGCCTACGACGTCCGCATGGACGGCCGGTCGATCCTGAGTCTGTCGGAGCGGCTGGCGAAGTACGGCGGCGGTGGGCCGACTGTCGTCCGCTACCGTGAACGCAAGTGCCCGCAGCAGCAGTTTGCGGGCGTGGTCCTGGTCAGCGACAGCTTAACGTGGGTTTACCGTAACCGAGCGTTCGCTTACGGCCGTCAGGGTGCGACAGGCGTGCTGTCCGAGTGGCGAGGCGTTCGTCGCGAATCAGCAGCGGATGGGCGTCAGCTCGCCGAGCTGGTCTGCATCGACATCCAGCCGTACGGTTCGACGCAGGCTCCCAGAGCGTGACGACATCCTGAACATCGGCGGCTTCAGTGACGCGGTGTTCCACGTGGTCATGTTACCTGAGCGACGACGCCAATCGCTTCGTCGCCGAGGTGGAGTCGATTGAGCTGTAAAGCAGCTCTGTTGTCAAACCAACGCCCCTGGTCTGAGCAATCGGACCAGGAGCGTTTTGCAAGACTAGGTCCGCATTCGAACTTTCATATCGCGGCTACTGAGCTTTATGCTGAGCTAAGGACATATCCATTTCACGCGATTCAACTACGTCCGTATTCGATATATCACTTAGCCAAACCATGAGCCGCGATCAAGGACAATCTCCATGACACAATCCACAGAGACTTCCGATCGGGCTTCACTAGGCATACGGGTCACATTCGCTCTCCTGTTCTCGCCGCCTTGGTTTTGACGTCCAGCACGACGCTCAAGGCCCAAGAATCGGAATCGCGAACTAGTGCTTTGTCAGTCCTGAAAATGATGGATAGAGTCGCTTGAGTTTGATGCGGGCGTTATCCGTGGTGAATTGCCAATTGATCTTGCATTTGCGAGAGTTGCGTTCCTGTTCCCATGCGGCGACTTCGGTCGTCAGGAGTTCTTTTGAATCGATGCGTCGATCAAGGCATTGCCGCGACAGGATGCTTAGCTCTGTCTCTGCCATGTTCAACCAGCTGCCGTGTTTTTGGTGTGTTGTGGATTTCCAGACGAGAAGCCAGTGCTCGCGCTGTCGCGGGATCGAAGGCTTCGTACAGATAATGCAGTGAGTGTTCAGATTGTCCATCACCAGCACAACCACAGCGGCCTCCGGATAAACCGTTGGTAACAGGAACTTGATGAACAGTGCCCAGTCAGCACCACGGTACGTCGGTCGGTAATCTGCACCGTTCGTTTGCCTGCGAGCGGTTCGACCGCCATGAACACATTGGCCGTTCCTCGCCGTTCGTACTCACTGTCCTGCTTGGCAACACTTCCCGGTCGCGTAACAGCAAGGGCTCTCGGACTTCCGCAATCAGTTGTTTGCTTGCCTCGTCATGCAGACCATGGGACGTTGTGGATCAAATGGCCTGTGATAAGCCTCAAGCACATCTTCCATCGCAGCCACAAAATCAGACGATGGGCATTCCGGAAGACACCAGCCTTTCTTCAACCACGGCTTAAGGTCGTTTTTTCAGCGTCTGACGCACGGTTTCATGACACGGAATCGACATGTCCGAGCGCCCCACCAGTCGATCACTCAGCAAACGGTCAGCCGCTGCGTCCTTCAGGCGGCGAACCACAGGCAAGTGCACCAGATGAGCCTCGATCCTGCCGTCGAGTTTCCTTTCGTAAATGCGTGTTGATGGAGATGGCTCCAGAGTTTCTTCCAGCCCTTCTTCTGAACGACCGACGAACTCGCTCCACAGTCGCCCGCCCGCATCCCAATGCCTCGACAATCTCCGGATCTGATTTCGCGGGCCCTCCTTCAGCCTGATCCGCCAGCAGCAGCAGAATCCTCGCCCGAACAAGCTTTCTGGCGTTTGACACCCTTGAAACCATTAAGACTCAATTCTGCACGCTCCTCATCCATGAGCGTGACCCGTGGTCATCGTTTCTCCATGATTTCCTCCTTGAATTATCGGTCTTCCATGAACGATCGACTCAAGGATAACATCCATCATGGCATCACTGACAGAGCACTAGGAGTACTTCCGCTGATGCCGAAAAGGCAGCGGTGATCGTTTACGGTTCGACGCCTGGAGGGTTCTGCGCGGCCATTGCGGCCGCCCGCGAAGGAGCTTCGGTCATTTTATTGGAACCGACAGATCATGTCGGCGGGATGAATACCGGAGGACTGAGCCACTGTGACTCGAACCAAATGGTTCGCAGTACGTTGAGGGGGCTGTTTGAGGAGTGGCACACGCGGGTTGTGAAAGACTACACCGATCGCGGTCTGCAATCCCCATACAACCCGGCAAAGAAAGACCAGTCCCGGTGGACCTTCGAGCCGCATGTGGCGATGCGGGTGACCATGCAAATGTTGGACGAAGCCGGGGTCAAGGTGGTCACGGAGTGTTATCTCGAATCGGTTACGAAGGACGGTCCGCGAATCTCCTCACTGACCACAACGAAGGGGACGTTCACGGCCAGGGTGTTTGTGGATGGCACCTACGAGGGCGACCTGATGGCGGCTGCGGGAGTCGACTGGACGATCGGTCGCGAGGGTCGCGAAAAATACGGCGAGTCGTTGGCCGGCAAGCAGTACCCGAAGCCGAAGTTGAACATCAACGGCTTCGACGATGAAGGCCGGCTGTTGCCGCTGATCACCACTGACGATGCCGGCGATGAAGAAGCGGGCGACAAGAACGTGATGACGTATAGCTTTCGGCTGTGTTTGACCGAGGACGCCGATAACTGCGTCCCGATGCCGAAGCCGGCGAACTACGACCCGGCCCGATTCGAGATCGTCCGCCGGGCGCTCCAGGCCGGGGAGAAACGTGTCGGCTTCGACCTGTACCCGCTGCCCGGAAACAAACTTGATGGCAACAACTCGATTGGCGGACAATTTTCCATCGGTCTCGTTGGTGGAGGCAAAGACTGGCACTCAGCTGACGAAGCCGGCCGCAAAAAGATTTGGGAGGCACACAAGCAATACACGCTGGAGTTCTATCATTTCCTGACCAACGACCCTTCTGTACCCCAGGCGATGCAGGACCGTTACCGCCGGCTTGGCCTCTGCAAAGATGAGTTTGCCAACTATGACCATTTCTCACCGGCCCTCTATGTCCGCGAATCGCGCAGAATGAAAGGCCAGTACGTCATCAGTCAGAAGGACATTCTCGAAACGCAGCAGAAGGATGATCCGATCGCCATCTCGTCGTTCCCGATCGACTCGCACGACTGCCAGCGAATCGCTCTCAAGAGCGGTAGGGTGATCAACGAGGGGACAATCTTTCCCGTACGGCGCGCGAATCCGAAACAAGGTTACGCTTACCATGTCCCCTATCGGTCGATCCTGCCCAAGCCCGAGCAGTGTGACAACTTGCTGGTTCCCGTTGCGTTGTCCTGCACGCACGTGGGCATCTCCTCGCTGCGAATCGAGGGAGCGTGGATGGTCATTGGCCAAGGGGCCGGCGTCGCCGCGGCGCTGGCTGCGGGTCAGGACGTGCCGGTCCAGAAGCTGGCATACGCAAAGTTACGCGAGCGTTTACTGGCGCAGGGACAGGTTCTTGAGTTGCCGGAGGTTTCGGGTCACCGACCCCGAGTGAGTCGATCGCCGTGAAGTCCTTGCCGGGAATTGTGCTCGACGACTCCGAGGCAGAACTCGCAGGCACTTGGTCTCGCTCCACGAACTTCAAACCATACGTCGAAAACGGCTACATCTATTGCGGGGAACCAGACTCCAAATCGAAAGGCGACGGGAAAACGACGGCGACCTTTCGATTCAAAGCACCCAAGTCCAGCCGATACCAACTGCTGATGGCTTACTCCGCTCACGAAAGCCGGGCAAAGAATGTTCCCGTGACGGTTTCCTCAGGGGATTTCCAAATGTCCTTCGAGGTTGATCAAACCAAACCGCTGCCCTCAGGAGAACATTTTCGGCCCGTCGCCTCCGTCGATCTCCGGGCAAACGTGGAAACCGTCATTGAAATCACGAATGCAGACACAACCGGTTTCGTGATCATCGACGCTTTGCAACTGTTGCCCGAGGAGACAGAGACGATAAAGGAGGAATAGCTTGGTTGCGTCGGTTTGGTTCAGAGGAAAAGGGAGCGGTTCTTAGATGCAGAAATCTATGGCCCAGATTTGCGTCGTTCTTAGCTTGCTGCTGGTCGGTGTCAGCGAAGCGACTGCCGAAGTACGGCTGGCCGGTATTTTCGCGGATCACATGGTCCTGCAACGGGAGCAGCCAGTGCAAATCTGGGGCTGGGCAGACAAGGACCAACAGGTTCGAGTTGAGTTCGCCGGCCAGGCTGTCGAAACCTTGGCGGCGGATGATGGAGCTTGGACGGTCACACTCAAATCGCTCGAAGCGTCCCGAGAGGGAAAACCCCTGCGGGTTGAGAGCGGCGATCAGGCAATCGTGGTCAACGATGTCCTAGTCGGCGACGTCTGGCACGCGAGTGGTCAATCGAACATGGCCATGACCGTTGGTGCGATGGCGAAGGAACTGGAACCGGTTGCAAAGGACATCGTCGCCGCTGAACTGCCTCAGCTGCGATTCTGCCGCATCAACGAACCCGAGAGTTCGAAGCCGTTGAACGATTTGCGTCAGCGAGCAACCTGGACAGTGTGTGATCCGAAAACCGTTTCGCAGTTTTCTGGCGTCGCGTTTTATTTCGCTCGACGTCTCGATTCTGAATTGAACGTCCCAATCAGCGTGATCGACTCCTCGCGTGGTGGAACTCCGATTGAACCATTTATTCCGCGAGCGGCGTTCGATTCGCACCCGACTCTCAAAAAGGAACTGGAGCTCGGTGACCGAGAGGACCTCGAAGGAATCTGGAAGTTGCCCGGCGGAGTCCGCGCCCGTGATGCCAACTGGTTGCCAGGTCGGCTTTTCCATTCCCGACTGGCACCAATCAGCCGGCTCGGCGTCCGAGGGGCAATCTGGTATCAGGGGGAATCGAATAGTGGCGTGCAGGAAGATCCACGCGACTATCAGCACAAGATGCGGGCATTGGTCAATGGCTGGCGTGAGGCATTTGGGAACGACAAGTTGCCAGTCTATTTCGTACAGCTTCCTGGCAGCGGCGCTGGCGAGGGCTGGCCCTATCTGCGGGAACAACAGCGGCTCGCAACCGATCTCCAACACACGGGCATGGTGGTGACCGTCGACCTCGATGGAGCCGGGATTCATCCGCCAAACAAGATTGATGTTGGCGAACGACTCGCCCGCTGGGCTCTGGCGAAGGACTATGGTCGAACAATCAAATTCAGTGGTCCGACGTTTGAACGGCAGGAGATTCAGAGGAACAAAGTCATCCTGCACTTCAGCCATGCTGAGTGCGGCCTGATGGTTGCCGACAAAGATGGTCTTGCCGAACCTCGCGAGACACCGGAAGCGGAGCTGGCGTATTTCGAGGTGACAGACTCATCCGGTCAATGGCACTCAGCAGAAAGCCACGATTGATGGCCAGAAAGTCGTCGTGACCTGCGGCGATGTCACGTCACCGATCGCCGTTCGGTACGCCTATGCTGTCAACGGAGAACTGCAATCTCTACAACCGCGACGGCCTTCCCGCTTCGCCCTTCTGCTCACAACCAGGTTGCTGAGCTACAACCGTAGCTCCGTAGCGAAACGAGAAACCACATATGAGACCAAAGAACAAGATCAAGATGTGTTATGGGGTTCTCATCTCCGGTTCATCTTTCAAGGCTTTCGTGCAATTGGCTCTACGAAGAATCAAAGGCCGCGATCTGAACAACTTGTCCTTGTGTTTGATTACATCTTCTTGAAGTTGATCCGTTGGCATCGTGAACACTGTCATCTCGACGAATTGTCGGGGCAAGCTTTATGTGAGAGCAACTTCTCCTGAGTTGCGATAAAAGCTTGGTCATCTGAGACGGCAGAAAACTCGATGGTGTCATCCTTCATTGTGAGCTTCCCGAACCAATAAACGGGCATGCCGTGTGCAACTGGAGGTCCGACCGGCAAATCTCGTGGGATTGAAGTTGCCCAAACAGATCGTTCTCAATCTTTCCGACTTGAAACGTCCAGACCTCAGGAAACTCAATGCCGTGAGATTGACTCTGCTTCCTGCTTTGCAGCCATTCCTTGGGAATGGTCAGATCGTATGTTGAGGTGTCATATCCATCCAATTCGATCTTGATCTTCTGGATATTTCCATCCTTGTCGGGTAATTCCAGCATCCACTCTCCACTCAGATCGGAATCCTTGAGCAGGTTCCCATCGGTCAACAACGGATAGACTGACCCGGTGCACCCAAGAACTGAGGTCTTCGGTGGTCTTGAATGAACCGACTTCGTCTTCGAACTGCTTTTGAGTGGAGTTCTTGTCAAAGATCGGCGTTCCGGTGAATCCGAACAGCTGGGAGTTCGGGAAAAACCGCTTGATCACCTGATGGGTTTCGCCGAACTGGGAGCGGTGACATTCGTCGAAGATAAACACGAATCGTTTGTCGCTCAGGACGGACAGCATGTCCGCGTAGGATTCGCGGCCGTTTTTTTCGATTCTGGTTGCGTTTGCTGTTCTGATCGAGAGCCAGGCCGAGCTTTTGAATCGTGGTGACAATGACTTTGTCGGCGTAGTCGTCAGAGAGCAGTCGACGCACCAGCGTGGCCGTGTTGGTGTTTTCTTCGACGTAGCCTTCCTGAAATTTGTTGAATTCCTCGCGTGTCTGTCGGTCCAGATCTTTTCTGTCAACGACAAACAGGCACTTGTGAATGTCATCGCGATCCTTCAGCAGGGTCGATGCTTCGAAAGATGTAAGCGTCTTACCACTGCCGGTGGTGTGCCAGATGTAGCCGTTGCCGCAGTTCTGCTGGATGCAATCGACAATCGCTTTCACCGCGTAGATCTGATTCGGCCGCATCATCAGCAACTTTTGCTCGCTGGCGACCAGAACCATGTAGCGGCTGATGGTCTGGGCGAGGTGCACTTCCTCAGAAACTGCTCGGCGAAATCGTCCAGGTGCGTGATTTTGCGGTTGTCCTCGCCCGCAAATTGATAAACGGGCAGGAACCGTTCATCAGCATCGAAAGCAAAGTGCCGGGCGTTGTTGTTGGCGAAGTCCAAGTGTCGGTGCGATTACTGACAATGAAAAGCTGGACGAAACAAAGCAGCGTTTTCGTGTACCCGTTACCGGGATCGTTCTTGTATTCGACGATCTGTTCCATCGCGCGGCGAGGACTGATGCCGAGTGTTTTCAGTTCGACTTGCACCGCAGAGACACCGTTGATCAGCAGGATGACATCGTAACGATGATGGCTGTTGTTGGTGTTGATGCGAAGCTGGTTGATGACTTCGAAATCGTTCTTGCACCAGTCCCTGAGGTTGACCAGCGTGTAGTTGAGCGGTGTGCCGTCGTCGCGGGTGTATGATTCCCGTGACCGAAGTGCACCAGCATTTTTGAAAACATCAGGAGTGATAATCTCTTCAAGCAGGCGTTCGAATTCGGCATCGGTTAGCCGGACGCGATTCAACGATTCAAACTTCTCACGAAAGTTCCGCTCCAGCGTGTCCCGATCACGAATATCAGGTCGATATTCGTATTTCTGCGTCTGCAGCTTCGCAATGAACTGCTCTTCGAGTTGTCGTTCAGGAGTCGTCATTGGTCATTGCAAGGCTGAATTGCCGGAAGAACGCGGGAAGACATCGTTGTTGTTCTGTCTCGATCAACATTCGTCGCTGGCAATTGAAGAAGATATGAACAGACGGCGGCAGTGTATGCCGAAGCACGAACCAGGGGAATGGTCCCGGCAGGGTGTTCAGCCTGCTGGCAACGAACGCGGAACACTGGTCTGCCGTGCCAGTTGAATGACTTGTTCAGACGCCCTGACGAAGGCAGCGGTGGCACGTTCTGTCAGGTGGTCAGCTGGTTCGATGGCTTCAATCATTGTTCTGGACCCGCACTGGCGTCTGAACGAGGCTGTAGCCTTAAACCGCGCCGAAAATGGGAAAACGGGAGCGGGAATGCATAGCAACTTCCGCAGGGAGCAGCACCTCAGTTCAAGCTCGGCGGACGGGGCTCAGCGGCAACTGTTTTGGAAAGGGCAGGGCGGTTCTGTTGTCGATGACTTCAGCAATTCTCAGATTCCCTCGGTTTCCGCCGGGTGCAGGACACGAAATTGTAGTCACCATCCGGGAACGAGTCGGCTGTCGTCGCTGAGGGAGGCGGCTTTGACGGCGAGAATCCGGTTGGCTCCTTCCGGGTCGTTCCAGAATTTTTCGGTCCCTTTGACTCGATAGTTGATCTCCTTGATCAGCGATTCGACGAGTGTGCTGGTCAGCGGAAGTCCCTGGCAGCGGTAGGACGGATAGTCCATCCGCGACGCGTTGTTCTTCAGGTAACCAATCGACACGCGAACGATTTCCCGGGGATCATCATTTGAGATGTCGTCAGGGCGGGCCGGCTGAGCATCGAGCCATTCCTGCAGTTCACGAATCACATCGGTCACTCGGCCCTGCCAGCAGGCACGAATCCAGTCTGCACAAAGGCCCCAGCCAAAGTCTTCGGATTCGCCGATCGCAACCGATGCTTTGTACAGATAGCTGATCACGTGAATGAAGTCGACGATCGCCACGAACAGTGGGAAAAACGTCTTCTGCAGCGTCCAGTTGCACGGCATTCCATCGCCCACGAAGGCTTTTCGCGGTGCCTGATTCAGGCCTTTTCGGTGAACTTCGGCCGCCAGTTTGCGGCCGAAGGTTTTGATGTCATCAACGCTGGCGAGAACGGTGCGCATCAACCGCTTTGGACTTTTGTATTCATCCACGGCGTGGACGTCGTCTGCATCCGGCTCGTTGTCAGAAATGGCTTCTGCCTCGCCCGGATCGGATTCGCTTTCAGGGATCACAGCTCCGGCCACTTCCTTCGCCAGTTTGCTGACATAGTGGCGATTCTGCAGTGATTCCGGCGGTTCCGGAGCCGGATCGTGTTCGTGCACCTCGCTCGTCATCCGCATGCACAGACCGACTTTTGATTCACGCCAGGCTGGGTCATGAGTCCCTGGTCCGCTGTCCGGTTGCCGAGTCCGAATGCGACCACCATCGCATTCGACCACCGCCAGATCCGGAACGTTTTCAACTTCGCACGCCAGCTTTCCGGAGAAGAACTGCTCAGCCCGCTCCGCCTGTTCAGCGTGAAGCTGCTCACCGGTTTCATGAACGATCCGGTTGATCTGGCGCGAACTGAACTTCACTTCCGCCAGTCGTTCCAGCAGTCGGGCCGCGTTGCGAAATGACAACGCTTCAGCTCCGGCCAGCACGATCTTGTCATACACCAGTGGGCTGATCGTGCGGTTATTCAGTTTGGTGATGTCGCGATGTGGGAAAAAAAGACCGCCGACATTTGGGGCAGTCACACTTCAGCTCGATGATCTCGGTCGGGCCATCGACCATGATCATTTCGCGGGGCCTTTTGATCGGATGGCACTCCCGACCGCACGTTGGACAGGGGTATTGGTCGGCAATGTGCTGGTCAGCCTGCTTCTCGGTGAGATGCTGCCCCAACTGACGAGCAATCTGCTGTCCGATTTCATGACTGAGCACTTCAATCTGACGAAACGATGCCGTCTGCAAATCGATGCGGCCGTTCTCAATCTGTTCGTTCACCAACTGCCGACTGACCTCTTTGATCCTCGCCTGCAGCGAATTGTCGCTGTCGACACCGCTTCGATTTTTCTGAACAATCTGTGTGTCTTCCATGACAACCTCCTCAAAAAGTCCTCTTGTCTGCCCTACGCAACTCCCGAACATTACACGAATTCATCGATTTCTGACGTTGACTTTTTTGGCACCATATTGACCCGCGCAACCGTGTCCTGCACCCGTGATCCGCCTGCGGCAAAAGGATGCAACTTCGCCTGATTCGCACGTTTGGTTACACTGTGACCGTTCGCTGACGTCTTACCAGTCCACAACAGACGCATTCTCGCCCTGACGATGTCGACTTCCATCAATCCCACCGACACATCCGACGAAGCTCTGGCCATTCAGCTTGAGGGTTTCGTCGGATGTCCGGACGGAACGAATTCGCAAAATGTGTGCCTGGTCGCGGCAGGTCAAGCGCATGTCCATGGACGCGATTCGGCGGCGGCACCCGGCATTCAGCGAAAACGAAGTTCGGCTGAAGTTCATCGAACTGACCTACGGCAGTGAACTCGCGGAAGGTGTCCGCCGACAGCAGGACGGTGCGGTTTGAACGATACCAACGATCTGGTCGCCGCTCTTCGGCCGGTTGTCGACGCACTGCGACAGCTGGGAGTTCGGCATTATGTCGGAGGCAGCGTGGCCAGTTCCTTTCACGGGGCCGCGAGGTCGACCATGGATGTCGATGTCATCTGTGAACTTGCAGACTCGCAGATCACTCAGTTCGTGTCATCGTTCACCGGTGACTACTACGTCAGTGAATCAGCCGTTCGCGAAGCTGTCAAACGCCGTTCCTGCTTCAATCTGATTCATTTGCCGACTTCTTTCGAAGTTGATGTCTTTGTAAGTCGCGGGCGGTCTTTCGACGAATCTTCAATGTCACGGGCTGTGCCGCAAACGCTCGGCGAGGCCTGACCGTCGACGTCAACGTGGCGACGGCAGAAGACACGATCATCAGCAAACTGGAATGGTATCGCAAGGCGAACGAAATGTCCGAGCGTCAATGGGACGACGTCACTCGCCTGATTCGGCTGCTGGGCGACTCGGCAGACTTCGCGTATTTGAATGAGCAGCCACAGTCGTTGGGGTTGAGTACCTGCTGCAACGACTGCTGAGTCAGATTTAGGTTTCGAGGCCATCAATCCGCCGCCAACTGTCGGCAAACCTGAGTTGCTCGAACAGCGGACCGTTTCCGACACAGCCACTTTCCCCGAACTTCCTTGGGGAGATTGACGGATCGAATCCAACGATGTACGAACCGCGTGAACAGGAGCATTCAATGATGAAGCCATTGATCCAGGATTGGACTGCTGACGCTCGCCATTCTGCTGCCGCTGCGTGCGGCAGGGCGGCTGATCCGACACAACTGCGTGTATTGAGCTACAACATTCATCACGGCGAAGGAGTTGACCGGAAACTCGACCTGCAGCGAATCGCAGACGTGATCCTTTCAGTCCGACCTGACCTGGTGGCTTTGCAGGAAGTCGATCGAAACGCGACACGAACCGGCGGCGTTGACCAGCCAGCAGAACTGGCTCGACTGACCAGGATGCACGTCGTCTTCGGTGCCAACATCGAACTTCAGGGAGGCCACTACGGAAATGCGGTCCTGTCCCGTCACCCGATAGCGCGACTCAGGAACCATCTGCTCCCCAACATTGACGACAGCGAACGGCGGTGTCATTGAAGCGGAAGTGAACTCCCCGACTCAGGTCAAACAGTCCGGTTGCTGGCCACGCACCTGGATTATCGCCCCGATGAGCGAGAGCGACTGGCGTCTGCGAAGGTCATCAATCAGCTCGCCGCAACCGATCCGACAAGTCCCGCGATACTGGTCGGCGACCTGAACGCCACGCCGGACAGCAAGACTCTTCAACTGTTCGAAACCGCATGGGTTCGGGCGAATTCCCTTTCCGTTGCCGACGGTGCCGGTGACTGAGCCGACAAAACAGATCGACTACATTCTGCATACGCTCTGTCGATCGCTGGAAGACCATTGAGGTAAAGGTTCTCGACGAAGCCACGGCTTCGGACCATCGACCAATCTTTGCCATTCTGGAACTGTCACGCCGAAACCCATCGCTTCTGCGATCGCCGAAGCTCAACTGAACGTCACTGCCTGCGTCAGCCGAAAAGTGCCTGCACCGGTTGGCCGCCGTCGGTGATGGGAACCGGGCGGGAGCCGTCGTAGAGTTCGTGGGCGGGATTGATGCCCAGAGCCGTGTGGATGGTGGCGTGGAAGTCGGGGATGGAGACGGGGCTGTCGACGATTTTTTTGCTGAGTTCATCCGTGACGCCGTACGCGCCCTGATGTTTCAGTCCACCGCCGGCCAGCAGCAGGCTGAAACAACTGCCCTGATGGCCTCGACCACCGCGTCCGTCGTATTCCGCCGGTCGACCGAATTCCGTGCCCAGAGCGATCAGCGTTTTGTCCAGCAGCCCCTGTGATTCCAGATCGTTGATTAGTGCGGACAAGGCAATGTCGAGTTCCTGAATCAGCAGATGCTGGTTCTGCTGGCCTTCGTTGTGCGTATCCCAGCCGGTGCCGTTGATGAAATTCAGATTGTGCGAAACCTCAATGAAACGAACTCCGGCCTGCACAAGGCGCCGAGCCAGCAGGCAGCGCTGACCGAATTCTCCGCCGTAGCTGTTTCGCAGATCGGCCGTCTCATCCTTTAGTTGGAAGTGTCGCATGAAGTCAGGTCCGGCCAGTCGCATGGCCTCTGCCTGAGCTTCCCGGTACTGGTCAACGACGGAGCCATCCGGGACCCGGTCAGTCAGCGGAGACAAAAGTTTCTGACGCCGCGCAGCACGCTCAGCGGAGACATCTTCCGGGCGACTGAAACCGGCGGGGCCGCTTTCGGTATCCACCAGATACACATAGCCGCCCTTCGCTCCCAGAAAACCCGGTCCGCGACTGACATTGGGATAACCGATGACCATGTAAGCCGGTACTTCAGGATTGGCCGCACCGCGAACGTGTCCAATGATGGAACCGATCGAAGGATAGGTGATGCTGCCGCTGATCAGTCGACCGGTGTGGACGAAATTGGTGCCGAAGGCGTGTTCGTCGATCAGGTGATGATTGATGGTCCTCATCACCGTCAGTCGATCCGCCAGCTTTGCCGTCCGCTGCAGGTGCTCGCAAAACTGCACGCCCGGTACAACAGTATCAATGGCTTCATATTCCGAACCGGCGACTTTGGGAGCTGCCTTCGAATTGCCGCGACGTTTGGGGTCAAACGTATCGATCTGAGCCATGCCGCCGCCAAGCCACAGAAAGATCACGTGTTCCGCCTTCCCCTGGGGAACCGTTGGTGTCTCTGTTTCTGCAAACAGCGATGAACCGGCTGAAGCCGCCGTCATGGCACTCGCGTGTTTGATAAACGTTCGTCGTTCCATGTGATTTTTCCAGTGTCCTGTCGCCGTGAAGAGTTCCAAAGTACCGTAGGTCAGACTCCTGCCTGGTAGTCCCGATCGAATTGTCAGGCGGGAGCCTGACCAATAAATGCTCGCCGTTTGACAAAGCGAACAGCGTGAGCGTCTCGGCGCGTGCCGGTTGCCACCTCAATCAACTCACCACGCCATCGGGTCAAGGGCTCAGCCCTTGTTAAGGGGTGTACATCATTTCGGGGGCGTTCAGAACGGCCCACAGAAAATCTTCCATACGAAGTCGCCAGTCGTTGTTGAGTGCGTTGGTGGGCGGATCGCCGCGGCGCGCTTCGGCTTCTCGCTGCAGGGCCAGAGCGTTCGCCGGACCGTCGACGTGGTTCGACCAGCTCACATATCGAGTTGGTTCGTGCTTCTTTGGTTCAGGCGGAGTTCGCTGGGCAGTTGGAATGATTCGTGTGTCGTAACCTTCCGCGAGCAACTTCACGTACTGAGTTTTTTCTTCAGCGGAAGGATGCCGTGTCAGAAGTCGCAGGAAGACTCGGTCGATGAGCGTTTCCAGCGGTTGCTTTTCCAGCGCCAACTCAGTCATTTCATGACGGTCACTGAGTCGCGTCAGCCAGGTGTTCATGACACCGTTGGCGAAAATCGCGGGCTGCAGCATGTTCGGTTCGGTTTCACGAACGCTGCGGGGATCCTGCCGAGCACCTCGCCATCCGAAAGCCGTCAGAACGCCGGCGACCGCTGAAATTCTGGGCAGCGACAGACTGGGACGGTCGCGTTCGTTGGAATCGGATGCCAGCATCCACGATCGGCGAGGTTTGCCCAGCGTGATGGCCGTCTTTAGCTCTCGAACGCTGTCGATGTCCAGACTGACTTCTTCCAGATCAAACGGCGTGCCCGTGGCGTGAAACGCCGAATCCACAATCTGTTCGGCGGTCAGCCGTCGCGGCGCGGGAGAGACATACAGGGGGCTGGTTTCCACCAGCGTTGGATCGGTGGCTCGCTGGTACGCATGCGAATTCAGAATCAGCCGAGTGATCGCTTTAACATCGTAACCGGATTCCACAAAGCGATGTCCCAGCCATCGCAGGAGATCCGGATGTGACGGAGCCGCCTTTTCCCAGTCCGACACATTCTGCACCAGGCCCCGTCCCATCAGTCGCTGCCAGATGCGATTGACCATCACCTGAGCAAACCGTTCGTTCTGCGGCGCTGTGATTAAAGCTGCAAGGCGGTCGCGATTGCTGTCCGGATGTTCAGCCAATTCTTCGGCGACGGCTGTTTCACAGAAGCGAGCGAAGGGCCACGCGGGCTGAACTTCCACGCCGGGCTTCAGGCTGACCTGAATCAACGGCTTGCGTCCGGTCTGATGCAGCCGATCATCGGGAACACTGCTCGAAGCGGGCAGCTTGACGGAACTCTGCTGCAGCATCGCGGCCAGTTGCAGCAGATCTTCCTGACTGGAAACATGAGCCGGAGCGTCGTGGCAGCGAGCACACTTCATTTCCACGCCAAGAAACGCCGAACTGACAATGATGCCCTTGGCGGCCATCGGCAGATCGTTCTGAGAAGCCGTCGCGAAACCGGCCGGGCCGCCGAAACGTTCGCTGCCTTCCATCCGAATCAATTCCGTCACAAACAGATCAGCCGGTTTGTTATCGATCAGCGATTCGTACAACCACCAGCGAAACGGTCCGGTGTTGTTCAGAGTAGGGTTGATCATGTTGGGATTCTCGGCCAGCACATCCAGCCAAGAGCCCATCCAGTGATCGGCCCAGCGACCATCAGCCAGCAGTCGGTCAATTGCCTGACTGCGTCGTGACTTCGGGTCATCCTGTTGGAAGGCGTCGATTTCCGCTTCCGTCGGGGTCACACCCACGGTGTCCAGAGTCGCGCGGCGAAGGAACGCAAGATCATCGGCCAGCGGATTCATTTCAAAGTGGTCGACGTCAAACTGAGGCCACACGGCTCCCTTGCTGATCCAGCGTTTGAGCAGATCAACTTCGTCGGCCGACAGTCGATCGCCTCGCGGCGGCATCACGATGTCTTTATCTTTGGACAGGATCCGTTGCAGTATCGCGCTGTGATCGATGTCGCCGGGAACAATCGCCGGTCCGTCGGATTCGCCTCCGGAAAGCGCGGACGAACGGTCGTCGATTCGCAGTCCGCCCGCCGCCTTGCCGCCCTGATGACAGTCGTAACAGCGAGCTTCCAGGAGGGGGCGAATGTCGCGGTGATAGTCGATGTCCGAAGACCGATTCTGTGCCGATTCCTTCGCGACCGAAGCAATACGATGGGCGATGAAGTGGTCGATCGCATTGTGAGCGGGAAAGCCGTCCGGCAGGTCAGGCACGATCACCGGTTCGACCGACGCCAGCCACTCAGCGGCCGCGTGTCGACGTTTGGTCCAATAGTCGTCGTTGGCCGCACGGCAGGCAGTTCGTGCCTGAGCATTCACATCATCCAGCCATCGACGTCGCTCTTCTTCGTACGCTGCCCAGCCATCGTCATCGTAGTCGACATGACGATCACCCGGCGAAAGCAGTGACCAGTCATCGCTGCCTTCCAGCGAAATCGCGGCGACGGTTTCGCCCAATTCCGGACGCTGTTTGTTTTTGCCAACGATGTTTCCCAGCATCGATTCCAGAATCACAAAGTGCTGACCGCCGGCCGTTTCGAATTCGCACCAGGCATCACGATTGCCAGGTGGAGCAAACCGAAAACCCGGTCCCAGATCCAGATATTCATCCTGAACCGCCAACGGTGTGTGACCACCGGAATCCGTCGGGCGAGCTGCGGTTTCCAGAACCTTCCTGCCATCAATGAACAAACGCGACGTGCCTCGCCCACGCAGCAGCAAACGATGCTTCCCCGCCGGAATGTTCACCAAAGCGGACGCTCGAAAGTGCGACGGATTGGCTCGATCAGCTCGCACGCCCGTCGAAATGTATTTGTGAGGCACTTCGAAGAAACCGAACGCATCTTCGACGTAGGATTCGGTCACCTGAGGTTCGTCCGGCCAGCTGTTCGCTTCGGGAACGCCATCTTCGCTGATCTGCACCAGGACACGTCCCGGCGGAATCATTTCCGGAGTCACCGGAGGCGGCGGGGCGACATACTGATACCGTTGTGCGATCTGCTGTTCGTCGAAACCGCTGCGATAGATGGCCAGGTTGTCCAGCCAACCCTGAAACGAAGACGCTTCCGCGCGACCATAGCCCGTGCCAATCACCAGATCGTCGGCGTCCTGAACAGGCGGCAGATCGGTCGGACCACTTTCGCTCCACTTGCCCGTGACCGCTCGACCATCCAGCCACGCCTTCAGACTGTCACTCTGGCCGAAGGTGAACTGCAGAGCCAAATGATGCCAGCCGGTCGCCGGAATAGCGGGATCACTCCACCAGCGATGCCATGCTCGCTGACCGGTTTCCGGATGCTGACTGGTGAACAGCAGCCCGAACTGAGCACCACTGCCGGTTCCCTGAAAACGCACGGAGTAATTCTGATTGTTTTCCGGAAAGTCTTCACCGTGTTCAATATGCCGTCCCTTGCCTGCCACATAGACGATGTTGCCTTTGCCGATCGATCGAAACCGCACCCACGTTTCAAAGGCAAACGTATCGCCGCTGCCGAACCGAACATTCGAAAACCCACCACGCTCGTGGTCCTTGATCAGAATCGCTCCCTTGTGCCCGGCAAACAACATGGCTCGGTTCGTGTCTGCAAAGCCGGGATACTTCGGCGGCTGAGGCCCGTCGTCCGCCACTCCCGGTTCCCCCAGCCACTGCCCCGCAGAAGCCGCGCCGTCAAATCGCCATTCCAGAATGGGTTCCTGCGCAGCAGTCAGACCATCAGACAGCAAGGGCATCATCAGTAACAGACGGAAGACAGTTCTCACAAGAAGGTGAGCCTTTCGATTTAAGCAATCAGCGACTGTCGGTCAGGCTCCTGCCTGACAATCGAATCGAACTTGTCAGGCAGGAGCCTGACCTACAGCGTTTACAGATCCTTCACGGCGATGCCCAGTGCCCCGGTGCCGTTTGATTCTGGCGTTGTTGGTGATGAATTGCCAGCCGATTTCCCCATGGGACGCATGACGCGCCGGTTTGCCGGAGCGGTAGATTCACCTTTCCGCATCGATTCCTCGCCCGGACGACGTCTTCCTGTCATATTGCGGCGAGTGTTTTCGGATTGCTCAGTCTGATCGAGGAATTTCATCATGCCGACTGATCGACGAACTTTTCTGAAGACGTCTGCCGTTGTCGCAGGCACGTCTGCTTTCGGAACCGCTGCGATGTCTCAGGCCGCTCAAGCTCCATTCGATCCCGTTTCGTTCAGAGCCAGGCTGCTGGAATGTCTTGGAGGTGAATGGCCCGATCCGTGTGATCCGGAACCGCGATTGATTCGCGAAGAACAGAAGGATGGCTATCGTCTGCAGTGGGTGGACTATGCCGTCGAACCCGGTGATCGCGTTCCTGCCATTCTGTTGATTCCGGACGGCGTCAATGCGGCTCATCCGGCACCCGGAATTGCGATCTGGCATCAGCACGCCGGGCAGTGGTATCTTGGAAAGTCCGAACCCGCCGGACTCGCCGGCGATCCGATGCATCACACAGGCGTCGCGCTGGTCAGGCTCGGATACGTTGTGCTGTGCCCCGACGCCCTGTGTTTTGAGGAACGGCAGGATCCGTCGGGAAAACTGAAAGGCGGAAACTACGAACGCTTCGAATTCCTGCGTTCTGTGGTCGACGGTCGCTGCATGGCCTGGAAGAATATTCTTGATATGCGTCGAGCCGTCGATTTCCTTGCCGCTCGTGACGAAGTCGATGAACAGCGATTGGGCTGCTACGGCCATTCCATGGGATCAACCCACACGTGGCTTGTCGGTCCCTGGGAACCGCGTCTGAAATGTCTGGTCGGCAACTGCTGCCTTCCGACCTATGCCGCCATCCATCGCACGGAACTGCTGCACTGCTTCCCCAACTTTATTCCGGGCATTCACAGATACGGCGACACTCCGGACATCGCCGCCCTGATTGCTCCTCGAGCACTGCATCTGAATCTTGGAGAAACCGACGGCGGCTCACCCATCGAAGAAGCAAGAGCAGGGTGCGAACACATCGCTCAAGCCTATGCCGCCGCGGGCGCCGCTGATCGCTTCACATACTTCATCGAACCGGACACCGGCCACGTCCTGTCCGAATCGATGTGGAAGAAGACACAGGAAACATTTGCGAAGCACCTGTAGCGTTTCAGTCGGCGTGCAAACCGGATCGCAGGTTGCACAATTCACTCCGAAAACACCCGGTACACGGTCCAGAAAAACGGAGATCACGTCCATGTTCTGCAGCGAGCCGACGTGCGCCGTGATCGGGTAGGAAGGCAATCGGCCTCAGGCCGCTTTGGGCCGGGACTTGCTCTCAGTTGTCGGCTTCGACAGGCAATTCCGGGATTTCTGCCACCAGATTCCGAATCGTTTCATGGCGGCGACATCCGGGCGCGGTGAAGACCGAACGACAGGTTTAGCGTTCATGCTGACTTCTCATCCCTGAGTTCTTGAAATTCACTCGGACAGTAGCTCCGATCGCCGATTGACGTCAATGTCATTCTGAGGTTCCCTGATTGCAATCACAAGAGCAAGCTCCAGCAGAGATTTCACGGCGCGAATGTTTGCCTGAATCCCTGGGCTGATGAGGTCCAGTTGATTGCTTCGATTTCCAGTCAATAACACAGCCTGATGTCCGGGTTTGGGCTGAACAATCTCGAACTGGATCTCCCGGATTCCATTTTCCACGAGGAGTCGGCGAAACATTGGTTCCACTGAATCGTTGTCCGATGCGACAGGGCCGATTCCAAGACAACTGATACTCAAGTCTACAACTTCTTTCGTCGCGCCAAACCCAATATCCGCCAGCAACGGCTTTCCCACGCTCACAATGGACGCCAAGACGTCGCTACCGCTGAGGTAGGCCAACTCAAAGCTGAAATCTTCGACCGCTTCGTCTCCCCGTGAATGGAGGGCGCCGACTCGGAGAATGTCTTCAAGCATCACTTCGAGTGGCAATCCGAACTGCAACCCATGCTTGAGTATCGTCACACCGATGGATGACACCGTTGCATCAGGTGCATGAGTGACAATGAGTGTACGCACGGTCGATCTCCAGACCTCCGGAATCCAGCTTTCCCCGTCATAGGGTATCACTCGAGAATGTGACCAGCCGTTTGATCCCAGCAGTTCGTCAATCTGGTCGCCAGCCATTGTGTTCGTCGTATGAACAAGGACCGGGACGACAGGAGGCCTGGTAATCAGCCATTTTGCGACCTCTATCCCGTCACCTGGATCAACAAGGCGGCCATCATCCGACGTTACCATGTCCAGATCGTTGTCCAGGGAAATCAACGCGACGTCATAAAGCCCGGTCGAATCCAGGTGTTCAATCATCCTCCGTGCCACTGCGAAATACTCGACTACAGCCCGCGGAAAAAGGTCCGCGAGGACATCCGACATCGCTGCTCGTCGATCCGGGTTGTCCTCCAGAATCACAATTCTCATTCTGCACCTCCCGACACTATCGTAACACCACTGGCCAGCTGGAGTCGACATGAGAAAAGAGCCTGACGGCGCCCGGCATGATGCGAAAGCCCTTCAGTTCCAGCGCACTTGCAACGGCCAGCAATCCTTCTGCGTCAGAAAACTGAAAGGTCCCGGACAGGTTTGTAAGGTCCTGGACCCTGCCTCGCTCAATTGTCAGATCCCCGGCATACATTGCGGGTTGCGCACCGCCCAGTACCTTGGGATGCAAGTGGGCACCGTCCGGCAAGACGAAGATACTTCCATTCTCGTCCTGAACGAACACGTACACACCATCCGCAATCCCCGGTTCAATCTCACGAGACCGAGGATCAGGATCGTATCTGCGGCTGTCCAGAGGACTCTTCATTCAGATTCAGTCTGAGAAACACGACGAATGGTTCCGTGGCAGGATCTTATCGTGATCGCAGTTCTTGATTCAATGACCGCAATATTGTCGTCCGGCGAGTTCTTTTAATATCGACGCAGCACAGCAACGCGGCAGTCTACATTGAGAATCTGTGTTCCGTTGTTGAGTTCTGCGAGTGGTGTGTCCCAATGGGCGTGACCGCGAATCAGCAGTGATGGCCGAAGTCGCTCTAACGTTTGACGAATGATGGACGAGCCGCGCTGCCTGCGATCCGGATCATCAGGGCCGTCGTGCATCACAATGATGTCGGGCGCCGCTCCCGTGAGCCGTTCAAGATGCAATGTGAAATCCTCATCGGGTTTGCGATGCGGCTTTCGTGGATTCCCAGCGATGCCACCAATCCCGGCAATCACCAGGCCGCTCAGCATAACTCGCTGACCGTCGAGATAATGCGAATTGGCGGAAATCCGTTGGGCTGGTGCCGCAGAGTTTCCAAAGATGTCATGATTGCCCGCAACGCCGACAACCCATTTGAATTGCCTGGCAAATGCCTGCCAGACGGAGGTGACATCGCCTGACCCTCCACGTTTGTCGAGATTCGGAACGGTGTAGAAGTCTCCGGCCAGGATGACGCCCACTCGTTCCGGGATAAGGTTCAGTGCCAGAAGCAGTTCAACGGCAAGTCGCTCCGGCAGGACTTCGCCCAGCAGTCGAGGCGGTCCTCCGATTCCGTCTTGAAATCGTTCCCGACCCTGCAGGTCGGCCGTGGCGATGATCGCATCCAGATCATCCGGCAGGCCTGACAGCTGGCCAACATGAACAGGCAGTCGATCGACGTAAAATGATCCCTGTCCCCGACCTGCATTGAGGAATGGGATCTCTGAAATGGGTTCGTTATTGAATGAAGTGATTCTCATCGCATGAAAGACAAAGTACATACGCTTCGGGTTCGTCAGGCAAATGAGTTGGGTTCAGTGTCAACGAAAAAACACCCCTGATCCGATTGCTCGAACCAGGGGTGTCGATTGGCACTGACCGAACTGTTTACAGCTCAGTCGCTTCAACCTCGGTAACGAAGCGGCCGGCGTCGCTGGACAGAAACGCGGCGATCACTTCGAACACGGCGTCACTGAAGCCGCCGACGTTCAGAATGTCACCTCGTTCCGGAGCCTGCGTTGTCTGGTAAGGCTGCAGGTCGATGCAGATCAGCTTCGGTGCGGCATTGCCGCCTGGTGCCTGTGGCAGCCGAGACTGATTGTCAACGAACTTCTGCCATTCCGTCATAACGCCGGTCGCTCCGTTTCGTCCGCCGTAGTACGGGCGGCCCTTGGTGATCCAGCTTTCGTTGTCGCTGACCAGGACCGCCCCCGCGAACTTCCGCGTCGAGAACTTCGCGTTGGCCATCTGCAGCGGCAGCGAGCAGTCTGTTCCACCGCCTCCGTACTTCGCCAGCCGTTCCGAGAGACTCAGGATAGAGTCGGACGGATCGACCTTCGCGTCAAACGCACGGGTGTCGAACGGGATCACGACGCTGTCCGGGTTGCGACGCAGAATCGCTGCCGCCACAAGGGCGGCAACGTCCACACACCGCATCTTCGACGTCGCTCCACGACCACGGTTTCCCGTGACCGCGGACTGCATCGAACCTGAAACGTCAAGACCAATCACGATCGGTCCCGGCAACTCCGGCACGTTTCCACAGGCAATCTCGGCCGCCTTGTGCAGGCTCGCCTTGATCGTATTTGGGATCTCATCCGACACGTTTAGGTACGCAGCGAAATACTGGTACGGGAACTGTCGCGAACGACGAATTTCGTTTTCATCCGCCAGCCGGTCAGCCACGTACCGCACCATTTCCACGTCCTGAAAGACGCCGTGACGTTGCAGAGTATTCAGGTTCATCCGCAGCGCCTGCGGTCCCATCGACCTGGCAATCGCCGACCAGACCTGTGGACCCCTGGCCGTATCGGCCAGGAGATCCCAGCGGGCACGCAACGCCTGGCGACCTTCGTCTCCCTGCAGCAGCGCGACCTGCTGTTCGGGGGCTTCCGCACGACGGAACTCGACCAGCAACCGGACCTGCTCCGGGAGATTACTTTCGGTTGCCGGCGCCCACTTCGGCTGCTCCTTATCCGTCAGCCAGCCGAACAGAGCACGCCGGCCGTTGTCCGTTGGCGTTGGTCGAGCCATTCGCAGGATGTCCCGGAGCGATGGATCGTGACCGATTGACGCTGACAGCAACTTTTCCGGCGAAGCAGAGTTCAACCACCGCTGGAATGCCCGCTGCAGAGAACTCGACAGAGACTTCTTGCCGAACTGGCCCGAACGAATCATCTGGAACAGCGTCCGCAACACACGACCGTTGTCGATGACTCGATCAAAAACCTGATGGAACAGAACCGTGTCCCGAGCCGCCAGAGTCGCCGCCAGTGCCGCCGACATGTCCTTCATGCAGGCTCGCTCCCGCGCAAAGACTGCCAGCTTTGCCAGGTACACGTTGTCGTTCACCTGATCGATGAGCGTCTTCAGCGTGGCAAGCTGAGTCTCAGCGCCTGCATAGAACGTTCCGTTGAAACATCCCGTCGCCGCAAACTGCGCCAGCGCATGTTTCGGCTCCAGAGCATAGGCCGGTCCGCCCGCTTCGTTGCGAACAGTCGCCCGCGGCAGGATGGACTTCAAACTTGAAAACAATGTTCGATTTGCCATGGAAGAAGAGTGAAGTTAAAAGAGTGAAGAGTGAAACTGGAGTACCGGGACGGCGCGTCCGGGAGGAAATCTCTGATGAAGACAGACTTGCCCGAACGAACGTTCGCGTTCGCACTTCGAGTTGTGAACCTTTGTAAGCACCTTGATGAAGCACCCGGAGTTGCGCGGACGATGTCGCGACAGCTTCTGAGATCGGGCACATCAATCGGAGCGAACGTCGAAGAGGGGCAGGGAGGTCAGAGTCGTGCAGATTTCATTTCCAAGTACAGCATTGCCTGCAAGGAGGCTCGGGAAACGCTCTACTGGCTGCGACTCGTTCTGGCAGCTGAACTGGTTCCGGAGACGCGAATCGAATCTCTGATCACAGAATGCAACGAGCTGGTTGCCATCCTGACATCAATCATCAAGCGCGCTCGAGAAAACACGTCTCGCTGACCTGCCTTCCCTCTTCTCACTTCGTCATTCTCAATTCTTCATGGACTCCAAACCGTCAGTCGAGTGTGTATACTGACAGCACGCGTGCCGACTGGTTCGCCAGGTTTGTGCGAAGGATCTTCTGGAGCAGGTGAGAGACGTGACGTCGATTGTTGAAGAGGAATACGACCGGCGGATTCGTGAGCTCTCGCCGGCGGAGCGAGTCGAGCGATCCGTGGCGATGCTTAATTGGGCACGCAACTTCATCGCGAAGCAGATCACCACTGAGGAAGGGCCGATGTCACAGGAACGGCTGAGGTGGCGTGTTGCTCTCCGCCAATACGGGGCTGATCCCGCAATTCGCAAAATCATCGAACGGAAGCTCAACGATGTTTCCGATTGAGGACTTTCGAAACACGCTCGAAAAGATCG
>JAWKTY010000022.1:0-131282 GCA_041398865.1 Planctomycetaceae bacterium
GGCTCACAACGACCACTCTGCGGTGGGAAGATATTTCCAGTGTGAAGCAGGTCAAGTCGGCCCTGAGCGACGATCTTGAGATTCGTCGACATGATGGCGAGATACACATCATATCTCTGCGTCACCTGAACCAGCCTTCCGAGCAGATCGCAACGACAGCCATCGATCTGCATCGCCGGTCCAGTGGCAGAGGGACACTGGCTGCAGAACTGCATCAGGCCGGCATTGCCATTCCCTGTCCGGCCTGCGGTCAGGATTCTGACAGTGTGAAGTGTTACGAATACATTTCGATGATGTTCGCGATTGTGGCGTATGGTTATTCCACCAACCCGAAAACCGGCTGCCCTGCCTGCACACGGAAGTTCATCGGAAAGAATTTGCTGGTCAACCTGCCCACAGCAAATCTGGTCTGGCCCGTGATCTGCGTCCCATGGGCCATCGCTCTGCTGCTGGCCTCATTCACTCGAGGCCACTCCAAAAGCATCCTGAAATCCCTCGCCAGCGGCATCGTCAGCCGAGGCCACGAATCCTGCCAGTGATGGTTCTTTCTGTTGAAGCTGGCTCGGACGCCATGGCCTCGCTTGCGTGGCCATGCTTCTGCTGTTGTCGGAAAGATTTTGACGTGGTCTTATCGAGACCGCCGGTGAAAGTTGGCACTGAACTTGTAATCGATGGGAATCCCTGTCGTGATCGACGCTTCTGTCAGATTTTCTGTGCCCTATGGTCACCCCCAAGTGTGACGCAATCGTCGCTCAAAACATACCCACGCAAGCGAGGGCATGGCACCCGTACTTTAAAACATGCCACCCCGCCCAGATTTCGGCCATCGACAGCATCCAGATCGAACGGCAGTCCGAAGCCGTCGTCAGAAACTTCAACATGGTTTCCGCTCGTGACAACGCGAACACCTGTCGCGTGTCCGGCAAGAAACCGGTCGACGGAATTCGCAACCAGCTCCCAAACGAGCTGCGTCATTCCGTGAACATCCCTCCCACCGACATACATGGCCGGTCGACGTCGAATGTTGATGCACACCTGTTGAGGATCGTTCGGATCAAACGGCATTGGTAACCCTTTCTGCTCTGGCAAATTCTATCCGCGGTCTCAGGATGAAAACAGGAATGCCGAAGCCTGGCACTGCCTGAAGCAGCACTGCCGGGGAAGCCGGGGACATGTCGGGGAATCACAATGCTGGTGCACAGTGTGTCGAGATTTCGTCGGTCTCGACAGAATTCTGACGGTTCATCGATGCGGGGATTCGCAGCGCGATGTGATTTTTCCAGTGGTGGAGGCGAGCTTCGGGGCGTTCACGGCCATGCCGGACCGCCTGCGACGTTCTGCTGTCCTCAGCCTTTGCCAATCGGAACAACATTGCTGTCCGGTTGCTGCTGAGTCATGCAGTGAAATGCTCCGAGGCCCCAGATCAGGTCGATCGCGTTCACGCCGACAATTTTGTGACTCGGAAAACACTGCTGCAGAACCTGGCAGGCAATCTCATCAGCCGGATCTTCGAAGGTGGGCACCACGATTCCGCCGTTGGCGATGTAGAAGTTGCAGTAGCACGCCGGCAGTCGGTGTCCCTGCTGAAACTTCGGCGAGGGCATTTTCAGTTCGATCGCCTCCAGCAGTTGCCCGGACGCATTTCGAGCATTGCTGATGGCTTCCCGGTTGGCTCGCAGGTCAGCGGCTTCCGGAGCATCGGCATCGAACGGGCTGGCCACCAGGACCTTTGTTTCGCTGCAGAATCGAGCGACCTGGTCGATATGTCCGTCGGTGTCGTCACCGATGATTCCCTCACCTGGAAGCCAGACAATGTGAGAGACGCTCAGATAACGTCGCAGAAAGTCTTCCACTTCCTCGCGACTCAGGCCGGGATTGCGGTTCGGGTTCAGCAGGCAGCTTTCTGTTGTCATCACAACTCGCTGACCATTTCCCTCGATGGCGCCGCCTTCCAGGATGATTCCCGGAGACACGACGGGGATGTTCAGCTGACTGCCGATCTTTGTGGCCACGACAGCGTCAGACGTCCACGGCGGATACTTGCCTCCCCAGGCATTGTAGTCCCAGTTCAGAATGACCTGAGCCGGCAGTCGGGCAGCATCGGCATCGCTGTTTCGATTCAGAAAAATCGGACCGTAGTCTCGACACCACGAATCATTGACGGGAATGTCGTGAAATCGGACGGGGAATGCCGACTCGGCTTCAGCGCATGCCGCATCAATCAGAGCTCGTGCCTGTTCGACTTCCCGGGCACACAGCAGGTCAACGGGTTCAAACCTCGCAATGGCGGCGACCAGCCGAGCAAACGCCGGGGGGATCCGGTCAAAGATGCCGGGCCATGTGTCCGGGTTGACGGGCCACGCCAGCCATGTGGATGCGTGGGGTTCCCATTCTGCGGGCCAGCGATAATTGGACAGGTCGGGTGAGGTCATGCCGGTGAACTCAAAAACAGGATCTGGCTGTATGGGGGTCAGCAAATTCGAAAGGTCCGCAGGGTAACTCGAATACACCGCATTACAATTCGCGTTCCGCTGCTTTTCACCCGAATCGACGGGCATGACGGTGGAGAATGTTTGATTGTTTCCGGACGTTGTGAGATTCTTCCTGCTGATGTGCCTGTTGTCCGGATGAAAGACGAATTTGTACCATGGGACTGTTTGACCGCCTGAAAGCCGGGCTGAAGAAGACCAAAGATATTCTGCGGACGGACGTTCGTGATCTGTTTCGCGCAGGCGATATTCTGAATGACGATCTGCTGGAAGAATTCGAAGGTCGACTGATTCGGACGGACATGGGCGTGACCGCCACCAACCGGATTATTCTTCGTCTGCGTGAAGAACACGGTGGACGCAAAGTTGATGTTGACGCTGTCTGGGAAACCATTCGAGCTGAACTGCGTGAGCTTCTGAAGGGAGACGGGTCCACCGACTGGGATCTCAGCAATCCGCTGTCTCCGCTGGCCAAATCTGACAGCGGCACGACCGTCATTCTGGTTGCCGGGGTGAACGGAGTCGGCAAGACGACATCCATTGCCAAAATCGCCAACCTGCTGCAGAAAAACGGCAACCGAATCGTCCTGGCAGCTGGTGACACATTCCGAGCCGCGGCCGTTGAACAGCTGACCATGTGGAGCCAGAGACTGGGCTGTGAAATCGTTCGCAAGGACAGCGGTTCCGATCCGGCCGCTGTGGCTTACGAAGGTGCCGTCCGGGCGAAAGAGCTTCAGGCCGACTATCTGATCATCGACACCGCCGGACGGCTGCAGACTCAGAAAAACCTGATGGATGAGCTCGACAAAATTCGCCGAGTCATCCAGAAAGTGATTCCGGATGCTCCTCACGAAAGTCTGCTGGTGATTGACGCTACGACCGGGCAGAATGGACTGAGCCAGGCAAAGAGCTTTTCAAAGGCGGTGCAGTGTACCGGGCTGGTGCTGGCCAAACTGGACGGGACAGCCCGAGGCGGCGTCACCGTCGCCATTCGCCAGGAAATGGGCATTCCGGTCAAATATATCGGGGTCGGCGAGTCCGTCGACGATCTGGAACTGTTCGATCCCAATGGCTTTGTGGAAGCATTGTTCAGCCGGTAATGGTCTCGAACTCTGAAGAAGTTCGCTCGTGCCGGTTTCTGCGAAAGATCGACGTGCCGAAAGCGAACAGACAGGATGACGCTCTTCCATTCACGCTGACGGTGTTGCCTCTGTAAGTTCAACTGCCATGCCCAGTCTGTACTGTGTTGCCTGCAATGTGGTGTTTTCCGTCGAGGACGACCATTGCCCTCGCTGCGGTATGGCTCCGCTGTCACTGGACGGCACGACGGCAAACACGGTGATCTTTCCATCCGGCGAACTGGCCGAACCGACCACCGATGTTCAGGTGGATGAAGTTCTGCTGGATGGCCAGTCTATCGACATCTACGAATGCCAGCAGGTACTCGGGCGCGGCGGGATGGGAATTGTCTATCTGGCTCGGAATACACAGCTGCACCGTCAGTGCGCGCTGAAGATTCTGTCACCGAAGCGAGCGTCTCGATTTGTTGACTATGTCGAACGCTTCGAAAATGAAGGCCGAGCGGCAGCGGCTCTGGTTCATCCCAATATTGTTACCACTCATGCGATCGGTCGAACGGATCAGTATTACTTTCTGGAAATGGAGTTCGTTCCAGGCCAGTCTCTGCAGCGTGAGATTGATCAAAGAGGCCCCGTGGGTCCGGTGCGGGCAACTCAGATGTCTGTTGGAATTGCCGAAGGACTCGCGATGGCGCATCGGCTGGGCATCATTCATCGGGATCTCAAACCGGACAACGTGCTGGTCACACCGGCGGGATATCCCAAGATCGTGGACTTCGGTCTGGCCAAACAGATTCAGTCCGCAACACTGGACGGAACGCGACTGGCGGGGACACCGCACTTCATGGCTCCTGAACTTCTGCAGGGAGCGGAAGCGACCCCGGCCAGTGACGTTTACGCATTGGGCGTTTGCTTCTATCTGATGCTGACGGCTCAGTTCCCGTTTGAAGGCAGCACGATCAACTCCCTGGCTGCCGCGATCCTGACCGGTGAATACCGAGGTCTGCGGCGCCACAATCCCGACATCCCCATGGACGTTTCTGAATGTGTTGCTCAGATGCTGTCTCGGGAACCCGATCAGCGACCTCAGGACGGCACGGCCGCCTCACAGCTGCTGCAGGCCGTGCAGGGCTCGTCCCGAGACCTCGACACGCTGGTCTTCGAAGCGTTTCACGACCGTCCGGCGGTTTCATGGACCAGCACCGGCAGCCGTGTTCAAGTCGATCTGAAGCTGCCCGAACAGCGACGTCAGCGGGTGTTTGTCGAAAACAGCAGCCACCAGGCCGGTGATCGCCTGCTGAACATCTACAGTGTCTGCTGCGCTGCGGATCCTGCCTTCTACGAGGAAGCTCTGCGGCTGAATTCTGTAGTGCTGCACGGTGGACTTGCCATCCGCGACATCGACGGACAACCATGTTTTGTGATGGTGGATACGTATCCCCGAGCGACCGTTTCCGCAGAAGAAATTCGCCGCAGCGTGATCGAAGTGGGCAGTCGGGCGGATGCGATTGAACGCCTGCTGACCGGCCGCGACGTTCACTGATCCACAGTCCGGGCAAACGCGTCGCGGAGACCTTCCTCGCAGGAATCAAACTGCAGGAGCGGCGCCAGCGTTTCTGCGCAGCGGCTGATGATCCGCCGATGGCCGCTGCTCTGCCGCGATGATGTGGCCGCGGGAGGGGCGGCCGTTGCTTCTGCAAAGACGGGTGCCGGTGTCGACGCCAGATTCGCGAGCAGATGGTAGTATTTGCGCCGGGTGACCGTCTGAGAACTCACGACGTTGATCAAGTCCGGAACATCGACAGCATGTGCGACTGAATCAACGACTCGAACGGCATCGTCGACATGGATCAGATTCAGCCAGTGGTCAGGATTGCCGGGCAGCGGAGTTCTTCGGTTCAGATCGTCAATCCGTCGCAGCAGACGATTCGGTCCGTAGATCCCCGCCATTCTCAGGATGGTGACCTGTGTCGACGAGCTGATCTGCCGGATCTCGCGACGAACCAGATCTTCAGCTTTCAGGCAGCACTGTCCGGATTCCGTGACAGGAGCCGGGATGGTCGATTCATCAATGGATTCGCCGCTCGCGTCGCCGTACACACCGGTGCTGGAGATGTAAATCAATCGCTTCGGCGGTGTGGTCAGGTGGCGTATGAACCACTGAAGACCATTCAGCCAGATCTGTTCACGATGGCTTCCGGCGGATCGGTCGAAGCCGACGGCCCACAGCACAACATCGGCAGCAGGAAGACGCTTCGGACTCCGTTCCCAATCAGCATCCGGGGCGGCAAGGTCCAGCACCACAGGGTTAAGTCCCTGTCCGCAGAATTCAGCCGCGCGCTCAGCGCTGCGGGTGATCACGGAAACGTTCAGCTCTCGCGAACGCCAGACCTGGGCGACTCGCCGGCCCAGGTAGCCGCAGCCGGCAATCAGCGCAGAACGAATCACAGGGCAGCTGGCTCAACCGGAAAAACGGGATCCGAACTCAGGGAAACGCCAACGAGGGAAGCATTCGCTCGACAACGCGAAAGCGTCACTCGCAAAAATTCGGATCTGTAACCAAAGTCTGAAATCAGTTGCTGGCAGCCGAAGCGGCGGCAACGTCAGCGAACGGGACGATGTTAATGCGACGGCCGTCCTGATCGAACTTCACATGTCCGTCAACCAGTGCGAACAGAGTGTAATCGCGACCGGTTCCGACGTTGCGGCCTGCGTGCCACTTTGTGCCGCACTGACGCACCAGAATGTTGCCCGCCAGAACGGATTCACCGCCAAACTTTTTGACTCCGCGTCGCTGAGCGTTTGAATCCCGACCGTTGCGGCTGGAGCCCTGTCCCTTCTTATGAGCCATTTTGATCCCTTTAACTGATCAATCCGGGTGAGTGATCCCGGTGTGTGGATTTTCGCAAGGCGGGGGAGTCTGACAAATTCCCCGAAAAATTCAAGGCTTTTCCGCAGTCACGGCCGCGTTTCGCAGAATCGACTGGAAGTCCGGGATATCAATGGTTGCGGGACGAGCCTGATATCGCCATTCCGGCCAGGTGAGTTCCGCTGGTTGCCCGGACTGCTGCAGCTTTTCCAGTCGTTCTCGCAGCTCTCCGATGAAAACCGGTGCCGGGCGGCCTGTCACAAAGGTGGAATTGGAGCCGTCCATCACGAGAGTCAGGTCACCGGCGGGACTCAGCCGAGCCGCATCAATCAGCCGAAACTCTGATTCCTGCTGCAGGAACTCGTCACCGGGCCGGCCAAACCTCTGAACAATCACCTTTTCCTCGACAACCAATTGGCCATCTTCTTCCCGAAACCGATACGCATTGGAAAAGCCGCTCATGGTGATCGTGAAATAGTCGATCGTGGGGTCCAGATTCCTCCAGATCGCGACGCCATAAACAGCATTTGCCAGAGGATCCGGATCGGAAACAGAAACAGGCTCGCCCGCTTCCTGCATGGCCTGAACGCTGTTCAGCAGCTTGAGACTGGAAGCTCGTTCCGCAAATTCCCGCTGAAAAACGGCCTGCTGAATCTGCAGATTCACCTCATCGGCGTATTTCGTTCTGTCCTCGCTGTCGTCCGTCGTCAGGACAAACCGAGGCAACTGCAACGGATAGGCTTCCACCGGATCCGATCCGTTCTGAGGTCGGAAGTCCGGATCGTTCAGCTTCTTGAGAAGTTCGTCGCGACTGTCTCCGGCCAGTTCTGTGTAGTCTCGGGGAATGAACCGGTAAACGAGATACCAGACCAGTTCTTCTTTGGCGGCTCCGGTTTTCGGATCCACAACTTCCATCAGCCGGTGCCGAACCGATTTGAACTGAACTTCAGCAATCCACAGCGCCGGATAGCCCGGTCCAGGCACCGGTTCGTCGGCTGATCGCGTCTTCTGCGACCCCAGCATTTCATCAACCGTGACGGCGATCGATGATGTGCGTACAAAACCGCTGTCCAGCGGTGCGCGAATCAGCTGACCCACGGCAGGCCTGAGCCCCGTCAGAAGAACCAGTGCTGGCAGCAGGAATTTGGCAGTTGGTGACATTGGAAATCGCATCTGACTCAGGGACGTCCGGCTAAGCTCCGATTCCGCAGGCCGCGATTTCGGAACGTGGCAGGACAGGCAGTTCGTTTCCACAGCATCGTCCGCGTTTGACGGTCAAAATCAAGGATTTTTGAGGCCGGACGACTGTGCGGCCTGAGTTTTCCACGATCCGCGGCAATTCCTGCGAAGCGGCACTTCCTGCCGATGACCAAAGCCGGGAGATTCCGTCTGATACTGAGGCAGGTTCTTCGAAGGCCGCGTGTGACCGAGACTCTGCTGAAGTTCGGTATTCGGGACTCGACTCCTGGTTAACAGCTGTTACGGGATCGGATTCAGCGACAGCTGGGTGGTGGCCTGAAGAATTTCCCGAATCGCACGGCGGTCGTCGACAGACAGATGAGGATAGTCGTCGTCAGAGTCGGGGCGGTTGAGCACCTGGGACAGCTGCTTTTCAATCCGCTTCATGACTTCCGGGGGCAATTGCTGAAACGCATCCGAATACACCAGAAAGCTGCACGGGTATCGAAACAGCCGGGTCTGCAGGTCAAAGGTTCTCAGCGAACGATTCCGGTCGTCGAACGGGCCTCGCTGCGAAAATTCGTCTGCGAACGGGCTGGACCCTGTAATGGCGGATGTCAGCGGCAGCTCACCCTGGAACAACAGAGACTGAACGACTTTGGTGGCTGCGGACTGAAATCGACGTTCCGTGGATTCTGACTGATAGCCGGGGTCACGTTCCAGAGCCCGGTTCATGACTTCCATGTCCCGCTCGGTCAGCCGTCCTGCATGGTTGGCAGCGGTGATGGCGTTGTGCATGCGAACCTGATGCTGCAGAACCAGCAGCGCGACGATGTCACTGTGAGGCGAAAGATATCGGGAGACGTCAATGCGAGCACTCAGGTCGGTCAGGTTGGCACCGTCTTCGACATCCAGTTCTTCGTCTTTGGGATCGACCAGAAAAACATTTCCCATGTGACGCAGGTCACCGTGAGTTCCGGTGACATACCAGCCACCCCAGCGTTCTGTAAACGGGGAGGTTTCGTCGGTGAGATGAGTTCCCAGCCGAAACGCAGGCAGTCCGGATGGTTCCGGATAGACGCTGCGCACAATATGTCCGGGAACGCGTCGAGTATGCGACGAGCCGTGGCACTGCAGGCACCGGGACGTTTCCCGCTGAGGAACCGGATGGGTGCCTTCCGACTGCGCCAGAGTGTAGAAAGTGCCGCCCAGCCGGACGTCAGCCGCGGACAGTTCGATCACTTCTCCCTGCTGAACCCATCCGACGTAGACGTCGTCGTTGAAGTAGACCGCACGCGGGGTTCGCGGAGAAATGCGGGACACCTGAAGGCTGGTCTTTGAAAAGACCAGTGTCTGCGAGCTGACGGGGACGTCCAGTTCCTTCAACACCGATCGCAGGTAACCGTGCGCGTTGTCCCATTTGAGCGTCGCGGTTCCTTCCGACAGATGTTTGGCCAGTTGATGGACCCGGTCTGTGGCTTCCGATTCGCTGTACCGGATTGGTGCCTGTTCAAAGTCCAGCTGAGCGAAGGCGGTTGAGCTCTGCAGGACGGCCACTGCTGTCAGGATCAGGCCGGGAGCGGCCGGGAAGACTGAGCGGCAGAACAGTGAAATGGTCAGCGTGGGTGTCATTGCATCAGAAGATCAGTAAATCCGGAACCATTCCGGAAGCAGGCTGGTTCGCTGGTGAAGTTCATACAGCAGATGCACAAGGATCGTGGCCCAGACAAACCATGTGGCTTCCAGAAGACTCTTGACGAAAACACGAGTCCGAACCTCGTAGGTTTCCGGCGTTTCAGGAAGACGGAACGCCGGAAAAAACGCAGGAACTCTTTGACAGTATTCTCGAAACTGTTCGCCGTGAATCAACGTTAGTCTGGCCTCTTCGGCTCGAATCACCAAAGGGTAATAGATGGCAAAGAAAATCATTGCCACAACCGGGAGAGCGAAGGTACAGCTGCCCAGAGCCACACCGATTGCTCCGATTGCACTGAACAGATACAGCGGATTGCGGCAGATCGAATACGGCCCCCACGAAATCAGCTGCTGAGTCTTGAAGCCGTCAATAAACAGACTGCACCAGATTCGCCCCGCACACGCGATCAGAGCAAGGCAGATTCCGACGACAAACATCGTGCCGCTGGTGAAACCTGCTGCCTGCCAGTGGCTTCCGGTCACCAGACAAGAAACCGTCAATCCGGTGACGCACAGCCATGTCAGCCCGATGCGAGCTCGTTCCACAGCGGTTTTTTGCCGACCGCTTGCGCCCAGAGCGGGCCAGTCAGAATGATTGGGGATGGGGACGGCCACTTTGAATTCAGACATTGTCGGATTCCGTTCCGGGTGTGCTGCGGGCGATGTCGAACCGCGTTCAAGTGAAAATAAATTCCCATCGAAAACTAACAAAACGCTGAAATTGAGTCTCCGTCAGTTCTGTCTGAGAAGCTTCTCATCCAGCAGATTTTAAGATCCGGGACAGGAAATCGCCGAAAGTGGCAAAAGCTGCCGGAAGTGACGACCTGTGCCGATCCGGTATACTGTCGGAATGACACATCCCTCGCACTTGTGGCTGATCTGGGCCGTCCTTTCTGCCTGCTTTGCGGCTCTGACGGCGATTTTCGGGAAGATTGGCGTTCAGAAAATCGACCCGGATTTTGCCACTCTGTTGCGGACAGCGATGGTGCTGGCCGTTCTATTGGTCCTGGTTCTGGCCACCGGAAAGTGGCGGGATCCACGACAGCTGTCCGGACACACAATCGCCTTTCTGAGTCTGTCAGCTCTCGCGACCGGAGCGTCGTGGGTTTGCTACTTCAGAGCTCTGCAGCTGGGCAAGGCTTATCAGGTGGCCCCGATTGATAAGTTCAGCGTCGTTCTCGTGACTGTCTTTGCCGTGGCGTTTCTGGGAGAACGTCCGTCATCCGGCGACTGGATCGGTCTTGCGCTGGTGACTTCCGGACTTCTGGTGCTGGCCATGCGCAGGTAGGAAATCTTTCCGAAGGATCGGCGAACTCTGGCCTCCTAACCCTGGACTCGTGGGCTCCTCCACGATGACACACTTTCACCGGCCAATTGACTGAGTAACTGGCAGCCATTCCAATCGGGCCACTGCCGCCCTGGTAAAATCGAATGGTTATGCAGGAAACACCGCCGCTTCCATCCGCAGAAACAGACAACACAACTCAGCCGCGCATGTCAGCTGGATTCTGCGACGCTCGGCCTGCCTGAGGCGTGGGAAACACCGGATCTCAGGCTGTCTGACCGCATATTGATCCGCAAATATCCTTCCAGCCGGATCTCTCTGGGAAAGGCATGATTGTCACGGCCACATTGACGGTCGTGACGAGCGAACACACAGATCCGATTGTGACCTGCCACAGCTCGGATTCTTTCTCGACCTGTCACGACGAACGAATGTGACGTCTTTCCGGCTGACTGTCACTCCGATAGTTCTGGAGCCCCCTCATTTCGAGCATCAACCACGCCGTGTGGGCTCAGGGACGTCTCGCCGTGCAATTCGCCGTTTGCAGTGACCCAGGCAAATTCGCGCGGGTAACACATGGGGATCCTGTCGTTAACGTTGTTCGGGAGGAACAGTCCTTCGACGGGAACTCAGGGAAGAGCTCAAAGGAGCAAAACAATGATGAAGAAATCATGGAGGTCCTTCCTTGCCGGAATGATCTTCGCCAGCGGAGCCACCGCTGTCCTGCCCGTGTTTGCATCGGCCGCCGACATGCCGTCACAGCCGGTTCAGCTGTTCGCCGATGGTGGACAGAGTCTCACAGAGCAGCTTGAAGCTGCTTCAATTCTGCCCTGTTCGTGTCTTCAGAGCAGCTGCTGCGCTCCGGAATCCATCTTTGATCCGGGATGTGGAGATGGTTGTGGCGAAGGCTGCGGTGAAGAGTGTGACGATGGCTGCGGCATCACCTTTGGCGGCTGGACTCAGTTCGGTTACCAGAGCGGACCGGACGGAGCCTTCACCGGAAACGGTGCGTTCAATAACGTTAACTTCGGGCCGGGCGCCGGATTCAGCAATGCCAACGAATGGCACCGGTTTAATCTGAACCAGCAGGGGCTGTATCTGAACAAAACTGCCGACGGCAGCAATGGCGTCGGATTTGGTTTCCGAGCTGAAATGATTTACGGGGTTGACGGTAACGAAGCTCAGTCCTTCGGAAACAATCCTGGTCGCTACGACTTCTCTCCGAAGTGGAACCACGGGATTTACGAATGGGCTTTGCCTCAGCTGTACGCTGAAGTGGCAGCCGGCGATCTGTCTGTGAAGGTGGGTCACTTCTACACGCTGATTGGTTACGAAGTGATTCCTTCGGGCGGCAACTTCTTCCTCAGCCGACAGCTGACGTTCTACAACAGCGAACCATTCACCCACACCGGTGCTCTGGCAACCTACACTGCCAGTGACGAACTGCAGGTGATGGGGGGATGGACACTGGGAATGGATACCGGCTTCGACCGATTTGACGGTGGCAGCAGTTTCCTGGGCGGATTCATCTACAACATTTCCGACTCTGTGACTCTGACCTACATGATGACGGCCGGAAACCTCGGATGGCGCGGCAACGGTGCCATCAACAGCGTGATCCTGACGAATTCAGTCACCGATAAGTTCTCAACCGTTCATCAGTTTGACGTCCTGGGAACCAACGGTGGCAGCAAGTATGGCTACGATTTTCAGACCAACGGCGTTGCTGACAACTCCACCGGCCTGATCAACTATGCCTTCTATCAGATCAGCGACAAGGTGAAAGCCGGTGTGCGTCAGGAATGGTACAAGGCCGACAGTTCTTCCTACCACACCTTCACCTACGGTGTGAACATCAATCCGATGGACAACCTGGTTATTCGTCCGGACGTTCGCCACATGTGGACACATGCTGCAAACTCGGCCGCCGCTCCAGGCCATCGTGACCTGTTCAGCTCAACTGTCTTCGGAATCGACGCCATTCTGACCTACTAGTCGAGTCAGAAAAAAACCGCGTTCGCTTCTCCGGAATTCAGAACCGCACCAGAGCTGATTGGCTCCGGTGCGGTTTTTTCGTTTTCGACCCACTCCATGAGGTGAAGGACTGCGTGACGGGTTCGGACCCAATCAGAACAGCGTCAGCCAGTCGAAGTGTTCGTAGATTCTGTCGACTTCGATGGCATTGCTGAGTTCATCCCGAATCGGCAGTCCTTTTTCCTGGGGCTCATCCTTCGCTTCGGGGAACAGATTCGGAACCTGCCCGAGCGGACTCACAGACGCCCAGGCGCTACCCACGACAGCCGAAGGTGCTTCCCGGGATTCCGCGATAAGAGCTTCATTCGATTCAGCCGCCGGTCGGCTCGACAGAATTGCAGCCACGCTGACCGGCCCTGCAACCGCCTGCTGAGGTTCCACTGTGTCGGGAAACGTGGATGCAATCGTTGACGGAGGAGCTGGAGCCATCAACATGCGACCATAGCCGATTCGCTGGATGGCACTCAGAGCTTCCAGAGGTGTGACAATGCCATTGCCGTCATAGTCCTGCAACGCGGCCGCTGTTCCGATGGCCTGGATGGCGGCCAGAGCTTCCAGGGGCTCAATCGTGCCGTTGCCGTTGGTGTCCCAGGGGAAGTAACTGACGATGTCGCTGTCGATCAGCGGGCCGGTTCCTGAATTGTTGGTTTCGTCGATTTCAATCACAGCATTCGTCGAGTCCACAATCAGAAACAGATGGCCCGGCAGCTGCGAAACCGTTCCCACAGGCTGGCCCGCCGGGTTGGCGAGCAGAGCCTGGCTAAACAGAGCCGAACGTCCGATCACGGCAGTCACAGTTCGGGATTCGTCAGTACCGGCATTGAGTCCGGTGAATGTCTGCAGAGTTTCCGGCAGCAGAACATCGTCACCGTCGCCAATGATGTCGTTTGGGGACCAGACGATCTGAGTCTGAAAGCTGCCTGATGCCGCTGTTCCCGGATTGGCCACGGTGAAGGTCACGGATGTGCTGCCGTCCGCAGCCGTATGGTCGGCCACGGCAAACGCGGTGGCGATCAGGTCGATGTTCGGTATCGGGTCCATGTCGATCACATGCACCGGAAAGACAACGTCGGGCACTGCGTCATAGGCGGCATCGGTCAACGCATCATTGACAGACAGCGTGACTTCAACCGAGCGATTTCCGGTGTACACACCATCCGCCAGCCCCTGCAGAGTGATCGTTTGCGGCTGATTCCAGTTGCCGGAAGTGAAGGTGACCGAAACCGCAGACAGGGCGACGACTCCGTCAATGGAAACAGTGACATCGATCGTCACGTTGCCGGGCTTCTGCAGAACCACGTCGATGGCTCCAGTTCTCCTTCGCGAATCGGAATGTCCGTTCCGGCAGGCGGTGTTGCCAGAATTCCAGGCAGAGCAGCCCGCTGACCTGACTCATGATCTCGCCTCCGGTCGGACTGACCAGAGCACTGATCATCGCTTCCGGGATGCTCATGCTGAACTGTCGCCCACTTCCGTCGGCCATGACGGCTGTTAACAGGTCGTCCGCGGTCAGCCCCAATGAACCCAGCGGGTCAGCAGGATCAAATTCAATATCGCTGGGTTGAGTCCACGGAACAGCCTTTGAGGCTCCTGCTTCGGCAATCAGAAATGTGTTGGAAATGCCGTCCGTGATATCGCGGATGCGAGGAGCCTTCTCAATCCCGTTGTAGAGGTAGGATCGCCCAAACAGCCCGTCCGGTCCACGAAACACCTGAAACCGTGTTGTAGAGCTGTCGAATGGATCACCGACGCTGCGGAAGACGTCAGGCATTTTGTCCAGCAGAGCCAGGTTGTGCGGGCTGTCCCACGATTCGTTCAGGTGAAACTGATTGAAGAGGTCCAAATGGTCCAACATGGGAAGAAGATAAACTCGCCAGCTGAGTTTCGGACGGCCGGTTTCGTCGAAGTATCCATACGACGGGTGAATCGTATCGTCGACAGGAAAGCGATTAAAGACGTCGTGGTGGTTGTGCATTGCCAGTCCCATTTGCTTGAGCTTGTTCTTCGTCACAACTCCCGCGTATCCCGTGCCTCTCGGCATGAGTATTCCGTCCCGCTGCACTCCGATCGTCCAGGGTGTATCCATCGAACAGTTCACCTCCGTCATGAGTAACCAGTGCGGCAAACGTCTCGGCATTGACATCGTCAGCAAGGGTCACTGTGAGCCGTCCGCAAGCGCAAGGCGAATTCGACCGTCTGTCATGCCCAGTCCGCTCAGCGGATCCGCCAGATCAAAGTCGTAGTCCATGGGTGCCGTCCAGGGGACGGCCATGTCGGCACCGGTTTCAACAAACAAAGCTGTATTTGACGATCCGTCGCGGAGATCTCCGAAGTCAATGGCCTTGTAGGTTCCCGTATTCAGATTTTCCCCGAACGGAGCATCCGGTCCTGCAAACACCTTGAAACGTGTTTGACTTGATGTTGATGCATCGCCCGGACTGCGAAAAATGTCCGGCATCCGGTCAAGCAGTGTCAGATTGTGCGGGCTGTCCCAGGGTTCATCAAGATGGAACTCAATAAACAGGTTGCTGTAGCCCAGAAACGGCAGCAGGTGGACTCTCCAGCTGAGCAGCGGGAAACCGTTCGCGTCCATCCAGTTCGTATTGTCAGCGACCGGAAATTCCCCGTAGACATCGTGATAGTTATGAAAGGCAAGGGCAAGGCTTCGCATCTGAGCGTCCTGCCAGTGATTGGTGTCCACCCCCGTTCGAGTCAGGGGTTGTTCAGTCAGCTCCGATTCGCGTCGCAACAATGTCGGCCCATCTGTCATCTCGTGGCCGGCTTTTGTGACCAGCCCCACCACTTCCGCATCGGACAGATGGCCTGGCGACAGGCGATAAACTCTGCCATTCGCAAACATCACATTGGTGCGACCATCGGGAATGTTGCCGAATGATGTGACCGGGCTGGCTGGGTCGAATTCAAGGTCCCGAGGAGCCGTCCAGGGCACAGCTCGATCCGATCCCGACTGCACGACCATCAGTGTGTTTGTCTTTCCGTCCAAGATGTCGTTGACACGGCCTATCATGAGACGGCCGTAGGAGCCTCTTGCCAGCATGTAACGGCCACTGACATCATTTGGATCCGAAATCAGCTGAAACCGAGTCTCCGCAGTGCCGACAGCATCACCCGGCGACCGGAACACGGCGGGCATCAGCGGCAGCAGGCTCAGGTTGTGCGGACTGTCCCACGGTTCATTCAGATGGAACTGGTAGTAGAGATTTCCGAAGCCCAGATAGGGTAAAATTCGCACTCGCCAGCTCAGCAGCGGATTGCCGTTGGAATCATATTGGCTCGCCTGATTCGGATCATAAGGGAACCTTCCATATGTGTCATGGTGATCAAACAGACTCAGCCCAATCCGTCTCAGACGATCCTGAGTCACACTGTCGTCTGAAGGCGAAACGACGATCTGACCGGTCCGCCGTTCGGTATGCAGTCCATCAAACACGACATATTCGAAGCTGTCGATCCCTGTGAATCCGGGTTTCGGAACATAGACCAGAGCACCGTCGTAGTTCACCTGCAGAGCACCGTGAGACGTGCCACTGACCAGGCGAACAGAAAGCAGGCCACCGTCCGCGTCACTGGAAAACTCAGTCAGCTTTGGAGCTCGAACACCATCAGCGATCAGCATTGTCCCGGCTTCCACCTGATGACTGTCCTGCTGAAGCAGTGGGCCGACAATGGAAGGTGTCGGCGGATGCTGGTTGGCAGATGCGTCCTGTCCCTGAGCGGCAATCGCTGCGGCAACCACGACGTTGCTCGCCAGATTGTCGCCGGTCACGGTGAATCCGGCCGTCGTGGACCATTCCTCGGTCGTGACGGTGTTTCTGACCGTGTACGTGACAAAATCCGTCCCGACAAAATTCAGCGGAGACGTGTAACGCAGCACATCGCGACCGTTCGGGCCGCTGCCGTGCTCAATAATCATGCTGCCGCCAAGGACCGGTGCCGAAACGCTGACGATCTGCAGATCGGGAACGTCGGCTCCATCATTCGCCAGCACATCCAGAATTATGTTTGCCTGACCGCCCGTCAGTGTTCCGGAAGACCCGCCCGTCGCCGTCGCCGATTCCAGGCGAACGTTTCGCACCTGCAGGACATCGTCGGCGGTGAAGGAACTCTGATTGGCCACAATCGCCGGACGAACAAACGCGGTTCCCGGAGGAAACTGAGTCATCGACGGCTGCCCGTTCTGCCATTCGCCGCTGATGGTCGTGCTGAAATCTGTCCACTGATTCGGGACCGACTGATGATTCAGCACTGCCGGAATGACGGCTGATCCGCCAACAGCATTTCTGACGGCTGTACCTGCTGTCAACAGCGGGCCGGACCAGGGCTGCCTGAGCGTCACCACATTGCCCGTGATGGCGGCCTGATCCCACAGCCCGTTCAAAACATCAAAAGCGACATTGCGAGTATAACTGTAATCGGGCCAGACGTGGCTGGTTCCGTCCATGTAGTCGTACCATGCCAGGCTGCGGGTTTCCGGGAGTCCCAGACGACTCCAGCCCGTCGCGTCCGTGAGAACAAACGAGGTGTCGCCCGGTTTCAGATCGATCGCCAGAGTTGTGTCGACGGAACCGGAAAACCGAGTTACGTGCTGAGCCTCAATCGGCAGGGCGTCTGTATCGTAGGCCAGATAGCCGACGGAATGTTCTTCCTGAGGTGTCAGACTTCCGCCCAGCACAGTTCCGGTCGCTGCCTGCAGTGTGAAGTTGTAGGACTCGGCCGTTTCCACGGGAATCAGCCGATCAGCGGCAACTGACTGCAATGATCGATCCAGCAGCACATGAGGACTGCTGTTGAATTCTGCTGGAGTCGGAGCCACGGGGGCTGAATCATTCGCTTGAGCAACATCCCCGGCGGGACCAAACAGGAATGCATTGTCCTGCCTCAGGATGCCCTGGATCGTCGGCTGGATGGCGGCGGTCCCTGGGGGAAACAGCCGTTGGCTGGGCTGCCCGTTCTGCCAGACTCCGCCGCCGACGTTAGCGGCATAGCGGAACCAGTCGATTTCATCGTCCCGCGTCGTCCAACCGCCGCGAAACTGCCGATCGGTGGGAATGCTCAGCACCTGCCGCACGTCATGACCGGTGGCATTGCGAATCGCCGTTCCTGCCGCGATCACATCACCGGTCCATGGCTGCCGCAGATCAATCTTCCACGCGCCGCTCCCCGAATCGAAGCTGATGTCCTCCGGGTTCCACATGCCATGGTCGAAGTCAAAGGCGATGTTCCGCGTGTACGAATAGTCGGGGTACACCGTGCCGTGACCGTCTGTATAGCCGTACCATGCCAGCGAACGCGTTTCCGCTGATTCGCCGATCCGGTTGCTCCAGCCGCTCGCGTCCTGCACATAAATCGAAGTGGCTCCGGGAACTACGGCTTCGGTCAGCACCGTGTCGGCAGCCGATGCAAACCGAGTCACATGCAGTGAATGAATCAGCAGTCCGTCGGCGTCCAGCGCCTGATAGCCCAGTGGCTCAGCAATGTATTCCTGATAGTTCAGCAGGTCTGCCTGGATCGTGTAAGTCAGCGCAGGATCAACCAGCAGTTTTTGTTCCGAAGGCAGAAACGTGAGCACCTCCGCAGTCAGCGACGTGTTCAGAACGATGGTCTGATTTTCAGGCGTGTCGGTCGTCAGATCGATGACCGGCTGCTGCATGCCATTCACCGGACTGTCGCCCGGGAGAGCTCGCACAGTCACATCTCGCCACGTGATGAATCCGCCGCGGCCCTGCTGATTCACGGTGATCACCGGGCGGATGAATGCAGTTCCGGCGGGCAGCTGATGATGCGGTGATGCGTCGCTGGAAAACGTGGCCGTGTACTGACGGAATGTGAAGTCTGCCGGAACGGTGCCGTGATCCAGAGCTACCGTCGACAGACTTCCAATCAGCTGTCGATTGGTGTCATAGGCTTCAATTCCGAAGGACTGCTGATTCGACGGATCAAACCTCAGGCCGAATTCATCGCCTGCCTTTGCCCAGCCGGAAAGCCCGTAGATCACTCCGGGCTCCACCGGGAGGTAATCATCTGCCGCGAACATTCGATCTGCCGAACCAGACTGCAGAACACTGTCTCCCAGAAATCGCTGAGGCCACTGGCGGACTGTTTCCGCCTGAGTCTCCGCAAAGTGCTGCACCTGCAGCGTTGTGCCGTCAGCGGCAGGAGACGCCACAAACAGATCGGCCGTGATGTTGCTCAGGAGAGTTCGCTGTTCAAGAACTTCCGGAGCCATGGCAGTTTGGGTCTGCCACCGGGTCAGTCTTCGAAGTTTGGCGAACCGGGCTTTCCGAACAGCAAAATCGAACCGCAGAATGGAACGCATCAGCGGGAATCCTGAATGAGCACCGGAATGATTTCCCGCTGAGACCGATGCGCGGGGTGCGAGCAAATTTTCAGTGGAACGAGGTCACGTCTCCGAGCGACAGCTTCACTGGGTGAAAGACTGCCACAACAGGCGTACTGCGCTTTGGTGGCCCGCATCAGCGCACACGTTCCGCCAGTCTATCGCTGCCCTTCAGGGCAAACAACCCTTTCGCCGTAACCAAAGCCTGTCGGAATTTGTTCAGTGAGTGAAAAAACACTGGCGAAAGCCAGTGTCAGCGAAATTCTCCGTTTCTGCTTTCACAGGTTCCGGATTGTCCTGATACGATGTCCGGCGTGGGCAGTGTTGCAGAGCCTGGACGGATTTCGAGCGGCTGCCTGAATTCGCAGTGTTGCGGCGCGGAATACCACGTTCTGCATCCCTGTCTCAGTTGTTGACGTGATCGCGGACCTGTCACCGGAAGAAGGAGCCTGACAATGAAGTGCTGGACGGGAATGATCGCTGTGGGCCTGTCATCCTGTTTTGCCGCTGTTCCGGCGGTTGCTCAGGTTGCGTTCGGCGTGACTCTGCAGAACGGAGTTGTCACCGGTGGCGGTTTTCAGGTGGGCGGGTTTGTCAGCCGAGGCGGCACGCATGCATCACTGAGCGTCAACGTGGGAACCAGTCAGCTGGTGGGCATCAGCAATTTCATGCTGCCTCCGGTTGTTGTCGGCGGAAATGGTTCCGGAAATCAGAATCCGGTCGCCGCATCTCCTCCGACTCCTCAGCAGTTCGTTCAGGCAGCCGGCCGCTTCGATCGCAATGGCAATCAGCAGCTGGAACGAAATGAACTGACCGCCATGGCTGCCGCCGTGCTGAAAGAACTTCAGCAGCGAAACGTGATCATCGCCGGGAACCGTCCTGACGGCACAGCGATGACTCGGTCACACATGGTGGAAGCATTCGTAAGTCGCTGCCTTCACTACGACGCCGACCACACCGAATCTCTCGATTCGGTGGAAACAACACGCATGGCCAGCGACCTGCTGCGATCGCTGAGCTCGTGAAGTCCGGCGATGTCCGTTCACCGGCCATCATGGAGGCAGCATTCCCTGCGCCGGACGAATTCGACTCCTGTCGCTGCAGGAGGCGGACCGGCTACACCGCGTTCACGAATTCCTTCGGGGCAGAATCTTGCGAAGGGTATCGAGCATGTCGGATCTGGTACGTGCCTGGGCGATCAGGTCGGCGATGGCCGCTGTCGTGGGGTGATCAGGACTGGTGATTCCCACAAGCATTTCGTGCATTCGCTCTGCTTCTGCTATGTCTTTCGTCTGCAGGCTGATTTGGGCAAAGGCTGCAAACAATGCTGTTGCCTCGGACACATGCAGACGCTTCTTCTGCATGATCGGCTTGAGCATCTCCCTGGCCCTGTCGCAGTCTTTTTTCGCCGTCAACTGAGCTGCAGCAATGATCCCAAATGCATAATCCGGATGATCGCGGTGAATGTCCTCGATCTCTTTGCGAGCCCATTCCTGATCGGATTTTCCACCCAGCCTCAGGGCGGTGACGGCGATGTTGAATCTGGCCGTGACGCTGTCGGGATTTCGCTTCAGAATTTCCTTCCAGAGTCGCTCTGCCGTTGCACGATCGCCGTCGTTCCCGGCGTTCGTCGCTTCCAATGCGAGTTCCGATTCCCATTCAGGAATGTTCTCGTCGACTTCGTCGGTGATCTCGGGACTCCACATTGAGATATCCCGCCACTCGCCGCGACTGAAGTAACGAACGGAATCCTCTTTGAGTGCTCCCAGTTCCTTCAGACGAACCAGCGCCATTGACCGCAGTGAATCGGCTCCGCGGTTGCTGAATGCGAACTCCCTCAGCGCTTCCACGGATTTCGGAGACGCATCCATTCCCGCAATGCGAACGGCCAGTTCCCGCCCAAACGGATCGCCTCGGTCCAGTAGAGCGGGGATCAGCATGGCAATGGCGGGAAAATGCTGCAGGAGCCCCTTTCCACCGTTCCCCTGAAGAGACTTCGGGTTCAGGACCCTGTCGAGCACGCTCTTGGGAATCCACTTGCCGAGGGATTCAGCCCACGGAGCGTTCCCGCCGTTGGAATTCAGGTCCTCCAGATTCTCGCGGGCTGTGGGATGTTTCGGCAGCTCTCGCAGACATTTTTTCCACAGACTTTTGGCCAGGATGATTTCCCCTAATCGGCACCGAGCAACTGCCTCGTAATGCCATGCCATCGCTCGCACTTCCAAATCCATCCTGTCATCGATTGACTCACACAGATTCAGGACATCCTGATCGCGGCCCATGTATGACAGCAGCTCTAGCGCCGCAAGCAGAGGATCCTGCTCATCGGGTGGATGGGCGACGATGTGATCAGCGATTTCATTGGCCGATTCCGGATCTCCGCACAGGTACATGATCTTTCCGGCAAGGGCTTCAGCATAGCGGTTCTCGGGGATCAGCCGTCGAGTCTCCCGCACGACGTCAAGGGCTCGCGCAGTCTGACCTGTCTGAAACAGGCAGGTCACCAGATTGTTGCGAGCAGAAATGAAGCGAGGTTCCGTCGCCAGAAGGTCGTCACAGATCCGAATCGCCCCTTCAAAGTCCCCGTTGTGCAGACGCTCCAGCGACGATTCATGCTGAGCGAACAGTTCAAGTCCGCCGTTATCGACATCCAGATCCGTGAAGCCCGAATCACGAGCATCCTGAAGTCGCTTCCTGGCCTCGGGGAGGCAGATGGTCTGTGCTTCACTTGCTTTGGCTGAGTTCGGATGATCCGGCCATCGTTCCATCACCTGGCGATAATACACAAGTGCCAGACTGACACGGTTGCAATACAGAGATTCCTGAGCATACATGGTCAGTGCATCGGGATCATCCGGAGTCAGGTGCATCAGTTTTCGAGCCGCGACGCAGCACGATTCATGGTCGTTCATTCTCTGGTACAGGTACACGAGCGCTTCCGCAATCGCCGGATTCCGCGGCCTGCGGCGTTCCAGGGCTCGCAGCAGTTCCTCGGCGTCCTCAAAGTCACGATCGTCAATCAGGCGATATGCAACTCCCAGCCGTTCGTCGGTCTTCGCTGAAACCGCGTTGCCTGCTGACGAAAGTTCCCGCAGTCGTTCCTTCCGCTTTCGCTTCTGCCGTTCCAGTTTCTGCTGACGATTTCGATCCGATTTGCCGCGTGCCACAACAACCTCCCTGAATTCAAATGTTCCCGCGAATTCGTCCGGCGGGATTCTATCGCCCTGGCGGTACAGCAACCAGGCAGGCTGAAGAATTTCAGCGCCAGCTGCGGAGTTGCAGGATCGGCAGGTTTTTTTGCTGGTGTGTTTCAGGTTGGCTGATGCAGACGGCGGAGCAGTGGCTTTGACTGCGAATGACCGGAAACAGTTTTTTTCAGGAATCCGCTTGACGGGGAACCGTGGCTCTGCGTACTGTACTACCTGACGCAGTACAGCAGTGAGGCTCAAGCCGATGCGGATTCAGATTACAACCGGAAGCAGTGTGCCGATTTATCGCCAGGTGGTGGATCAGGTGCGGCATGCTGTGGCCACGGGCAGCGTGGATGTGGGCGCTCCGATGCCCAGTGTGCGGGCTCTGGCGACTGAGCTGGTGCTGAACCCCAACACCGTTGCCAAGGCATATGCCGCTCTGGTGCGGGACGGTGTTCTGGAAAGTCAGCAGGGGCGAGGCTATTTCGTGGCTTCGCGGCGGGAAATCTACACGAAGAAAGAGCGGCTGCGGCGACTGGATGAAATCATGAGTCCGTTTCTGGCGGAGGCTCTGACTCTGGGCTTCGATGCGGATCAGATCATTGCCGAAGTTCAGAAGCGACTCAGTCAGGCCACACCCTGAAAGGTTGTCATGGAAATCAGATCAATGAATGGTGGCCGGAAGACTGTTCTGAAAACAGGCGTCGACCGATTCGTGGCAGAAGCTGCCGGCTTCCAAATGAACTGAACCGGAAGCTGACTGCTTCCGCCACTTTTTCTCCCCGCAACACACTTCCCTCAAGGACCTGTTTCCATGCTTGATCCGGTGATACGAACAGACGGACTGACTCGCCGCTTCGGAACCAGAACGGTTGTCCACGACCTGAATCTGCAGGTGCCGCCGGGGCAGGTGACAGCTCTGCTGGGCCTGAACGGGACCGGCAAGACGACCACGATTCGCATCATCATGGGGCTGCTGCGTCCGACTCGGGGTCGCTGTGAAGTGCTGCAGCATGACAGCAGCCGACTGTCGGTCGATGTGCGGATGAAGATCGGGTACATGGTCGAAGGACATTACCTGTATCCGAACATGCGAGTCCGTGACTGTGCGGCGTTTCAGCGAGCCGGCTATTCCCGCTGGAATGAGGCTCAGTTCGATCAGATCGTGGATCACTTCGGCATTTCGCAGTCTCAACGAATCGGGCATCTGAGTCGAGGCCAGCGGGCCGGAGTTTCGCTGGCTCTGGTACTGGCTCCGGATCCCGAATTGTTGGTGCTGGACGATCCGGCTCTGGGGCTGGATCCGGTGTCGCGCCGAGCTCTGAATGAAACGCTGATCGAATTTGCCGGCGACGGACAGCGGACTGTACTGCTGAGTTCCCATTTGCTGGATGACGTCGAACGCATTGCCGATCGGGTGTTGCTGATGATCGATGGACGACTGCAGGTGGACACCACGCTGGATGATTTTCGACAGCGAGTCACCGGATATGTTCTGGAAAACGCACCGCATGATCCCGATCGTCTGGCTGCCGTGCCGGGCCTGATTGAAGCTCGCCGACTGGGAACTCGGCTGTATCTGACTGTCGCCGATGCAGATGAAGAAACAGCGGCTGCCGTCAGCCGACTGAACGCGGTGTCTGTGGAAGTCACGGATCTGCCGTTCACCGATGCCGTACTGGCGTGGCTGTCACGTCGCCGAGGCGGTCTGTCATTTCTGGGACGAACGAAAACAGGAGAGCCGGTATGAAATCGATCTTTCAGAAAGAACTGCGAGACATCGTTCGCTGGCTTCCGCTGGGACTGCTGCTGAACGGACTGCTGTGCTGGCAGAACATTCCTGGAGACCTTTATCGCTGCTCGAACCATTCCGCGGAACTGGCTTTCAGCCTGTTGATCGGCAGCAGTCTGTTTGCTGTGGCTCTGGCTCTGCTGCAGACGCTGTTCGACCTGCGCCCGGAGGCTCGCGGCTTTCTGCTGCATCGTCCGATTCCGGTGGCGGACATCTTCAAAGGAAAGCTGCTGGCGGGTTGGATTGTGCATACGCTGGCATGGCTGATTCCCGTCGGACTTGCGGCTGTGTATCTGGAATCAATCGGTCCTGAAAGGCTGCCGGTGACCTGGACCGACATGCTGCAACCGGCCATCTGCTGTCTGATTTCCTTTCTGTTTTATCCTGCCGGCGTCTGGATGGCGTGCCGGGATGCTCGGTGGGTCGGCACAAAATGTCTTCCGCTGGTTCTGCCGTCGTTCGCCGTTCTGATCAGTCTGTCGCTGGAAGGCGTCACCGCCCTGAATTCCATGAGCATGCAGGGCATTGTCGGGTTGCTGGGCTCACTGACTGTTCTTGTGCTGCTGACGGTGCTGGTATGGAAGGGAGCTCGCCATGCTTTTGTTCATCAGACATTCCTTCCGTCTCCATCTTCGGATGAAGCCTGGTCGTGGTCGAATGTGATCGGTCTCACGGTGGCCGCGACGATGGGGATCAGCGTGGCGATGGCGTTCATTGCCGTGTCTCTTCCGCAGCAGACGTCGGACAGTCACGTGGAGCACAGGTTCGCACTCTCGGACGGCCGACTTTGGGAAGTCGAAGAAACCTGGCCCGTGCCTCGGGTGTGGAACGTTCAGCCGCTCAGTCGTCGTGGCCGCAGAATTCAGGGCGATCAGGCCGCATCATTTCAGGCTCTTCCGGCAGACTGGACGGAGCAACCATTTGCGATGCTGTATGGGTTTGAATCGTACACCGGCTCCGAGTCCCGGCGGTTTCAGTGGTTTTCTCAGACGGCATCCAAATCAAACGGAGATGCCGTTTCACTGTTTTCGCGTTCCGGTCGTTTGTACGTGTATGGGCATTCGGGATTGCTGGCCGTGGCAACACCGCAGGGGATCTATGGTTCCCGGGAAACTCCTCAGGGCGCCTTCGAGGGACTTGTGCAACTGTCAACTGCGGTGAGCTCAGGCGGGTTGCAGACAATGACTGTTGGAGGCAACCGCCTGATCGCGGATCGCCACGGCGTGTATCAGATCAACTTTGATGCCGGCGAAGTCAGGAAACTCAGCGACGTACCGGCGCAGATGCTGACGTTGTTACAGCCGACAAACAGTCAGCCGGAAGCCTTTCTGTGGGCGGTGAACGGACATCAGTTGCGGCGATTTCGAGTCCAGCCGGTGAATGAAAACCAACCTCTGCCTTCGGCGGACTCGGAACTGGTCAAAGCGACCTACAGTTACCCGCTGAGTGACGTTAATCTCATCGCAGCAGGCGAATGGGAACTCCCGAACTTCGACACCAGCGTGGCTCGAACGTGGCAGGTGGCCTCGTTGCCGGACGAAGGAGTTCTGATTGTTTCAAACCGGGACTCGAAGTCATGGGAATACGAATATCTTTCTGTCAACGGCAGTGTCACTGAAACCGGACGACGGGCGATCACCCGGACCGCTCCGATCGATTCCGTCGCGCCATATCTGATGCCACCAGCGTTGATTGCTCTGTATCTGGCCGTCGCAACAGTGGCGGTGAACGGAGTGCCTGTCGACACCCTTCCCGCATGGGGCATCGCTCTTCTGATCACTCATGTCGTGCTGGCGGTGGCGATGATGTTGGTGATGCTGAGACGTCGACGAGTATCCGCCGGAAAGATGGTGGGCTGGATTTGTGCAGCGTTGTGCCTGGGGGTCGGCGGCTGCCTGGGACTCTTTGCTGTCTGGCCGAAAGCTCTGACCGAAGCCTGTTCCGGGTGCAGTCGTCAGCGGCGTCTGGATTCCGACCGCTGCGAACACTGTGGAGCCGCCCGCGAACCGTTCGAACCCGATGGCCCGCAGTTGATCGGCCCGAGACAACACCTGGCATCAGCGATTGCTGACTGAAGCCGCCTGCAGCTGGAGCTCGGCGGGGACCCGAAGCGCAGACGGATCGAAGGCCGTCATGTGATAACTGAAGGCTCCCAGCAGAGCTCCTTCTGAAACATCATGACATTCCCGGCATTCCGCTCCGGCTCGCAGACCGGCAATGATTGTTCCCGACGTGCCTCCTGAACCTGCTGCTGTGGCGGCGTGGCGTGCATCCACGAGGTCGGGAACCCAGACAACGGACTGCCCGGATTCCAGCAGATCAACCGCCAGACGTTCGAGGTCTGTCAGGTCCCGATGTTCTGAAGCCTTCAGCAGTAGTTTTGGCTTTCCCTGCCAGTTGGCCACGTAGACTTTTGCGTCGTCCATCAGGCCGATCAGCAGTTTCCGGTCGATGGTATGCGGATTGCCATCGATCGCCAGCAGGTTTCTGAGCGGCCGTTCGAATCGAGGAATGCGGCTGATGCCAAAACCTTCCTCGTTGACGAACGCAGCCGTGTGCTCCTGATGCAGCGCCGAAAAGTCAGTCACAGCAAACGGAAGCTCGTCTCCGAACACGGCGGCATCACGAACCAGGTCAGCATCAGCCCCCGGCACCTGCAGTAACGAGCTGTCTCGGTTGAATTCATCAATCGACACGACCAGCACGGCGATGGCAACCACAGAAAACAGAGACGCAAACGGGATTGCTGACGGCATCGTCTGACTCCTCAGGAAAGGCAGGGCGACAGAGAGTTTCACCGGCAAACGCTGACGTTCGGCGCTGCCGGATTCTCAACCTGCATCCATTGAACGTCATCAGCCTCGGGTCTGGCAAATCGAAAATGTTGCTGCGGACGACATGTGACAACTCTTTTACAACTGCCGCATCATTCGAGTTTGCATGGCCGACAGTGAATCCGGCAACGGCAACAATTGCGAAATTCCGGGTCAGCGACAATACTGTCGATGGCGTTTCGATCCGTTTCTGAAGACTTCAAATCCGCTTCTGATGATGACCAGCAACCGCATGACGGCAGACGAATTCGTACAGCGGCGACATGAGCTGCCCGACGGCGGTCGCTGGCATGAACTGCATGACGGAATTCCGGTGATGATGCAGGCGCCGGATGACGGCCACGGAAATACGGTTCTGAACCTGTCCCGCAAACTGGCGGTCTGGTTTCAGAATCAGACGGAACGGCGAGTTGGCTATGCGTGCCACGAGCTGGGACTGCATGTGGCAAAGAATCCTGACACCGTCTACGTTCCGGCAATCTGTTTCTTCGATTCCGGTCAGCAGTTTGGTCAGACGGATCTGGCGGTCGCCACGGAAGTTCCTCGGCTGGTCGTGGACGTTGCGTCAGCCAATGATCGTCGACGAGAGATGCGCCGCCGGACGCTGAGTTACATCGAACTGGGAGTCGAAACAATCTGGATTCCCGACCCGCAGAAGAAGGAAATTCAGGTCCTGCAGCGAGGTGCTCACACGCTGGCGCTGGGGCAGTGGCAGACACTTGAAGGCAGCCACATCCTGCCCGGATTCGAAATCGCCGTCAAAGACGTGTTTGCTCAGCCGTCATGGTGGCGCTGATCTTTCGACAGCGGCAATGTCTCCGAGCCGCCGCCTCGTGAAGCTCATCACGGCGGAGCGCGATGGCGACAATACACATTCAAAGAACCTTCGACAATGACGCGAAACCATTCTGCGTTCCTGATGATTCCCTGCATCGCTGCCTTTTGTCTGGCATCCGTGGGCGCTGGTGACCCTGCCACTCGGGGTCAGCTGGCAGCTCCAGTGACGTGGATCGCGGTCCCGGGTTCTGCTGATCAGTTCTATCTGGCTCAGCAGACACGCGACAACACGCTGCTGCTGACTGCCAACGAAGCCTTCTTCCCAAAGCCTGGCCTGATCGCTTCCGGATCGGGAAAGTCTCCGGACATTGCCAATCTGAACGGCGGCAAGACTTTCGCCGCAATCGATCACTGGGATGCCGGTGACATGGCGGAATGGGGGCTTTTTCTGAAGTCATCCGGCGAGCTGACAGCGACGATTCATCTGTCAGCAAACAGCATTGCTGGAAAGTTTGTCCTGCAGATCGACGACGTTTCCTTTCCACTACAGCTTCAGCCTTCTCCGGACAGGAGTCAGTCGGTGGCCACTGCGACGGTTTCCATTCAAAATCCGGGACAGCATAAGATTCGCCTCAGTTGTGGGAAGTCCGTGGCCGGGGCGGCCCTGCTGAACATTCGACTGGCAGGGGCAGCCGTCGTCGACGGAGCTGTCCTGAGAAAGCGCTGGCGACCCGCTGCCGCTCATACAAAGTTTTCTGCGTCGGATGGTCCGGCTCGGGTTCGTCTGTGGGTGATGGAAATGGACGCGATGCCTGGCGAGCTTGATTTCTACAGTCCCATCACGACGCCGTTTGGCTATTTCGGTCCGACATGGCGAGCCGACGGGACCGTCAATTCCGGGCTGAACTTTTCGCTGTGGTCGTTCGGTCGAGGCAAGCCGGAGCCGCGGGTGGAACAGCTTTCGCATCTGCTGGCAGTTGGACATCCGGACGCGGTGCTCGGCGGCTTCGATCATGAAGGCACCGGAGTCAAAATTCGCAACTGGGAACCTCTGGCCGGTCAGCAGAAACAGCGACAGGTGCTGGCGTTACGAGTCTCACCCGGTCCCGTTTATGACACCTATTTCAGTTACTTCTATTCAGCCGACGAACAGCGCTGGCGACTGTTTGGAGTCGGCAATACGTTCAACGGCGGCAAGCCTCTGAAGTCGTTGTGGGTCGGAAGCTTTGTCGAGGTTCCCGGGCCGCCGCACGTTCAGAGGACCGGTCCCTATCCTCGCACCATGCGCTACCGAGGTTGGGTGATGAATGACGACGGTCGCTGGTCAGTTCTGGATACAATGACTGGCGGCAACGTCGATCGGGATACAGGCCTGACTCATACCGATCGCGGGCTGACAAGCGATGGCTGGTTTTATCTGCAGACAGGAGGCTGGACGTTTCGGAAGCCATCGTCCGAGGATGTCAAGCTGAAGTCGCCGTCACCGCCAGCATCCGTTTCGTACCTGACGCCGAAGGATATCGCTGTTCTGACGACCGTGCCGTCGGACATTTCCATCACATCGGCAACGCGTGTCGGCGACGACATTCGGGGAACGTTTCACATTCGAAATATCTCCGACAATGCAGAAGCTGCTCTGTACTGGGGAACGAGCGAAGGGCTGACTCTGGCTGATCGCTGGCAGCACCGACAGGCGGTCGGCAACATCGGCGAAGGCCAGAATACTTTCACGATTTCCGACGTTCCTCAGCGACAGCCGATTCTGATGCGTCTTCTGCTGAAGAACAGGGAAGGGCAGTTCTGGTCCGGCGAGACCATCAAGGTTGAGTGATCGCGAGCTGAAGTCATGGTCCATCAGGATTCGGGAATTTCGACGCCCATCACCGGTCTCTGATGCACGATTCCGCCATCGAAAACGACTGTTGGGTGCTGCTTCCTGTGGTACTCGCTGCGGTGCGCCGGATGCTGTCGATCGACGGATCCGGCATACTTGAAAGCTCAGGCGTCCAGTCCAGCGCCAGGGCTGGACTCAAACGCTGCATGGAAACTGCTCAACGCTTTTGCAGAACAATCGCCCGCATTGACATAGGAAAGACATTGCGTGTGTCGGCAAGGACGTCGACTCCCTCGGGCTGCAGAACTTCCCACCGCCGATTGATGTCTGTGCCGAAAAACCGAGTCACGACGTTGATGATTCGTCTGAGCACCGACGGCCGACGATCGGCAGGCTGAAACTTATCCACGATCAGCACACGGCCGCCTGGTGCGACGCAACGGACGGCTTCCGTCAGACATTGAACCGGATTGGGAACGACCGAGACAATCAGTGACAGAATGACTCTGTCAAACACATCGTTCGCGAAGGGCAGACGCTGAGCATCCCCGCCCACACAGACGACCTTCCGTGATAACGTGATGGATCTCTGCTGAGTTCTCAGCAGCATCGAACTGCTGAGATCCACCGCGATCACCAGCGACTGTTCATCCAGAAAGGCCAGGTCCACCCCGGTGCCCGCTCCGACCAGTAACACGGTGCGGGCACTGTCCAATTCTGCGAGATCGAATGCCGACTTCCGAACCCGAGACACCGGATGGAAGCGGATCAGCAGGTCGTAGATAGGTGCCCACCATGAATAGATCCGACGATTCCACCCGTTCGAGTACGTCACGGGGACAATCCGGGCCTACAGCAATGCCTCAAAAGCGCCCATGATGCCGTCGGAATCCAGCCCCTGATAGCCCATCTGCTGCCACAGACCACCGGAACCTTCCTTATGAGTACCGATGTTATTGTAGCGTCCTTTGAATCCGCGCTTCAGAAGTTCCGTCCCGAAGCGAGACCCCAGACCGGTGTTCACATTAAAGGACTCTGCCACCAGAACCGCCGGAGCCTTGGCCAGTCGGGACATCATGACTTCGTCGTAGACGTTCAGAGTCGACTTACAGATCAGACCCACATCCTTTCCGGCAGCCTTCAGCCGAATCACGGCATCCAGAGCACGGTAAGTTGTTTCGCCGAACGTTACGATGTACCCGGCCGTGCCTTCGCGAATGACATCGTCTTTGCCGACAACATATTCGTAGTGGTCGCCGAAAATGCGATTGCCCTTTTCATCCAGCAGATCGGGAACACCCGACCGAGTCGAAAAGATGAACCGCAGCCCCGGATCGTGATAGATCTTCTTCAGGCAGGCTCGGAACTGATGCTGGTCTGCCGGGAAGTACAGCCGAGTTGTATCGTGACCTTCATTCGGCAGCCCGTTGGCGGCATACATATTGTTCAGACCGAAGTGACAGGTGTTGTCGGCCATGTCGTCACAGCCCGCATGACTGAAATGTGCCAGTACATTGCTGCTGTTCAGTCGAGCCATCGTGACTTCAGATATGACCATTTCCAGAAACGCCGAGAACGTTGCGAAAATGCCCTGCTTTCCGGCTTCGTAACCAAATCCTGCCGCGGCGGAATAGTTGCCGCGTTCCATGATTCCTCCACGGACAAACACTTCGGGATGAGCGGCTCGAACATGATTCAGACCGCAGCTGCCTTCCAGGTCGCAGTCGAAGACACGCACGGAGGCCACTCGCTGTTCGGCTGAGATCCCGTCCAGGATTTCGTTCAGAATCTTCCCGAACAGATCCCGGTTTTTCCCGACGCTTTTGCTGTCAGAACCCTGATAAGTCGGTCCCGATGGCCCCTTGTCGATGCCGCTGGTCAGGTATTCCGCGGCCGCGTCGCGTCCTTTGGCCTTCAGGTACTCGATCGCCGTCTTGACTTTGATCACGTCGTGTCCATGAGCACTGCCCTCAAGACCGGCCACACCGGGGCACATGCTGCGACGATTGATCAGAGCCACCGGGCCTTCGCCGGTGATGGCGGCACACATCCGAGCGTACAGACTGTCGAGATCCTCGCCATCGCCGATATTGACTTCCAGTCCGTGCCCTTCCAGAGTCTTTGCGACGCAGTAGCCAGGCAGATAGTCGGAAGGATGTCCGGCAATGGTGACGTCGTTGTCGTCGATCAGCAGCTTGATGTTCAGCTTCTGAGAGACCGCCAGTCGAGCTGCTTCGGCATCGTTGCCTTCCATCTGAGATCCATCGGAACCCAGCATGAAGACGACCTTGTTCGGATTGGCAATCGCCACGCCGTTGACAAACGGCCACATGTGTCCGAGCCGACCGGAACTGAATTTGACACCTGGAGTAAAGCCTCGTTCCGGATGTCCGGGCAGATGAGACAGGTATTCGCGATAGTGATAGAGACGCTCAATATCCATGTCCCCTTCAAGGACAGCCATCAGATACTGAGTGGCCACTCGGTGACCAGCTTCGTCAAAGAAGATCGGCAGCACATCCGGCGTTCCGCCCTTCCGAGCATGTTCCATGAAACCGTGCATCAGCACTGTTTCCGGAACCGTGTCATAGGGTCCGCCGGTATGACCACCCAGCCCCTTGGCATCGGCGATTGCGGTGAAGAAAATGATGGCGTCGCGGCACAGCTGAATATTGTGGGCCAGCTGTTTGCGCTGATCGTCGGTCAGACTGGGCTGAGCGGGATTCAGAGCGACAGCCTTGTATTCATTCAGCGGGATCGGAAATTCCGTAGCCACAGACATCATTTTCTCCGGAGGTCTGATTCAGTGTTAACAAGCCTTCCACGGCGCATCCGGAAACCCCGGGACAGACCGCGACGTGCGGAAAGTATGCGGCGGAACGCCCGAATTGCAACGCAACCTGCCTGAATGACACGATTTCCGGCTCCTGACACCAGGATTCCTGCTTTTCGATCGAACAGACAACTGTTTCCGGGTACCTCGGGTTTCAATCACCATGGTTTCACCGGAACCGCGGCCGATCGGTACAATCAAATCCACGCGAAAGTCGTGATCTCGCTCGACATTGTCGAGCGGCGAACGTCTTTCGCTCAAGTGCCGGCAGGGTCGATCCACAATCTGAAGCAAAGAGCCATGAACGTGTCAAAAGTTCTCACAATCGTCATCACGACACTGCTGACCATTTGTGCGGGCAGGAGCCGAGCTCAGGAACTGTCACCGTCGGAACTGATTCCGGATTCCTGCGTCATCTACGCCGAAGTCCCGCAGCCGGCCCGGTTGATTTCTGCCGTCTTCGATCACCCTCTGTGTGAAAAGATTCAGTCGCTCGATCTGTGGCAGAACTTCACCCACAGCGACGCTTACCGAAAGTTTCTGACCGGTCGCAAGTACTTCGAAATCCAGATGGGGATGGATTGGCGTCCAGCCGTCGAAGCGCTGACTCGGGGCGGTATCTTTGCCGCGTTCGATGCAAAGTCACAGGGTGTCGTGGTGATGGTTCGAGCGGACAGTGCTGAGACAGCCGAGAAATTCAAAACGGGAATTCTGCAACTGGCCGCGGTGGGCAGGCAGAACGATCGAGCTACGGACGAATATCGCGGAGTCACTGTTTATAAACTCGACAAGGGTGGAGCTGCTGCGGTTGGAGACTGGCTGATCCTGGTCAACAAAGTTGATCCGGGCCGGTTTGTTCTGGACCGCCTGCTGGACCATCAATCGGGCGCCGCTTCGTCCACGGGCACGCTGTCGCAGAACATCCGACTTCAGGAAGCTCGGAAACAAATAACCCCCGACGCAGCTGCCATGGCATTTCTGGACCTGGAACAGCTCCGCAGCGAAGAAAAGATTCGCCGGTCGCTGGAAACTCAAACGGAAAACCTGCTGGCCGAGGGACTGGTCGGGGGAATCCAGAGCACACTTCTCAATGCGCCGTGGGTCGCGGCGGAACTGAAAATCTCCGACCCCAAAGCTGCTGCCCGCCGTCCCGAACTCGCGGCAGAGGACCAATCCTCGCCGGATGTGACGCTGACCCTGCAAACACCATTCTCTGTTCAGTGGATTCCGGAAGAACGGCATCACTACTTCGGCAGCGAACCCGAAGGACACGCTCCGCTGTTGCCGGCAGTGCCCGATCAGGTCCTCAGCCTCGCGACATGGCGGGATGTTTCAGAAATGTGGCTGCGAGCCGGGGATTTGTTTGATGAAAACACCAACGACCAGATCGCCAACGCAGAAGGTACGCTGACAACACTGTTCGCCGGTCGGGACTTCCCACAGGAGATTCTGGGATCCTTTCAGCCTCAGATGGGACTGATTGTGGCTCGTCAGCAGTTTTCCGAGGACCAGCCAATCCCCGCGATTCGGCTTCCTGCCTTCGCTCTCGTTCTGGAAATGCGGGAACCCGGACAGATGACTCGAGAACTGCGTCGCATCTTTCAGAGCATGATTGGCTTCTTCAACGTGGTCGGCGCGATGGAAGGACGTCCGCAGCTGGAGATGAACATGCGACAGCTGGGCAATGCCGAGCTGGTGACTTCGGAATATATTCCGGAAGACCGTGACCGAAATTCGCGCACGGCCCCATTGGTCTTCAACTTTTCACCCAGCGTCGGGTTTGCCGGAAGTCGTTTTGTTCTGGCCAGCACTCAGCAGCTTGCTGAACAGCTGGCCAGCGCTCCGGTGGCGACCGGTGATGGCTCACAGCAGCCGAACACCGCTGTCAGGCTGACGGCGTCTGTCCTGCAGCAAATTCTGGACGACAATCGCGAGCAGCTCATTTCGCAGAACATGCTGAAGGAAGGCCGCAGCCGTGAAGAAGCGGAAACTCAGATTGACCTGCTGCTGCAGATTGTCGGCTGGTTCCGGTCGGCCGATCTGACTCTGGTCAGGAAAACCAATTCGCTTCAGCTGAATATCTCACTCACCGCGGAACAGGCACCATGACCGAACAGATGATATCTGAAATCGATGCCGCGTCCGCGTGGGAGCCCTGGGTTCCCGACGAACAGTCTCCGTGGGACACCGCAGCGGCCGCTCATCTGTTTCGACGGGCCGGATTCGGAGCGACGGCCGACGAACTGCAGGAAGCCGTTCGAAAATCACCCGCCGAAGTCATTGAACAGCTGGTTTCCGGAGTCGAGGATTCGACCTGGCAGCAGCAGATGAACACGCTGGCCGATTCCGCTGTGGCCACGGGCAACGTCAGACAGCTGTCCGCATGGTGGGCGTACCGCATGCTCACGACGCCGGTGCATCTCATTGAAAAGATGACTCTGTTCTGGCACGGACACTTCGCGACCAGCGCTGCAAAGGTTCAGGATGCCGAACTGATGCTGCAGCAGAATCAGCTGCTGCGAACTCATGCTCTGGGAGATTTTTCCGCATTGGTTCAGGAAATCTCTCGCGACCCGGCCATGCTGCTGTATCTGGATTCAGCCACCAATCGCAAGGCGCATCCCAACGAGAACTATGCTCGCGAGATCATGGAGCTGTTCTGCCTGGGAGAAGGCAACTACACGGAAACCGATATCCGCGAATTGGCTCGCTGCTTTACCGGCTGGGAAGTCCGACGGGAGCGGTTTCGATTCAATGCGTATCAGCATGACAGCGGAGAGAAAACCATTCTGGGACAGACCGGCAGGTTCTCGGGCGAGGATGGAGTTCGCATCGTGGTGGCTCAGCCCACAGCTCCGGAATTTCTCGTCAGCAAACTCATTCGTTATTTCCTGTTCGACGAACCGGCCGCATCGCCTCAGCTGATTGCTCCTCTGGCGGATCTGATGCGGAATTCCGGAATGCAGATCGCGCCGGTGATCCGCAGAATGCTCGGCAGCCGACTGTTCTTTTCGCCGTGGTCGCGAGCCCGAAAGATTCGCTCCCCGGTCGAGCTTTCGATCGGGTTTCTCAGAACACTGCAGGGATCGGTCAATACGTTTGAACTGGCAGATCACCTGGAAGCTCTGGGACAGGGGCTGCTGTATCCTCCGAGCGTCAAAGGGTGGGATGGCGGACGAACATGGATCAACTCGTCCACGCTCCTCGGTCGCTCCAACCTCATTCGTCACCTGCTCGAAGACGACCGAACTCGATTCAACCGACAACCCATCGAAGAATATCTCAGTTCGTCCGGTGCGAAGACCGGTGAGCAGATCGTCAATTTTCTGGAACCCCTGCTGTTCGCCGTTTCCCTTTCCGACCCGACAAAACAGCGAATTGCGAAACTGATCAACGGCGGCGGAAACCGACGTCAGAACATCATCGACGGCATCCACGCCCTGTGCACACTTCCGGAATTTCAACTGGCCTGAATCAGCAGGCGGACAAAGCCCACGACCGATCCGAGCTCCGGCTCTGAACCTCAACATTGTCGTCCGGATCAATTCGTTCAATCCTTTCCAAAGCCGCCCCCATGACAAATCTCACACGTCGACGTTTTCTGACACGAGCCGGATCGGGCGCTGCGGTGCTGACGCTCAGCGGGACAGCTCCGCAGTTCCTCCTCGCTGCGGCGGCCAAATCCGTCAGCGAACGAATTCTGGTCGTTGTGGAAATGGCGGGCGGCAATGACGGGCTGAATTCCATCGTTCCGTTTGCTGATGACGATTACCGTCGACTGCGGCCGAAGCTGGCCATCCCGACCGCCGATGTCCTGAAGATTGATGACCGCACCGGATTCCATTCTTCTCTGCGAGGACTGGCGGACCTGCTGAATAATCAGCATCTGGCGGTCGTTCAGGGAGTGGGCTATGACAATCCGAATCGGTCGCACTTTGAATCGATGGACATCTGGCACACGTGTCAGCGGAAGAACGAATCTCGAACGGACGGCTGGCTGGGTCGCTGGCTGGATTCCGTCGCCGGTGCTCAGAGCACAGACCCGACGGGCCTGCATCTGGGAGCAGACAAGCAGCCGTTTGCTCTGATGTCGCGAAACGTCCGAGTTCCCTCGATCCGGTCACTGGAGCAGTTTCGCCTGGACGGTATTGACCGGGAACAGTTTCGCCGCACTGTTCAGGAACTGACTCGACAGGACACTTCTTCGAGCAGTGATCTGTTGGCTTTTGTTCAGACCAGTACCAACTCGGCCATCGCTGCCAGTCATCGGATTGAAACCGTCGGAAAAACGTACAAGCCAGCCACGAGCTATCCTGATTCCGAACTGGGTCAGAGGCTGAAAACGATCGCGGGTCTGGTCGTATCCGGACTGACAACCCGCATTTACTACGTCCGGATTGATGGCTTCGATACACATTCGCAGCAGCCGAATGCTCATGCCGGCCTGTTGCGTCAGGTTGGTGACGGAGTCCATTCCTTCATCACCGACATGATTGCTCAGGGACACGGCGATCGGGTGGCGGTGATGTGCTTCAGCGAATTCGGTCGCCGGGTTGCCGAGAACGCCAGCGAAGGCACCGATCACGGGACGGCGGGGCCCATGTTCATCGCGGGCACAAAGATCCATGCCGGACTCATCGGCCGACAGCCGTCGCTGAACGACCTTCAGGACGGCGATCTGAAACATCACACCGACTTCCGACAGGTCTACGCGGCCGTCCTGCAGAACTGGCTGAACTGCGACTCCACCAGCATTCTTCACGGTCGATTCGAACCGGTGAATGTGTTTGCGAATGTGGAGGTGAAAGCAAACAGCTGAACCGGAATTCAATATCCGGCTGTGTGGGTAACAAAAAGCCGGGTTCCAAAGGAGATTCTTTCGGAAATTGAGCAGGCCCCGCCGACGCCGGACAGAGTTCTGACATTCGCAGGAATTGGTTGACTGCACAAGGCAGGACGCGTCGCGAGCCATCGACTGATCCAGTGGCGCCTCGCTCCGCGAAGCATGCCCCAACGCCAAACCTGAGTGCTGAGGCTGACCTCGCCGAGCGAGGTGCCATGATGGGCAGCCTCGCCGAATCCATCGTGTTCCTGCGAAGGACGGAACTGCACCAGTCTGGTACGATGAGATTAGGTCAGGAGGCGTCTGCATCAGCCGGGGTGGCATGTTTCAGAAAACGGGTGCCACCTAATCCACAACATTGATGGCTGCAGTCGTGCCGCCACTTGTTATGCTGTCTGCGCGACGATAATCTCTCGACCTGTTTTCGTGTGACTGTTGGTTGTTATCCCGCCGAGTTGCGACATCCAGATGGAAAGACGGGTCACGAATGGGCGATGAGTATACGCGAAGGAAGGGTCAGCAGCGAAAGCGATCCGGTCGGACGCGTCGCACCGGAATTCCGCTCGGATCAAGTTTCGATGATCTGTTTTCCGGCGGTGCATCGGTTTGGCTGAAGATTGTTGGTGGCGCAGTGGTGACACCGATTGCCGTTGTGGTGATTGCACTGCGTTCGAAACGACGTGGCGGCGTTGATCTGCCCCATGATCCCGCAGTGATTGGGATTTCGCTCGCGGGTTGCTCTGTCGTCGGTGCAGTGCTTGGCGGTCTTTTGTCATTGAAGGATGTCGTGCAGACACGTCTTGCTGACGGAAAGCCGGTGTCGTTTCCTCTCAGACTCCTGTTCGGTTTCGGCATCTGGTCGCTGCTCCTGGTCTGGTTTCCAGGCATCATCGTCCTGACACTGACGGTCACGATCCTGCTGCTCAGCTGACAGAGGAGCAAAGCGAACTCAAACGCCGGCCAGCCACAAAACCAGCCAATGGCGCCCCCTTTCGGAAAGATGCGCTTGTCCAGCGGTGACCACCGATACGTCCCGACATTCGAATTCGAAGTGCTGACTGGTGACGACCGAGAAACGATGGGCCTATATCCCATCCGCACGCGCAGCAACGGCGCGGCTTCGATGCTCACAAACACCTTTCCGCGAGCATCCGGGAATGACTTGAATCGGTAAACGGCCGTCCGGGCTGTTGTTTCGCGCAGGTCATGTAGAGAATTGATAGTCGAAGTCGCCAAACCGCTGGCGGTCGATTCCGGCATCTTCCCAGCTGTAGGCATAGTCGCCGATGTGCCACAAACGAATGGTGGTATCAGCGATGATGGGGAACCCACACCGGCGCGCTCGGTGACAGAATGCGTAGTCTTCGGCCAGATACCAGTGTCCGCTGGAGGAGTTCGTTGTCTCGACGTTCGGTTGAACGGTCGTTTGCGGAGCCGACCGGATCAGTGGCAGGAAAAACGGCCATAGCGGCCGGTTGGCTTGGGCGTTGCAAACCGGCCTGGCACTGCCGCACAATTCGACCCTGAAATGGAACCAGCACAACGCAGCGGCGAGGATCCATCTCAGTAGCTGTCAAGACGTCCGGCATACCAAGAGCGTGATCGTCATTGAATGGAATCATCAATGTGTTCAATTCTATCTCCGCCCGCAGTGCCGCCGAATCATTGGCCACTCTAATGACCAAAAGACCGCCTGGAAGGGCCGACTGTTATTAGAAACATTTTTGTGGATCCGCCCATCAGATAATTAATCGAGACCCGAAATGGGACCGAAGGCTTCGAGGGGGATGCGCCGGAGTTGGCGGGTGGTGGGGTCAGGAGTGAGCCAGCCGAGCCAGCGCCAGGCTTCGGGGGAGGCGAAGCGAACGCCCTTCTGCTCGTCGATCGTGGCCCAGGACGATTCCGGCAACATCATTGATGTCTGCAGACACTCTCCGCTGACGGCGTCCCAGACCCTGAGCGTGTTATCCGCTGACGCAGACAGCAGGCGCGCTCCGTCGGGACTCCAGGCACACGAAGTGATAGAACTGGTGTGTCCGTAGAGCGTAAGTCGACATTCTTCGCTGACGGCGTCCCAGACCTTGAGCGTTTTGTCATCAGATGCAGACAGCAAGCTGGCTCCGTCGGGACTCCAGGCACACGAAGTGATAGACTCGCGTGTGTCCGTTGAACGTGAGTCGACACTCTCCGCTGACGGCGTCCCAGACCTTGAGCGTTTTGTCATCAGATGCAGACAGCAAGCTGGCTCCGTCGGGACCATGCACACGAAGCAACAGAACGCGTGTGTCCATGCAGTGTGAGTCGACATTCTCCGCTGACGGCGTCCCAGACCCTGAGCGTCTTGTCAGCGGACGCAGACAGCAGACTCGCCCCGTCGGGACTCCAGACGCACGAGAGGACGTTCCAGCTGTGTGCGATGATTGTGAGTCGACACTCTCCGCTGACGGCGTCCCAGATCCTGAGGGTTTTGTCATGCGATCCAGAGAGGAGATGCGGCTCCGTGGGGACTCCATGAACACGAAGTGACAGGACTGGTGTGTCCGTTGAGCGTAAGTCGACATTCTCCGCTGACGGCGTCCCAGACCTTGAGCGTTTTGTCATCAGATGCAGACAGCAAGCTGGCTCCGTCGGGACTCCAGGCACACGAAGCAACAGAACGCGTGTGTCCATGCAGTGTGGTCGACATTCTCCGCTGACGGCGTCCCAGATTCTGAGCGTTTTGTCATAGATGCAGACAGCAGACCGGCTCCGTCGCAACTCCATCCGCACGAAGAGACTCGGCTCGTATGTCCGTTGAGCGTGAGTCGACACTCTCGCTGACGGCGTCCCAGATTCTGAGCCCGTTGTCATCAGATGCAGACAGCAGACTGGCTCCGTCGCAACTCCATCCGCACGAAGAGACTCGGCTCGTATGTCCGTAAAGCGTGAGTCGACACTCTCCGCTGACGGCGTCCCAGACCTTGAGCGTTTTGTCATCAGATGCAGACAGCAAGCTGGCTCCGTCGGGACTCCAGGCACACGAAGTGATAGAACTGGTGTGTCCGTTGAGCGTGAGTCGACACTCTCCGCTGACGGCGTCCCAGATTCTGAGCGTTTTGTCATGAGATGCAGACAGCAGACTGGTTCCGTCGGGACTCCAGACACACGAAGACACTCGGTTCGCGTGTCCGTGAAGCGTAAGTCGACACACTCCGCTGTTGGCATCCCACACCTTGAGTGTTTTGTCAGCGGACGCAGACAGCAGACTGGCTCCGTCGGGACTCCAGACGCACGAAGTGACGTGCCAGTCGTGCCCGTTGAGCGTAAGTCGACACTCTCCGCTGATGGCGTCCCAGACCTTGAGTGTGCCGTCAAACGATCCTGAGAGCAGGCAGGCTCCGTCGGGGCTCCATGCTCCCGACGAGACGCGCCAAGTGTGTCCGTTGAGGGTAAGTCGACACTCTCCGCTGACGGCGTCCCAGACCCTGAGCGTCTTGTCAGCTGACGCAGACAGCAGACTCGCCCCGTCGGGACTCCAGGCACACGAAGCGACGCTTGCACAGTGTCCGGCAAAGGGAACCGGGCCGCGGCGACGCATATCGGATGGCAGTGACGCATTGGTTCTGGCTTCCCAGCCGGGCGAAATTTCCGCTCCGGTCAGTCCCACATGAAGCAGCTCGCACCGGGTTTTTGAATCCTGAAGATTCGCCCCGATCAGGGAACCTCTCCTCCATTGCAGCCCCGACAGGTCCGTCGAGACCCATGTGGAGTTCGGAGCACTGACGTGTTGCAGGACCGTCTGTCGCAATTCACATCCGGTCAAATCGGCGTTGGCGAGATCGACCCATTCCATGCGCGCACGATTCAGTTTCACTCCGGTCAGTCTCGCACCTCGCAGATTCAGCGGCTGGGCGGCACTTCGTCCGCGAATGTTCCATTCCTCAAGATTCGCACCGGCCAGATTCACGAACGCTGGCTGAGGAACCGGCAGGTTCAGTTCGATGGCTCGCAGCCAATATCGAAACGCAAGGGTGGCCGCTCGCAGACAGTCGCCACCGAGAATTCGCGATATCTGCTCGAGGGTTTGTGCCTGCTGTCGGTCAGGTTCCAGTTTCGCCAGCTGTCCCAGAAGATCGAGTGCTTCCAGCGACACCAGCGGCTGATCAAAAACATCCAGCGTTTCGTTCTTCAGGCCATGCCAGAGCCGGGCCGCCAGATAGAACTCCTGCAGGGATGAGTGAGCCGACCGGGTCGCCGAACTCAGGTCCCGCTCAGCTGCCTTGTTGCAGTCCTCGCCGTCCTGATCTTCCCGCAGGAGAGAGCGGGCGGCCCCGGAATCTTCCTTCAGAACCACCCGTTCGGTGTCCCCACAGCCACTGGCGTTATCAGGCCGTTCCAGCAGAAACTGATGAATCCACCGTTCCAGTTCCTCCTGATCGAGTTCGTATTCACCCAGCCGACAGAGATACGCGGCGAACTCAACCATCAACTGTCGCTTCAGGGCCGGATCAATTGAGCGGTTTCCGTGGTCATGATTTGCCACGCGCTGAGTAAACAACGGGGCCAGCCGGGCCGCGTTGACGTCGTCTTCCCCGGCCGGACGTTTCGTTCTTTCATTGTTAATGTTGTTCACCTTCCGTACACAAGTTCATGAGGTCAAAGAAAGGTTTGAAACCACTATGGGGTGCTCAAGGCGAAAACTCCTTGAGCTTAAGTCCGGTGATGGTACCGTCCAAATGTCGTTCGTAATGGAGTTCCAGAAGTTGACCAAATTCGTCTCCCCAAACCTCATAGATCTTCGTAGTTCCAGGAGGAACATCTGTGGTGTGGACGAGGCGACCACTATCCTGTTTTTCTCCGAGGTACCTCCAATTGTCGGGGTCGCCCAACTCATCGTACTGATCGGGGGTCATTTCCTCTGCAATTTGCTCTGTAGTCGGCCGACCGCTGCCCCCAAGTCCTTCGGGAAAGTGAGAGCCAGTCATATAAACCACAAGGGGCCGGGCGGCTCCGAGTGTCCCGGCGAGGACCGCACCACCGGTGCCGGAAGCTGTTGCCCCCAGAGTAACGCTGGGCGCAGCAGCTATCTGCGTTCCTGACGTTTGGGCGACAAGCTGGAAGCCACCACCGCCACGAAACTGATGCCCTTAAAACGAGACCAGACCGACCAGACCACTTGTTCCCTCTGCCACTCACCTCCTTGACGCCTGGAAAGGCGAGACATTCGCCGTAACCTCGTCAGATCGGTCGAGATCGGAGTCTGATGACCCTGCAGCTTGAACGTCGTGAGTCCCCGGCTGTTTTTTTCTTGTTCTGCAGATATCTGCGATTGCCGCGATATGAGCGACTATCGCGACAAGAAAAGAGGCGACCCAAAGGTGGTGACCCGAAAGGTGGTCAGTTGTTACGGACTCAAAGAACCCAAGCATAAGTGCCCCTACTAACAGAAAACTTCGCAAGAGAAGTGCATGTAAACTATAGCACCACGGTAAAGCGACACTGGAAAGGATGAGCAAAACGTTTGCCATGCAGAACGGGATTGCCACTGGCATCAGAATCAGAAACGAAGCCTTGAACAACGCCCATCCAGAGACGACATTGTTCGCAGCAGGACGGTCAAGCCAATCGACCTGAAGACTCGCGGCAGGTAGGAACAATGCAAGAATGAACATCGCGAGAGCCATCACACTGAGCAGCATTGACGCAATTCTTGTTCTTGTCCGTTCTGTTGTCAGTTGTTGCTTCGCCTTGGGTGCGACGGCATACGGATTGTTTGCCACGTTTTACCCTTTCTGCGTTGTATTTTCTGAAATACGGAGGATATCAATTCGTGGCCATGTTTTGCGGACTACTGACCAGCCGGTTCTGACTGATTGAATCCGAATGGGGTAATCTCGGGCCACATTCGACGGAATTCCACCCAGCCCGAGATACCATGCTCTGGATCCGGCGAAACGACGGAAATGACTTGAAAGAACAGTGAGTCGGGCCCCTCATCACCCGAACCCTGAGCCGAGGAGTCGCCGTAATCTGACGGATCTGCTTGCCGGAGTGACAGATCCTCCGCTGCAACAGATTCGTGTGTCACTTCGATTGAAAAAACCTTTTCAACCGGATTGAAGGTGACCGATATCGGCAGGCCAGCCTGCCCCTTCGTTGAAAACGAGTTCCCGGGAATCCTCAGAGCACCACACCCGGTGTGACCGCATAGGCATAGGGATCCAGCGTGACTCCGGCGGGCCATGCATCGCGAGCCACTTTTTGCAACCACAAATTAGCCGTGTCTCCTCCCCCTCGCTGGCAATGTGTGACTTGAAAAAGCCACCCGAACACAGGGATCAAATCGCCCTTTGTGACTGGGCCACTGCGCAAATCCAGTCATTTCAAAAGTCTTTCAACCCTCCCAACGGCTTTTGGCTCCTCGCAGATGATTGGACACGTCGTACAATGATGCCATGGGGCCGAAATATTGTCGATTGACCCTCACCTGCACGGTTCCGCGAAAGACCTCGGGCCGGTTGACGGGAGGCACCCGATCGGGCTTGAACGCCTGAGCTTGCCATGCTGCATCAATTCCTTCAATAAAAAACGCGTCGTTCCAAGTTGCATTGGCCCCAATCCATCGTCGCGATCAAATTCGCAGTAAATCGTTTTGGCAGCAGGCGATCGGGCACCGGGAACTTGTCCTGCGCTACTGATTCGCCGAGTGTAAGCAGTGCAACAATCACCCCGAAGATCAAATGGCCGATGCTAGAGCATGTTTCGAAATCGTGGACACACACTGTCTCGCGGGAATCCTCGTTTCTGCTATCGAAAGATGTTTCACGCGAGCACATGGTAAAGCAAACGACGTCAATGTAATTAAGAACGCCTAACAAAACCGGTTTCGATCCGAAAAGATTGGTGGACGGTCATTTTGGGCGTGTGAATACTTATTTGAGGAGTGATTGCGGATTTGGAGTCCAGATGATCAAGGAGGTGTGAATAGCTGGAAACCATTGGTGTCTGATGAATTGTGGGCGGTCCGCCAGGCGCTGATGCCGAAGCATAAACCAGAGTCCGAAAGGCGGTCGTCCACACGTATTGATGATCGCAAGGCGCTGACTGGAATTCTGTTTGTGCTTAAGAGCGGCATCCCGTGGGAAATGTTGCCCCAGGAAATGGGTTGTGGGTCCGGAATGTCGTGTTGGCGTCGCTTGCAGGAATGGCAACAGGCAGGAGTTTGGGACACGTTGCATCACACGCTGCTGAATCAACTTCGCGCGGCTAACCTCATCGACTTGGACTACGCCACAGTAGACAGCGCGTCGATCCGAGCTGTCGGGGGAGGCGGAAAAACCGGGCCAGATCCGACAGATCGCCGAAAACCCGGCACCAAGCACCACGTCCTGACGGACGCAAACGGGATTCCGCTGAGCGATTCGCTGACCGGTGCCAACCGCCATGATGTGACGCAATTGATTCCTCTGGTCGATGGCATCCCGCCGATCGCTGGCAAGCTTGGCCACCCTGTCAATCGACTGGACGAACTGTACGCAGATCGAGCCTATGATTCGGAAGGTCACCGAAATCAACTTCGTGAACGCGGTATTCAACCACATCTGGCTCGCCGCAATGAAGAACACGGAAGCGGTCTTGGCGTCTATCGCTGGGTGTCCGAGCGAACGCTCGGATGGCTGCACAACTTTCGACGGCTGAGAGTTCGATTTGATCGGACTCCGGACATTCATCACGCATTCCTCAAAATCGCCGAATCACTCATCTGTTTCAGAACCTTGAAACGCGGGTTTTGTTAGGCGTTCTAAGCATGCGACTTTCCCTTATTTAGTCCTCAAACAAGCGAACATTTTAGCGGTTTGGACAATTATGTCTGCGCGTAGGTCATGGTTCGCTCTTTAGCGCGGCGCGTGGGTCGAGTTTTTTGTTATGCATGGGTCGTTGCTTCTGTCGTTGGATTTCTGTTTGGAGGCGGCTTGCCGGAGACGTCCAGGTCTGCGGCTCTTGTGTTGAGCTGTTTCCAGGTCGACGTCACATGGCCAAATCTGCAGACTGTCGCATAAGCGAAAGAACGCCGGTGTCAGATCGGTCCAGTTCAGCAGCCGATAAACCGTCTTGCGAGCATGCCGAATGACCTGGCACGGCACATGGATCATCAGGTCCAGAAAGGTGCGGAACTCCATCGTCAGGAGTCGTGTGCGTTCGGCTTCGTGCCTTGGTCGGTGGCGAGGGGACACCGGAAGCAGCAGAGCGGACCATGCTTTCAGCGTCCACGCCAGAGATGTCATCAGCATGTAGGCACCGTTGCTCAGCAGGTTGTCCGTCGGAGCACACAGGGAGCGAACACCGCTCTTCAGTTGCGCGATTAAGTTCTCCTGATCACACCGCTTGTTGCAATTGAAGACGATCTGTTCGGGTGTCACGGACTTGTCATCGTTGCTGATGTAGAAGAGGTATCGAATTTCATCGAAGAGAGCGGTCTCACCCTGTGCCTTCGTGATGTTCTTGCGAACGACGACCATCCGATAGCCGCGATGGCAGGCCGTCGGCTTGTATTCGAACTCGGCCACGTCTTCGTGTTCGAGTTCCAGATGTTGATAGCCGCGCTGGCGAATGATCTGTCGTTTGACATTCACTGGTTTCGCTCGTTCGGTCGTCCTGATGGTCCGCTGAGATCGCTTCAGCGGTTTCCATGCGGATTCCGGCAAATCTTCGGCCAGAGCCTTGAGATTTGCTCGGTTCTCGTAGCCGAAATTGAACTTCACGCCCCGCTCATTCCAGCGATCCAGATGCTGAGTCTGACTGAACTTGCAGTCACCTCGCATGCGAATGCGTCGGAAGCCGGCCTTGGTGCAGACGTCGATTGCTTTGTCGAGATGGCCAGCCGCACCCTCAGCGCTATGAACATTGCCCGAACGATTAATGATCGCCAGAACTTCCTTTGTGTTCGCGAAGCTGACAAGCAGCGGATGATAGCCCCAGATTCCTTTGAAGGAGATGTCCATTCCTTCCTTGCATTCACCGGTTGTTCCGACGATGACTCCATCGACATCAATGACCGCTTCGTTAAAAAACTTCTCGGGCTGCTGACTCCAGACATTCTGTCGCGCGGCATGAATAGCTGAAGTCAGCGAGTCCAGATCATCCGCAGCGAACCTGCGACAGAAATCTCCGGCTGTCGTGGGGTCAGGAATCGAATCCGCTCCCACCGCGTTCAGCAGAGCTTCGTCATTGCGGAGCAGTTCGAGATGTTCCAGTCGCGTTCCTCCGCACAGCATGTTCAGCACATGGGCCATCACATGATCGGATTCCTGATACGGAGCATGCACTTTCAGCAGATGCACTCTTCGATCAATCTCGCTGACGAGCCCGGTGTTTCGTGCCAGTTTCATCATCATGCCAACACCGCCATGATTGATCGCATGAACTCGTTCTGACAGTTCATACTGAATCGCATTCGCACCGATGACCGTTGTCGAATCAAATCCCCGAATAAACCGGCGTTCACGAGCTCGTTCCAGCCTCTTTAGAACTCGACGCTTGCGTCTGGCCACCTTCTTCGCGACATTCCGTTTCACCTGAGATCCTCCTTGCGGACATGCGATTCGATTTGTTGTGGTACCGAATCTACGCATTTCCTCAGGGAATTCTCAGGCCTTCTCAGAAATTTCACCCGCACAAGCGAACGAGTTCGCTTGGTTGAGGTTTAGTTTTTCCGAAGCCCGATGATCTCAGAGAACATGCTGAAATTGTACTCTGATGCGTGAATCCACACCTCTCCAGCGGATCCAGGTGTCCCAGGGAAATCGGAAATGGGGGGAAATCGGAAATGGGGGAAATCGGAAATGGGACGCAGCTCAATTCGCAGAATGAGCTGAGTGTCCTTCGTCGTGTAACAATCACTACCATCCGAAAACAAAAACATCTTCACCACCTCTCACTGATCCTCACCGACCTTGCGTCGGTGGAATCATGGCTGCCGGGCTAAATGCGGCGTTTTCCAAATACCCGCTGTTTTCCTGGGCCCGAGCGAAGCCGGAGGCTTCGCTCGGGCCAAGGAAAGATGATTTTGAGAGATCCTGCTTCTTAGCATTTCAGTCTGTTCACCACCGAGGCAAGCTCGGTGTGAGTCTGGGCATTCGGCACAACCGATGCGAATTCATCCGCACGCGGGATTGTCATTCTGGATGAACCGGACAGTGGGCTGGACCATGGAAACCGCTGCCGGAATCGTTTCGCTGCTCCGTCGGCTGTCTCTCCGCGGAGCCACCGCGATATGGTTGTGACACATCATCGTCACCACAACGGCCTGTTTCGACCGGATTCTGACATTTTGCCGCCACCCCGTCCGGAGGCAGCCTCATTTTCTGATGAGTTGACCCGGAAGAGGACGAAACGAGAATCGGACGCCGGGGATTCAGAATTGAATCCGGTCTGTCGCGATGACTCAAATGCCTCTGTGGACGATGCAGGAACCATTCGGCATCAGCCGCTGCTGGCAGCATGTCAGTGTGAACTCAGGAAGCTGATTTCACCCGGCTGCTCGCTTCCATTTGCGCTGATACGCTGCCGTCGTGTCTCCTCCCGCTGTTATGGGTCCCGCTGTTTTTTGCAGCGGCAGTTTCGATTTCTGTCCACGACCCGGATCTGAAGGTTGAACATGGACTCTACGGGGATTCCGGTCCCATTCAGCTGCTCGGCTTTCTGTCCTACGGTGGCGGTTGTCTGGATGGCAGCCAGTCACAGTCATCGTGGCTCGAAACCGCCAATTTTATGACTATGAGCATCTGCTCGGGACAACTCGATTGTCGCTGATAACCGGCAAGGGTGTCGTCTACACCGCGGCGGCCGTGCTGCAGGTGAGTGTCTATCTTTTGCTGCGCAGCTTGTATGGAATTCGTCACTGTTTGCTGAGTCGGTCGTTTTTTGTGACGGAGAACTGGTTGTTCTGCCCCTTCAGTCTGGTTTGTGCTGAGCATCCTTGCGTGTGCGGCTACGGCGGCTGGACTACGCAGTTTCGCGACCCATAGCCGGCGGGAACCCGCGCAGCTGCCATCCTGCCCGTGGTGATGATTGTTCAGGTCCTGTTCAGCGTCCCGATCGCTGTGCGGATCCGATCGCTATGAACCGCTGGATGGTCCGCGGCAGTTGGCTGTGCTTTCCGACCAGCCTGTTTCGGCTGAAGCGGCCGCCGAACACCGTCCGATGAGAGTGGCTGCCCGGTGATTTCAGCATTGACGCTGACTTATTACGCCGACGCCTGTCTGAGGTCATTTTCCTCTGAGGTCGCACCCGTTGACGGAGCATTGCTCTACTGCCTGAAATCGATCGGATTGCTGATCGTCTGGACGGCGATTTCTATGTCGTCAACGGCCTGCTTCTGCGAAAAACGAGGCAGCTTTCGTGACGCGATCGGCAGGAGATTTCCGATGATAGCCGTCTTCCTTTGGCCCCAGTCGCACCAGGGAGGTCCGCCGGCTTGTTGAGCCACGTTCTTCAAGTTTGGTAAAGAGGTGGGAAACCCAGGCACCGCTGTTTGCATTGTTGGTCTCAGCCGCTACGATTGGCTCACGGCACTTGGCTGCGTTCGTTTTGCGGCTGAGGTGCGGTCTGGCGAGACCGGGGAAATCACGAGTTCCTTCCATCCCATCAGGAAATCGATTCTCTGCGGTGTCTTCGGGAAGCTTTTGTGTTTTCAAGCGGCTTTCCTCACCTCAAATTCCGTGTCGGAGAATGCTCACAATGTCAGTGAAAGTCGGTATTAACGGTTTTGGACGCATCGGACGAATTACTTTTCGAGCTCTGGCAGCTCGTCCGGACGAATTCGACGTTGTGGCCATCAATGACCTTGGAAATCCTGCGGATCTCGCCAATCTGCTGAAGTACGACAGTGTGCATGGCCGCTTCAAAGGTACGGTTGACGTTGACGGATCGAATCTGATCATCAACGGCAAGAAGGTTCGGATCTGTGCCGAACGTGACCCAGGCAAGCTGCCCTGGAGCGAACTGGGTGTGGATGTTGCTCTGGAATCCACCGGCTTCTTCACCAACCGAGCCGCGGACGGCAAGCCCGGTTTCGATTCTCACCTGACCGCCGGTGCCAAGAAGGTCGTGATTTCTGCTCCGGCCAAGGGACCGGACCTGACCGTCGTGCTAGGTGTGAACGACAACCAGCTGACGTCGGCTCACAAGTGCATTTCGAATGCCAGCTGCACCACCAACTGCCTGTCACCGATGGTGAAGGTGCTGAATGACCAGTTCGGTCTGGTTCACGGGCTGATGACAACCTGTCACGCCTACACCAACGACCAGAAGGTGGCCGACCAGCTGCACAGCGATCCTCGACGAGCTCGTGCTGCGGCCATCAACATCATTCCGACGTCAACCGGAGCCGCCAAGGCTGTGGGCGAGGTTCTTCCGGAAGTGGCCGGCAAACTGACCGGTTATGCTCTGCGAGTTCCCGTACCGACCGGCAGTATCACCGACCTGACCGCTGTGCTGAGCAAGTCTGTCACAGCGGCCGAAATCAACGCCGCCATGAAGGCCGCTGCTGCTGGTGAGTTCAAGGGAATTATGGAATACACCGAAGATCCGATCGTCAGCAGTGACATCGTCGGCAACGTTCACAGCTGCATCTTTGACGGTTCATTCACCAGCGTTGTTGGGGGAACCATGGTCAAGGTTCTGGGCTGGTACGACAACGAGTATGGCTACTCAAACCGGACTGTCGACCTGATCAAGAAGATTGCCGCACTGTAATTTTCGGAAAGGTGTGTGCTGAGTACACGCATCGTCCCAGGCGGAATCATTTCCAGCACAAAGGGGCTCGCAGGTTTTGGCTTGCGAGCCCCTTTTGTTTGTCTGTTCGGCCGCCGACTCTGTGGAGTTCAGCAGACCAGTTCGGCTTCGTCGACTTCACCGCAGTCGGTCATGATGCCTGTCGGCAGTTCGTAGTCGATGAGAGTTGCTGTTATCCCGGCGGCTCGCTGAGCGGAGCTTTGTACTCGAGTGTTTGCGTCACCTGGATGGTGTCCGAGGGCGAGGATCGTTCGACATTGATCTGCTGAACCTGCCACCACTGTTCGGCTGATTTTCGCGTCCATTCCCCCGCACAGCTGCAGCTGTCCAGAGCATCCAGCAGGGATCGAGCTGAACTGAAGCGGTCATCCGGATTTCGGCTCAGGCATTTCATCACGATCGCGCACAGATCCTGAGGAACGGCAACACCGATTTCATTCAGCGGAGGAATTCCGCCGGTTGCATGAGCCACCACCAGCATGATCGGGTTCTCATCCGTAAACGGTGGTCGCCCCGACAGCAGAAAATAGGCAACGGCTCCCAGCGAATACAGATCGCCTCGGTGATCGGGCGACAGGCCCACTGCCTGTTCCGGACACATGAACTGAGGTGATCCGTGCAGTCGCCGCTTCACGTTTTTGATTTTGACGGGCTGCTGACTGATGGGCTGAACCAGTCCGAAGTCCAGCAGCTTGACAACGTCATAGCTGCCGCCGCGTCGAGTCAGAAAGACGTTGCTGGGTTTGATGTCCCGGTGGACCAGCCCGGCGCATTCCGCTTCGTACAGGGCATCGCAGAGCTGCTTCAGCAGATACACGACTCGCGCTGGCGACATCGGGCCGAACTGTTTGACATACTGCCACAGGTTGACTCCTTCCAGAAACTCCATGACATAGAAGAAGCGGCCGTCTTCGGCAGTTCCGTAATCGTAGACCTCGATGGTGTTCCAGTGAGTGAGCTGAGCCGTTGCTTTGGCTTCGCGGGCAAATCGTTCCTGCATTTCGCGATCATGTGCCTGCCGCGGGTGAATCAGTTTCACGGCACAGCTGCGTTTCATCAGAGCGTGTTCGGCCAGATACACTTCTCCCATCCCGCCCGCTCCCAGCTTCCGCTTCAGAACGTACGGACCAATCCGTTCAACAACAGGCAGAGATGGACGCCGATGGACTCGAGTTTGACGGATGGCCAGAAGGCCGGTGATGACGGCAGCCGTCAGGAGTCCCGGAAACAGCAGAGCTTCGGAACGATGGTTCAAAGACAGGACGGCGGCGGTCGTGATGAGACAAACCACGATCGCCGGAATGATTAACCGCCGATGCGCGGAGCCATCTTCAGGGCCGATTCCTGCGGATGCGGTCTGAGCAGGTGTCGATCTGTCAGCAGAACGCGGTCGCATTTCCGGAGTCGCGAACAAAGGGGAGAACGGGATGGATTCGGCACTCTGTGAGCCTCTGCCGAAACGTAGCTCGACTTTTCGTCACCGGGCTTTCCAGTGGAGAAAAACCCTCCTTTTCCCGGGCGTTCGTAAGCATCAGAGCTGATTCAACCCGCAGCACCCGAACAACCGGAACAGTCGCTGATCCCGCAGGGGCGTCATCGCATGGTGAGATCAGGGGGACGCCTTTCGGATATCTGTTCTCGGTTGAAAGCCGCATCGACCTGCGATCACCCTGAAACAGGTGCCGTGGGTTTTCCGATTGCGGCGGATGGCGATCGGAACACGGTGACTCATCTCTGCGAGCGTGCTGCACAGTTTTTCCCGAATTCCTTCTTCAGAAATCTGTTGCAGTGTATGACATGTTGTCATACACTACGTTTCGTGTGGAGCGGTCAGGGAATGGTTGAGGTCAAGTTGTGCTGATCCAGGTGGATTTCAACAGCGGCGAACCTGTGACTCGACAGGTGGTTGCTCAGATCAAGTGGATGGTTGCCAGTGGTCGGCTGGAGCCCGGGGCGAAGCTGCCGTCCATCCGTGAGCTGGCCAGTCAGCTGAAGGTCAATCCCACGACGGTGACTCGAATCTATTCAGAACTGGCCGCAGCTGAAGTGATTGTGCTGAAACAGGGACAGGGCGCGTTTGTTTCGCTGCAGTCGGCTTCGGTCAATCGGAAACAGGCTCGAAAGCAGGTGGCTGAGCTGGTTCGGCGCATGCTGGCCGAAGGGGTTCGAGCGGGGATGACGCGAGCTGACATTCAGCAGTTGATTGATGCAGAGATGAATAAACTTCCGGAGGAATCGACATGAGCGATTCTGTGATATCCGTGCAGCATGTGTGTCGTCGTTTCGGACGGGTTCAGGCCGTGGACGATGTCTGTCTTGAGGTTGCTCGGGGGTCCATCTTCGGATTGCTGGGAACCAACGGAGCCGGCAAGACGACGCTGATTCGGCTGCTGATGGGACATCTGTACCCGGATGCAGGTCAGCTTCAGGTGTTCGATTCGAATCCACGAACTCACGATGCGGAAACTCTGCGGCGAGTGGCCTATGTGTCCGACCGAATGCAGCTGCCGGGTGGAATGAATCTGCAGGACGTGCTGAAACTGAATTCGACGTTCTTCCCGAAATGGAACATGGAATATGCTCTGAATGCAGCTCGGCAATTTGACATTGATCTGTCAGCGAAGTTCTCACGCATGTCTCTTGGGCAGAAACGCGGTGCGATTCTGGTGCAGGCGGTGAGTCAGGGGGCAGACCTTCTTGTTCTGGATGAACCGCTTTCAGGGCTGGATCCGATCAATCGCCGCAAGTGTCTGGACCTGCTGCTGGTGGCAGCTGTGGATCAGGGGCTGACTGTGTTGATTTCCTCGCACCTGTTGCACGATGTGGAGCGAATTGTGGACACGATTGCGGTGCTGAATCGAGGTCGGCTGGTGACGTCAGGCAATCTGGAAGACCTGAAAACGCGACTCCGCCGCATCCGCATTGACGGCGTTCCGAAAGATTCTGAACTCGATGAGGCTCTGGCCGGATGTCGAGTTCTGAAGAAGGGAACGAACCACGAAGTGACCGGTCTGGTGGTGGACGGTTTTGATCGAAGTTCGCAACAGCGACTGGAAGAGATCTTTGCAGGTCGAGTCTATGTTGAGCTGATGAACCTTGAGGAGATCTTTGTGGAGCTCAGTGAACAAGCCTCAGTCACTTTTCCTGTTGAAGTCGGAGCGGGCCGATGAATCTGACGTTCTGTCGATATCTGTTGTGGACCATGCGAACGGAACTGATTGTGGGGTGCGTCGGCATGACGCTGCTGGTTCTGTTGCGCAGCGAACCGTTTTTGAGCTGGCGGGTGGGCAATGTTCGATTGATGGCCGACTCGTTTGCTCTGCTGATGACAGCAATCGGCATCGCTGTTTCGCTGCGGGTCTTTCATGATCCGCCTGGTGTGAGCGTCTGGCTGCAGGCTCGGGGAATGACGCGGCGGACGATCTGTCAGACTCGATTTCTGACGGGCCTGCTGGTTCTAGCAGCCCTGCTGGCATGGCTGGGCATTCTGATGTCAACGGGAATCCGTCAGGCGGTGCAGTTGTCGTTTGACTCGCCATGGTTTCCGATGGTGCGATGGCACGAGCTGAAAGTGATTCCTCAGTTGGCACTCTGTGCAGCGTTGCCTTTCAGTGCCGTGACGCTGCTGCTGACAGCATCTCGCACAGACGATTCGCTCTACCCTGGCGGCTGGACAACCATTTCAGCCATCGCGGGTCTGCTGGTGAGTTTCCTGGCCATCGAATGGATCGTGCATTCGAGCTCGATGGGGACTGTTGTTGCGGTGCTGCTGCTGCTGAGCGGCCTGGCTGTGGCAGTGGCACTGTCGGCGATCAGTGAACAGCACGCGTCCTGATGTGTGTCGGCTGTGGGGCGGGCTCATCACAGCGGAGTGTGATGGGTACGTAGCCGTCACACTGGGAGTGACGAGTCGTTGCGACTGGCAGTGTCAGGTGGCTCAACAGAAAGTCGATGAGTCGTGTGTCCAACGCCGCGAGCAGATTTGAAGTTCTGCACGGCCGATGGCACCCAGGAAGCAGAACTGTCGGTTGTCGTTTCTTAACGGCCGGTTGACCGATCCTTGTGAATGTCCTTTTTAAGGTGAGTATTGCGATGCATGCTGCTGCCCCGGGTCGTCGAATTGTGTCACTGGCCGCTGCCGCGATCTTTTTGGGGCCATTCCTGTTCTGGGTGTGGGCTTTTCGGCTGGCGGGTGAATTTGTCGTGCCGCAGGCAACCTTTGCCACGGGACTGGCTGTGGGAATTCTGCTGCTTTCGGTGGTGTTGATCTGGTGGAAGGGCGTCGCAGCGCTGCCGCTGCTGGTGATCGGACCGATCGTCAGCATCAGTTGGGGGGCATTCACGCCTCGGCACTTTACAAGTTCGCCTCAGAAAGAAAAACACAAACCATCACTGATGGTAAACAGCCAGCTGGATGGCGTGGAAGTGTGGTGCAACGGAATTCTCCTGGGGGAAACGCCTCTGAAGATGACACTGGCCGAATTTGACGAAAAGGTTGTTCCGGTCCAGCAACCGCCGGACCAGCCTGATGCGACGACAGATGCCGACCAGCAACAGCCGCCTCGATTTTGTCTGATGGACTGGTCACTGATTCCCGGCGACCCGCACGGAAAACGCTCGCACGATTTTCCACACAGCGAAAGCAATCCTCTGGTCATGAGATGGCTGTCGGACCAGAAATACTGGTGGTCGTTTCGCCGGAATGGATACAGTGTCCGGATGAGGTTTCTGAGGTTCAGTCAGTCGAACGATGATGTGTACACGACGCCGGACGGATCATGGCAGACTTTGGAACGCCATGCAGCGCTGCTGAAGACTCTGGCGGAACACGAGAACACAGATCCGCTGACCGCGTGGCCTGACCACATTCAGAAATGGTCACCGCCGCTGAAGCAGTTTCTGGAGTATCGTCCTCAGGAAGCTTCTGACCAGCCGCGTCCGATTTTTTTTCGGGAGACGTTTTCAGAGACGCCGCTGAATTTCACGGAAGCCGTTTACCGGAAGGACTGGCGCTGGATTGCTCGATCCAATGATCCCCGTTCCGTTCCGCTGCTGAAGCTCTATCTTCAGCAGGCGGAAGATGAGTATCACGGTCAGGTGCTGACATTCCGGCGGGACGTGGTGGCGACTTTGATGGAATCGGACCTCCCGGAGATTCAGAGCCTGTTGAAGGATCAGGCTCTGGCGACCGCCAACTGGCCTGAACTTGATGTTGTGCGTTTGTTTGTCGACCGGCAGCTTCAACGAGGGGTTTCTCGGCAGGAGATTGCCGACTGGTTGGTCCAGCTGGATATGCACGGGGCGGACTGGCAGCTTGTCCCGCTGTTGCTGCATGTTGGTGGAGACAATTTCGCAAAGACGGCTCGGTATGCGTCATTCGATAAGTGGGAGAACGAACTGAATTCGCGGCGGACAAAAGACGTTCAGGCCGGAGTGCTGAACTGGCTGATTTCCGAATGGCACGAGGCTCCGCATGCGGATCTGCTGATGATGTTGACTCGGATTTCCAGTCCGGAAGTGATCGAAGCATTGAAACTGACCGATCTTGGGACAACGGATCAGGCGCTGGCACTGACCAGTATTCTGAATCGCAGCGGTCCCGGGAAGGCAGAGCGCGCGGCTCTGTCGGAAGCTGCAGCTGTGGCACTGGCCAAGGCCACCGATCCACAGCACGTGTCAGCTCTGGCGGACGTTTTGCGACACCTGCGAACACAGAACGGCCTCGACGCACTGCTGGCCTACGACGGCCCGAAAAATCGAGACATCGATCGAGCGGTGTCGGAAGTGCAGTCCGTTGTTGAAGGCGAACGGCGACGACTGGAAGCTGACCTGAAACTGGCTCGGGAACTGATCAGTGGAGCTTCGAACCCTGACGATCTCGTGAAGAAACAGTCATTTGTCTGGAAAGACGACCGGTACGAAGCAGCCGAGGGAGAATGACAGCGTTCCGGCCTGACCGGTCAGGGGCCGGTGTAGTCGGGGTTTGGTTTTGGCAGGCGTGCACCGATTTCTTTCAGACGCAGCATCAGGCGATCGTGCATGGTCTTCAGCCGAGCAGAATCCGATTCTGCAAGGTCCGTCGTTTCGCTCAGGTCTTCCTTCAGGTTGTAAAGTTCCTGCGGACCTTCGTAAAACGAAATCAGCTTGAAGTCTCCCTGCCGCAGCACGCTGTACGGGCCGGGTGCGTGGCGGTAGTGAGGAAAATGCCACAGCAGTTCATCCCGATTCAGTGCTGCGCGACCGCCGCTGACGGCATGAGTCAGCAGCGAAGTGCCGTCGATCACATGCTGGTCCGGCGCGGATGTGCCTGTGGCTTCCAGCACGGTGGGGAATACATCGATTGAGCAGACCGGCTGGTCTGAAACGCTGCCGGCGGGAATGACCTTCGGCCAGCGCATCAGAAACGGAACTCGCAGTCCTCCTTCGTAGGCGTAGCCTTTTCCACTGCGCAGTGGAGCGTTTTCGGTGGGGGCACCGTTGTTGTCGAGCCCGCCGTTATCGGAGGTGAAGATCACCAGTGTTCGATCCGCGATTCCGTGGCGATCAAGAGCTTCCAGAATGCTGTGCATGGCATCGTCGACGGATTCCACCATGGCGGCATACTTCGCATTCTGGTCATTCTTTCCGTCACGCCGATATTTCGCGGCTACTTCAGAAATCGCCTGAATGGGAGTATGCACCGCGTAGTGACTGAGCTGGATAAAAAACGGAGCATCGTGCCAGCGGTCGATCAGTTCCACGGCTTCTTCGGCTTCGCGATGCGTCAGAAACTGATCGGGTTTGCGGCCCGGCAGTCCGGGAATTCCCTGACGCAGCATTTCGTGCGGATGTTTTGGCTGATTGAACGGATCGAAATAGGACGGCGGCTGACCATAGTCGCACCCGCCTCGGTTCACTTCGTACCCCTGATGCGGCGGGTACCATGCTTCGTCGCCCAGATGCCATTTGCCGATGTATGCCGTGTGATAACCGCTGTCGCGAAGCACTTCCGCCATGGTCAGTTCGTCGTGTTCCATCCAGTAGGGATTGGGTGGGCACAGAAGCTTCTGCTTTTTGCCGCCGACGTATTCTGTCGGGTTTGCGTCCGGCGTGCCCAGGCCGCCTCGCTGAAACAGCGATCGAATCCAGTCCGTCACACCGATTCGAGCCGGATATCGCCCCGTCTGAATGGCGGCTCGTGTTGGAGAGCAGACGGCACAGGCCGCATAACCGTTTGTGAAGCGAATTCCTTCCGTCGCCAGTCGATCGACGGAAGGCGTTTGATAGTAGTCACTGCCCTGACAGGATAGGTCCATCCAGCCGAGATCGTCCACCAGCACAAGGATCACGTTGGTTTTCTGTTCGCCGATGGCGGGCGAGATCAACAACAGTATCAGGAACAGCGGCAGAACGTTTTTCAGCACGGCAGTTTTCATTCTGAAGTTTCCATCGTGGCATCGGCTGATGCCGGAGTGGTTTGGCGTGTGCCCGGAGAATCAACAATCAGTGGCGGAAGCTGCCAGGTTACGTTTCCCGTCGGCAGGACGCCGGAGACTGACGCCACAAACGGCTCGACAGATTCTCCCCCGGCCGACAGGCACCATAACACAGATTCTGCGTGAACAACATGACGGCCTCGGGAATGGTCGGAATCAGATGAATTGACTGTTTTGCACGCAGAAAAAAAACACTTCAGAAATGCTGTAACAATTCTCCGGGGTCATCGCTGTGGTGAGTATCAAACAACGGAAACAACGGTCAACCGGCTGACTGCTGTTTCAAAACTCACCCTGCCGGAACTGGAGAACTGATCATGCTGAAGAAAATCGTCCTGGCCCTTGTGCCCCTGACACTGTTGGCAACTGTCAAAGCCGACGACGAACTGACTGTTGACATTGCATCCATCAGTGATGCGAACGTCGAAATTGTGGAGAATGATCTCAACATTGATGTGGATGCTCTGGCAGCCGACGCTGACAAATCGGACGACAGCCAGGAAACAGCTCTGGAAGCCTGCTTCCGACGCATCGGGTACAACTGCGGTGGCTGGGGCTACGGCAGCTACCACAACAGCTGTTACAGCAGCTGCTACAACAACTACTATGGCTGCTATTCAGGCTACTGTCAGCCGCTGTACAGCTACCACACCGTGACCTACTGCCCGCCGGTTTATCGAACCGTGCTGACACCGGTCTACACTTACTACTGGGGTTGCTACTAAGTCGGAATGTGGCCTGAGTTCACATCAGATTTCAGCTGACGCTGATCGCGTCAGAAGGCCCGGTTGTCTGCTGTCCGCAGCATCCGGGCTTTTTTCTGTCCTGTTCTGTCGACGGTACTGCTCATCTTTTCGGGGCCTGTGCCCGGATTTCGGTGAGCTCGTCGCTGAACGTTTCTGTTTCCATTCACCGGATCCTCAGGATCTACAGGGAGATGTCTCATGATTCGTCCATTAATTCGTGTATCGGCCTGTGGGCTGATCCTTTGTCTGTGTTCGGGAGCGGCGGTGAATGCTCAATCTGCCGATCCCGCGTCTGCTGCCGCTCCGCAGGTGCTGCAGTTTCTGCAGCCGACCGATGGTTCCGGACTGCTGCAGAACCAGCTGCTGGGCATTCCGTCGTCGTACTGTGGTCATGTGATTGACCTGCTGATGCACAACCGACTGCGTCAGCAGGCCGGTCAGACCGGCGACGCTGATGTTCAGCTGCCGTATCTGACCGCCGGCCTGAAACCAGGCGATCTGGAACTGCTGTGTGTTCATCTGGTTCGCGACGGGGATGCCTGTCAGGGGCCGGTGTTCCAGATCGGCATGAAGAACAACAGTACGGTTCCCATCGGAAACTTCAAAGTGTCGGTGGTCGGTGTGCTGGGACAGATCCAGATGCACTCGCCATCACAGACCGTCACCATTGACCGCATGGAAGCCTGTCAGGAACTGCAGATTCAGATGCAGCTGCCGCTGACCTGTATGACGATGGGAGTGGTCGGTCAGCAGTGCCCGTTTGATACCGTTGTCGTGGCGGTTGACAGCTGTGATTATCTGCTGGAATGCAATGAACTGAACAATGTTCAGATTCTGCGTCGCGGCGAGATCGCTCCGATTGTGGTGCAGACAGTGACAACGGAATCCACAGCAGTGGCCCCCGCCGCACCTCAGTCGCCATCGATTGCTGATGCCGTTCCGGCTCCATCGGCCCCGGTGCCGGCAGCGCCATCGGCGCCATCAGCGCCGGAACCGGATGACGCTCCCCTGCAGGACATCGACGTCGATCAGCTGCAGCTGGGGGATGTTCAGAATCTGTTCCTCCGCAATCGCTGACGAGCTTCGGTCGGTTGTCTGCGAATTCACTGCGAGTCCATCCGGGGGTGTCGTTCTGCGACTTCCCGGATGGTCTTGCAGTTTTCGCTTGTCGGAAGCGGCATGTTGGGAGAACATTTCTGTCTGATCACGATGAATCACTCAGCACGGCACGACAAATCTTCACCCCCTCTCCCCTCATTCCCGATCGGCGAATGTGACCGAACCAACTTCTGAGACTCGAATGTCGAAGCGTGAGCTGATTTGGGGGCTGGCGATGCTGTTACTCATCGTAATTCCCGTCGGCGTGTATTCACTGCTGACACTTCATCCCCGAAAGCCCGAGCCTGGACAGCGGTTTATCGCTGAAATCAATTCTTCGACGACGCTGGAACTGAAAGGTGTTTGCTATGCGGATGCGGTGAGTCCCGGAGTTCGATGCTGGCGAGCCAACGGGGAAAGGCTTGCAGATGATACATTTGCCAAACGAGGCAGCACTCCGGACGGAAACGGACACACCGTTTCTTTTGTCCTGAGACAGCAGGGCGCCGCTGAGAATGAGTATCTTCCCATGAGGTTTCACCCGCGGAACTGCCGGGGAGGACATTCGGCCGGAATATCGTTCGAGCGGCGTGAAGGTGATTTGTACAGCGACGGGGCTGTTACGTTCGATGCTCAGCCAGGTTTCTGGGGCACGACGGACATTGATGTCTGGATTGCCAGCCAGCCGGATCAGCTGATCGCGACGATGAAGGACGGTGATGCTGCTCAGGAAGTTTTTGTTGCCGGCGAGATGCTGAAAATCAGTCTGGCGGATTCAGAACTCGCCTCGGCAAACGTGACGGGCAAGCCACCGGAAAAAGATCTTGTGGTCCGGAGCGAGCGATCACTTCCCAACTCATATGAGCTTCAGTTTCGGGTGATCAATGACATCACCGGTCTGCAGGCTCGTTCCGGCAGTCGCTGGGGGGCGACGGGGAAGGAAAGTGTCAACGGAAAACTCGTCCCGACAGTTCGATTCAACCTGGGAGATATCACGGACTGCACTGTTCAACTGCTGGTGCGACACTACGACCGTACGGTCACGTTTTCCGGGATCAGCCTGTCGCCCGAGAAATACAGTGCGCCGCGGGTGTCTGATGTCCGGCCACTGGAGATTCCCGAATAGTCGGCGACTTTGAGACCGGTCGGACAGCGGGATTATGTGTGATTGCCGATTTCGGGTGTTTTTCCGAAGTCGCCGGGATAGCATACTCAGTGTGCCGGAGATGCCTGCCTCCTTTTCCGCTTTCCCCTTCATACCTTTGCTCCATGGAGAACCACAATGAGCTCACCGCAATCCAGGTCTGTGACTGATCGACGTCGATTTCTGAAAGCCGCCGGTGGCCTGGCGGCTCTGTCTGCTCTGCCAACCGGTTCGCTGCAGGCGAGTCTGTTTGCCGGGCCGACTCCCACCAGCGCTGCAGAAACCGCAGTGACCGAATTCTACGCGACGCTCACAGACGAGCAGCGGAAGACGGTTTGCTTTGGCTTTGATCATGATCTGAGAAAGAAGATCAACGCCAACTGGCACATCACCAAGCCTGAAATCGGGGACTCGTTCTACACCGATCAGCAGCGAACTCTGATTGACCGCATTGTTCGAGGTGTGACCAGCAGCGACGGCTACGAGACACTGCAGCATCAGATGGCCGACGATGCCGGCGGGATGAAGAGCTACAGTGTGGCGATCTTCGGCGAACCGGGCAGCGGAGCCTTTGAATTTGAACTGACCGGTCGCCACCTGACTCTGCGAGCCGACGGAAACAGTGTGGACAAAGCTGCCTTCGGCGGGCCGATTGTGTACGGTCACGGAATTGAAGAGCCGGAAGACAATCTGTTTTACAGTCAGACACTGCAGACGAACGAAGTCTTCAAGGCTCTGGACGCCGCTCAGGCTGAAAAGGCGCTTGTGAAGTCGAAAGCTCCGAATGAAGCGGCCGTGCAGATTCAGGGTGACGGCGGACAGTTTCCGGGCATCCGAGTTTCTGAACTGAAGGACGACCAGAAGCAGCTGGTGGAAAAAACTCTGTCTGTCCTGCTGGCTCCGTATCGCGAAGAAGATCGCAGCGAAGTGATGCAGATTGTTGCCGAAGGAGGCGGTCTGGATCAGCTTCACATGGCGTTCTATCAGCAGGGTGATCTGAAGTCTGATCGCACCTGGGATATCTGGCGAGTTGAAGGGCCGTCTTTTGTCTGGCATTTCCGCGGAGCGCCGCACGTGCATGCCTACATCAACATCGGTCATCGCAGGGCGTAGCTAATGTCGTGGAACAGAAGCTGCAGGTTTCGAGCCTGCAGCTTCTATTGATTGGCAGGCGGGAACTCTGCCGCTGACTTTCGTGCCGTTCCGGTCCCTCGCTTCCGACAGTTTCGCGGTCGAAATTCTGTTCGTTTTCGGGCATACTGCCACGACGTGAGTTCGGCCCGCGGGTGAGCGCTGGTCGAAGGAGCGTTTTTTCTGAACTCAGGCGATTCAACCTCAAGGAGATCTCAGATGTCTGTCACGACAGAATCCGGAACATTTCTGGCTCCCGCTGTTCGGCAAACAGGAATTCTGATCGGTGATGACTTCCGTCCCGCGGTCAGTGGTCGGACGTTTCCGACAATCAATCCGGCGACAGAAGAAGTCATCTGCGAGGTTGCAGAAGGGGATTCGGCAGACGTGGATCTTGCCGTCCATGCGGCTCGATCCGCCTTCGAATCGGGACCCTGGTCAAAGATGGATGCTCGGGAACGAGGGCGTCTGCTGTATCGCCTGGCAGACCTGATGGAGGAAAATCTGGACGAACTGGCCGCGCTGGAAACTCTGGACAATGGCAAGCCCATCGGAGACAGCCGTGCAGCTGACCTGCCGCTGGCGATCGACTGCCTGCGATACTATGCCGGCTGGGCGGACAAGGTTCAGGGAAGCACGATTCCAGTGCGAGGCGATTACTTCTGTTATACGCGTCGAGAACCCGTGGGTGTCTGCGGACAGATTATTCCCTGGAACTTCCCCATTCTGATGGTCGCCTGGAAGTGGGGCCCGGCTCTGGCGACCGGCAACACGATTGTGATGAAGCCTGCCGAACAGACTCCGCTGTCGTGTCTGCGACTGGGCGAGCTGGCTCTGGAAGCCGGATTTCCGCCAGGTGTGATTAACATCGTCCCCGGTTATGGTCCGACCGCCGGAGCCGCGATCGTGAAGCATGGCCTGGTGGACAAAGTGGCATTTACGGGTTCGGGGGAAACCGGTCAGCGAATTATGGCCGATGCTGCCATGACGCTGAAGCGGATCACTCTGGAACTGGGCGGCAAGTCTCCCAACATTGTCTTCGCCGACGCCAATCTGGATGCCGCGATTGCCGGAGCGGAATTCGGGCTGTTCTTCAATCAGGGCCAGTGCTGCTGTGCGGGCAGCCGATTGTTTGTTGAGGACGCTGTTCACGAGGAATTCGTCGAGCGCGTGGTGGCTCGAGCCAGTCAGCGAGTTCTGGGGAATCCGTTCGACAACGAGACGACTCAGGGGCCTCAGGTTGATCGAGAACAGTTCGACAAAATCATGAGCTACATCAAAAGCGGGACGTCCGAAGGCGCAACCTGCGCGACGGGAGGACATCGTCGAGGCAACCGGGGATTCTTTATTGAACCCACGGTGTTCACCAATGTGACGGATGAAATGAAGATTGCTCGTGAAGAAATCTTCGGGCCTGTGTTGAGCATCCTGAAGTTCAGTGATGTTGAAGAAGTGGTCAAACGAGCCAACACGACGACATTTGGTCTGGCGGCTGCGGTCTGGACCAGCGATGTCACGAAAGCTCACCGGGTTGCTCATGCTCTGCGAGCCGGAACGGTATGGGTGAACTGCTATGATGTGTTTGATGCCGCCGCTCCGTTTGGTGGTTTCAAGATGAGCGGTATCGGGCGTGAGCTGGGCGAGGCCGGGCTGGCCAATTATACGGAACTGAAAACCGTCACCATGAACCTGGGCGAATAAGGACCTGTCGCCGGATGCGGTTCGGGCTGATCGTTATCAGTCCGGTTTCCACAGTTCTGACGGGATGAAATGATCACGGGATGTTTCCATGACGTCGTTGACGATCCCCTGCCCCGAATGCGGGGCAGGGCTGAAGCTGCCGGATCGGAGTCTGCTGGGGCGCCGGGGGAAATGCCCGAAGTGTCAGCACCGGTTTGTGCTGGAAGAACCCGACGAAGTTCAGCTGGAACTGGCTGAACCGGATCCTCCTCCGCGGGCTCCGGTTGCTTCCAGCCCGCCGATGGTTGGCACGTCTCCTCGCTGGGTTCCCGATGATCCCGCGGAACAGGAGGCCGGCGATGCGGACTTCCCGGTGTTGCCGTCCGTGGACGCTCGTCCTGTTTCCGGCCGCAGCCGAAAAACGCGATCATCCGCGAGCGTGCCAACGGCAGATGCCTTCGCTGAACTGTCCGGGGCCGTTGTCGATTCAGCACCTGCTTCCGTGAAGAATCCGTCCACGCATGAACTGGATTTCGCTCAGCCTGCGTCGGGGGTAACCGCGATTGACACCGAAGCGGCGTCGCCTGGACCGGTGATTCAGCGAGTTCGCGGGCGAAGAAAATCGGGCAGCCGCACCGGACCAGTGGTCGTCGTGATTGGCATTCTGCTGTTCGCGGCCAGCATGTACGGGCTGTGGCGACAGAAGCAGATTCAGGATGCCGAAGCGGCTCGACTGGCTGCGGAAGCGGCGAAGCCAAAGGTGAACCAGGAGTGGCAGGAACAGAAGCAGGATATGGCCGCGTCGTTTGAAGACGTGCGCGGTCTGAGCCCCACCAGTGGTGAGCCGATTCCGCTGTCGTATCTGCCGTTTACGCCGCATCTGGTCTTCCATATTCGCCCGGCGGAAATCTGGTCGGCGGATGTGCGTCATCAGGAATTCGTCGGAACACTGGGCGGGCTTGGTGTCTGGCTGAAGGACTCCATTCAGGACATCAGTCGCTTTCAGGTCGAGGAGATTCAGGAGATCACGTTCGCTCTGAATTTCGGCGCCCGAACCAGCGCTCCGGAAGTTTCAGCAGTGGTGCGGCTGAAAGCGGAACAGCCGCCTTCGGCCTACCGCGAAAAACTCGGCGGCCGACTGCGTCCGGATCTGAACAAAGACGTTTACGAAGCGGCTCCCTGGGCGTACCGTCCTGTGGATGCGAAAACGTTTGTGGTGGCGGACGTTCTGCTGGCACCGGATCTGGTGGACGCGGACGAGTATCCTCGTGATCTGTCTGTTGATCTGGCGGGACAGCACCGGGTTTCGGATCGAACTCGCGAAATGACGCTCCTGTTTGATCTCGCCAATGTGGATACACATCGCGAATACATCTTCGGCACAAGTATGCAGCAGTTTGCCGACAGCTTTGTGCTGTGGTTTGGTCGGGATGTGCGGACTGTCAGCTGGAGCTTTCATCTGGCGAAGGACTTTCTGTTCATGGAAACTCTGCTGAAGCCTTCCGGTGAAAGCAGCGCCCTGCAGGTTCAGCGACATGTGGCAGCTCAGATGGAAAAGCTTCCCGGCGAACTTCAGGACCTGTTCCGTATGATGAAGCCCGGCACCCTGGGTCGACGGACCATGGTTGGCCGACTGCCTGCGATGATGCAGGCTCTTAATCTGGGAACTTCCTTTCACACTGATCAGTCACTGGTCCGAATGGTCACCATCCTGCCGGACAAGGCTGCAGCGAATCTGGCCATCGCGTCTCTGTACGCCTGGAACGAATCTCTGGTGACAGACTTCACCGTGGCCGCTCCGGTGGTATCAGCGGCTTCGAAGATCCCCGATCTGGTGGCGGACCGCCTGAAGATGCCGATTCTGATCGACTTCCGCCAGACGGCTCTGGATGACGTATTCCGCTATATCTCTGAAGAAATCAAAACCCCCATTACTCTGAACGGTCCGGCGTTTAAGCTGTCCGGTCTGACTCAGAACGAATCTCAGACCATGAATCTGGGGGAACTGCCTGCCGTCGCTGCCTTTGACGCGATTTTTTCCAAGTACAAAGGAACGATGGTGATGGTTGTGGATGAGACTGCAAAGACGATTGAAGTCACAACTCGCCCGGTTGCCACGGAAGCCGGGCAAACGATCTTCGAAACCAAACAGTAGGATTCGTCGACGCTGCGGGTGGCACTGCTGTAGGACGGGCTTTCCCTGACTTCCGGAAATCCATCCAGTGCAGCCTGTCCTTCAGCGGAGCCTCCACGGTGGTCTCAATGAACGGTGACCCTTCACACAATCCCTATCAGGCTCCGGATTCACTGTGGGATCGTCCGGCTGTCGTCGTCGAAACGCCTCCTCGACGGTGGCTGAAGGTCATGCTGTTTCTGTTTGTGGCCGCGACCCCGATTGGCGCAGGACTGGCGGCATGGGAAATCGAATCGATTCTGGGCACCGGGCCGGTCATCAGCCTGCTGGGCCTGGCGATTCTGGTGGCAGCGATTCGAGCCAGGCAGCCCGTTGCGGCTCTGGTCGGTGCATCCGGTCCGGGCATTTCACTGATCTGCTGGGCCGCAATTCTGATGAACGGTTGGGGGCCCGGTGATGCTCAGGAGCCGATTTCCATCGTCGCCGCCATCTACGCGCTGGTCGCTGTGGTCGCTGCCAACTTCGAGATGATGGCGCTGCGACAGCCCGTCAGCGCCGAAGTCGCGGACACATCCTGGGAGCAGCAGCATTCCGATGAAGCCGTGGAATTGCAGTCGAGCGAGATCCGCCAGTGACGACCGAATCAGCTGGATGAGAGTGTCAGATTCAGTTGATCACTGCCTTCTTCCGGAACCGTTACTCTGAGCCCGGATGTCACGGCGGAACCATATTTCTGCGGCACGAGGTAATCGATTTTGGGAGCCTTCTTCCCGGACGATTCCGAATCTGGAGCTGGAATCTCTGACAGACTCATTTCGTCGGACTGAGGGGAACCGTCGGCCCCGCCTGGCATAAAAGCACCATCCCCGGAGATCTTGATCACAGCGACCTGATGTTCTCCGACTTTTGCGCCATCATTCGTTTCGAAAGTCGTGATGGTATATCGACCCTGAGCGTCGGTAAATCCGGACCCGGGGCGTCCGCCGTCAGCCGGGACAAAGCTGATGGTTGCTCCTTCAACGGGCACTCCGTCCAGGGTGACTGTTCCGGAGGCGGCTGCAATGGGCGGGCGATCGGGCCCTGAGCATCCGGCACTTGCTGCCAGAAATGTGCAAAACAATACGAACCCGATCCGGCGAAACTCGAAGAAGTGCACCATGGAAGACTTTCAAGGGAAGGGGCGGATATGCGGCAGATCCGAGTGAAGGAGGCGGAGCGCAGAGTGTATTCGAACGGGGAAGCCACAGACACGTGGTGACAAAGGGGCCACTGCGATCGGCAGTGGCCCTGAGCGGGAAGACTTTATCGGTCTACGGGAAGCTGACCGGCTGGCCGTCCTGTTTTGCTCCCAGACTGTTATACAGCGTGTGGTCGATGTTTTCGGAAATGAAATGCACGGATCCATCTCCCATCAGGAACTGAGCTCCGCCGACATGGCGGGATCGAAAACCGAACTCCTCTACCCAGTTGTTGCTCCAGTTGCAGCCGGAGCTCGGGTTGTCGTTGCAGGTGTCCAGATTGATTGGGTAGAGGGTGCCTGCCATTCCCTGGCCGTTATTAGCCTGGAGCCATCCCGCTCTCATGTGGTTGCTGCATTCAGGACGCACCTCACCTACGAAGATTGTGTTTGAAAGACCGTCCGTTACGTCTCGCATATGACAGCTGCGGCCGTTGCGATGGAACGGTCCGGACACTCCGCTGCCTGATGTCTGTCCTTTTGCAAAGCTTAGATACTTGTCGGCACATGGCGGCGTTCCGGAGGGATTTCCTCCAGCCGGACTTCCGGCATTTGATGCCCCTTTGCTTCCGGCATAGTTCTGGACGGTGGACACGCCATTGAAGTTTGGGCCGGCCGTATCTGATGGACAGATATAAGCCGGAACATGAAACTGTGTCCGCATCAGACTTCCCCCGGGCAGTGTTGCATCATTGATGTTTTTTGATGCGGGAGGGTTGTCGAAGGGAATTTGATTGAACATCGGGGCCTGATCGATGTAGGGCAGCAGATGGGTCAGCAGACTGCCCTGATGGTACGTGGCTCCCGAGGCATCCTTGTTGTTCCAGTACGAACCTGCCGGAAAAAGATGATATACGTCGTGGTAGTTGTGAAGTGCCAGCCCGATCTGCTTGAGGTTGTTCTTGCACTGAGTCCTTCGCGCTGCCTCGCGGGCCTGCTGCACGGCTGGCAGCAGCAGCGCAATAAGGATCGCGATAATGGCAATGACAACGAGCAGTTCGATCAGGGTGAAGGCATGACGACGGCGTTGAATTGGTATACGAGGCATTTTAGAAATCTCATGGAAGGAGAAAAGGAGGACACGTCCCGGAAAAACAGGACGAAATTCACAGGGGGAAACCGGTAGACTACGGAAGGTGCAGACCTGGTGTCAACGGCCGTGAGGACCCGAACCATCAATGGTCGGCGAAAAGAGAGACATGAATGCCCGCTATCCGGCCGAATGTTTTTCTGCTCGGGACTTTCCTGTTTTTTGAGGAATCCTCAGGAACTATGATTTCTAACGAAGGATGATCAGGTGCTGACTGCGACTCACAATGCGAATCGGGGCTGTCGAGGTCGACTGAGAATGTCGCCGGAAACGATTCCTGTGGTCATTTTTTCAGTGATGCTCATCGGTGGGTGTAGTCGCCCGTCCGGTGACCTTGTTTTCGCTCAGGGTCTGCAGGCTGTAGACACAGGACAGTGGGACGAGGTGCAGAACTGTGTGCAGACGTTACAGTCAGATGATGAGTTTCGGCCTCACGCAGAGCTGCTGAAGGGGTTCTTGCTGAAGCATTCCGGAAATTCGGCTGCTGCTTTTGTGATATTCAGTCGAGCGAACTCGCATCCGGAAACTCGGGAGGAAGCCTATCATCAGGCGGGTGAAATCCGGTATCAGGAAGGGCAGTTTTCCGAGGCCATTCTGCTGTTTCGTCAGGTGCTGGACTGGAACCCGGACAGACTGGAAACCTGTCGAATGCTGGCAGCGGCGTACTACGATATCGGTGCTGTTGAACGTGCCATGTCGAGCCTGGACCGTGTGAACCAGTTGGCTCCGGGTGACTTTCGGCCACTCCATCTGCAGGCAACCATTCTGAAGGAATCGGATCGGATGGAAGATGCGGCAGATGTTTTCGAAAAAGCCGCAGCGCTGGTGGCGGCACAGTCACCGGCCTTCGACGAAATTCGTCTCGGCTGGGCGGAGGTGCTTATTCGACTCAGGCATTTTGAAAAGGCCCTGGACGTGCTTGAACCCGCCGGACCCTGCCCTGATGTGCAGGCGGCTCGGGCGCAGGCGCTGCTTGCTCTTCGTCGATTTGGCGAAGCCGAATCGTCTGCTGAGGTCGCTTTGAATGAAGAGCCTGATCACGTGGAAGCCGGTCTTGTTGCGGCTCAGTTGGACGAACGTCATGGAAACACAGATAAGGGGATTGAACGTCTGCGAACACTCCATCGAAGGTCGCCACATGATCTCCGGATTTATCATCGTCTGGCTGATCTCCTGGCGTCTGCGGGGCAGGCGGACGAAGCCTTGACACTCCGCCGTGAGGCGGGAAGAATCGCCGAATTGCGTTCTGAGTTTTCTGCAGCTCATCAGGCCATTATTCATGATGCAGAAACTGCAGACCTTCGGCTGCGGCTGGCGGAACTTGCCGTTCAGTTGGGCGAAGTGTCTCTGGCAGATGGCTGGTACCGGGCGGCCACCGGTCTGGCGCCCGACGATCTCCGGATTCGCCAGGCATGGATGCTTTTTCGATCGACCCATGCTTCCGAACTTCAGCTGGCCCCGAAATCAGCTCGACCGTCGGCGGCACGCGAGCGTGAAGGTGTCCGGCAGCGTGACTTGTTTTGATTCCGCGCCATCAATGATCGCACGGCAGCAGGTGATTGATAAAAGCCCTTCAGGTTCGTGGAGTCAGGCTTCGCAGTTTAGTTCTCCGGTTCTGTGTGTTGTACTCTTCGCTGTGTTGTGGCTGTCGGGCTGTGACGTTTCCGTGCCTTCGGTCACGCGCGAGCAGTCGACTGCGGATCCACAAGAGAAGCCGCCTGCCACAGTTGTCGCCGCCGAATTATCCGAAGTGTCCGTAATACGATTTCGTCCGCTGAACGCCGACAGGTTTCCGATTGTGATCCCGGAGAACGGATCGCGCCATGCGTACCGGACTCTTCTGGAAACTCTGGGATCAGGGGTGGCCGCGGTCGACATCGATCTGGACGAGTGCCCCGACATTTTGATTTCCGGCGGCGGTGATTTCAGGGACAGGCGGGCTGTTCCGAAGCCATTGTCGCTGTTGCGAAATCTCGACCAGTGTTTTGTTGATGTTACGGGCGCGTCAGGAATGCCAGCCACCCGATTTTACAGTCATGGACTGGCAACGATCGATGTCGATCACGATGGCTTTCCTGATGCTCTGCTGACAGGTTACGGAGGTATTCAGCTTTTCCGCAACTGTGGCGATGGTACCTTTGAGGATCGCACGAGTGCCAGCGGATTGAACATTTCGACATGGTGCAGTTCCGCTGCCTGGGGAGACTTCAATCTGGATGGTGAGCCGGATCTGTTTGTACCGGGATACGTGGACTGGTCCTTCGACAATGATCCGCCGTGTTATACGCCTGATGGAGCGGTCAGGGACACATGTTCACCGAAGCTCTTCCAGCCGCTGCCGGACCATCTGTTTCTGAGTCACGGAGACGGTACCTGGTCCGACGAAACTGAGAATTCGGATTACGTCAGGACGGCAAGGGACCTGAGCAGTGGCAGCTGACATTGATGCAGACGGACTGCTGGATCTGTATGTCGGCAACGATGTTATGATGAATTTTCTGTATCACAACGTCGACGGGCGGAGGTTCGAGGATCTGTCCGTGTCCAGCGGGGCTGGAGTCAGCGAGCGAGGAACTCCGGATGCCAGCATGGGGGTTCAGGTGACAGACTATGACAACGATGGACAGTTTGACCTGTGGGCAACGAACTTTCAGATGGAAAGTTTTGCGATCTATCGAAACCAGGGACACGGGTTATTCCGCCATATGAGCACTCCTGAAGGGATTGCCGCAATCGGCGATCAGTCGGTCGGTTGGGGGACTGTTTTTCCGACTTTGATCTCGATGGCGATCAGGACATCGCAGTCTGCTGCGGACACGTCAGTATCACCCTCAGCACACCACGATGGAGCAGCCGATGGTCGTGCTGGAGAATTCAGGTGGATCAGGTTTCACGGATGTCACTCATTCCGCAGGGGCTGTTCTGACAGAACGTCGTCATGGACGAGGCCTGGTGTGGACGGACTGGAATGGCGATGGGCTCACCGATCTGATCTTCTCCGCCACTCAGGCACCCGCGATGCTGCTTCAAAATGAATGCCATTCACAAGGACACGTTTTGCAGATTCGGCTTGTGGGAACCGTTTCCCCTCGGCAGCCGGTGGGCGCCATTGTGCGCGTCACGACTGACGCCGTAATTCAGTACCGCCAACTGCAGGGAGGCGGGAGTTATGCATCTGCGTCCCCTGGTCTGATCCACGTGGGGCTGCCGAAAGACACTTCGTCAGCCACAATCAGTATTCGCTGGCCATCCGGTCGGGAACAACTGGTTTCTGATGTCCCAGTCGATCAGCGACTGTTGATTTCAGAGCCCTCTCCGACGGCCCCAGAGTCCGCAGCAGCGAGCGGCCGATGCGTCCTGTTTTCGCTGAATCCGCGCATGACAGGTCCTTCTGAGCCTCGCTGATGGTAACAGCCTTCTGGCAACGGGCGAGGCGCGGTACGATTTTCCGGTGTGTATTCGAATTCTTTCCGATTCGGTGGCCGGATGAGCCGTCGGAAGACACTTCTGCTCGGCGTGCTTTCATTTCATGCGAATTGTTCTTGTCGGTGTACTGATTCTTTGCTGCTGTCCGCTGGTTCTGCCGCCACCAGGCGGGATGCAGCCTGAAGCATTTCGGCTGATTGGCGTGACTGTGCTGATGGCGACGCTGTGGGTCAGTCAGGCGATTCCGCTGGCAGCGACCAGTCTGCTGCCGCTGGTGCTGTTTCCTGTGCTGGGGATCCAGTCCGCGAAGACAGTGTCGGCGTCGTACATCAATGACAACGTGTTTCTGTATCTGGGCGGCTTCATTCTGGCTCTGGGGATTGAACGCTGGAATCTGCATCGGCGAATCGCGCTGAATGTGGTTCAGCTGGTGGGTGTCAGTCCGCGACGACTGGTGCTGGGGTTTCTGGTGGCCACCGGAGTCCTGTCGATGTGGATCAGCAATACCGCCGCCACGCTGCTGATGCTTCCCATTGCTCTGGCCCTTCTGAAGACGCTCGACGAAGAACAGAATGTTCCCGCCGAATCATCGAGAGCCGCTGGACCAGCCGGGAACGGTCGCGATCGGATCTCGGACCATCTGGCCGTTCCGCTGTTGCTGGCAATTGCGTATTCCGCAAGCATCGGCGGGCTGACGACCATCATGGGAACTCCGACCAACAGCCAGGCGGTCACGATCTATGAAACCACCTATCCGGATGCTCCGCCCATCTCCGTGGCTCAGTGGCTGCTGGCCTGTGCACCGCTGGGCGCTGTTTATCTGCTGGCGACATGGCTGGTTCTGACATGGCGTCTGCCCGGCGGCCACGAACACGACTCATCGCTGAAGCAGGAGCTGAAGAAGCGGTTGGTGGCTCTGGGGCGTCCGACGTCAGCCGAACTCCGCATGCTGCTGATGTTTTTTCTGACGGCGGCCTTGTGGGTTTTTCGGCAACAACTCAGTGTTGGTGCGGTCACGATCCTGCCGGGGTGGTCGGGATTTGTTCCGACGTGGCTGAATGCACTGGGGATGTCGCTGTCGCCGGAAGAGCTGCCGCAGTTCGCCGAATCGTGCGTAAATGATTCAACCGTGGCGATGCTGGTGGCGGTGCTGCTGTTCTGCATTCCTTCAGGAACTGTGGACAGTCAGGGCAATTCTGTTCCACTGATGGACTGGCCGACGGCAACTCGGCTGCCATGGGACATTATGCTGCTGTTCGGAGGCGGATTCGCTCTGGCCGGAGCATTCAAGAGCACGGACCTGTCTGCCTGGCTGGGCACTGCCATTCATGGCCCGCTGCAGTCCATGCCCCTGTGGGCGGTGATTGCGATCGTCTGCTGTCTGATGACGTTTCTGACGGAATTCACCAGCAACGTGGCAACGGTCAGTACTCTGCTGCCGACACTGTGCGCCGTGACGGATGCTCTGAGCGTTGACCCTCGCCTGCTGATCGTTCCCGCAACCCTGGCAACCAGCTGCGCCTTCATGCTTCCCATTGCGACTCCGCCGAACGCTATTGTGTTCGCCTCGGGCCGAGTTCACGTGCGGCAGATGGTCTATTACGGCGTGCTGCTGAACCTGATCGGGATCCCGATTTTTACGGTCGGCACTTTTCTGCTGATCAAACCCCTGCTGGGCATCCCCTGACGCGCGCAGTGCTCAATGCCATGACGAGTTTACAGCCGCTCCAGGTCAGGCTTCCGCCTGACAGTTCTGATCAAATTGTCAGGCGAGAGCCTGCCCTGTAAAAGTTGATTCAGTGAGGTCAGTGTTTTTCGTTTTTCAGATCTCTTCACGGCGCTGGACGCCGGGTCATCCCTGGGAATTAGCCAACGATGCCGGTGAAGGGCTGGCCTTCGTTCTGATCGACACGTTCCGGGCGGCCCTTGTCGTAGTAGACAACGTCGCGATGATTCATTCCCAGCAGCCACATGATCGTGGCGTGCAGATCGTGGACGTGCAGTCGGTCTTCGATGGCATACAGGCCCAGTTCGTCTGTCGCTCCGATTGTCCGGCCGCCTTTCACCCCGCCGCCTGCCATCCACATCGTGAAGCCTGTCGGGTTGTGGTCGCGTCCGTCGCCTTTTTCGCTCATCGGAGTTCGCCCGAATTCTCCGCCCCAGACAACCAGAGTCGTTTCCAGCAGCCCGCGCTGTTTCAGATCTTTCAGCAGACCGGCGACACACTTATCAGTCTGTTTGCACAGATAAGTGTGATTCTTTTCAATGGCCGAGTGCGAATCCCACTTGCTGCCGGCGCCATGGTACAGCTGTACGAAGCGAACGCCGCGTTCGACCAGTCGGCGAGCCAGAAGGCACTGACGTCCGAAGGTTTCCGTGACCTTTTGATCCATGCCGTACAATGCCAGAGTTTCCGGAGTTTCCTGTGCCAGATCGACGGCTTCCGGAGCTGATGACTGCATCCGAAATGCCAGCTCATATCCGGCAATTCGAGCATCCAGTTCGGTCTGCTGAGTTCGGGACGCGGCGTGGCGCCGGTTGAGGAAATCGAGCACCTGCAGCTTGCGGTTCTGAGCGTCCGAACTTTCACCGGAAGGCCGCGACAGATTGGAAATCGGGTTGCCGGATGTATTAAACGGAGTTCCCTGGTAAACAGCCGGCATGAAGCCGGTGCCCCAGTTTCGGTCACCATTGACAACCTGAGTCGATGTGTCCTGCATCACGACAAATGCCGGCAGGTTCTGATTTTCGCTTCCCAGACCGTACGTGACCCAGGCTCCCAGCGACGGACGGCCGGCGATAGGTGTTCCGGTGTTCATCGAGCAGACTCCGCCCGCATGATTGATCCCTTTGCTCCAGCAGGACCGGATGACGGCCAGATCATCCACGCAGCCGGCCGTATGAGGCAGCCAGTCCGAAACCCACAGACCGCTGTCTCCGTGCTGCTTCCACTTACGCTGGTCGGCCAGCAGCGGAGAATTCACTTCTCCCATGGCCGTCACGGGGCGTTCAAACGAATCCGGAAGGCGCTGTCCTGCCAGCTTACGCAGCAGAGGTTTGGGGTCGAACAGATCCAGATGACTCGGACCGCCTTCCATGAAGAGGAAGATCACACTGGTCGCCGGAGTGCGGCGGTGCGGGATACCGGGGGCGGTCGGGCTGACCTTTCCGGCCTCTGCTGAATTCAGAATCGATGCCAGCGGCAGAGCTCCAAAGCCCATGCCGGCTGTTGACAGCATTTCTCGACGACTGGGAAAATCATTCATGGAAGTGACTCCCTCAAAGCGGACACAGTCCGCGCTCAACAACCTGTAAATCGGAACTCAAGAGGCCATTCAGGGAAAGTGCGGAGGTTGTCATTCACAGTCCCAGCCATGGCCGTCCGGAAGTTATCAAAGGTGCTCAAACGCCGCTGACCGGAAAGGCAACTGCGTCGAATCATGCAGGATGGACGCTGTGTGCACGGTTCCGCCCCAGGATTCTAACATCATATCGACACCTGCCGTCCAGCGCCCCGAAAAGTTTGACTTTCCGCGCCTTTAAATGGCGGCTGCGGGGAATTTTCGGCAGGAACGCAAAATGCCGCTCAGGCCTGCATCACAGACCTGAACGGCACCGAACCGTGTTTCCTGTTTTGATCGAGCGTGGATCAGAAATCCAGCTGAGCTCGCATGGCAAAAATGTGAGTATCGCTGTTTCCGACGGGGGCACGATTCAGGTCGGCGTTGATGTAGTTGAACTGAATCTTTGTATAGTCGTTCAGGTACCAGTTCACGCCATAGGCAGTGTTTTTCAGTTCGCCGCCCGTCACGGTTCCCTGGTTCAGGTCAATCCATGAATAGCGAATGGCCAGTTCCCAGGCTCCGCTTCCTCCGCATTTGACACCCAGCACAGAGCGGGGTTTGATGCGACCCAAAGCGGCACTCTGTTTGTTGTAGGGTCGATGTTCGCCGGTCAGAATCCAGCCCAGCTGAGCATAGGCCGACGGGAAGACCAACGTTCCGCCGTTCTTTGTGTCGACCAGTGCGTACCGAAGTTCGGACTGAGCATGAAGGGGCCCCCATGTTCCCGCCAGTTCACCGTTCAGCAGGTTAGCGTGGTCAGCCGGAATCGGCAGCGTGTCGACGAAGAACGGAATTGTTCCCGGCACTGCGAGTGCTCCGCCAAATTCCGGAACGTTGCGGTACTCGATCGTCTTGTTCGGGTTGGCGACATAGCTGTAACCGACACCCGAATGAACCAGAAAATCGCTGCACTGGTCTTCCATCAGAACTTTGGTCAGTCGAGCCGCTGCTCCGTAGCCTCGATCGCCGATGCTGTTGCCAAACGCATCTGTTGCACTTCCGAAAACCGACGCCGCCCATGTCACGTTTTCGTCACCACTGACGTCGTGAAAACCGACGCCGATCTGGCGGAACGGAGACATCCCGAACATTGACGGGCGTTCCAGAAATGTGAGTTCCTTGACGCTGGTCAGTTCGTTCAGACCGAACGGCTGTCGCCACTGCCCAATCCGCACCGTCCCCACCGGGATCATGTTGGCAATGTCCATCCAGACATCCATGAACGATGGCCGCCCGTTGAATGCGAAATCCATTTCCAGCATGTAGCTGACGTTTTCGGCGACTTTTCCAACCGCGGCAAGTCGTGTTCGTCGGAAGGCTCGATTGTCCTGGATGTCGCCGAACTGCTGACGACTGGCGGAATCCTGAGTCAGCCAGCCGGCATCGGCCTGAAAGAATCCCGTGACCTTCACCGTCGGGTATACAACAGCCGGGGGAGTGGCCGGTTTGGGCGCATCCTTCTTTTCCAGAGAAGCCTTCAGGGCTTTCAGGTCCTTCTCCAGAGCCTCAAACCGGGTATCGACCGGATCGGCATCGGTGTCCGGACCAATGATTTCAGGAGGTGCTGAATCCAAAAGCAATCCACTGTCCTGAATGAACAGCGGAGAGTCGGATTCACTGAAAAACGCGGTTGCGGCGTCGTCGGCCTGAGCCAACCCGAAGTTAAGTGGTGTCAGCACCAACAGCGCAAAAAGAAGCCTTCCCTGAGCCATCTGATGTTCCTCAATGAACAGACCTGGCGAGTCAATCGAGCGTCCACTCGGATCATCCGTGTCGATGCTGGCATCGACGTTCCGGAGTCCTGCAATCGATCCAAACGGACCAACTCATTCCGAAATCAACGCTGCAAATCTGCATGACCATCCAGCCTTCGTCAGGCCGTGCTTCAGGATTGTTCGATCCATTCGACACAACCGGAACCGGCTGGTGTTCCGTGTCATTGCAGCCGCCCACCCCGGGCGGCAAACGTCATTCCAAACCGCGGCGAGTGGCACGGAAACTTCACGAACAGCTGTCGGAATGTGCGTCACGGAACGGAGGCAGGGCGGCCAGGTCCAGGCAAACATCGGGGAGTGGAATTCCACGAATCTCGACGATGATTTTTGGCGTCAATCGAAGTCGACAAGCAGCCAAAAATGAGTCTGCCGGTCGGGGCAGATTTACCGGGGAGCGATTTTTTCCAGCCTAGCCTTTGAACGCTCCGCGTGCGCGGATTTGTTCCAGTGGCGAGAGTCCTGCAAGGCTGGGATCAGCGGCAGGAGCTGCAGGTTTGGTCTCAGCCTGCGGAGCAGCTTCCGGCTGGACGGCTTCCGGCTGAGTCGGGGAGGCGGCGGCTGGTGCTGCTGCGGCCGCTCGAATCCTGTCCAGTGGACTTCCGCCTCCTGTCGATGCAGTTGGCGTGCCAGCGTTGGCTCGAATCTGGTCGAGCGGACTTCCGCCTGCAGGTTTCGGAGCTGCGGCCGCGCGAATCTTGTCCAGCGGAGAACCGCCGGCAGGTGCAGCAGTCGGAGCGCCGCCACCGGCCTTGGCTCGGATCTGATCGAGTGGACTTCCGCCTCCGGATGCTGCCGGAGCAGCTGCCTTCGCGGGCGCTGCAGCGGCCTTCGCCGAATGTGCCGTCTCTTCCTTTGCCTTTGGATGAGGCCCGTCAACAACGGTCAGGAACTGAGGATCGATGTCATACCAGGCAATGTCTTCCGGACTGTCAAACTGCACCAGAGCCCGGCAGTTCATATTGACGGTCCGGACCTTGCCGGTCAGCATCTGAAACCGACGGAGTTCGGGAACACCTTCCGCCACGGTGACCCATTTGTCAGTGAGTTCCCGTTTCAGTCGTTCCGCCTGTTCGATTGACATACTGACCGCCGTTGGTTTCTTCGGACATGCCGCGACATCGCAGCGTTTCGCAACCGCCGGATTGTGCGTCAATTTGACTGCTGATTCAAGCTTTCACCGCAGTGCCATGACCACCGGAAACCGCTTCCGAAGACTGAGAAACTCATGCAGGCGGCGTCGGCTTCCGATGAATCAGTTCCGCGGCTTCAGGTGCCCGGTTCCATCACCACGGCGGTGTCCGCCGAGGCCAGAATCGAGGCTTCCCTGACATCTGAACAGGCCGCTGACCTGCCGTCAGCCGCATGCAGATAGTTTGGGCTGTTAGCCGGCGTTCGGTTGGCATCGTTGCCGCAGATGGCTCCGACGCATTGCGAGTACAGCCGAATTCTCGAAATGTAACCCGCGTTCTGTTTGAAGTCTCCTCCGACGAAGGTGACGAACTTCCGAGAGAAGTAGCCTCCCTGCATGGACGTAATCATCTTCTGGACGGATGTGTTTCGACTGGCGATGTAGAATGCTTCGACCATGTTGTGGACGGTCTTTTCGTGTTTCCGCATGGTCTTCTGATAACCATCAAAGACATCTCGTCGCACAGGCTGCTCACGGGGAGCGGCGATGATTTGATCGGCCACCATTTCCGCTGACATCATGGCCAGGTGAACTCCCGACGAATAACACGGGTCGATGAAGAACGCTGCATCGCCCACCACTACCCAGCCGTCTCCGGCCAGCTTTTCCGATGTGTTCCCCATGTTGCCGGTGACCATGACATCAGAGATCCGCTGTCGGTCCGCCGTCATGCCTTCGTTCAGCAGCGGGTTCTCACTGACCAGTTTTTCCAGCAACTGCGTTGGACTCAGTCCCGACCTGCGAAATCGATCCACCGTCAGCACGGTCCCGACAGAAAATCGATCGCCGGGAAGCAGCAGCAGCCATGTCCAGCCGTCGTAAAACATCTGGCCAAGAAACCATCCGGCTCGCACATCATCCCGAGTTGGACGGGCTGAGTACTGAGCGTAGATCCCCATGCGGTGGGGAACAGTCAGTTTGCGCATTCTGAGCTTCGACGGAATCAGTGATCGCAGTCCGCTGGCATCAATCACAATTCGAGCGCCCAGTTCGCTGGCGGCGCCGGAATCATTCCGACACCGCACCCCGACCACGCGACCGTTTTCTGTGATCAGATCCGTGACTTCCGTTCCGAACCGAACTTCAGCTCCCAGATCCTGCGCCTGATCAATCAGAATCCTGTCAAACGTGCAGCGTTCAACCAGATAGGAATAGGGATGGCTGTCGAAGGATGCGTTTCCATCGGACAGACGAAAGTCGCCCGGGACTTCCTTTGGGCCATACAGCCATTTCCCGCCGGGCTTCAGAATAAAGGCGTCTCGAATCGCTTCATGAACGCCCAGACGTTCAAAAATGCTGACGGAGGCCGGCAGCAGAGATTCGCCGATGTGGAATCTGGGGAAGTGAGCTTTCTCAAGGAGCACCACATCCATTCCGGCTTTGGCCAGCAGTCCGGCTGCCGTGCTGCCTGCCGGTCCGCCGCCCACAATCACCACGTCACGCTGATTCATCTGTCGCTGCTTTCTGATTTCAGGATCACAGCGAATAGTATAGAGGCTTCGGAATTCCCTCTCAAAGCGGTTCCAGCGTCATCGACGATGCCTTCGTTCGAGGGACTGCAGATCAGGAGATTCCCGGGAACCCGGGGGTTCTCAGCGTCAGGATTCCTTCCGCGAGCGGAATTCCGGAAGCGGGTAGTCTGCGATGGGGACCGGCTGAGCTGCTTCGAAAAGTTCCTGAAGTCGCTGCCAGCCGCGTGTCAGCAGGTCTTCCTGCTGAGCAACGTCGTCGGCATCGAGTTCCTCCTTACTGAATGGACCGTCCACCTGCACGGGAGTGAACCGCGGATCGACGATGAACTGAGCCACAACCGGATTGCATGTGAGGTGACGTTCGGGAGAACTGAGCAGTTCCCGCGATGAAATCTGCCCAGTGACGAATCTCAGATAGAGATCACTTTCCCGCAGGTCTTTGACTTCGTCACCGCAGACGTCACACAGATACCCCTGATCACATCGAGCCATTCTGCCGCCACCTGTCCTGTTCTGTCCTCGCACCCGATTTGAACGGCCGCTTCGACCGGCGACACAGGTACTCGATCAGAATGCACACACGATTCGTATCAATTCCGGAAAGGGTAATCGATGGGGCCGGAAACCGTGACTGAGACCGGACGGCAAAACAGCAAATAACGCCCCTGTCGATGCGAACATCGAACAAGGGCGGTGGCGTGAATTCAACGGACGAATTCGGAACTCGGTATTCTCCCAGGGATCCGGAGGATCTCGGGATCAACCTTAGGGTTCCGAAACGACAGCGCTCACAACCACGGCCGACCTTCTAACTTCACGATCAACCGGATTCCGCAGGCGATTCGTGAAACTTCGTTCGCTTTCCGCCACCAGGAACGGGTCGTAACAGTTTTGAATGAATGGTCGCCGCCCGAACAACATGAGGTCTGGAGAGTTTTCCCCAATGGAAATTCCTCGGTCCGAGATCGCTGTCGTCCCTCTTTTCCTGACGGTCTCTTGTGGCTATGGGCCTGAGGGCGTAAGGTCAATCCGGATCGTGATCCATGGATCTGTGGTGACCGGAACAATACGATTCGGTGTCATTTGCGAGATGGACGTCTGCAGTTCGTCCTCCCGCTGCATAGGAACGATGAATCTGTCACAACCATGAGCAATCGGGAGAAAACAAGGATCAGTCATGTTTCCCTTGTCAGGGAAGAACGGAGCCGGGTGCGCGATCTGAGCGGGTTTAAGAAGAGCCATCAGGTGCCCGACGAATGTTCGGAACGTGCTCAGCTGTTCATCGGCCGCATCGCTGTGACAGAAATCAGTGACGACCTGAACGAACGCTTCGCCGAGTTTCGTCGACATTTCGGATTTCGCCGGACGGAACTGCAGGTCACGGAACCCGATGACGGGTTTGGAGCCATTCAGACGCCGCTGTTCGAGTATCGGATGACCGTCACTCAGTCGGGCGAAGACCCTGCGGAAGCCGTATTTCGTCGGCAGGTCTCAGAATTCCGCGATGTTGAGTCCCTGATGTCTGCAGAATTCTCCGCAGCGTTCGGGAGGCTCTTTCACGCGATCGAATTCGAACCGCCGGTCTCGATTGATGTCGAAGCGTTCATCGATCACATCGAAGACCAGCCTGAGGAAGACTTTTCAATCGACTACGACCGCACCGCCACCTGGGGCCGGCTCACCTGCGCGCGAATCCCCGGGACGCTGATGATTCTGCCGGATCGAGTCACACTCACCACGACCCAACCCGAACTCCCGACTCGCCTACTGGAAGCATTTCTGCAGTTCCGAGGCCGGCTTGTGGGAATCGAGTGTTTCTGAAAGGGACACACTCTCTCACCATCTGCCCAGCCGGATGGCCACCTACCACAAGTGAACGGCAGGGTATTTGCCTAAGAGTCATTAGTCGGCTCAGACGATGAGGGATCGTTCCTGCTGTTTGGTACCTTCCCCACCTCATCTTCCTCCGTGGTATCGTCAACTGCCGAAGAGGATTTGTTCAGGTCAACGACGCGGTCCTCACCAACCGTTTTCTGTTGCTTAAGGAACTCGCGAGCAAGACCGATAACTCCCCCAGCGCCGATAATCCCGCCACCAATTGGACCGTAGGTTCCTCCGATCCATGCAACGAGCACCGCCGCAACAAGCGAACAACCTCCAAGAACGAAGACCACCTGTTTGGCCGTTTGGAGAGAATTGGCTCGGTCTTTCCAGACTTCCTGCTGCTCCGTGACGTGAAGATTCAACTCTGTTGTCTCGAGTGATCTTCGGTGGTTACTCTCCGCGACGGTATTCTGAACCCATTCCCTTGCGGCGCCGGGTACAAGCTCGTCGAGCGCTTTCAGGTAGTCTACCGAGACAAGTTGCGTTTCGGGGTAGAAATGAAGATTGGCCTGGGCATTCAGTGTTATCTGTGAAGGGCTTGGGGGCTGAGGCGCTCCATCCGTCGTCGTCGTGACCACTTCGGTTTCAGATTGCCGCGACAGCTGCCCTTCATTTTTTCTTTTGCTCATCCTTTCGACACCCCTTCATAACCTGAACCCGAACGGTCATCACGCGAGCGAGGCCGAGCACCCGAGCATCATCCACAAGTACGTTGAGAGCGTCTTTCGAGACGACCTGTCCGTCTGTGAGGACTTTCCCCGAACGTATCAGCCTGCTACCCACACGGCGTGTCTTTCGTCCGTTGGGAAGGGTTGTGATTAATCGACCAGGAATCTTCCTGATGTCCAAAACCGCCATAGCTCAACCATCTGAAGTGTCATCGACATTGTCGATGGAATTCATTCCATCGAAGGTCGGAGGACGATTATGTGTCCGCCAATCTTCCTGTCAAACAAGAGGATTTTCGGGCGTGTTCAGTCTATCGTCGACGCGCCCCCGAGGAAACAGGCAAAAAACCAAGCCTTACTCACCGTATTTTACCCGATTCGTGGGGCAGAGGATGGATTTTCCCAACTTCGTCCCCAAATTGACAGTTGGTGAGCATACTAAGAGAAGCCGGCCCGATTGCCTGCGCACGGGGAGTTACAGGCCCTTTGAGAACCGAAGGCTCAGGCTCCTTATTCGCTTCCGGCTCGAAAACCCGCCAGTCCCTCGGAGTAAGGAGATCGGTCGAGCCTGTACTGCAGACTTCTACGCTTTTTGCGGGCCGGAGCGATCTGCCGCAGGGTTGCGCCGCTGCGTGGCCACCAGGATCTTGCTGCCGTCTTCAGCCACCTTCACCCCGATGCGAGTCGGTTTGTTGGTTTCCGGACAGATCAGCTGCACATTTGAGGCGTCGATTGGCAGTTCAACGTGCAAACGTCCACCCTGAGGACTCTTGGGATGACCGCGGCGAACGTGCTTGTACACCTTGTTGACGCCCTCAACGACCAGCTTTCCCTTCTTCAGGTCGACAGCCAGAACCGTCCCGCGACTCCCCGAATGGTTGCCGGAAATCACCTGAACGACATCACCTTTACGAATTTTCATTGCCGTAACTCTAACTGCCGATTGTCTTTAGGGTTTCGCCGGATGGAGGTCGCCAATCTGAGGACCAGTCCGTCCCCTCTACATCGGCGAATGCTGGTCGCGGGTTGAGCAACTCCGCAGAAAGCGAAGCGGGGCAGCATGACGATTTCCCGTCCGGGAATCAAGTCAGCATTCCGGCCTTTGAGTGAAACCCTTGCGGTTTCTCAGTCCGGAAATTCGCGGCCGATGAATGGCACTTTCCGGAGATTTCAGGCGATCGTGTCCGTGACAGGAGCACTGCGGGAATGTTTTCCGGCGGGATGTTTTTCCCTCGGGACAACGTACAATCCGGCATGATTGCTCACGATCCTTCCGCAGAATCTTCCCCGTCCGTCCCGCCTCGCGACAGCAGTCGCCGCCGATTTCTGGAATATCAGGGGAAAATTCGCCGGGACGAGCTGCCCAAAGGCGGCATTCATTCCGGATCGGATCAGAAAAAAGGTCCCCGAGCTCGGTCGGCTTCCGTGCTGCTGAGGCGGTTTTTCGGCCTGCTGGTCCCGTTTCGCATGCAGATCGTCTGGATTCTGGCGTCGCTGACGGTTTCGACGTTGCTGGCTCTGATTCCTCCGGCCGGAACCAAGTTTCTGGTGGATTATGTTTTGACCGCCAGGCCTCTGCCCGAACCCTGGGCGAGTCGGTTTCCGGGGCTGACCAATCCTCGACAACTGCTGCTGGCCGTCGTTGTGGGCGTGGTTTGTATTTCGCTGCTGAAAATCGTCGTGCACATCTGGGGTCGCTGGTACGCGACAAAGATCACGAAGCACATTCAGCTGGATGTTCGACGGCGGGTGTTCGAGCACGCTGTCCGGCTGCCGCTGCATCGAGTTCACGAAATCCGATCCGGCGGCGTCGCCTCCATACTGCGGGAAGACGGCGGCAGCGTCGGCGAACTTGTTTTCGGTCTGCTGTACAACCCCTGGCGAGCTGTGATTCAGCTGGCAGGCAGTCTGGCGGTGCTGGCGTGGGTGGACTGGACTCTGCTGCTGGGCGCCATTGTGTTGCTGCCGCTGGTGTTTGTCACTCACCGAACGTGGATCAACCGCATTCGTCCTCAGTTTCGAGCAATCCGCAAACAGCGGGAACAGATTGACGCCGGAGCTGCAGAAGCCTTTGCCGGTATGCGCGTGGTGCGAGCCTTCAGTCGACAGAAGCGTGAAGCCGGTCGCTTTATGACAGAGAACAATCTGATGACTCGCCAGGAACTGTTCGCATGGTGGTGGATGCGCACGGTGGAAGTGATCTGGGAAGCGATGATGCCCATCTGCAGTGCTGCGCTGCTGTTTTATGGTGGCTGGCGAGTTCTGGATGGTGCTCTGACTGTTGGCGATCTGATGATGTTTCTGGTCTACCTGCTGATGCTGCTGGATCCGCTGGCGACTCTGGCCACCAGCGCGACTCAGTTTCAGAACAGCCTCAGCGGGCTGGATCGAATTCTGGATCTGCTGGATGAACCTCAGGAAATGCAGTCCACTCCGGATTCCATTCGGGTCACCTCCGCCGATGTTCACGGAGACATCGAATTTCAGAACGTGACGTTTACGTATCCGGGAACGGATCAGCCCGCCCTGAAAGAAATCAATCTGTCCGTGACTGCCGGTCAGACAGTGGCCCTGGTTGGTCCCAGCGGCGCGGAAAGACAACGCTGTGCAACCTGGTTGCTCGGTTCTACGACACCACAGAAGGAGCTGTTCTGCTGGACGGTCGGAATTTGAAGGACTACGACGTTGAATGTTTTCGCGGGCTGCTGGGAGTTGTGGAACAGGATGTTTTTCTGTTCGACGGAACCATCGCGGCCAACATTTCCTATGCTCGCCGCGATGCCACAGAAGCCGATCTTCGAGCTGCCGCGGACGCCGCCAATGCGTCTGAATTTATTGACCGGCTTCCTCAGGGAATGCAGACCGTCATCGGTGAACGAGGTGTCAGGCTGAGCGGCGGGCAGCGGCAGCGTCTGGCAATCGCTCGAGCCATTCTTGCGGATCCGCGGCTGCTGATTCTGGACGAAGCCACCAGCAATCTCGACACCGACAGTGAACAGCTGATACAGAATTCTCTGGTGCAGCTGATGAAGGGCCGCACGTGTTTCGTGATCGCTCACCGACTGAGCACCATCGCCGGAGCCGATTTAATCTGCGTGATTGTCGACGGCAGAATTTCTCAGACGGGAACTCATCAGGAACTCATGGAATCCGGAGGCAGGTACAAAGCAATGGTTGACCAGCAGGTTCAGATGACGCTGGGCAAAGTTGTGCCGACAGGCCAGCGCCCGATCAGTTCCCATTCCGGCGGCTGATGTTGTGAGCGGCCGGTTACGCTCAAGCTTCGATGAAGCAGTGAAATGTCCAAACAGCTTCGCAAATTGATGTTCATCTTCGTCCTAATGGCGACACTCGCCACACTGGGACTCTGGGTGACCAGCTGTCTTTCGCCAATTGCCTTCAGGGTGGAAAATGAAGCCGTGTTCCCCGCCACTGCGTTTGAACGAAACGTCCTGATGGGAATCTCGCTCAAACCGGGCTACATCGACATTGAGTACGTCGGCGACCCGCTGGAATCGCTGGAAGCCGGGCACGAAATCCTGTTGAACTCCAAAACTCACACTGCCTTTCTCGGCTGGCCCGCGTCAGCTAAAGACATCGCGACGCCCACGGGTGTCCGAGTCAATTATGCCAATGACGAGATCTGCCGAGGAGGGATGAAGGCCGGCAAATGGCACGAGTGCTTCACATCGCCGGTTGATTTCGCGTCAGACCGTTTGTCTCAATGCTGCTGTTATCAGAGTGCGTTTGGCAGGCTCGTGTTCCTTGAGATTCCGTTTTATCTTCCCGCGCTCGTCTTCGGATACTGGCCCGCCCTTCGACTGCTCCGCCGGGCCTGCCGTCGTCCTGCCGATTGAATGGGAAATTGTTGCAGAAACGTGTCGCTGCGGGCTCAGGACCGGTGCCGATCAGGAGGCAGCCGTCGGGAATTTTTTGTTTTTCCAGCCCGAAAACGACGGGTTTTTCCCAGGAAATGAGCGGCTTGGTCTGAGTCCATACTCAGGTTACGCATGCCCCAGCTCGATCTGCCGTCTGGCGACACGATGCCGGAACCGTTCGGGAAAAATTGTCCGTGGATGCGAGGCGGGAGCTGCCAGCTTCCGCCGCCGATTTCGAGGATGGTTCCGTGAGTGGGTTCCTTTCGGATGAGCCCGTCAATTTTTCCACGAACGTCAGAAAACTGCTCTGGGTATCCTTCCATGTAATATCAGTACAGACCGAAACGGAACCCCATCAAGTTTTTTCGAGCGGATCGGCCAAACTCATCGAGGACGGCAATCCGATTCTGCTGGACGATCAGGAATCGGAAGAAACCAATTTCTTCGGACAGAACGCTCCCGCGAAAACGGCCTCCGCCGACAACACTTCGTGGACTGCCGCTCAGAAGGAGTGAACAGGAGGCCGAGGGATCTGTTACAGTTCGCTTTCAATGCCGCATGTCTGTCGTGCCAGGTCCGGCGGACTGGTTCAAAGACCCACAGACGGCGAAACCGCCGGATGCCGCCAGCACAAATGAGAACTGAAAACAGGGAACCGTAAATGGCAGACTGGGACGTGATTGTCATCGGGTCGGGAGCCGGCGGGCTGACGGCTGCCGTTGCGCTGTCCAACCTTGGCAAAAAAGTGCTGGTGCTGGAACAGCACTACCTTCCGGGAGGCTGGACACATTCGTTTGCGCTGGACGGTCACCGATTCAGTCCCGGCGTACATTACATCGGTCAGCTGAACGAAGGCGGACGAACCCGCGAAATCCTCGAAGGCCTGGGCGTTGCCGACGACATCGAATTCCTGGAACTCAATCCCGATGGATTCGACCATATTGTTTTTGACGACGAGACCTTTGACATCCCCCGAGGTCGCGACGCATTTCAGCAGCGACTGATTCGCCGCTTCCCGGAGGAACGTCGCGGAATTGAACGCTACTTTCGGCTCATGCAGAGCGTGGACCGTGGTCTGGCGATGGCTTCTGAACTGAACGGATTCATGGACAAACTCCGTCTGCTTCTGACGGCACCGGCGATCGTCTTTCAGGGATTAAAACCTGCCGGACAGGTCATCGACCGATATATCAAAGATCCCCGGCTAAAGGCCATTCTGGAAGCTCGGTCCGGCGATCATGGCATGGCTCCCGAACGCGTTCCCTTCGCTCTTCATGTCGCGATCGAAGCGCACTACTGGGAAGGCGCCTGGTATCCGCGCGGAGGAGGAGCGGCGATTCCGAAAGCCTTTCTGGCACGGCTTCGAAACAACGGCGGAGAGATTCGGCTCAGGACCCGAGTCGATCGCATCCTGCTGGAGAAGTTCGGTGGCGGTCGGCGTGCGGTCGGAGTCCGGCTGGAAAGCGGCGAAGAGATCCGCGCTGCGACCGTGATCTCCAACGCGGACGCATGGGTCACCTACGACAGACTGCTCGGGGCGGAAAATCTGTCGTCCGGTCTTGTTGAAAGAATTCGAAAGCTGGAACCGTCGGTCAGCGCGCTGAGTCTGTTTCTTGCGACGGATCTGGACATCGATGCTCTGGGGCTGGATTCGGGCAATTACTGGATCATGAATGATGTCCGAGTCGACGCCACTTATCGGTTCGCGGAAAACGATCTGCTCGATTCCGACAGCGTTTTTCCCGGAGCCTTTCTGACGGTCACGACGAAGAAAGATCCTGACAAGATGAAGGACGGCATCCATACGATGGAAGCCTTCACATTTGTGTCGCATCGTCCCTTCCGGGAGTGGCAGTCAAGCCGGACGGGCGATCGTCCGGAGGACTACCATGCGTTCAAGAAACGTCTTGTCGACAGAATGTTGAGTTCGATCGAACGCGTCGTGCCGGGAATCCGTGATCATCTGCTGTTGTGTGAACTGGGGACTCCGCTGACGAACAGATTTTATCTGGAAGCCAGTTTCGGCAACGTGTACGGCACGGCCAAGTCGAAGCACCAGATCGGCCCGGCCGCGCTGCCCGTGAGAACGGAAATCGAGGGACTTCTTCACTGTGGCCAGTCCACCGCAGCTCACGGCGTGCTGGGCGTCATGGTGACAGGAATCATGGCAGCCTGCGAAGCCACCGGCCTGTCCCGGGCCGACGTTCTGTCAGCGGCTCAATCGTGATTCGGGTACAGCCGATCATGAGTCGATGAATCCCAGGGAAAACGCCGTTGCTCCAAGAATTCGCGGCAGGGATGCGGATCGAGTCTGATAGCATTTCCAACACGGCGCGGGTCGCTTTCATCTCGATCACAGGGGGGTGCAGATGCTGACAACGGTTCCGAATCAGGCCAATCGTCGAGTGATCGGTCGAATACCGCGAATGTCGGAGACAAAGTACGACGTGACGGTTTCCGCCGAGCTGGCTGTGTTGTTGATACTGGGGCTGGTGGCGCTGCTGCTGGTCGCCGTGTGGGCGATTCAGGAGACTTCAATGTCGACACTCTCTCCACCACCCAACCCGCTGGGGAAAACCGTCGTTGAGGAATCAGCCGAAACTGAGCCGCCGTCCGCTGGGGTCAGTTCTGTTTTGGACACTTCTGACGACACGGCGGTCAGCAACGTTCAGTCGGCGGCCATCCTGTCGTTGTCATCTGAGCTGCTGCTGGCGGACGTCGCGCAACATGCCGCTTTCGTTGAGTTATCAGGTGTTGAGGAGCAGGAGGGGCAGCCAAACGGGGCGGTGCAGGGGACCGGCAAGCGTCCGTTGGGGATCGTGCCGTCGCGGGAGGATCGGCGCGAACAGCGTTGGCAGGTGCAGTTTTCTGATCCGGACGACATCAGAAAGTATGCTCGCCAGCTGGATTTTTTCGGGATCGAACTGGCATGTGCGTTCCCGGATGGTCGGATTTATTACGTGCGAAGCCTGTCCGACAGCCCGCAGGTCCGTTTGGAATCGACAGACAACCATGATGACCGGCTGTTTCTGGTCTGGGAAGGCGGCGACAGGGTTCAGGCAGACATCCGTCTGCTGACTCAGGCCGGCGTGCCGTGGCGGGAGGATGGGAGAATCCTGCACTTTTACGAGGCCGAAACTGAGCAGATGCTGGCGGATCTGGAGCTGGCATCCGGAAATCAGCCGCCGGAACGCATTCGGAAGACAGTTTTCCAGGTTCGCTCGGCAGGCACGGGGTTCGAATTCGTTGTGACAGGCCAGATGCTGCGTTAGAGTCCCACGCAGGCGAATGTGTGCGAGCTGCCTTTTTCCTCAGTCTTCGGCCGTTTTTGTCTGACTTGTCCGGTCAGAGGTCGCTGGACATGAGGTCCGCGTTTCGCGAACTCTGCGTCTGCTGAGGAAATTCGTTCAGGAGTGACAGATGTCCACCACAATTCCGGATCGTAAGGCTCGGCGAGTCAACGGGCGAGTTCCGGTGATGTCGGAAACCAAATTCGACGTCGCCACGTCCGCACAGATTGCTGCCGCGCTGGCGCTGGCGGGCTTCGCCCTTCTGCTGATCGCGATCTGGCTCAGTAATCTGCTTCCCGAGGTCACGTCTCTGCCCGTGATCATGACAGCCGGGGAAGGCGGTTTCGAAGATGGCAGTCCCGACGAAACCCTGAATGTGGAATCGATCGAAGACCCCACTGACGATCCTTCGCTGTCCAACGATCAGGACATGACCCAGCTGGAAGAAATCACCGACCAGGTGATGACGCTGTCGGAAACGGCTTCGGCTTTGACTGAGCCCAATGCCTATTCCGATGCCGCGGCCGGAGGCAACCCAGGCAGCGCTGAAGGAACCGGTGGTCGACCGCTGGGAACCGGTGGCGGCGGTCCGGGCGGAACGAAACGCGAACAGCGCTGGCTGGTGGAATTTGCGGACAAGGGTGATCTGAAGTCGTATGCCCGTCAGCTCGACTTTTTCAAAATCGAACTGGGATGTGCATTCCGCGATGGTCGGATTTTTTACCTGTCCAGTATGTCGACGTCTCCCAACCTTCGGGAAGCTCGTATGAGCAGCCAGGATCAGCGACTGTTTATGAACTGGCAGGGCGGCGACCGGGTACAGGCTGATCAGGAACTGTTTGTGAAAGCCGGTTTACCCAATCCTCAGGAAGGCACCGTGCTGCACTTTTACGCTCCGGAAACGGAGCAGAAAATGGCTCAGATTGAACTGGCTTATGCCAACAAGCCTGTCGAACAGATTCGGCGGACCTATTTTCAGGTTCGACGAGCCGGCAGTGGTTATGAGTTCTTCGTTGCCAATCAAAAACTTCGTTAGCGGGGTCCGGCGATCGGTGTGCCGGTATCCGTTTTCCGGCATCTGAAGCCGGAAGTTGTTTTGAATCTGAATTCTTTGAACCCGAACGTCCGGGAAACACTTATGCAACTGTTGTGGGATTCTCAGCAAAACCAGATTTCGATGCTGGCGGAAGTCGATCTTGAGCCCATTCTGTACTGGTTCGGAAACGGCATCTATGCGGCCATGGCGGCTGCCGCGATTTACGGGCTGTACTGTATTGTCATGCTGATGCGGCGGGTCAAACAGAAGAGCTTTCCTGGGCGCGAGGCGGCGTCGATTTTTCTTGACGACGTCGGAGAAATGCTGGAACAGAACAAGTTCGACGATGTGCTGGAACACTGTGACAGTCCCGAACTCTGGTCGCGAGCAGTGCCTCAGCTGGTGACGGTCGCGGTCGAGAATCGTGCCAAGCCGATCAAGAAGATCAAGCAGATTGTGGGTGAGTTCTTTTCCCGTGAGATTCTCGGGGAATTCGATGTGCGGACTGCGTGGGTGAACACCATTGTGAAGTCGGCTCCGATGCTGGGACTTCTGGGAACGGTGACCGGGATGATCGCGGCGTTCGGGAAGATCGCGGGCAGCGGTGAATCCGGAGTCAAACCCGCGACCCTGGCCGCAGACATCAGTTTCGCTCTGTGGACCACCGCGGCCGGTCTGGGCATCGCGATTCCTCTGGTGATTCTGGGATCGATGGTGCAGTCCCGGATCACGCGTCTGCAGGACGCGGTTCAGGAGTACATGGGCACCTTCTTTGATGACCTGGAAGCGGCTCAGGTGCGAGGAGATGAATAATGCTGGACGGCGGCGGCTTCGGCGGAAAGAAAAAGAAGAAGGAAGAGGTTGATCTGGACATCACTCCCATGATCGACGTCACCTTTCTTCTGCTGATTTTCTTCATGGTGACGTCCACGATGCAGGCGACACCGGACAAGGACATTCCGCCCTCAAAATCGGGAGAAAATGCCAATGCCGGTGGATTCAAGGATCTGACCATTCTGTCGCCGAGGGGATCTGCGGATGCGGAGATCCAGCTGGAAGGTCGCACGGTAACTTTGGAGCAGCTGAAAGCTGATCTGACTCAGATTGCCGCCGGAGGCAAGTTCAGCGTCATGATTTATGCCGAGCGGGACGTGAAAAGCGGGTCGGTAGGCGAGATCGAACAGGTGATTGGAGAAGTCGCGACGGAATCCGGAGTGGAAATCGGAATGGCAATTGCCGTCCGTGACCAGCGATAAAGACCGCAGTCGGCATTCTGCTGTCGGCTGCTGATGACACACTGACAATTCGTATTCTGAACTTCTGAATGTATGTCTGATCTGGTTGACAGGAAACTCGGCGAATTTCATCTGTTGCGCCACCTGGGCAGCGGTGGCATGGCCGATGTGTATCTGGCGGAACAGACGTCGCTGCAGCGCCATGTGGCGGTTAAGGTGATGAAGCCATCCCTGATCGCGACATCCGGAGAAGTCATGCTGGCTCGCTTCAAGCAGGAAGCGATGATGGCGGCCGGACTGAACCATCCGAACATCGTTCAGGTGTATACCGTCGGCGAGGAAGATGGTTATCACTATATTGCTCAGGAATTCGTGAAGGGCAAGGATCTGGCCACGATTCTGAAGGGCAGGGGTGTGCCGGATCTGGGATCGTGTCTGCACGTCATTCGGCAGGTCACATCGGCACTGAAAGCCGCCGGTGAAGCAGGCATTGTGCACCGCGATATCAAACCGGAAAACATTCTGGTAACGCGCACGGGTGAAGTGAAGGTGGCCGACTTCGGGCTGGCTCAGCTGCACGAACAGCGCGACGGAGGCGGAATCACCCGCGAAGGCATGACGCTGGGAACTCCGCTGTACATGAGTCCCGAGCAGGTCAGCGGCAAGGAACTGGATCCTCGGTCGGACATTTATTCCTTCGGCATTACCTGTTACCAGCTGCTGTGCGGGAAGACGCCGTTCACCGGGGCGACTCCGATGGCCATTGCGGTCCAGCACCTGAACGCGGTGCCGCCTCCGCTGAAAAGCCAGAATCCGAAACTGCCCGAGAATCTGTGTCGCATGGTTCATCGCATGATGGCCAAACGGCGTTCGCTGAGGTATCAGTCAGCTGCAGATATTTCGTCTGATCTCAAACTGCTGATTGCCGCATACAAACAGGGGCGAGCCGTTGACCTTGTTCGGCTGCCTGTTCTGGAAAAGCTCGAACTGCAGGCCGACGCGGCAAAACTGGACGCTCCGGCGTCCGGTGTGGTGAGCGCACCTGGGACATCATCATCCACGTCCGCTGCTTCGACGTCAGCTTCTGCGGCGCCGTCCGCATCGGTGGCTCCCGGAGCCGCCGTGCCGCCACGAAAGCCCGCGTCCCGTCCGGTCCCACTGAACGATGCGTCGGAGTTTGAACTGACTCCGGACGCTCCGGTCGGAGCGACTCGAGCGATGGATGTTCGGAGTTACGATTCGGTGGCCGCAGACAGCAGTGCTCCGGCGGCGGTTCGACTATCAGGACAGGTCAGCGCTCAGCCGAAGCCGGTCCGGAAGGCTCCCAAAACGACAGGCGGGATCGTTCGCTACAGCCTGCCGTCCTGGGAGGAAGAGGAAGACGAGGATCTGGATCTGTCGCGGGAAGCACCCGATTTTGAAGAAATGGACCTGACACCGATGGTTGACGTCACGTTTCTTCTGCTGATCTTCTTCATGATCACGGCTGCGTTTAATCTCCAGAAAAGCATGGAGATGCCGCCGGCGACTTCAGAAGACGGAGCCGCCGTCACAATTACACAGCCCAACAACACAGTGATCATGGTTGAGATTGACGCAGACAACAACATTTATGTGGAAGGCACAGAAGCCCGTTCGGTGGGCGAAATCTCCGATCAGCTGCGAAGTGCTCGGGCCGGTATTGACACGGTGGAACTGAGTCTCAAAGTGGATCCCGATTCGACCCACGAAAAACGAATCATGGTGGCCGATGCGGCGGTGCAGAGCGGATTCGTGAAGATCAATACAAAGATTGCAGAAGTCAGGTAACGAACTCATCGTGTGCGACAGCGATGGTTCACAGAACATTGGCCCATCGGCTGATGTTCAGAGTCTCGGGTGATTCAAGTTTCCTTTTCAGTGATTGGGTGCCGGAGTGGCAAGGGAAGACGACTACGACGACGAGTACGACGACGATTTCGAAGAGGTCGAGGAGTTCGACGACGTGGAAGACGTCGAGGAACTTGACGAAGCTGACGAGATTGAAGACGTCGAGGAAGTCGAAGAGGCCGAGGAAGCGGATGTTGACGCAACGGCTCGGAAAGGCCGGCGTCAGCTGCAGCGAGGTCGGCTGTCACGGTTCGGAGACTCTCTCACCGGTGGAGCTGCTCGACCCGGACAGGAAGACATCAAGAAGTCCCCGTTCGTGATGGTCATGGGCGGAGCCATCGTGGCTCTGGCACTGGTTGTTCTGATCGTAGGTGTCATGATTCTGACGGCCAGCGAAGAACGAGCATTCACCCATGCTGAACAGAAGCTGAAGGAAGAAAGCTACACTGAAGCTGAAAAGCTGCTGGTGAAGTTCCTGGAAAACTATTCCACGGGCAGCTACGCAGACAAGGCCCGCATCTATCTGCACACGGCTCGTGTGAAACAGTACAGCGAACTGAAAACGCTGACTGCGGATGATGTGAAGAACGGCGTCGAGCAGCTGAATGAACTCATCCGAGTCTGCCGGGACATTCCCGGCTTTGACGAAGAACGGGAACACATTCGCACTTATGCCCGCAATCTGTCCAGTCAGGGAGCTCAGGTCGCTGAAGCAAAACGCAATCCCGCTCCGCTGGAACAGAGTATGATAGCGTTTAAACTGCTGGAACAGTTTTCAGCACCGGACGGAATTCCGGCGTCGGTTGATGCGGAACTTCGAGGCTGGCAGGACAAGGCCAGCGCGGCGATTACCAAGCAGAACTACCTGACGAAGTATCTGACGGAGATTCAGGGTCACCTGGAGAAAGGTGATACCTTCGCTGCTCTCGAAAGTCGTCAGTCGCTGATCGACAGTTTTCCCGTTCTGCGGGACGACGCTGACGTGGCGAAGGTTCTGGACAGCATTCTGGCTCGGGAAAAGGAACTGGCGACGAGTCAGGATGTGGGCCAGGATGCCTCACAGGAAGAGATCGCTTCTTCAACTCTGCCGGCGGCTTTGCTGACGCTGCGGACGAAAAGCAACAACGTTTCTCAGGGCCGTCTGGTGTTTGCAATCGGCCTGGATTCGTGTTTTGGGCTCGATTCAGAAACCGGTGAACCTGTCTGGCGACGTCAGGTCGGAACATCGGCACCGTTCGCTCCGATCATGGTGAACGCGGCTCAGCCCGGCCTGCTGGTCTTTCACACGGGACTCAGCGAACTGGTCCTGCTGGCTCAGAAAGACGGGTCGCTGATGTGGCGACAGAAACTTCCTGCCCGTCCGTCCGGTGAGCCTTTGATTTTCGAGCAGCAGATTTATCTGACCACCACTGCCGGAGACGTGTTTCGGATTTCAGTGGACTCCGGACGCATCATCTCGAAGGTCAGCTTCAATCAGCCGGTCGTCGGTCCGCCTGCTGTGACCCGGGATGCGACTCACATGGTTCTGCCCGGTGATCAGTCCGTCGTCTACACGATGACCATCAACCCGCTGGAATGTGTGGCCGTGTCATACATCGAACATCGCCTTGGCAGTGTGGAAGCACCGCTGCTGACGATGGGTGATATTCTGCTGATGTGTGATAACGATGTGGCCGAAGAGGCTCGTTTGCGAGTTCTGCATGTCGACCCGAGCACTGGAAAGGTGTCTGTGCGCTACGAAGAGAAGGTGGAAGGGCAGGTCCGGGACAAGTGCCTGCTGCGAGGAACGGAGCTGTTTGTTCCTTCCACCCCGCAGCGCATTATGGCTTTCAGTGTCAACGATGCCCCGGATGCCAATCCGCCGATTGCCCGGATCGGCCCGAATCAGCTGCCCAATCCGTCACCTGCTCCCATTCATCTGCTGGCAGGCCCCGGCGGGCAGCTGTGGATGGCCAGCGAGTCACTCAGGAAGCTGCGGGTGCGCACAAATGCTGTCGAACTGGAATCGGATGTTGAAGCGGAAGGTCTGCATCTGCAGCCGATTCAGTTTCTGGATCAGAAGGCATTTCTCACGACGAACAAACCGTACTCGTCATCCGTGTTCTTCACGAAGGTTGACCCTCAGAAGATGCAGGGCGAATGGCGGACGGTGGTTGGAACGAATATTGTCGCGGCGGGAACATCCGGCAACGGGGAAATGCTGCTGGTGAGTGACTTCGACAGTGTGTTTCGAGTTCCCCTCAAAGATATTCGCGGCGGCGGATTCGTACTGGACCGCATCAACAATTATCAGATCCCCGCAAAGCTGCGGGATCCCATCGGTGGCCTGCGGCTGAAGGATGGTCGGCTGGCTCCGTGGTGTCGCGGAGCAGAACCGACGCTGTGGACGTTTACTCCGGCCGGTCAGCTGGAACAGAAATGGGCGCTGCCTGCCGAACCGGTCCTGCCCCCGGTTTCACTGGCCAACGGTGTGGTGTTTGCCATGGCCGATCGACTTCACTGCACGGCGGTGAAGGGCAGTCGAGTCGAAGATTACCGAGCGGCTCAGGGGCAGAACGAACAAACGTCCTGGAAAAGTCTCGTGGCAGTCAGTGACACACAGGTCCTGGCATTGAATTCGAACAATGAAGCGGTGCGAGTTGAGTTTCGTCCGAGTCCGCGGCCGCATCTGCTGGAAGTCAGCACAACTCGGCTGCCCGATCCGATTGAACTGCGTCCCACCCCAGCGGGCGATCAGCTGGTGGCCATCACGGCCGAAGGGGGTCTGCAGCTGCTGTCGGCAGCGACTCTCGAGCTGCTCGGAAAAGTTCAGCTGGAAGGTCAGCCCAGCCAGTCGGCGTATGTTTCCGGCGGAAAGATTTTTGTCGATATCGCTCGACGACAGCTGAAGGTTCTGGAGCTGAACGCCGGGCTGAAGCAGACCGGGTCGCTGGAACTGGGCAATCGGTTTCTGGTTGGTCAGCCGGTGGCGATTTCCGGTGGCGGTTTTGTGGCCTGTCTGTCGGATGGCGAAGTGCTGGTTCTGGATGCAGACGGCAACCCCACTGGCAAGTCCATGAAACTGGGACAGGCAGCATCAATGGGGCCACTCGTTGTCGACGACGCACTGGTGGTGATCACCATTGATGGAAGTCTTTATTCCGTGGAACACGTGATCAACTGACGCAGCAATGTCGGGTCGGGCGGAATTGTCCGGTCACAGCACAGCTGTCCGAAATCGACGTCGGATGTGAGTCGGATCCTATGAAGTATTTTTCTGATTTCATCTTTTCTGTTCGGCTTCTGATGCTGGCTGCTCTGTCGGCTGCCGTCTCTGTGTCCGTGTGCGCCGATGAAAAGCCTCAGGAATCCCAGGGAACAATCGACGATCTGCCGACTCTTCAGGAAATGAAAGACAGCCTGCCGGATGCTCAGGCATTGATGAAGTCGGTGGATGATCCCTATGACTGGATTGTTCTGCGAGGCAACCGGGTGCTGGTGACCGAACCCGTTTATCCTCGACCGGACACATTGCAGAAGATGGCCACGGAACGCAGCGAACTGGAAAACGCTCGGGGCGGCACAGCAGAACAGCGAGCGGCACGAAGCCAGCGGAAACTGGAACTTCAGAATCTGAAAGTCATTCTGCTTGAGGACCGGTCTCAGGATTATGAGCTTCCTGTGACTGAGGTCGAGCAGGTGATTCATTTTGAAGAACTGCTGCTGATGCGGGCTTCTCAGCTGATGGAAGCCGGAGAAACTCCCACGGCGTATGACCTGCTGAACCAGGTCGAGAAAAACTTCCCCGGCTGGCCAAAGGCGAAGCCATATTTTGACGCTCTGCTTCTCAGGGAGGCGGAACTGAAAGTCCAGTCGGGCGACAGCTATGGGGCATTGGCCCTGTTTGATGAACTGGCATCTCAAAATCCCGAATATCCGCGGTTGTCTGAAGCGATGGGCAAACTGGTTGATCAGATGATCACGGAATCTGTGGCGGAAAAAAACTTTCAAAAGGCTCGCTATCTCATCGGGCGACTTGCGAAGCCGTATTCCGGTCATGCTGTGGTTCAGAAGTGGCAGAACCAGCTTCAGGGGCAGTCGGCATCGCTGCTCGCGCAGGCTCAGCAGAAGTCCGCTGCCGGCATCCACACCGAAGCTGCCCGGCTGGCCGATCAGGCGAACACGATCTGGCGTCTGACCGGCAACGATCGTCAGGCTTACAATCAGGCCATGTCTCGCCATCAGGTCATCAAGGTGGCTGTTCGTGACTTCGCGGGCGGACAAACGGTGTCGCCGATTGCTCTGGCGCCGGAACGTCGTCATCACGAACTGACAACCATTCAGCTGTTCGAACCTGTGGCTGCCGACGAACTGACGTATTTCCAGTCACCGTTCTTCGAGCTCTGGGATCCGCGGGATCTGGGACGCGAAGTGCTGTTTACTCTGCGACAGACGCGAGCCTACTGGCAGACTCAGCCTGTGATCACCGCCAATCAGGTCGCCGATGCACTCAGTGATCAGCTGAATCCGGATCTGGCCAGCTTCAATCCTCGTCTGGCTTCGTTTGTGAAATCCTTTTCAGTTAAGTCTCCGACTCAGCTGCAGGTCACGTTCACTCGAGTGCCCCTGAACCTGGAAGCGCTGTTTCGCTTTCCTGTGATGACAATTCCCGAAGGCAATACTCAGGCCCGCCACGAAGCGCCTCGCGAACTGCTGTCGAAGCGTTTTGTTCTCGCGAGCGAAGACGAGACGGAACGTTCCTATGTCCGCAGTCTTCCTGAACCGGATGGCCTGATTCCAACTCAGTACCACGTCGCGGAAATTGTCGAGAGAAAGTTTCCCGATCGTCATACTCAACTGCAGGCATTCAACCGAGGCGAAGTGGATGTCCTGCCGCAGCTGCTGCCGTGGGAAATCGATGTCTTCGTAGCTGCCGGTCGCGCGACGGTTCAGCGATATGCTCTGCCCCGGTCGCATGTTCTGGTTTTCAATCCGCTGTCCCCGAACGTGGAAAACCCTCAGATTCGTCGAGCACTTTCGTTTGGCGTTGATCGCGAAAATCTGCTGAAGAAAGTCATTCTGCGGGATCCGGATATGAAGCACGGCCGTATTTCCAAAGCGCCGTGGTATTCCGGCAGTTACGCCAACAATCCGCTGGTCGATCCTCCGCGTTATGACATGTATCTGTCCTATCTGCTGCGACTCGCTGCTCTGGAAAAACTCCGAATTCCGGAGAAACAGAAATTCGTAGCCGCCGCAAAAGCGAAGGCTCTGGAAGGCAAGCAGGAGTGGGACGAAATCATTTTCCGGCGTGATCATGCGGATGAAATCACTGCGTCAGCCAGCCACATCGAACTGCCTGTGCTGAAGATGCTGGTCGATCCCGATGAAGGTGCGATGCTGGCCGCCGAACAGATGGCTATTCGCTGGAATGCACTGGGATTTCGGATAGAACTGATTCCCGCAAACACCGAAGGCGAGCCTCTGACCGGCAGCGGCTGGGACTTCATGTATCGTCGAGTTACTTTGCTGGAACCTCTGCTGGATCTGTGGTCACTGATGCTGACGGATGACAGCTTCGACGTGACTCGACTGGCTTCCTATCCGGACTGGATGCGTCAGGAACTGATCAACCTGGATTATGCGTCCAGCTTTCTGGATGCTCAGCAGCGGCTGTTTCTCATTCATCGACACCTCGCAGCTCAGGGCTTCATTGTCCCGCTGTGGGAACTGGACGAATACATGGCCCTGCAGCGGACCGTCAAGGGCTTCGAAAGTCGACCCCTGAGTCTGTATCACGGCGCGGAAAAATGGGTGCTGACGCCATGAACCTGTTCGAGTCTGTTCGAAAGTTCCGCCGAATTCCGCTGGTACTGGCGGCGGTCATCTGTTTTGCGAGCGTCGGCATTGTCCGAGCTCAGGAAGAAACAGCGGGAACGCCGACTGCCGCAGTCGGTTCGGGAGATTCTGATCCGCCAACCGCTGCAGACACGCCACCTGCCGAAGCACCGGAAGGTGACAAACCGGCAGCGTCAGCAGCCGCCCCGGCAGGTGAATCGACGGAATCGAAGCCCGATGAAAACAAACCGGATGAACCTCCTCCGGAAGTTCCGTTTTCCAGCCAGCCCTATCTGGTCCTTGCCTCCATTGCCTTTGATTCCGGTTGTCTGGTTGACCAGAGCGATCGTGATGCAGTTGTCCAGGACGTGCGCCTTGCGCTGGCCCGCATGTATGGACGACTGTGGCAGGTCACCTGTGAACAGAACGAGTGGCTGATTCCGGGTGACGTTCGCCATCTGCAGCGTCTGCAGGCGGAAGAACTTCATGATCGGTATTCCGAACGAGATGTCCAGAAGGTTTTTCTGGTCACGATCGAAGGCACCAGCGCCGAGATTCAGATCAGCTGTCGTGAATATGATACCCGCATCCAGGAACTGACTCCGCTGCATTCCGAAGCAACCCTGGATGCTCGATCAATCGGTTCGATTGCGTCACGGCTGATGCGGGACACGTTTCGTCCCAGTCTGCTTTTTCTGAGATCATTCCCGGGAGAGAACGATCGGGCCATGATGAACCTGCAGGTTCAGGGAGGCGACATCGTTCCGCCGGATCCGTCGGCCGAACAGATCCTCCCCGGGGACGTGCTGAGGCCGTTTGTTCGCGAAATGGAACGTCGTGATCCCTTCAAACTGAAGCGTCTGAAGGCACTGCCGCTGACCTACATTCGTGTGATGGAGATCGACAACGAAGTAACGCGAGGCCGGGTGACCGGTGTCTATATTACTCACATGAGATTTCAGATGTTCGGCGCCAAGGGCCGCAATACTCAGCATCTGGCCGTGCGACAGCGACCCAGTGCGGAACGCAGCCAGGTGAAGCTGGTTCTGCAGACTCTTCCAGACAAACCGCTCATTTCCCACCGTCTGGCTCTGGCCTATCAGCTGAATTATAAGGATGAGGAAGACGGCAATCAGACTCAGCTGGTCAGCGACCGCAACGGCGAGGTTGTGATCCACTCCCGTGAAAATCACCCGACGTTCTGGATTCGTGTTTACAGCGGCAGCTCGCTGCTGGCTCGAGTGCCCTATGCGCCCGGACTGCTGCCGTCGGATACCATCGAACTTCCCGATGACTCAATTCGTCTGGGAGTGGAAGGTGAACTGCAGCTGCTGGCTGATGAACTGGTCGATGCAATCGCTCTGAGAGAAGTGACCATGGCTCGAGCTCGCAAAACGGCCGAAGCCGGAGATACTCAGCAGCTGGACCAGCTGTTTACAGCCTATGACGCTGTGCACAGCAAAGCCTACTTTCTTGAGCAGGTGACGAATGTTCGCGTCACGGCAGAAAAGCGAGCTGCGGAAAAACGGCAGGGAGCCCGATCCGTCGTGAAACTCTGCAAGGATTTCACGGATACCGTGGAAAACTTCTTCACCGACCAGAAACGTGTCGAGCGTCAGGCCGAAATTCAGCAGCTTCGAACACTCGCAGCTCAGAAGGCTGACACTCAGCGATGAGTTTTGCGCGTTGCTCAGGATCGTCTGTTTCGAACATCCGTCTTCGTATCCCGTTTCCGGTTTGATTGAATTTCATTTCCGCAGAATTCGTCCTTCACACGTTGTTCGTTTATGCAGAATCCCGTTCGGCAGGAGGTGTTTCAGAACGCCCGCACCATCATCATTAAAGTGGGCTCAAACGTACTGACGCGTGAGAACGATCAGCTGGATCGGGAACGCATTCAGCATCTGGCCGATCAGATCGATCGGCTGCGTCAGAGCGGGCGGCAGGTGGTGGTGGTGTCCAGCGGAGCTGTCGCGGCGGGCATCGGAGTTCTGGGGCTGAAACAGCGGCCGCAGTCACTTCCTGAACTCCAGGCGTCCGCGGCCGCCGGGCAGACTCATCTGATGAAGGCCTGGGGAGACAGCCTGTCAGCTCGCGGACACCATGTCGGTCAGATCCTGCTGACCGTCAACGACTTTCGTAACCGACGGCGTTATCTGAACGTCCGCAACACCATCCGCACGTTGTTCGGTTTCGGCGTCATCCCGATTATTAACGAAAACGACAGCGTCAGCATTCAGGAAATCGCGCTGGGCGACAACGATCAGCTGGCGGCCATGATTGCCACACTGGTGCCCAACCCGCTGCTGGTGATTCTGTCGGGAATCAGCGGGCTTTATGACGGAGCTCCTTCCAGTCCGGACAGCCGAGTCATCCCTGTGGTGGAACGTCCGGATGACCAGCTGCTGAATCTGGTGGCCGATGAACAGAGCAGCCGGGGCCGAGGCGGCATGGCATCGAAGCTGCGAGCCATTCTGAATGCGTGCAACACCGGCGAAAGCGTGATCCTGGCCAACGGTCGAACCGATGGTGTGATCGATGACATCGCAGGCGGTCAAGTCGTCGGAACGCTGTTTCTGGCGACTCGGGACAGTGTACCGGCGTGGAAGAAATGGATCGGCTATGCTTCAAAGCCGGAAGGTCGGCTGGTGGTCGATGACGGAGCCGCTCAGGCTCTGCGGGAGTCCGGCCGGTCGCTGCTGGCCGTCGGAATTCGTGAAGTCACCGGAAATTTCGAACCCGGTGCGTCCGTGGAACTGGTCGCGATGTCCGGCAACGTGATCGGTCGAGGCCTGGTGAATTACGGGTCGGATGAGGTCCGAAAAATTGCGGGCTCAAAGTCCGACCGCATTCCCACACTTCTCGGCCATGTGCCCTTCGGCGAAGTCATCCACCGCGACAACCTGATGATTACCGAATCTCTGTGACACGTTCGAAGTCCGGATTGCGCTGCGGAATCTGCCTGCGGCCTTGAAGCTGCCGACATTTCTGCTCACGACGGCAGGACCAGTCACCCATCAGTGGACTCGGTCTTATCGATACAACCGTCAGTTCATGCACCCATGGCACGGCAGCCTTGCGCAACGGTCCGGAATCTTCAGTTTGGCTCGGCCTGCATTCGCTTTTTGACACAGTCTGCAGGTGGTTGATTCAATCAGGGCGCACTTGTTCAGGAAAGCACGACCATGCTGACAGGGCTGAAAAACGAATTTCTGGCGTGGACCGTTCAGATGGAAAGTTACATGCGCCGGGAACTGGTCGACCTGCAGCCACACGAATACTGCATCGGAGCGGTGCTGGGGATTTCGATCGGCTTTGTGCTGCTGTCAGGACGTCGAGTCTGACGACACTTTGTGATTGGTGGACGTTTGGTTCGCCGATGATGTGTGCCACAACAGGCGAGCGGCAATCATGACCGGAACAGTGGCGGTCAACAGCCAGGTTGTCGGCAGATGCTGATGTTCGCTGACTCCGATTCCCAGTTGCTGCAGTTCATCTTCATAGGCAGACACCGCCACCAGAAATCCATTGTGCAGCACGTGCAGCAGCATCCCCGGAATCACGCTGCGAGCTCGTTCAAACACGGTGCCCAGAATCAGGCCCATCAGCGTACTGGGGATCAGTCGCTCGAACAGCAGAGCGTCCTTCACAATCACGTGAAACAGCCCGAACAGCACTGCGGCCGCGACGATCGATAAAGCCGCTCCCGTCTGACGACGAATCGAATTCTGCAGGAACCCTCGAAAGAACAGTTCCTCGCAGACCGCCGGAACGATCGCCAGCGACAGCAGCCTGACGGACAGCGGAACGGCCTTCAGATTCAGTTCGAAGCTTTCGAACAGCTCCTTCAGATATTCAATGCGGTCAGAAGTCAGCAGGCTGACTTCGAGTTCGTAAACAAACGGCCAGACGGAAACTCCCAGCAGGATCGCGGCGATGACGGCGGTCCATGGAGGCCGGTTCAGGGCGAAGCCGGGCTGCAGAGAAACTTTCTGACTGACAGCCGCCAGCAGCGGAATTCCTGCAAACAGCAGGATGCTGGTGACGGCCGAGGCCAGCAACTGTCCGGTCAGACTGACGGGCAGGCGAGCCGGAACGCTGCCGACAACGATGAACAGCGAAAACACAACCGCCAGACACGACAGTGAAACTGCCGGCGAAGCGACAGACGTGACTGTCTTCGGACGTCGAAACAGTTCGGCCCAGGAACCGGCACTGCCGTACAGAACGGAATCGGAACCAAAGATTCGAGCCGCCAGTGACAGAGCCAGCACTCCGTACAGAGCTGTCGAAATCAGGACGATGGCGAACATCAGGACGCTGACGTTTCCCAGCAGCAGATCGCGTCCCATCAGGACGGTGTTGACCAGAGGTGTGACGGCCAGCAGTCCACTGATTTCCAGATCAGGCATCAGGCTGAAGATTCCGGGTGTCAGTGAAATCAGCATCAGCGGAACAAGATAGGCCTGAGCTTCCTTGAAGCTGCGAGCCACGCTGGTAATGCTGAGCAGCACTGCGGAAAAGAACGCGGCGAAGACGACCATCAGCACAACCACCTGAACGATCATGGTGAACGTCAGCTGACCCAGCAGTGATCCTTCCAGGCCCAGAGCGAACAGTGTGATGAACATGGAGATCAGATTCATCATGGCTGTCAGCAGCGCGACCGTCAGCACGGCGACAAACTTTCCGGCCAGAACCGTCATGCGTGACACGGGAGCAGCCACCAGGATTTCCATGGTGCCGCGTTCGCGTTCGCCGGCGGTCAGATCGATGGCCGGGTAAACGGCTCCGGTCATCGTCATCAGCACCAGCACCAGCGGGATGAAGGTGACAAACGGAGAATGACCGGCCTGCTGCGACCGAACTTCCGTCACAATCACCGCTGCAGGCTGCTCCGTTGTCAGGTGGTGTGATTCCAGAACTTCGGCGGTCCAGAGATCATTCTTTGCTCGCAGGACTTCCGAAATCACGTCCGCCCCTTTCGCCCCGGTCACGGATCCGGCTGCCGTGATCAGCTGCCATTTCAGAAACGGAACGCCTCGGCGGTCCGCATCACTGACATGGTCCACCGGTCTCAGACGCACCGCCAGGTCGGCTCGCCCGGCTTCGATTTCGCGTTCCAGAGATCGAGCCGACGCGTTATCGGATTCGGCGTCTGCTCCTCGCAGATCTTCATCCGGAACCGTTTCCAGGACATACAGCGAAAACTTCAGCTGGTTGCTGTGATCAGGAGCGAACTGTGGCGGCAGCTGGTCGTCCGTGTCGTCTGCAAACAGCGACGGACGGTCGGGATGCAGAAGTTGCCATGCCTGGTCGGCTTCGCTGAGCTGTCGGGTGAAGATCTGAGCGTCGGCTTCCGTCTGCAGGCAGACGTGGACGCGAGCCTGCGGATTCAGGGACACGCTGTTCAGCAGCCCTTTCCGCATCATCACGCCCAGCACGGGATACACCAGCAGCGGCATCAGTACCAATGTCATCACCGTGCGGCGGTCGCGCAGAATTTCCCGCAGTTCCTTACCTGCAAGCCTCAGAGTACGGCCGGTTGAATCTGTTGAACCTGTGGCGGCAGACATCAGACGAGATCCTCGGCTGCTGCATTCGCCACTTCAGGAGTTTCCCGCAACAGCCGCAGAAACATGTCTGTCAGTGTGCGCTGCTGAGTCTGCCGGCGAAGCTCTTCAAGTGTGCCGCTGTGCTGAAGTCGTCCGTGATGCAGCAGGCCGAAGCGATCGGCGAAGCGTTCGGCTTCGTCCAGACGATGAGTGCAGATGATGACGGCTCGACCCTGTCGGCGAAGTTCCTGAAGAAACTGGAACACGACCTGACTGCCGATGATGTCCAGTCCCCGAGTCGGTTCGTCCAGCAGCATCACCGGAGGATCATGAATCAATGCTCGAGCCAGGTTGATGCGCTGTTTCTGCCCGGTACTCAGAACACCGCAGCGCCGGTCCAGGTAGCCCTGAAACTCCAGCAGTACCGCCAGTTCGCGGACTCGGCGAACTGCGGCCGGGCGGTCGACGTCGTACAGATCTGCAACAAACAGCAGCATCTCCCGAACGGTCAGCCACTGATAAACACCCACACTGGTGGAAACAAAACCGACTCGGCGTTTGATTTCGTCGGGCTGCTGACTGACTTTAATTCCGTGAATTTCTGAATCGCCTGACGAAGGCTTCAGCAGCCCCAGCATCATACGCAGCGTGGTCGTTTTTCCGGCTCCGTTCGGCCCCAGCAGACCAAACACTTCGCCCCCGGCCACTTCAAACGAAAGATTATCGACAGCCGTGATCGGCTGGCCGTCAGTTCCGGAAAACTGCTTTGTGAGATGCGTAACCTGAATCACGTGGATGGCCGCCGATGTTCACACTGTCGCGACAGCGAGACTCACCTTCCCGCCCGCGCTGATTGAGCGAGAATCATAGAAGGCGACACCACACCGCGATAGCAGCCAGGCTCACAAGTCGCCTTTTTGTCGGCAGGCAACCAGTGATCAGGGGCAAGAATCAAGATTCAGGCCAGAGTGGCACCTCGCTCCGCGAGGTCAGCCCGTTGCCTGTTCCTGCGAACAGACCCGCCTTCCGTTGACAACAGCAGTCCGGGGAGTTCTGCGGATCGGTTCTCAAGATAATGCCCTTAACCACAGAAATCGGCGATTGAAGAGAACGTGGTCGTGTTGGCCGTTCTCCGGGACACACCGTTTATTGGGGGCGGGCCTCGTGGAGCGATGCGCCGCAGTGGCACCTTGCTCGACCGGCCATCCCGGCGAACCTTTTGCATTCAGATGATGTCTGCATCGAAACCAATTTTCCGGGGGACTCAGAAAACGGCTTGCTGAGTTGCCTTTGGATGCAATGATGCGAGCACGACAGTGAGTCGGGGGGCGCTGTTTTCTCAAGCCGCGGGCGGATGAAGGTGTTCGACAGATGACAGATGGGGTTTGGCTGTATGCCGGAAGCGCGGCGGCGCTGACACTGGTGGCGTCCGGCTGGAGTTATGTCCGTAGTTTCTGGGCTCAGATTTCCAGCCGCCTGGTGGTGACGGTCCGAGTCACCGGGTTTCAGTCGGACGCGCTGCAACTGCTGCTGCGGGAGAAATTTGTTCCGTCCCGCATGGGGCCTCGGGAATACATCGGCTGGCTGCTGCACATTCCCAGTCGCCGCAGAACTCAGCTGGTCGCCATGGAAACGATCGGGTCGGCGGGACGCATTTTCTGGAAGGGCTGGCGACCGCTGTGGATCGTAAAGGACCAGGGCGGAGACAGCAATGTTCAGGAAGGTGTGACCGCTCGGGACTGGAACGCAAACGGCATGAAGATCCTGTTCCTGCGAAGCACTTTCGACAGCGATCGGCTGATCTACCAGGCGGCTGAGTACTACAACTTTCGAGTGGCGTCGTTCAGCGAAGACGATCTTCCCGGTCAGCGACGACATTATGTGCGGCATGTGTACGGCACTGCCGGTCATCGGACTGCCAACATTCGCAGTCATCGTCGCGGAGCTTCAACAAGTCCGGCGTCGGCTTATGATACTCGAGCCTGTCTGCAGCATCGCGCTGTGGGCTGGGATGTGTCTCAGCTGGGACATCCGGGACATGGTCCGGATTCAGCCGTTGAGCAGCTGGCACTCAGCACCGAAGCGGAAGTTTTGGTTCGGGAAGCTCACTTCTGGCAGCAGAATGAAGACTGGTACCGAGACCGCAGCATTCCCTGGCGTCGCGGCTGGCTGCTGCACGGGCCTCCGGGAACGGGGAAAACGGCTCTGATCCGAGCCATCGCCGAAGACCTGGACCTGCCGGTTTATGTTTTCGATCTGGCCAGCCTGATGAACGAAGAGATGCAGAACGAATGGTCGAATATGCTGTCTCAGGTTCCCTGCATGGCGGTGATCGAAGACATCGATACCGTCTTCCGAGGACGCGAAAACATCACCGGGCGGGAACAGCATCTGACCTTTGACTGTCTGCTGAACTGTCTGGACGGCATCGAACGCTGTGATGGTCTGTTTGTTGTGATCACCACGAATCGACTTGACCACATCGACGCCGCGCTTGGGCTTCCTGACGAACATGGCCGCAGTTCCCGTCCCGGTCGCATCGACAGAACTCTGTTCCTGGGGCCGATGTCCGAGAGTGCTCGACGCTGCGTGGCCGGGCGAATTCTGAAGGATCGACCGGACCTGCACGAATCCGTCGTGCGACAGGGCGATGGAGAAACGGCAGCTCAGTTTCAGGAAAGGTGTACTCGGCTGGCTCTGGATCAGCTGTGGGATGAGGCCGCTTTTCTGGCGGGCACAGAAGATTCCGAGCCGGATCGGGTCGAGCGTCTTGTTCCGGAGGAATGATGGCCGCATCATTCCGCCGGATCAGCGACCGTTCTTTTTTGACGCGTTTTCGAAACAGCTTTCCATGACAGGCTCAACGGCGGACGAACTCTTTGATGTGGTCGATGAACATGACAATGTTGTCGAGGTGCTTTCCCGTGGCGAAGTTCATCGCCGGAAGCTGCGACACCGCGCGGTGCACATCTTTCTGTTTCGTTCGGATGGTCGGCTGCTGATTCATCTCAGGTCTGCGAACAAGGAAGAGTTTCCATCGGTCTGGACTTCGTCTGCGTCGGGGCATGTGGCATCCGGAGAAGGGTACCGATTGTCGGCAGAGCGAGAGCTTCAGGAAGAACTGGGCATCACCGCCAAACTGACATTCGTCGCAAAGTTTGACGCGTGCCCGGAGACATCCAACGAATTCACGGAACTGTATACGGCCGTGAGCGACGCGCGGGTTGCCGCCGATCCTGGCGAGATCGTCGACGTGCGATGGGCGACCGTGGCCGAAATCCGGTCGGAACTCCAGGCTGCTCCGGAACAGTTTTCCCCCGCGTTCCGACTGCTTTTTGAATTCTTTGCCAACCAAACCGGTCAGATCCCGCCTTCGAATCTCGACTGATTGTGAGCACGGAAACGGCAGTTGTTGAGCGGCAGGGACTTCGAAAAACCGGAAACCGGAGGGTTGCCTGCGCTGACGGTTGAACATTGACGGGGTGCTGAAGAAGATGTCGGGACGTTTTCTGAAATTCCACTGAACCGCAGAAGATAGACTCGGGAGAAGTCCACAATGAGTGTCCTGGTAACCAAACCTGCCCCGGAATTTGAAGCTCAGGCTGTGATGCCGGACGGATCGTTCAAGAGTGTCAAGCTGGCGGACTACCAGGGAAAATACGTTGTTCTGTTCTTCTACCCGCTGGACTTCACCTTCGTCTGTCCGACGGAAATCATTGCATTTTCGGAAGCCATCGATCGCTTTGAAGCTCTGGGCGTCCAGGTTCTGGGAGCCTCGATCGACAGCCATTTCTCTCACCTGGCCTGGCGCAATACCTGTCGCACAAAAGGCGGAATCGGCGAGATCCGTTACCCGCTGATCGCTGACGTCACCAAGAAGATTTCTGCCGACTACGACGTGCTTTTGCCCGGTGGCATCGCTCTGCGAGGCCTGTTCCTCATCGACCCGAAAGGCATCGTTCGTCATCAGGTTGTCAACGATCTGCCGCTGGGACGCAGCGTGGATGAAGCCATCCGCATGGTGGAAGCTCTGCAGTTCGTCGAAAAACACGGCGAAGTCTGCCCCGCCAACTGGAAGGAAGGCTCACGGACCATCAAGCCGAACCCCAAAGACAGCCAGGAATTCTTCTCCGCCGAATACGCGTCCTGATTATTCCGGACGTTGCTGAGCTCAACAGGACCGCGCCGGGTTTGATTGAAAACCCGGCGCGAGCGTCTTGCCGATTGCTGGGACCTGCCGCTGTCCGGTCAGGAAGAGCTCAGGAGTGTTTGATGCCAACACTTGGTCCTGTCAGCCGACCGTGCTGGATCAGGGTGACTGCGATCAGGCCTGCGGCCGGACAACTCGTGACGGCGTCGAGTCAATCGCCGTTGACGGTGTACGTCAGTTTTTCGGTCGCGGGGGCGATGGGTTGCTCGTCCAGGGCTTTTCCTCGGCAGACGATGGAGACTTTGCGCGGCCGAACCGATTCTGCGATGTTGACGTGGAATTTGTTCATGACGTTCCGGCTGATTCGGTGGTTGGCAAGGCGGAATCGGAGCGGGCCGGTGCTGGTTTCGACCAGCAGGTGGCAGTCCTGTTCCTTCAGATCACTGCCATCGTCGCTGTAGGTGAAGCCATAGGCACCGTGCAGAGCCGGATAGATGTAGCTGTTCAGTTCACCGGTCGGATCGTAGTACCCGATCAGCGTCGTCACGGGCACACCGAACGACAGAGGTTTGCGTTCGATTGAAGTGTTCTCGACGGGGCCTTCCTTCCACTGTTTGCCATCGGATGTATAGCTGGTTTTGAGGCCTCGTGAAACTTTCACCTGCTGACCGTTGATGGACAGAACGCTGGCGTAAGCCGCCGTGTGTTCGATGCTGACAACTCGCCCGCGATTGTTCGGCGACGCGGCGGGAACCTCGATGTTCTTTGTCCAGTTGCCGTCCTGCATGGCGACTCGAACAAGATCGTATTCGGCCAGCAGCGAGGCCATCGCGGCTTCGCTCAGGTCCTTCACTGGTGCCGTTGTTTGTTCGAGGACATCGATTTGGTGGCTGTAGGGCTCCATCGTTGCGGTGTCGGCGTTCCATTTGCTGAAGCCGGTCGGTGAGTCGGCATCAAACACGGCTTTGCTTTCGAGGAACTGCTGAATGGTGGCGGCGGTGTTCGGCGTATAAAGCGTGAAGCGGTTGAAGCTGGAAAACGGCGACCCGCCGGCCATCGCGTCTGTGCCGAACGAGCGGCCATCGAACGGGGCCTGACACTGATCGTCGAGGCAGGTGTCTTTTCCGCTTTTGGTCGGCGAGAAGTTGGGAATGAAGCGGTTCTTGTCGGCATCCCAGCCCCAGGTCGAGTTAATCTGATCGGCAGATCGATGAACCGAACCCCTGAAGCCGCCGACGTAATGGCCGAGCCCGTAATTGTGGCCGACTTCGTGACTGAGTTCATTGCCGATTGACTCATCGAGCGTCACGATGCCGCCGCCACCGGACCCGCCATGCACGACAACGCCGTTCGAATACCGGCCCAGGCTGTTGTGTGCGGTCAGCTGAGCGACCACATACGGATGGCTGCCTTCGCCTTCACCCGCCGTGCTGTTGATTCCATAGTTGGCGTTGTCGACGCCGTGAGAAATCAGTTCCTTGCCGATGCTCTGCCGCATCGAACCCGTATGCCAGCCGCCTTCGCCGGGATCACCTTCGGTGAGCATCGTTCCATCCGGCAACACGACCTCCCGCAGAAACAGTGGAGCGTACTGACTGATGATCATGCGGCTGGCTGGCACTGTCTGAAAGTATTCCCGATGAGCTTCGGGATCGTCGGCGAAGTGGAACTTATCGCGCGGCGGCACCAGCATGCCCACATCAATCGTGTGAATCAGCAGCTGACTGGGCGCTCCGACCGTGAGGTCAGTCAGCTCACCGCTGAGCCGCCCCTGACGAATCTGCAGATTCAACCCGGGCACAATCCACTCGGCAGGCAGCACACCGCTCCAGGTGTCAGTGGCATAGGTCAGCCCCTGATTCTCCAGTTCGCTTTCCAGAATCCACCGGCCGCGCACACACTTGAGCAGTAAACTCTGGCCGCGAGAAATCTCGGCCTCGCGATTGTCGTAATGAATTGTTGAACTGTAACCGGCATTCGACTTCACTCGGAGCATTTTGCCATTCAATTGTCTTCCGTTTGGGATGTGGATGTCGCGGACCCACTGGCCGTCCGCTGTTTGAATCTCGACCAGCGCGTTCTGCTTCAGCCGATCAGCCAGAAACGTGTCGCTGGCGTCGCTCAGCTTCTCAAGATCACCCTTGTTCCGGATGACATCCGGGTTACCAGGCGGAGTGCTGAAGTCGATGCGTTCTTCCGGAAGACTGTCCAGGTAGTATGCCGTTTTGGGCAGCTTGTCTGGCGGATCAAGATTCACCGTACCATAGGTCTTCCCGCGCCCATCACGAGCCGTCACCTGCATGGGCGTGCTGCCATCCGCTTTGAGTGGCCGCACAAGCAGCAGGCATATGCGATGCCCGATCAGATGCGGTTGATTGTCGTCCTCCTGAGGATGAGCCGGGATGATCTGGCTTTGAGCAAACTGGACTCGTGCAGCCAGCGATCCTGTCAAATCGTTGGCTGGAGTGGTCGTATTGAAGATCAGCGCCGTGTCCGCCCCATCAACAACAGCCAGCGGCCCCCAGATGACGGCCACGGCAATCAGTCCGGCAAATTTTCTCGTAAGCATGTTCGTCCTGGTTTCGCGTGAAGTCTGAACAGGAGTTTCGTCCAAAGATGGGCGTTTGACGAGCCAGTTATAGTGAACGCCAATCGTGAATACGACAGGGTCAGCGGCTGCGTCGGACATTCAGTCAGCTCAACGCCTGCTGGTGGAAACTCACAGGAGAATCGGCAGAATCTGCCGGTTGAGCCTGGCGGAGTCGTTTGGTGCGAGGGAATTCTGCGTCCGGTGGATCGGTATTCTGGAAATGCTCGCGATGGAATACAGTTTCGCTGACTGAAACTTGTTCGCAGGGTTGCGGACCAGAGACTGAAGCTGATGTCTTCCGATGGAACCGAGATATGTCAGGGCAGACAGACAACCGGGCTCCCTCCTTTATCGGGATTGGCGCTGAGAAAAGTGCGACGACCTGGGTGTGGAGCAAGCTGGATCAGCATCCGGCGATTGAGATGAGTCAGCCGAAGGAGCTGAATTTTTTCAATCTGGAATTTGACCGCGGTCTGGCATGGTACGGACGGCACTTTCCGGGATCGCCGGGCTGTTTGCAGGGTGAAATCAGTCCGTGGTACATGGACGATGACCGCGTGGCTGACCGCATCGCGGATCTGTTTCCGAATGTGAAACTGCTGGTGATGCTGCGGGATCCATTCGACCGGGCGTTTTCCCATCTGCTGCATGCGGCTCAGAATGAATACGGAGGCATTGCCGATCTGACCGCGGATCAGCTGCGGCGACTGGCGGCCTTGAGCGATGACTACGTTCGACGCAGCTGTTATGCGCTGGGTCTGTCCCGGTTCTTTGAACTCTTTCCGCGCGAACGGATTGGCATTTTCTTCCACGATGATGTCCAGGCGTGTCCACAGGATCTGATCTGTCGGATCTATGAATTTCTGGGTGTCGATTCCGGTTTTCTTCCGGACGGTCTGGAAACACCGCTCAACAAATCCCAGAACTATCGTTCGGAGACTCTGCATCGGGTGGCGTCGACGATGTGCGAAACAGCTCGTTCGTTTCCCGTCACGCGTCATTTGCTGGAATGGATCTATCGTCGGACGACGCTGCGTGAACGTGCGATTGAAATGCTGATGGTCGACAGCGGTCGGCCTTTGCTGACCGCAGAAGACGTTCTTTCGGAAGATCAGTTGAGCCGCATTTCAGACGATCTGCGATGCCTGCAGCATGATTTGCGGATCGAGGTTCCGGCGTCATGGACGGCTCGACGGACGGCAGTTTGTTCCGCTGAGACTGTAGCCGGGTGACCTGACGCATGCATGCAGCAGCTTTGCAAACCAGCCACCTTGCTCTGGGACTACCGGCGGTCAGCGTCCAGGCGACGGAGCGCGCCGAGGTGATTCGGGCGGCCATGCTGAGCGTGGTGTATTTCGGCGTGGCGAACCTGGGATTGTTTTCGGCTTACGATGCCATCGCCCTTGTGCTGGGCCTCGCTGTGATTGCTCCGGGATGGCGACCGTACCTGCTGCTGCTGACGGTTTCTGTCCATGATGCGCCGGGTCAGGCGGATCCGTCGATCTATGCGGCTGTCGGGGGCATCACTCTTCTGATGTTGTTTTCTGTTCTGATGAATTCAAAGCTGCGGACGGCGTCTCAGACCTCTGAAGACCGCGTGTTTACCCGGTTCGTTCTGTGCGGGCTGGTGCTGATTGCTTACGGCATCGGGAATTCATGGCTGCAGCAGCGACTGTTGCTGCATGAACAGCTGGAAGACAAACCCTACTGGCTGCTTGGAGGCCTGATGGCCACCATGATGGTGTGCGGGTTTCTGGTGAATCGCCTGCTGCTGCTGGATCCGTTTGCATCCGTGCGTCTGCGAACAGTCTGCGCGATGATTCTCGGACATATTCTGCTGATTACTCTGCTGCAGACAGTGCTGGGGCCGTCATTCGGGGCGTCCGGTCGAGGAATGGCGACGATCAGCGAACTGCACGAACTGATGGACGGCGGCGAACGCGGGATGGCTCGACTGACCGGACCCTTCCTGTCACCGAATACGCTGGCCATGCTGCCGTGTCTGTACCTGCTGATCTATCTGCGAGCATGTCGGGGTCACCAGATTTCAGACAACTTCATTCTCGCGTTCACGTGTGTCGGTGTCACTCTCGCGGTGCTTGGAGGAGCTCGGTCGATGTTCGGCTTCTATCTGCTGAGCACCGGGATTCTGATCTGGACCAAATCGCCACGACGAGCCATCGCTCTGGGCCTGATCGCTCTGCCGTGTGCACTGGCGGTCGGTGTTCCGTGGGACGATCTGCTGCGAGTCATGCGGTTTGACGACATCGACAGTCTGCAGAGCCTGGGGATGCGAGGAGCCTATTGGAATGCCTGCCTGCAGAATCTGACTCGAGATCAGTGGCTGTTCGGCTCCGGGTTGTCGCACTGGCCGATCTTTCTGAAGTACTACGTTGGTTATCCGGGAAGTGACCCGCACAACTGGGTGTTTTCGATGGCTGGAAGCTTCGGAACACCCGGCCTGTTGTTTTATGGACTGCTGGGGTATCTGCTGCTGCGACGAGGATTTCGCGGGCCGGATCGTTATCGAGCCATCGCCCTGTGTCTGCTGGTACTGCTGCTGGGTCGGGATCTGGCCAACGTGCAGTATGTTGTCAATAACCACGCCATGGGCTGTCTGTACTGGGTCTGCATTGCCTGCGTGTTTGTTTCGCAGTCGGAAACGCTGAACGATCTGCATACGATGACTCGCCATGCTGCAAGGTCGGATGCGTGTCTTTGATGGCAGCCCAGGACATTCGCATCGTGCTGCTTCTTTTTGAACTCTGATCGAGGTCACACGTCATGGAAGACGCTCAAACAGGGAACACCCCGGTCTCGGCTGCGACGGGCCAGGTTCCTGCCGTTGCCAATCGGATGCTCGGAGACGCGTTCGCCGATTGCTCCGTGCAGATGAATGTACCGAGCGAACAGTCTGCCGGAGCGAATTCCAGTGCCGCACGGCGTCTGCTGCCCCGGATCAAGATCTATGGAGAGCGGAATACGGGGACGAATTACCTGAGCGAACTGTTGAGGCTGAATTTTCAGATTCGTGAACTGCGAGGTTTTGTGCCGTGGCCGGTGATGGGCCTGCAGTTACTTTTGCCGGGGAAGGAAGCGATTCGGGATGCCTGGTTTTCGGCAACATTCGGTCGGAACCTTGGCTGGAAGCACATGAAGGTGGAATCGCCGGATGTTCTGAAGAACTACGCCATCGTTTCGCAGCGGCTGTCCTTTCTGACGCTGACCAAGAATCCTTATGCCTGGCTGCTTTCGATGCATCGCCGTCCGTACCATCAGTCGTACCGGCAGCAGCCCGACTTTGAAGAGTTTCTGCAGCTGCCGTGGCGCACAACCGGGCGGGATAATACCAGTCGTGTGGTTGAGAATCCGATCCAGTTGTGGAATCTGAAGAATCGATCGTACCTCGAACTGCGGAATCGTCTCCCGGTGCTGAACGTCCGCTACGAAGACCTGCTGGACGATCCGATTCGCATGCTGCATCAGATCGCTGATGCCTTTGCTCTGCCTGTGCCCGCGTCCGGCTTTCGCAATTTTGAACAGTCAACCAAAGACAGTGATCGCGATGCAGCCTGGTATCGGGACTATTACCTGAACGAACGCTGGCGCTGCAAACTGTCTGCGACAGCAATTCAGATCATCAACGAACAGCTCGATCACGACCTGATGACATCGTTTCACTACAACCTGCTGGCGACGGATCAGACCTGAACTCGTGATTTGTTTTCCGGGGCCGCCATGACCGTTCCGTCTTCCTCATATCTTTCGTCGGAAGGGATTCTGAATGAACCCCCCGGATCCCCGGCTGCGCAGCTGCTGAAACGACTGAAGGCTGTGGTGTCGGGTCGAAGTCAGTACCTGATCAACATCGTCAGCAACGCTGGCGGCAACAGCCTGAACGCCGTCATCCAGCTGTTGGTGCTGCTGCTGCTGGCACGATGGCTGTCAACGTCTGCATATGCGTCGTGGCTGAAGGCCGGTGTGCTCATTGGTTTTGCCGAAGTGGCGTCTGACTTCGGCATTCGTTGGTGGGCTGTTCGTCGTATGGCCGCGGATTCGTCTCCACAGCCTGCATTCGCTGCAGCGTTCATCGGAAAGCTGCTGTGGACAATGCTGTCCATCCTGACGCTGACCGTGATCCCCTTGGGCTTTCTGTCAACGACCGAACTTCTGCTGTGCGTGCTGGTCGCTGCAACTCAACCAGGAACCGATCCGGCGTTGTGGTATCTTCGCAGTCGGGAACGGCTGGACATCGAAGCTGTTTTGTTGCTGGCGGGTCGAGTTCTCACCGCAGTGCTGCTGATTGCTTCGGCTCGATCTCAGGTTTCACTTACCGGCCTGCTGGCAGTCTGGATGATCTGCAATGTGATTCGCCTGCTGCTGACGCTGTCTCTGCCCGTCTGTCGACCGCTGTTGTCCGTCCGAAGTTTGCCGGCACTCAGTGGAGTGGTTGTCTGTCTTCGGGAAGCCTTCCCGATCGGTGTCTCACTGCTGCTGGCTCCTTTGCTGACACAGGCTGCATTGACATTTGTGAGTCTGGTGGGGACTGATGCCGACGTTACGGAATTCGGAACGGCGTTCAAACTGGTCATCGCTGCCGGATTTGTCGGAACGGGGATCGTCGTCAGTTCCTTTGCCGGCATGTCTCGCGCGGCGCGTGACGAAGATCGGTCCGCTGCGGCAGCGCATCTCCGGACGATGCTGCTGATCATGACCGGTGCCGTGGGAACTCTGTGTCTGGCGGGAATTCTGCTGTCACGTCCGGTCGCGGCATGGCTGCTGCCGGAGCGTCTGGCGGCTGCCGGTGGTCTGATGATCGCGCTGATGCCGGGGTTGTATCTGTCCTGCGTCAATATGGCGGCCAAGTTTGCTCTGAACGCCTTCGACCGCAACTGGAGCGATGTGCACTGCATGCTGTGCGGCTTCGCTGTGTTTGCCATGTCATGCGGACTGCTGAGTTCCCTTCCTCTGGCAATTCACGCAGCTGTCAGCTGGACCGTGACGGAAGCCGCTGTGCTGATCTGTCGCTGGATTCAACTGAAGCGAGCAGACCGGCATCACGGATTTCCGGCGGAACTGGTCTGCGGAACGTTCGGACTGCTGGCTTTCAGTTCATGGTTTCTAATGGAGATTTGAAAATGTCTTCAGGACAGTCATCAGCAGATGTTCCCTTTGTGTCCGTGATTCTTCCCGTGCGGAATGAAAGCCGGTTCATCGGCAACTGCCTGGACAGCATTCTGTGCAGCGACTGGCCAACAGACCGAATGGAAGTTCTTGTGGTGGATGGGATGAGCACCGATGACACAGCCGACCTGGTGCGGGAATTCGCTGTTCGTGATCCCCGAGTGCGGCTGATCGAGAATCCTCAGAAGGTGCAGACGATCGCGATGAACATCGGGATTCGGGAAGCCGCGGGTGAGATCATTCTGCGAGTCGACGGACATGCGGAAGTGCTGCCGGACTTTGTGAAAAACTCTGTCCAGCAGCTGAAGGATCACCCCGACTGCTGGGCGGTTGGTGGAATTGTAGAGACCGTGAACGAAACATGGATCGGACGAATCATCGCGGCTGCGGTCAGCTGCCCGGTCGGAGTCGGCAACTCGCGATTTCGCATCGGCAACTATGAAGGCTATGTCGACACGGCCCCGTTTCCGGCCTACTGGTCGTGGGTCTTCGACCGGATCGGCGGCTTCGATGAAGAGCTGGTTCGCAATGAAGACGACGAACTGAATGCTCGCCTGCATGAACATGGCGGAAAGATCTGGCTGAGCCCATCCGTTCGCAGCCGCTATTTTTCGCGGTCGACGGTGAGGAAACTCTGGAAGCAGTATTACCAGTATGGCCTATGGAGGATTCGGACAATTCAGAAGCGCGGAAGCGCCAGTCTGAGATACCTGGTTCCGATGGTCTTTGTATCCCTTGTCATTCTGGCAACCGTCGGAGCGATTCTGCTTCCGGAAGCTCGGCCCTGGTGGGCCGCCTGTGCGGCGACATATCTGCTGGCCCTGCTGGCCGGCGCTGTGATGGTGTTCCGCCGGACCGGTCTGAGCGGTCTGCTGCTGGCACCGCTGATCTTTGCCGTGCTGCACTTTTCCTATGGCCTGGGCAGTCTGTTCGGAGTCTGCTGGTTCGGCCTGCTGGGCCACAAAACGGCCAGCCACGGGATGTCACGCTGACCGGGGCTGCTCAGATGCCAGTCAGACCGACTGCATCAGAGTCCACCAGGATCAACCTGCAGCGGCCGTGGTCTCAGCTTCCAGGCGGCGGAACATGCATCGCAGGTCGGAAGCTGACGCCATTCTTTCGGGAGGATTGTTACTGCGGCGTCTGTGCGCCGTCGCCGGACTGTGGCACCGGCAGTGCAGCCAGTCCAATGCCGGAATAAATGAAGCCTCGGCGAGCCATCTTGGCTCGGTCATACAGGTTGCGTCCGTCGAAGATGACCGGCGATTTCATCTTGACTTTCAGGTACTCGAAGTCGGGATTTCGGAATTCATTCCATTCCGTCACGATCGCCAGAGCATCGGCTCCGTCGCAGGCGTCGTAATGATGCTGGCAGTAGGTGACGCTGTCTCCCAGTTCCTTCTTCACGTTGTCCATGGCAACGGGATCGGAGACTCGAACGACAGCTCCTGCTTCGAGCAGGCTGCGAATCAGGACCAGTGCCGGTGCTTCACGGATGTCATCCGTGCGGGGCTTGAACGACAGACCCCACACTGCGATTGTCCGGCCGTTAAGATCGCCTGAGAAGTGGTTCTGCAGTTTGCGGAACAGAACGGTCTTCTGCTGATCATTTGTTTCGTCAACGGTCCGCAGGATCCGCGGGACGACGTTGTGTTCCGCAGCCACGGCCGCCATGGCTCGGACGTCCTTCGGAAAGCACGATCCACCGTAACCGACGCCCGGAAACAGGAACGAAAACCCGATTCTCGCATCATGGCCGATGCCCTTGCGAACCTCGTTGATGTCCGCGTTGACCTGTTCGCAGATATTGGCGATCTCGTTAATGAAGCTGATCTTGGTGGCCAGCATGCAGTTGGCGGCATACTTCACCATTTCAGCGCTTTCGACCCCCATCGAAATGAACGGTTTTTCCGTTCGCAGGAACGGGCGGTAAAGTTCCTGCAGGACATCGGCTGCGTCTTCATCGTCAACACCGACAACAACCCGGTCGGGCTTGGTGAAGTCATCAATCGCAGCACCTTCCTTGAGAAACTCAGGATTGGAAGCGCTGTAGAACGGAGTGTCAGTTTTGGCCTGAATCCATGCTCGGACGCGACGATTCGTCCCGACCGGTACAGTGCTCTTGCAGATGACGACGGCTCCCGGCGAAAGAAACGGAGCCATGGATTCCGCGGCGCTCTGAACGTATTTCAGGTCAGCGGCACCGCTGTCATCCTGAGGTGTGCCGACGCAGATGAAAACGCATTTGGCTCCGGAAATGGCGGCCCTGTAATCACTCGAAAACTTCAGACGCCCGGATCCCGCGTTTCGGCGGACCAGTTCCGTCAGTCCCGGTTCGTAAATCGGAATGCCACCGCTGTTCAGCAGGTCCACCTTTTTCTGGTCGACGTCCAGACAGGTGACATCATTTCCGCTTTCTGCGAAACAGGTTCCGGTGACCAGGCCCACATAGCCGGTTCCGATCATTGTGACTTTCATGTGTCGTCCTTTGCGGGCGGTCGGGCGAAGATGCTGAACTGCTCCGAACCGCCGGAATTCTGATTGCGACCAGCGTGGTTATGCCAGGCCAGGGGAATAAACCGAGACTCATCGGACTGCGAGTTTCCGGCTGATTCGGGCGATTCCGAAGAGCCGGAATCTGACGGGTTCTAGCGACTCCGGAGCGCTGCGGAAAGCCTGTTTCTGTTCCAGCGGTCGTCAATTTGTTCCAGAACCTCATCCACGGATTCATCTGTGGAACTCCGGGTCGGCTCGTGATTGGCGCTGCTGCCGAATCGGTCCGCGATTGTGGACTGCTGAACGCGGTTACGAGTCAGATAGACCGGCCGTGAGCGCACCTGATCGTAAATCCGAATGACGTACTCACCCAGTACGCAGATTCCCAGAGCATTCAGAGCTCCGAAGAATGACGCGGTGATGATGGTGGATGTCCAGCCGGGAACAGCATCGCTGGTCACCATGCGGTGGTAGAGTACGAACACTGTCGCCGCCGAACAGACCAGGCCTGACAGGGCAGCAATGCCGTAAAACAGAGTCAGCGGAAATGAGGAGAACGAAAACACGGCTGTCTTTGCCAGACGAAACAGCCCCGCCAGTGAGACTCGCGGCTGATCGTCGTGTCGAGCCAGACGTTCGACGGGAAGTCCTGTCTGTCGGAAGCCCGTCCAGCTGCGCAGTCCCGGCAGGTAACGTTCGCGCTCCGGAAGCCGCAGCATCGCGTCAACAACACTTCTGTCCATCAGCGAAAAATTGCCGGCGTCTTCCGGCATCGGGCTGTCGGCGATGGCGTTCAGAATGCGATAGAAGCTGTGAAACAGAATTCGCTTGGGCAGACTTTCCTTGCGATTGGTTCGTTGAGCATACACGACGTCAAAACCGAGCTCCCACTGATTCAGCATCAGCGGGATTGCTCGAGGATCATCCTGCAGGTCGGAATCCATCAGCACAACGGCATCACCCGCAGCGTGGTGCAGGCCGGCGTGAACGGCAGGCTGATGGCCAAAGTTGCGAGACAGATGCACAACCACCACATGAGGATTGCCGCGAGCCACCTGGTCCAGCAGTTCGGCGCTGCCGTCGCGCGATCCGTCGTTGACATAAACGATTTCGAAATCCGCACAGTGATCGGCGACCGCTGCGCAGACGGCGTCGGTCAGTTCACAAAGGATGGCGGCCTCATTGTAGACCGGCATCACAACGGACAGCCGCAGATCACTTCTGCAGCGGCAGGCGTCCGGTGATTCAGAGTCGGGATGCGGAGTGCGGGCAATCATTTCGTGAGCACTCCGGCAAGAGAAAGTCCGGCCGGCACGGGAAGTCTGCCCATGCACCATCTTTCAGCTGCAGCAGCAGACAGCAGAGCGCGGTTTGTCAGCGAAGAGATTTCCGGAAAGTCGGGCTGAGTTCGGCTGGGGAACAGTTTCTCCCACGACCGAACCGCCACCGCCGCCGGCAGTGTGAAGCTGTTCCAGTGATTGAGCCATTGAACCCGGAATCCGGCTTCGGCCGCCTGACGCCGAAATTCGGCGGCTGTGTAACGGCGAAAATGCCCCAGTTGCTCATCCCAGCGGCTGTACAGCCAGGGATAGGCGGGAACTGTGATGATGACGGCTCCGTCGTCCGACAAAGTGGAATGAACGTGGCTGAGAACCTGAATCGGAAATTCGACGTGTTCCAGTACATCCAGCAGAACCACCGCTTTCAGGCTGCCGGCGGCGACCGGCCAGGGATTCCCCAGATCATGGACCTGAACATTTTCGATACCTCGCTGGCGAACGTGTTCGACGGATTCCGGCATCAGGTCGAATCCGCAGACGTCATATCCCATGCGTTCAAATTCCAGCAGGTTACGCCCCGAACCGATGCCGCCTTCTGCCAGCCTGCCCGGAGCAGGACAGTATTCTTCAAGCAGGCGAGTGACCAGTCGGCGTTTTGCAACATGCCACCAGTAACTGTCTTCCAGATCGACAAGCTGTTGCAAATGACTGGCCTGCATGCACGACTCCACACACTGAGGCTGGGCCTCGGGTTATTCAGTTGTCAGGGTCGACGGGTGCCGACGGAACTCGCACGCTGCCCTGAACGAAAACTCGAACTGAGCGCCAAAGTCCGGGGATCCGTGATGTGATTGAGGAATCCGGGCCGCATTGCGAACAGTTCTGAAAGAACCTACCACGCGAAATGAGTCACCCGGCCGCTACCAATTCCATGCCGACGCATTGTGCGGATTGCGCGGAAACTGTGCCGATTTTAAGCAAGACACCGAATTCATCGCGGCGGAACATTCGCTGCAATCGATACCGGGTGTGGGTGGACCTCGCACCCTGTTCGTGCGGTCACTCGGACACCGTCCGTGACGGCTGTCGTTCAGGAAACGCCCGACGGATCCGATCAGGCATCAGCGGACGGCTATTTCCTGATCAAAACAGGCGAACCCACTCCCAGCAGCTGAAACACTTCCTCGATGTCTCCGTCGGCCATGTGAATGCAGCCTCGAGAAGCGGCTTTGCCGATGGAATCCGGATCGATGGTGCCGTGGATCCCGATATGATCGCCCAGACCCAGCCAGTATTCGCCCAGAGGGTTTTGGGGGTCATCGGCGTCAACGGTGCCGCCATCGGGATCCGACCATTCCGGGTTTTCCAGTTTGTTGAGCACCGTGAAATGTCCGGCGGGCGTTCGCTGATTCCTTCCGATACCGACGGTGTAGTGCCGGACGTACCATCCATGACAGTGCAGGGTGAGCTGCATGCGGTCAAGATCCACGACTGCGCCGAACGGGCCTTTCAGCACCTTCAGAGTCTGCCCGGCCTGAAGTGTTTGGGGAGTCACGGAATTGAGCCTGGCAAGATACTGCCAGGGCACTTCAAACTGCTTCGCAATCTGGTCCAGCGTCTCTCCGTACTGCACAACATACGGATCTGCGAAGTGGCGCCGAGGGTTGGCATAGATTTCGGCGGCTGTTTCATTCAGGTGTTCCTGAAACGCGGGTCTCAGTTCGACCTGTTTCCAGTACAGCTGTGAGTAGATCGCATGAGCTTCCAGAGTTTCTCCGGCTTCGCGGTGAGCCTCTGCCAATCGCAGCTGTTCTGCGGTTTCAGCAGACAGCACCGGGGAAACTGCAGTGGATCCAGGTTTGGTTGTGTAGGACGCGGGCTGAACGTTCGGATCGGACATCGGTTCCGGTTCGCTGAGTTCCGGGAGCGAATGGGGCAGAACGTCAGTCGGTAATTCCGAAGGTGACTGATCGGCCGCGGCGAACTCCGGAAACGAGTTTTCAATGGGCTCGGCGACTGTCTTCGGAGCGAGTCGGTTTCCCTCGTCAAACGGCTCGTGGCCGATGGGTGAGTCATGCTGGGAAGCGTGTCCGCCTTCCGGCTGCATCAAAGCCAGGAACTCGGCATCGGAAAGATCGCTTTCGGTATCCAGTCGCCCGGTCTCAACAGGCACCATTTCCGGCATCAGGTCCAGATACCACGCCGTCAGCAGACCACAGGCCAGAACGGCAAGGACGCTGCGCCCGTGACTGCGCGGAGCGCGCCGCTGATATGCGAAGGGTTCCATTCCATTGTCTCCCGGTTCCTGCTGCGACCTGCGGCCACAAATTCGCGTTAACAGGCGAATCCTGGCAAAGTCGGCGATTGGCTGCTACAGGAATCCGGGGACAGTATTTTCTGCGTTTTTACGGCAAATCTTATTCAGCACGAATCTTGTAGCTGACAGCTGTGGGTGACAGATCGGACGCTTCCGGTGACCATTCCGGCTGAAATTCTGCCAGATCGTAACTGTCGTCTCCGTTGCCTGTCGGCTTCAGAACAATCAGGACTCGACCGGCTTCGCTGGCGGGGCCAACCGGAGGAAGGGTTGCCGTCTCGGAATCACTGCCAACAACACCCACGTAAACCTCAACCGGTTTCCCGGACAACTGTCCGTTCAGGATACCGGTCAGCAGTCGAGGGTCTGCCTGACGGACAGTCAGATCTTCAAAATCCCGCTGTTCGAGCAACACCAGGGCTGTTGCCAGGACACTGGTCCAGTCAGCCGCCGTGCTCTCCGGGAAAACCGGCTTCGATGCGGAAACGCTGTCACCAGCGGGCGAATTATCGATATTGGCCCAGTCCAGTCCTGGAAGGATGATGCTGTCGTCCAGCTCCTGAGCCTTCTGCAGGTCGGATACGGCTGCCTTTCGATCGTTCAGACCGAACTGTGCGACCCCGCGATTCATCCATGCTTTGGCGAACTGAGGATCGAGTTCAATCGCCTTCGAGTAGTCGGCGATTGCTTCGGCCAGTTTGTCCTGTTCCAGGTAAACGTTGCCTCGCTGAAACCAGTTTTCCGCGTCCGTGGCTGCAATTTCGATGGCCTTGTTGTAGTCTGCCAGAGCCTGGTCGTACTCTTCCAGGTCATGAAAACACAGACCTCGGTTGCGCAGTGCCAGGACGTCACGAGGATCGCGGGCAATCAGCCGAGTGAATTCGGCACCGGCTTCTTCCAGACGCTTCATTCGCGCCAGGACGACACCCTTATTGTTGATCGCCTGAACGAATTCCGGGTCGAGCGAAAGGCAGGCTGAGTAGTCTTCCAGAGCCTTTTCAAACAGTTCCAGATTCTCGTAAGAGCGGCCGCGCTCGTAGAAGACTTCCGGTCGGTCTGGCATCTCTTTCAGTGCCGAAGTGAACAGGGGAACGGCATCTTCGAATCGGCCCCGATCTGAAAGCATTCGTCCCTTCTCGAAGGTGACTTCCGGTGAATCGGTCGTTCCCGTACAGCCGGACAACAGCACCAGCAGCACCACGACTGGTGTGCATTGCAGAAATCGGGAGCCGACTGGGGAAGTGCCGGAACGTCGAGACAGAGAGGTTTTCAGATTGGCAGTCATGGGATCGGAACTGAATCGTGAACAGGAAGGTGAACGAATTGACGAGGCGAGGGATGTGAAGGATCGCTCCGCGGAGGGCGGCCCTGTCGAGGACAACTCAGAAAGCATCCGCTTCAACGTCGCTGAGTCTCCCGGGATGATGACCCGATGAACTTTCGACTGACCCGTCGCCGAAGAGGATCTTCTGCAGTGTTTCGCGGATTTCGACCGGCGACACCGGATAATGCAGCAGGTGGACTCCGGTGCAGTCTTCTGCAACCTTCAGCGACTGGCTGTCGGTGGTGAGTGCAATCATCGGTGCGGTGGTGATGTCATTCAGGTCATCCAGAACGGTGACAAGTTCATCGGGCTTCATCAGCGTTCCGGCAACCACTACTGCCATCGGTTTCATAGACATTGCCAATGTGAGGGCTGCGTCCGCTGAGGATGCTGCTCGGCAGACAATGTCGACTTCCCGAAAATACTTCCGCAGCGTGTTTCGCTCGTCCGAATTCAGAGCCACCAGCAGCAGAGCCGTTTCCGCATGAATCTCAACGTTCTCGAAGGCGCTCATCATGGATCTGGGGCTGACCCTGCGAAACCGATTCTTTATCACAGGTGTATTGATTCGAGGACGTTCGTCTGCAGGATCGTCATGAATTTCGCCGGCAGGTTCGGGCAACTGAGTGGCTCGGAAGTCCCGCCAGTTTCCCCCGGATGCGTCAGCCTCGGGGAAATCGCCCTGAACGGCCGGTGGATCATCCGCTTGCTCGACGAGTTCCGGGGCTGCCGGGGCAGGAGCCTGCCGGACAGGGGGTAAAACGGATTCAGGCTCTGTCGGAGATGACAGAGTCTCGGGAGCCGGGCTGACGGAAGGATTGGAGTTGGCTGGCGTTGCGACAAATTTCGCAGGTGCGGCGACTGCGACAGCAGCATTCGATTCACGAACGGCAGATGACCGTGACGGAGTCCCTGAAGGAACTGACAGAGTTGCGACCGGTGCCTGAGATGCCACTTCGGTCAGGAGTGGTTCTTCCTGCAGAAGTTCGGGCAGTGGCGGTTCGGCGAACAGGTCGCGAATTGAATTCTGAGCCCACGCGAATCGCCGACGCCATTTCTCGGGATCAGAGAATGAGAAGTAGGCGAATGTCATGATCAGGCCGAAGGTCCACATACCCATAAACGCTCCGATCCCGAAATGCATTCCGGCTCCTATCAGCAGCCAGAGAGGCCTGAGCGTCCTGTTCCAGATGGCCACGCAGAAGTAGACTTCCCAGATGATCGTGACATGAGCAATCAGATAGGGAACCCATGGCAGCCATGCGAATCCGGTCAGGTCCATTGTCTGGTATTCCTGATTGGCCATCGCCTGCCACATCGCTTCTCCGCTGAACCACGAGTCTCCCTTCAGTTTGGAATAGCCTGCCCAGAAATAGATGACACACAGATGCAGCTGAATCATCCGCAGGGCCACCCGAGCACTCGATGATGCAGGAACCGGCAGCGTGATTCCCTGTTGTCGAGCTTTGCGATTTTTCCACCATGCGTCGAACGAAAGACAGGCTCCGGATGGCCCGATGGCAAGGTACAGACACAACAGCCCCAGAATCTGGTCAAGCCCGAAGTTGGCCACCGGAACTCGCTGTGAATACGAGATCGTAATCAGATAGGCGAGGATCGAGGTGACTCGGGTTCCCACTCCCAGAAAGAACAGAGCTGCAATGCCAACGCAGATCCAGTGGACGGTGGGAATCCAGGCGGCCGGCACGTAAAACCAAAGAGAAAACACGGGGCTTGACGCATGAAAGTCGAGAATCGTCTGCAGGGGCTGCAGCCCGTTGACGCCGAAAAATGCCTGCAGATCAATCCCCCAGACCAGCAGGTTGTAGACCAGCATCCAGCCCGTCAGGATGCGAATGACACCCAGCATGAACGGGTCTGCCGGTGCAAACCAGAATTCCGTCCAGGCTCGAACACCGGTCTGAAACGACTGATACCAGTTGTGAATTGTGTTTCTGACAGCTGAATTCATATCAGGACAATCGCTGACGGCAGGATATGAGACGGCGGGAAAAACGATCCGGACAGGAAGCGATTAATGGATGCTGGCGGCGGCGACCGGCTGCGGCTCAAGGACGCGATCGGGCTCGGATTCCTGAGCCTGACCGGTTCCGGAAAAATCGAATGGCATCGGAGCTTCTTCGGTGTAGGTGTCGGGATCATCCAGTTTCCCGCCCGCCTGCATCCTTGCGATGGATGATGGCTGATGACTGAGTACCACCAGTGAGATTTTGTCGGCCTGATGCTTTGCGGAGAAATGCCGAGCATAGGCTTTCAGCACTTCATCCTGAGTTTCTTCCGGGAAGCCCCAGACGTTCTCTGCCAGCATGAAGTACCGGTGGTATCTCAGCCGAGGCGAGATGGAAGTGTCGGGAAAACGGCCTTTCAAAGGCACGTCACCGGAACGCTCAATTTCGTAACTGATCAGAGTGCTGGAACCCGGATCCGGCGCAAAGAAATGGTATCCGTGGTTCAGAAACAAGGCCTGGTTGTACGGCAGCGCGATCCTTGAGGCATCGACCAGCAGAGGCGATGCCGGAGGCATCGGAGCAGGCGCGATGAAGATGGCAAAGACATGAAAAGCAACCCACACGTTGGCAAGAACGAAGCCTGTGCGTTTCATGATGCGGGAGAATCGGGACATCGGATCGTCTCTAACCGGGAATGATTGTCTTCGACAGGCAGACGTGCAGCGAGGGAGGGAAATTGGCGGTGGAACATTGCGCCGGATTCTGAGAAGTCCGGCCGCACTGAAACAAAAAACCGGACAGGCCGCCTGGACCCGTCCGGTTCACATTCTTCTGTTATCAGGAGCGGAACGCAACGAAAAACGAACTGCCATCCCCCCAGCTCGCAAAGCCCGCTGGTGAAATCATTACGGCACGACCGCTTTCGGTCCGTTGCTCAGGGCCCCCTAAACTCAGAGTGAGGCTCCCGGCCGTGTTCAGACGGCAAAGGATCGACTTAGTAGTGACCGCCGCTGGAACCGTAGCTGCCGTAAGAGCCGCTTGATCCGCCGCTTGAGCCACCGCTGCTTCGGCTGTAGCGAACACGACGAACACGGACGTAACCGCCGCTGGAACCGCCACTTGAACCGTAGCTGCCCCATGAACCTCCGCTTGATCCGCCGCTTGACCCGTAGCTGCCACAGGAGCCGTAGCTGCCTGAAGAACCGTGGTGACGACGACCAGCTTCCAGTTCCGGAACTGCAACAATTGCTGCCAGAGCCAGAACTACCGCAAACTTCATCAAATTCCTCATCTTCTCTTCCTTCCTGAAAAAAGAAGTCAAATGAAAACCACGTCCCCGTGGTTGTAGCCCCCTACCGTAGGGTGCCTTCTCCGATTGGGAGGAATTTAATGGTTGTGCAAAGATCGTCAAGATGCGGGGAAAAAATATTTTGCATTTTCTACATGCTTGGTGGCTTGTTCAGGGTTTTTGGTGTTGGGGGGTGTTCGGGAGGTATACAAGGGTACACGTGAAGCGAAAGCGTTCAACAACCAGTAGCAAGGCACTCCTGAATGTCCTGTTGTTGCTGTTGTTCCTGAACTTGCCAGTTATTCTATCCTCTGGAAACCAACTGCTTCATTTCCCGAACGGCTCGCTCAAAGCCGACCAGAATAGCGTGAGCCACAATGCTGTGACCGATGTTCAGTTCGTGAACCCCATTGATCATGGCGATGGGCTGCACGTTCCGGTAGGTCAGGCCGTGACCCATGTTCAGAATCAATCCTCGATTTCGAGCAAACTGGCCGGCTTCACGGATGCGATCCAGTTCTGCCGCAGCCGCGGCGTCGGAAACCGCATCTGCATAGGCCCCGGTATGCAGCTCAACGGCCCGAACTCCCAGTTCGGCTGCGGCTTCCACCTGACCCACATCAGGGTCGATGAACAGGCTGACTTCAATGTTCTGCTGATGCAGCTGTTCCACACACGACTGCACGCGAGCTCGATGCTGAATCACGTCCAGACCACCTTCCGTCGTTAATTCCTCGCGTTTTTCGGGCACAAGGGTGACCTGGTCGGGATGGACGTCCATGGCGAATTCCGTCATTGCCGGTTCAGCTGCCATTTCGAGATTCAGTCGAATTCGAATCATCTGTCTGAGAATTCGAACGTCTCGATCCTGAATGTGCCGACGGTCTTCCCGCAGATGGACGGTGATTGCATCTGCGCCGCCCAGTTCTGCGAGAACAGCGGCATGAACGGGATCGGGTTCAATGGTTCGACGCGCCTGTCGGACGGTTGCGACATGGTCAATATTCACGCCTAGCAGGGCCATGATGGACTTTCGGATTGAGGCTGAGATTCGGTGTGGTGTTGGATTTCGACCCGCACTGCCGGCGGGCAACATGATTGAGGAAATGCAGACGGCGAGCAGCTGACGGATGTCCGCTGCTCGCCGCAAACAGGTTCATACTCAGAGCTTCAGCGTGAAAATGAAGCTAAATCTGCCGGATTTACTGTTCCTTTTGCGGTTCGTCTCCCAGCAGCAGGATGATGCCGCCGCCGAGCCCGCCGCCTTTGGATGGATTCAGAATGTAATCGGCGTCCAGCGCCTTTTCGATGCGTGCTTTAGCCTGAGCCAGATGGGCTACAGTGTATGCATCCTGCTTGTCGGCTGCTGCCGACTGACATGCCTCGATCTTCTTCAGAATCGATCGCAGGTTTTCAGAGGCCAGCATCGAAATCGCTCGCATAGCGGCTGATGATCCGCCTCCTGGCAGTGTCAGATCAATCAGGCGTTCCAGATGCTCCCGCTGCAGGTTACGCCGCAGGCTGCTGATCATCGGTTTGCGATCCGAAAACTGTTCCTTTGGTTTCGAATCCAGCTCCGACCAGACCTCAGCTGACACTGTGTTCAGCACTTCCGGCAGTGTCAGGCTGTCGTCCTCTTCTTTGACTCGGATTTCGTTGTCGTAAACACGTTTCAGAGTCGTGGGCTGCATAATCATTGTCAGCGCAGATGACTGGATTCCCATGATGCGATCGTGAATCGGCCATGTCGCTTCACTGCTGAAGGCCATGCGGTCGTCCAGCCATTTGTCCAGTCCCATGGACTGAACCAGTTCCGGAGACAGTCCGAAAGCGTCATCGCGGAACGTCTGATCAATCACAAACTGCAGAGCTTTTCGCTGCCGATCTGCCGGAACAACCTCAACGGGTTTCCGACCGTCCGGGTCGCCTTTTTTATCTCGGAACACAAACGCTCCGCCCAGCCAGTTGGCCATCATTGAGGTGGCTCGGGTCTGCAGTGACAGCGTCAGTTCGTAGCCGTAGCGAGCTCGGTCCCAGCTGTCGCCTTTCTCTACGAAATCCGTCAGCAGCCGCTTGCGATGGTGCTGAACCAGCTGCATCTGCGATTGAGCGTACTGCAGAGGATCGCTGCTGAAGTCGTAGCGTCGAGCCAGCGGGTCCGGACCTGACGTGTCTTCGTCTGTCGCGAAGACCAGTTCCGGTTCAGCAACTCGTTCCAGGACCTTCTTCGGATCTTCAAAGGTATAGCCGTATTCAATCGCCCAAAGATCGTACGGACCAACTCCGTTCATGCAGTAGTCACCCTGTTTTCCGTCAGCGGCGATGTTCACTCCGATGTAATCCATGACAGATCCGGCCAGCGGCTTCTTCCCTTTGAATTCGTCACTGTTGATCTGCTCCATCGAGTACACACTGGAGGCCTTGAAGTTATGACGCAGTCCCAGTGTGTGACCGACTTCATGGGCGACCAGATGCGCGATCAGAGGGCCGACAAAGGATTCCGGCATGCCGTCCAGCAGCTGTTCTTCCGGCTTTTTCTTTTCCTCAGCCTTCTTTTCTTCTTCCTTTTTCTCGTCTTCCTTTTTCTCGTCCTCTTTTTTCTCTTCTTTCTTCTCGTCGTCTTTCTTCTCTTCCTTCTTTTCGTCCTGCTGTTTTTCGTCACCGTCCAGCATAGCCAGTGTCATTTTCATCAGGGCCAGGTCAAACGCCATGCCGTCCGCAGCAAGGCACATGCCGTTGATCTGGCTGGTTCGTCCGATCAGTCCGTCGTATTCGTCGTCACCGATCAGCGTTGTGTCAACTTTGCCGATCGGATGACCGGAAAACGGTTTGCGGGCATCTCTGGCAATCTGGGCGGCGACTTCGTGCTGAATGGCTGGTGGAGCCAGACGAATTCGAGGATCCCATTCCGGGTGCTGAGCCAGCCATGCCAGAGTTTCCGGGCCGAAGCCTTCCATCGCGATTTTGGGCAGCAGTTCGGAAAACTGATTTCGGTAGTGACGAATCCAGCCATCCGTCAGGATGATGTCCGCGTCCAGAATCTGACCGGTCATCGGGTTGACTCGGCTGGGGCCGATGGCCGTTCCCACATCGTTGTTCAGCCATCGCACAAAGTTGTATTCAACGTCCTCGGGATCTTTGTCCATGTGAGCTCCCGAAGCCTGATCCTGGTAGTAGACCTCAATGGCATCAGAAATTCCCACCTTTTCAAAGGCCTTGTTCCACGCAAGGATGCCTTCTCGCACCCAGCGGCGGTATCGCACAGGAGTCGTGTGTTCGATGTAGAACACGATGGGATTCTTGGGAGGGCTCAGCTTCAGATTGCTGTCTGCTTTTTCCAGATGCCAGCGGTTGATGTAGCGGACTCGGGTTTCCCGGTCGTTGTACTTCGCCAGATCCGAATAGCTGGTGGTAAAGAACCCGATCCGCTGGTCGGCGACTCGCGGCTTGTAGCTGCTGCTGGCCGGGATTTCGCTCAGTGAATAGTACAGCTTCTTCAAATTGCCCTGACCTGACGGGACCTCGAAGGCGATTTCGGTGTTCTTTTCGAAGGCTTTCGCGGTCGCGATGGAAAAGATTCCGTAGCGCGCCGGCGAGCCGATGTTGCCGTCGAAGCCGAAGAAGGACGTGGAGCTGTTGATGAACAGGGAATCGGCATCAATGATCGGTCCCCCGTTGGGGCCGATGGTGACAATCGGAACATCGACCAGCAGCCGATCCGTGAACAGCCGTTCAATCGAGGCGGTGGCCTCCGTATCCCCGGTGGCACGAACGTCAATCGTGGGCAGCATCATCGCCAGACGCTTGTCATAACGCCGCCAGTAGAAGTACATCTCTCCGTTCTGAAGACCGGCGTATTCGTCGCCGCTGGCCAGAGTCATGGCGATGTAGTACTTCTTGCCCGTGAAATTGCGGGGCAGTTCGAGGTACATTTGCGCATCTTTTTCCCGAGTGTACAGGTTGTACAGAGGCGTGATGTTGGCCTTGGAGACAACTTTCGTGTATCCCTCAAGGATCTTCGCATGCGGTGGGAAATCATCGTTCGTCTGGGCCATGAGGCCGGACGCGGTCCAGACGACCGCTGTTGCCGTCAGTGAGACTCTGGCGAAGAACCTGAGAAACTCGTTCATATTCGGGCTTTCTGAGAAGCGAGCTGATATAGGTGGTTAGGGAAAAGGAAGTATGTCGCGTCTTGAAGAACGCGTTCATTTTGGGGCCGACGGCAGGCGACTCGAAGGTTCCGTTCCGGGATTGCCTTCGCGACGGTTTTCCAAGCCCTCCAGTCTACCCGCTCTCTCAAGGGCTGAGAAGTTGGCGTTCGAAGAAAGCAGGGCAGGCTGGGAAACTGTCGCTGCGGTCGTGTTTTGGTCAGAACGACAGGAGAAGTGCCCGAATTGGACAGCGTTTTCCCGACCCTCCCATTCGGAATCTGCGGTCTTCGCGCGGGCTGCTGCTTCAGGTCACCATTCGGCGGTGGCTTCCGCACCGGATTTCGTAAACAGCCCTGCCAGGACATCCGGATCGATCATCGTCGAGACGTACCTCACCGATCCGTCAGCCAGCAGGACCTGCCCACCCCCCGTGTGATATGACGAAATGAGACTGTTCGACTGTTCCGGCTGATCTGCTGACTCGTTGACACTG
>JAWKTY010000023.1:0-103411 GCA_041398865.1 Planctomycetaceae bacterium
TGGCCGAACACAGTGTCTCTGTCGGCTTGACAGCCCCTTCCACGCCTTTCTGTGGCCAGCAGGACGGACGGCCTTCAGGGCAACAGCGGCGATCACCGAAAAGCCAGAGCAGTCAGGGATCGATATCAGTCGACAAGCTGTTTCCGATAGGTCACATAGTGGTTCCGATCGCGGAAAAATGCCTGAAACACCCGTCAGCTGTAGCTGCGAACGTGCGTCGCCACCACCGTGTCGCCGCTGACGATGTCCACACGATCGACGAATCCCTTCATGGTGACCGTCTGAAAAGCCACATGTCGCGGAACGCTGTAACCGACGCTGTCGAACCGCACCATCTGATGTCTGTCGACCTTCGCCGCCTGCCGAACACACGCTTCGAAGGCATGATGGGGCAGGGCAGCGCTCGCGAGAAGATCCAGTGCGAGCACGTCACCAACGGTCAGCTTCGAGTCCGCTGATGATGCTTCCTGCACCATGGAATCCGATTCTGCGTCAGGCTAAGAATTCGTCACCGATGAATGCTCGTGAGCCCCGTCCGGCGCGTGTTCATCAGCTTCCGAATTCGCCGACAACAGAATCCTCTTCGAGGCATTGATTCCGGCCGTTGTCGCCGGTCGAGCTCGATCGTTCAGACAGCACTGACGCAGATAGTCATTGAGTTCCTCCATGCTGCCGACTCGCGGAAGCGGCGTTCCCCAGCGACGCTGCAGTGTCACAAAGAATGCGTCATCCTTGCGACAGCCCAACACCAGCACGGGTGCCTTCTCCGACAGAAATGCCCACACAGAATTCAGGCCCCAGCTAACTCAAATAATTTCGTCAACATGAACGAGAGCAGCGGGCGCGGGCGAATCTAACTCTGCGGCCACGAACGACCGCATCTGGGCTTGGACGAGTGCACACCGTGGGAAGTCCACAACAGCAAACCTGACACCATACCCCGACGGCGAATCCACCTTAAGATTCGCCACCTGTGGTCCCCAAAACCGACCCCACCTCATCGCGTTGCCCAACTGACCGAAATCCATCACCAAATCCGTTTCCGATAAGTCACATAAGAGGTCCGATTGCGCAAAAACGCCCGAATTACCTTGCAATCGTAAACTGATTACAAATAAAGAGTTATGGCGACAGCACCAACAATCGGCAAGAATTTTTGCCATTCCTGCGCCTTCAATGACTTAAAGCTTTGCAATCAAAGCCTTTAACACTTCAAGCTCCTCAGGATTCGCCTGTGGAGTTTTTTTGTTCGGGAGGCACTCTGGCGAAGCTGGATTGAGCATTGTTTTGGCAAGTCTCAAACCAGTTCGGAAATGACTCTGCTGCCGTCTTCGACCAGATACTGGGGCCGTCCGTTGTTATCGGCGATAGTGGTCTGGTCGATGGAAATGCCCAGGTGGTGGAACAGGGTCGCGTAGATCTCGCCAAAGGTGACGGGCCTGGAGACCGCCTCTCCGGCGATTCGATCGGTGGATCCGATGACCTGTCCGTGTCGCATGCTGCCTCCGGCCATCAGGGCGCAGTTCACCTGAGGCCAGTGATCCCGGCCGACCTGAGCACTGATCTTTGGCGTGCGTCCGAATTCTCCGCAAATAATCACAGCGCAGTCGTCGGACAGTCCTCGCTGATGCAGGCTCGTCAACTGGGGTGCGCTGACGCACTGATCGAATATCGGAAAGTCTTCCGTTCGCGTTTAAAGACTGAATTGTTTTTGCCGCCAAACCCACTTGCTGTAGTTCAGCGTCACAACGCGCACTCCGGCTTCGATCAGTCGATTTAGCCATCAGCAGGCTCTGAGGAACCGGGGAGCTCCGTTGCCATCAATGAAGACTTTCGGTTTCCGGTTCCGTAGCGTTCCACAACAGCCGGGTCTTCTCTGGAAAGATCCAGAGCTTCCGCCAGACGCGATGACGCCAGCAGTCCCATCGCCTGTTCGGTAAACGTATCGATGCCCGACATTGTCATGGTGGCGTCGGTAGTCACGTCGCAGCCGGTCGATGCTGGCCAGCAGGTTCTTTGATCGGCCAGACGGTCCGGAGTAATCCCCCAGAAAACCATGTCATCCCTGGTGGGCCCCGGCCGAAACGGGCGCCTGAGCGGTTCCCAAAATCCCGGACCGGGTTCGTTGTAGGGACCATGGGCACGGATAACACAATCGACGAATGGTGCTGCCCCGGTTGTCGGGCCGACAACTCGCGATACAAGCGAACCGAACTGAGGCCAGCCGCCGGCGGGCCTGGGTTTCTTCGGATGACGTCCGTTGAAGACCTGGATCGCGTCGTGATCGGCCTGATTGCCGACCAGTGAGCGGATGATCGTCAGTTTGTCGCCCAGGGCTGCCAGTCGAGGAAACGCTTCGCAGATTTCCATGCCGGGGACATTGGTGGCAATCGGCTTCCAGGGACCTGCGATTTCAGACGGAGCTTCCGGCTTCAGATCGAACATATCCTGATGCGGCGGTCCGCCCACCAGATAAATCATGATGACGGACTTTGCTGACCCGGACTTTCCCGATGCTTCTTCGGCCCGAAGAACGGAAGGCAGACTCCAGCCGCTCGACGTCCCCAGCGCCGCCAGAGTGCCGATATTCAGAAAACTTCGCCGAGACACTCCACTGCAAGAGTGCCTGCCGGGACCGAACTGTTCACCAATTTTCAGCATCGGGATCACTCCACGGTTCTGACTCTTCTCCGGGAATTCGTCTCCTGAGTTGATTGTTAACAGGGTCGATGGCCTGATGCCAGACAACACCGGATTTTCCTCAGGAATCTGAGGCATCAGGACATGAAACCACGACAATTCCGGCCTCTGTCATTTCGGTGATGAATCGCCTTGATTCCGAGCTCCCGGCAGCGGGTTCTGGCGGGCGGCGTTCTGCTGCATGAGTTCCTGCAGCAGATCTGTCTGAACCTGCTGAATCTCCAGCAGGCGGTGCCACTGGTGCGTCATCATCAGATCCAGCTTTGAATGCAGCTGGCGAATTTCGAGCTCTGCTTTGAGATTCACCTGATAGTCATGTTCACCACGCAGGCGATCTTTGGCTTCCTGACGATTCTGACTCATCATGATCACCGGAGCCTGAATTGCCGCAAGGCACGACAGGACCAGATTCAGCAGGATGAACGGAAACGGATCGAACGGCTGGTTCAGCACCAGATGGGTATTGATGAGAATCCAGGCGGTCAGCACGATGCCGAAGGAGATGATGAAGGTCCAGCTGCCGCCGAACTGAGCCACTCCATCTGCAATTCGCTGCCCGAGCGTCCGAGCGTCATCGAAGTCGTCATCAACGTTGGCCGCCAGCAGGTCGTGCTGTCTCATACTCAGCAGCACTTCTTCTTCCAGAGATGTCAGCTCGCCCTGTTCCGTCTCCAGAACCTTCTGCACATACTGGCCTCGATAGCGGTTCAGATCGTTCAGGCAGAGATAACCTTCGTTCGTCCACTCAGGGTGCTCAGCCACGATCAGTTCACTGACAGCAGGCCGAACCATTTCGCCTGGCATCATTGCTGACAGAGGAAAGACCTGGTGACAGAGACTGCAATGCTGAACAGGCGTTCGATGTTTCGACATGCTGGAGCTCAAAATCAGGGGACGACGTGGAGTCACACCACCGGGAGCGTTCTGCAGAAATAGCCTTCGGCCCAATCGACGCGACACCGGAGAAGTTCAGTCACGCCCGATCAGTCCCTGCGAATCACAGCCAGCCAGTCCTCGTTCTGATCAGCCGGAGGATTGCCGATCGATACACGCTGCCCGCCTGCAACGCGGTCTGTGTCTGACTTCTGCAGTGCGCCGCCGGAACGGGGATTGTACCAGCGCACGCTGAATTTTCCGTGTGTCCCGGTCAGATCAAGCGGCACGCTGCCGCCGAGCGGCAGATAGACCAGGTACACTTCGCCCGGCTTTGCGAAGCAGTATCGCGAATTGTCATGTTCCGAATTGCCAACCAGATCGTCCGCGCAGGTCATGTCGACGAACGGAATGTTGTTGTCATGGAAGAAACTCACCGCATGTCGGCAGTAGTCCCAGCTTCGGTCCCGACTGCGCCAGTCTTCACAGACGATGTCGTTCTGGTCGAACTGATAGCCGAAGTAGTATTCATTCCCGGCTCCTCCGCCCATCAGATGGCCCCATAACGTCAACCTGCGGACGGTGTGTTCGTCGTAAATGTACTTGCCTTTGCGATCGTGTCCGTCAAACCCGTTGTATCCCAGATCTGGACACTGCCCGTGCGCCGCGCTGCCGGATTCATCGAAGGCCACAATCCACGGGCGACCGGCAGCGGCCGAGGCGCGGACCCAGTGCACGGTCTGTGCATGTGTTGTTTCCAGGGAACTGTTCTGCAGGGAAAGTCCGGTGAGTTTTGATCTGTCGCCCAGCAGCGGCTCATAAACGCGACGCTGCCATTCGGGATACGTGTGAATCACAATGTTGTGGTCGTACGCGTCGAGTTCAGCGATGTAGTTGATCATGTCCTGCTGCTGCGACGTTGTCTGAGTATTCTCTTCGCCCAGATTCCAGTTCAGTGCGGCGTTGTGAGCAAATCGGGCAATCATTTCGCGACAGTACAGTCGACGTTCGTCGCCCAGGTCGCCTCCGTCAAGACTTTCCGAAACCACGCTGTGGTTGCCCGTGCCTTTGACGTTGTCGTCGTTTTCGGTTTCCTGCAGTTTGAAATGCAGATACATGCCAAGCCGTGTGCCGTGATCAAAGACGACACCCCACTGATCCAGCTTGCTGCAGTCATAATGCCGCTTGTCATCGCGCTGAACAAACGGCCACACATTGTCACCGTCACCGCCGGCGTTGTACGTCAGAAAGGAAAACGCATTGCATCCCTTGCCGGACAGATAGTTAACCGCGCCGATCAGTCCTTTGCCTCGCCCGTCCTTCCACACGGGATCGCCGTCCTTCCAGTCGCGGACATGCGGCTGCCACGTCTTCAGCGGGGCTTTCTGAGGTGTCCCGGCGACAGTGTTGTCGAAGTCGGCATAGGCCAGCAGTGTCTCCGGTGCGTCAGCGCCGACCTTCAGGAAGTACTTTCCCGATCCCATGTGTCGCAGATAGTGTCGACCCACATACTGCAGACGTCCGTGAGCCCGAAAGTCCCGACCGGATTTGTTCGTCGGGGCAACCATGAATTCCCCGGAAACTTCGTCGTACGGACGGAGCGGTTCTGAGGCGGCTGTTGAAGACAACGCCGCTCGTTCGCCGGATCGAAACGAGATTTTCCAGGTCCACCTGCCGATCCGATCCGGCGCGAAGTGAGCTCGCCAGGCATTGCCGGATTCAGCCGAACTGTTTCCCGCATCACCGTCGGCTGCGAAGTACCCGGGGACAGCGTAAATCGTTCCGTCGGCGTGGGAAAACGTAACCGTCATGCGATAATCGGTGAACGGATTCGGCTGATCATCACGTTCGTTCGCAAACGGCCCGGCCTGTGTCAGCGAGATTGTGTGCCAGCACCTGAGTTCCCCGGTGACGACAACCTTACCGTCGCCATTCTTCTGCGGCTCAGTCTGTCGCGAAACGGGACGAACCGGCACAGGAGAATCCACATCCTGAGGGCCCGCCCAAACGTCAGTCAACAGCATGAGATGAAGGAAAGCGGTGAAACAGGGAAAGCGAGTGTGGTTCAATGCTGTCTGTCCGATCTGTAGCAGGAACGGCTGAACGATCGTTCTCGTAAAAAGCACTGGAGAATCCTGCGCACGCAGCGCACAGGCGGAATCGCGAAACTTCCGACTCACGACCAGACAGGAAAGGTCCGAGGCGGAGGCACCTTTCAGCTGCGCCAACGAACGATAAGAACGACGTGGCGCGACGGCCGCATCACCCAATGACCCGTTCATGCAGCCCGGTGAGATCTCGTCTGCCGGGCTTTGGAAGGAATTTACCGGACTTCCCAGGTATCGCCACTATTGAACAGCTGTTCGAGATCACCTTCGCCGTACTGCGTTCTGGCGGCTGACACCTGTTCCCGGACTCGTTCATCATAAACCGGGCGATCGACGCAGCGCAGCACGCCCATGGGTTCCGGAAACTCGGGGTGACGCATCTGAGCCAGCAGGAAGGCCAGACTGGGGTCTTCTGCCTTCTCATCGTGGAACAGCAGATCATCTTCAGAAATCCCGCTGCTCAGTTCGACAACTTCCGGTCGACCATGTGCGTTCAGTCGAATGCCTTTTTCACCGGAAGCCCCGAATCTGAGTGGCTTGCCGTGTTCCAGATAGACCACGTTTTCTTCCTTTTCGCCCTTCTTTGACGCATAGTTGAAGGCTCCCGTGTTGAAAACGTTGCAGTCCTGATACACCTCGACGAACGACGTTCCTTTATGCCGCCCGGCTCGGGCCAGCGTATCGGCAAGGTGCTTGATATCCACGTCGACCGAGCGGGCAACAAAGGTGGCCTCACAACCGATCGCCACGGACAGCGGGTTCAGCGGATTGTCAACGGAACCATAGGGAGTACTTTTCGTCTTCGAACCCAGCGGGCTGGTGGGCGAATACTGTCCTTTGGTCAGACCATAAATCTGGTTATTGAACAGAATAATGTTGATGTCAAGATTTCGCCGAATGGCATGCATCAGATGGTTGCCGCCGATGGACAATGCGTCGCCATCGCCGGTAATGACCCACACCTGCAGTTCCGGATTTGCCAGCTTTACGCCCGTCGCCACGGCAGGAGCTCGACCATGAATGCTGTGGAATCCGTACGTATTCATGTAGTACGGAAACCGACTGGAACAGCCGATCCCCGAGACGAAACAGAATTTTTCCCGAGGAATCCCCAGCTCGGGAAGCACCTTCTTCATCTGAGCCAGAATTGAATAGTCGCCGCAACGCGGACACCAGCGGACTTCCTGATCGCTGGCAAAATCTTTGGCAGTAAGCTGAGGCAAAACGGTGGACATGAAGGCGGGTCCTGAGAAGAAGAGCGAAATGAGGTCCGGGAACAGGATCGAAGAGCAGCGGCGTTCGAAGATCAGCTGTTCAGAACGTCCGTAATCTTGTTGTAGACTTCGACGACTTTGAAGGGCTTGCCCTGAATCTTGTTCAGGGACACAGCGTCCACCAGGTACTTACTTCGGATCACCACAGACAGCTGCCCGAGATTCAGTTCAGGAATCAGCACTTTTCGGTAACCGCGAATGATCTCACCCAGATTCTTCGGCAGAGGATTGAGATATCTGAGGTGTGCATGAGCCACGCTGCGACCTTCGCTCTGAGCTCGGCGGACAGCTGTTCGAACAGACCCGAACGTTCCACCCCAGCTCAGAACCAGCAGATCGCCGGACTCGGGCCCGTCGACTTCCTGAAGCGGAATGGCCTCGGCAATGCCGGCCACTTTGCGGGCTCGGGTATCTGACATATGCTGGTGATTGGCCGGACTGTATTCAACATTTCCCGTCACATCACGCTTTTCCAGGCCGCCAACACGGTGCTCCAGTCCCGGTGTTCCCGGGCGAATCCAGGGACGCGCCAGCTGCTCGTTCCGCAGATAAGGCATGACCCCGTCGTCGGAATTGACGGCCGTCAGGAAGTTGCCCATCACCGGCTGAATGTCGTTGGGAGACGGAATCCTCCAGGGTTCAGCACCGTTGGCAATATACCCGTCGGACAACAGAATCACAGGCGTCATGAACTGCACAGCGATTCGCAGGGCATCCTGAATGGCCCAGAAGCAGTCTCCCGGCGTCTGCGCGGCGATGATGGGCAGTGGCGATTCCCCGTTTCTGCCATACAGAGCCAGCAGCAGATCAGACTGTTCCGTCTTGGTCGGAAGACCGGTGCTGGGGCCACCTCGCTGAACATCAATGATGACCATCGGCAGTTCGGTGATCATCCCCAGTCCCATGGCTTCGCCCTTCAGGCAGATGCCCGGACCGCTGCTGGCAGTGATCGCCATGGCACCGCCGAAAGCCGCGCCACAGGTCGCTGACATGGCTGCGATTTCATCCTCAGCCTGAAACGTGGTGACTCCATAGTGCTTCAGCTTTGACAGTTCGTGCAGAATGTCGCTGGCGGGTGTGATCGGGTAACCGGAAAACACGACATTCAGATTGCTGAGTCGAGCGGCAGTGGCGAGCCCCATCGCAATGGCTTCGTTTCCGGTGATTTTTCGATATCGACCCGGAGCCAGCCTGGCGGGAGGAACCTCGTAGTGAACAGTGAATGCTTCGGTGGAAAACCCAAAGTTCGAACCGCCTTTCAGAGCTCGCAGGTTGGCTTCTGCGATGTCCGGATGGCGTTTGAACTTGTCAGTGATCCACTGTTCCGTCGGTGTCGCATCGCGGTCATACAGCCAGTACACCAGTCCCAGAGCGAAGAAGTTTTTGCAGCGGTCGGCTTCCCGCTGTGACAGACCAAGTCCCTCAACGGCATCCCGTGTCAGTCGAGTCATGGGAACCCGGTGGACTCGAAATGCGGCCAGCTGTTCGCCATCGGTATCCAGAGGATTCCCGTCGTAGCCTGCCTTCTGCAGGTTGGACAGTTCAAAGGCGTCCTCGTTGACAATCAGCGTTCCGCCTCGCCGCAGATCGCCGATATTGGCTTTCAAAGCTGCCGGGTTCATGGCAACCAGAGTGTCGACTTCGTCACCCGGTGTGTAGATGTCCTGGCTGGAGAAACAGATCTGAAATCCGCTCACCCCGGCAATTGTTCCCTGAGGAGCTCGAATCTCTGCCGGAAAGTCGGGAAGCGTACTGACGTCGTTTCCGAAAACGGCCGAGACGTTTGTGAACTGAGTTCCCGCGAGCTGCATCCCGTCGCCGCTGTCGCCGCAGAATCGGATAACGACGGTATCGACGCATTCCTTGTGGCGAGGTTCAGGAGAAGCCGGATCGGCAATAGACATGCAAAGACCTTTTCAATTGGCAGGCGGGATCGAAGGAACAGCATTCACGGGGTTCGACCGGGCACGGGTCCGAAATCACCGAAGTTCACAGTCGATCGACGCGCAAAACCGGAAGTTCCAAACCCATGCCCGCTATTTTTGCAATCTTCCCGGGAAAGAAAACCTTTCTCCGATCACGATCTGGCCAAATCCACGCATTTGAGAACTTTCACCCAGGAATTCCGGTCATTGCCAGGAATGAAAACACTGCCCGTCACGCGGTCTTTCGAGACGGCTTCACCGCGCTGGATTGCCGGTCTGTGCGGACTCATTTAACTTTCATCCGAACCGCCGAGAACCTGGCCCGCAGAGTTCTCAATTCGAAACACACAATCTCCCGCCCTTCAGGTAAACGCCCATGCTTCGCTTCGCAGCCCTTCTGCTTCTGACCGCATCGTGGACTCTTCGGGCGTCAGCCGACGACTGGACTCAGTGGCGAGGACCGAACGGCAACAATACCGCCGCAGCTCAGCCGGCCGTCCCCACCGAATGGGATGAAAATAAAAATGTTGTGTGGAAAACCTCAGTTCCGGGAAGAGGCCATTCCTCGCCGATCATTTCCGGAAACATGATTATCCTGACCAGCGCCGACGAAGCCACTCAGCGACAGGGCGTGTTTGCATTCGACCGAACAACAGGGCAGTCGCTGTGGGGCACCGTCATCAGTCAGGGCGGCTTTCCTAAAAGTCATGCCAAAAACACACACGCGTCCGCGACCGCCTGCACGGATGGGCAGCGGATTTACGCCACCTTCTGTCATCACAACAGCATCGAAGCAGTTGCTCTGGATCTGAAGGGAAAAACCATCTGGCAGCAGCCAGTTGGTGGCTTTCTGCCTCGACAGTACGAATACGGATACGCCGCCTCGCCAACGCTTTACGGGAAGACGCTGATCGTTTCCGGAGACTGCGATACGGTGGCATGGATCAAGGCTCTGGACACACAAACCGGAAAGATTGTCTGGGAACAGCAGCGGCCTCAGATGCTGAACTGGTCATCTCCGATTGTTGCCAACGTCTCCGGACGGGAACAGCTGATCATCAGCGGCTGCGAATGTATCGCATCATACGATCCGGCAACCGGGAAGCCCCTTTGGAAACACCCCTGCCTGACGATGGCCACGTGCGGCACGGTCGTCTGGGATGATGACACCATCTATGCCAGCGGCGGCTATCCGAAAAAAGAAACCGTGGCCATGAAGGCGGATGGTTCCGGACAAATCCTGTGGACGAACGGAGTCAAATGCTACGAGCAATCAATGCTGATTCGTGACGGCTCCCTGTACGCTGTCGACGACAACGGAGTCGCGTATTGCTGGGAAGCCAAAACCGGACGCGAACGCTGGAAGCAGCGTCTTCAGGGTCCGGTTTCCGCATCTCCCCTGCTGATCGACGACACCATCTACGCATCAAATGAACTGGGAACGACCTTCATCTTCAAAGCCAGCCCCGATCGCTTCACGGCCATCAGTCGCAATCAACTTGGTACCGAATCGTTTGCGTCTCCGGTGGCTGTGGATGGCATTCTGTATCTGCGAGTCGCAGCAGGGCAGGGCACCGACCGCCGGGAAATGCTGTTCGCCATCGGATCGCAATCCTCCAAACGAAACGAATGAACAACATGAATGATGCAAACCCCTATTCGCCTCCGGAGGATCAATCAATCCCAGGAGCCCCCACTGTGACAGTGGAAATCAGCGAAGCCTGGGTTCGCAGCATCAACTCATGGAAGTTCACGCTGGTGTCTGCCCTTTCCGGAGTTTCGGTCACGTTTGCTCCGATCGGGCTGCTCGGACTGGGATCCTGGGATCTCGCGGCCCCGGCTCGATTCCTGCTGGCCATCCCGCTGCTGCTGATCGTCTATTTTGTGCCCTTGTACTATTTCCGGCTCAGCAGTGACGTCATCCGACAGGTCCATTCGGGCAAATCCCGTGTCAATCAATCGCTCCTCAAAGACTGACGCCTGACGGCTCCCATCGCCACGATTCCACCGGCAATCGCTCCGAACAGATGTCCATCCCACGACACCTGCGCGTCGTTGACAATCGGCAGAATGCCGGAAATCAGAGTCGTGCCGTACAGAAACCCGACAAGGATCGCCACTGCCAGGGCCATCAGGCGACCTTCCCGAAACCCGGCAACCATCAGAAACGCGATCAAACCGTAGATCAGTCCGCTGGCACCGACATGAACAGCGTTGCCTCGGCCGAACATCCACAGCAGAATTCCGTTCACCAGAATAATCACGGGAACAACTCGCAGCGTGTCTGCTCGCGACCCGGCCATCAGTGTCAGCAGCACAACCAGCGGAACCGTGTTTCCCAGCAGATGACTGAAACTGCCGTGCAGAAACGGCATCGCAACAATGCCGATCAGTCCGGACGTCCGGCGGGGAGCCAGTCCAAACTGGTTCAGCTGAAACGGAATGGCTGCGTCGATCAGGAACACAACCCAGATCAGGCCGACAAACGCCAGGACAACGTGGAGTTCTTCTGTGACTCGATGTTTCATGGCATGCCCAGCAGGGCCACCTTTTCAATGACATCACCGGTCATCAGTTCCCGAGCCGACCGGCTGATGCTGCGACTGAAAATTCGACGACCATCGGTGTAGACAATTTCACCATTCGGAGTCGCATCAAACCCCAGTACATTTTCGGCAAGAACATCCTCCTGTCCGTCCTTTGTTCGATGCACCAGCTGCCATTCCTTCGGCACCAGCGGCCGATGCGGATCTTTTCCCGCTCCGGCAGCCATGGCATGCTGAGTATCCACGGCCTGTCCGTACAGCATCAGCATCTGCCGACGGTTGGGTTTCATCGGCTCGCCTTCGCCTGGCCCTCCGGCCGACATCAGCGGCTTCCCACTGAGCGCCATCGACATGAAGTTGAAAAAGTAAACAAACGTCCGCCCCAGCCGAAACGGAAACAGAAAGACATCTTTGGCAACTTCCAGCAGAGTCGGTGGCTGTCGATGAGAACTCTTCCAGGGGCGACGAATGTACAGCAGGCTTTCATCGGCCAGCTGTCGAGGCTGCAGAAGATCCCGTTCAGCATCTTCCAGAACGCACGTAATCTCCTGTCCGTCCAGATCCAGAAGTTCCAGACGACAGCAGCTGCTGCCGGTCGCATACCCGTTCTCGTTCCGCAGAATTGCGGACGACTGAAAGACCAGACGGCGACTTCCATCAGGCAGCCACGACGGAGCTTCGTCAATGCTGTCCGACAGTGTCACCGGACGTCCGAACAGCCCGTCATGCCGGGTGATGGTCAGCCCCATCGTCCCGTCCTGACGCACAACGGAAACAGCCAGATCACGTTCCACCGGATGCCGGGACAGGTCCCGAGCTCGAAAATCCTGGCTGTGCATCAGCCGAGTCTCTTCGTCATGAGTCAGATTGTACTGAAACAGACCTCCCACCGGTCCCATGTCCATCACGTAGAAGATTTCGTCCGGCGTGTCTCCTCGCATCACGGCGACGAATCGAATTCTGCGCCGCGGATCGCCCTGTGCCCACGGAGCCATTCCGGGTGGAGCCATGCCCAGCTCACCCCAGATCCCGCTGCGGCCCTTCCACGCGTTGCCGGACTGATGCTTCAGCTCACGCTCAACCGAACGCGTCGCGAAGTCACTTTCAATTTCGCGGACGACTCCGTCCGGCTGGCGGACATACAGTCGTCCCTGAGAAATCCAGGCAATGCCGGGTGTCGGCTCTGTCGTGTTCATCATCCCCCGCCGTTCATCCTGCCGCTGAAGCAGCCTCTCACAAAAACGATCTCAAAGCCGCCGCAGCCCGTCTTCCTTCAGCGGGTTCGGAATCAGATCGTCGATCGCATTGATTCGTGCCAGAGTTTCAGAATCCAGGACCAGGTCGCGAGCTTCCAGACTTTCGTCCAGCTGCTCGACACAGGTCGCACCAATGATGGTCGACGCCACAAAGTCATGCTGGCGGCTCCACGCGACCGCCAGAGCCGTCAAAGTCACGCCGAGATCCTGAGCGATCGGCTTCAGAAGTTCGACCGTCTGTCGGCTGCGATCATTCAGAAATCGTTCACCCATCTTCTGCTGACGTTCTCCGGCGTTGCGATAAGCCGTGAAGCGAGCACCTTCCGGAAATCCATCGCTGTACTTGCCGGTCAGCACTCCGCCGCCCAGCGGAGAATACGGCAGCAGGCTGACCTGTTCCCGGCGACAGACCTGAGCCAGCTCGCTTTCGCAGCGTCGGTTGATCAGGCTGAAATTGTTCTGCACCGTGTCGTAACGGCACAGGTTGTGAGTTTCAGCTGCCCAGAGACTCTTCATCAGCCCCCAGCAGGTTTCATTGCTGCACCCTGCGACTCGAATTTTCCCCTGACCGATCAGCATCGTCAGCGCGTCCAGAATGTCTTCATACCGAGCAAAATGGTCGGGCCAGTGAGTCTGATACAGATCGATGTAGTCAGTCTGCAGACGCATCAGACTGCCCTCAACAGCACGAATGATCTGCAGCCGGTCCAGAGCCGTTCGCCCGTGTCTGACCGGAGGCACAAACCAGCCATGCCCCGGACCTGTCACCTTGGTGGCGATGATGACCGCTTCACGAGGCTTTGTCTTCAGCCACTTCCCGACAATCTCTTCGGTGACGCCATACGTTTCAGCCGAAGGCGGAACCGGATAGATTTCTGCAGCGTCGTAGAAATCTATGCCCGCATCAAAGGCCCGATCCAGAATCCGAAACGACAGAGCCTCGTCACACTGAGCTCCGAACGTCATGGTTCCCATGCAGATATCCGTCACAGAAACCCCGCTTCCTCCCAACCGCCGCCGCTGCATCATCTTAACCTCGCTGAACTTCCCGAACAAAAACCGGTTCACAGCCAGAATAAACCATCCGCGGCCCGGGAGAAACTGACCGGCACCAATTTACGCTTCAGGGCGTCCATCAACGCGAGGTTCAGAACCGCATCGTTGGAGATGGTGAGTCCGCTGGCCAGGCTTCTGAACTTGAAGAGGCGTAAAACAGTCTCAGATCACATCCAGCCAGTTCACATCATCCGAAAACGCGTCCTGTGAAGCGGCTGCTTCTCCACGAACGACAACTGCCGGCTGCGGTAGCATAACGCGTTCTTCCAACTCAACAGCAAAGAGTTCCCGGTCCTTCAGTGACGACCGCGCCGCCAGCGGAATGGCAGCCCGAAGCTGCGGATCATCCGATTCAACAAATGCAGCAGAACCGACTTCCGCAACGGTTTCAGGCATGTCTGGTTCCTGCTGCAGAGGCCTTGCCAGAACCGGCAGCCGACCGTAAGCCACACGAAGGTCTGCGGCCAGCCGGGTCGCAGGAACTTCTGTCGCCTGCGTCCTGGGGGCAACCGCCACACCAGCAGAAAGGAATTCTTCTGCGGCCGGGAACTCAGCGGCCCCGATGAGCTGTGCTTCCTGAGCTGAAGTGCCATTCGCAGGAACCTCAATTACCCTGTCATTGCGCCCGATAGCCGATCCGCTGAATGGCGGACAGAGCCTCCAGCGGGGTTACGACACCGTTGCCGTCAAAGTCATACGTGGCATTGGCTGTCCCGATAGACTGAATCGCTCCGAGAGCATCCAGAGGTGCAACAACACCGTCTCCATTGGTATCCCACGGGAAGAACGTGACATCGTCGCTGTCAATCAGATGCCCCTGGCCATGATTGTTGCCCTCCACACGTTCCGACACATTGTTGAACACGTCCACCACCAGGTAGAACAGGCTGAATTCCTGAGACACAGCGCCGAGCGGCTGACCTGCGGGATCAGCCGCGTTCGACCGGTTCACCAGCATCGCCGGATCCAACTGCAGCTGCTTGTTCAGAACTTCGGACTCTCCCGCTGCCAGACTTCCCACGCTCACAATCCCATCCGGAAGCAGAACATCATCCGCATCGCCGATGACTCCGTTCGGAGACCAGATCACCATCGCCGACGACGGGCCGGCAGCCAGATTCCCCGTGTTACGAATCTCAAAACGCAGATCTGCCAGTCCGTGCAGAATGTGATCATTCAACACGTCAAACGAAACGGCAATCAGATCTGCCGCCGGCGGACCGCTGAAGCCGGTATCTGTGACCTTCAGCGACAGCCACGGTGAAGCGGTTTCAGCCGCCGTCACGGTGATCAGCGACATCACGCTTTCTCCCTCGGGCAGAGCTCCCGTCGGAGTAACCGTGAATGTGGTCTGCCATTGACCCGCAGGAATCGTGACGGTCTGCGGAAGCTGCACCAGATCCGGTCGACTTGTCCACAGAGTCACCGTCTGGCTGCCTGAAACGCCCGTATTTCGAACGACCGTCCCCACCAGTGGCGCCTGATTTTCAAAAAGTTCGGGTTTTGAAAGAGCCAGCTGAAACTCGTCGACTTCGTTCACAACCGGAATCACAAACGGAATCTCGTGACTGGAAAACTGATCCGACACTCTCAGCCGAACATGAAATTCCGGAGACTGTTCGTAGTCCAGAACCACACCCGGCTGAACAGAAATTCTGTCACCGGCGATCGTGAAGAAATCGTTGTCTGCGTCGCCAATGCCGGGAACAAGCTGAAAGGTGTGCACGGTTGAGTCGATATCGATCCCAACCAGCTGTCCGAATTCACGCTCGGCCGCGCTGTTGTCCAGTGACTCTGCCAGCAGATTGCTGACCAGCATGGCTCCGTCCGGTGCGTCGTTCACAGGATTGATCACAACGGCAAACGTCCGGCTGGCCGTGCCGTTGGACGTGGTGACCGTCACCGTGACCGTCGTGCTGCCCGACAGATTCTCGGCCGGAACCAGCGCCAGCTGACGCGAAAATCCGCTGCCGTCAATCCTGATTTCTGCAAACAGATCAGGATCAGCCGCAATCGCCGACACGTCCGGAATGATGTTGTCCGAATCGGACATCACCAGCGGAATGGAAATGCCCGGCGAATCTTCCGGCAGGGCCACGTCGTTGATAACGGCCAGCTGAGGCGGAGCCGTCACCTTCACAGTCCATGCAGCCGTCGCCGACAGACTGCTGGTCGTGACAGGCTGCACCGTGCTGTCCAGATGCACGGCGTCCAGATCCAGTGAGTTGTAGGTGTATCGCTGCAGACGGACCTGCTTCGTCTGCCACGTCGTATGCGGCCAGGTGATGGTCAGCGACGTCGCACTGGAAGGCTCGTTAATCAGATTCACAGACCTGACATCGTGAACCTGATCCAGCGTATCGACCAGCTCTATCCGAGTGATCGCGTTTCTGATCAGAGAAGCATCCGGACTGATCAGTGTCAGTCCTTCAGACTCCATCGGTGTTGCATAATTCAGCAACACCGTCCGGTACGAACTTCCGGAGACAGATGTATGAAACCCATCGGGTGCTCCCTGCAGCGACGGGAATGGTGTCGTTGCTCCTGCCGAGTCCAGCAGGAAGGCGGTCGAAACCCATGAACCTGCCGTCGATCCCTGAACGAGGCAGTCTCTGGCGGTCACGGCAATCGAAACATCGCCGGACGTCCCTGGCTGGGGCGAGTAGACAGCGGTCTTCAGAGCCTGATTGACCGATGCCAGTGTTCCCCAGAACGACAGAACTCCGCCCGTTGAGATTCCATCCTGAAGAACGTAAACCTGAGAATCGTCGGTCAGCTGCAGCATTCCCAAACCAGGCGCCAGGTTCACCTGAACATTGCCGCTGTCTACATCCTTAAGCGACGGCACATCTCCAATGAGCTGTGACAGGGACAGGGACCCTGAGCTGCCGACCTGAGCGGCCACGGAAGAAACAATGTAGGGAGCTGAATTCCGCGGAAGAACCGTTCCAAGCAAACGATAAGAACCTCTCCCTCCTGAAGCATTTGTGGCAGTGATCGAAATGGAGAGCTGACCATTGAAGTCGGGAGGCGGAGTGTAGCGGACCGGCCGCACAGCCCCTGTCTGACTCACCTGAACCGATGTATCTCCACCAGAACCGACAAATGCCACGCCAACAACCTGAAGTTCAGAGAGATTGGGGGTATTGGGATCTGACAGCTGAACGGTGAATTCAAGGTCTGTGTTTTCATCAATCGTAAAAAGTTGACTCGGACCAACAATCATTGGTCCGTCAGCCGAGTTCCCGACGGTGACGTCATAAACCTGAATGGTGACACCGCCATCTTCGTCGGTGACGGTCACCGTCAGGGTTGTCACGCCGAAGACTCCGGCATCAACAGGAAGCTGCAGAATCTGCGATGCTCGGTCGTAGACAATCGCAGCAGACGAGAGAAGGCTTTCATTGCCGCTCTTGAAATCGATCTGCAGATCAGCGAGTGGAGTTTCCACGTCCGAAATCAGGAAAGACGACGAATACGGATGTTGATTTTCCGTGTGGAAAGGGAAGTAACCCGGGTTCGGCAGTTGTGGAAGATCATTCACCGGTGTGACGTCAATTGTCAACGACGACGTCACAAGCGACGGACCATCCGGATGGCTGCCCAGCAATCGGATCCCGTCAATTCCAAAATCTGCCGTGCCTGAATCGGTATCGACCGTGATTCGCAGTCCGAATACCTCGAAATCCGTTTGCGGCCAGTTCAGCACCAGGTCACCGGGTGCTGGCAACGAGTCCGTTCCGGCCCAGACTTCACTGAAGATTCCGCTTTCGTCCATGACCTCGACCCGGGAAACAAATCCGGTCTGGCCCGCTTCGGAAATCACGGTTCCGGTCGCAAACATCGCATGATCAAATCCAACGGCAATCGTCTGCGGGCCGCTGACTGCTGACGACGAGATCTGCCACGAAGACGACAGGCTGGGCGTTGCCGGACGGCCCAGCACGTATGCTGACGAAGCGACGCTGGTTGACGCTGAAATCACGGAAGTGGCGTAGCCGAAAGCAGGAGTGCCGCCGTCGTTCACCTCCAGTGTCACCGGCATGTCCCCATCCCAGTCAGGCGAAGGCTGCAGTCTGAGTGATGCGAGACTGTTGTTGATGGTCGAAGCTGCCGCGGTCAAAGTCAGCCGTTGCCCACCCGGAATACTGCCACGACTCCATCCTCCCCCGGCAGAGGACGGCTGGTAGCCGTTCAGCACAGTCACAACTGCAGTCAGAACCGACGAATCCACATCCGAAACCTGAAACAGAGGCTCAGTAAGCAGTGCACTGTCAAAGACCTGATCCTCGGGACTGCTGATGACTGCAGTCGTTGCGACGATGACAGGCGGATCGTCAACTTCCAGAACCGTCAGGCGGAAGGACACTTCCGTCAGCTGATTCCCGGCATTCACGGTCAGCAGCGAAATCATCGTCTCCCCGTATTTCTGAGGAAGCGGCGTCAAAGTCAGCAGGCGGTCGGTACCTGTTCCCGTCAGAACGGCATTGATATCGGGCAGCAGCACCTGATTCGACGAAACCACCGTCACCGACACGGCATCCGGATCCGGCCCTGTCATGGTCACGGGAATTGACAACGACTGGTTCTCCCGAGTCACCTGATCCGGCAGCGAAAGAAAAGTCGTCACATCGTCGGCGTCGGCCACTGTGACCGTGAACGTCTGCGTAACCAGAGCCGCACCATGTCCAGCAGTGATGGAGATTGTCGCTGTCCCCGTCCGTCCCGGTGCGGCATTAACAACCAGATGACGCTCACTTCCCGTTCCGATAATCGCGATGTCCGCATCTGCCACCAGTGTCTGGTTGTCACTGGACACACTGATGGGAACATCCACACCCGCCGCGTAGTTTCCAACTTCAAAAGAAACCTCCGGCAGCGGTGTTCCCGCGGCAGCCAGCAGATTCGGAATGGAACTCAGCGTTGGAGCGTCGTCTTCCAGAATCGTGATCGTGAACGAGGCTGGCGACAGTGTGGCAGCCGACCGACCGGTCACCACGATCGTCTCATCAGGTTCGTAGACAGTATCGTCCACCAGAAAATCCGTCAGAGTCGACGTGGTCCCGCTGAAGGCGACATCGGTGCTCACATAGTCGACGCCGTCAGTTGCGGTTCCCGTCCATGTCAGCAGGATCGGCAGATCCAGTCCCGTCGGTGGCCCGTCGAACACCACAGACGGCTGCGAATTTTCAGCCACACTTCCACCACCGGTCACTGTAATGGTCGGTCGCCCGTTGGAAGTGTTGTCCGGATCAACGATCCACATCGTGACCTCATCCGAGATCGGGCTCAGATTTCCCGCAACATCTTCAACCTGAGTGCTCACGAAGTGCAGGCCGGGAGTAAAATACCGAACCCAGGCATCCTGAGTACTCCAGGGGCCGTTCCCATCCGGTCCGACGTCAGTTTTATAAACAACGCCATCCATCGGACGATCTTTTCGAATGTCCTCCATCAGCGGCTGACCATCCACAAACAGACGCACTGTGGATTCTGATTCCGCAATACCCCGATACCACACCACATAGTCACCGACAGTTCCGCCTGCGGTCCCGAGGGAATGCATGGTCAGCTCGGGTACTGAAGGTGCGGGCGGTGTCTGATCCACAATCACGGTCAGAGTTGTCGACGAATCACTCTGGTGTCCCTGCGATGACGCGACTGCCCGGAACACATAAGTGCCTTCACCCAGATTTACAGCTGTTGCGTCGTATGCCCAGTCTCCGGCGTCATCGCAGACCGCGTTCCCGATCTGAACATCATCGCGAAACACAGTGACCGTGCTGCCGGGAAGTCCGCGACCATGAATGACCAGGTTCCCACTGGAAGTCACAGCGTCCCGATCGTGCCGACCGTTATCGGGAGTGATATGCGTCACCGACGGAGTCGGCACACGAGCCGAATCCAGCAGCCGAGCCACCACAACGTCTTCCCGCCCATCACCATTCGTCACCCAGCCCACAACAACGATGCAGCCGTCCGGCTGGACCGCGACCGCTGATCCCACATGCCGAACAGCGTTTTCCGCGGCCACAATCCTTACGATTCCCTGAACCCCGAAGTCAGCAGCTGTCGATCCGTCGTCGTTCAACTGCAGCACAGCCAGCGAATTTCCCAGGCTGCCGACGATGACGACCTCCCCGGCAGTCGTCGCCACGACCGAATTCACCTCGACCACTTCATCCGTCGCCACGACGGCGGTCCCCAGCGCACCAAAGGCTGAATCCGGACTGCCGTCCGGCAGGTATCGAGTGGCGAAAGCCTGCCTCCCGGACGGCAGATCAACAGTTCCCGTCACGACAGTTCGCCCATCCGGCTGCACAATCAGATCGCGAATTTCGAAGGCCGGCCCCACAAAGGGCGGGGGAAGTTCCAACAGCTGTTCACCCGTCGCGCTGAAACGAATCACCGACTGCGACGACGCAATCAGCAGCGTTCCGTCATCTGCGGCTCCCATCGCAACCGGAAGAAAGTCGCCAGTCGTCCAGCGGACTTCTTCGACATACGGCACGTTCGACCCGGAATCCGCAGGCTTCAAAATGATCACAACCCCGGACGCAGGCGGCCGAGGGTTGGTGTAGCCCGTGAGACGGGTGGCAATCGCGATGCGACCGTCCTGCATCCTGACGACTCCGTCGATCGAAGCCGGACGCACACTGGTTGAGGCATACCACCAGCCATCGTCGATTTCGCCCAGGGAATTAACAATTTCCCCGGACACCACCTGACGATCATCCCACAGCGTCGGAGCAAACAGGCTGCCATCAGCCTGCAGCAGAAGATCAGAAATCAATCCGTTCTCTCCGCTGGATGCCGTAGAACTGCTCTGCGCAAGCACAATTCGCCCGTCTCCCGCTTCGGTATCCCACGGCGAATCCGTATCTCCGTAGCCATCAAACGACGTATCCAGTTTCCCGGAACTGTCGTACCTCAGCAGCAGGGCACCTCCGGGTTCGAGTTCATCTTTCCACCTGCCCTGACCGAGTTCGTAGGTGCCCCGACTCCGACCGCTCACGACAATCTTACCGTCAGGCATCATGACCACGTCATGCGCCTCGTCGCTTGACGGCAGTCGAATGGAGTTACTGAAACTGGTTTCACCAGTGTAAAACCCGGTTCCAATTCCAAATCCAGGATCAGGAACAAAATCGGCCGTCAGCCTGTTAAATCCAGCATCGCCGGCAGTCTGAGGAATCAGAATACCGCCATCCGCCTGCCAGATGTCGCCGCGAATAAAACCACTGAAGCCGAAGTGGCCAGGCGTCACGTCCTCCGCCAGCAGAAACCCATCACCATCAAAGGCAGGGTCAGGGACGCCGTCCGATGTGAACTGCGCAAATGCTCGCTCCACGAGACCGGTGTAGCCGGATGGTGGAATCCAGGAGTCACCGTAGCCATCCCGCCCGTTTCCAGCTGCCTGAATGGTACCGTCTCCCAGCACTCGAAGTCTCTGAATCCCAAAACCACCGTACGGAAACGGACTTCCCGGAAGAGCAATTCCGTCACCGTTGAACGAAGGATCCAGCCTTCCGTCTGACCGAAGCCTGATCAGAGCCTCGCCTCCCAGCAGATATCCGTCCGGCAGGGGCACGATGTCGTACATCTGAAACAGTTGATTGAAGAACCGGCCTCCGGTGCCAAAGGTCAGATCCTGGACACCGTCGGGACTGTACCGGACAACTGCCGTTCCATGTCCTGTGTAATCGGCGGTACTGACGACAATCAGCGATTGATCCGCCTGCAGCAGTGCTCGTGTGGGCACATTCCGAGTCGAGTTTCCCTGCGAATCCAGAATGTCCGTGACGACATGTCCACCGTCGGCAAATGTCGAATCCAGCGTTCCATCCGGGTGGAAGGCCACCAGATGAATGTCTTCACCGACGGCACCCGTCGACCCCGTCACGATGATCCGTCCTGAGGTCTGCACCACCAGATCCGTCACCGCCCCAATTTCACCGACGAAGGACGCCACTCCGGTTCCTCCGCCAAACGACATGTCCTGCGTCCCATCCGGATTCAGCTGCCAGACCCGGACTGCTGTTGGCTCCGAATTCTCAGGCAGCCGACCGGGATGGCTGGCCCCGGCCACCAGAATTCTTCCGTCCGACAGCACCTGAACAGCACCCGCGTCTTCTCCGGCCGCCCCCACCGTCAGACGAACCACGCCCTCATTCCCGAACGCAGTATCCAGCGCATTTCCATTTCCATCAGAAGCGTTTGGCAGGAGACGAACAACAATCACGTCTGTGTTGTTCGTATCATCCGTGACCTCAAAGAGTGTATCCCGGGTGTTGCTGCGCACAGTTCCTGCAGCTACGATCGAACCGTCCGGCAGAGTCGTGAAGTCCGCAATCGAGAATTCAGCGATCGTATCCGCAACATTCGTAACCACCAGCCCGTTCGTACCGAACGTCGGGTCCAGTTCACCCGCCGAAAGCAGACAGCGAGCTTCCAGCGGTTCGGTTCGGAAATCTGACACTGACCTTGTTCGGGCCATTCGTCCGCGCGCCGAAGATTGACTTCTCCCAACTGCAAACCAACGAGCCAAAATCTGATTCAGCATCATCTCGCCTCTCGGAGACCGGTTCAGAGAATGCCCTGGAAACAAAACGGCAGTCCCCCCCAGTTAAGACACTGTACACCGAGGGGACAGGAGATGAAAGTCCCAAGCAATCGCTCAGAAACTGCCCCCAAAACTCGCTAAATGGCGAAGATTCCGTCTGGAAAATCCTGGTACCGTTCTCATTACCGGAATCCCGTCGACTTTCCGAATGTTGGCCCAAACAATGCGCGGGTAGCCACAACGGCAAACACAAGTTTCGATCAGGCGGCCTTGGTTCGGGAATGCGGTGTTTTCGGGCGACGGCGCGACGGGGCGATAACAGGGGAGCTGGACACATGGTTTCGCGATTGACACACATCTTCATGACTTCAGCAGCCGCGGTGCTGTTGTGTGCGGCATCTCCGGCGATGGCTCAGCATCACGGAGGGCATCATGGCGGCGGTTTCGGAGGAGGGCATCACGGCGGAATGAGCAGTTTCTCCGGTGGCCATCATCACGGCGGCGGCGGTATCTATTCCGGCGGTATCTATTCCGGCGGTATCTATTCCGGCGGACATTATCACGGCGGATATTCGAACCGCGGATATTCAAACATCGGGATCGGACTCGGAATCGGTGGCCTGTATGGCAGTTCGTACTACGGAGGGTACTACGGATCGCCGTATCGCTACAGCACTCTCGGCATCGGAAGCTACGGATATCCGGGTTACGGCTATTCAGGCTCAGCCTACTACAGCACACCTTACAGCTACGCACCTCAGACAGTGTACGCTCCGCCAGTCGTCGTTGCACCGCCGCCGACTCCGGTCGTTGTCCAGCAGACCGTGGTCAAACCGGTCGTCACAAACCCGAACCTCTCCACCGCTCCCGTCAACGGCGAACTCCGCCCAGGAATGGTGCTGCCCGACGGAGCCGTCGTCATCTCAGTCGGACCGGCTCAGGTTCCGTAATCCGCAAATGAGATTTCTGTGCCAACAGAGTTCCCAGACCTCACGAGCACGCCGAGGTACCTCGCACAAGCTTCCTGACAGGCGCTCGCCTGCTCGGCATCGAACTGAGCAATCGCTGGCGGCGGGGTATCGACGGGCCAGCCGTGCCATGCCGCCTGGCTTTCTCCACCATTCCACTTGATCAGACACTCTGGCAATGCCGTGCGCAGCTGAGAGACCATCTCGGGTGTGACGGGCTCTTCAGGGCCGACTTTTGATTGCAGATCAAGTTCTCGCAGACTGGAAAGTGTTGCGATGGAATGAACTGCACGTTCGGTCTGCACGTGCCGACTGGCGAGGGTGAGCTTTTCGAGATGTTCCAGTCCTTCCAGAGCAACGTACTCCCAGCCCTCTGCATCCGTCCCGCGCAGATCCATTTCGACGAGATGAAATGGAACATCGGGGAGCTGTCCCGCGTTGTTGACATCCTGACGATGGCCCGCGCGTTCGTAATGCACCCGCCCCCCAAGTGACAACGCCCATTCCGCCGCACGCTGATCGGGATCTCGAAAGACATAGCCGCACTCGGCACGTGACGGCCTGTTTCTCATTGGTTGCCAGGATTCTGCGTTGAACGGTCGTTTCATTCCAGGAAGCATTCCGTCCATCCAGCACTTCCAGTCCACTCGCTCGGCCGGTCCATCCGTCAATCACAGCGACCACGTATCGATCCTGCACCCGGAGTCCAATTCCCAGAACCTCCGGTACCGGCGAGACTCTCTCCACAAGCAGCGACAGGTCATATTCTTCCGGTGGATAGTAGGGGATCTCGATAACCGAGTACTTCTGTTCGACAAACGGGCTCCGGAGCACGCCCTGATCGATGCTCCACAGACCGTTTCGGACAGAATGTTTTTCCGGGTCGAGTCAGGGAGATGAGATCAACGAAATCCACTGGCGAACGAGTCGCAGACTGTTGTTCGCGGACCGCACCTACCGGCAACACCACACGAAAACCGATGATGTGGCTACGGCGCGTCCAATGATTGGTGTTGCGAGGCGACGAACGACAGTAGAACGGATTGCTGAACCAATGGCCGCCGCGGAACACTCGCTGGGAGCTGGCGGAGAATGAGCTGGATGGGTCAATTGCAGCATCCCCTTCGGAATTCCCATAGAACCCCGGATCCCAGCTGTCCTGCACCCATTCCCACACGTTGCCATGCATGTCCCACAGTCCGAACGGATTGGCCCTTAACTCGCCCGCAGCGTGCGTGCGGTCGCCGGAGTTGCTCGCAAACCAGCCAGCGGAAACCAGATCCTGATCTTCATTGCCGCTCCAGTACCGCGTGGTCGTGCCGGCCCGGCAGGCGGACTCCCATTCCGCTTCCGTCGGCAGCCGGTAACCGGTCCCGTCCAGCGGCGTGACCGTTTCATCAGACCGGAAGTAGAACGGTTTCAATTTCTCCTGCTGGCTCAGTTTCACGCAGAACTCGGCCGCGTCGTTCCAACTCACCATCTCCACCGGATGGTTGCCGGTCTCTAGATTGGCGACCAAGTCCTTCTGTTTACCGGTAGCCGAGAAGTCCGACGGGTTGGTTCCCCTCACCTGCTCGTACTGCGTCTGCGTCACTTCAGTCACGCCGACGTAGACCGGTTGCGTGAGGATCACCTTGTGCTGCGGACCTTCGCTCTTGATTCGCTCCTGCCAGACTTCGTCTTCGCCGGCCACCTGCAGTGCCGCTGCGATCTCTTCGGGAGTGCTGCCCATCAGAAATTCACCCGGCGGAATCAGGCGAAACTTCATACCGATGCTGTTTTCGTACTCGACCGGCACTTTCAAATACTCGGCCCAGGCTTCCTGATGCGCCTTCGCCTGCTCCGTATCGAACGGCGCGATGGCCGGGGACGGTTGATCCTGGGGCCATGAGTAGCTGTTGGGCTTGCGCTGTGGAGGCGAGTTGTCTTCGCGCGGGAAACTGTGCTCATAATCGAACACTCCAAAGTCAGACTTGACAAGGCATGTCGGGACGCGTCCCTTGAACTGCCGCACCTCTGATTCTGTGATCAATGTCTGATTCAAGCCGAATGCACAGTTTCGTCCATCATCGAAGACCAGCATTGCCAACCCTGCATCTGTCAGGTCAGACTGATCCAGACTGAGCAATGAATTTGGGACGCAGCTGTGCATGACAAGTGTTTTCACGAGCAAATCTGCGTTTGTTGTTCGCCGAGCGACGATGACTTCTGCGCCTCGGTTGACTGCCACCAGTAGTTCACAATCGCGTAGCGTGAAAGCATGTCCTTCCGGGGCGATGATATCGTCGACACGATAGGCGACGTCATACGCACCTTCGTTCGTCAAATCCAAAGTTTTCAACTGAAAGTCGCGTCCTTTGAAATGAAACCCACGCAGTGCCAGTTCTCGCAGCGCAGCAGCAACAGGATCACGTCCGAGAGCGACAAAAGTATTCACGGACTCGTTCTGCTCACCCTGGGTTGGCAAACCTGCGAGCACTCGAAGCCCGGGGCGAGCGGACTGCAATCTCTGAATCCTTTCCTCGCTGATCGAACGGCTTTGTTTATCGACAACCGAAAGCGTGTGCAGGTACCGAGGCGACGGGGACAGCGCCAATTGCCGCGACAATTCTTCCAGTCCGAGTGCATCTGGAGAGCCAAGTAGTTGAAGTTCACGCAGCGATTCCAGGTGCACAAGTGCCTGCCAGTTGTCGTTGACTCCTTTCTCATCCGCAATGTAGAGCGACAGACCTCTCAAGGAATCGATTGCAGCGAGTTTCCGTAGTGCATCGGTATCGATCTTGCCTAACAGCTGAAGGTGCACAAGTCCGCGACACTTCGAAATCTCTTCAAGTAATTCCGGGCTGCACTCCCCGCGACGGAGCTGCAAATAACGCAGGTCCGGCAGCCATTGGAACTTTTTGAGAGCAGCCAGATCGTCGATGCGTTCGGTGTCAAGTGTGATTTGGAAAACTGCGAAACGCTGCATGGGGAGTTGGTCAAGCGAGGTGACCGCCAGATTTCCCGATGTTGTTCCACTGTCTTCAACGGTTCGGAGTCCTACTCTTCCTCCCCGCGTCAAAACCCATTCTGCGACGAATCGGTCGTTTTCAAAGCTGGCAAGAGACTCCGTCGACGGAATCGCAGGAACAGAGTTTTGCGACCACTTCGCTCCGACGATTCTCCCGTCGTGTCCGTTACCGCTGAGGTCTTTGAGTAATTCGCCTTCATTCTCCTCGAACCGGTAGAGCGCCAGCGTCTGTTCGTCGCTCGTGAAATCGGAGGTGACTTCAAAGTTCTGGCTGTATTTGGCCACTCGGGAGATCTTGAGTTGGTCGATCACTCCTTGAAAGAATCGTCGTCCGCTGCCGTCGCAGCCGATCCGCAGTTCTTTCATTTTCCATTGCAGTCCCTCATGCGGTTCCGCCTTGCGCTCGCCCTGCCAAATGCCGTTGATGTAATAGTGCAGGTGTCGGCCGTCGAAGACGAGAGCTCGATGCTGACGTTGGCCTCCGGCGAACGGGCCGTAAGCATTTTGGTAGGCGGTCTTTCCATGGACGGCGGCGCCGCTGATCCGTTTGTCCGGGCCGACTTGCGGACCGTCGAACAGGGACATCCATTCTTCGTCGTCCCCTTTGCCACTGCCGAGGAAAGCAATCGTCCCGTTGTCGCTGCCCGCGGCAGATGTGACAAAGGCTTCGATCGTGAACTGCGGATAGTTCCAGTCCAGCCCCGTGACTTCGACCCAGTCGTCTCGCCCGTCGAATCGCAGCCCGCCGACGTTTTCCGTCTGCGGCAGGCGTGGAATCGGCGTGTCGAACCAGCGAGCCAATCTTGGACTGATCACCATGACAAAGATAAATGCCGCCAGCATCATCACCATGCCGATCATGACGCCTTTCACTGCTGTTTGATCCGTGTTGTTCTTTTGTTTCACACGGCCGGACGGCGAAACAGCAGTACTGGCCACCGAAACCGGTTTTCGGTCCTGATCGATGTCACGTCGACACGCTGCCAGCAGATCCGCCACTTCCTGAGCCGACTGCAACCGGTTCTCACGGTCCTTTTCCATCAGCCGCGAGATGATTGAACTCAACCATTCAGGCGTTCCGCCAATGATGTCGGAAATCGGACGCGGCGCATCGTCGCAGACTCGTTTCAACACGGCCACGGTATTTCCGGCTCGAAACGGCGGACGGCCGCTGGTCATCTGGTACAGCACGCTGCCCAGACTGAACAGGTCAGCTCGATGATCCAGCGTTTCGCCTCGAGCCTGTTCCGGAGCCATATACATCGGTGTACCGGCGATCAGTCCACTGGACGTGAGCGACGCATCGTCGACCGCTCGAGCCAGACCGAAATCGGAGATCTTCACCCGTTCGTTCGGTCCGTCGGTCAGCAGAATGTTGGAAGGCTTGATGTCGCGATGGATCAGGTTGACAGCGTGAGCAGCCGCCAGACCGGCCGCGATCTGCCGACCGATTTCCAGAATGTCATTCAGATCCAGCGGCCCCTGTTCATTCAGACGCTGCTGCAGAGTCTGCCCCGGAATGTACTCCATGACGAGGTACGGGATCGGGTCTTCTTCAACCGAATGAATCGCCACGATGTTCTCATGACTGACCGCTGCTGCCGTGCGAGCTTCCCGCAGAAATCGTTTGCGAGGCGGTGATGTGGCGGCCAGTTCCGGATTCATCAGTTTGATGGCCACCACGCGATGCAGCTTTTCGTCAAACGCTTTCGCCACAATTCCAAAGGCACCGCGACCGATGATTTCTTCAATCTCATAATGCGCCAGTCGTCCCAGCCAACCGGGACGCGTCGTCGGCTGCAGATACCTGCGGAACTCTTCTTCGCCGTTCGACCGTTCGGAATCGTTGTCGCCTTCAAAGTCGTCCGAAAGGACCGTCTGCTCAATGGCGGAATCAGCAGCCGCGGCAGGCGTTTCCAGAAACTGACTGGTTTGTTCATGCGATTTCAGCAGTTCTTCGACTTGGTTCAGCAAATCCGCGTCGGCTCCGCAGGCCTGCTTCACAAACGCTGCCCGCTCGCCGGGATCAGTGATTTCGATCGCCGACAGAAAAATATCACGTTCGTTCATTTGGTTGTCCCGCTGAAACCTGCCGCTGTTTTTGATATCACGACACTGACTGAACCTGCCGCAACGGATGGTATCCGAAATACCGTGGCGTTTTTCTGGTTCCCGATGCGCCAGGAATTTGAAAAGATTTTTTGGCGGACATTTCAGAGACTGCTTCCGGAGCATGTGTCCACGGTGCGTGTCTGAGTCTTTTCCGGGTCGCCGACTCAGCCTACGGGGCCTTTTCAACGGTACGCAACGAAGGGAAAACCTTCACGACGTTGGGCGAAGCCCTTGTCAGGATTAACCAAACGCGTCGTCGCCGATTTCCCGCAGCAGCCATGCCTTGGCGTAGGCCCATAGCCGGTCGGCGCTGCGTGGCGGCAGTTCCAGAGCTTCAGTGGCATCCTTCTGAGATAGCCCAGCGAAGTATCGCAGCTTGACCAGTTCACAAGCGATGGGATCGATCTGCTGAAAACGCTTCAGAGCCTCATCCAGTGATTCCAGCAGACTGTTCTCCTCGGACAGCGGCACGCCGTCCAGAGAGAGCGTGATCTGCTGAAATTCGCCACCATGCTTCTGCCGTCGGCGACGTCGCGCTCGATCGACCAGAATCCGGCGCATGGCTTCTGCTGCGGCTCCGAAAAAATGACGGCGACCGGACCAGTTTTGAACGTAGTCCACATCCACCAGCCGCAGCCATGCTTCGTGAACTAAAGCCGTCGCCTGCAGAGTCTGCCCAGGCTTCTCAGCCGCTAATTTCTCCGCCGCCAGCCGGCGCAGTTCGTCGTAGACCAGAAGCAACAGCGATTCGGCATCAGCAGAATCACCCTCGGCGACCTTTCGGAGAATCTGCGTAACGTCATTCTCTTTCAAACTGTGAGGCTCCGCTAACGTTCCGGGTTTTCCAAACACCTGCTCACCCGGATTTTGGCTTCGGTGGTTCAGGTCATCTCCGCCTTCAGACCGGACCGCCGTTCTGTTGCGGAGGGAACTGTGGTGGACAGGCTGGCCTGCAGGACAGCAGCGAGTTCCGGCAAGGCAGAGTTGTAGCGGCGGCTGAAACTGAGCGACGCGGTTCGAGTTCCAAACAGTTTCAACGAGTTCGTGAAGTAACCCTGACACAGCTCCATCCGACAATCGTCGCTCGCCAGATCTTCCTCCACGGATGACCGCAGGAATCGACGCTGCACCAGAGTCCAGCCGGTCTGTGTTCTTCGCAGTTCGCAGCGCGCCCGTGTCGGCAGAGCTCCGATGCTGTTGTCCGGAAAGACAATCAGAGCGTGCTGAGTGTCCGGTTCGGCCGGAAAGAAATAGCCCAGCACCGCATCCAGCAGCATCGTGCGGAAGAAGACTTCCCGTCGATACACCCAGCTGAAAACCATCGCACACACGATAAACATCGCCAGATTGATGAACGTGGCCAGAGTCGGGCTGTAGCCGTAAATCGCCATCAGAGCCCCGCAGACCGCCTTGTTGGCAACTTCGAACATGGCATCGATCGCGGGAACCGGAGTGATCCAGATCAGCACTTCGAAGAAAAACTTCACCGCGTTGATCACCAGAATATTAACCGCCGCCGCAATCATCAGCAGGCCGTTCAGGGTCATCGATCCCAGTCCGGCCTGAGCCATCGCAGTTTCCAGACTATCGGGCACATCGCCACTACTGACCATGATCTTCAGGACCAGCATCGTGATGATGCCGGCCCACGCTTCCACCTGATCCACGGCCTGAGCAAACGGCTTGCTGACTTTCGTCAGTCGCGGCAGGGAAGTCACCAGAGTCAGAATCAAAAACGCCCAGAACACTCCCGGGTTGTGCAGAGGCGACCCTTCGCCCAGAAACGCATTGTCCGCGCTGACCCAGCCCTTCCCATACAGCGACATTCCCGACAGACACAGAATGCCGAAGAACGGCGACAGAGCCACCGGAGCCAAAGGACCCAGCCAGTCGGCGATGCCCAGCGTCTGGCCAAAGTGCTGAGCCGTCGCAACATCCGACGCGGAAAACTCACGAGGCGAAGTTGCTTCCGAGGCCGGTATCATCGGCACAGAATCCGCTTCCTGAGCTCGCGACAACGGCGAAAGGACGGAAGCGACGACGACCAGACACAAACATAGAACACGTTCACGTCGTTTGGAACTCATAGACACAGACAACACAGGACTCCTGTCATTGCGGCCGACAATCAAACCCTCGGCGCAGAATAATGGGGCGTCGAAGCCGGAACAAACATTCGGCCAAAAAAGACAGCGTCAATTCAGCAGGCAGCTCGCTGAGTGGTGAACTGTGACCCAGCTTCTACAATGCGAGCGAACAGAGCGACACGGTGTGGCTCTGCGACACCGGAACCACCAGAAAGGATGGACGTCATGCCCGTCAACATTGACTGGAGCTATCATCGCAACGGATGAACATCGTGTACCCGAGCGCAGGAGTTTCTTGCCAATTGCCTGGTCACGACAACAGAACAAATCGACGCTCGAAAACAGCGTTTCGGAAAGGAAGACGTGCTGCCCCTGCTGAAGGGGATGACTCGCATGCTGGTTGCCAAAGGAAAATCGGTCACGGAAATCAGCCTGAAGAAGGATCGTCCGGACGACGACGCTCTGGTCGCCCTGATGCTGGGACCAACCGGAAATCTGCGAGCTCCCTGCATGAAAGTCGGGAAAACGATTTTGATTGGGTTCAGCCCTGATGCGTTTCAGGATGTCTTCGGAAATAGCTCTTAGCTCGAAATGGTCGGCCTGCGTCCCAAGGCGCGCCGGGCTGGCCTCGCGGAACGAGGCGCCACTGTGGCACCTCGCTCCGCGAGGTCAGCCCCCTTCCGCTTCTCCAACCGTCGCCCCGCATTGCGACTTCAACGCAACCAAAGAACCTGAGCCGTGCGGAGTGGTGAACTCACAAGCACCTTCTACAATTCCGATCATCTGCTGAATGCTCCAAGCCGAGACGCGCCGGGCCGACCTCGCGGGCACCCGCTCCGCGGGTCAGTCCGCTTCTCCACCCAACGCCCGCATTGCGACTTCAACGCAACCAAAGAACCTGAGCCGTGGGAGTGGTGAACTCCGCACCTTCTACAATTCCGACATCTGCTGAATGCTGAAAGCCGGAGCGGCTCGCCTCGCGGAGCGAGTGCCACTGTGGGCGCTTGCTCCGCGAGTCAGCCCCGATCCCTGTTCGAAGCACCATGCCCGTCACTGACCTGACTTTTCATTGAAACCAGAAGACTTATGACTCAGCAGGATCTGTTTGCTGAAAAGAAAAAACTGGTCCTGCTGGACGGCATGGCTCTGGTTTACCGAGCTCACTTTGCGCTGATCCGCAGTCCTCGGTACACCTCAGGCGGCCTGTGTACGTCCGGCGTCTTCGGCCTGACGAATACGATCCTGGACATCATCAGGAAAGAGAAGCCCACGCACATTGCCGCGGCGTTTGATACGCCTGAGCCCACTCAGCGGCACATCGCGTTTCCGGAATACAAAGCTCAGCGCGACGCACTTCCGGAAGACATCGGAGCTCAGCTGCCATGGATTGATCGCCTGCTGCGGGCCTTCAACATCACAACAATCCGCATGCCGGGTTACGAAGCCGACGACATCATCGGCACGCTGGCCACGGAGGCCTCAGAACAGAACTTCCTCACGCTGATGGTCACTCCGGACAAGGACTACCACCAGCTGGTCAGTGACAACGTGCTGATCTTTCGTCCCGGTCGCAAAGGAGCAGCCTACGAAACGCTCGGCATTCCCGAAGTGCTGGCTCAGTGGGAAATTCAGCGAGTCGATCAGGTGATTGACATTCTGGGATTGATGGGCGATTCCAGTGACAACATTCCCGGAGTCCCCGGTATCGGACCGAAAACCGCTCAGAAGCTGATTGCGGATTTTGACACCATCGAAAACCTGCTCCGGAACACTCAGAAGCTGAAAGGTAAACAGAAGGAAAACGTCGAACAGAATGCCGACAAGGCGCTGCTGTCAAAACAGCTGGTCACCATTCAGCGAGACGTCCCGCATACGATTCAGCTGGACGAACTGGAAATGAAAGCTCAGAACGACGACGCCGTCCGGTCGCTGTTTGAAGAGCTGGAATTCGACACGCTGGGACAGAAGATGTTCGGCAAGACGTTTTCATCGTCGGCCAGTCGAGCCACCCGAATTCGCGAGAAAAGGGAAGCGCAAATCCAGGCAACTCTGTTTGACGATGCGGACGAGTTGGAAATCAAAACCCTGAAGGAGGTGCCGCACACCTGGCACACCGTCACCACGGCCGAACAGCGGGCAGAATTGCTGAAGACTCTGCTGCAGCAGTCAGAAATCTGTTTCGATACGGAAACCACCAGTCTGGATGCCCGCAATGCGCTGCCGCTGGGCATCGCCTTTGCGTTCGAACCGCATTCCGCATGGTACGTCGTCTGCGATGCCGCTCAGCTGCCGCCATCCGAACAGGACGATAACGCCGTAGCGCTGGCTGTTCTGGAAGAGTTTCGTCCGGTGTTCGAATCCGAGCAGATTCGCAAGATCGGGCACAACCTGAAATACGATGTCACACTTCTGAAGTGGCACGGCATCGATGTGAAGGGCCGCCTGTTCGATACCATGCTGGCGCATTCCATGAAGGAACCGGAAATGCGCCACGGCCTGGACTATCTGGCAGAACTGTATCTGGCCTACAAACCCGTGCCGACATCAGCTCTGATCGGTGAGCGGGGCGACAATCAGAAGAACATGCGCGATGTGCCGCTGAAGCAGCTGGCGGAATACGCGTGTGAAGATGCCGATGTCACTCTGCAGGTGGCTCGAGTCATCGAACCGGATATCGAAAAACAGGGCGTCGGTCAGGTTTGCCACGAGGTCGAATGTCCGCTGATTCCCGTGCTGGTCGATATGGAATACGAAGGCATTCGCCTGGACACGGATGCTCTGGCAAGGTACTCGCTTCAGCTGGACGCCGACATCGAACAGCTGCGATCGGCAATCTTTCAGGCTGCCGGACACGAATTCAACATCGACTCGCCCAAACAACTGGGCGTGGTGCTGTACGAAGAACTTGAACTGGAAAAGAATCCGAAGAAAACCGCCACCGGACAATGGTCAACCCGGGAAACAGAACTGGAACGCCTGTCCGGCAAACATCAGATCATCGCAGATGTTCTGGACTACCGAAACGCGGTGAAACTGAAATCGGTCTACGTCGATCAGCTGCCTTCCTACGTCAACAAAAAAACCGGCCGGCTGCATACTCATTACAGCCAGACATGGACGGCCACCGGTCGCATGCAGAGTAACGATCCCAACCTGCAGACCATTCCCGTGCGCAAGGAACGCGGTCGGGAAATCCGAGCCGCCTTTGTGGCTCGGGACAGCGATCACCTGCTGCTGTCAGCCGACTATTCTCAGATTGAACTGCGAATCATGGCCGAACTGTGCGGTGACGTCGCCATGCGGCAGGCGTTCGCAGACGGAACAGACATTCACAAAGTCACGGCCGCCAAAGTTTATGGAGTTCCTCTGGATGAGGTGACTCGGGAAATGCGAGACAAAGCCAAGATGGTCAACTTCGGCATCATCTACGGCATCTCGGCTTTTGGGTTGCAGCAGCGTCTGAACATTCCGCGAGCGGAAGCAAACGATCTGATCAATGGCTACTTCCGTGAATATCCCGGTGTGCAGACATGGATCGATGCCACCGTCGCTTTCGCCAAAGAACATGGCTACGTGCAGACTCAAACCGGACGACGTCGCTATCTGCGAGACATCAACAGCCGTAGTCGCTCACTGGCGAACGCTGCCGAACGCCTGGCCATGAATACCCCCATTCAGGGCACCGCTGCGGACATGCTGAAACTGGCGATGATCAAAGTTCATTCCGCTCTGCAGCAGGGAGGCTTTCAGACAAAAATGCTGCTGACAGTCCACGACGAAATTGTCTTCGACATGCTGAAGAGCGAAGAGCAGCAGGTCAGGCCCGTCATCGAAGAGGCCATGAAGACCGCTTTGCCGATGACGGTTCCCATTGTGGTGGAAATGGGAACCGGCACCAACTGGCTGGATGCTCACTGAGTTGCGGGGCAGGGTTTGAACCTGGCAAAGTTCAAAGCGTGAAGTGCTTTGACGATCGATCCGTGTCAGGTAGCACAGACATTCCTGTCTGTGGAGTTTCAGGAAAACCTGGTCTCGATGATCAGACATTTTTCCGTCGCCAGGATCACCCGGCCAGTCCGCCGCGACGCCGACGAGTCGGTGCGGTTCGACTGGTGACCGGCTGCAGCCGACGAGCTCGTCCCAGAAAATGCGGGCGAGGAATGCTGTCGACGATCGCTTCGAAAATCAGACGAGCCTGACGAAGCGGACGAGCGTTTCCTCCGGTGTGGAAACCGACGACATGACCAATGCCGTAGATTCCCGGACACCACGTTTCCAGACCGGCAGAACACCACAGTTGCTCGTTTTCGTCGGCCTGAATCCCGATCTGCCCCAGGTTCAGATGCCGAGTAAACCCGACGTCCCGCCGACAGTCGATGACCTTCCGATCGCCTTCCACTGTGTCGTTCGTACGACGGCTGTCGAGAAACCGGACACCGGCGATCCGAGCCAGTTCCTGAACCGCCGATGTCGCGTCGTCCCTGGTTCGCAGATGAGTCCGAACACCCAGAAGACTGACGATCGCCGCTAGACCGGCCGCAAAATCACCGTGACCAACGACCTCCAGCTCCCTGGGAAACGCCGCTCCGTGAAACAGAGATTCCGGTCGCTGTGACGTTCCGAATCCCGGAGTTGCCCTCAGAGAAGTCTGCATCGTGCCGGTGGCGATCACAACGTTTCGAGCCGACACCTGCTGTCGGCAATTTCCCGTTCCGGACATAACTTCCAGTTCGCGCGGTGACAGGAACTTTGCCTCACCGACAATCACGTGCACTCCCAAAGACTGCAGACGTCGAACCTGCTCATGCGTTTCCTCAGCCACGGCTCGAGTCAGCATGGATCGCAGCAGACGCGGATTCGCGGCGGCGTGCAGAAGTCGGCAGCGCGCCGGAGAACGTTCAACCAGCAGTTCCGTGACCAGACGCCGCATGGCAAGGCTCATCAGAAACGCGGAATGCCGCATTTCCGGCAGAATCGCCAGAGTCCGGCGATGCCCCAGCGCCGACAGGGACAGCATCTCAAACGCGGCTTCGTCGTTTCCAATCACCGCAACATCGTATTTCATGGCTCCATTCCTTTTCGTACACATCACAGGGGGAGTGATGGGGCAACTCTTCCACATTTATGAGCTGCGCAAGGGTTTTCGATTCGGGAAACCAGAGAATTCGATCGGCACTCCGTCGGTCATTCCGGAGACGAAGTCTGGATAAACCTGCTAAGCTATGCACACCGCCGCGTGTCAGAACGACTGTAACGATTCTGACGCAGAAGCTGGGCGGCAGGTGAATCCACCCCAACGTGACAGATGACTTCCGAACGTGACTTCATTCGAGCTCTGCAGCAACGTGCTGTCGTCTTCCCGCCGGTGATCACGGGAATCGGCGATGACGGAGCCGTGCTGGCCTGCGATCACGACCGACGCCAGGTCGTGGTCACGGACATGCTGCTGGACGGAGTCCACTTCGATCTGCACAACACGTCCGCCGAACTGGCCGGGCGGAAGGCCGTCGCCGTGAATCTCAGCGATCTGGCCGCCATGGCCTGTCGCCCGACAGCTGCCTTCGTGTCACTGGCCCTTCCTGAACCGCTGGCTCGCGATAAGCAGTTTTCTGAAGACCTGTACCGTGGAATCCACAGCATCTGCGAACAATGGCAGATGACGCTCGCGGGTGGCGACACCAATGTCTGGAAGGGTCCCTTTGCCATCAACGTCTGCCTGACCGGGATTCCGTTTCAGTCCGAACCTGTTCTCAGATCAACAGCTCAACCCGGAGACCTGCTGCTGGTCACCGGACCGCTCGGCGGAAGTCTCACTCATGGTCGTCACCTGACGTTTGAACCTCGGCTGAAGGAATCCCAAGCAATCACAGATCTGGTCCCCGTGCACGCCATGATGGATATCAGTGACGGCCTGAGCCTCGACCTGCACCGCATGATGGAAGCCAGCGGAACGGGAGCTGTCGTGTTCGCGGAAAGCATCCCGATTCACAGCCACGTCCCCGCCGATCTCCCGGAACACGAACGTCTGCAGCGAGCCCTGTCCGACGGAGAAGATTTCGAACTGCTCCTTGCCGTCGCCAAAGACAACGCAGAAACAATCCTCTGTCACCACGATCTATCCAACCGCCTGACCATCATCGGCGAAGTCACCAGCGCAAAAAACAGCATACAAATTCGGAACACCGACGAAACAAACACCCCCCTGAAAGCCACAGGCTGGCAACACCTGTAGTTCTGCCGAAACCTGGACAACGCCACCGCCCCTTCCAGCCCAAACAAGCACCAGCTTCAGCAGATCGCCGTGCGGCAACTCGTGTGATGGAGTCCCTTCCATCCACGTACTCTAAAACATCACGCTTCCCAGTGTGTCCCGAGTGGATCGCGGTGGATCGGTGCCAAATACACTTGCCACGCTACAATTTGGCTGTGACCCCACCGTTTCGCGCAGCCTCTACGACCGCTCACTGACAGCACGGTTATTGACGTGGATGGCCTTGGTTGAGTTCCGATGTGGAGGCTCAGAAATCTCATATATTGTGGATCGAATTCCGGGAGTTGGGTTAGCGTCCTGTAACGGGATATCGGAGACTACGTCTGGTAAATTGAGTCCATCGTGCGGGAGGCATGCTGCGGAGCAAGATGCCGATTTCGCAGGCCGTATTGGGTTGGTTTATGGATCTGTGCCCCCTTTGATTCAATGGAGTTGTCTTCGGAAAATGCCCCACCAAGCTGACATGCAACCAGCACTTACCCGCAGGCCTGAAGCTCGGGGATTCAAGATCGAGAAGCTCCTTGAGGAAGCCAAATCCGGACGCCTGAGAGTCCCCACGTTTCAACGTCCGCTTCGGTGGAATTCGAAAAAGGTTGTTGATCTGTTCGATTCCATCAATCGGGGCTTTCCGATCGGAAACCTGCTCCTTTCCCAAAACATTTCTGAGGCTGGTAGGGTGGCATTCGGTCCCGTTTCGTTTGTGGTGGCTGAGCAACAGTCGGCGCTTTGGGTCGTTGATGGCCAGCAACGTTTGACGGCATTGATTGCATCGATGTTGCGATCCGATGCCGTTCCGCGGCGGGATTACTGGGCGGTGTGGTACGACCTGGAATCACAGACCTTCGAGATCCTGAACCGACGGGAAGCAAATCCGCACTGGATACCACTGAATGTCCTGTCAGATTCCGTGAAACAACTGAAATGGATTCGGGCCTGGCCGTATGCGGAAGACCGTGAAGATTTGGTTGACCAAATCCTTGAACTGGGAAAAAGCATCCGGGAGTACGAGGTGCCTGCGTACATCGTTGAAGGCGCTAACGATCAAGTGCTGCGATTGATTTTCACGCGGGTCAATACCGGCGGTGCCGAAATGCGGGAATCCGAGATCTTCGAAGCGCTCTATGGCCACGAAGGCGAACAACCGATCCGGGCTGCCGTTGCGCGACTGACCGACATGGGATTCGGGGAACTGGACCAGGATCTGTTCCTCCGGTGCCTGCGATCGACATGTGGTGGTTCACCTCCGAACATCGATCCTCGGCAACTTCCGGCAAACTCAATCGAGCGAACCGAGACCGCACTTCGCAGAGCGATCCGCACCATTATGTCTCATGCCGGAATTCCAAAGTTCCGACTCATGCCTTACCGACTCCCCATCTACATTCTCACGGTTTTTTTTGACCAGTTTCCGGTGGAGAATCAGCGTGTCGACGATCTTGCCGCTCGATGGATCTGGCGAGGAACTCTGTCGGAAGCCCATCTCGATTCTTCTGACGCGAAGGTCGACCGCCTAGTCAGGTTCATTCGATCCGGAACCGATCCCCAGATTACAATGGCTCAGCTCATTGAGTCCATTCCCGGACTGAATGTCGACGCACATATTGAATCTCTCCGCGAGTTGATTGACGAGCCAATCAACCTCAACTCTGCCCGAGGCACAATATTCCTGTTGATGCTTTACTCGGCGAATCCGCGAACCGACGCCGGAAGCCGGTATGAACCTCCAGATCTTTTTTCGGATGAGTTTGACTCCGACCCTTATACCGAGCAGTCTGATGAGACGAAACCTGAAATTCACGACTCAAAATTCTATCATTCCATTGTGCCGGGCGGAGACAAGCGAGGCTCGGATATTGTCATCAGGCTTGCAGGAATGAAACCCAGTGACGTGATGACTTCCGCCGGATACCATTTACCATCATTTCTGTTGTCTGATGAGTGCATCAAATCCCTGACGGAAGGCGACGTCGAAACGTTCCGAACTCGGCGAGGAATGCTGCTGAGGAACTTTGCCGAAGTGTTTGTGCTGAGCTGTGTCGGTGACAGCACCAGCATTCGACCATCGATTTCGGCGATTTTGCATTCCAATGCTCCAACAAAATCTGCAGAGGTGACGCTGTGACCTCGGCTCTCACCGTGGCGGTGCATGACATTGAAGTGGGTGTTCTTGAAGTATTCGACGAGTACTGTCATCGCTTCACCTTTCTCCAACTTACATGAACAACCCATCCAGAGTCGGCCGATTCTGGGGCAATTCTTCGAAGATCGAATGCCATCCGCGATTGATGTCGCGGGACCGATGTGTTGGTTCAGTCATCTCCTGCCACGGGAGTCATGCGAACTGGCGAAGCAGATTGTTGGGGCTGGAGGCCGATGACGAATTCGAACTCCTGGGATATCTTGGCGAGGACATGCCAGGGGCGGTCACATTGAAGCCTGGAAAGTCTCCCGTTGATCGCAGAAACGCCTCTTCCGAAAATGAATTATCGAATACGGCGGACCCTCGATTTAAATTCTCGCTGGCGGGTGCTCAGTGGAAACTCTCCGCTCAGTCTGCAAGGGCGAGGCCTGACGACACAGGCTTCAGCTGAAGGGCGATCGTTCATAGCAAAATTCGACGCACCGGAGTTTCCGAATTTGCCTCGCTGCGAATTTGCCACAATGAACTGGGCGAAACACAGCGGGATCTCGGTTCCGAATTTCGAACTGAAGACAGTGAGCGATTTCGACGAACTTCCTGATGAGCTTCCAACCGGATCGGGCGACGTCTTCGTGATCGAACGCTTCGATCGATCAGATGCAGGACGTATTCACATTGAAGATTTCGGGCAGATCCTTGATCGCCCGCCGGGGCAACGACAGTATCAGGGAGCTTACGAGGACATTGCGAAGGTGATTGGCTGGATCTGTCCGGAAGACAGCGTCAGGTTTGTGAATTTACTTGTCTTCAACGTTCTGTGCGGAAACGGCGACGCACACCTCAAGAACTTTTCTGTTCTTTGCCCAGATCGAAGAAACGCTCGACTGACGCCGGCGTATGATCTTGTCTCAACGATTTGCTTCTATTCGCCAAACAAGGAGGATCTGGCTTTGGCACTGGCTGGCACACAGCACTTCAGAGCGATTAAAGACGAGTTTCGCCGAGATCCTGAGGATTCTCAAGCTGAGCGACGCTTCCCTCGTTGAAGCCGCACTCGAACGCGTGATGCAATCATGGAATGACAAAGCAGTTAGAGGCGAATTTCTGCCTGTTCATGCAGAGAAAATCGATCAGCACCTGGCGACGCTGCCACTCAAATAGGCAGTCCCGCTTGCTTCTGATTTCATCCAGAATTCACTGCACCCATCTCCGAGGCACCTTTCTTCATCATGACACGATCTAACCCGAAAATCTCACATAGTGAATGCACAAAACCGCCTTTGGCGACAGCAGGTGACAAGCCGCTAATGGACCGCAAATTCGTTCCCCCTCGGCAGGGATTTTTCAGGTCATCGGTGCGAGTCTTCGCAACTGGAATGAAATGGGGCCATCCATTTTACAGTTCGACAGATCGATTGTGTTCGAGCTCGTGATCCGGAAGTCTTCCATTCGGAACGACATTCGGGAGGGCAGGAACGCGATTTTCCCGCTGGCTGCATCTGATACTGGAAAGATTCAGGCCTGACGGCAGCACGCTGACTATTCAGAGTTGCGTCCCGTCGAATGGGTCGACCGACAGCTGAGCTATTATGGCATCGACGAGACTCCGCAACACAGCTGTCACGCCGAAGTCGCTGTCACGGGGCCAGACGCTTGCTACGGGATCGCCAGGCCGTCACCAGTCGACCCTGAAAAACCAATCGCTTGTCACGCTATCTCTGATGACGGCGCTGACCGCTAGGATCACGGGATCGCAGACAGGTTGGCCTAACTCAGCATTGCTCTCCGCCTCTTTCAGAACTCGAACCTTGCCGTGTCGAAACAACCGACTGTTCCAGTCCGGTCACTGGATGAAGAGAAAATCTTGAGAATCCGGCACAGAACGTTGAAAAACGTTGATCACCAGCTATGAAAACAACCGGTCAACACGGACATCCAGCGAACAGTCGCTGCAGATGTCAACCACCAGCGATTTCGCATGATCAACCAGCTGGTACTCGCCACCGGAGTTTAATCTTAACGCCTGCAATGTATTCGCATCGGGATCGATCATCAGATACCACGGAACCGCTTGCTCCTGGTAGATCTGTTTCTTGAACGTCAGATCACGTTCGCGTGTACTGGCAGACAGGATCTCTACAACCAGTGCCGGAACTTCTTCGACGTGCTTTTCCGGAGGGCCGCCGCAGACGACGGAGACATCGGGACGCAGAATGGTGTCGCGAGAAATGATCCAGTCAATTTCTGCGAGCACCGTAGCACGGCAACCGGAAGCTTCAACAGCAATGTCCAGTGCTGACGCAATTCGGACGTTCGCGCTCGCATGTCGACCGAACGGACTGGGTGTCATCGCTACGGCCACACCGTTCCACAGCTCCCAATCACCATCCCAGTGTTGGTAGTCTTCGACTGTGTCGTGCGGTTGGTATTTTTTGGCCGTGCTCATGCAGGAAATGCCGGACCGGTGGATCAGTTCAGACACGTTCATTGTCCGGTTGAGGAGTTTTAAGTCAAGATGCGTTCGAAACTCAACGACCGGATGAACCTTGAATTGGCGTGAATCCAGGAAACCCTGGGCGATGCCCGGGGCTGACGTGCCATGGCCTTTCAGGCCTAAACTGGAGTCGAGCATCGACGGAAGCGGTCATTGCGTGATGGCACATCACTCGGAGAGTGATGGCTACGTAGTCGTCACTCTCCGAGTGACGAGCCATCCCGGCATCATGCCCGCCCAGCCAAACCGCTGTTCCGTCACGATTCCGCTCCGCAAACCATATTCGGTCGCTCTCGAATGTTCCGCATGCACTGAATCAATGCTTCCGCAGACGTTTTTGCTGCAGAATTCTTCCGGCTTTTGCCAGGCGGTCTTCGAGTCTCTGCTGTTCCAGATCCGGTTCCGGAGCTTCGATCGCCGGTTGACCCTCCAGCGCGAACTCGGTGATCTGCGGCAGACGAATTTCTCCGGTCAGCAGAGCGGTGAGCAGGCTGCGGGTACATTCCGTGGCGGCGTTCGATTCTGTCAGCAGCTGTTCCAGTTCTTCGTCGCCAACTCCGGGGGGCAGGGCAGGGATGCAGGCCGGACAGCCTGCCGCACAGGGACATTCCACCAGCACCGTCTGCACCAGCTGCAAAGCGTCCTGGATCACTTCGAAGATCTTTTCTGAATAGCCAACTCCGCCTTCGATGGTGTCGAAAACGAATAGCGCACTGCGCCATTCGCCGGGACCGACTTCCGTCAGCGACACGTCTGTTTCAATATTCTGCTGATCGCACAGACACAGACTGGGAGCTGTCTTTCGCAGCAGATAGGCCAGCCCGTAAAGCGCGGCTCCCACATGACGCCTGTCGGCGGCTTCCACGGCATCACGCCAGGTCGGCGGGGGGTACAGAGCAAAACCGGCGGTGTCGTAAATGAACGGATCCAGGGTGATGGGGCCGTAGCCGATGTTTTCCAGGCTGCGTTCCCGAATCTTCTTGTACAGTTTCGGCTGCCGATTGACGTTGATGTAGCCGAAGTCCAGGCGAGCTCCTTCCGGACCGTCAGGACCCTCCGGTTTCAGAATGCACTGATCCAGAGTCTCCGTGATTTCGACCCGACTCTCCCAGACGCACTCCGTGTAGTAATCCACATCGACCGGTTCAACACGGCACAGTTTCTTTTCCAGATCCAGATCCATCGACAGATACCGACGTCCCAGATGCTGGTAGATGGCGTCTTTGTAAAGTTCACCCCGTGCTCCAATCGGATCGATTTCACCGATCACTTCCGTGCCGCAGTAAATCTCAATGTTGTAGTCAGTCATTCCGCGCAGATTCACTCCTTTGGCCGGATAGTCCCGCAGAGCGTACCGGTAGTTTCCGTGGTACTCTTTCAGTGTGCCATCGTCTTTGAGAACTTCCAGCGCTGCCGGATAGGCGGGTTCCGGAAACTGAGGTTCGTCTTCGCGCAGCGGATGTTCATGTGCAGCACACGGCAGGTGCTGCAGCAGAATGTAGGGGTTATTGGCGTTCAGCCAGGCTCGTTCGATGGGGGCCTGCTGCAGAAATTCCGGATGATTCACAAAGTACTGATCGATGGGAGTATCGCGGGCCACGTAGACGATGACAGCTCGCTGCCCGCGCCGACCAACTCGCCCCGCCTGCTGCCAGAAGCTGGACATCGATCCCGGATGACCGCTCAGAATGCACAGATCCAGATCGCCGATGTCAATCCCCAGTTCCAGAGCATTTGTGCTGACAATGGTGGTAACTCGGCCTTCCGCCAGATCGCGTTCCAGCTGACGACGTTCAGACGGCAGCAGACCGCCTCGATAAGGTTTGACCTTCTGCTTCAGTTCGGGCGCGTCCATCGGTGACTGCCCGCACCAGACGTTCCACCTGCTGACGCGAACGACAGAAGCAGATCGTCCGAATTCCCAGCCGAGTGGCCTCACGAATCAGGTGAATGCTGACGGAATTGGGCCCCTTCCGATACATCGCATGGCCGTCGCTTTGCTGAACCGGCGGATTCACCAGATACAGATCACGCCGGGGTCGTGGAGCTCCGTCACGGCTGATCACATGAAACGGCCGTTCGAACAAGGCTTCCACATGTTCGCCGGGATTACCGATGGTCGCGGACGAACAGACAAACACGGGCCGACTTCCGTGCATCTCGCAGGCTCGCACCAGCCGCCGCATGACATTCGCCACGTGAGAACCGAAGGCACCACGGTAGGTATGGACTTCATCCACGACGATGTATTTCAGACGTGAAAGAAATGTCCGCCATTTGCGATTGTGATTCGGCAGAATTCCGGAATGCAGCATATCCGGATTGGTGATCATGAAGTCTGCCTGCGACTGAATTCGATTGCGTTCTTCACGAGGGGTATCGCCATCGAAAGTGCCCAGCCGCATGTCCGCTCCGGCAGCCTGCAGCAATCGTCCCAGTGTTCCTTCCTGATCTCGCGACAAAGCTTTCGTCGGATACAGCAGCGCTACGCCGAACGGAGCCGAGCTGGTGATGTAGTCCTGCAGAATCGGCAACAGAAACGAAAGCGTCTTGCCGCTGGCCGTTTTCGAAACAAGGACGGTGTCCTGTCCTCGCAGAATGGATTCGTACGCTTCGCTCTGATGACTGTACAGCCGCTGAAGCCCGCTGATCTGCAGAGCCTGCACGAGAGACGGGTGCAGGCCGGTCGGCAGATTTTCGAAGTCACCTGCGGTTGCATCAATCACGGTGTGTGACGCAATGTTTCCGGAGAACCGGCTTTCCAGAAATCTGACAAAAGCATCCATTCAGCGTGTCCGGTCGTGTTGAGCAATCAAATGGGGTGCCACTTTCCGGCGAACCTGCCGCAGGAGCAGGACGATGGAACCCCGGGAAAGAAACTCAGAATTGATGAGCGGAGTTTATAACAGTCCGGCTCAAGATTCGACGCACCAGGCGGGTACCCAAAACCAATCGCGGCCCGGCTCGATGTGAATCCGGGAAACGGACCCGTCCGGAATAAACTTCCGGCATCCGGACGAACTCAAATGCGTTTCAAATGGTTTTCAGCGCTGGGGACGTGTCGAGAAAGGAGACGCCGGAAGTTCACTGCTGTTGACGAGATTCACGGGTGGGTCCGGGTAAGGCTGCCACGCGTAGCGCACATGAGTCGGCTCTGGCACCTGAGGACTCGAGACCGCAAGCGACTTCATGTCGTCAAGAATTCGCGCGGTGGCGGGATGAAACTCACCGTCCTCACCGCACACTTCGAAGTGCCGCGGCGGCTGACCGTCGCGGGTCTTCAATCCGCTTCCCGCATGGTGGAATGAAACGACCAGCGCGCCGTCATGCCGCTCGGCGACCTCGACCAAAGGGCCGCTGTAAACCGCGTGGGCAGGTGAGCGGTAAGTCGTCCCGAGTGCCCACAACGCCAGCCGTTCACCGACGGGCTGCTTCTCATGCGGATGTACATCCGTGGGATCGCCGGTGTCGATCGTGATCGCCATCCCGGTATTGTCGAGGCGATCGAGCAGGCGTCTCTGACCGTCGCGGAATTGCGGCCAATCCGGTCGGTTCAACGCGGGAAGCTGCACGAAGAGGAACGGGAAATCTCCCTGCCGCCATTGGCGACGCCACTCTCCGACAAGCAATGGAAACAGTCGCTCGTGTTGGCGAACGCGCGCCGGCGATTCGGCGTTGGACTCGCCCTGATACCAGATGACTCCGCGAATCGCGAACGGAATCAGCGGTTGGATGCCGGCCGACCAGAGAAAGCCGGGCTTGAACGGATGATTGGGCCCGAGGTCGTCGCTGGGTATCAACTCGCCCGCCTGCATGCCGCGCAGCAAGTTCTGTTCGCCTCGTAGCGGACAGAATTCACCGAGCAGCCCGTTGTCGAGCCAATGACCGGCGACGAGCCCTTTCAACTCGTCATCCCGCGCTAGCGCTTCCCGCGGAATCCACGCCTCGGTCGGAGAACCGCCAACGGCCGGACAAATAAGCCCCACCGGCACGTTGAGTTGCTCCTGAAGATGACGCCCGAAATACCAGCCAACCGCGGAGAACTCGGCGGCCGCCGCGGGCGAGGCGACACCCCACCGACCTTCCGCGAATGTCTCTGGTGTAAGCCGCGCGAGTTCTTCCGCGGTGTAGCCACCCGCCGAGCCCCGTGGCGCGTCGGTGAGGTCCAACAGCCGAATGTTCGCCGCGGAATGCGCGGAGAGTTCGGCCAGTTCGCGCGCTCCGTTCGTCGACTGGTTGAGCCGCCACTCCATGTTGGACTGACCGGCGCATATCCAAACCTCACCGACAAGAACATCGTCGAAGACCAACCGCTCTTCGCCAGACCGTACGACCAGCGTCGTGGGGACCGACGTCGCCCCGCGAGGTGGGAAGCGGACCTGCCAGGCGCCGCTATTGTCCGCGGTGGTCGAGACCATTTCATCGCCGAGCGTTACAACCACTTCGCCGCTTGGCAGCGCCGTTCCCCACACGGGCAGCGGAGCGTCGGCTTGCATCACCATGTGGTTGCCAAAGACGCGCGGCATCCACAACCGCCGTGCCGCGGGACTCGCACCTGCCCCCAGAGGAATACCATTTCCAGCATCGGACGTTTCACCCTCATTCTGCTCAGTCGTTCCCAACACATCGCTCAGCTTGATCCGCTGAAACGTCATGTGAGCCTGACTCCCTTCGTACAAGATGCCGATCGTTTGATCGTCGATCATCGACATGCACGAGTAGCCAGCGCTGTTGCCTTCATCGAGCAGCAACCGGTGCTGTCTCGGCCACGTCAGGCCTCGGTCGGGCGACGCCTTGATCGTCATGTGGTTGCGGCCGCTGAGGCTGTCCGGGTTGGAGAACAGGAGCCAGTTTCCGACGTCGCTTCCCACTTCCCGGTCGACATCGATCAGACTGGCCATGCAGGCGCCGGGCTCGATCAGCGACCGTTCGGACGTGGGATGCCTTTCCCAGGTCTTGCCCATGTCGCGCGTGACCATCACCACGCGTGCCGAACCTCGGTTGTAGCGACAGTTGAGCATCAGTACGCCCGGCTCAACTTCGATGACTTGGGCTTCTGTCGTGTCGTCGAACGCTCCCGTGCCGACCTGCCAGGTCTCGCCATGATCCCGCGAATAGATGATGGTCGAGTGCGGGAGACGGTGATTCTCCGGAGGATCCTGGTACTGCGCGGCGAAGACGATCGTACCGTCGCGCATCGTGATGCCCTTGCCCGGCCCCTGCAGAATGAAACACCATTCGGGACGTTTCACCTGCGACGTGATGTTGATCGGTCTCGACCACGTGACACCGTCGTCGTCGCTGCGCGCCAACATCAACTGTCCGGTTTCGTCCGGAGTCAATCCCGGCCCCGATCCATGCCACGACCGATTGCCGTGACTCCACGTGCCAGCCACCCAGATCGTGCCGGTATCGCGATCGGTCAGCACCGCCGGATCGCCGATGCCGTCGTAACGCCACCGCGGATCATCGCCCATGTCCATGATGACCCGCATCGGCTCCCAGGTGCGACCGCCGTCGGTCGAACGAGACATTCCAATATCGATGTCTCCCGGCAAATCGCCGCCGTTCTGGCGTCGCACGTCATAGACGCCGATCAGCGTACCGTTGTTCGTCGTGGCCAGGCCCGGAATGCGATACGTGTGGACATCGTCGTCGCCTTCGTCGCGAACGGCGACGCCAAGCCGCTGGAGTGTCGGCGGTGTGTCGACCGCGATCGTCCGCCCGTTGGAAAACGTGACTCTCTCGAGTCGCATGCCAACGCGTTCGTCAATGTCCGCGTCGTCCTTCAGGCGACACGAAATCCAAAACGTGTTCTCGCCTTCGCTCAATTCCAGGGAGGGAAGCATCCAGTTACCCGCGGTCTGGAAATCGGCGGGCAGCGCAAGCTCAAACCCGCCTTCACCGCCATCGCGGGTGAATCGCAGCGAGTCGATGGCCCCGGCACCATGGATCCTCGCTTGCAACCGACCCAGCGAGATCGGTTCCAATTGCCCGGCTGTCGTAATCCTCAACTTCAGCAGGGGGCTGGCCTTCGCGCCAACCAACGCCGGCAAGGTGAACGGCTCCGCGACGACACTGACGATTTCCTGCGGCACCGCGGGAGCGATACGAATGTCGTCGATCAGGATGCCGGTGTCCGGGGGACTGGTGCAGGTGAAACGCAGTTGCCGAATGTCGCCGTCCGCGAGCGGAATGACGACCTGATTCAGAAACGCGCGGCCGACGCGTACCTGGGCGTCGCCGTTGTAGATCTCGAGCCATTCGTCGCCGGACCGTTTCTCGATGCGAAACGAAAACGGCTCGCGCACCGTCCAGCGTTCGGCCCAAAAAGACAGCGTTCCCGAAGTATCCACGTCGTCGGCCAGCTGAAGGATGACGACTGTCTTTTCACCACCCGTCAGTTGCAGACACTTTCGCCCCGTCTTCGCATGTCTGTCATCAATAATCGTGAGTCCAACGCCTGCGACCCACTTTCCAACGGCCGTATCGAGTTTTGGGAACGGTCCGGCCTTCGCGTCTTCAAAGCTGTCCGACACACTCGAAACCGGAACACTTCGGTCCGAGTCACCCCGACTTTGGGCCGCACAAACATCTGCAAATCCAGTGACCCACACGATCTGAATCACGAGCAAGAGAATCACAGGCCGTACCGCCTGCTGAACGCGAGTTTTCATCATCTGATTCACCTTCACTCCTGATTGCCACCGACCAGGCAGGGCGCAGACACGCCGAAATTCTGCCTGTCACCGGCAGTCATCAAGTCCATTCAGACCAGATCCGTGAGGCGGCTGATTCCGATCTGTTCCCGGTTCACGAGAGGCTCGCCGAATGCTTTTCCAATCGTCCAGCCCCAGTACCGGCAGCGATCACGGATGTCATCGACGACGGTCGGAAAGGTCTGATCACGTCCGGCAATCAGCTGGCTGTGGTAAGCTCGAACAGCCTGCATCTTCGTTTCGATGTGATCGGAAATATCCATCACCACGGATGCCGTCGGGTGAATTCGCAGATGGATGCTGAAGTAGTGCAGCAGCATGGGAGGCCAGTACGGATCACCGGCCAGGTCTGAGCGACTGAGCTTTGACCAGAAGCGAGCATCGTCAACCAGTGTGCTGGCGGCGACGTGGTCCGGATGAGCATCCTGCCAGTAAGGAGCCAGAATGATTCGGGGGCGACACAGCCGAAAGACTTCGGCCAGCGGACGTCGAGCGTCCAGCGTCGCCTGAAGGCAGCGATTGGGAAGCTGCAGATTCTGCCGCCACGAAAGATCGAGGATCTTTGTTGCCTGTTCTGTTTCCTGGCGCCGAATCTCAGGTGAACCGTGCGGAGTCGGCTCGCCCGTGGTCAGCTCGACCACTCCCACCCGCAGTTTCTGTGCTCGAGCACCGGCAATGATGCCTCCAACGCTGATTTCAGCATCATCCGGGTGCGGAGCAACAACGAGTAAGTCGAGCGAATCCATCAAAAATTCCTCTGGGCGCACGGGGTTTGATGTGGCAGCATCCCGCCCGGCTGTCGGCGGTCACTGGCCAGGCTGGCCATCACTTTGGTCGATCACAGGCCACCTGCTGCTGATTGTCTTTTCGTTCCCGCTGAGATGATGTCGGACGTCAAAAATGAAACACTGCCACCGGGTCGTCATCGTGACAGTTCTGTCCGCCCTGTCAACCGGCTGTTCCGTCATGAATCATGGACGAACAGCGTTCGTGGATTCCATGCGGATGTTCCGTCCGAATCCGTATGATTCCACGATGTCCACAGACTCCGGCAAGGAGGACGAGTGGGGATTCGTCGGCAAGGAAGGACGAGCCGATCAGGATCGCGAACGTGACCCCGACCGCTGGTGGCAGAACCTGATCATGTCTCAGGAAGCGCGCAACATCGAACGCAATCTGGGCATTGACTGACGCGGACAGTCAGACGGCCTCGAAGCAGATCGGCCATCAAAAGTCCCCCCGCCGGTCACTTCGGGATGACGAGGGACAAACATGACGTGGTATCAGGCGCTGAATGCTGTCGAAGCCGGCCTGTGGGGACTGGTCGCCGTCTGGATCCTCCTGAAAGTTCCCGCCGAGACGGTTCAACGACGCCGGGGAGTCCGCATTGGATTTGTGGCCTTTCTGGCATTCGGCCTGAGCGATGCATTCGAAGTGTTCCACGAGGCGAGAATCCCACTGTGGCTGTGGGGCCATAAGATTGCCTGCGGATGTGCGATTCTGTGCGCCAGATTTACATGGCTGGGCTGGGACCGCTTTCATTGGCGGCGCCGCGAAGTCCTGTTCGCGGGGTTCTGCCTGATCGCTGTTCTGCTGCTGATCCTTCTGCAGCGACTTTCCTCGGCAGAGTCCCGGCTTTAGCTTGAGACGCGTCCCTGACGGCCTGAAGGCTGGTCTCCGGCTCCGAGTTCTATCCAAACCGACCAGTGATGTAATCTTCGGTTCGTTTTTCGCGGGGGTTGGTGAAGATTTTGGTTGTCCGGTCAACCTCAATCAGACGGCCTTCGTAAAAGAACGCCGTCTGATGACTGACTCGGGATGCCTGCTGCATGTTGTGAGTCACAATCACGATTGTGTAATTGGTACACAATTCACCGATCAGATCCTCAATGCGGGAGGTGCTGGCCGGGTCCAGAGCTGACGCAGGTTCATCCATCAGAATGATTTTCGGCTTTGTGGCCAGAGTTCTGGCAATGCACAGTCGCTGCTGCTGTCCGCCGGAAAGTGCCATTGCGGAATCATTCAGGCGATCCTTCACTTCATCCCACAGCGCAGCCTGACGCAGACAGGATTCGACAAGGTCTGCCAGATAAGCTCGGTTCTTTTCGCCGGCAATCCGAGGCCCGTAGGCGACGTTGTCAAAGATCGACTTCGGGAACGGAGTGGACTTCTGAAAGACCATTCCCACATGTTTTCTCAGCAGCACAACATCCACATCGCGTTGATTGATATCGTGTCCCTCGACCAGAATCTGACCTCGAACCTGAGTCCCTTCGATCAGATCATTCATGCGGTTCAGAGTTCGCAGGAAGGTGCTCTTCCCGCAGCCCGACGGACCGATCAGAGCAGTGACGCTGCGTTCCGGAACCTTCAGCGACACATCAAACAGCACCTGATTGTCGCCGTAGAAGAAGTCCAGCCCGCGAGCATCAATCGCAACGCTGTGGCCGGACATATCCATGTCGCGGTCGACACCGGACACCGACGGTGGAACGGATCCGATCGCCGCTGCTTCGCCGTCACTTTGTTGTGATGGGGATGTCTCTGCCATTTCTACCATTGAATCTTCTTTGACGCTCGATAGCGAATCCACACTGCCAGGGCATTGAATGCCAGCAGCACAAACAGCAGTGTCACGATGCCTGCAGCGGCCACATGACTGAAGTCGCGTTTGGCCTGGCCGATCCAGTTGTAAATCTGAATCGGCATCGCGGTGAACTTCGAAAACGGAACGTCCGCAAGTTTGCCGGGATGCCGAATCAGATCCGCAGGGGAATTGATGTCACCGGGAGTGTAGAAAATTGTCGTCAGCGATCCGATCATCACCAGCGGAGCGGTTTCCCCGATGGCGCGGGAAATCGCCAGAATCACGCCGGTCGTAATTCCGGGAACCGCAGCCGGCAGAACCTGCCACCGAATTGTCTGCCAGCGGCTGGCACCCAGAGCGTACGAAGCTGTCCGGATGGAACTCGGCACCGCTTTCAGCGCTTCCTGACTGGCGATCACCACCACAGGCAAAATCAGAAGTGTCATCGTCAGAGAACCCGTCAGAACACTGCGTCCGAACGGCAGCTCAAACTGCATGATTCCCGGAATTTCGTAAAGCGTCGGCTGACCGCCATCCTTCGAAAACATGCCGAACATCCGGGCGAACACGGCAAGGCCCAGCATTCCGTAGACAATCGACGGAACTCCGGCCAGATTGGCCAGGTTGATTTTGATCAGCCCGGTCAGAAGATTCCGCGGCGCGTACTCTTCCAGATAAATGGCGGTCCCGATTCCCAGCGGAACGCAGAAGAGCACCGTGAGCTGAATCATCCAGAAGGATCCCCAGATGCCGGCAAACAGCCCGGCCTTCTCCGGGTCGGCCGAATGGACACTTGTCAGAAACTGCCAGTCCAGCCAGCCAACAGCATTCCAGCCCACGCAGGCCAACAGAATCGCCAGCACCGCGAGTGCACCCCAGGTACAGAAGCGACAAACCTTCGCGAAGACCCGAGATACCAGCTGTCGTCGCAGCAGTACCGGATCGGATTTGTCCGACACAAACGAGAGACTCACTGGTAGGCCTCCCGATAGCGTTTGAGGATCCACTGCGAAATGATATTCATTGTCAGTGTGATCAGAAACAGAGTCAGAGCAATGGCAAAAATGCTCTTATAAACAAGGGAACCCACCGGCGTATCGCCCTGGCTGACCTGTACAATATATCCCGTCATGGTGCCAATCTGATCCAGAGGATTGATGGTCAGATTCGGTGTTCTGCCGCACGCCAGCGAAACAGCCATGGTTTCTCCGATCGCCCGAGCAATGGCCAGCAGAAACGAAGCCAGAATCCCGGACAGCGCTGCCGGCACGATGACCTTCATGGACACATCAAACTTGGTGGCCCCCAGAGCATACGCAGCTTCGCGCAGACTTCTGGGAACAGCTCGCAACACATCTTCGCTCAGCGACGCCACCATGGGAATGGTCATGATTCCCACAACAATTCCACCGCTGGCTGCGTTGAAAAAGCTGACCTTGAATCCCAGCAGATCCTGAAAAAACGGCCTCAGCACCCAGGGAGTAATAAACATCAGAGCAAAGTAACCGTAGACAACAGTCGGGATTCCGGCCAGAACCTCCAGAATCGGCTTGATGATGTTGCGTTCCTGGGGACCGGCGTATTCGCTGAGATAAATTGCGGCAGCCAGGCCGATCGGAACGCCGATCAGCGCGGCGATGCCGGTCACCAGCAGAGTATTGGTCAGCAGCGGCAGAATCCCGAACTTCTGCTGACTGCGGTGCGGCATCTGAGGCGTCCATTCGCGGTCCGTCAGAAACTCCTTCAGACTGACCTGCTGGAAAAAGGCACGCTGAGCCAGGTCGACTCGCATGACCGTTCCACCGCTCACATCGTTTTCAAGCGGGCGATCCAGCGTCAGTTCGGTATCACTTTCCCGGGTCTGGACTCCGTATTCAACGCCGTCAATGTGAATCAAAGCGGGACCGTCTGCCCGCTCATCATCGCCTTGCGTCAGCTGTCCCAGATCGTGCAGGAACTTCGTCCCGCGTCCCTTCAGTTTCAGCTGGCCGGCAGTTCCGGTGACAAGACCTTCCAGCGGACGATCCGTGTCTTTGCCGATGGCGTTGAAGTTAAAGACGCTGTCGTTCAGCAGAACGATGACAATGCTGACTGTGGTGGCAATACTGACCAGCGCACAGCACAGCAGCACAAAACCGATCAGTTTCTCCTTCCATTCGCGAGCATTCGACTGCCGCCGAAAACTCACCGAAACCGGATTGCCTGCTGACTTCGTCATTCGGAACTCGTGAGAGAAAGAGGGCAGGGCCGTCCGAACCGAAAACTCGGGACAGCCCCGAAGGCCGATCGGGAGCCTATTCCCCCTTGAGTGCAGCCTGTGCTTTGGCCTTTTCTTCCGCATTCAGCTGAACATAGCCAGCGTCCGAAACCGCCTTTGATCCTTCGCCGACATAGTACTCAAGAAACGCGGCAACTTCCGGTCGAGCCAGCGAACTTTTGCTCACATACAGGAACAATGGACGGGAAAGCGGGGTGTATTTTCCGGTTTCGATGTTAGCGTCGGTGGGGGCAACTGCGTCGGCAGCGTCATCCGTCGCAGAAATCGCCACAGCCTGCAGGCGGTCCTTGTTCTCGACAAAATAAGCGTAGCCGAAGTAGCCCAGCGCGTACTTGTCCTCGGTCACGCCCAGAACCAGGTCATTGTCGTTGGCACTGGCGCTGTACGTGGTTCGCGATGCTCCGCCTTTTCCACAGATGACTTCCGTGAAATAGTCGAAGGTCCCCGAATCGGTATCGGGGCCGTAAAGCCCGATTTTTTCGTCCGGCCACTCAGGATTGACGTCTTTCCAGGTCATCACTTTGCTGTCCGGCTCCCAGATCGCCTTCAGCTGAGCAACGGTCAGAGCCTTACAGAAATCGTTGTCCTTGTTGATGACCACCGACAGCCCGTCGATCGCAACTTTCAATTCGACGAACTCGATTCCCTTTTCCCTGCACTCTTCTGCCTCACCGTCCTTGATCGGACGCGAAGCATCGGCGATGTCAATTTCACCGGCAACAAACTTCTTGAATCCCCCTCCGGTTCCCGATGTGCCAACGGACACCTGAACGCTGGGATCCACGCTTCGATAGGCTTCCGCGACGCGAGTGGAAATCGGCTCGACGGTACTGGAACCGTCAACAATGATTTCCTTCACGTCTGTGGACGCGGCCCCACCAGGCGCTCCACCACCCGGGGCGCCGCTGTCCGTCTTGACTTCGCAGCCCGTGAACGCGGCCAGCGACAGTGTGGCGGCAAACATCCAGAATTTCTTCATCGCTTCCTTCACCTTTAGAGGAGTTTTTCCATTCGCGGCGACTACACTGCAACGAACGCGGCAGACCATCCGCTCAGCCGAACCCGACACGGCTTGTGAGCTCTCTATGAAAGTGGTCTCGTGTTAATAAACCGTTAAGGTACCGTACATTTTCGTGTCTGAGATTGAAGCGAAGCAATCCTCCCGAGACCCGGAATCCTGGGCAAAGGAAAGAACATGTCAACAAATCCCGCGATTTCGCCTCCTGTCAGCGCCGTGCCCGACAACCGGGGACGATTCGGCTCTTTTGGTCGGCGATATGTCCCGGAAACTCTGATGTACGCTCTGGACGAGCTCTCTGCAGCCTATGCCGAAGCTCAGCAGGACCCTGAATTTGACCGGGAATTCCGAGACCTGCTGAAGAACTACGTGGGACGGCCGAATCCCCTGTATTTTGCCGAACGCCTGACCGAACGCTGCGGAGGAGCTCGCATCTATTTCAAGCGGGAGGACCTGAATCTGACAGGCGCCCACAAAATCAACAACACGATCGGCCAGGTTCTGCTGACTCGACGAATGGGCAAGACCCGGGTCATCGCGGAAACCGGGGCAGGGCAGCACGGAGTCGCCACGGCCACCGCGTGTGCTCGGTTCGGACTGCCGTGTGTGGTCTACATGGGAGAAGAAGACGTCCGGCGGCAGCGACTGAATGTCTTCAATATGAGAACGATGGGAGCCGAAGTTCGCCCGGTCACCACCGGCAGCCGAACTCTGCGTGACGCCATCAATGAAGCGATGCGAGACTGGATGGCGTCGGTCCGGGACACGCACTACATCATCGGCAGCGTTGTCGGACCTCATCCGTTCCCGATGATGGTGCGTGACTTTCAGTCCGTCATCGGTCGTGAAGCACGGGAACAGTCTCTGGCTCAGATCGGGCGGCTTCCGGACGAAGTCATTGCCTGCGTCGGAGGCGGATCGAATTCGGCAGGAATGTTTTACCCGTTTGTCGATGATGAATCCGTGACACTGACAGGCGTCGAAGCGGGCGGGCGAGGACCAGATCCCGGCGACCATGCCAGCACGCTGACCTATGGCAAACCCGGAATTCTGCACGGCAGCTACAGCTACGTTCTGCAGAATGATGACGGACAGACCTGCGATGTGCACTCGATTTCCGCCGGACTGGACTATCCCGGCGTTGGTCCGGAACACAGCTACTGGAAAGACATTGGTCGAGTCAACTACGTGAGTGCTCAGGACCACGAAGCTCTGGAAGCCTTCCAGATCATGGCCCGCACGGAAGGCATTCTGCCCGCCATCGAAACTTCCCACGCCATCGCATGGGCGATGAAAGCCGCCGCTCAGCGACCCAAAGACGATGTGATTGTTGTGTGCCTGTCGGGCCGAGGCGACAAAGACGTCAACGAGGTGGCTCGACTGACCGGGCAGGACCTGTAACCCAATGTCCGAACAACAACCGCTCAGTCCCGAAGAACGCCTGGTCCGGCTGGAATCCGTGCTGGCTCATCTGCAGCACGACATCGATTCCCTGAACCAGGCACTGACGGAACATTTCCGAAGTCTGCAGGCATTCGAAACACGATTTGCCCGGATCGAACATGACCTGCAGAGCCTGACTGAGGATCCGGAAACCCGCGACCCGGGAGCTGAACGTCCACCGCATTATTGATCCCGGATTTGGTTCTCAAACGGCCGGGACAAAGTTCTCACCTGCCGTCAACATCTGCAGAGTTCGCGTCCTTCGATCCGATCTGCAACAACATTCCCCCGGTTTGTCTCATGGCGCTTCTGAGTCTGAATGAAATCAGTTTTTCCTGGTCGCATCCACCTCTGCTGGACGCCGTGACACTGCACGTCGAACGCGGTGAACGAGTCGGTCTGGTGGGACGCAACGGCGCCGGCAAATCGACTCTGCTGAAAATCATCAATCGGGAACTTCGCCCCGACGACGGATCCGTGGTCTACGGCAACGACACCGTCGTAGCCAAACTGGATCAGGAAGTTCCCGTGTCGGACGACCACACGGCCTTTTCCATGGCAGCGCGAGGCTTCGGAACTCTGGCCGACGCGGTCACCGACTTCCGCCGTCTTAATATCGTCATGGCGACCGGCGAAGAACTGTCGGCCGAAGATCAGCAGCGATATCACAATGCCAGTGAACAGCTGGCCGATGCCGAACTTTGGGATGCGTCGGAACGGCTGGAAAGTCTTCTGGAAGAAATGCAGCTGCCGGCCGATGTTCCTTTTAATCAGCTGTCGGCAGGAATGAAGCGCCGAGTGCTGCTGGCAGCCGCCATGATTCGTCGACCTGACATTCTGCTGCTGGACGAACCCACCAACCACCTGGACATCGAATCGATTTTGTGGCTGCAGGACTATCTGCAGCGCTTCACCGGAACTCTGATCTTCATCACGCACGACCGAGTCTTCCTGCAGGACCTGGCGAATCGCATCATCGAAGTTGACCGAGGCCGGCTGTTTGACTGGACCTGCGACTATGCCACCTTTCTGAAGCGTCGCGATGAACTGATCGCCGCCGAAGAAGCGGCTCAGGCTCAGTTCGACAAGAAGCTGGCCGAAGAAGAGCGATGGATTCGCCAGGGCGTGAAGGCTCGCCGCACCCGCAACGAAGGACGCGTTCGAGCTCTGAAGAAGATGCGGCAGGAACGCAGTGAACGGCGAGCCAAAATGGGGACTGCCAAAGTTCAGATTCAGGATGCCGAACGATCCGGGCACCTGGTGGCCGAACTGAAGAATGTCACTCACGGATTTACTGAACAGACGCTGATCCGCGATCTGACAACCACTGTTTTTCGAGGCGACCGAATCGGGATTCTGGGGCCTAACGGGGCCGGCAAGTCAACGCTGCTGAAGATTATTCTCGGACAGCTGCAGCCAAAGTCAGGAGCGGTCAGAACCGGGACCAATCTTTCCGTGGCCTACTTCGATCAGCTGCGAAATCAGCTGGACCCGTCCAAAACCGCTCGGGAAAACGTCGGCGAGGGCAGTGATCAGCTGCTGATCAACGGCAGCAACCGACATGTGATGGGCTATCTGCAGGATTTCCTGTTTACTCCTGATCGAGCTCACACGCGAGTCGAGTTTCTGAGCGGCGGAGAACGCAACCGGCTGCTGCTGGCCAAACTTCTGGTGAAACCGGCCAACGTACTGGTGCTGGACGAACCCACAAACGACCTGGACGCCGAAACTCTGGAACTGCTCGAAGAAACTCTGGCACAATTCACCGGCACCATTCTGCTGGTCAGTCACGACCGAGCTTTTCTGAACAACCTGGCCACCAGCCTGCTGATCTTCACGGGCGAAGGTGTTGTCAGAGAATGTGACGGCGGATACGACGACTGGATTCGACTTCAGAACACCAGTCAGAAATCCGCGACAGCTCAATCATCTGCGTCAACGACTTCTCAATCCGTCGAACAGGCTCAACCTGCCGCAGCGAAGTCGCCCGCAGTGAAGGCACGAAAGCTGAGTTTCCGGGAACAGCGGGAACTTGAGGAACTTCCGGATCGAATTGAACAGCTGGAAACCCGGCAGGCCGAACTTCAGGCGCTCATGGCAGATCCGGCTTTTTATCGCCAGGACAAAGCCGCGATTGCTGCTGTTCAGGACGAAGCGACTACGGTGGCCGGTCAGCTGGAAGACAGTTTCCTGCGCTGGGAAACACTGGCCGGCAGCGGCGAGTCTTGACCAGCACCAAATGCACGTCCGTTCAGCGAGGCGGTCTGTCGGCGTCCGGAAGTGCGCCCAGGGGAACATCCGGCGGAGCTGTGTGAAACTTTGCCGGTCACGCAGCTGATACCAGTCATCCCCCGCCTCATCCATCGAAACTCCCGTCAAATCCGAACCAATCCAACCCCCAAAACTCCATTCCCCCGCCTGAACTGAACCTCCTCAACGTGGAAAAACATTTCTGCAGCTTTGCAGAACATTTCTGCGACATGGCAGAACATTTCTGCCAGCCCGAAAAACATTTCTGCGACGTGGCAGAGGGTTTCTGCCAGCCTGCCAAACATTTCCGGCGCCCTGAAGAACGTTTCGCGGACCGGGAGTCGAGATGTTTTCAGTGAGAAAACGTGCCCCCGCAGACTGCCGAACCCCGAGAGATCTCACCCGGACGGAGGGCTCTGTTATCTGTCCCCTGACTCACGGGCCGCTCCGCTGTGCCACACGCTCAATCGGCAGAGGTGCTCACCCGATTGTTAAAATTTGCGTGTCGTAGCGGTCGTTTTCAAACGGCGGTCTGAATTGGAACCCCGCGGATGTCGCACCGATAATCGGTCGTATGACGCCTGAACCATTCCAATTCGATCGTCTCAGTCAGCAGAACCTGCAGGTCATGCAGGCCTACACACTTCGGCAGAAAACGCTGAAAGCGACATCCGAAGAATTCGACGGCTGGCTTGAACGAATCGATACGCTGAACGGGTTCACGCCTCAGGATCTCACTCAGCAGCACGGCCAACTGATCGCTCAGGGATTTCTGAAGTTTGAAATCAGCGGACGCAGCGCCGGCCTGAAGTACCAGATCAGTCCTCAGGGACAGGCCGCCATGGAACGAGCTCTTTCCCGATCAGCCGGATCTGAAGAAGCAGAAGAAGACAGCGACGACCACCACGCAGCTGCCGCCTGAACGAATAATCGATTCCTTCCAGCCAACGTCAGCGATTCGTCAGTCTTCCAGAATTTCCAGCTGACTGACGGGCAGGTAAAACTTCAGATAGCGCTGGCCGTCTGAATACAGCTGACCTTCCGAGTGCATCACCAGCACTGTGGCCCGTTTGGTGACTCGGTTCACAATGCCCTGCATCGAATGGCCTTCGAAGTCGAATCTCACCCGGACCCCCGGTCGCACGCCGAATTCCCGCTGAGCCGTCTCCTGATGAGTGATGAGATCGTGTCGATGATCGGTGTGACCGAACATTCCGCTGGCGATGCCCTGAAATCGAAACATTGAACAGTTACTGTCTGTCCAGACCAGCAGTTCCGCCAGATGCACCAGTTCGTGTTCCATAATTCTCAGCAGAGCGTCGAGCCGCGATTCGCAGTCCAGTCCCGTCACTGTGATGTGACGTTCAGGATTTCGAAACGACTGAAACAGCAGCGATGACGAAACCGCGATTTCATACCGAGCTGGTTTGCGGTTCCGTCGATCGCCCCACCGTGTCGTTCGACCTCCGGCCTTCAGCATTCGTCTCGATAACCGAAAACTGATGGACTGGCCGGTCAGACATTTCTGCAGCTGCCCGTGAAAAAAGTTCTCATCGTACAGTTCGTACAACAGCTGAATGTCATCATCGTGAACCGCATCAAAGTTCGGTGTCTTCAGATACGGCGATGTCGACAGAACCGTATCGGCAATGATCTGCTGACGAAGCTGCCGTTCAGCGGACTCCACTTTCGGACGTCTCAGAATCTGTTCCAGCGGACGAGTATCAGGCGGCATGAGGTTTCAGCACAGTGCCAGGTTTCGATTCTGCAGAAATGATGCCCGCCCGGTGCCGGCATCCCGCATTGTTTGCTTGATGAATTCCGCCGTCTCAGGGGAAAACGATCACGCCGATAATCACCGCCAGAAGACCGGCGGCACCGGCGATGGCTGTCATCGGTGTCACATACTTCAAACCTTCCCGTTCCGTCATTCCGCTCATGCGAGTAATCACCCAGAAGCCGCTGTCATTCATCCATGCGAAGGGTTTCGAACCGCAGCCAACGGCCAGAGCCATATACAGCGGGTCAACTCCGGCAGCGCCGCTCGCAACCAGTCCGCCGAAGATTCCCGCTGATGTCATCATGGCGACCGTGGATGATCCCTGAGCCGTCCGGACAGCGGTTGTCACCAGAAACGCAGCGATGACCAGCATCACCGGCGATCCGGTGGGAAGATCCTGCAGAAGCTCCGCGACGCTCGCCTGCCGCATCATCTTTCCAAATGCCCCGCCGGCTGACGTTACCAGAATGATCGTTCCGGCGCTGGTGACGGCATCGTGCAGAGTCTTCGACAGCACCTGAGGCGTCGGCCGACAGCAGCGAATCAGCATCAGCACAGCAAACCCGGCCGACACCAGCAACGCCAGATTCTTTTCACCAAGCACCTCGATCAGCTGAGCCACCTGCGAAGGAATCGGCAGTCCCGCCCAGAAGAACTCCACGCCGTCAACGCCCGAGTGTTCGCTGATCAGCGAATCGGCGGCAATCATCACCAGAGGCAGCAGAATCGGGACCAGAGCGGCAATCAGACCGGGAGGGTTGACGACTGATGGTCGACTCGCAGCACCTCCCGATGCTTCCGCGAGTTTCGAATCGACGGCATCTTCGTCCGGAATCTCCAGCTGAAATCGTCGATTTGCCCATGCAGCGTAAATCATCCCGGCAGACGCCCCGATCAGCCCGACAATTGTTCCTCCGGCAATCATGGCTCCCATGGAAACACCGAAGGCTTCCACAATAAACAGCGGACCGGGTGTCGGAGGAACCAGGGAATGAGCCATCGTTCCTCCGGCGACGATGGACAGCACATACAGCAGGTAATTGCCCCCGGTTCTGCGGCGCAATGCCTTCCCCAGCGGTATCATCAGGTAGAAGACCGTGTCGAAGAACACGGGGATGCTGAGCGTAAAGCCGCTGACCACAAAGGCTGCCGGAGCATTCTTTTCACCCACCAGCTGCACCGTCGACTGCACAATTCGATCCGCAGCGCCGCTGTCCAGAAGGCACCGACCAATAATGGATGCGGACACAATCAGAATCGCAAGACTTCCGCAGTACGTCCCCAGCGCCGAAGTCAGACGATTCATGAATGACTGCCGACCAAGCGACTCCGCGGAAGCAAAGTCTTTCGTCGACACCAGCAACAAACGTCCGGACGCCGCACTTCCCGGGGAATCCATCTGAATTCGGTAACACGTCAGCTTTGTCGTTTCGCCGTCGGGCTCACCATCTGACTTCTCCCGGACAACAAACGGCGGAGCACCTGCCCACTGGTCAACGCCAACCTGCTCCAGCAACTGCCCGACCTTTTCCAGAGGGGCGTTTCCTCCGACATCCCGGACAATCACGACCGATGCGGGACTCGGCAGCGGAGTGCGAGACATCAGGAGTTGGTGTTCCGGATCGAACACCAACTCATGAATTACGGCTTCCAGCTGAGCCGATCGAGTCACCAGACCCGGAGGCGTCAGGCCCGCAACCGCCAGTCCGGCCAGAATCAGAGCCACAAACGCATGCAGGTGGAACCTGAGAATTCCACCGATCACGATCAGCAAGCCGACACATAAAATCAGCAGAATCATGACTGACGGCTCCCGTGTGAGCTGCGGATTCTTGATTGCCGGCGGTGCGAAATGCTGATCCGGCCAGGCGTCAGCTGAGCGGAAGATGGACGACGGAGATGGCGGGCGGGAGGACAAAGTCTGTTCGGCAGAACCGAGAGAAACTCAAAAAACAACGGCATTTCTGACTCAGCAGCGGGAAAGGGAAGGGCGGCTGGCGGGTCCGGTTGACTTGAAAGTCGGGTAAACGAAACTTAGCCCATGCGCCACCGTCCGTCGACCATCCTGCTTCTGTTGCCTCTGCTGACGGGGTCGATGCCGTTCTCGAACGGCTGGCATGAACCTGACCAGTCTGGCCAGGATTCATCCATACCTCCAGCCGAACAACGGGCAGAAGGCGAAGAGAAGGTCGAAATCGAAAACTTTCGTGTGTGGGCAGCAATCCTGCCGGACCGTGCCGGACTTCCGTTTTTGAGCGCAGATCTCGGACATTATCGGCTGACCCCGGTTTCGCGTCCTTTCTGCCCGATGCGAACGGGTTTTGACCGAGGTCCGCCCGCGGTGTCCGAAACAGCCTCCACCGATTGAGACTGCAATTCGACCTCAAAGCTGATCAACCCGGCGTGGACAATCCCGTGGGCGATTGGCTTGTGTCGTGAGCAGCAACATCTGCCGTCGAGTGCCCCATTCATTCCATTTGGAACACTGCACTCTGCATTTTCCTCAGGGTCGTCGCAACGCTCTCGTGGTCCGAGCAGGCCCGGCGTTTCAGGATCCGGAATCCGCAATCGCTGGCATAGCGATTGCTGAAGCAGCGAGGCCATGAACGTCCAAAGGTTTGTTGAGCCACCAGATGCTCGATTCCGCCTCTGCAGGTATCCAGGTGTGATCGCGTCTGGGACTCGACATTCAGCGGCTCCGGCAGTTTGAACTCTGACTCGCACTGAAACACTCTTTTAATCAGCAGCTCCCGCTGCTTCGGCAAGGTAGAAGTTGATGTCTGCTGCCAATGGAACAGAAGTCTGCGATGAAGTCAAAATTGCATCAGCTGAACACATTCATCAGTCGGTCACACAGGCTGCGGAGTTCCTGCCGTCACAGGGCCCCATCACTGCGTTTACATTTCTGAATCCGCTGGCCGCGCTTGAGACAACATCCTTTGATGAAGCTTTGCGAGTCGTCCCGGAAGTCTTCGGCTGTCAGGCCTATCTGTCCGAAGATGCCTATCGGAAGATGCTTTCGCAGGGTCGAATTGTCGAAGATGACCTCCGCGACATCCTGCTGGACGAACTGGGATATGCCGCTCACGAAACGATTGCCGGCCTGTTGCCTCGCGTCGACTTTCGAGTCAGCCTGCTGAAGAACGCCGTGCAGTCGGGGGATGAAAGCGAACTGCACTGGCTGCTGCTGGAGACGGATGCTCTGGCTCGATTTCGCCCGGAAGCATCCGAAGGCAAACGCAGCAAAGTAATTTCGGAATCCCGTCACTGGATCGCGGGCCTTCCGGACGATTCGTTCAGCAAAGATCTCAGATCCGCACTTCGGCGAGCTCGAAAGGCAGAAGGCGACAGTGAAATCTGGGAAGAGATCAGTCTGCGGCTGATTTGGCACTACTGCTGCAACGGCGTGCGTCGTGTGCCTTTGGTTCTTCCCAGGACGCCGGTCAGCGTTCGACATCGGGACCTTCTGGTTGGTGTCACTCAGAACGACCCGGATGAACTGGTGAACGACGTTCTTGTGCGATTCTGTTCCGCTTACCTCGATCAGGGATTTGCTCAGTGGCGCCTGCCGGATCGCGACGCCGGCTTTCTGAACTCGTTCTGCCAACTGTTCGAAACATCCGGCATCCATCAGGCAGCGTGGCTGCGACCGCTGAAAGAGGAACTTCAGCGACTGCAGCGGTCCTGCTCAACTCCTGCCGAATGGATCGCAGATTCACTGGCCGCAATGGGCGTCGCTGAAGACGAAACCAATGATTTTATTCGAGCCACACTGCTGGGGCTTCGAGGCTGGGCGGGGATGATCTGGCAGACGGAAGTTCGCCCCGACAGAGTCTACATTCCGTCCCCGTCCGGAACACTGATGGAATTCACGGCCGTTCGTCTGCTCCTTGACAAACTGGCGACGCGGTACGTCGCTTCGAAATCCATCTGCTGGAAGCAGCCGCTGACCGAACTGCGGACCTATCTTCGAGAGCAACTGCCCGAATTCGTCAGAATTACGAACGAACAGTATGCATTCCGAATTTTTCAGTGTGCTCAGGTCAATGGCTGGGGTCCGTCAACTCTGTCCACACTCACCACAACCGGCTGGAAAGAACTGATTCAGGAACTGGCCGATTTTTCGACTCACGAACGTCAGCGAATCTTCCATATTGCCTTTGAACGGCGTTACGCTCGCAGCGCCATGGATGCTGTTGCAACTCGAGTCGCCCGACCTCCCATCAAGCCACAGAATCCCATTCTGCAGGTCACCTGCTGCATTGATGCCCGCGAAGAATCCTTTCGGCGACATATCGAGGAAGTTTCATCCGATGTGCAGACATTCGGCGCCGCGGGCTTCTTCGGAATTCCAATGTATTACCGAGGCCTCGGAGATGCTCACTACACGGCGCTGTGTCCGATCGTGGTCATGCCTCGATTCTGGCTGGTCGAAGATCCGGTGTACTCAACGGAAGAAACGGCCCGCGCCAAAGCGCGAGCGCGCCGAATTCTTGGAACAGCAACTCACCGAGTCCTCGAACAGACTCACCGCTCGCTGGGCGGCGCATTTGTCTCGGCACTTCTGGGTCCCCTGGCGACCGCACCTCTGGTCGGCTACACCGTTTTCCCGGGCCTGACGGCTCAGCTGAACACGGTTGCTCGTCACTTCGTCGAACCACCCCAGATCAGCCGACTGCGACTGGAACGAAAGGAAAGCGCGGCTCCCGGCCCCGAAAAAGACGGCATCGGATTTACGGTCGCGGAGATGGCAGCGCTGGGAGGCAAACTGCTGCGGGACATCGGACTGATCAAAGACTTCGCACCCATTGTGCTGTTTCTGGGCCATGGTTCCGCATGTCTGAACAACCCACACAAGTCAGCGTATCACTGTGGAGCCTGTTCGGGCGGAGCCGGAGGTCCGAACGCCCGCGCTGCGGCCGCGATGCTGAATGATCCCCGGGTCCGAAAACTGCTGGCCGTTCAGGGACTGGAGATCCCCGATGAAACTCACTTTCTGGGAGGTCAGCACAATACGGCGACCGACGAAATCACGTTTTACGACATGGAACTGCTGCCCAGCTGGCACGTTCACCGCATTCAGGAAATCCGGGACATTCTCAGTCGAGCCTGTGAACGGAATGCTCAGGAACGCTGCCGTCGATTTGAATCTGCCGCGCTGGATATCGCCGAAGAAGATGCACTGCTGCATGTTCAGGACCGAGCTCAGAACCTTTCGGAAACCCGGCCGGAATACGGCAACTGCACCAATTCTTTGTGCATCGTTGCCCGCCGGGAACGGCTTCGAGGTCTGTTTCTGGACCGACGGTCGTTTCTGATGTCATACGATCCGACTCAGGACGATGCCGAAAGCTCTGTCCTGATGGGGACGCTGAGCGCCGTTGTTCCCGTCTGCGAAGGCATCAATCTGCTGTACACGTTCTCAGCCATGGATCGGCAGGGATTCGGATCGGGTTCGAAGCTCCCGCACAATGCTACCTCGATGCTGGGTGTGATGGATGGGGCCGCCAGCGACCTTCGAACGGGATTGCCCTGGCAGGGTGTCGACATTCACGAACCCATGCGACTGTTGTTCATCATAGAAACGACACCGGAAGCCATGCTCAGCATCATGGCCAGAAACCCGACCATCGACCGAATCTGCCGAGGCGGCTGGGTTCAGCTGGCCGTCCTGGATCCTCACTCACCAACAATCATGTACTTCTCCGGAGGTCGGTTTGTGAAACACATCCCGCATACTCAGCATCTGCCCACGGTGGAACGCTCCAAGGACTGGAGTTGCGGTTCACGAGACAACCTGCCGTTCGCGATTGTCGAGTCTCCGGCAGTCGGCAGCCACGCTGACTAGACGCTTCACCTTCCGCCCCTTCCCCAAAAAAACACTCCCCGCAACCACTGAAAATGAGAACACAGATGCTCTGCGAGCTCATTTCCATCGTCTTCAGGAAACATCAGAAATGACACCCGACAGGATCTGTGAGATCTGCGGAATCTGTGTGGTCGCCAGTCCGGCAGTTCTGCTGGCAGTTTTCGGTCTGGCCGAGCTGGCAGGACGATCGCTCAGCGAACGCGCGCAGGCGCGACTCACTGAAGCATCAGTGGTGTTTGGCCTCGTCTGTGCAGTCACAGTGCTGGTGATGATGCTGTCATTCGACGAACGCCATATTCCGATCAACTTCGGCAACTGGGTGGGAATTCCGGACCGCCACGAACATTTTCACTTTCACCTGAAATTTGTCTTTGACCGACTGTCAGTGCCGTTTGTGATCCTGACGTTCGTACTTTGCGGAACGATCGGTGCTTTCGCGAGCCGTTACCTGCACCGCGAACCCGGATTTCATCGATTCTTCATGTGCTTCGCGTTTTTTCTGCTGGGCATGATTGTCACGTCACTTGCAGGCACAATCGAAACGCTGTTCTTCGGGTGGGAACTGGTGGGACTTTCGTCAGCTCTGCTGGTCGCCTTTTTCCATGATCGAGTTAACCCGGTGAGAAACGGGTTTCGAGTCTGGTCGGTCTACCGAATTGCCGACGCCGCCTTTCTGGTGGCAGCCATCACGATGCACCATCTGACAGGAGAAGGCGACTTTGATGTTCTGATGGGATCAGGCCCCTGGCCATACGGACAGGTGACGACGATGACGGAGACCAGTGCACTGCTGGTGGGGCTGCTGCTGCTGTTTGCCGCTGCCGGCAAATCAGCGCTTGTTCCGTTTTCGGGCTGGCTGCCGCGAGCGATGGAAGGTCCCACGCCCTCCAGCGCTGTTTTCTATGGATCGCTGTCCGTTCATCTGGGTGCGTTTCTGCTGCTGCGAGTCAGTCCCATTCTGGCTCTGTCCGCTCCGTTGCGAATCATCGTCGTCGCCGTCGGGATTGCCTCGGCCATCTTCGGAGCAGTGACAGCTCGAGTCCAGTCTGACATCAAGAGCGCGCTGGCCTTCGCATCACTGACTCAGGTGGGAATCATCGTCGCGGAAATCGGCCTGGGTCTTCACTATCTGGCACTGGTTCACATCATCGGGCATGCCTGTCTGAGAACACTGCAGCTGCTGCGAGCTCCTTCGCTGCTGAGCGACTACCACATCATTGAGAATGCCATCGGCAGTCATCTGCCCCGGCGTGATGAGACACGGCAGCGGCTGATGGGGGACAGTGTGAGAAGCTGGTTCTACCGGTTTGCTCTGGAACGGGGTTATCTGGACGGACTGCTGGATGCATGGGTCGTGCACCCGTTTCAGGCGGTCTTCCGCTGGTGCAATCGCAGCGAGCAGGCGTGGGTGCGGTGGCTGTCCGGTTCTCCGGAATCGGTTTCAGAATGCCAAGCTGCACCGGATCAGAATACATTTGAAGATGACGAAGCAGATCTGGCTCCGAATACCGAACTGCCGGCCTTCACCGTAAAATCGGAGGAAAACTGATGGGTGAGCTACATCTGCCCTGGCTGGAACTTTCCATCCTGCTGCCCCTGATCGGATCGTTCGTTGTGCGCCTGTACCGCGACAGCGACTCGGCGTATCGGTTTTCGGTCAGCATCTGTGCGGCAACGCTGCTGTGTGCGGTCGGAGAATGGATTGACTTCAGCACCCTGGAAAAAGCGGAGGCCCTGGATCACTGGGATGTGATGCACAACATCTTCCATATGGATCTGTTCATTCTTGATCAGCTGAATGCACCTCTGTTACCGCTGGCAGCGCTGCTGTATCTGATGGCCGTCCTTTCGACGCTCAGAACCAAGATGAATCGATTCTCGTTTCCTTCGACTCTGATTTCCGAGACTCTGTTGCTCGCGACACTCAGCGTTCGCAGCCCGCTGGTGATCATCATCCTGAGTTCACTGGCCGTCATCCCTCCGTGGCTGGAAATCCGGGGACGCGGTCAATGTACTCGAGTCTTCAGTCTTCACATGGGACTGTTCATTCTGTTGATGTTCGGAGGCTGGTGGATTCTGCCGGATGGAGTCATCGGCCACCCCGATGTCCCCAACAGCACGATGGCCGTGGCCGCCGGTGCCATGATGACCGCTGCTGGCCTGTTGCGCAGCGGGATCGTTCCTGTGCACTGCTGGATGACGGATCTGTTTGAGAAAGCAACACTGGGAACCGCACTTCTGTTTGTCACGCCAATGACCGGCGCCTATGTGGTCATGAGAATCGTGCTGCCGATTGCCCCGTCATGGGCACTGCAGAGCATCGCCATCGTCTCGCTGATCACGTCCGTCTATGCCGCGGGCATGGCTCTGGTTCAAACAGATTCCCGGCGATTCTTCTGCTATCTGTTTCTCAGTCATTCCTCCCTGGTACTGGTCGGACTGGAACTGCTGACCCCGATCGGACTGACCGGAGCTCTGTGCGTCTGGATCTCCGTCGGCCTGGCGATGGGCGGCTTCGGCCTGACCATGAGATCCGTAGAAGCCCGCATCGGCCGATTCTCGCTCAGCCAGTATCGCGGACTTTACGAACACATGCCCACGCTGGCCGGCCTGTTTCTGCTGACCGGACTGGCATCCATCGGATTCCCCGGCACCATTGGCTTCATCGGGACGGAACTTCTTGTGGAAGGAGCTGTGGAAGTCTATCCGCTGATCGGCACCGCTGTCGTCATTGCCGCGGCTCTGAACAGCATGGCCGTCATGCATGCTTATTTCAGAATCTTCACCGGGGCTCGATATGCGGTTTCGGTTTCACTTCGAGTCCGACCGGCGGAACGAGTCGCCGTTCTGATTCTGGCTGTGCTGATTCTGGGAGGTGGTTTGTGGCCGCAGCCAGGTGTCGAATCTCGATTTCGTGCCGCTCAGGCGATGATTCGGACCAAACAGATGTCTGCTCACAGTATCGAAGGTTCAGGAACACACTAACCTGGGCAATACCCACTCCCCAAGACAACCTGACACTCCAAAACGCAACATTGTCGCTCAGAAGACATACACGCACAGTGCGCGCGTAATTCTCGGCAGGATTCAAATCAAAAATCAACGCGGCCGGTGACTTCACATGATGTCATTCCGAACGCTTTTCCGGATTCAGATACTGGCGAACGGTGATAGGCCGGCATCGCCTGGGCGTCCTCGCTGAAGTCAGTCTGAGGACGTTATGGAATCGACAGACCAGGGTGTGTGTTTTTTTCCGGCAGGATTCGGCTTCATCGCGAACTCTTCAAGACAATTTGACCTTCAATCACATTCTTCAGCATTCCAGACATTCAGGAACGAAAGATGACCCCAGAAAATCAAGCTCCCAAGGGAAACACGTCAGGTTTCTTCACCTGGCTGAAAGATGACGTCACTTCCGGCTTTCTCGTTTTCTTGATCGCTTTGCCGCTGTGCGTCGGAATCTCGCTCGCTTCAGGTTTTCCGCCGCTTGCCGGCATTTTCACTGCGATCATCGGAGCCCTTATCACTCCGTTCATCAGTAACTCAGAGATGACCATCAAAGGTCCTGCTGCAGGGTTGATCGTGATTGTGCTGGGCTGCGTGGAGGAATTCGGAGGAAACGGGACATCCGGGGGATGGCTGCCGGATGACATGGCAGCCTACAAAGCCGCTCTGGCGGTCGCCGCGGTTGCGGCCGTCTTCCAGTGTCTGTTCGGCATTTTCCGAGCCGGTATTCTGGGAGAATTCTTTCCCTGGAACCGTCGTTCACGGAATGCTGGCGGCAATCAGGTCATCATCATTGCCAAACAGATCCCGGTCGCTCTGGGCATCACGGATGTTCACGGTGGTCCGCTGTCCCTGCTGAGGCAGATTCCTGAATTCCTTCAGAACGCGAATCCGGCCATCGCGGCCATTGGCCTTCTCAGCCTGCTGATCATGTTCGTCTGGCCGTGGGTCAGATCCCGATTTGCCATACTCAAGCCGGTCCCGTCGCATCTGGTCGTCCTTCTGGTTGCCGTTCCGCTCGGCATGGCACTGAATCTGACTTCGGCCCACGAGTATCAAGTCTTCCACACGAAATACACACTGGGTGAACAGTACCTTGTTAAAATGCCAAGTGAGATCTTCGGTATGTTCAGAAATCCAGACCCCCGACTTCTCGGTCCTGAATCAGTTCAGAGCATGGAAGTGGGTCATGATGTTTTTCATGATCGGAAGCCTTGAGTCCCTTCTCAGCCTAAAGCTGTGGACCTGCTGGACCCATGGAAACGCAAGGCGAACATGAACCGGGACATGCTGGCAGTTGGCGTTGCCAATTTTGCCGCAGCAATGGTTGGCGGACTTCCGATGATCTCGGAAATTGTTCGCAGCCGCGCAAACATCGACAACGGTGCAAAAACTCGGTTCGCCAATATGTGGCACGGCGTCTTCCTGCTGCTGTGCGTAGGCCTGATCCCCACCATTCTCCACCTCATTCCGCTGGCTGCCTCGCCGCGATGCTTGTCTATACGGGAACTCGCACGGCACATCAGCAGTTCCGGAACGTCTACAGAATCGGAAAGGAGCAGCTGCTGCTGTTCGTCGTGACTCTGATTGTCGTGCTGGCCACAGATCTTCTGATCGGAGTTGCCGTCGGTATCGCTCTGAAGATGGTACTGCACCTGTCCAATGGCGTCCCGATGAAGTCCTTCTTTAAGGCCTATATCGAAGTCGAGGACGTCGATGCCCGAACCAGCCGGATCATTGCCAAAGAGTCGGCTATCTTCAGTAACTGGATTCCCTTCAAACGGCAGATTGAAGACATCGGCCTGATTCAGAAGCGGAATATCATTCTGGACCTCTCCGGTGCGGCTTTGGTTGACGCAAGCGTCATGGAAAAACTTGAAGAATTGTCACACGACTTTGAACAGGAAGGTTTGAAACTCGAATTGAAAGGACTGGATGAGATGCGAGCGGCGTCGAAAGCGCCCATGCCATGCGGGTACGAGGACTCACATCCGTCCGTCGAATCACCGTTGTGGCAGAGCCGGAGCTGTCCACTGAAATCATCCGCCAGGCCCTGAGCATGGGCGCCACAGGATATACGGAATCACCCTGTGTCGGAGCCGGGAGGCGTCTGGTCAGTGACAGTCCTGTGCTTCAGCCGATCAGGCAGTCAAGAACAGAAATCATCGTACCCGCCGATGTGTGCCAACAGATCGTTGAACACCTGCGTCTGAACGTCATGCCTTCGCACCACCTGACAGTCTGTGTGGAAACCGTCGAAGTGGCGAGACTGGCGTCGTTTGTGAGTCTACCGGAGATTCCTTCCGGTGAAGTGATTTCTCACTGAAGACCGCGCGGCGGGTGGGATTTATTTCCGGTTGTGTATTACCCTTCAGCCCGACAGCGATTCAGTAAACACAAGAAACCCCATCCGCCAGCCCATCAGGACTGCAATGAAGTGCGTCAGCCCGGCAGACCAGATCACATCGCTGATGTAGTGAGCCCCCATCAGGATCCGTGAAGCTCCAACGACGAACCCGTAAACTGCTCCTCCCGCCAGAATCAGCAGTGCTGCCTGCCGAGACCGCTGCCACAGCAGCACACCGGGAGTCATCGTGAAAAACGCAATGGCGGCATGTCCTGACGGAAACGAACTGTTGCGAGGTCCGTTGCCGGGGACACCCAGAGGCGCGAAGGGCAGAGCACCGCCGAAGTTGGTCGTCTGGATCGGGCGAGGCCGACCCCAGTGGTTCTTGAATCCTTCATTCACAACCGCCCATTGCCCGATGGCGGCACAAAGAATTACACACACCGCTCCGCGACGAAACAGGGACTCTGCAAATCGCTGCTTCGAAAACAAGGCCACCCCGAACGCCGCGACAATCAAGCCAACGCCCGGAACTCCGCCATACCGATGCAGCATCAGACAGACGTTCAGGCTTTTTCCCGGCCACGACTGAGTCGTCGCTGACCAGAACGTTCCGGAAACGCGCAGATCGAGATCACACAACCTGCAGCTCACCGAAGTCAGCACCAGCAACATCAACGGAAACCAGACCAGCAGCTGACTGTCCGAAAATCGGCGCGGCCGCTCACCAGGCTTCATTCCTTCCATGAGTTCCGTTTCGCCACAGCGAATTCCAACCATTGGCGACGTCTTCCCTGAGCTCGATACAGTCGTCAGATCCAGCCAAAGCGCCGGTCGATCCATGAACAGCACCTTCTGCTGACGCTCAGTACGGCTGACTGAGTTTCCACCAATATCGAAAAATTCGGCAGACGACGCTATGCCGAAAACACAACGATTCAGAAATTCATCACATACATGGCCTCCACGGAAACCTCGGCAGGAACCTCACGGTTTTCTCATGAGACGCCCATCAGCCAACAGTGTCCGGGCACCCAAAGAAACAACCCGAAGTGCCTGTGATCAACACGGCAGCTTCGGGTTGCGGACGAACGTATTTCAGGAGGACGAATCAGTTCTTCAGCTGAAATGCTTCCATGAACAGACCATGCTCATCATTGACGGTGTAACCACCGGTCGGCTTGATGTATTTGCTGATCGTTTCAAACGGAGGCAGTTTGGTGAAGTCAATCTTCTCGAACAGATCCTGACTGGCCGGGAAGTTTTCCGCCGCCTCGCCGCTTCGCAGCATCTCATAGATGGATCGGTACGTTTCGGCAGGGCGAGTGAACTGGACGGAAACTGCATTGGCCGGGAAATGTCCGGAGACCTTTCGGAAGTCGTCAGATTCAGCGAGTGGTCGAACATCTGAGTCATTTCGCAGAACGGTTTCCATCAATGTGGTGCCAACACAGATCAGCAGACGTCCTTCACTGACACAGAAAGAAATCGCCTGTCCCGGAGCCGGACCGCTGGTCTCAAACACTTCGGCACCACGGAATTCGCGCCTTTCGAAGTTGGCCTGATTGGCAATCTTCGCAAGGATGTCAGACATCGAATCATCATTCCGGGTCCCCAGTGAAACCAGAATCTGATCACCGCCGTATTCACCGGTTTCTCCCGGAGCTGTGATGATCTGCAGGTCACCGGTCAGCTGATCAACCACATCATGCTTCAGATGAATGCCTGGTCCCTGATCAGCGATTTTGTCCAGCTGAGCCGCCAGAGCTCCGGCTCCGGAAAACATATCCACCAGAGACTCAATAGAAGTGAAGGCTTCGTCGATCTTCCACTTGGCAGCCACATAGGCATTGACGTTTTCCTTCACCCATTCCGGCGGATTCTTGCGGCAGTGGTCAAACTGCATGGCCTTCATCAGTCCCATGGCAGGCTGCTCCAGATAAATCACGGACCGCCCAACGGCCTCAAAGTCTCCGCTGCCGGCTTCAGAAACATAGCCGATGCCCTTCAGCTGACTCAGACCCAATGCAGGCAGAAACGGCAGGGCCATCCCGGCTCCGGCTCCGCCCTGTCCGAGCGAACCGGTCTGGACCAGTTTGGTGAATAGTCCGATGGGATCAAAATATGCGGTGGTCAGTGATGAACGAGCCGACGACTGACACTTCGTCATCAGGTAACCGTAAGCTTCGTTCTGCTGAAAGGAATCCGTGCGTTCGCCGTCCCAGTTGGCCAGAATGTCTTCCAGGATCTCCATGCGGTTCGAAAACACCAGTCGCTGATCTTTCACAAACCAGCCGAATTCCTTGGCCAGCGGCGTGGGAGCTCGGCCGGGATACTGAATTTCGTACAGAGTCACCTCAGTGCCGTCCACGCTTTCTGTCTGATGCAAAAGCTTCGGCTGCGAATTCAGAGCCTCAGTGGCTTTGCCCAGAAGTTCCTGAACCTGCAGTTCACTGTCGCCATAATCCAGAAACAAAGCAACGCCCATGGTGTTGGCCGGCCCGGCACAGAACGCGACCGTGACTTCGCCGGCGGGAATGTTCAGGACTTCCAGCAGCGAAATGCCGACCTTTTCCTGAAACTTCAGCATGCCCTCCTGCAGGTCATCATGGATGGCCGCGTCGACTTCAGCTTTGAAGTCCTGAAGCGCGGGGTCATTCCACAATTGCCCCAGCGACGACGACGTGACGAAATCCTTCATCGCCGAAACATCCGGAGCTGACACGTACAGGTAGGTGTCTTTCGGCAGGATCTGGTCGCTGATGACCTTGGCGGCCGTCGCGGTTTGTGCCATCGTCGGCACTCCGGACAGCAGAACCGCAACGGCGGCAAACACATGAGCAGCGGGAAATCGAAGCATTTGAGGCGGCCTGACTGTTAAACAAACGGCAGTGATGTGATTGATTTCGAACCGGCGAACCGGGAAGAATCACCCGTGTCCACGGCGTGGAACTCAGGGATTGTCGTGAAGGCAGCGCAAATCGGCAAGAGACGAAACGGAAGTCCGACACTCGGGACCCGTTTTCCACCATGCCAGGCTCTGCCCGGATCACTCGGCCGCAGCCAATCGACTCTTCCGACAAACCCCGTCAGCCGGACAACGGAACTCACCGAATCCACCGGCAGCAGGTTCGTTCGATGTCCGTTGATCCTGGAGACATTTCCGAACTTTTCTGCAGCACCTGGGGAATTCTGCCAATTGTTCGCTGTGTCAGTGAATGACATCATCAAGCAGCGAAATACTGACCACCTGATGCCTCGGAATCAACACAAGGCGACGATTCGTGCGAACTCCGTGCAGCTTGCTGTCGAGCACATAGCGTTCCCGAGTCGTATTGGAATCCCTCAGGTCATGAACATCCGCATCTGTCAGAACCAACGAATGTTCATTCAGTTCCGACAGCGTGCCCACGTGGACGAACGGAGCCTCAAGGTCCACCACCACTGCCTGATTCAGAAACCTCTCCATCACTGTTTTCCATGAATGCTGTGAGTCAACACCGCTGAAAACGGCACTTCACCAACCGCCCGCTCCCGGATTCCCGAACAAAGAACTGACTGAACCCAACTGAGTCCCGGTTCAGGGATATTCACGGCTTCCGGTCGCCCGAAGCCCGCCGGGGACGTTATCCTGTGTCCCGGCCGAATTCAATCTTTCGGTTCACGCCGACAGCGCAGAACGGACCGTCACGGATGATGGTCGCCCTCCGGATCCGCCGCCGGGCTGCCTCCATGCTCGATCAAGTTCCATTCAGGACGCCCGAAGGCGTCCGGTTTCATTGCTGACATTTCATTCATGACCATCCCCTTTCGAACCAACATCCGGCAGATGGCCGGTTATGTTCCCGGTGAACAGCCTCAGGAAACCGGCTGGACCAAACTGAACACCAACGAGAACCCGTACCCGCCGTCGCCCAAAGTTGTGGAAGCGATTCGGCAGGCGGCCTCCGGTCGGCTGAACGTCTATCCCGACCCGCTGGCTCGCCGTTTCCGGGAAGCCGCGGCAAAAGTGTTCGACGTTTCCCCGGACTGGATTCTTCCAGCCAACGGAAGTGACGAAAACTTGACGATTGTCATTCGTTCCTTCTGTGACGACAACGATGTCATCGCCTATCCGTATCCCAGCTATGTGCTGTACGAAAGCCTGGCCGAGATCCAGCGGTGTCAGGTGACTCGCCTGCTGCTGGACGATCAGTTCCAGTGGGACGCTCAGGACGCCCGTGGAGTTGCGGACACCGCAAAACTGGTGTTCGTACCGAATCCCAATTCGCCCACGGGGAATCTCTGGTCAGCCGATCAGCTGGCTCAGATTGTCCCCAACAACGGCATGCTGATTCTGGACGAAGCCTACGCGGATTTCGCGGATGTTCCCCACCGGGCTCAGCTGCTGCACGATGATCGCTTCCGCCAGCGAATGATCATCACTCGAACGCTCAGCAAGTCCTACAGCCTGGCCGGACTCAGATTCGGATTCTCCATCGCCGACCCGGAAATTACTCAGGGCATGCACAAAGTCAAGGACAGCTACAACTGCGACGCCATCGCCATCGCTGCCGCCACGGCGGCCATCGAAGACCAGGACTGGATGCTGCAGAACCGAGCTCGGATCATCGCCACCCGAACAAGAATGGCGGCCGAGCTGCAGACGCTGGGAATGCAGGTCTTTCCCAGCCAGGCCAACTTCGTGTGGACTCAGCACGCTTCCGAACGACATCGAGACATCTACGAAGGCCTGAAATCCCGAAAAGTCCTGGTCAGGTTCATGCAGTTTCCCGATCCGCGACGATCAACCAACGGACTGCGGATCACCGTCGGTACGGACGCGGAAGTGGACCGGTTTCTGGAAGCCGCATCTGAAGTACTGAAGGACCTGACCTGATCCCGACCCGAATTCCGTTCCCCGAACACCGCCGACCCGTCTCACTTCCTCCCGCCAACGGAACAGGACTTAGCCATGACTCGCAGTGCAGCCATCAATCGTGACACCGCGGAAACAAAAATCCGCCTCAGCCTGAACCTGGACGGAACCGGTCAAAACACCATCAGCACCGGCGTCGGCTTCTTTGATCACATGCTGACACTGTTTGCCCGACACGGACTTTTCGACCTGACTGTCGAAGCCGACGGCGATCTGCATGTCGATCACCACCACACAGTGGAAGACGTGGGGATCTGCCTGGGTCGAGCCTTCTCCGAAGCTCTTGGCGACAAACGCGGAATTGTTCGCTACGGCAGTCTGGTGCTTCCCATGGAAGAAACTCTGGTTACGGCTGCCGTGGATCTCAGCGGACGCTTCGCGCTGGTGTATCGAGTTGACTTTCCGACAGAGAAGATCGGCGACTTTGATACTCAGCTGGTTCAGGAATTCTGGAATGCCTTCTCAATGAACGCTCTGCTGAACCTGCACCTGATCCTGCATCACGGCAGCAACAGTCACCACATCTCCGAAGCGACTTTCAAAGCCACCGCCCGAGCCCTCCGCCAGGCCGTCACCATCGACCCACGCCAAACCGGAGTCCCCTCTTCCAAAGGCACCCTGAACGGATAGCCGCCGAAAGACCCGACCGACAACAGCCGAACGTCATTCAGGAAGCGTTACTGAGCGACAGCGTCGCGTTTCCGAGCGGCAGCTCGATCCGGGTCAAGGGCCGGGCTCAACGCCGTGAAGAGTTTTCCTGTGGGAAAACACAGCGACTCAACCCGGAACGGGTTAAACAACATAGCCCGGGGTCGACGCGAAGCGGCGCACCCCGGGTTCGTGTTCCATAAGTCCGGCCGCATTCCCCTTCAGGAAATCTCTTCACGGCGTTGGGCCGAGCCCTTGTCACGTGAACAGGATGTGCGTGCCTTCGCCCGCTGAATCCTGATAGAAGTCGCCGACGGTCAAAACACCGTCCACCTGGTCGATCAGGTCTTCGCGTTTCAGGCCGAACATGTCCATGGCCAGTTTGCAGGCGTAGATCTTTCCGCCGGAATCAGAAATCATCTCCAGGAACTCATCCACCGGCGGGATGTCCAGCTTGTCCATCTTTTTGTTCATCAGCCCGGTGGCAAATGAAGACGCTCCGGGCAGAGCACCCAGCATGGTGGGGAAGGGCATCGTGATGGGCAGACCGAGCATTGGCATGGCCATGTTCATTGCCGAGTTTCCCACGGTGGCGACCTTCATGCTTTTATACGTCGCCTTGACCAGACCGTTCAGTCCGAAGAACGTGAAGAACAGCGATGCTTCAATGCCTTCCATGCGAGCTCCGTTGGCCATGATCAGTCCCGGATAAATCCCGTCCAGAGATCCGCGGGACACAATGATCTGGACTTTGCGCACGGGGTTCGAAACTTCTGCGGACATCTCGGCTGACTTTCTGCTACGGAAGGAACGATCAAATGCATCCGACGGGTTTCGGTATGCCGGCAATCTTCGACGCTTTCTTCAGCGGACCACCGGGGAACAGACTGTAGAACTCTTTGGTGGTCATCACGCCGCTTTTGTTGACTCCGCGAATGGTCAGAGCCACTCCGTTCGCCTGCTGTTCGCGCAGATAGTTCAGCAGTTTCATGTGCTGCTCGGTCAGCTCATCAATTCCTTCTTCTTTGGCAATTTCATGAGCCATTGCTTCGGTCCACACGGACGGATCCACAAAGTAGCCTTCTTCATTCACTTCCACGCTGACTCCGGCGATTGTCTTTTGCATTTCAGCCTTCTCCTTTCGATTTGGGCAGGACGGTTTTGTTGCGAGTAATTCCGGGAATCCACCGAGCCGGCAGCAGCAGGTACCAGTAGATCCAGCGGAAGGCCAGCTTGCCCCAGTGGTTCAGCCGACTTTCATGCAGCAGCTTCAGCGGACCAAACCAGAACGGAAAACGTCCCTGATGAGGATCGATTGTATAGTTGAAATCAATCAGCAGAGCCTTGCCGAATCCGGATTCGATGAAACAGTTGGAATGTCCGTCGAATTCTTCCTTCAGAGGCTGCCCGTTAACGTGTCTCAGAATATTGTCGGTCAGAGTCTCCGCCTGGAAGTGTGCCACCGAACCGGCTTTGGACGACGGCAGATTGGTGGCGTCACCCAACACAAAGACGTTGGGAAAGTTCAGTGACTGCAGAGTGTGTTTATGAGTGGCGATGAAGTCCAGATCGTCGCCCATGCCGGAATTGCGGATGGCCATGTCGCCCATATTGGTCGGAGTTGTCACCAGCAGATCAAACGGAACCTCGCGCCCGTCGTAGCAGACCAGTGTCTTCGTGTCGGCATCGATCTTTTCGGCGGCAAAGTCAGTCACCAGGTTGATCTTCTTGTCCGTCAGCATGTGGCCCAGCGTGCGAGCTGCCTCGGGTTTCGTGAACGCTCCGGACAGCGGTGTCACATACGTCAGTTCCACCTTGTCCCGAATGCCGCGCTGATGAAAATACCAGTCCGCGAGGAAGCAGAATTCCAGCGGAGCCACCGGGCACTTGATCGGCATCTCATTGATGTGAATGACCAGCCGCCCGCCCGAAAACGACTTCAGGGCCGTCTGCAGCTGTCGAGCTCCGTCCAGCGTGTAGAAGTCGAAAATGCTCTTCCGCCATTCGGCTCCCAGCATGCCTTCTGTTTCTTCCGGAGCCGTGCGGCAGCCGGTCGCCACAATCAGCACGTCGTATGACAGTGTTGTCCCTGACTTCAGCTGCACCTGATTCTGATCGGCTTCAACCTGAGCCACTTCGTCATGGACAAACTGAATGCCGGACTTCAGAAAGTTCCGAGTCGGCCGGACGATTTGTGATTCGCTGTAGATCCCGAACGGCAGAAACAAGAGCCCCGGCTGATACAGGTGCTGCTCCGATCGATCCACGACCGTCACCGACCAGTCACCGGGAAGTTTCTTCCTCAGATGATTGGCCATCATCGTCCCGGCCGTCCCGGCCCCCAGAATGAGCAGTTGCTTTTTCATGAGCGCTTTGGTTTCCGGCTGGAGCAGTCGTCCCGCTGATATCTCCGCCTCGTGGAGGTATCGACAACGGAAAGAACTTCCGATTGTTGCAAACAAACCGAATGCCGCTGACAAAATCTTTCGGCAGAACGCAGCAGCATCGAAACGCCATTGGCATCCCTGAGGAATATCATCCCGGCCGGAACCGGTCAAGGATCGCATCCCCGCTGTCATTTCCGAAGATCATCCCGCCTGCCGCTTCAGATTTCCGGGAAACTTGAATGCCACTAAATGTCCAGTTCAGTTGGATACGGAACCACACAAACGCTGCTCGTCCCCAGTGTTCGTTCACTTCAAAATGTCAGAACCAACACCCGCCGGGTGCCATGCAGGCATGTGATCCGGCTGAAGCTACTTCACCTGATCAATCGCCTCAATTCGGTCAAGCGGAAGATAGGCCGGCAGTCCGTCAAAATTGTTACGAACAAGGTCCGGACCGGTTGTTGTCTCGCCTGCCAGAAATTCTCTGTTGCCAATCGCGATGACTCGGGGGTTGACCAGAACATAAGTCAGGGTTCCGGCCGTTTGGCCACTGGTCACCATAAATTCTCCCCGGAGGCTCACCGACTTTGTATTGGGATCCGGCAGGTAGCCGCGAGACGCGTTCTCCGGAGGACTGGCAGTTTTCTGCTGTTGTGCTCCCGCGTCCGTTTGAAGGAACAACTGAGCCGCAAAGGCCATAACAGCCCCCATGAACATCCATCCGATCTTCTGATACTTCACAGCGATTTCCCTTTTGAACAGTTGAGAACGTCCCACATATGAAGGACTTCGAATCCACCATCAAATTTGCAGGCCGTCACTAATCCAGCATCATTCCGGCCGCCTGACACGACGGGATAAGCTTAGGACTGTCTGGAGCACGGGAAGCGATCAGATGCAGTTCGCGTGCTTTTTGTTTTTGGGGATTGTGGCAGAGCTCGCCGCCGACAGATCAGGCTCCCGCCGGACAACGTGAGAGGAATTTGGCAGGCGGGAGTCTGACCCAGGAGCCTGGGTGCTGTCGGTCAGCCGATGAGTTCGGCGATGGGGCGGGTTCCGGGTTCGATGAAGCTGCGAGGGACGCCGCGGAAGTCAAACATGCGTTCCTGATCCAGGTTGACTCCCAGGTTGTGGTAGATGGTGGCGAAGACTTCCTGGAAGGTGACGGGGCGACTGTCGGCTTCGCCTCCCAGTCGGTCGGTGGATCCAATCACCTGGCCGGTTTTCATTCCGCCGCCTGCCAGCAGAGCTGCACAGACTCGCGGCCAGTGATCCCGGCCTGCGTTGTTGTTGATTTTCGGAGTGCGTCCGAATTCTCCCCACACGACAACGGTGACATCGTTTTGCAGACCTCGTTCATGCAGGTCTTTCACCAGTGCCGAAATGCCTCGATCGAAGATAGGCAGTTCTTCGCGGGCAGTCTTGAAGTTATTTCCGTGCCAGTCCCAGAAGCTGTGGTTCACGGTTACCACTCGAGCTCCGGCTTCAACCAGTCGCCGAGCCACCAGAAAATTCTGAGGACACAGCGGAGCCGCATCGCCTCGAGGTTTGCTTTCATCCGCAACTCCGTATCGATCACGGGTTTCCTGGTTTTCCCGAGTCACGTCGAGAGCATTGAACAGTTCCGGCGAAGTGAGAATTCCCATCGCTCGTTCGGTAAACACGTCCATGCCTTCCATTCGTCCGCTGGCATCACAGTCGCGGCGAAACTGGTCGAAGGATGTGAGCAGCTGATGCCGATGGGCCAGCCGGTCGGACGTGATTCCCTGCAGCACCAGGTCGTCTCGGCCCGGACCTTTCGGCGAAAAGGCGGAATGTCCCAGTCCCAGAAATCCAGGAGTCGGTTCGTTGTACGGACGGTGTCGTGTTTCGTAGCACAGACTGACAAACGGAGGCGTGCCTTCTGAAACCGGTCCCTGAAAATGACTCACCACCGAGCCGAAGTGAGGCCAGCCGCCGGCCGCCGCATTCTGCTCGTGATAGCCCGTCATGCACTGATAGGAATAGTGAGCATCTTTGGCTCCGACCATGGACCGGATGGGCACCAGCTTGTCCATATTTGCGGCAATGCCCGGGAGCAGCTCACAGACTTCGATCCCCGGAACGCTGGTGGCGATCGGCTGGAATTCGCCGCGAATCTCCTTCGGCGCGGCAGACTTGATGTCGTACATGTCCTGATGTGGAGGACCGCCACACAGATAGATCATGATGACGGACTTGTGCCGCGATTTTCCGGGTGTCGCCTTCGTTGACGCTTCGGCTCGCAGCAGCTGCGGCAGACTCAGCCCGGCGGTTCCCAGGCCACCGATTCTCAGCAGGTCCCGACGCGACATTCCGGAACACAGACGACGGGAATCCACAGGTCCGGAGATTTTCAGCATGGCAGCACCAGCAACAGCGGCGGGATCGAAAAGGGCAGGGGGAGATTAAGAATATCGCCTGCCACAGTCAGCGTCGATGCAAAGCCTGGATCACCGGCGGGAAAAACCGCGGAAGAGAAGTATCAGAGTAGCGATTTCGCGGGAGTTCTCTCTTGCCGCGATGGCAAAAAGACGATTTCTGCCGTAACCTTCGCGGCAAAATACGTCGGTCAGGCTCCTGCCTGACGGCTCCGATCGAATTGTCAGGCGCGAGCCTGACCGACCGATGCCGGTTGGTAGAAGCCAGCATATTTTCTGTTCAAAACTCTCCACGGCGATGGGCATTGTTCCCGTCAGGCCTTTCCGGCGTTTCTGAGATCCAAATTTGGGCAGAGCCCACACCCCAGTCGAGCTAACGCTCGGAAACGCGACTGCGTCGCTCAGAAAACATGTGTCCATCGAGTGCGCATGTTTCTCAATAAGAGATTAACCTGATGAAAACCAATGAACTGCGAGAAAAGTACCTGTCGTTCTTCGAATCGAAGGGCTGCGTTCGCAAGCCGAGCGACGTGCTGGTTCCCAAGGACGACCCGACCGTCCTGTTTACTCCGGCCGGCATGAATCAGTTCAAGAACGAGTTCATGGGGATCAGCAAGCCGGAGGCCACGGCTGTCACGACGTGTCAGAAGTGTCTGCGAACCGGAGACATCAGCAACGTGGGGGTCACGCCCTACCACCACACCTTCTTCGAAATGCTGGGGAACTTTTCATTCGGCGACTATTTCAAGCGCGAAGCCATTCACTGGGCCTGGGAATTCCTCACTGACCCCAAATGGCTGGGGCTGGCCAAAGACCGACTGACGGTCAGCGTATACAAAGGCAAATGGGGTTTCGACGAAGAAGCCTTCAACATCTGGAAAGACGAAGTCGGGCTGCCGGTTAACCGCATCGCCTGTCTGGAAGAAGACGAAAACTACTGGCCTGCGAGCTCACCGTCTGAAGGCCCCGACGGAGTCTGCGGGCCGTGCAGTGAAATCTTCTACCATCCGCCCGGCATGGATGGCGACGTCGAAATCTGGAACCTGGTGTTCACTCAGTTCAACCGAATCGGCAATCCTCCGGATAACCTCCGTCCTCTGCCCGCCAACAACATCGACACTGGCATGGGTCTGGAACGCACAGCTGCCGTTCTGCAGGGCGTGGCCGGCATCAGCAACTTCGAAAACGATCTGCTGAAGCCACTGTGCCTGGCCGCTGCGGATGTTGTCGGTGTGAAGTACGAATTCAGCGCAAAAACCGGGCGACCAATTCGCCGCATTGCCGACCATGTTCGAGCCGCAACGTTTGCGATGCACGAAGGCGTTGTTCCGGACAAGGACAAGGAAAGTTATGTCATTCGGCAATTGTTGCGCCGAGCTTTGCTGGAAGGATATCTGCTGGGTCGCCGCGAACCGTTTCTGTACAAAATCGTTCCGGCCGTCGTGGACGTGATGAAGGACGCCTATCCGGAAATCGCGGAGACGGTGGACAGCGTTCAAAACAGCATGAAAGAAGAAGAAAGCCAGTTCCTCGACACCATTGACCGCGGTCTGAGCCGTTTCGACAAATGTGCGACCACGGCCAGGTCTTCCGGAAAGAATATGATCAGCGGCGATGATGCGTTCACGCTTCATACAGAAGACGGTTTTCTGGTGGAGCTGACGGAAGCGATCGCGACCGACCGCGGGTTGACGGTGGACATGGATCGATTCCGAGTCCGCATGAAGGAACACGGCGTGATCAGTCAGGGCAACCAGACCTTCGACGTGATGTCAGCCGGACCGCTGGACCTGATTCGTAAGGACCACGGCGATACAAAGTTTGTGGGCTACGATCAGACGTCCGTTTCCTGCAAAGTTGTGGGACTGCTGGTCGACAAGAAATCCGTCGACAAAGTTCCGGCGGGATACAGCGATGCCTTCGGAATCATTCTGGATCAGACTCCGTTCTACGGAGAATCGGGCGGTCAGGTCGGCGACTGCGGCACTCTGACCGGAAACGGCATTCAGGTGCGAGTCGTCGACTGTCAGAAACATCAGCAGGCCCTGTTCGTGGCCATCGGTCGACTGGAACAGGGAACTCTGTCTGTGGGCGATACGGTCACGGCAACGGTCGACATTGATCGCCGCACAGCCATTCGCCGAGCTCACTCGGCCACGCATATCCTGCATCATGCTCTGCACCAAACTATCGGAGAACATGCGACTCAGCGAGGTTCCCGAGTGGAAGGTGATGCTCTGCGCTTCGACTTCGCTCACAAACAGGCTCTGACACCCGACGAGATCCGTCAGGTGGAAGACATTATTAACGAAAAGATCGCCACTGGTTCTGAAGTGATTACAGAACTGCTTCCCATTGAGGATGCTCGTAAGCGAGGCGCGATGGCACTGTTCGGCGAAAAATATCCGGACACGGTGCGAGTTGTCACGATGGGCGACTTCAGCGTGGAACTGTGCGGCGGAACTCATCTGGCAAACACCGGACAGGTCGGCCTGTGCCGCATCACGTCGGAAGAGCCGGTCGCCAAAGGTGTCCGCCGAATCACGGCCGTCACTGGTCCGCGAGCACTTCAAAAAGGGCGTGAAAGCGATGAGATTCTGACTCAGCTGCAGCGCCAGCTGAAGGCAACGAAACCGGCTGAACTGCCTGGTCGCGTTGAGTCTCTGCAGGTCCAGGTCAGGGAGCTCAGCCGACAGATCGCCGAACTGACACGAGCCTCAGTCTCCGATGCTGTGGGCGACCTGATTGCGTCTGCCGAAGCCATCAATGGAGTGAAAGTTCTGGCGAAGAAGCTGGAAAACGTGACGCGCGATGCGCTGCGGGATTTTGTCGATCAGCTGCGCGACAACCACAGCCCAGTGGCAGTGATTCTGGCAGCTGAAATCGACGGAAAGGTGTCACTGATCGCCGCTGTGACGAAGTCGCTGGTGAAGGAAAAGAACCTGAACGCCGGCAACGTCGTGAAAGCCGCCGCACAGCTGGCCGGAGGCGGGGGTGGCGGACGGCCGGATATGGCGGAAGCCGGAGCGAAGCTGGTCGAAAAGATCGACGAAGCTCTGGCCGCCGGACTGAGAGTGTTTCGCGAACAGCTGTCTTCATAAGGGATACCGGTTTCTGCAGGTCAGGCTCCCGCCTGACACTCAGGCCAGAACTCTCAGACGGGAGCCTGACCTGCAGAGATTTTGAACTCTTTTCGACAATGGCTGGCGCCCGGACTGTTGTTCCGGGGGGCAGAGCCGCAATGGGGGAAATTCCGATGGCTGTTTCAGGAATTTTCCGTCCCCCCCTCTTTTCATGACTAAGAATGAAGTCGATCTCCCGGCAAATCTGAGAGCACTCCCTCAAATCTGATGTCTGCCATCCGGACTGTGGTCCGGATGAGAGTGTTTCAGTTTCGTCATCCGGGAATTCGACGATGATCATCGAAATCGACCGACTGCTGCTGGAAGCTCAGCGAGCAAAGTACACGGAACGTCGCACTGAACCTCGGCATGTCTTCGTCAGACCGGTCAGAATTCGTCTGCAGGATGGCACATCGCTGCAGGCATTCGCGAAAGATATTTCCAAACAGGGCATCGGTGTCATCACCGAATTCCCTCTGTCGGAAGGCACCGTCGCCACGCTTTCGATTCATTCCACTCAAGGCCAGCCCGCCAATCTGAAGTGCGAAGTCCGCTGGTGCGATGAGTTCGGCAAAGGCTGGTACCTGACCGGCTGGAAGTTCCTGTCCGCAGCCCCGGCTGGGATTCGTTGAAATATCAACTGCGCTGGATATCAGCGCCGGCAGTCTTCCGGAACCTGGTTCGCCACACCGTCGGCCGCTGCCGTTCACAGCTGATGAAACGAAAAAACCGAGCGCTGGCAATCCGGGACTCGGTCTTTCTCATGGTGCGACGGTTCGTCGGGCAGTGCCTGTTGTCTTCGTCAGGCAGCTCGTCGCAGCTGGCTCTGAACAGGAATGCAGCAGGTGTGAACTGCCTCTGCCAGGACGCTGGCCACCCGTTCCAACTGCTCGTCCTGAAGTTCGGCGAAGATCGGCAGGGACAGAACTTCTGCCGAGGCTTTCATGCTCTCCGGGAAGTCTTCAGGCTGGTAGCCGAGATAATCAAAGCACGTCTGCATGTGCAGCGGAATCGGATAGTACACCGCACACCCGACACCTTCAGCTCGCAGGTATTTCATCACTGCGTCACGCTGCCCGCCTGAAATTCGCAGAGTGTACTGGTTATAGACATGGCGGCGGTCGGGACCGGTCTGCGGAGCATCAACGGCGCTCAGGATATTTCGCTTTCGGAACTGTTCCGCGTAACGAGCGGCGTTGTGCTGACGCCCGGCTGTCCATGAATCCAGATGGCGCAGCTTGACTCGCAGAACTGCGGCCTGCAGAGCATCCAGACGACTGTTGAACCCGACCTCCACATGGTTGTATCCACCCACGTCTCCGTGAACACGAAGTCGTTTCAGTCGAGCGGCCACATCAGCGTCGTCAGTGGTCATGATGCCACCGTCACCGGCACCTCCGAGATTCTTGGTCGGGAAGAAGCTGAAACAGCCAACGGTTCCCAGGACGCCGGCTCGACGACCGCGGTATTCCGCTCCAATGGCCTGGCAGGCATCTTCAATGATCGGTATGTTGTGACGCACGGACAGTCGCCACAAAGTTTCCATGTCAGCACACTGTCCAAAAATGTGGACCGGCATGATGGCTTTGGTCTTCGGCGTGATGGCCGCTTCAACCTGTTCCGAGTCCAGATTAAAGGTCAGCGGATCGATGTCCACGAATCGCGGGACCGCACCAACGCGGTGAATTGAACCCGCGGTGGCAAAGAAGGTGAACGGGCTGGTGATCACTTCGTCACCCGGGCCCACACCAAGCGCCAGAAGAGAGAGAATCAGGGCATCCGTTCCCGAGGCACAGGCAATGGCATACCGGGCATCGCAATAAGCAGCAATTTCTGCCTCAAGCTGCTCTACCTCGTCACCCAGAATGAACGTCTGGCTTTCAAACACCTGGTCGACGGACGCTCGCACTTCATCCCGAATCGTCTGGTACTGAGCCACCAGATCAATAAAGGGGACGGGATCATGAGCGGGAATGACGGAAAATGAGGCGGGCATAAGCGACTCCATTCGCTGAAACCGCCCAATCGAGCGGCTGATCCGAAAGAGTAGGTCAAATTCGAAAAGCTGTCAACGTGAAGGAGTTACGGTTCCACCCACGCAGCCTTCCCCTCCAGTATCGACCGTTAAACGGTGTTCTCCGTACCGGCTGACAAAGATTTTCCGAAAAGCCGGATCAGGTCGACTTGGATGCAGAATCGGTGCCGGAAACATCACAGAATTCGGCATTCCCGGTCACTTCCTTTTCCGATCGGCGGTATCGCAGCCAGACGATTGCAGTCCCGACCAGCAGAAACAGGCAGGTGGCCTTCCACACCAGCAGCCACCACGGGCGCCACCAGGCTCCCGTCCGCATTTCCACAGCATCGGATCCGGCGAACAGCAGAAAACCCAGGGCTGCGATCAACCGAAGGCGCTTCGGTCCGGGAACATGATTTGTCAGCAGGATGGCCCCGACAACGGTCCATAACACCACTTCGATGGCATTGAAGACCAGGACATAGTCCATCACGTTCGGGCCTTTCTGTGGAGCTCGCAGGATCGGAATTACTCTGAAGAATTCTCAGCTGTGAACTCGAGGGCGTTCGCAGCCTTCGGCAATGATCTGAGCTTCCGCCCGGGCCAGTTCTTCCAGTCGCTCGCGGACAGAGGCTTCGTCTCCATACTGCAGCGCCAGCCGCACGTAAGTGGCATGATGCCGAGCTTCCGATTCGTACAGGCTGCCATAGAAGGTGCTCAATTCAGAATCCTGAACCAGGTGATCGCGAAGCAGAACGAAACGTTCGCAGCTGCGTGCTTCGATCAGACCTGCCAGCAGTAGACGATCCACAGCTCGCAGCGGTTCCTGTCGACGAACCAGATCCATCAGCTTTCGTCCATAGGTGCCCGGCTTCAGTCTGACAAAGCGGATGCCGCGGCGTTTGAGCAGATCCCGAACCAGCTGGAAGTGTTCCAGTTCCTCACGCACGATTTCGGACATTTCCTGACACAGATCCTCGTTCTCAACATAGTCAAACATCAGGTTCATGGCCGTCGCAGCCGCCTTTTGTTCGCAGTGAGCGTGATCGATCAGAATCTCCGGCAGGTGAGCGTCCACCTGAGCCAGCCAGCGGTCGGAAGATGTGGAGTGAAGGTGCAGCATGGCCGAAATCGTAGTCGCGTGGTTCGCGGAATTCCAACGGTGGCCCGCCAGGGTGTGAGAATCACGGAAGCGTGTCCCGCGCCAACGCTTCTGATCAATTCCGGGGGCTGATATGATCGCGCGGCAAGATACTGAACGGCAGAACTCGATTCAGCCGATCCCACCTTCCCGCCAATATCCGTCGAAGAACATCGAGAAAACCTGATGAAAACTCTGCTGATCCCAATCCTGTTTGCCCTGGGAACCGCGCTGTGCTGGGGAATGTATGGTCCCGCACTGGGGAACGCTCGCAGCACCAGCGGACCTCCGACAGGCTGGAGCCCTTTCAAGCCTTATGTCTTTATCGGAGTGGCTTACCTGGTCATTGCGATTGCCGGCGGACTGATTGCGATGAAGGTTCGGGGCGATACTTTCAGTTATGCCGGTGCTCACGCTCCGGCGATGAACTGGGGATTCATTGCAGGCTCTTTGGGAGCGGCCGGAGCATTCTTTCTGACCAATGCCGTGATCAGCAGCAAAGGCAACACAGCTCTGGTGATGCCGGTCGTGTTCGGCGGAGCCGTCACGGTGAACGCCATCTTCGCATGGACTCAGCTGAGAAAGCTGCCGGATGCTCACATCAGCCCGATGCTGTGGGTGGGCATGGCACTGGTGTTCACAGGAGTGGTCCTTGTCGCGAAGAATACTCCTCATGGCAAACCAGCCGCCAAACCTGCGCCGGAAGCGCCTGCTCAGGCGTCTGAAACTTCGGATGATCCCAATCCATACCAAACCCCGAAGAAGGTCTGAGTTTCGTTGAACCCGCGAAAGCAAATTGCTTGACCGTGTGCTCGCGCCGGGCGTTTTTGACAGCAGAAACGCTGAATTTCGCAAGGCAGCGGGTGTTAACGATTTCGAAAGATTCTCGAGTCATCGCCATACCATGAAGAATGACGAAATCGCTTCCGTCTTCGAACTGCTGGCAGACCTGCTGGAAATTCAGGAAGCCAATCCGTTTCGGGTGCGTGCCTACCGCAGTGCCGCTCGGACGATTTCGTCGACCGCAGAATCAATGGCTGCGATGGTTGAAACCGGGCAGGACCTGACTCAGTTTTCCGGCATCGGGAAGGACCTGGCGAAACAGATTGCAGAAGTTGTCTCAACCGGCGAACACCAGCAGCTGACCGAGCTTCGTCAGCAGGTGCCCGCCGGAGTTCTTGACATGCTGAGGATCCCGGGCGTCGGTCCGAAGAAGGTGGCGGTCTTCTTCAATCAGCTGAATCTCACTTCTCTGGACGAACTGAAGAACGCCTGTGAAGCCGGACGACTGGCGGAACTGAAGGGGTTCGGCAGGAAGACGGAACAGTCGATTCTGGATAACATCAGTCTGGCGGCTGAAGCCGGCAAACGCATCTCAATCGCGGAGGCCACCAGCGCAGCCGAAGCCGTGGTGCATGATCTGCTGCAGCTGCCCGAAGTGACTCAGGCAGCGGTCGCCGGCAGTTGTCGCCGACGTCGCGAAACCTGCGGAGACCTGGATGTTCTGGCCACATCCAGCAGTGCCGATGCCGCCATGAACTGCCTTGCTCGACACGGCCTGGTCGACGCCGTTCTCCAGCGAGGCGACACCAAGATGCGTGTGCGTCTGAAATCCGGGGTCGAGCTGGATCTGCGAGTCGTCCCCGATGAATCCTACGGCGCGGCGATGCAGTACTTTACAGGTTCCAAAGAACACAATGTCGTCGTCCGGCAGAAGGCAAAGGATCTGGGGCTGAAGGTCAACGAATACGGAGTCTTCAAAGGCGACGAGCAGATTGCCGGAGCCACGGAAGAAGACGTTTATGCAGCTCTCGGTCTGCCCTGGATTCCGCCTGAACTGCGAGAGAATCGGCTGGAATTCGATCTTGCCGCCGCCGGTGCCATCCCGCGACTGGTCGAAATCGGCGACATTCAGGCCGATCTGCACATGCACACAACAGCGTCCGACGGCACCGCCGGCATTCCGGAGATGGCCGAAGCCGCCAAACAGCGCGGTCTGAAATACATTGCCATCACAGATCACAGCAAGCGAGTTTCGATGGCCAACGGACTGGATGCCGATCGCCTGCGAAAGCACTGGGAAGAAATCCGCAGAGTTCGGGACACAATCAATGGCATCGAGATTCTGTGCGGAATTGAATGTGACATTCTGGAAGACGCAACTCTGGACCTGCCGGATGATGTTCTGGCAGAAGCAGACTGGGTCATCGCCGTTCTGCACTATGGTCTGCAGCAGCCTCGCGAACAGATCATGAAACGCCTGATGACCGCCATCACCAGTCCTCATGTCGACATCATCGGCCATCCAACCGGTCGTATGATCGGCAAACGCGAAGGTGCTGACATCAATATCCCGGACATGCTGAAGGCAGCTGCCGACCACGGCGTCATGATGGAAATCAACGCCCACTTCAAGCGTCTGGACCTGAGCGACATCAACGCCGCCGCGGCAAAAGACCTCGGCATCCCTATCGTCATCAGCACCGATGCTCACAGCGTCAACGGCTTCGATGTGCTGCAGTACGGCGTCAATCAGGCTCGCCGAGCAGGACTGACAAAAGACGACGTCGCCAACACTCGGCCGCTGAAGGAATTCCGCAAACTGCTGAAGACGTGAACAGCTCGAGGCGGGAGTCCAGCCTTCAGGCTGCTGACCTCTCCGTCAGGTGGGCAGGCTGAAGCCTGAACTGCAGCGCGGCGAGATCACTCCGACTCGTCCTCAGATGGCGCTTCATCCTGATCGCTGGTCAGTGCGGCATACAATTCACTGTCATGGAAGTAGAACTGCAGACCGCGCAGAGCCACCTTTCCTGAGGTCCCCGGACGAAAGTCCAGCTGCCACCGGTCGCCGATGGCTGCGTCAAACGTGATCAGCTGGTTGTCGGATGTGACGGGCTGATCCGTCACTTCGGTCGTGGTTCCATCCGGCGTCAGAATGCTCAGCCGAAACTGCTGGACCGGATGAACGCGGCCGCTGTGCTGAGAATGAATACGAATGCCCGTCAGATGAGTCGTCACGGGGAAGGTGACTTCCAGAGTTTTCCATTCCGATTTCTCTCCATCGGAATGCCACATCAATTCGGGTCGTAGTTAATGCCCTGCCTGTTCGACTCAGATCGAACGTTGGGGACAATTCGTCGGCGGACAAGATTCTGAGCCCGACTGCTGACATCCTCGCCCGACTTCGACACGACTCGAACCAGATCCGCAGGTCCATCCGGCAGAGTCATCGGCGGCAGAGCACGCATCACCGGAGAAATCTGATACCCGTTCGGAATATGCTTTCTTTCGTCGAACTCCAGCCGCGGAAAGACACGATCATTCAGTGCCAGAGCCCGGATGTCTTCGGGAATCAGCACATCAGGAATCGGCCCCTCTTCGAAGCCTCGAGTCTGGCTGCGTTTGTCATAGGACATGACCGACGGATTGTTCTTCATGTCGTAGCCGTACAGCGACACATGCTGCAGTCCGAAAGCGTGTCCCAGCTCGTGACGCAGAGTGCCCTGAATCGCACTCTGCGGAGTCAGGAACTTTCGTGAGAACTGAACGACTCCGCCACCGCCGTTGAACCCGGCATTGATCGGACGTCCGCCGGCAGGTCGCTCAGACAAATCATCCAGCAACATGACGAACACAAACGGACAGTTGAATCGAGTCAGCTGGAAGTGTTCCAGCAGTTCCTGAAGGTGCGCAGGAGCCCGCTGGCCACTGGGAAGACCGGCATAATAGGCCAGCGGATGCCGACCTCGAAACAGGTAGGGCTGTTCGGAAAACAACTCAAACGTTCCGCCACCTTTCAACTGATCCCGAAACCAGCGCTGAGACAACTTGAGATGTCGCATCAGCAGGTCGGCCTGCTGCCGATCGGGTTCTCTCTGATCCGACGCAACAAAGAACACCGGAAACACACTGACGGATTCCGGGGGCAGAAACTCGAATTCGGGCTGCGGCAGTTTGATCGCTGCTCTCTGAGCGGCCGCTTCAGGAACCAGGGCAACAGAGACCAGCAGCCACACACATCCAACAAACGAGACATTTCGTGTCATCTTCATCTCCCCGTAACTCTGCGGCGCCATCCGCGCGAATGGCAGACATCCGCCGACCACGATTCAAAACGTCGCTGAAGGCCGAATCGACCGGACCGCACCGCGATGCCAAGTTGGCAGCCGACCGACGTCCGCATTTCAGGGAATCTTCACAAACTGCTTTCTGATTTCAACTTACAGCAGGCAATCAATCGGCGGCACGGGATTCGCTGTCTCCCGTCCATCCGTCGGCGTCTGCCACTTTCTGGCATGTCGACTGAGCAGAAAAGCCAGCTGATGTAGGGTTGGCTGGATGAATTCCGTCGCAGGCAGAGGTTCGGTTCCCCTTCGAATTCGGTCCCCGGCAGCGACGTTGGCCTTTGAATTTTTCAGGAGAAGGACATGGCAAAGAAGGCATCTTCCGGCGGCACTCGCATTGTGCCTCTGGGTGATCGCGTGGTTCTGAAGCGAGCCGAAGCGGAAGACACCACAGCCGGCGGCATCGTGCTGCCCGATGCGGCAAAGAACAAGCCTCAGCGCGGCGAAGTCATCGCCATCGGTGACGGACACGTCAACGACAAGGGCGAACGAGTTCCTCTGACAGTCAAAGAAGGCGACAAGGTAATCTTCAGTTCCTACGCCGGCGACGAAATCACCATCGGCGACGAAGAATACCTGCTGCTGCGCGAAAGCGACATCATGGCGACTCTGTAAGTCGCTTCCGGAATTCGACGCAGGTTCCCGGATCATCGGGTTTCCCGTCTGCGTTCCTCCGGTGCTGAAGTTTCTTCATTCGTGGGTGCTGCATGTCGACGAAACGCAGTCCTTGTCCCGCACAGCGAACTTCCTGAAGAACTCAGACTCATCAACGGTTCAGTCACGGTTTAACAACAGAAACAATTCGGAGTACATTCACGATGGCAAAAATCATTGCCTTTGATCAGGAAGCTCAGGAAGCCATGCGACGTGGCGTCACCAAACTGGCCCGAGCGGTCAAGGTGACACTGGGACCACGCGGTCGCAACGTTATTATCGAAAAGAGCTTCGGTTCCCCCACTGTCACCAAGGACGGCGTCACTGTTGCCCGCGAAATCGAACTCGAAGACAAGTTCGAAGACATGGGTGCCCGCATGGTTCGCGAAGTGGCCAGCAAGACATCAGACGTTGCCGGTGACGGAACCACCACGGCAACCGTGATGGCCGAAGCCATCTACAAGGAAGGCCTGAAAGCCGTTGTTGCCGGAGTTGGCCCGCTGGAAATGAAGCGCGGGATGGATCAGGCTGTGGCCGACATCACCGAGCAGCTGAAGGGCATGGCGACGGAATGCCGCACCAAGAAGGCAATTGCTCAGGTCGGAACCGTAGCCGCCAACAACGATTCCGAAATCGGTAATATTCTTTCTGAAGCCATGGAAGCCGTTGGCAAGGACGGAGTCATCACCGTTGAAGAAGGCAAGAGCCTGGAAACCAACTTCGACGTTGTCGAAGGTCTGCAGTTTGACCGAGGCTACCTGTCGCCGTACTTCGTGACGGATTCAGAAAGCATGGAATGCGTTCTGGAAGACGCCTACGTGCTGATCCACGAAAAGAAGATCACCAACATCAAGGACCTGGTTCCGGTTCTGGAAAAGGTCGTCAACAGCGGCAAGCCACTGCTGATCATCGCTGAAGACGTCGAAGGTGAAGCTCTGGCGACTCTGGTCATCAACAAACTGCGGGGCACCTTCAAGATCGCTGCCGTCAAGGCTCCCGGTTACGGTGATCGCCGCAAGGCCATGCTGCAGGACATCGCCATCATGGTCGGTGGCCAGGCCATCTTCGAAGACCTGGGCATCAAACTGGAAAACATCGAACTGACTGATCTCGGCACTGCCAAGAAGATCGTCGTCGACAAGGACAACACGACTGTTGTTGAAGGCGGCGGCAAAAAGGCTGACATCACCGCTCGCATCGAACAGATTCGCCGTGAACTGGAAAACAGCACCAGCGACTACGATCGCGAAAAGCTGGAAGAGCGAATTGCCAAGCTGGCCGGCGGTGTGGCTCAGGTGAACGTCGGAGCTGCCACCGAAAGCGAAATGAAGGAAAAGAAGGCCCGAGTTGAAGACGCTCTGCACGCAACCCGAGCTGCCGTTGAAGAAGGCATTCTGCCCGGTGGTGGCGTGGCACTTCTGCGAGCTTCCACAGCTGTGAAGCCTTCCAAACTGACTCACGACGAAAAGGTCGGTTACGACATCATCATTCGTGCCTGCCGAGCTCCGCTGACTCAGATTGCCGACAATGCCGGTATTGACGGTGCGGTTGTCTGCGAAAAGGTTGCCAACCTGGAAGGCAACATGGGTTACAACGCAGCCACCGACAAATACGAAGACATGGTCAAGGGCGGCGTGATTGACCCGACCAAGGTCACTCGCACCGCACTGCAGAACGCAGCCAGCGTCTCAACTCTGCTGCTGACCAGCGACGCCCTGATCGCCGAAGCTCCCAAGGCCGACAAGAAGAAGGCCGGTGGACACGATCACGACGAAGATATGTACTAGGAACCGATTCCGACACAGCCCGCTGTGTCAGGTTTCGTGAAACAACTCAAAGCCCGGAGCATCCCTGGATCGCTCCGGGCTTTTTTTGCGCTCGCTGAACACTGATTTTCCAGCAAAAAAGTCGTTCTGCAACGATGCCGACTCTTTCAACTGTCATATCGGAAATAGGCCCATCCTGAACAAGGAGACAGTTTGCCTTCCTGCCCGCCGATGCAGAACGCAGGTCACATGGATTTGTGACTTTCCGAATCTTCAAACCGTGCGTTTGTGCAATTCCGGCAGACTCACCAGGCAGGGACGCCTTATGAGTACGACTGACACTTTCTCCAATCGCCGCCGAACGCCGTTCGATTTCGTACTGGTTGTCCTCACAATCAGCATTCTCGGCTGTCATACTCCGAATCTCTGCAGCCGACGCTGTTTCGTATCGTCTGAGCTCTCCTCGCGTACGGGCAGCCAACTCGGTTCAGGCGGGGGAATCTCCGGCGGATCTTTCCCGCCGGGCATCACTGTCGATGACGGGCTGACAGCCGACGAGGCCGTGGCCACTGCCCTATGGAACAATTCGGCTTACCACGAACTGCTGGCACAGCTCGGCATCTCCCGAGCTCAGTTGTTCAACGCCGGACTCATCAGCGATCCGCAGTTCATCATCTATTTTCCAATGGGGCCCAATCAGCTTCAGCTGACGACCTACCAGGCGGTGGATGCCCTCTGGCTGCGGCCGATTCGACAGCGAGCGGCTCAGCTGGACCTCTGCGAACTCTCCCAGACGATGGTCCAGAACGGACTGAATCTTGTTCGAGATGTTCGTGTGGCTCATGCAAATCTTGTGCTGGCTCAACAGCGAGCGGCTTTGACCGAAGAGTCCTTTCGTCTGCGGGAACAGATTGCAAGGCTTGCCGAAAAACGCCTCGAAGGCGGCGACATCAGCGAACTGGAAGCGACAACATCGCAGGTGGATTCTCTGCAGTCCGAAGCCCTGGCACTCAGCAATCAGCAGGACATTCGGCTGGCTCAGGAAACTCTGCGAGTTCTGTTGGGGACGTCTCTGGGTGCCGAAGATATCCTCGCTGTTGACGACATGGAATACCTGCCGTCGAGTATCAGCACCGATCAGCTGGTGCAGACCGCCTTCGCGATGCGACCCGATCTGCGAGCTCTGGAGCTTCGAAAGACGGCTGCATGTGAACGAGCTCGACTGGCTCGGAAGCAGTTCATGAACCTGGACGCCGTCTTCTATGGGAAGGATGTGACCTCTCCCGCATTTCAGGTCAATCCCGGCCTGCGATTCACTTTGCCAATCTTTAACGGAAACCGAGGAAACATTGCCATTGCGGACGCCGTGGTTCAGCAGGTGGATCGTCAGTACGCTTCCGCCTGCGATCGAATTCAGCTGGAAGTCCGCACCGCCGCGACGCAGCTGCGTCAGGCGGAACAGCAGCGAGCTCTGTTTCAGGATCGCATTCTTCCGAAACTGGCCGCCGCAGCAGAACTGGCTCGTCGGAATTATGTCGACGGAGGAGTCGCCTACTTTCTGGTACTTCAGGCCACCGGCCAGCATATCGATACCCAGGTGCGACGGATCGAAGCAGAGGCCGCCTTCCGTCGTGCTCGAGCCGAGCTGGAACGCGGAGTCGGTCGCCGAATCCTTCCCGGTGAAACGCTGCCGGTCATTCAGTCACCGGAGAATGAAACAATCTCTGCCACACAGGGCACGGATTTCCCCACCGGGAACACTGCTCAGCCGCTGGTTCCTGATGAATTCGAAGAACACAGTCCAAAAGTCAGTCAGGATTGATTCTTTGTTCGACTCGGGGGCGGCCTTCTGTTCAGAATCTGACTCCATGGAACATAAACTGCGGACCTGCCGCTGACGATACATCGAGTCCGTTGTGGCCAGCAAACCTGTTTCAACTCCGTACGTCAGGCTCCCGCCTGACAAGCTCCTGCCCAACAACATGACCGAACCTGTCATGCGGGAGCCTGCCGTACCGAAGGCCCGGAAACCATCAGCATGCATTCTTCGAGAGCCCTGTCTGCGCTGCTGTTGCCGGCGCTGCTGATCAGCGGCTGCCAGCCTCAGTCATCAAAGCCGGCCGCCAAAGAGAAACCGGCGAAGGTGGAAGCTCATCCGACGGAACAGGACATTTACCGGATCATCCTGACAGAAAAAGCAGAACAGCGTCTGCAGATCGCCACGGTTCCGGTGGAACGCCGGTCCATGCCTCGTTCACGTCTCTTGGGTGGAGAAATTGCCATTCCCGACGGACAGCGCACTCCGCTGATGGCGCCGGTTACCGGGACACTGCTTCCCATCGACAACAAACCCATGGCGGCTGCGGGGCAGACTGTTCAAAGAGGTGATCCACTGTTTCAGATGTTGCCGATGCTGCCGCCGGAACGCGAAGTCCCCAACGCCGCAGAACGAGTCCAGATGGCGAACGCTCAGGCGCTGCTGGCGACGGCCCGCATTCAGGCCGAAGGCGATATCAAACAGGCTCAGGCTCAGATTGACGCCGCGGACATTGCACTGAACCGAGCCCAACAGCTGTTTGATGACAAAGCCGGATCTCGCCGAGCCGTGGACGATGCCGATGCTGCGCTGAAGATCGCTCAGGCTGCGAAACAGGCCGCCGAAGACCGGCAACGAGAACTGCAGGCGCTGTCGCTGTCGTCGGATTCTGATCGCCCGCTGGAAGTTGCCATCGCGGCGCCGGCGTCCGGCATTCTGCAGACTCTTTCCGTTCAGCCAGGTCAGGTCGTCAACGCCGGTGCGCTGCTGCTGGAGGTTGTGCAGGTGAATCCGATGTGGGTGCGAGTCCCCGTGTATGCGGGGCAGACGCATGAAGTGGACACCACAGCAGCAGCTCGCATCAAACCCATGTCGGCATCCGCGGACGACCGGGAAGCTCGCCCCATCGTGACGCCTCCCACCGCCAACGCCCTGGCTTCGTCCGTTGACCTTTACTACGAAGTCGACAACACCGACCAACGATTCCGGCCGGGGGAACGAGTCGAAGTGCAGGTGCCTCTGCTGGGATCCGAAGATTCATTCGTCGTTCCTCGATCTGCCGTGCTGCGAGACATCTACGGCACGGCCTGGGTTTACGAAAAGTCCGGCGACCATGAATTCCGCCGTCACCGAGTTGCCGTGGCGTTTACGACCGATAAATTTGCGGTGCTGAATCTCGGGCCGCCGGAAGGAACTCAGATCGTGACCGATGGGGCCGCCGAACTGTTCGGCACGGAATTCGGAGCCGGCAAGTGAACTGGATTGTCGAATCGGCTCTGCGTTTCCGCATCCTTGTCGTCGCGGCCGCCATCGCTCTGATGATTGCCGGAGTCCGGTCGGCGAAGGATGTTCCGCTGGATGTCTTCCCGGAATTCGCTCCGCCCCGAGTCGAAATTCAGACCGAAGCCCCGGGACTGTCGACCGAGGAAGTCGACAGTCTGGTCACCGTTCCCATTGAAAACTCGCTAAACGGAATTCCCTTCGTCGATCAGGTGCGGTCGAAATCTGTTCTGGGCCTGTCATCGGTGCAGCTGTACTTTCAGCGCGGAACCGACCTGATCATGGCTCGACAGCTTGTTCAGGAACGCCTGTCACTGAGTGCATCAAGGCTACCGAAGGTTGTGAACCAGCCCGTCATCCTGCCGCCACTGTCGTCGCTCAGCCGAGCCATGAAGATCGGGCTATGGTCCGAAACTCATTCGCAGATGGACATGACCGTCCTGTGCAAATGGACAATCCGTCCTCGGCTGATGGCGATCGAAGGAGTGGCCAACGTCGCGATCTGGGGTGACTACGATCGACAGTTTCAGGTGCTGGTCGATCCGGATCGACTGCGAGCCAACGGAGTGACTCTGTCGACGGTCATGCAGGCGGTGACAAAGTCGGTCGAACCCGCGTCCGGCGGTTTCATTGACACTCCCAATCAGAGACTCGCCGTCCGCCATGTGCTGACCGTCAACACACCGGAGAAACTGGCGGAAACGATTGTGGCCTTTCGAGGAAACTCGCCGCTGCAGCTGGGAGACGTCGCCACGGTGAAGGTTGGTTCGCCGCCGCCGATCGGTGATGCCATCATCAACGATGTGCCGGGAATTCTGCTGATTGTGGAAAAGCAGCCGTGGGCCAACACGCTGGATGTGACTCGCAATGTCGAAGCTGCGATGCAGGAACTGGCTCCCGCGCTGCAGGGCATTCATGTGGATACCGCCATCTTCCGCCCGGCCACGTTTATTGAACGAGCTCTCAGCAATCTGACGCATTCGCTGGTCATCGGCTGCGTTCTGGTGATTGTGGTGCTGGCTCTGTTTCTGTTTGACTGGCGAGCCGCCGTGATCAGTTCGCTGGCCATTCCCCTGTCGCTGGTGGCGGCGGTGCTGGTGCTGTATTCCCGAGGCGGCACCATCAACACGATGGTGCTGGCCGGACTGATTATCGCTCTGGGCGAAGTCGTCGACGATGCCATCATTGACGTTGAAAATATTCTGAGACGCCTGAAACTGAACTCCGATCAGGCTCAGCCGCGGTCCGCGTTTCGAGTCGTGCTGGAAGCGTCCATCGAAGTGCGCAGCGCTGTGGTGTACGCCACTCTGATCGTCGTGCTGACTCTGATTCCCGTGTTCTTTCTGGAAGGACTGACCGGAGCCTTCTTTCGACCGCTGGCCGCGTCCTACATTCTGGCCATTCTGGCATCACTGGCGGTTGCTCTGACCGTCACTCCCGCTCTGTCACTGATTCTTCTGCCCCGCACTGCGGCTCGTCAGCAATCAGAATCGCCGCTGACGGTTCTTCTGAAAGCCATTTATCGCCGGCTGCTGCCGCCTCTGGTCAGAATTCCCTGGCTGATGGTTGCTCTGGTGCTGGCTGTGCTGATCGGAACCGGTTTCGCCGTCCCGCATCTCGGCGAAGAACTGATGCCGAAGTTCCGGGAAACAGATTTTCTGATGCACTGGGTGGAGAAGCCCGGCATTGGCATCGATGCCATGAACCGCATCACCATCGCTGCCAGCAGGGAACTGAGGTCCATCGAAGGAGTCAACAATTTCGGTTCGCATATCGGCCGAGCCGAAGTGGCGGACGAAGTTTACGGCCCGCACTTTACCGAACTGTGGATCAGCATCGATCCCGACGTCGACTATGATCAGACAGTCGCCAAAGTTCAGGAAACGGTGGATGGATATCCGGGTCTGTACCGCGATCTGCTGACCTATCTGACGGAACGCATCAAGGAAGTGCTGACGGGATCCAGCGGAGCCATCGTGGTTCGGATTTATGGACCGGACCTTGATCAGCTGCAGACTCACGCCGGTCAGGTGGCCGCAGTCATGAAAGACATTTCCGGCGTCACCAATCTGAAGGTCGAACCCCAGGTCCTGATTCCTCAGATCACCGTCACGCTCAGACCCGATGCCGCAGCTCGCTTCGGGCTCACTCCCGGCGACGTCCGCAGCGCCACGACCACGCTGATCCGGGGAACTCAGGTCGGCGAGATCTTTGAAGGGCAGAAGATTTTCCGAGTCATGGTGTGGGGCGAGGAATCTGTTCGCCGCGACATCGACAGCGTCAAACGGCTGCTGATCGACACGCCGTCCGGAGCTCAGGTGCCGCTGCACGATGTTGCCGATGTTGTTGTTGAACCCGCACCCAACGAAATCAAGCGGATCGGATCGTCCCGCAAGCTGGATGTCATCTGCAACGTCGACGGGCGGGACCTGGGCAGCGTGGCGAAGGAAATTGAACAGCGAGTTCTTGCCGATGTGCCGTTCAGCCAGGAGTATCATCCGGAATTTCTGGGGGAATATGCAGAAGCCCAGGCATCTCAGCGACGTTTGCTGGGCCTGACGCTGTTCTCTGTGCTGGGCATTCTGCTGCTGCTGCAGTCTGATTTTCAGTCGGTTCGCACCGTGCTGCTGATCTTTCTGACTCTGCCTTTTGCTCTGGTCGGCGGCATCGGCGGAGCGTTCGCGTGCGGCGGAGTGATCTCGCTGGGATCACTGATCGGCTTCGTCACCGTGCTGGGAGTGGCGGCTCGCAACGGCATCATGCTGATGGATCATTACCGACATCTGCAGCGCGAAGAAGGGATGTCGTTTGGACCGGAACTGGTCATCCGCGGAGCTGAAGAACGACTGGCACCCATTCTGATGACAGCTCTCACCACCGGCCTGGCTCTGGTTCCGCTGCTGATCACCGGCAACAAACCCGGCCAGGAAATCGAATATCCCATGGCCTTCGTCATCCTCGGCGGCCTGCTCACATCAACTCTGCTGAACCTGTTCGTCCTCCCACCCCTCTACGCCCGCTTCGGCCCCCAGCAACTCGCCAAAGCAGAAGAATCAGCCCCCGCCGCAAATCTGCCGTAGGTCAGACTCCCGCCTGACAACCATTCGCAGCCAGTCACGGCTACCATCGCCTCGCGACTTTCAGGGCTGGGTGGGTTACTTTCGTCTGGTGCCGATCAAAACGTACTTCGCGGAACTTGACAAGGGGATTCGCCGTCGCAGCCGGGCCTGTTACCGGAAGCAATGGCGAGGCGTCCGCACGAAAATCGCGAACCTGCGTCAACTCGGCGTGAAAGAAGACGAAGCGGTGACTCACGGCTGCAATCGCAAAGGTCCGTGAACGCTGTCGTCCAGTAAAGCCGCGCATGAAGCACTCATTGCGAAAGACCTGAATCGCCCGGTGCGAACCCGCACGCCGGGTGGTGTGGGAGGGGCTATCGCAAGGGCTGACCCCTATCCCGATCTTTGTTCACCTGCTTCGAGACGCGACGTACTCAGTAGGAAGGTGCAGCCATTCGCTCGACTGTGACACCCATCCGAAGTAGTTCCACAGGTGCGCCGAACTGCGTATAGATAGCGACGTCAGCCGCATCCCGACCGTAGGCGATCGCCACACGTCCTCCTTGCAGGTCGTCTTGTGTCGGATCAAACGTGTACCACCGCCCTCCGACATAGGCCTCGAACCAGGCATGCAGATCCATCGGTTGCAGTTTCTCTAAATATCCCACGACCATGCGCGCCGGAATCGAAAGCGCACGACAACACGCAATGCCCAGATGCGCCATATCTCGGCAGACAGCCTGTCGCCTCTCATTGACCTCGCACGCACTGATAATCTGCTGCCCCGACCCGGGTGCATATTCTGTCGTCTGGCGAATGTAAGCAACAATTGCTGTGCATTGGTCGTATCCGGGCGCCCAACCGGCGACGATGGAAGCCGCCATCTCGCTGAAACGATCCGATTCGCAGAAGCGGCTTGGCAGCAGAAACGGAAGCGTGTCGTCAGGCAACTGCTGTACCTCAACAAAGTGAGCCCCAGGGGCAGTATCGGAGCGTTCAGCGGTTTCGATATCGACAGACGTGTGGACGGAGAATCTTCCCGCTGGCGCCACCAAACGCTGGCAAAGATTGCCAAACGGGTCGGTGAATTCCACCACCGGTGAGCTGGGCGTCAAAACGTACTGTTCGCGGCCGACCCACTGCTGCCACCCGCTGCGGGGTCGCAACATGAACAGGAATGGAGTTGCAACCGGAATGTCGAACTCAAGGAAGCAGGTTGCATGAATCCACATGGAAAGCGATTACCGTTAGGGACAAATACTCTGATAGGCTCTTCGGTCGGACAGGCTAAACTCATCGGCGAACGAATTGCGATCCATGCGGCGGCAGGGATGGCGACTGATCGATGGTGCGTTGAACTTTTCCGCTTCGTAGGCGGGCGAGCAGGCTCAGATGGTTTGAATTTGCTCTTGCGAACTCAATAACGTGCGTGAACTCGCAGTGAGGCGGATTCTATCCGCAGGGGAGTCGCTTGTCACAGCACCCGAAGGTGCGAAGTTTGCCGTGACGCTTTGAGCACCTGGTTCGGCTGGCCTGATGGAGGCGATCGTTCGGGGCAACTCACAGCGCCGACAGACAACTCGGCGCAGCGGCGACGGCGTCGCGGGTGAAGGAGTGGCTGCGAACGGCGGTCTGATCGGGATGATGGAGGCATCCGGCATCCGGATGTGTTGGAAGAGTTTTGTTCCACTGAACCCGGCATGGCACTCGGCACTTCGCGGTGAGTCTTTGTCACCCCGCGCCAACAAGTGGTGTGTGGTCGCCTGGTTTCATGTTTCCGGCAGCGACGTTCACATGCTTGCCCTGCTGCGCGATGCAAGCATGGCACCCGGCACTTGGACAATCGGGGAATTGCAGAGCACAGCCCGGGAGATCCGGGTGAGTGGGTGGATCGAGGCATGGGGCCAGCGGGCTGTCAGCGGCGACGCACGCAGTGGACTGGCCTTTTGAGCGGCAAGAACGTTCCTCTCGGTGGCTGCAACGTTCGTTGTCGCGGAAACGACGTTCCCTTAAGCGGCTAAAACAAATGTTGTAGCGGCTACAACATTTGTTTTTCGGGCTGGAGGGCCTGTTCTTTTTGATGGGTGTGGTGACGGGGGCTGACCTCGCGGAGCGAGGTGCCACAGTGGCGCTCCGCGTTATGGGGATCGGTGGAGTTTTTCGAGCATGCGGGCGGCGAGGGCGGTCCAGCCGGTCTGGTGGCTGGCTCCGAGTCCTCGGCCGGTTTCTCCGTGGAAGTATTCGTAGAACAGGATCAGATCTTTCCAGTGAGGATCTTTCTGAAACCGCTTGTCGTCGCCGTGGCATGGTCGGCGACCGTTTTTTTCCCGCAGAAACAGGCTGACCAGGCGGCGCATCAGTTCCTGAGCGACTTCGGCCAGATTCATCATGTTGCCGGAGGCGGTGGGGCATTCCACTTTCAGGCTGTCGCCGTAGAAGCGGTGATAGCGTTCCAGTGCTTCGACCAGCAGGTAGTTCATCGGGAACCAGATGGGACCTCGCCAGTTGGAATTGCCTCCGAACATCCATGAATCCGATTCGCCGGGAATGTAGGAGACTCGGTGTTCCTGACCACCGGCGTACAGCACAAACGGATTCTTTTCGTGGACTTTGGAAAGTGAGCGGATGCCGTACGGCGAGAGGAATTCGTTCTCATCCAGCAGGTAGGCGAGGATTCTCAGCAGGCGTTCCTTTGAAGGCATCGACAGCAGTCGAGTGGCTCCGGGAGTATCCTGCTGATCGCAGCTCCGTTCCATGTAGGTGACGTGCTTCAGCTGATTCTGTCGATTCCTGACAAACCAGTTGACTCGTTTACGAAAGCCGTCGAGCCTCTGCAGAACGCGATCGTCCATCATTGTGACGGTGAACAGAGGAATGATGCCCACGATCGAGCGGACTCGCAGCGGAATCGCGTTTCCGTTGTCGTAGATATGGTCGTAATAAAAACCGTCTTCTTCATTCCACAGTCCGTTCGTGCCTGAAGAATTCATGGCACTGGCAATTTCGATGTAGTGTTCGAAGAACTTGCTGGCGATGTCGGCGTAGGCGTCGTTCTGAGCTGCCAGTTCCAGAGCGATGGTCAGCATGGTTGCGCAGAAGAATCCCATCCATGCTGTGCCGTCGGCCTGATGCAGATGGCCTCCCGTGGGGAGAGGTTTGGAGCGATCGAAGACTCCGATA
>JAWKTY010000024.1:0-100081 GCA_041398865.1 Planctomycetaceae bacterium
CCCGCACGATCAGTCGCGGCATTGAGGAACTCGACCGACTGCCTGAAGAAGACACGCCGGGACGCATTCGTCGACCGGGAGCCGGGCGGCCCAAAAATCACTCCGGGGTCGGATGTGGAGAAGAATCTGAAGTCGCAGCTGGAAACCAGAATCGCGGGCGATCCCGATGACGAGGATGTGATCTTCACGGACGTGACTCCTGTGCAGCTCGAACAGAAGATGGCGGTCTGCAGGACGCCGGTGTCCGACGACGCGATTCGCAAATGGTTGAAACAGCAGGGAATTCGTCTGAGGAAGATTGCGAAGACTCGAGCAGGCGGAACTTCGCCCGACCGGGACGCTCAGTTTCAGAACATCGCCCGGCTGATCGATGATTACCAGTCGGCCGGCAACCCGTTTTTCTCAGTCGACACCAAGGCGAAGGAGTTCCTCGGCACGCTGTTTCGCAAAGGACGCAGCTGGTGTTCGCGAGCTCCTCAGGCCTTCGATCACGACTTTCCGTCATGGGCCGACGGCGTTCTGATTCCGCACGGCATCTATGATCCGGTTCGCAATCGAGGCCACATCAACCTCGGATTGTCGCGTGATACCAGCGAGTTCGCTCGTGACAGTCTGCTGTGGTATTGGAACCGCATCGGCCTGCAGTGCTATCCGAATGCGGAATCGATTTTGTTGCTGTTCGATTGCGGCGGCAGCAACGCGGCAACGAAGTCCATCGTGAAATACGATCTTCAGCAGCTGGCCGATTCGATCGGCGTCCCCATTCGTGTGGCCCACTATCCCAGCTATTGTTCGAAATACAACCTCATCGAACGCCGACTGTTTCCGCATGTCAGCCGATCATGCTCGGGCCAGTTGTTCGACACGCTGGATCGAGCCGTCAGTTTGATGCGAAACGCGACAACGAAAACAGGCCTGCGAACCACCGTGAACGTCATTCGAAGAGTCTACGAAACAGGCCGCAATGCCACCGACGAAATCAAACAGCTCCTCGCACAAACCGTAAAATACGACACACTCCTGCCCAAATGGAACTATACACTTATCCCACAAACCTGACACTTATTTCCAGGACGCTCCTTACCGACGGTGCCTCTGGTCTGACCTGCCAGAATCAGAGCAGCAATCAGTGCCACGTAAACCTGAACGCCAATTCCTTCAGATTTGCAGTTGATCAGCGCTGACAACCCAGAAGATGTTTCAGCCAGCGAAAGAAGAGTTCTGATCGTCCAGCCGCAGTTCGTAGATGGCAGCTATGACGTGAGCCGGGACGTCGACGAGGCTTGTGAGAAGAATGATTTCCTCCGAGTTGCGACGGTCGGTCCGCACACGTCCCTGACTGCGGCCTGCGATCACGATGCGTCGGATGGTGTGGTTCAGCGGGTTCGATCGTGTCGGGCTCAGCCGGACGATGTCATCGCTGATCACCCGAGCCATGCGGGCTTCGTTGTTCAGTGTTCGTGATTCCGTGACCGTGGCCGGGCGTGAGCTCTGTCCACGAAGTGATGTAGTCTGACCTGCGCGGTCGCAATCTCGTTGAACAGGGAATATTTTTCATAGCCACGATCGCCAACATAAACTTTTCCGGCAACCAGATTCTTCGCCAGCACGACACGTTCATCGTCATCGCCTCCGGTTCCGTCAGGGCGAAGTTCGAGTTTCACGGGTGTGCCGGGAAGTGGTTCAAACTGGAGATGCAGTCGCCACTTTCCATTCGCTTCTGTCGCGATCGCTTCCACAATCTGAGGCAACGCTCGCAGCGCGCTGCCGTCGGCAATTCGGAGCCGTTCCAGAAGCTGATCAGGAATTTGTTCGGGAAGATTCCTTCGCGGCCCGGCCCCCGAAACGGCAGCTGGTGAGCTTTCCAGCGACTGCTCAAAAATGACACGCAGATGCTCAGGGTCGAACACGCGAACCGACTCACTGAACGATCCGACAGAGACTTTCTGGTTCCCGATCAGCTTCTGAACCTTTTGAGTTTCGACGCATCCGTCAGGCCGCGCACTGACTGCATGGCCGGATTGAACAGACTCAGCAGAACAAGCCCGGCATAGTGCGAGTACAACAGTTTTCGATTGCCGGCGACATCACGTCCAACCCCGACCGATTCCAGCTGCCGAAACTGCTCAATGGCCCGCTTCAAAAGCCGCGCCCCCTGAATGGGCGGTTCCTGATCCGGAAGTTTCTGATCTGACATGAGTTCTCCTGAAGCTGCCAACATGGCATCATTTCTTCATAAGAACCTCACTGTGCAAATTTCGTGCCGAACGCTATTGGGCTCGAACCAGTCAATCGCTGCAAATTGATCATTGCTGCCACTTGCGGGGAAACGTAAGGTAGCACCGCATCGACATGTTCGTCTGGAACAGGTTTTATCGGTTCAGCATCCGTAGCCTCAGTGCGCCCCTGCTTCAGTGGGGCGACAGCTTGAAGTGCATGGAGGGTTGTCGCTGGAACTAATTCGTTCTCAACACCCCACCGGAACATGCGGCGGATACGGTTGACTTGCCGGTTGATGTACTGACGACACCAGCCTTTGTCGATCATCCTTTGCCGGACGGTTTTCAGTGCAAGAGGACCGAACTCGGTGACATCTTGCTGCGAGTACAGTTCATGCATCGGACGCAAAGCATCCTGGATGCAGTTGTATTCGCTGGTCGTTTCGCCGTCATTGGCGTAGTAATCGGCGGCACGTTCAAGGAATCCAGCTGGCTAGTTCAGCGATGGAAAAGGAGGAGTCTGCATCCACAGCAGGTAGTCGCCGGCCGTTGACAATCCACTCGCCAACAAGACGGTCATACTCCGTCTTGTTTTCTTCCGAATTCCACGGACCAAGATAGAAATCTTGTCCATCAAGAGTGACTACTGCCTGATGAGAGGGCTTGTGCACTCGATATGAAGGGACACGGGCACGTGACATGAACGCTCCTCGGAACACCAAGAATCCGGTAATTACCGGATTTGTCATGGCTTCCAAAACCTCGCTCACATCAATGTGACACGCCGCAAGTCCTTGCGGAATAAAAGTTTAAGAAAGTACACCCGGGAGGATTCGAACCTCCAACCCCCGGTTCCGAAGACCGGTGCTCTATCCAATTGAGCTACGGATGCGTAGCGGAGATTTTAGCAGGGCTCCCGGGACAATGCTACTGCGGCTGGGGCGGGAGCGGCGAGTTTTTCTCGACGGCGCTGAAATCCGATTCGGATTCGGAGGTCTCGGTCGAATCTTCTTTTCGGGCCATGAGGTCCGGTGGGGGGCAACGACCGGTTCGTCTGGCTGATCGGGCGAGCCGGGGCGGTGACGCTGTGACCATGGGTTTGGCTGCGGGGTTGTATCTGTGGGGCTGACGGATACCATCCCGGCTCTGTTTTCCCGTCACTGGAATATCCTCCCCAATTGCCGCCATGCAGAAGCTTGTCTTCGATGAACCCTATCAGTTTGTTCCGCCTTATCGGGGGACCTTCTGGTCGTGGGTGGTTGGCAGGATGTTGCCTCGACTTTTGCGAAGTCGCTATGGTCTGACGTCCTGGAAATCTGAAGGGCTTGAGCACCTACGGGAGTCACTGAAAGCCGGACACGGTGTGATTCTCTGTCCGAACCACTGTCGGGCGTCGGATCCGATGGCGACGGGAATCATTGTCACAGAAACGCCCGTCCATGCGTACGCCATGGCCAGCTGGCATGTGTTTCGTCAGAGCTGGCTGGAAGCGTTTGTCTGCCGACGGATCGGCGCGTTCAGTGTGTATCGCGAGGGGATGGATCGGAAGGCTTTGGACCTTGCGATCGAGATCGTATCGTCGGCGGAACGGCCTCTGATCGTGTTTGCAGAAGGCGTGATTTCGGCCGCGAACGACCGATTGCTGTCGCTGATGGACGGAGCATCGTTCATTGCTCACACGGCGGCTCGCCGCCGAGCCAAAGAGAACCCGGGAGCTCAGGTTGTGGTTCACCCGGTGTCGTTTGTGTACGAACATCGCAGCGATCCGACGGTGTCTCTGGGGCCGGTGCTGACGTCTCTGGAAGAGCGTCTGTTCTGGCAGACATTTCCGGACGACGACATTCGCAGCCGCATTGACCGTCTTCGGGAAGCACTGCAGTGTGCTCGGGAGGTCCAGGTGTTCGGGCAGGCTCGGACGGGCGATACCGAACAACGAATCGGAGCAATGGTCAATCACGTTCTGCAGCAGCACGAGACGGCCTGGCTGGGTAAACCGAGGACCGGCGACGTTGTGGCTCGAGTGAAGGATCTCCGCATCGCTCTGTTGGCAGATATGGTCGCGGGCAAAGTCGACAATGCCGAACGAGCTCGCCGCTGGCGGGTCCTGCGAGACCTGTATTACGCTCAGTGCATTTCGATGCACGTACCCGGCTATCTCGACCGTGATGCCGCAGGACATCGTTACAACCATCGACTGTTCGAAACTGTCGAACGCATGGAGGAGGAAGTCACCGATGTCATCACGACTCACAATGACCTGCACGTGACGGTGAAGATTGGTGAAGCGATCGCCGTTCCGCCCGAAAAGAAACCACGAGGGGACGATCCTCTAATGAACTCACTGCGTCGGGAAATGCTGAAGCTTCTGGGAGTCCCCGATCTGTGGCCTCCTCAGCCGGTGCAGTGGGCCGGCCCGGTTTCCGAATCAAACTGAAACCATCGCCCCAATCCGTCGAACAGGGTCAAAAAACAAACGCCCAAATCGAATGATTCGGGCGTCAGGTGTTTGACGATGGTTCGGGACCGTCGTCGCAATCAGAACAGGCAGCGGAAGAGGTTATTCTTCTTCCTTACCCTTCTTCTTTCTTACCGACAACGGCCTTCACGACCCGAACCTTGGGCAGGCCCAGCGGGCTCTGGCCGGAGACCCAGCGATCTCGATCCTTCAGAATGGCAATTCGTTCGTAACGGTTCAGCACGTTGCGAACCTTCACCACGCCGCTTGGCTTTTTCAGCGATTTATCGATCGTCACGACACAAACTCCAGTTGATTGAGCGGAATCCGTTCCCGCTGCAGGTCACAGGCTGCGGGGAAAAGTGATCAGAGAGGGACTCTGGGAAAATTCGAAGCCGCGGATACTATCGACTTCTCACAGCCTTCTCAACTGACGATCCCCCGATATTTCGCCTGTTTTCGGTGCCGAGAACTCATCGTCGGCATATTCAGGCGACGGAAACTGGCGTATCATCGCGTCGTTGACTGGCTTCTCTCGTCGTTCGCTAACTTTCGGAAGCATTCATGAAGGCAATTCAGCTGCAGGAACCTCGGCAGTTTCGATACGTCGAAATCCCGGAGCCGGATGTTCCCGGGCCCGGAATGGCTTTGGTTCGGACTCACCGAATGGGCATCTGCGGGACTGATATCAGCGGTTTTCTGGGGAAAATGCCGTTTTTCAGCTATCCGCGAATTCCCGGCCACGAACTGGGCGTTGAAGTGCTGGCGGTCGGTTCGGGAGTTTCAAATATCAAAGTCGGCGACCGCTGCAGTGTAGAACCCTACATGAACTGCGGTCAGTGCTACGCCTGTCGTCGCAATCATGGCAACTGCTGCGAAAAGCTGAACGTTATCGGGGTCATGATCGACGGCGGGTTGTGTGAGCGTTTTCTGATTCGTGCCGATAAACTGCATCCGTCGTCACAGCTGACCATGGAACAGCTGGCACTGGTGGAAACTCTGGCCATCGGCTGCCATGCGAACGATCGCGGCAATCCCGGCACGGGTGACCATGCGCTGATTATCGGAGCCGGTCCGATCGGGCTGGCGACGCTCGAGTTCGCTCGGCTGACGGGCGCGACGATCACGGTGATGGATATGAATGCCGAGCGTCTGGAATTCTGCCGCCGAGTTTACGGGATTCCCCATACGATTCTGTTCCGCGGTGACGGCAGCGAGCTTCAGCAGGCGATGGACATCACCGGCGGTGACCGGTACACGGTGGTCACGGACGCGACAGGCAGCAACAAGTCGATGTCGGCGGCTCTGAGCTTTGTGGCCCATTCGGGAGCTCTGGTGTACGTTGGGATCACGACGCAGGAGGTCAGCTTCGCCCATCCTGTTCTCCACAAACCGGAAATCACGCTGAAGGCTTCCCGCAACGCCTTACCGACAGATTTCACTCGAATCATCAGGCTGATCGAAGACGGAGTGATCAGCACCGATCCGTGGGTGACTCACCGAACGTCGTTCGACCGGGTTGTGGATGACTTCGAAAATCTCACCCGACCGGAATCCGGCGTCATCAAGGCCGTGATCACGGTGACTGACTGAAACCGTCAATACTCCGGCCACCGCCGGCCCGGGACCCTGATTGTGATTACGGAAGCCTTTCAGCATATTCGCGGAGTCGGTCCGGTTCGAATGCAGCAGCTGCAGCAGCTGGGTGTTCGTAACTGGCATGATGCTGTCGCCTGCGAACAGAAGATTCCGCCCGGAATCCGCCAGGCGGTGGTCGGTGCATGCAGACAGGCTCTGGAAGCTCTGGAAACGGACGACATCGCCTACTTTGCGGACACTCTGCACCCGCTGGACCGGTGGAGGATGCTGACGTGCTGGCTGAATCAGGCGACCTACTTCGACATCGAAACCACCGGACTAAGTCACGACGACGGAATCACGATCATCGTCTGCTGGCACCGCAATCAGCTGCATACCTTTGTTGAACACGAGAATCTGGACGACATACTGGATCTGCTGGACGATGTGCGGCTGCTGGTCTCGTTCAATGGCAGTTCATTCGATGTGCCTCGGATGATCGATGGTTTTCACATTCCGAATCTCCCGTGTGCTCATCTGGATCTGCGCTGGCCATGCTTCTACCGAGGACTGCACGGAGGACTGAAGCAGGTCACGTCGAAGCTGGGACTGGAACGCCCAATGGATCTGAGTTCCGCGGACGGTGATCTGGCGGTTCGGCTGTGGAATCTCTGGCAGGCTCAGCAGGATTCCAATGCTCGCAATCAGCTGATCCGATACTGCGCGGCGGATGTTCTGCTGCTGAAGCCTCTTGCCGAACACATCGCCGGTGTGCCGATGACGTCTGCGGCTGATCTCTGGCAGCACCTGCCTCCGGCATCTCCCTCGCCGCTGTTGCCCACCGGCGATCAGGACGCCCGTCGGCGAATCCTCGCCGCAAAATTCGGTTCTGCGAGTCCAAGGGTGCTGCGAACAAGAAGGTGAGGGGGAGTTGGGGGTTTCAGGTTTCGGGCTTCAGGGTTCCGGACTGTTCGCTCCGGACTCTCAGCTCTGGACTCTCAGCTCTGGACTCTCAGCTCTGGACTCTCAGCTCGCAAGAATTTTCCCGTCAGGCTTTCCGGATGGGCGGCGATCTGAATCGGCGTTCCTGCGGCGACGAGGCGGCCACCGGTTGAACCGCTTTCGGGACCGATGTCGATCAGCCAGTCGCTTTGTCGCATAACGTCCGTGTTGTGTTCGACAACGACGACGCTGTGGCCTGCCGCGACGAGGTTTCTTAACAGGTCGGTCAGGCGGTCAACGTCGGCGGGATGCAGCCCGCATGTGGGTTCGTCCAGGATAAACAGCGTGGTATCGCGGCGAGCCGTCGCGAGTTCAGTCGCGAGTTTGATGCGCTGCGATTCGCCGCCTGAAAACGTTGATGACGGCTGCCCAAGTGTCAGGTATCCCAGCCCGACACTGCGAAATGTGTCCAGCAGAGACCGGACATTCTGCAGTTCAGCAAAGAACTCGGCCGCTTCGTCAACTCGCATGTCCAGAATATCAGCAACGTTCCGACCGGAGAACTTCACCGCCAGAGTGGCTCGCTGAAACCGCTTCCCTCCGCATTCCGGGCACGGCACCGTGGCGTCGGGGAGAAACGACATTCGGACATCCCGAATCCCCGTGCCTTTACAGGCCGAACACCGCCCGTCTCCGGAGTTGAAGCTGAAGCGTCGCGCGTCGAACCCGCGAGCTCGGGCGTCACGAGTCTGAGCGAACAGTTTTCGAATGTCGTTCCACAGCGGAGTGAAGGTTGCAATACACGACCGACGGTTTCTTCCCAGAGGACTGCTGTCGACCGCGACGACTCGCTGCACATGGCCCAGTCCGGAAATCCCGTCACAGTCAGCATCGGCCGCAGCGGAACGAACGTCCCCTTCGCGCAGGCAGTGTGCCTTCACAATCGGCAGCAGAGTTTCTGTGATCAGACTGCTTTTCCCCGACCCGCTGACACCCGTGACACACACCAGACGCTGCAGGGGAATGTCGACCGTCACGTGCTGCAGATTGTTGCGTCGTGCGTTCTGAATTGTCAGTCGCGGAAGATCCGGCCCTACAGAATTCGGATCGGAAAAACTGCCGTTCGTCGGGAAACTCGAAACTCGTCGGAGGTATTGTGCCGTCGGGCTGTCGGATTCAGTCATCGCATCCGACGGGCTTCCGGAAAACATCAGCCGACCGCCTTCGATGCCGGCTCCGGGCCCCAGATCGATCAGATAATCGGCTGCCTTCATGATTTCGCCGTCATGTTCCACGACGATGACAGTCGCGCCGCTGTCGCGAATCTGCTGCAGGGTCGCCAACAGTCGCTGAGTATCGCGAGGATGCAGTCCGGCGGTGGGTTCATCCAGCACGAAACAGGCGCCGTGGAGTCCGGTGCCCAGACACGCCGCCAGTCGAGCTCGTTGAAATTCGCCGCCTGACAGCGTCCGAGTCGCTCGGTTCAGTTCGAGGTACCCCAGCCCGACCTGCTGCAGGCATTCCAGCCGTCTGCGGATATCCGGAAGAGTCCTTTCCGCAACCAGCATCGCGGTTTTCGAAGCGGCATCGCTGACGGGGGCGGCTTCAGTCTGCAGGCTCGTTCGAACTCGTTCTTCCCACTCCAGCACGGTCTGCAGAGCACCGCTGACGGACATTGCTGTCAGTTCGGCGATTGCTGTGTCCTGAAACGTAACAGCGCGAGCAAACGGCTGCAGTCGAGTTCCGTGACATTCCGGACAGGCCGCCTGACGAAAAACAGTGATATCATCAATGTCTTCGGCGAGTCCTCGAATTCCAAAACCTTCGCAGACCGGGCAGGCCCCCCAGGCACTGTTGAAGCTGAAGGTTCGAGGTTCGGGCGTCGGAAAACTCAGATCGCAATCCGGGCAGCTGAATTTGGTGCTGAACAGTCGATCAGACCATTGATCACCGACCTGTTCGCAGACGATGCACGTGCCGTCACTTTCCCGCACCGCCAGCTCCAGAGACTCTCGAAGTCTTTGCTGAATCCCCTCCTTCAGGATAATGCGATCGATGACGGCATCAATACGATGCTGCTTTGCAGCAGGCAGGTCCGGAACATCGTTGATATCCAGCAGCTCACCATTGACTCGAACCCGAACAAAACCGTTCCGGCCGATGCGTTCCAGAACGTCTTTGTGAGTTCCTTTCCGGGATCGAACCATCGGTGACAGTACCATCAGCTTCGAACGTTCGGGCAGACTCAGAATCCGGTCAGCAATCTGATCGATGGACTGACTGGTGACGGCCTGACCGCATTCCGTGCAGTGAGCGACTCCGGCTCGAGCATAAAGCAGCCGAAGGTAGTCGTAGATTTCCGTGGTGACGGCCAGCGTGCTGCGAGCCGGAGCCAGAGTGACTCGCTGATCCACACTGACCGTCGGCGGCAATCCGCTGACTTCGTCGACTTCCGGTCGAGGCAGCTGTTTCAGAAGCGTTCGCGTGTGGACGGAAACACTTTCCAGATACCGACGCTGTCCTTCGGCAAACAGCGTATCAAAGGCCAGAGAACTCTTTCCGCTGCCGCTGACTCCCGTCATTACGATCAGCCGCCCGACCGGCAGATCGACGTCAATGTGCTGCAGGTTATGAGTCCTCGCGCCGCGGATGTGGATGAACTGAGCCGCCGGATTCGACATCACTCGACAGCTCCGCGACTGCGGGATGGAACCGTGACGAATTTTTCCGGAAGCAGAATCTGTTCACCGTCAAAACGGTACGCCGTCAGAAACCCGCCTTTGGCGATGCTGTAGTCCAGACAGGCGACGTTGTGTTTCAGCGGACAGGGCTGGTCGTCGGGCAGCCAGTAGTGTCCAAAGAACACGGGCGGCTGATCGGCGGTATACGGAACGGCAGCCGCCATTTTGGGAACGTAAGATGGCGGCAGATCATTTTTCGACGGCAACGCGTATTCAGACCATGACCGCTGTACAGGTGAGTCAAACCAGCGAATCCGAACTCGTTTCCGGACGTTGCCTTCCTTGTCGGTCACCGTCACACCCGTCGGCAACGCCAGTTCCGGGCCTTTCAGAACGCATTCGACGGAATTGAACAGATCTGAATTGCGAGTCATGGCGGACTTCAGAAACTCGTCCGTCATGCCTCCGAATTCCACCAGAGCGGCATTGATTGACTGCAGGTCCGCGGGACTCCAGCAGGCGTGAACAATGCGTAGATTTCCCAGGTCCAGTGCCACGGGCAAAGTCTGAAACCAGTTCAGCGCGTGCTGCAGGTCGCTTCGCTGAAACTGATTGACCGTGGATGCATGCTGTCGCTGATTATGGGCATCATGAGGCCGCAGAAACTGACCCGGGTTTTCAGGGTCTTCTGTATGATACGCCAGAGCATTGAATTCATGATTCCCCATCACCGCCAGAGCAGCGTCGTGAAGAACCATGGATCGAGCAATGCGAACTGCTTCGGGAATCTGAGGCCCGCGGTCAATGAAGTCGCCGCAGAACACTACCTTCCGGTGCGGGTGACGGAAGCTGTCTCGATCTTCCCGATAGCCCAGCTGACTCAGCAGTTCGACCAGTTCGTCGGCATGGCCGTGAATGTCACCGATGATGTCGTACATCAAAAGCAATCACACTGTCAGTGCTGCGTGCGAAGATCGTCGCCGCGCTGAACGTCAACGCAGGATACCCGAGTGCAGTTTGGAGTGCGGAAATAACGCTGACTAAAACGGTGGGTCTTCGTCAGAGGTGAATGTTTCGCCGTAGGGAATGTCGGCTTCATCGGGGACCGGTCGCTGACTGTCATCCGGCGCGGATCCCAGAATGCGAAACCCGGTCGCTTCGGCACTCAGAAAATATTTGACTTCACTGTGCTGATCACGCTGCCATTTTCGGCCTGACAGACGGTAAGTCACTTCAATCTCACTGCCGATGTTCAGCTGGTCAGCGTCATCGCATGAGTCCTGAATGAATTCGAACGGCAGGTAATTCGTGAATCTGCCGTTCTCCTGTTCCAGAACAACCAGACGCTTCCGAAAACCCTTCTGACCGTAGGTTTTGGTCTCTTCGATGTAGTGGACCTTCCCTTGTGCCTTCCCCGTACTCATAGTGCTTTCACCGTTCAATTCTGGGCAGAGCCCACACTCCATTCGAAATCTCAGTGGACGTTCCGAAACGACATTCGTCCGCCTGGAAACTGGAGCACACGAACGTCACTCTCTGTCGACAGAGACAGTGGCAGGCATCCGCTCAACCGCGAAGCAATGGCCGCTGGTGTTCCCAATCGGCGTCTCAATCGTCTCGGCGCAATGTCCCGCCATCACACATGCCACGGATAGTAGACTCTGCGGACTCGAACCACAAGTTGCCGACGCAGGCGGCGAATCTGTTCAGCACCAGTGCTTAACGGTCAGGGCAGGTGCCGGCGCAGGCCCGACAGACCCAAACCACGTGTCCGAGGTTAGCATCGCATCAGCGTCGCTGAGACACCAGCAGTGATTCCTGATAGCTGCGGAATGGCACTTCTCGCAGCTTTCCGCTCTGCAGCAGCGAGTTCCATTCGTTGATTTGGGAACGGTCATGATCCGTCAGGTCTCTCACAAACTGATGCTCGGCCCGCATGACAATTCGATCATCCGGCCGAAGGTCCAGTTGAACAACCACGGGAATTCGAGTCTTCAGTGAGCGCAGATGTTCATTCAGGATCAGGCGAGGTTCCGGAAACAGACTGGACGGATGCAGAATGTAATTCAGTCGGGCAGTCCAGTCCGTGTAGGACAGATAGCGCTGCAGCTGGTCCGGATCATCCCAGGCTCGGGTGCTGACGGAATACTTCCAGGATGCCGCCGTCAGGGAAAGAATTCCGCTCCGTGCGTCATAGGAATCGCGAAACTCAGGATGAAGCTGGAATTCGAGCGTCCGCGTGGCCCGCTCTGCCTCCGGAGACCGCTGTTCGCGGAGTTCGTTCAGGTATTCACTCATCCGAGGTTCACGAGCCGCCAGCAATCGCTGCAGTTCCTGAAACATCACCGTCGTGGTGACGCCCTGTCGCTGGTTCAGGATGACGAATTTGTGAGCAGCCGGTTCAAAAATGACAACTTCACCGGCGGCTTCGACCGAGTCGTATACTCGTCCCGCATGAAACAGAGAGATGCTGCGATTGACAACCGGTTCCCGGCCGTTGGCGTCCAGATGGGCGGCGTCATAAACAACTGTCGAGACTCGAAGACCCTGAGCATTGGCGAAGTTGACAATGCAGCATCCAAAAACCAGGAAGAAGCAGGTTCGGAACATCGGCGGCACTCGAGCTGATCGGAGAAGCGGACTGGGTTGCAGGCCAGGGGCTGCAACTTCAGGCACAGCCTAGAAAATCCCGGCTTCTTCAGGCAGACTGAATCCGTTCGAGACGGAATCAGAAGAAAAATGAAATTTCCTCCGGAATGCCGAATCGGCAAAAAAGGCCGCAAAGCTGTGTAATTCGCCCAATTTGCAAATTCGTTTCAATCCAAACCGTCGCGGTGACCAGGGGGAATGAGCGCATTTGGGACTGCGCACCTTGACAAATCGGAACCTGGATCGTGTAATTCCACTGAATCGCGGGCTTGGATTGGCCAAAAACCATGGGGGCCTGAGGTTCATGAGGAACAATAGATGAGTGATGTGCTGGGGAGCATGGTCACTCGTCAGGAATACGAGACGTTCTTCAAGAGTTCACAAACAAACTGTCGACGAATCGCAGATAGGGGTGCGATGTCGGCGCCGTCGAAAAGGACTTACGGCAACTTCTCAAGATGGGTCGACCGGACGTGAGCGGATTGAGCTGACCGCCCGGTTGTAGATGAGGCTTGACCATGGCTGGGCGCGATGGGAGTCGAGTGGTCATCACTGGTGTCGGAGTGGTCTCTCCAATCGGCATCGGGAAGCATGACTTTTGGAATAGTCTGCAGGAAAACCGTTCGGGGATTGGTTATCTGCATTCCTTTGCAACGGACGAGCTGCCGTCTCCGTTTGCCGCCGAGGTTCGGGATTTCCGACCGGCGGAACTGCTGCGAGACCGCAAATTCATCAAGGTGATGTCCCGCGACATGCAGCTGGGAGTCGCTTCGGCTCGCTTGGCCATGCAGGACACCAACCTTTCGGTTGGCGATGTCGATCCCTATCGAATTGGCGTCGTTTACGGTGCCGGTCGCATGACGACGCATCCTTCCGAACTGGTCGAAGCCGTTGAGGCCAGTCGTGATGAGAACAATGAGTTCTCGATGACTCGCTGGGGAGAAGGCGGCATGGGCCGGATTGCTCCTCTGTGGCTGCTGCGTCAGCTTCCGAACATGCCTGCCTGTCATATTTCCATCGACCATGATGCTCGGGGGCCCAATAACACCATCACCTGTCGGGATGCATCAGCGCTGCTCGCGTTGGCGGAAGCCGTTCGCTGTATCGAAAGCGGCAGAACGGACGCGATGATCGTCGGAGCCTGCAGTTCCAACATCCATCCTGTCGACATCGCCAAGTTCCATCGGTTTGAAGGTCTGTCCCGACGAAATGACGATCCGTCGCGGGCCTGTCGGCCGTTTGACTTCGAACGTGATGGAGCCGTGGTCGGGGAAGGTGCGGCTACATTTGTTGTCGAAAGTTACGAACACGCCAAACGTCGCGGAGCTGACATCTACGCCGAGGTTCTGGGAATCGGAGCCGGCACGGACGGACACGGATATGCCAATGGCTCAGCGGGACTGGGACTTGTCCATGCCATCGAATCCAGCATCCGCCGCGCTTCGATTCGGCCCGAGGAAATCGGACACATCAACGCTCAGGGCAAGAGTACTCAGCCGGACGATATCGTCGAATCCCGAGCCTACCATCGAGCTCTGGGAGACTGCATTCTGAAGGTTCCCGTCACAGCGATGAAGAGCTTCGTCGGTCACTTTGATGCCGGGGCCGGAGCTGTGGAACTGGCCGGAACTCTGCTGTCTCTGAAGTACGGACAGGTTCCGGCGACATTGAACTACGAAATTCCGGACCCGCGATGCCGCCTGAACGTCGTTCGCGGCGGTCCGCACAGAATTGCGTCACGTACCGCACTGACCGTTAACCGAACCGCAATGGGCCAGAGCGCCGCTGCGGTCCTGCGAGCCATCTGATTTTGCTTCCGTCCGTTGACCGAGGCTAATTTCTCCCGTTCAGCTTTGCCGAATGACTGCCGAAAAGTCGGACGGGGGAAACGCCTGCTGGACGTTTCGTCGCTGCAAGACAAGATGCTGTTCCTTGTCAAAGTGGTCCGGCTCAGGATGGCCAAACGCATCAGCAGCAGGCTGGCAGCGATCAGGGAACAGTTCCTTCGTCGTCAGATGAACATCGACCGAACGCTGGAGTGTCGTTCGCGGGCGGCGGCAATGCCCTGCCGCTTCCGTTCACGATGACCCCGTGAACCTGTTCGATGACGCCGAAGGACAGCGAGGCAGCAGCTGAACATCGCTTCGGTTCGCCCGCTGCATCTCCCTGCCACAAATCCTCCACGGCTCCCCCAATATTCGGCATCACGCGCCGGTCTGAGCAGGAGCTGTATGAGGGAAACTTCAACTACCAATCTGTACGAAGGGCTGTCGGCAACGATGGTCCCGACCGCGATCACTCTATGTTACATTATGGGCGGGCGAGATCTGCGAGTCGCCTGAACCGGGGCCAACGTGCCCGGCGTCGTTGTCCCTTGTCACGAAAAATCTACGCAACGTGGAGTGATCAATGAACTGTTCGTCCCCTGGAAACTCGCCACTTTCGCAACGCGTTCGATGCCTGACGATGTTGTGGGCACTGTTGTTGCCTGCGTTGCATTCCACGATGGGTGATGAGCCTGCGGTGGTGATGGATGTGGAACGCCAGCCTCTGGTGGCCGCCGTGCAGCGTCTGGAGGAAGCTCTGCAGTTTTCAGGCACGCCGCTGTCGGAATCCGTGGCGGTCCGCCTGAATGAAGCGTATCAGCAGGAGGATGCTCGGGCCTGCGTCAAAGCGATTCAGGAAATTCTGGATCCCCTGTGCCTGGCACAGATTCACATCAACGCTGAAAGCCGAGTCAAGGTTCAGGAAGGCCCGGTGGCGAAGGAGCTGATGCAGCAGGGGTGGCGGTCGTTTCTGGTCAAAGTTCACAACGAAGCCGGCATCAACCCGGAACTGGTGGTGGAAAGTCCGAATGCGGCTCCGGTTTATCAGCGAGGAAAGGGAGCCCGCGAGCAGCCTCGAACGGACGAGAAACTGGTGAACCCCGCCGATGTTCCCAATCGCTGGCTGGATGTGTCCATGCTGAATCGGGAACCTCTGAAGCGTCGGTTGTCTGGTCTATCCGTGGAATATCGAGTCGTGCTGCTGTACAGCCGCGACGCCGGACAACGGGAAGCGTCTCTGGCATTCAATATCGGTCAGGGAACTCAGGATATCGGCTTCCGAAACGCGGTTTCGATTCTGTTCGACTGTCGTCCCGCCGTTCATGTGACGCTGAATGTGCGAGACACAGACGGACGCCCCACCACAGCGGCATTTGTTGTCCGCGATTCTCAGGGACGCATTTATCCGAACCCGGCTCGTCGGCTGGCTCCGGACTTCTTCTTTCATCATCAGGTCTATCGCCATGACGGTGAAACACTGGATCTGCCGCCCGGCGAATATTCCATCACGGTGAATCGAGGTCCCGAATATGTGATTCAAAAGCGGACTGTGACCATTCCGGATGCCCGGGAACATCAGCTGACATTCAACCTGCAGCGGTGGATTCACATCGCCAAACATGGCTGGTATTCCGGAGATCATCACGTCCACGCGGCCGGGTGTGCTCATTACGACAGCCCGACCGAAGGTGTCGGTCCGGAAGACATGATGCGGCATCTGCTGGGCGAAGACCTGAACGTGGGGTGTGTGCTGAGCTGGGGGCCGTGCTGGTACACTCAGAAAACATTCTTCGAAGGGGAAGTCTCGCGGCTGTCATCGTCCGAGTACCTGATGAGGTATGACGTCGAAGTGAGCGGTTTTCCGTCGTCACATGCCGGGCATTTGTGCCTGCTGAAGCTCAGTGAAGACGATTACCCCGGCACAACTCGAATTGAGGAATGGCCCAGCTGGACACTGCCCGTGTTGCAGTGGGGCCAACAGCAGGGAGGAGTTGTTGGATACAGCCACAGCGGCTGGGGACTGGCGCTTCCGGACGTGATGCCCGATGGCAGTCGTCAGTTTGTAAAGCGGCCGTGGGGCGGAGCACCGTCGGAGTGGAATGGAAAAGCCGCCGACAAACTGCCGGATTTCGCCATGCCTCCGTTCGATGGCATCGGAGCCAATGAATATATTGTGACCACGGCACTGGGAGCCTGCGACTTCCTGTCCGCAGTCGACACTCCGGCGATCTGGGAATTGAACGTCTGGTACCACACTCTGAACTGCGGCATGACCAGTCGCATCAGCGGGGAGACAGACTTTCCGTGTATCTACGGCGACCGAGTCGGACTGGGACGAATTTACGTTCAGCTGAATGACGATCAGCCGCTGAACTATGACCACTGGGTTCAGGGTCTGAAGGACGGACGCAGTTACTGCGGAGACGGGCTCAGTCACGTCCTGAACTTTGCCATCAACGACGTTGGTGTCGGCACTCGAAATTCTGACAGCAACACGGTCAGTCGTGTGGACCTGACCGCACCTTCGCAGGTGGAAGTCAGCTTTGACGTCGCTGCACTGCTTGATGAACAGCTGACGGACGAAAGTCGAGCCATTCGACGCCGACGACTGGACGAAAAGCCGTATTGGCACCTCGAGAGGTGTCGCATCGGAGAATCTCGAACCGTGCCGATCGAAGTGATTGTGAACGGTCAGGTGGCAGCAACTCGGACCATCACGGCCGATGGCAGTCTGAAGAACGTCCGTCTGCCGCTTGAGATCTCTCAATCGTCCTGGGTTGCTGTGCGAATCCTGCCGTCCGTTCATACCAATCCGATCTTCGTCCACGTCGACGGAAAGCCCATCCGGGCCAGCCGAAAAAGCGCCGAATGGTGCGCGGAAGCGGTTCGAGTCTGCTGGAATTCGAAGAAATCAGCGATTCGGGAATCTGAAAGACCAATTGCCGAAAAAGCCTACAAGGAAGCAGAAATGATTTACTTAACAATTGCCGATGAAGTCCTGGAGGACCAGCCCGGCAATCGCTGAGTTTCGGCGATTTCTGCGGGTTGTTGCCGACGATCACCTTCCCGACAGTTTGCTGCCATGGTTTCGATTCCCCTTCGCAATCGCCTTCGTTCAGTGATCGGCAGCGTCTTCCGCCGCCCGATCATTCGAGCTCGAGACCGATATCTGCAGCTGGCTCGGACATCATGTCGGGAAGTTCAGCACGAAACGCTTCGACGCCTGCTGCAGCTGAATGGAGACAGCGATTTTTCCCACAGGTACGGCCTGCAGCCTGGACTGAGTCTGTCCGAATTTCGCAGTCGCCTGCCTGTCGCGGGGTACGAAACGTTTCGTCCGTGGATCGAGCGGATGCAGGCGGGCAATCATTCGGCTTTGCTGGGTCGAAAGAATCATCTGCTGATGTACGCCGTTACCAGCGGGACAACGGCTCAGCCCAAGCTGATTCCGATCACGGACGCGTTTCTCAGTGACTATCGTCGCGGCTGGCAGCACTGGGGAATTGCCGTCCATCAGCAGCACTCTTTGCTGCGTCAGCTGAGGATGGTACAGATCACCAGCAGTCATGATCGCTGGAAAACCCCGGACGGCACCGCCTGCGGCAACATCAGCGGGCTGGTCACAGCGATGCAGAAGCCAATTGTCCGCAAACTGTACACGGTTCCGGCAGCAGTCTCATGCATCGATGATCCTGCCGCTCGCCGCTACGCGATCGCTCGATTTGCTTTCGCCGACCCGTGGGTGGGAATGCTGATTACCGCCAACCCGGCCACCATCCTGCAGCTGATTGCCTCAGCGTCCGACAGTGCAGAAACTCTGATCCGCGACATTCATGACGGGACTCTGTCGCCATCCGCAGACATACCTCGAACCATCCGCGAAGTGCTGGCCCGACACCTGAAACGCAGTCCGGAACGAGCCACACAGTTGCAGAAGATTCTTGAACAGTGCGGTCGACTGGATCCGGCACGATGCTGGAAACATCTGTCGGTACTGGGAGTCTGGACAGGCGGCAGTGCCGGAGCGTACCTGCCGGAACTGCGGCGAGTTTTCGGCGATCTGACCATTCGCGATCACGGTCTGCACGCCAGTGAAGGTCGAATGACGATTCCCTTTCACGACAACACTGCAGCGGGCATGCTGGACATCGAATCACACTTCTTTGAATTCATTCCCGTGGAACAGATCGACCAGGAATCTCCCGACGTTCTGGAAGCTCACGAACTGCAGACTGCTCGTGACTACTTCATTCTGCTGACCACGTCCTCCGGCCTTTACCGGTACAATATTCATGATGTTGTCCGCTGTGCCGGGTTTGAGGGAACCACGCCGCTGCTGGAATTCCGCCACAAAGGAGCACACATCTCCAGCATCACCGGTGAGAAGATTACCGAGTCACAGGTTGTGGAATCTGTTCGTCAGGCGTCCGCTTCACACAACGCTCTGCTGAAGTGTTTCACGATGACTCCCGTCTGGGGCGATCCACCCGGTTACCGGCTGTTCGTGGGCTGCGATGACGGAACCGAACAGCGCATTGACCTGAATCAATTGGCACTCACCGCCGACCAACTGCTCAGGCAGCGCAACTGCGAATACGACGAAAAACGGGGCACCGGACGACTGGCAGACCTGCAGTGCCAGGTCATCCCCGACACCGCCTGGCAGCGTTTCACTCAAAGCCGCCTGCAAAAATCCGGCGGCAGCCAGGAACAGTACAAACACCCCTGCCTGCTGCCTGATGCAGACTTCGAAAATCACTTCCTGAAAACCTCAGGACTGGCCAACCCAGTCAAACACGACCGAAATTGATCGCATTGCGGCAAATCAAAGGTCATACCAGGAAACAAATGCAGCACTTCCTGCTGGGAGATCAGTCGGCCAGCGTGACATCGATTGTGTTTTCCCCGGCCTTCACGTCAAATGAAAGACCTGACGTTTCCGGCGACGCGAATTTCTCAGGGAGTGGAGATTTTGGAATCTCAGGGGGCTTCTCAAGCTTCATAAGCTCATCCTGATCGAGTGTCGGAACGTCCACAGCCGCTGTCACGGAAACATTGTATTTACCAGCGAGTACTGCTTCTCCGTCACGCATCAACAACCTGTAACCGCCGGTGCTGTCAGTTGTGCCAATACCTACAAGGCCGGCGCCACCGACCTGATGAAAAATGACCGTTGAGCCTTCAGGCACTGGCTGACTGTTATAGGAAACCTTCCCCGTGACTGTCCCGGTATCTCCTTCAGGAAGCCCACCACCACTGCAACCGATGGCACACACAGTAACCACGATACCAAGGCAACGCAGAACGCAACTCATCGTTAGGACTTTACAAAGTAATGAAAAAGGCACGCGTTGCACCTACTGCGATCCAACGCGCCGCCCATCAAGCATTAAACGGCAACACGAGAATGCTAAAACTCACCAACGACTTGGCCATCATTGCGCGTCGCTACACGTTTGAGGGTCGACAAGTCTACATTCTCGCTGACAAACCGGGCAGAACCGTCAGAAAGAGCACACTGGACCCCGCCTTCATGGGAGGAAAAAATGCCGTTGTTGTAGCCATCGTTATTGCCCACCCCATTGAGCTGGGTTCCTCCTATTTCGCTCACCGCATTTGGTGAGTAGCGAATTGTTGTCAAATTGAAGTGCCGTGCACCATGAGTGACGTTGTTGCCGTCGGTTCCCATCATCCAGCCGTGGTTGTTATTGATCTGAATTTCCTGTCCTGCAGGACTTTTCGCGAATGCAGATTGCTCCGAGACTGCCATGGTGTTGCTTGTACCGTCGGTGATATCGCGAAAGTTGATGGTCTTGATAACAAGAAGCACCCCTCCTCGAGCGTGGATATGGTTCAAGATATTTGGGAAGTTTGCGTTGGCACAACATGTGCCGCCTGCGAATTGGGGCGTACTCAGATTGTTCAAGAAACCGTTCGGAGTTCCAACCGGATCGTCCACAGCGCCAGAAATCCCCACGTACTCGGCCGTTTGCGTAACAATACCGCCACCAGTGTCTTTCAGTTTTTCAATAGGGCTGGATGGACAGGCAAGAAAGTCGAACTTCTTACCCCGAACCAACGGGCCATTCACCGTGTTCCCGGTCCCTGCTCCCGTATATCCATATGACGGTCCGTTAAACGTCAGCTGATTGTACAACGGCGCTGCTCGACGTAGGGCAGCAGTGCCAACCAGAACGACCCTCCCCAGCCACCTTCGCCCGCACCAGAGGTCCTGTTGCCGATTGGAAACGAGTTGTAAACGTCATGGTAATTGTGAAGCGCGGGCGATCTGCTTCAGATTGTTCTTGCACTGAGTTCGTCTGGCTGCTTCGCGTGCCTGCTGAACGGCCGGAAGAAGCAGCGCGATCAGGATGGCAATGATCGCAATCACCACGAGTAGTTCGATCAGGGTAAAACCACGAGTCGAGTCTTGGATTGAGCTCTCATTTTTGAAACCTTTCCGTTTCTGAAATGGGAAAAAGAACACGATGTTCTTCAGTCGACAAAATTGCTGCCCGAAAGTCAAGATCTCCGGACATTTTTTCTTCCAAAATTGAACGCGAAATCAGTTTTGGCCCAACGGTTTCGCTTCAAGGTACTCAGCCTGTCTTCGGAGCTGGGCTGCAATCTGGGCCTGTCCGAGTCCTTCGTAAGCAGTGGCCAGTTGGTTTAATCGCTGAATTTCCTCAAATCCGGTCAGCGATTCGCTCTGAAGTTCAAGAATCCGTGACGAAAGCCTGTTGATTTCTTCATTCCGACGAAAATGCCGGTCTGCCTCCGGGCCACGGTGCAGCTCCTGCAGAATCTGCGCTGATTTATAATGAGCCTGGCCGTTCCATGGCTCCTGAATCAGAACCAGCGAGAAATTCTTCAAAGCGTCGTCCCATCGTGCCTGATCAAAGTTCAACAGCCCGAACAGCTCTTCAGTTCGAACCGACATTCTGACTTCTGCCGGGAGGACATGAGACAGGCCCTTGCATCATCGTGGCGACCATTCATCCGCAGCAGCCTTGCACGAAGCATCAGGAGCTCCGGCGACTGCATTGCGGCTGAATCTACCTGCTGAAGATTGTTCAGCCAGTATTCTGCGGGATTTGTCTCCGAGTTTCAGCAGGATATCCGTGACTGATGCAATGCAGTTTCGGAATGTCGAAGAATCTGTCCTGATGTCCTTCAGGACGTCTTCGAACAGGGTCACTGCCTCAGGAAACCGCTGAAGGTGAACGCAGCTGTCCGCCAGGAGAGATGTCTCCACTGGCGACAGGATTGATTTCACTGATGGCGGTTCGCAGAACCTGACAACAGCCTGCCACTGGCCGCTTTCAAAGGATATCCGCACAAGCGTCCGAATGGCTTCGGGAAACTCGGGAGCCGTTGGTGGGATGGATTTCAGAATCATTGCCGCGAGAAACACCGACTGCGCTGCGATCGCTTCATCGGCAAACTGCAGGAGCTCTGTTCCCGGGAGTCCGGAAGGGTCAGAAATCTGGTTGAAACATGCCTCAGCTTCACCCAGGCGACCCGACTTCAGCAACGCTCGTGACCAGAGCAGCCTCGCGGACGGAAAATTGTCGTTTCGCAGTGCGACCGCGTATTCCAGAGTTTGCGATGCTTCCTGAGGCCGATGTTCATACTGGTAGCGTGCAACCCGGTACAGGATGTCAGGCCTGAGCCACCAGGCGAGACAGAATCCTGCCGCCAGCAGTGGTAACACCATCAACAGTGGTTTGTTGCGACGCCGTCCTGCCCGATTGCCGTTGCCTCCGGAAGCATTCGTCTTACTCTGGCTCATGCCCGCCCTGTAAAACTGATCGAGGGAATTCTCGCGTTCTGCGTTCAATCAAAACGGTGTCAGTATTTGTCTGTACATTCGAGAATGTGTCCGTATGGCCGGATGGCCAGATAACGTCTGCTGAAACAGAAGACGCCGCCGGAGGAACTGACATAAGAATTCGGACGTCGGAACTGGAAAGATATCCGGCACCGCTGGTCACGAAGTGAGTTCGCTGAGTGCCGTCCGAAAAGGTCAGAGTTAGTTTTGTCCCGACGGGATGACGGGGGCTCTCAGTACCGACGAGAATCAGGCTAACCCAGTGGTCGACGGAGACACGATTCGCAAGCACAGCGACGGGCTCATCCAGCAGTGACACGAAGAGATCCGGACTTCCATCGTTGTTGAAGTCACCGACCGCCCCTCCTCGGGCACAATGCGGCACAGTAAACCACGCGCCACCCTGGCTGGTCACATCATGAAATCGAACACCGCTCCGGTTCTGAAACAGCAACGCTGGCTGGCGAAACTCAGCGAACCGGGAGTGATAACGAACATGGCCGTTCAGAACGTACAGATCCAGCCAGCCATCAGCATCAAAATCAGTGAAGCCGGTACCAAACCCCACAAATCTTCGGGCTGCACCACCCAGGCCAAATGCTGATGTCGAATGCTGGAAATGCCCCAGCGGATCTCGCTGAATGTAGAGCGAATTGTCTTCCAATTCGAAATTGGTAACAAGAAGGTCCGGTCGGCTGTCTCGATTGACGTCTCCCACCGCGATCCCCATGCTGCCTTCCGGAATTCCGGATTCGCTCAGACCGACTCCTGAACGCTGACCGATTTCACTAAAGCTCGTTCCGTCCCAATTGACGTACAGGTGATTTGCCACCACGTCGTTGGCGACAAAGAAATCCACCGGTGCGACGCCGTCCAGATCGACTGCAACAACTCCCAGCCCCTTGCCGTCTGACCGAATACCGGCCGTCTCGGAGACATCTGCAAACCGACCATCTCCCATGTTCAGATAAAGGTGATCAGCCACTGCGTCATACTGCTGAGGAGGACAGATGTCCGGCCGGTCCTGATCGTCATTGCAGACACGCGGAACCTCGGGCTTCCAGTCGACATAGCCAACAAACATCACGTCCGGATTGCCATCAGAATTCACATCCCCCACAGCCGCCGCCGTGCTCCACTGACGGCTTATCAAACCAGTCCTTTCCGTCTGATCCGTAAAGGTCCCGTCACCCTGCCCAACAAGCAGCGAGCTTCTGCCGAAACACGTGACCAGCAAGTCCGGGAAGCCATCATTATTGACGTCGGACACGGTACAGCCATGGGAATAGTCTGTTCCCCGGTCGGTTCGGGAAACATCACCAACCGCAGCGAATTTCCCTCCCACACCTCTGAACAGCTGACTCGGCACTCCTGACGGAATTCCGGTAACGGAGTCAATTCCTCCGCCACCGACACAGAACACATCCAGTTCGCCATCCGGGTCATGAGTCGAGCAGACCCAGACCTCCGCCAACGGTTTCGGGGATCGTAAATCGTTCTGCATCACGGCCTGTCGATACTGAAGTCAAGTCCGACCTGCTGGTGACCTCTTCAAACCAGTGGGTATCGGAAACAGGCTCTGCTCAGGACGGTCAGGCGGCGGGCAATTCCTTGGTGCTCTCGAGATCTCGACTACGGTTTCCCATCGAGCGCGCATTCGATCCCGTTCGATCTCCGCATCCCGCAACTGATGAAGAGAGCAAATGTCAACGGGATTCTCATGAGGCCAACGATCGAACTACGAAACACCGGCAGCATCGACTAATCCGGTGCAGGCCTGCGTGAATTCTGAAGTCCTTCCACCTGCCCACGGCAGATGCCCGAATGCTCCAGATGACATGATTTATGACACAGTCTGCTGCGAACGTCCAAATCCCTTCTAAGATTCGGCAGGCTCGCTGCCATTGGACGCCGCTTCGGGAGGCGAGCAGACCCGAACTTTCGACTCGAATGCGTCCCCCGTGTTTTCACCATGTCATCGTTAGTGAATGATGCGTCAACCGCTTTCAGCGGTCAGTGAATCGGCCCCTTCGCGGCTCAACTCCCGATGTTCACGGTGGAATTTCAGCTGGCGGTCACGTGCGGTTGAAAGTGGGGCGTTTGTCGACATACTACCAGCGCATTGGCTGCTTGGTGTGGTTCGGACGGTCGGTGATGGTCAAGAATCGGACGAGGGCAGCGTTTTCGATGGTTTTTGGAATCTCAATCAGGAGTTCTCGGTTATGTCTGAAGTCCGCAGCGGCGCTGTTACTCTCAAAGGAAATCCGGTCAATCTGGCGGGAGCCGCTCTGACCGTTGGCTCGGCAGCTCCCGACTTCTCACTGCAGAGCATCGGGCTGGAAGAAGTTACTCTGGCCAGCAGCGCAGGCAGAACTCGCATCATCGCGACGATTCCTTCGCTGGATACTCCGGTCTGTCATCAGGAAACTCACAAATTCAACGAGCAGGCTGCTGGCCTGGAAAATGCAGACGTGCTGGTCGTCAGCATGGATCTGCCGTTTGGCGCCAAACGCTGGTGTGGTGCTGAAGGAATCGACAAGGTCAAGACTCTGAGCGCTCATCGGTGCACGAAGTTCGGCGAAGATTACGGAGTTCTGATCAAGGGCGGACCTCTGGATCGATGCCTCGCTCGTGCCATCTTCGTGGTTGGTCCGGACGGCATCCTCAAGCACGTCGAGTACGTATCAGAAATCGCTGAACACCCGAACTATGATGCTGCTCTGGCAGCTGCCAAAGGCTGAGAATCGGCTCGACGATGACGGTATCCCTGATGGATCCATCCGCTGAATGCGGGGACGCAGACTGTGTTCCCGCATTTCGCATCCTGTCGAGACTGATCGAGGCCGCAGGAGTTCAGCCGCAGGTTGCCGTGATTCTGGGATCGGGTCTGGGTCAGGCCGGGGATCGAGTTCTGTTCGACGGGGGCATCGCGGTTCCGTACAGTGATCTGCCGGGAATGCCGTCACCGGCCGTGGCGGGGCATTCCGGTCGTCTGATTATCGGCACCGGTGCGCACGCGGGAATCCTTCTGCTCCAGGGACGAGTTCACTGGTACGAGGGGCACTCGCTTTCAGTGATGACCTTCGGAACGCGGTTGATGGCGGCCATCGGAGTTTGCACTCTGGTCGTCAGCAATGCCGCCGGGGGTGTGAGTCCCGGCTTTCAGCCCGGACATCTGATGCTGATTTCCGGTCACTGGACGTTGCTGAACATTCAGGAGTGCGCTTTGGACCAGCGACTGGCCGGTCGCAGCGATCTTGGTGACCGCCTTTGGAATTCCAGGCTGCGTAGCGCTGCGTTTGCGGTGCCAACTCGTCTGACACTGCACGAAGGCTGTTATGCCATGATGAGTGGCCCGAATTACGAAACGCCCGCTGAGGTTCGGATGCTGCAGCGTCTGCAGGTCGACGCAGTAGGCATGAGCACCATTCCCGAAGCCATCGCGGCAGCGCGTCGCGGCCTGAGAGTTCTGGGGGTTTCCTGCATCACCAACGTCGCCAGCGGACTCAGCGACGCAGTGCTGGATCATGCGGACGTCAGCGAAACCGCCGCCTCGATCGAAGCCGAATTCACGACGTGGCTGCTGCGGGTGTGTGGCCGGATCATGACGGACTGCGCTGAGCCTGCAGAATGACGGCGGCCATAACGGCAGCTGTTTCAATCCGCAGAATTGTCTCGGGCCACGCCAGCCGCATAGCCCCTGCGGCATCCGCCTGAAGGACTTCGTCTTCGTCAAATCCGCCTTCCGGGCCGATCAGAGCCAGATGATGTCCGTCTGGAGATCCCGCACCGATCCGCGGTATTGCCGAAGTCCGGTGATGGGGTGGGTGAGCCAGCCAGAGGTGCGATTCTGAGTCCGCTTTCGAGTTCAGGATTTCAGGCAATGACTGAACGGGCTGAATATCCATCAGCCAGAGCCGGTTGCACTGCTTTGATGCGGCGACCACTGTCGGCAGGAGTTTCTCGGGGGAGATGTTTTCCTTCCCCCTGACCGACCGATTTGCGTGCAGAGGGATCCACCGGTCGGTGCCCAGTTCCGTGAGTTTCTCGAGCATCCATTTCAGTCGGTCACCTTTCGGAACGGCGCTGGCCACCGTCACGGAAGTGTTTTGATTTCGTGAATGGACTTCCCGATCTGTCAATTCGATGGACAAATCTCGCCGGCTGACGGTGGTCACAATTCCCGACGCCAGAGTCCCCCGGCCATCGAACAGCTGAACGCTCGCTCCCGCTTTGATCCTCAGAACGTGCAGCGCATGATGGGCTTCCGTGTCAGAAAGCTGAGCAATCGTTCCGGTCAGATCCGGACAATAGAATCGATCGGCCATGGTGAGCAAATGAATTCGTTGGGAGCCGAATCTGAATTCTCATGTGGAAACATGACACACGGCGCACGCGAACTTCGTGCGGTGGTATCATGTCGCTTGTGATTCAGAATACCAGCGCCTGAACCCGGAATTCCTTCAACGCTTCGCACACCACTCAGAAGGCTGTTCAGACAAATTCACGGACGTCCCGCTTGTTGACAGACGTCAGATACAGCGTGTGAATTCCACTTTCACTGGATGCTGAGGAAGGAAACGACTTCTGGACGGCACGCAGCAGATCGCTTCGGCTGACCTGCCCCACCAGACTGCCATCATTCAGCACCGGCAGTTGCCGAGCTCCACTTTCGAGGAATGTGCGGGCAATCCGCAGAGTATCATCATTGGCACCGATTGATTCCGCCTCCCGATGCATCCATGCTCCGACATCGGTTCTCAGGCCCATCTGACTGTCTGCAGAAAGGTGGCGCGAAGCCGCCAGCGGTTCACGACTGCTGCGAATAGCGGCCTTTAAAGCATCCCGCCGAGTCACCTGGCCAACCAGTTTGTTCCCGTGCATCACCATCAGTCGGCGAAATGCTCGACGATGAAAACGGTCCAGAATCTCTACCAGATTCGTTTCTTCGGAAATCCATCGCTCATCATCACGATCCACCCAAGCGGTGACTCGTGATGACGGCAGCTGCTCCCAGCACAGGCCAATAAAGACGTGCATGGCCGATTGTTCGGAAAAGACGCCGCGCAGAGTGCCGTCCATGTCGACCACGGGAGCTCCTGAAACCCTGCGGCTGACCAGTTCGCCGATGCTGGCAAACACGTCCTGATGCGACTTCAGCACCAGCCCCCAGCGATCCATCAGGTCCGCCGCGTGAATGTCCTTCAGGGCCGCGGCAACGCGGGAATCCCGCTGAAGACAGCTCAGATCCAGCGCAGCGATCGCAGTGCGTTCTGAAAATCGTCCCTCCAGACGGCCCGAAGAATCCACGACCGGCATTCCGGAAATGCCCTGCGCGATCAGGCGTTCGCTGGCTTCAACCACATGCGCATCCGCAGTGGTCATGACCAGATGACGAGTCATAATTTCATGGGCCGGAATTCTGGTTGTCAGCATGAGCCACTCCTTCAGGTAACGGGGAACCGTCAGCAGGCAACCGCAGCAGAACTGCTGACAGGATTCAGACGACGCGGCACCACTGAGTGTCATCGCAAACCGCCTCAATTTCAAGACAGCCTTTCCGATTTCTGAAAACATTTCATTCCAGTTTGAAAATTTCAAAAAACATATTGAATCGGGATTGACAGTCATTTCTTCGGCATGAAGTCCATAGAGCTGTGCGGCTCCGGTGGATAGTCACGGGGCGGTTTCAGAAAAATCACCGGCGGCGATCCCGGTCCGGTCAGTCGTCCGTTAGACTTGCCTTCGCGGTCGAGCGTCTTGCTGAAGACGTTGAAAAGCAGAATTCTTCAGAGGTCCTGCGGAAACAGGAATCGCAGCATGCAGCGGAAACTGAAAGTCGCCATCGTTGGTGGCGGGATGTTCTTTGACGACATCATCGGACAGACGTTCAAGGACTTTATGCGAGGCGGGATCGCCGGTGCGCTGACCAGCATTGGTATGAGCCACCTGGCGCCGGCTGTTGCGAACATCGCTGTTGATGTGTGCGCCGTGGGAACTCGCAGTGAACGCAGCGGCACCGCCGGTCGGATTGCCGACTGGTTTGCCACTGATTTTCCGGATCGCGTTCCGGAAGCCTGCTACGGAGACGATGTCTGGAAAGACATACTGCAGCGACATCGGCCCGACGTGCTGTTCGTCGCAACTCCGGATCACGTGCATACTCAGCCCATCATTGACGCTCTGAATGCCGGAGTTGACGTCATTACCGAAAAGCCACTGTGTCTCAGCGTTCAGGAAGCGGACCAGATCATTCAGCTCGCAGATAAAACCGGGCTGATTGTGGCCGTCGACATGCACAAGCGTTTTGACCAGTTCGTGCGGGACATGATGCTGAAGGCTCCGGAAAAATACGGCACGATCAATCGGGTGCGAGCTGTCCTGGAAGAACCTCTGGATGTCAGCACTGAAATCTTCGCCTGGGCGGAACAGAGCAATCCGTTTGCCTACGTCGGCTGTCACTGGCTGGATGTTGTGCACCACTACCTGAAGGTCAGGCCCGTGTCTGTGTTTGCCACCGGTCAGAAGAATCTGCTGCTGAACTGGGACCGGCATCACGCTGAGATCGCTCGGCGACGGAACGTGGATCCGTCCGTCTTCCGTCGACATGATCCGATTCGAACCTGGGACAGCCTGGATGTGGCGGTGACTTATGACAACGGCATGCGAGGCGACTACAACAACAACTGGATCAATCCGGCCGAGTTCGAGGGTGCCGTTAATCAGGAAATTGAACTGTACGGAATCTACGGGCGAGGCATGGTCGATCAGCAGGACCGAGGATATCGGGAAACAATCATCGGCGATGGTTCGAGAACTCGAAATCCATCCTTCGGCGGACGCATTCGACATCAGGGCGGGTTTCCGGAACTGTTCGGATATGGCAAGGCGTCGATTGCTTCCGGCCTGCTGGCCATCATGCGTCGCCGCTGCCTGAACGAATCGATGGAAACCCTGAGCGACACCTACCCCACCGCCGCGAGCCAGCGGGACATTGTTCAGGTGATCGAAGCCGCGACAAAAGTTGCCGAACGAAACTACGAGTACTTCGTATCAGGGCAGGGAACTCCTGTCACCGCTCGGCTGCATGCGGCAGGATTTGATCTGATCGAGCCCGGCAGGGCGTGAAACAGCGTATGCTTCAATCTCAGATTCGGCCTGTTCGCAAGGCGGATGCCTGCGCCACATCGGCAGGCCGGCCATGATTGCCGAATATTCTGCACCGGGCTTTCGAGGGCAGGGATTTCGCCCCTTCGATTCGCTTCGATCGTTTCGACCTCTGAAATGTTGTTCTCCCGAGCGATTTCGCGAAGGAAATGTCGTGGGATTTTCCTTTTGATCTGAATAAAATCCCGGATTCCGCGAACATTTTTCGGACCAGACGGGGTTGAACTGTCTGATGCCTCAGTGGTTGACCGGCCGCAGGCTGCACGCCGAAGCATCCGGTTGAATTTCGTCCGAGTCTTGATCGCGTCCGCTGATGGCCGCATTCTGCTGAAAGAGGAACTCCGCAGCTCATGAAAACATTTCGTCGTTCACAACCTGTTCGCCGCCGGTCCGGTTTTACTCTGCTGGAACTGCTCATTGTTCTTGGCATCATCGTGGCATTGGCGGCGATGGTCGTGCCGAACCTGATTGGAAATCAGCAGGAAGCCTTGCTGAAGATTGCTCAGGGGGACATCAAGACTCTGGAAAACGCCTGCAAGACCAAGGCCGTTAAGATGAACGGGGTCTTCGAAGCAGGCACTGGTTCGGAACTGCTGCGCAAGCTGGCCGAACCCTGGGAAGATGCTCAGGGACGCAAACAGCAGCAGGAGCTGGATGAAGTGCCGCTGGATCCGTGGGGACACGAGTATCAGTACAGCTACGAATCCGGCGACGTGAAGCCGAAGATCTGGTCGATGGGACCGGATGGCGAAGACAATGGCGGGACCAGCGGCGATGACGTCAGCAATCAGCGACGCACAAAGTGATGATCAGTTCGCGATCCGATTTCAACCTTCGAGCCCGTCGTCCGTATAGCGACGGGTTCACTTTGATGGAAATTGTGATTGTGGTCGCCATTCTGGTGGCGGTTTCCGCGATGGTGGCACCGCAGCTGATGTCAATGGTTCGCGAAGGGGTGGTTTTTCGTCAGGCCGACGAAGTTCGCGAAGTCATGTCCGAAGCAAGACGCTACGCGATTGACACCGGGATTGACTACGAGTTCCGTTACGAACTGAACGGCCCCGGCGTTGTGGTGCTGCCCACGGAAACAGAGCTAAACGTTGACGAAGACAATCAAAGCACCACCACAGAAAAATATATGCGTCTGTTTCTGGAACTTGCTGAAGACATTCAGCTGAGTTCCGGGGACCCGCTGCAGCAGCCTTCAGAAACGCTTCCGCCGGAACGCTTCGGTGACCTGAATGCAACAGATCTCGCGTCTCGCAGTTGGTCGACTCCTGTGCTGTTTCGTTTTGACGGAACAGCGGAAGACTTCGAACTGAAGGTGTCCGATCCATCGCTGCTGACGTCAATTGTCTCGGTCCGGGGGCTCACCGGGGCGACTCGCACTTCTCAGGTTTATCAGGGAGAACTGTGATGCGGCGACTGAGGCTGGCTTCTCCCACGAACCATCGTCAAAGCCGTCGGAACGGTCGCCGCGGATTGACTCTGCTGGAAGTGATTCTGTCCACAGCCATTTTTCTCGGATCGCTGACTGCCGTCCTTCAGCTGATGAACGTCGGACACGGGTCACGTGTCGCGGCAAAACTGCAGGCCGAGGCAGCACTCAGGTGCGAAAGCCTGATGGGAGAGTATATCGCCGGGATCAGCCCTCTGGCGGATGAGACTCAAACCCCGTTTGCCGACAGCGAAGAATGGGTGTACACGACGGTGATCGAGGAAAGCGGTTTCACCAGTCTGCTGAAGATCACGGTTCTGGTCGAACATCTCGCCAATGATCAGCCGAACGCTGCCTTCGAACTGGTGCGACTGAAACGCGACCCCGAACTGTTCCTTGAAGCCGCGGCCGCCGCCGAAGCTTCAGCATCATCTTCATCATCCGGAGAGTTGCACTGATGAAGTCTTCTTCCTCGTCAGCAGTGTACAGTCGAAGATTGTTGCACACTGCGGTCAGGTGCGTGTCAGGATTTACCATCATCGAAGTACTGGTTTCAACCGGCCTGTGTACTCTGCTGATGGCAGCGCTGTACAGCGCCATGAACGTGTATTACACGACGGCTGTCGAAAGTTACGACGAGATTGAACGAGTTCAGGTGGCACGATCGATCCTGCGGCAGATGGCTCGGGACATCCAGTCGTGTACGTTTGTGGAAAAGACGATTTCAGATTCGGATGAGACCGGAGACACGAGTACCACGGGAGAAACAGGCACGGACACCGAGCCCGCAGATGCGGATTCCAAAATGGAATCCTACACGGATGGCCTGTTTGGGACGGATCGCGATCTGGTGCTGTATGTCAGCCGGCCGGACCGGAACCTGAATTACGTGAGCTCAGCGGAACTCACTTCCGGTTCTGACCGCAGCGGCGATGGAATGATCATTCGCTATTTTCTCGCCGAACGAGGAGCCGGCGGGCTGTCCGGTGCGCTGGCGGACGAAGCTTTTGCCGGACTCCAGACATCCGACACTGTCGCGGGACTGGCCGTCATGCAGGGTGATCTGATCGGGCTCAGCACGCTGATCAGCCAGGGAAACGTTCTGGAACAGCAGGCTGCATCTGACATGATGTCCGCTGAAGTAGCCGGCATTCGCTTCACGTATTTTGACGGCGTGGAAGAAATGGAGGAATGGGACAGTACTCAGCAGAATGCCATGCCTCAGGCGGTCATTATCGAGCTGACCCTGCGTTCACTACTGCCGAAATCGGAAACCCGGGATCGCAGTCAGGTTCCCAACCTGATGCCGGAAAGTGTTCACCGGCTGGTTGTCCCCATTCCCGTTGCCAAACCATACATCGAAGGGGCATTCTAACGGTGGGCAGGGCCGATACCGCATTCGAGCTGACGCTCGGAAACGCGACTCACAGGAATCGAATGGTGGACAGTGTGTCATGAAAAGCCGAGCTCAATCCGTTCAGCAAACATCGTCACGGCGGGGATTCATTCTGGCCATCGTGACCATTGTTGTCGTGCTGCTGTCTCTTGCCGCCTACAACTATTCAGACACGATGATTGTTGAACATCAGGCGTCTGCGATGGGTGGCCGTGACGTCGCTGCTCGAATGGCGGCTGAATCGGCAATCGAACTGGTGGCAACTCGGATCATGGAACATGACGCAGACGATTCCATCAATCTGTACAACGATCCCGATACGTTTCGAGGTCACCTGATCATGGATTCGGCGGTTTCCCGCGGTCGAGTCCTGAGTTCCGTACTGGCGTTTGACGAAACCGCGACAGGTGTCGTGCGATTCGGCCTTGCCAGTGAAAACTCAAAGTTCAATCTGAATTCGCTGCTGGCGATTGCTCAAAGCGAAGACGACCTTCCGGAAGAAGAGCAGCTGGGGCTGGAGTATCTGGCCATGCAGAGCATCCCCAACATGACCGATGACATTGTGGATGCGATTCTGGACTGGCTGGATTCCGATGACGACCGGCGGCCTGGCGGAGCAGAATCGGCGGACTACGAAACTCTGTCCGTCAGCTATTCCTGCAAAAACGGACCGATGGAAACCATTGAAGAACTGCTGAAGGTTCAGGGCGTTACTCCGGCTCTGTTCTACGGAGAGGATGCCAACCACAACGGCATGGAAGATATCGGCGAAGATACCAACACCGATGGGATCTTCGATCTTGGCTGGCAGGCCTACCTCACGGTCAGCAGCCGCGAACGAAACACGAACCCGGATGGCGACGCAAAAATTGATCTGAACATGGGGCAGATGACCAAGTTATACGACGCCGTCGAAGAACTGTACGGCGAGGAAGCCGCCAGCTTCGTCTGTGCCTTTCGCCTGGGAGGAACCGACTACGTCACTGCTCAGACGTCCAACCTTCCTCAGCTGACCGTTGATGGAACCATTTCCCGGAACGATATCGACTTCACGGTCGTCCCGGCTTATCGGTTCAATTCCATCTATGATTTGATCGGCGGAGAAACCGGATCGGTGAAGATGCTGACGGGAGTTGATCAGAGCTTTACAAGTCCGTGGGGCGAAGACGCGGCAACGCTTCTGGACGTGTTTCCCGATCTGGAAAAGAATTTCAGCGTGACCGATGACACAGCGATTGAGGGACGAATCAACATCAACCAGGCTCGACGCGAAGTGCTGCTCACACTGCAGCCCGCGATGACGGAAGTGGCCGCGGACTCGATTATTTCCGCTCGCCCGGCCGCTGACCTGGAAAGTGCCTCCTCCGGAATTCTGGCGAGACGAAACACGGCGGCATGGATTCTGGCGGAAGGAATTGTCGACCTCGAAACACTCAGACAACTTGGCCCGTACATCACCGTTGGCGGCGATGTCTACCGATTTCAGGCACTGGGACACTTCGAAGAAGGCGGCCCGACAACCCGCCTTGAGGCCGAAGTGGATGCGTCCGAATATCCTCCGGCCGTTCGGTTCGTCCGTGATCTGACATCGCTGGGACGCGGCTATCGGACCGACACATTTCTGCCTGCTCAGAATCAGAATCGCTGACAGGTTTGTGCCGGACGGATCGCTGTGGAAATCAATCTCCTGTGTGAATTTCACTTAGTTCCCCGTCAGAGTAAACGCGGCCCAGAAGAAGGGGTGAGCGGCCCCGTAGCGTTCGCGACGCTTTTCGATGCGTTCCAGCTGAGCATTTTGCAGAGCTGCGGACCTCGATCGTCCGGCTGCCAATTGCTGAAAGAACTGTTTGACGATCACTGCAGTTTCCATGTCGTCGATTTGCCAGAGACTGGCGATCACCGATTCTGCACCGGCAAGTTCGAAGGCCTGACGCAGGCCCGAGACGCCCTCTCCGGATTGAATGTCCCCCAATCCGGTTTCGCAGGCACTCAGGACGACAAGCCGGGTTCCACGAAGATCCTGAATGACAATTTCCTCGCCGGTGAGCAAGCCATCGTCAGTGGCTTCGGAGATGGATTTGCTTTGATTTGCTCCGGCAAGCGCAAGCCCGCATCTCAGCAACGGGTTATCTGTTCCATTGATGCTCCCCGTTTCAGTCTCATTCGACGTCGGCGGCGGCAGAGCGAACCCGTGAGTACTGACCATCAGGATCTCCGGTGACACCAGTGACCGAAACGCTGCTTCTGTAGCCTGCTCACCACTGTAAAGTTGCACTTCGCCCTCGCAGATTTTTTCGAGTTCCGGCATGACAAATGCCGCTTCCGCTGCCGTCCCCGGCAGTCGATTGAAATGAATCCCTGCTGCCCGAAGATTCCGGTGATCCGGCAGATCGACGTCCCGGATGCCGGATGACAGGACCGACGCATCAAAGTCCGGATCTGCGAAGACGATTGAATCTCTGTCCGGAGATGAGGAATTGTCTTCTTTGAACAGTTCTCGACCGCTGACGATGTATCGAATGCGATATCGTTCTGCGAGATACTTCCCGTCCCATGAAAGCGCGCACCATGGGAGCGTCCAGAGTTCGCCGTCGGGACAGACGACGATCTCATCAGCATCTGAGATGAATGGATGGAGCGGAGCAAGAAGTCGCTGCGTGAGTGGTTCAGTCGTCAGTGACAGCTGGCTGACGGCGTCCTCTTCGCTCGATGTTCGAATCGCGGCGGCCGTGGAGACAATCGCAGAACGAAACCTGCGGACAGCACCATCAATTTCATCTGATGGGCCCAGATCAATGACATGAACGGCCTCGTCGCTTCGTGAAGAAATCACCCAGGCCGCATAATGGGATTCCTTCCAGCGAGTATCCGTCGATTGACTTTCCGCGAAATCATGAATCCGAAACCGGGCGATGTTGATGCAGACCGAGTTCTCTGGAAGCATCTTTCGAAAATCCGTCAGCGAACGCCAGGCGGTGCCGGATTCCGGAGTTCGTCGAAACTCACTGAGCTTTCGTTCGAGAGTCTGCTGCTGTTCTCGAAGGTCAGACAGTTCCGCCTCCGTTTCGGAATGGCTTCGAAACGAATCCGTGAGCCGGGCGATTCTTCGGCGAACGTAGTTCAGTTCGTTCAGAAGGCCCTTTCCGGCTTCACTGTCGATCTGGCGTTTTGCTGCGCGAGCCTCCTGCAGCGACGATTTCCCATTCAGCAGCCACTCGGCAGATCGTTCTGCAGTCGCCGGGTCGTCTCTGAGCTGCAAACCATGGGACAGGGCTTTCTCTGTGCCATCGCGAAGAACTTCAGTGAGGTACGACTGCTGAAGGGTTTCAATGAGGCCCGGCACGACGTTCACAAGATGCTGGCGCACCGCCTGACGTTCGCGGTTTCGATGAGCCATGGCCTGTTCCGTCGCCCCCAACCTGAGATTCTGATCCGCCAGACGTCCGAACGCCGCAGCTGTGGTCGGGTGAGATTCTCCCAGACACTGGGCGAACATGGCAGCGGCTTCCTCACACATTTCCAGAGCCACCTGATCGTCACCTTGCTGCAGGCTGGCAGACGACGCAGTGCTGAGAAGCGCTGCCGTGACAGGATGAATTCCTGGATTTGTTCGACTGGCAACAAGGGCCGGTTTCAGGATTTCCAGTGCTTCCCTGGTACGGCTTGTCCTGACCAGAATGCTCCCAAGATTGGCTGCGGACTGAATGGTGTCGCGATGCGAACTCCCAAGCAGCCCCGTGCGAATCTCCAGACACCTTCGATAAGACTGTTCTGCTTCGGACAGATTCCCCGTTTCTTCTTCGACCATCGCCAGATTGCCGAGCACCATGGGAATCCGTTCATGATGTTCGCCATACAGATTTCGAAAGGTGCTAAGCGAGCGATTCAGAAACGACTTCGCCAACGTGTATTTCCCCATCCCGGTATACAGCAGCCCGAGATTGTTGCAGGTCGTCGCCGTATCAGGATTCGATTCTCCCTGAACCTTCATCTGCTCGTCCAGAACTTCCACGAAGAGAGGTTCTGCTTTGGCAAAGTCCGCTAGTTCCAGATACAGCAGGGCCAGATTGTTCCTGACTCCCGACGTGTGCGGACTTTTTTTTCCCTTCGATGACTCAAGCGACTGGATGGACTGCAACCACAGCGACTCCGCCTCGGAGAAGTCACCACTCTTGTAGTACATTCCTGCAAGATTACTCGTCACGCTCGCAGTGGAGGGATGCCCGGGGCCAAGTAATCTGGTCCGGATTTCCTGGCACTGTTTGAAATACTTTTCCGCTGTTGGGATATCGTCCCGAGCATAGGCACACAGTCCCAGACCGTTCACTGCAATCGCCGTGTCGGGATGATCTTTCCCAAGCAGCCGCTCACGAAATCGGGAAGACTTCCGGAACAGCTCTTCGGCACTGGCAAAATCATTCTTTTCAAAATAGAGCTGGCTCGCAGTCTGCAGAACGACAGTTGCCGTCTGAAGCATCTCCTGTTCGGTCTTCGAATAAGTTTCGGGAACAACGTCCTTGCGTTGAATTTGCCCGAGCTGACCGACTTCTGCCACATAGACCGTGAATTCTGTCTCATCGGAATCGACAGGCCACAGACGAGTGCCTTCGGGAACCTTTACCAGGAGGCTACTGCCATCCATGGCGGTAACGACAGCGGCATCAACATGAACCGTGACCAGAGGCCCGCCGACTGTTTGTGTCTCATACGGTCCGCCCGCACCCCGTGACGATTCCGCAACGATCTGTTGCTGTTCCTGCGACAAGCTTCAGCTCAGCATCGGCACCGCGGGCGGCTTTTTCAGAACCTCCAGAGATTCCGTGATTGTTTCGGCCGCTTCAGCAGGATGGCCGGTCTCAAGCTGCAGGATGGACTTTCGTCGCAGCGCCGCCCCCAATGCAATGTGCTGGTCATCGCTGAGTTTCTTCCCGGACAGGTCAGCGGTTTCCTTTGTCAGCAGTTCTTCTGCCTCTGAGAAACGCCTGAGCGATATCAGGGCGTCGCAGAGTGTGGAGGCTGCGGAAAGTGTCTGTGAATCACCGGGACCGGCTTCGCGACTGTGCTGAAAGAACTGCCAGGCGCGACGACAGCAGTCGGCGGCCTCATCGAATTCGCCCCGACGCTGCAGCACCCTCCCCAGATTCTGCAGCGTTACGTTATACCCGAACGAATCAGTCCCCCAGACGGACTCGCGGACTTTCAACGCAGTCCGAAACCATTCTTCAGAACGTTCATGTTCGCCCATTTCCTCAAGTGCCACAGCAAGTTCATGGCTGGCCATCGCCGTTTGCCCTTCCCGAATGGCATCTGGAAAGTCCTTCAGGATTGAGTACGCCTGATCAAGATGGTCGACGGCCTCCGCAAACTTCCCGACCTTAACCAGACTTCGCCCCAGATTCAGTCGGGTTCGGCCGTCCCAGATTCGTCCTCGAGTTTTCATTTGAAGCGGCAGGGACTTTCGAAATGTCTCTGCGGCTGCTGAATAATCCTTCAGGTCAAACTGGCACAGCCCCAGACTGTCCAACGCCTGTCCTGCATTCACCTGATCACCTGCAGCTTCTGCGATCCGAATGCTCCGCTGCAGATAGGGAATCGCTTCAGCTGACTTTGACTGCCGGTAAAGTGATGAGCCAACACTTTGAGCAATCACTCCGGTATTCTTGTGGTTTGCTCCAAACCCTCGCTCAGAAAGCCGCAGAGCATCTTTCAGGACGGGTTCGGCTGCCTGAGCCTGCCCACTTTCCAGCAGTCTCAATCCGCGATTGTTCAAGTCAACCGCAGCTTTCCGAGCCGCCGCATCCTGAGCCTGACTGCACGTGTTTCCCGACAGCAAAGCGATCAAAAATGCGAAATGAATAACCCCTGATCTCATGAAACACCTCAACCAACGCTGATCCCAGGCTCCTGCCCCCTGATGACTTCATATTTCCAATGGCGGATATGACGCAGAGCTAGTTCCCGGTGAGCGTAAACGCGGCCCAGTAGAACGGATGAGCGGCTCCAAAGCGTTCTCGCCGTTTTTCGATGCGTTCCAGCTGAGCATTTCGCAGGGCAACTGCTTTGGATTTTCCCGCCGCCAGTTCTTCGAAGAATTTGCTCATCAGCAAAGCACTATCCCGGTCCGGCACCTGCCACAGAGTTGAAACGACAGCCTCTGCTCCTGCCAGCTGAAACGCCTGCCGCAGGCCAGCCACACCTTCTCCATTGCGAACATCGCCGATGCCCGTTTCACAGGCACTCAAAACGACCAGTTCCGTTCCGCGCAGATCAATGCCCACAATCTCCAGGCCAGTTAAAATGCCGTCATCATCACCCACGGCAGTGTCTCGATGATTACATCCGGCCAACAGCAGGCCACACCGCAGGAACGGGTTCTCGATCACTTTTCCTTCAGAGTCAAGATGCGATGAACCTTCTGATTTGGTCAGGGTCGACAGAAATCCATCCGATGCTTCGGCACTTTGAGCAGGCAGGAAGAATCCGTGAGTGGCGAAGGCGACAACTTTGGGACTCCTGAGTGCTTTGGCGACACGTTCCAGTGCATAACGATCTTTGTAGAGAGTGACGTTCTGCCCGGTGTATGCCGCGAGTTTGGGCTGAATCGCCAGAGCTTCGATGGCAGTATTCGGCAGCGGGACTGCTTGCGGAAGCAAAGTCTTCGCCGAGAAGCTGCGAGTGGTTGTTTCGTCGGCGACCGGAATGTTCCTGAACATGGCCTCAATGGATGCTCGTTTCTCAGCGGCTTCCTGATCAAATTCAGGGTTCGCCAGAATTGCCGGAGCGGTTGTTGGTTGTCCCTTCCGAACTGCCAGCAGGTCTCGGCCGCTGATTGCATAACGAAGCGAATAGTCCTCAATCAGGAACCGGTCATCATTGATCGGAAGTGCCGCCCATGGAGCCAGCCACAAGGCACCATCGGGGCTCAGAACGATTTCATCGATACCTTGAAGGTGAGGACTCAGTGGATCCCAGACCAGTTCTCGCAGGCGATTCATGTCGCGATTCACAGCATCGACGGCCTGCTGGTCGTCGGGCGAATTGCTGGAACCGGAATTCTGGATTTGAGCGCGAACTCGAGCGATGGTGTCATCAATTGCGGACGCCTCTCCCAGATCGACGGCGATAGGCACAGCACTTTCTGCTCCGGAAACGATCCAGGCTCGATATCGGTACTGCTGCTGATGGATCGACTGTCCGGGAACCTCAAAATTGAGCGTTTCAAAATGAGCAATCTCGATCAGTGCGGAACTGGCCGGCAATTGTTCGCCAACCATCTTTGCTGTTGCCCATTCGCTCATGGAATGATTCACCGTGTCAGCGGCGTTCTGAACTTTCCCATGCTGACTCGACCGCCTCACACTGGCCGCATGCCCGGCCCCCTTGGTGTTCAGGACCCACTCAAAGCCTGTTGTGTCCCGACTGCTGTCTTCGCAACTCAGGGTCAGCCCCGCATCCAGCGATGTTCGGATGTGGTGATTCAGGAATGTCTGCTGCTGTTGTGATGTCAGTGAAGGCAGCACGCTCTCCGTAAACTTTTGCAGACGTCTGATAATTCCATCAAAGGAAGCAAAGGCCGCATCCCGGTGACGGGACTCCAGTTGCAGCATGGCTCGATTGATTGCCAGTGTCATCGTGTCGGGATGCAATGCTCCGAACAACTTCTCGCTCAACTGGAGCCCTTCGAGCAGGTACTCTTCGGCTTTGTCTGCGTGTCCCTGCTTTCGGTACAGCATTGCCAGGTTGTTGAGAGACGCAAGCTGTTGTGCCTTGAGGTTGAGTTTGCGGCCAATTTCCAGGGAACGCAGCAGCAGTCCTTCAGCTTCGTGTTGTTTTCCAGTGCCGGACAGGACCTGTCCAAGGTTACCGCAGATGACTCCGATCATTTCCTCATCCGGCTCAGCTGCCGTCTCTGCAGCTTCAAGGGCGGAGCGATACAGTGTTTCAGCGTCCGGCTGGTCCATGTCGTCGTGAATGGAGGCCAGATTCACGAGAAACGTCAGAGTATCGCGATGCCCAGCCCCGAGTTTCCGGTCTGCGATCTTCCATGCTCTGTAAGCAAGATCCTGAGCCGTCTTCAGGTCCCCCAGGTCTTTTCGCAGCGATGCGAGTGCGTTGAGTGATGAGGCCGTTGTCGGATGATCTTCCGACAGAACTTTGCGGCGGATTTCCAAAGCCCGGTCAAGGCAGGCAAGTGCCTGAGCAAGGTCACCGATTTGACGATAAGCGGTTCCCAGGTTCGCAAAACATGATGCTCGGTCCAGTTCACTGACGGCCCCGCTTCGTTCACTGGCCGCAACCGCCTCCGTCAGCAACGAGATGCAGGTGTCAAATTTCTCCTGCCTGAGACTCAGGCTTCCCAGGTTATTCAGCACGGCGAATGACCGTTCGGCATCAAGTGCACGGCGATAAAGCATCTCAGCAGCAGCACGGTCCGCCAGGTTGTCATAAACACGCCCAAGATTATTTAATGTTGTCACTGTGTCGGCATGCTTCGGTCCAAGCTTCGATTCTCGAATTGTCAGTGCCCGCTGCAGAGTTACTTTCGCCGCCTCATAGTTCCCTGTTTCCGTCAAAGCCGACCCCAGGTTGTCAAGGCACACTGCAAGCTGCGGGTCATCAGCGGGCAGCAGCTGTTCGACGATCGCCACTGCGGCCTGAAAGCTAACAACAGCATCCGCATATTTCCCCGCTTTGAGCTGCACAACGCCGTATCCGCTCGTTGAAATTGCCGTCGGAAGCGAAGACGGCCCGGACGTCTGTTTCCGGATTTCGAGGGCGCGAACGTAAACCTCCTTCGCTTCCCCGAATTTCTGGTCTTCGCCCAACAATGATCCCAGATTCTCAAGACACGAAGCCGTATGCGGGTGAGTTGGCCCGAACTTTGCCTCGATGATTTTCAGGGCGTTCCTGAAACTGATTTCGGCCTGCTCAAACAGTCGCATCCGACGCTGGCATTGTCCCAAATGAGTCAGATTGAGTGCGATCGCTGGATTCTCGAGGTCCCCGGATTTCCTCCGCTCAGAAACGATCCGCTCATAAACATCGATCGCCTGCGTCTCAAGGCCGAGCGCCACCAGCGATGATCCAAGTCCCTGCAGCGCCGGAATCGCATCACCTGGCTGAGCTGCTTTGCGGGCATCGTGGATGCGAACAGCATCCTGGTAGAGCCCGACCGCTTCCTTGTGTTTTCCGAGCTCTGCCTTAACCATGGCCAGGTTTTCGAGACAGACTGCGGTATCAGTGTGGCTCGGCCCAAATGCTTTGCGACTCAATTCGACCAGCTTTGCTGCAACACCTTCCAGTTCCCCAAACCGCTTCTGTTGATGCAGCTGCTCAAACTGCCCCATCAATTTTTGAATCTCTGCCGTCTGCCCCAGGGCCTCACTAACAGGCACACTGAAGACGAGAATGATCGCAAGGCACCACTTGATTTGAGACTTCATTGCATTCCTCGAATTTATTTCACAACCAGAACGATCAATTCCCCGTCAGCGTAAACGCGGCCCAGAAGAACGGATGTGCGGCTCCGTATCGCTCTCGACGTTTTTCGATGCGTTCCAGCTGAGCATTCCGCAAGGATTCGGATTTGGATTTGCCGGCCGCTAATTCCTCGAAGAATCTGCTCATCAGCAGTGCACTGTCGCGGTCAGGAACCTGCCACAGAGTCGACACCACCGCTTGAGCTCCCGCCAGCTGAAACGCCTGCCGTAGTCCGGCGACGCCTTCCCCGCTGCGGACATCACCAATCCCGGTTTCGCAGGCACTCAGTACCACCAGCTCGGTTCCTCGCAGATCGATTCCAACGATTTCTTCACCAGTCAAGACGCCGTCATCAGCGCCGACTGCGGAATCGCGGTCATTACAGCCCGCGAGCAGCAGCCCGCATCGGAGCAACGGGTTGGAACTCAGTTCGGCTTGAACCTTTACCCCGGGGACGGTACGCGAGACCAAAGACCCCTGGCCGGGAATATGCATTTGAGGAAGGAAAAATCCATGGGTGGCAAACACGACGATCCGCGGACTTTGCAGTCTCGACGCGACATGCTCCAGTGAATATTGCTGCTCGTAAACATTGGGATCCAGCCCGGTGTAGTTTTTAATGCTGGGAGCGATTAACTGAGCTTCAATTTTCGTCCCCGGCAGAGAAGCGACCGGTGGAATCTGAAAGAGGGCATTGGGCCTGTCGTCTCCCATCTCAGGCGTATTTCGAAAGATGGCTCGAATCGAATCCATCTTCTGATCTCCCTCGAGATCAAAGCTGGCGTTCGAAAATATACATGGCCGGGTCGCTCCGTTTTGAGGTCTACTTTTCAACAGATTGCGAGGGCTCACGACAGTCGTCACGGAAGCGTCGGCAATTATTGGGCGTTCAACGTCCGGATCCAGCGGGAGGGCTGCCCATGGCAGCAACCATAAGTCTCCGTCAGGACTCGCAACCAGCTGGTCAAACTGATGTTTTTGAAGATGAAGCGGACGAATCACCGCAACTGAGATTTCCGACAGAAGGCGATTTGTCCCGGCAGCCGCGGCATCTTCATCATGTTTCAACTCTGAAATGTTGTCTGCATCGGCTGAGTTAAGCTGCCGTCTCAGTTCAGCAATCAGGTCATCGATCTTCTGAGCATCGCCGAGATCAACGAGCATGGTGTCCGGGCCATTGATGTTCCAGATGACCCACGCTGCATAATGAGGTTTATACTGTCGCCGAAACGCCTGAGGAGCCCCCTCCTGAAAGCTGACGGCGTCGTACCTGACAAAGTCGACGCAGACCCCGTTTGCCGGAATGACTCTTCGAACGGCATCAAGGGAAATCCAATTCAGAGCCAGTCCGTGGGATTCGATTTGAAGTTCACGCTGCAACTGAAGGTGTTGTTTCCTGAGATTGGCGATTCGCTCCTGACGGTTTTCAGACATGTCAAAGTCAGGGATCGACACGAGCCAGCCCAGTTCATTTCCTGTTCGCTCCAGGCTTTTAAGATGCTCGGTTCGGGCGGGATCAGAATCGGTCGGTCGCAACAACTGCTGCGCAGCGAAGGCTTCGATTCCGACGGCCTTTAAATTCAGGAGCCATTCCGCTGAGCGTTCAACAGCGCCGGGAGTGTCCTGAGCGGTGATTGCGAGATTGACGAAATTGGAAACCGGATTCAAGCCATCGCGCCCATCCAGCAAACTTGACTGAGCACGAGGCGGCATTGTGCGCAGAAAGGTCCCGAGTGACTGTTGCTGCCGTCGGTTGAGTTGATCCGTCGTCTGAATGGCCGCCGAAAAATCACCGGATCGGGCCTGGAGTTCCGCGATCAGCCGAAGGGGATGAGTCACATGGAAATGATCTGCACCAAGCAAATCCAGATACAGCTCAAGACTTTTCTTCGCCTGCTGCAACCCCTCAGACAGATTTCCTGCTTCGCCCGCCTTTTTCCCGGCCTTCAGATGCTCCACGGCCTGATTCAACGTACGTTCGTATTGCTGTTGTTCCGGCGATTTAGGCCCATTGAGGAAATCCGGAAGCTGAGCGCACGCAGCCCCGTTGCCCCCGTAGAGCAGCATGCTCATCACGATACCCAAAGCGTACGCCAGATCTGTTCGAGCACGCATGATGCCCAGCATAATCATCTCCGTTTCATTGAAGTGCTCAGTTCCCCGTCAGCGTAAACGCGGCCCAGTAGAACGGGTGAGCGGCTCCGTAGCGTTCGCGTCGTTTTTCGATGCGTTCCAATTGAGCAGTTCGCAGGGCTTCGGCCTTGGATGTTCCGGACGCCAGTTTTCCGAAGAACGACACGATGAGACCGACGGTGGCAGAGTCATCAACCTGCCACAGGCTGGAAACGACGGATTTGGCACCCGCGAGACGGAAGGCGTGACGCAGACCCGCCACACCTTCACCATGTCGAACATCTCCGAGACCGGTCTCGCATGCGCTCAGCACCACAAGCTCCGTTCCTGACAAATCCGTTCCGACAATTTCGAGTCCCGTCAGAATGCCGTCGTCCTGATCCTGCTGATCAGACAGCACCCGTTGATTCGCTCCGGCAAGAGCTAAGCCGCAGCGCAACAGCGGATTGTCAAAGATGACTCCCCCGGACGTGAAATCCAATCCTTCAGGAGCCGGTTCGAAATATCCGTGAGTACTGAGAACCATCACGGAGGGACGACTGATCGTCCTGAAATTCGACTCGCTGGCTTCTGCCTGAAGGAAAATTCGGGGATCTACGTCCGAATACTTCTTCAGGCTGGGCGCGATCGCGGTTGCCTCCAGGGCTGTCGATGGCAGTCGAAGAAACCGATCAACCGACCGATCTTCCGGCGGTACACTGCTGTTCGTCCGCAGACCTGTTGGCTCTTTGGGCGGCTGATCATAGGCAGCATCGGCAAAGACCGCGGGAGTGGAACGACCTCCAACGTCCGCCTCAGATGTAATCAACTCTCGTCCGCTAAAGACGAATCTTGTGCGAAGTCTTTCCACCAGAAACTGACCGCTTTCCAGAATGAGCGCGCTCCATGGAAGCGTCCACAGTTCTCCGTCCGGACTGATGATCAGCTCCTGATACCCTGATGTCAGGTCACCCAGCGGCTTGAGCAGTCTTTCTGATAATGGCCGGACCTGCTCCTGAAATGCCGCAGTGGCTGCTTCTTCGCCGGTTTGTGCCAGGGCGGCTGAACTGCCGATAATTTGACTTCGCGCTCGTTGGATCTCATGGTCAATTTCTTCGGCATCTCCCAGGTCCACAACTCGCACCTTGCCTTCATTCACCGGCGGGATGATCCACGCGACATAGTGCTCAGATTTCCATCCTGTTTCTCGGTGAGGGATTCCAAAATCTCTGAATCGGAAGCGAGCGATGTTGACAAACAGCGTTCCAGACGCCAGTTGATTTCTGACAGCGTCTGTCGTGACCCACTGATCGTCTGGTTTGCCACTCTGGTTTTCTGCAGCAAGTTTCTTCTGCAGGACTTTCTGTTCTAACGTGAGTTTCGTGAGTCTGTTTTGAGCTTCCGGGGAGGAATGCTCTGCCTGCTGATCCTGCGTCAGGGCAGACAACTGTGCATTGACAGCCCTCAGTTGATCCAGAAGCGGATTACCTTCCGAGTTGGCAAGCCGATACGCTCTGGCCAGAAGTTCCTGAGTGACTCCCTTTCCATTCAGCAGCCAGTCGGTCGTTCGATGCACTGTGTTCTCATCTGCATCTTCGTGAAAAGCCAGTGACAATGCTGCGGCGAAACCCGGACGAAATTTCTCTGCCAAATAAGTCTGCTGAGCGGATTCGCTCAGCGCTGGCAGAGTTGTCACAAGGTATTCCCGGATCGCTCGGCGGGCTTCGTCCTGAGTGTCGACTGCCTGACCAAGGACGCCTCGAACGGCATACAGTTCGGCAAGGTTTTCTGCCGCGCGTGTTGCGAAGGGATGAACGTCACCCAAATGCTGCTGATATCGGAGCCGGCAGTCTCGAAGACTTAATTCGGCTTCATCAAACCGACCTGTCGCCGTGTACAGCAGTCCAAGGCTCTCATCACATCGAATGGCTGCTCGGACATCTTCGAATGCGGATTTTTGAAATCCCTCCCGTGCCCGCAGCAACAGAGACTCTGATTCGTCAAACTTCCTCTGGATCTGACAGAGTCTGCCCAAATTCAATGCTGCAAAAAGAACGGAACCGCTGTCCGGGGCGTTCGACTCGTCAACAAGCGACAGTGCCCGTCGCAGATGAATTTCGGACTCGTGATAGTCACCCATCAGCTGACAGATCGCGCCCAGGCTGTTAAGAGAGTTTAACTGTTCAGTCAGCGACATTTCACGTCGCAGTAATTCCAGACATTGCTGAAGGCAGCCTTTGGCACGCACGTAGTCTCCTAACTCCGAATGGAGCAACGAAGATGTGTAGAGCGCGTTGCAGTGCGCGTGAGGGTCATCCAATTCCGGCGGGAGCCCATGAAAAAAAACTAAAGCTTCGTCAAGATAGGCTTCGGCCTGAGAGAAGTTGGCTCGTCGCTGCTCAATCCGGCCCAGCATCCGAAGGGTGTTGCCCATCATTAAGCCACTGCAATCGGCACGTTCTCTGGTTTCCCGCAATAGCCCGGTCAGCAACGTATTGGCGTCATCGCATTTCGCCAGATCAAAGTAGCGCTCCCCAACGAAACAGACATTGTTGTGATAGAGATGATACTTTGTTTCTTTCTCTTTCCGACTGGACGTCAGCAACTCATCGCAGATTTCCAGCGCCGGTTCCGGCTGTGCCACTTGAAGATAGGCTTCTGCGATGGCCTTGAGCAGAGTGGATCGATTCTCAAACGAAATCTCGTCGGCAGACCTGACCCAATGAAACGCATTCCGAAGCAATTTTCCTGCGTCGGTCGACCGATCCATCAGTCCATAAACTCTGGCCAACTCAGCGGCCGTGAAATGTACCTCATGGCTGTTCTCCCCGAACGCCGACTTCTGCCAGTCAAGGACTCTCTCCAGGACAGGTGCAGCAGCCTCCGGATCACCCGCTTGTCGATAACAAATCCCCAGTTTCCGTTCCGCGGCCTGTGTTCGACGATGGTCGGGTCCGAGGACGCTCTGATACAGATCACAGGCTTGACGAAGGAGATCCTGAGCACCGGAAAGATCGTGGCGACTTGCGATGATGAAGGACAGTCCCTCCAGACAGGTGGCCGTCTCCACAGACTTTTGCCGGTCATTCCGGGCATAGACATCAATTGCTTCACGAAAAAGGGCTTCAGCGGACTGTTGCGACGACAACCGCAGCCGCGCACCAGCCAATGACATCAGAGATTCCGCGATCAACAGATGATCTGCAGCCAGCGCCTGCCGCCGAATCTTCAACGCCGCCTCGTATCGCTCGGCGGCCCCGTCAAAATCTTCCAGTAGTTGACATGTGTTTCCCAGGTCGGTCAGTAGTAAGGCGGTTTCCAGACTCTCATTGCCTTTGGCGGTCGCAGTAATTTCAAACGCTTCCTGAAACAGAGTTTTGGCTTCACTGAACCGTTCTGTGTGGCGACAGATGAGTCCCAGTTCACGTAAACATGAACTGACCAACGGATAAGCGACTGGTGCCGTTTTTCTGCGGGTTACCAGACATTCCCGCTGCAGTGCTTCGGCTTCATCGAATTTCTGAACTCGAGCCATGTTCAGTGCCAGTCGGTATTGAGCCTCGGCTGTTTCAAGATGATCGGCCCCGACTGACGCCAGCGTCAGATCCAGTGCTTCACGATCCCGGTCGACAGCCTGTTCGAATTTGCCTGCGCGCCGATAGGTCTCGCCGAGGTCCCACAGGGTATTTCTTCGCACAGCGGTGGGCAGGTCCGTCAATCCGCGTCGAATTCTCAGCGCCTCTTCCAGATGGAGGGCCGCTTCCTCATATCGGCCCAAAGGGAAGTAACCACTCATTGCGATATGATGGAACAGCTCAGCAATTTCACGGTCTGACGGCGACGGACTTGCTCGCAGAGCCAGCACGTTGTCTTCACCCAGTGAGATAACTTTCGTGAACTCACCGAGATTCTCGTACACAACAGCGAGTTCTTTCCTGGCGTCAATGATCAGCCGATAGTCATCCGAAAATCCGGAGTCCAGAATTTGCAGCAACGATTCTTTGGCTGCCTTCCAGTCGTTCATCAATCTGCAGCAGATGGCGTGGGTTTTGAGCCGAACGGCCAATTCCCGATCAACTTCCCCGTAGATCTGCAGATACAACAGATTTCCCTGTTCCAGCAGTGTTCGCGACTGTTTGTAATTGCCAAGATCAAAGTGAATGTAGGCAAGGTCGATCAACGAAAATGGCTGCCCGGGATTCTGCTTCGAGTAATTCTCCCGATAGAATTTCACCCTTTCTTCCAGGTAGGGAAGCATCTCAGCGTACTTCTGTGCCTTGTACAGACGCTGGATCTCATCGGGCCACCGTTTGTATTTTTCGGAACGTTTCAGTACTTCTGGTGAATAGACAACCGGTCGGACATGCTGACGCCAGATCCAGCCTCGCTTCAGCGACTCCGCGTCCGTCACCCGATAGAAATCACCCTTCGTCTCAAGTGCCCAGAACTTCTCGCCGCGTTTGACGCTTCGAATGACTCGGGTCGTCCCGTTTTCAGTCACTCGAATCTCTGCACGTTCGGCAGTCACTTCGATCTCCGGCCCGGGCCCCGCAGCCTGCTGTGCGACAGCTGCGTTTCCCACGACGAACAGAATCCATGTATACCTGAAAATCGACGTTGTCATTGATCACCTTCCCGTCAGCGTAAACGCGGCCCAGAAGAACGGATGTGCGGCGCCATAACGTTCGCGGCGTTTTTCAATGCGTTCCAGCTGAGCATTTCGCAGGGCCTCAGATTTGGATTTTCCGGCCGCTAGTTCCTCGAAGAATTTGCTCATCAGCAGTGCACTGTCGCGGTCAGGCACCTGCCACAATGTCGAAACAACGGCTTCCGCACCCGCCAGCTGAAAAGCCTGCCGTAGTCCGGCGACGCCTTCGCCGATCCGGACATCACCAATCCCGGTTTCGCAGGCACTCAAGACAACCAGCTCTGTCCCCTGCAAATCGATTCCGACAATCTCCAGGCCGGTCAGAATGCCGTCATCGTTGGCGACCAGTGTGTCGCGATGGTTTGCAGCCCGCCAGCAACAAGCCGCAAGCGTAGTAGTGGGTTTTCGATGGACTTGTCAAGCTTTCTGTGGGGAGAGATCGCTTCTGGAGAGACTGGTCCCTGATGAGGCTGTCGTCCAGCTGCACCGGCTGATCGGGCAGAAAGAAACCATGTGTCGCAAAGCTGACAATCACAGGACTCTTCAATCCCTTGGCGACTTGTTCCAAAGCAAACTGATCCTGAAACACCGTAGCTTTCCGGCCTGTGAGCGTCTCGATGTTCGGGCGAATAACGGTCGCTTCAATAGCGGTGTTTGGAAGCGGGCTGGCATTCGGCAGAACGCTGCGAACAGCGGCACGCCGCACAGCATCATTGGTGTCGGTCAGGGGGATGCCGGAAACAGCAATTTGATTGACTTCCGCTTCTCGTCAGATTTCTGATCAAACGCCGGATCGGCGAGAATCACCGGAGGTCCGTAGTCGGCATCGGCAGCCTGTTTTCTGAGAAGGTCGCGTCCGCTGACCACAAACCGGATGGAGTAATCTTCAATCAAAAATCGGTCATCAGCCACGGGCAAAGCATCCCAGGGCATCAGCCATAACGCTCCATCCGGACTGATGATCAGCTCGTTCACATCGGGCAGGACCTGCCGAATGGGATTCCAGACCGTGGTCGCCAATTCATGCATGGCCGTATTACGTTCATCAGTTGCAGCCTGAATCTGCTGCCGGGCTCGTTTGACAAGGGCGTCGATCTGTTCGGCATCCCCCAACGACACAATTTGCACGGGCGCGTCGGCGTTCGGTCGAGTGATCCATGCGGCATATCGGGCCGGCAGCCAGTGAGAATCTTCCCGGGTGACTTCGAAGACCGGCAGGCGACAAAGATCAATCAGAACACTGTTGTCGGGTAACGCAGACCGCACCCGATCCAGGTCGATCCATTCACTGGAATCCATGTTTGCGGCGGTTCCCAGATTTCGAATCAACCGGCCTTCCTGTGCGGACAGTTCCTGAAGCTGTTTTCGACGTCGCTCAGCATCGTGGTCGCCGGATGCTGACATGGCCAGATTCGCCAGCTGATTTCTGACGCGGGTCAGTTCTTCGAAGCCGGAGTCATTCTTCAGACCCCGCATTGACGCCGCCATTCTTTGAGCGGCCGTCAGAGTGTCCTGAGTAATTCCCTTGCCATTGATGAGCCATTCTGCGGATCGATTGGCGGCTTCAGAATCTGAGGGAAAGCGGACTCCAATGGACTGAGTGCCGAAAAACGACGTCCGAAAATCCTTCGCCAAAAACTGCAGCTGTTCCGACGGCGACAGAGACGGCAGGATGCGCGACAGGAACTGTCGGGAATTTCTGCGTGCGATATCTGCCAGTTCCACAGCGGCAGCTTCATTGCCTTCCATCAGCTCCAGCAGCATGATGTTGTAAAGTGTCACATCCAGATCGGGATGGTATTCGCCAATCGATTTGCGTTTGATGTCCATCGACCGCTGATAATGTTCCCGAGCTTCCTGCAACTTGCCGGTCCTTTGGAAAAGCAGCCCAAGATTATGATGGATTCGACCAGCTGCGGGATGCTCTTCGCCCTGGACATCGGTCGATACTTTTAATGCTTCCTCATACAGGCGGATGGCGTCCTGAATTTGGCCGGTATCGGACCTCACCTGAGCCAGCGCCCGCAGACTGTTCGCAGTTTCAGCATGGTTCACCCCAAACACATCCCGGCGAATCTCCAGAGCTTCCAGCAACAGCGGCTCGGCCTCTGCTGAGTCTCCGGCATCGGCCAGCACCATCCCCCAATTGTGCAGCGCAATCGCAGTGGTCGGATGACGATTTCCCAGTGACGTGCGTCGACTGTCCACAGCTTTCTGCAGCAGGTTGCGTGCTTCCTGAGACTTGCCCAGAGCGTAATACACGATCGCGAGATTCTCGATCGACGACACAACGTCGGGGTGTTCGGGCTTCAGATGCGTTTCGCGGATGCTTAGACTTTGTTCGTAGCAGTTGCGAGCTTCCGTCAGCCGCCCCGCATCGCTGAGAATCGATCCCAGATTGTTCTGAATCACAGCTGCGAGAAGCGTGTCCGGACCAACGACGCGATTTGTCTGTTCCATCGCCTGGCGGATCAGTTTTTCCGCAGCCGGCAAATCGCCGGTCTCCTGTTTCAGCAGGGCCAGATTGTTCACCGTCCCAATGGTAGCCGGATGATCTTTCCCCAGAGACTCAGTGCGAATAGCCAGTGCTTCGCGAATGTTGTCTTCTGCTCCCCGAAAGTTTCCTCGGCTTTGTTCGAATGATCCCAGGGTCATCAGCGTGGCAGCGATGGCCGGATGTTTTCCGCGCAGTGACTTTCGGTTCAGTTCCAGAGCTTCCTGAGCAAAGCGGGCGGCCGTATCGAAGTTCGCCATATTCTGGTACAGGGATGCGGTCGCGGAAAGTGTGCGAGCAAGTTCGGCGGGCTGAGTCTGAGGGTCGGCACGCCGTGTTTTCAGAGCCTGCAGGAATGCCTTTTCAGCGGCTTCATAGTCCGCCAGATGATGCAGCACATTCGCTCGGTTTTCCAGTGCCTGAGCATACTGACTGCTTTCCACTCCGTCGGTCTTCGCCACAATTCCAAGAGCTCGTTCGAACAGCTTGTCTGCTTCCGGGAACATGGATAATTCGATCAGAGTATTCGCGAGCCCGTTCAGGGCCACGGCCGTATGAGCATGATCCGGTCCGAAATGGTTTTCGATCATCGGCAGGCTGCGGCGCATCAGACGCTCTGCTTCGGTGGCGTTGCCGGCCGCCAGCTGAATTCGCGCCAGAACATTCAGCTGGCTGGCGATCAGAATATGATCCTTTCCCAGAAACTGCTCAAGGGACTGCAGCACGTGCGACTGCAGTTCAATGGCGTCCCGATATCGACCGTCTTTTTCCAGCTGCAGCACTTTCTCAAGTTCGACGGCAGCAGAATCCATCTTCTGCCGTTCGGCTGCAGTCAGCTCAGGCAGGGGAATGCTGGTTAAAGGAACAGAATTGCCGACTCGGGGCATGGTTGAGCTGCCGTCGGGCCGATGCTTCGCCACAGCAGAATCTCTGGTCTGCTGAGCCGCGACGCTGACAGTCACGTCTGACTGCTGGACCCACCCGAATCCTCCCGCGGGCAGCGGCACTTTCAGCCATGATGCGTTTCGAGCAAACAGCGGCACAGTCGTGTTGGCCGGAAGTCGGCCGATCTGTTGGTCTCCTGACCAGATCACAGCCTCCCGGGCCGCTCTGACCGTCAGACCCGGCTGACCGGTTCTCTGGTTAAAACCGACTCGATTCGTCAGCAGCCCTCCATGCTGTTGAAAGTGTCTCAGCGTTGCGATCCGGCTGGCCGACGCGGCAGGAAGTTTTTCAAACGCTGCAATGGCCGATTCAATGCGTGCGACGGTGGCCTCGGCCTCCTGAGGATGCCGAGCAGCAAGGTGCAGTTCCCGCAAAGTCATCAGCGACATCGCGCAGTGCCACGGATCTGTTGCCTCACTGATTTTGGCTGCGTGTTCCAGTCGAGCAACGGCAGGAACATTTTGCCCCATCAGGAAATAGAGACATCCTCGCAGCCGCTGAGCTTCCGCCGTACGAGGATCGTTTCGTCCAATAAGCTTTTCCTGAGCACGCAGAATTTCGTGGACCCGAGTCAGCAGCGGTTCGTAATTGGGAAGCTTTCGGTCCAGGTCACTGAGATTCCGGACCTGACCCTCCGTCTGTTTGTCCGGCTGCAACAGGATCTCCGAAACATCCGACAGCTGCTGTTCAATGTCCGCCAGTTCTGCATCCAGCTGCTGCAGTTCGGCCGCCTTCTGAACATCTGGCTGCTGCCCGTTTGTGGTCGGCTGAGCAACCGCCGTCGCGTACGAAAGCAGACTCGTAATTAGCAGCAGCTGAAAGCCAGCAATCGCTCGCCAGGACCGTTGCCGCATCATCGCTATCTCTATCTCCATTGATATGATTTCCAATCAAACCGGATCACGATGGAATTCAACTCCCGGTCAGAGTAAATGCTGCCCAAAAGAAGGGGTGAGCGGATCCGTAGCGTTCGCGACGTTTTTGGATGCGTTCCAGTTGAGCATTCCGCAAGGCCTCTGATTTGGATTTTCCGTCGGCCAGTTCTTCGAAGAATTTGCTCATCAGCAGTGCACTGTCGCGGTCAGGCACCTGCCAAAGAGTCGACACCACTGCCTGAGCTCCGGCCAGTTGAAACGCCTGCCGCAAACCGGCCACGCCTTCACCATTGCGGACATCACCGATACCGGTTTCGCAAGCGCTCAGGACGACCAGTTCCGTGCCGCGAAAATCAATGCTGACAATTTCCATGCCCGTGAGAATGCCGTCATCATCGGCAACGGAGGCCTCTCGGTTGTTGCAGCCCGACAGCAGCAGGCCGCAGCGCAGCAGTGGGTTTTCGAATGCGGTGCTCGACCCATCTTTTGCCGTCGATCGCAGGTTCTGATCAGTCGTGGAACCCGAACTCTCCTCGAGCGGTACCGGCTGCGTCGGAAGGAAAAAGCCATGGGTCGCGAAGCTGACCACTTTGGGGCTCCTGAGCGCTTTGGCAATTCGTTCCAGAGCATAACGTTCCTTGTACAGAGTCGCTTTATCCCCGGCATACTGTTCAAGATTCGGCTGAATCGCCATGGCTTCGATGGCCGTGTTTGGCAAGGCAGGAGCATTTGGCAGCAGACTCCTGGCACTAAAAGATCGCGTCGTCAGCTCGTCGGCGGCAGGAAGCGTCTTGAAAATGGCTTCGATGGATATCCGTTTGTCGCTCGCTTTCTGGTCAAACAGTGGATTTGCAATGATTACCGGTGGGTTCGCCGGGAATTTTCTTCGTTCTGTGACGACATCTCGTCCGCTGATTACAAATCGCAGTGAGTATCGCTCGATCAAATGTTCGTCCTCGGCCACAGGCAATGCTGTCCACGGTGCCAGCCACAGAGTACTGTCCGGACTCAGAACAATTTCCCTGACGCCGTTTAAATGAGCAATGAGTGGCTGGAGGATCTTTTCTGAAAGTGCCTTCAACTCGGCCATCATCTCACCGGTGGCTGCTTCCTCGCCTTTAAGATGCACAGGGCCGGTCGCAGAACCTGCGTTCTGAATTCCGATGCGCACGGCTTCGACAAGTTCGTCGATCTCGGAAGCAGGCCCCAGGTCAATGCAGACAGCTTTGATGGCAGGGTCATGCGGAGTAATCCATGCCGCATAACGGTCGGGCTGCCAGAAATGTTCGCCGAATTTCGTGTTGAAGTTGTAGAGCCCGACTCGAGCGATATCAATCAGTACCGATTCGGCCGCAAGTGCGGTTCGAATCTGCTGCGACGTCACCCATGCGTTGCTGTCAACTCCGATGTCGGCATCCGAATCGCTTCCAAATTCCCGTGAGAGACGCCGTTCATCCGAGGTCAGTTGTTCCATCAGCAGACGTCTTTCGTTCCGCTGATCTGCTTCGGAGCCGGCCATCGCCAGCGTCGCCAGTTGTTTGCGAACCTGCTGCAGCTGGTCGTATTTCTCCCGATTGGCGTCCGTAATGCTTCGATTGGCGAGATTTCGCTGAGCCAGGGCATCCTGAGCCACTGCTTTTCCGTTGGCAAGCCAGTTCGCGGAATATTCTGCGAGCTGAGTATTTCCGGAATCGGTCAGGCCCAGCGACAGCGCATAGTGCAGTCCTTTGTTGTAATTCTTCGACAGATACGCCAACTGCTCCGATTCCGACAGAAAGGGCAGAATCCTCGCCACATGTTGCCGTGTGCGACGACGTATGACGTCGGTCGATTCCATCGCGCTGGCTCGATCACGTTCAGCCTGCAACAGTACGAAATTCTGCAGGGTTCCGATCGTTGTGGGGTGCTCGGGCCCCAGAACTTTCTCATCGATTTCAACAGCCTTCCGAAAAGCCCCTTCGGCCTTGCTGTCCTTGCCCTGATTTCGATAAACCAGCCCCAGATCATTCCAGGCTCGAGCGGTTGCAGAGTGTTCCTTTCCCCGTGTTTCTTCCGAAATTCGCAGGGCACGCAACAGCAGAATTTCGGCCTCCGCTGCCTTACCGACGGAATTCTGAAAGTTGGCCAGTGAATTCAGCATCGCCCCGGTGTCCGGATGATTCGGCCCTGAAACCGCCTCGGAAATCTCGAGAGCCTCGCAGTAATACTGTTCGGCAGTCTTCGGATCACCTTGACGACTTAGGGCGTCGGCGAGATTATGAAGTGCGGAAGCCGTCTCCGGGTGATTTCTGCCAGAGACTTTCTCTCGGATTTGCAGGCTGCGCCGGTAGAGTGCCACGGCAGCGACACCATTCCCCATTTGAGCGTTCACTGCAGCAAGGTTATTGAGCGAAGTCGCTGTATTGGGGTGCACTTCTCCAAAGGCAGCCTCGGTCACCTGAGATGCTCGCTCAAGAAGAGCCAGCGCCTGTGGCATGTTTCCCATGGCCTGATGGGTCAACGCCAGATTATTTAACGCCGTCGACGTCCGACGATGCTTTGGCCCCAATGTAGTTTCGCAAATCCTCAAAGCTCGCTCGTGCAGTAACAGGGCTTCCTGAAATTTCTCCTGCCGCGCACACACGACCCCAAGGTTCATCAGGCTCTCTGCCACAACCGGGTCCGTCGGGGACAAACTGGTCTCACGAATCTTCAACGCTCGCCGATGGCCGGCGGCGGCCTTCGACAGATCACCGATCATTTCATATAGTCCCGCCAGATTGTTGACGGAAACGGCAACACGAACATCGTTGGCACCAAAAGCTTTTTCCTGAATGCGAATCGCTCGGTCGTAAAGTTCCTCAGCCTCTTTGTATTTCGCCTGGCTGTCACAGGCCAGTGCGAGGTTACAAAGAGAAATGGCAAGTTCCGGATGATCCGCCCCATACGCTTTTTCATAGCCCGCGATGGCTCGCCGAAAGATGATTTCCGCTTCAGCGAAGTTTCCCAGCTCGACGTACAGCGTTGCCAGGTTGTTGAGTTTCTGAATCGTCGCGGGATGGTGGCTGCCGAGCTGTTTTTCGAGGATCATGACAATTCGCTTTCGCAGCGGCAGCGCATCCACAAAGCGTCCGGTTAATTTGTAGAAGCCGGACAGATTATCCAGGGCGTCGACAATGTTCGGATCATCGGGACCGAAGACGGATTCAAGAAGTGCGAGACTTCTTCGAGCGGGGTCAATGGCTTCCGCAATTTTTCCCTTTTGAAACAGTTTGACGTATTCCTCGCCAAGAGCATTTGCTGTTCTCAGCTTTTCCTGTGCTGCCGGTGTGAGAGCTTCATTCGTCTGCTGACCAAAAGCAAAACAGACGAAGCAGCCGCAAACGGCGATTGCCGTCAAAGTCTGATTTTTCATAATTCAGCCCTCTTGAAAATCAATCAACGACCGACCGCCTGCCCTGACCGTAGCTTCACGGAGTGAAGGCTCAGGATGACAGCAATCAGAGTTACACTCTGAATCAAGGCCGGGATGGAATGAATCGCTCCGATTTCCCCACGGAAAGCAACTGATTCGATCTTCAGTGCCCCGTCAAAGTAAACGCGGCCCAGTAGAACGGGTGAGCGGCTCCAAAGCGTTCGCGACGTTTTTGGATGCGTTCCAGTTGAGCATTCCGCAAGGCCTCTGATCTGGATTTTCCGTCGGCCAGTTCTTCGAAGAATCTGCTCATCAGCAGTGCGCTGTCTCTGTCGGGAACCTGCCACAGCGTTGAAACCACTGCCTGAGCTCCGGCCAGTTGAAACGCCTGCCGCAGCCCGGCCACGCCTTCACCGCTACGAACATCACCAATCCCCGTTTCGCAAGCACTCAGGACAACCAGTTCGGTTCCTCGCAAATCCATACCCACGATTTCCAAACCGGTCAGATACCGTCGTCATCAGCCACCACGGCGTCTCGATGATTGCAGCCGGCAAGAAGCAGTCCGCAACGCAGCAGAGGGTTTTCAACAGCGACTTCCTCACGGGCTTCCGTATTTTCCTGACGCGGAGCACTGAATCTGTCCTCCCGTTTCGGCAGGAAGAAGCCGTGCGTCGCGAACTCAACGACTCGGGCCGTGGAGAGCCTTGGCAATCCGTTCCAGTGCAAACCCTGATGATAGAGAGTCGCTTTGCTGCCGGTGTACCTCTCAAGCAGAGGACCAATCGCGGTTGCTTCCAGCTCGGTGTTTGGCAGCGGTTGAGCTCTTGGAAGCAGACTTTGCTGAGAACCATCTGCTGCGAACGTGTTTCGCTGAGGCATCGACCGAAACACGGCCAGAATCGCCTGCTCTTTTTCCGACCGCTGTTGGTCAAATGAGGGGTTTGCGATGATAACAGGAGCAAGCGGTTTTTCTGCGGGAACCTTTGTGCAAAGGTCACGGCCTGAGACCACGAACTGAATCACGAATCGCTCAATGAGTGACTCACCAGGTTCATCACCGACAGGCAGAGCGTTCCACGGAACAAGCCACAAATCGCCATCGGGACAAATGACGATCTGCTCAGCATCGCTGATGTGTGGCAACAGTGGGGTCACGATCCGCGCGGCGAGACCTGCAAGGGTTTTTGACAAATCGGCTGTTGCCTCTTCTTCCACGAGCTGCCTCCTTTCCAGGTCGGTACCGGCACTTTGAATCCCTGAACGAACATCCGCAATCAAAGCATCGATCTGGTCAGCGTCGCCAAGATCAACATAGACAACTGATGAGTTATTGTCGGAGTTGGTAATCCATGCGCCGTATCTCGCAGGATTCCAGGCTGACTCATGCCCGCGTGCATCGAAGTCGTATTGATAGAATCGGGCGATATCAATCAACTTCGTGTCAGTCGGCAACGCTTTCTGAACCTGCAAATGTTCGATCCATTCCGGTTGATCAATCAGTGGATTGTTACCGAGTTGCAGCAACAGTTCTGCTTCGCGTGCCGTCAATGTGTTTAATTCCTTGTTTCGCCGTTCCTGATCTGCCGGATCCGAACGGGTCATCGACAAAGACGCCAGTCGGTTTCGCACCTCCAGTAACTCCCTGGCCGGAAGACCGCGTTCAGGATGATTAAGATCGCGGGTCACCAGGCTTTGCTGAGCCAGTGCCAGATGGGCCGTGCCCTTTGAATTCGCAAGCCAGTTTGCAGAAATCGCCCAATGTTCTTTCAGAGAGTCCGCCGCCACGGCCGCATTCAGAGCAACATGCAAGATCGGATCATGACGCTCCCTCAGATATGATGCCTGCTGATGAGCCGATAGCGCGGGCAGAACTTTGAAAAGATGTGTCCGTTGGCGTCTTTTTGCATCGTCGAACATCTCCATTGCTCTGTCAGCATCGCCCCGTTGGAAATACAGCTGTGCAAGGTTCTGGAGTGAAACGATCGTGTCCGGATGTGCAGAACCGTAAGCCTGTTCGAATAATTCGGCCGCCTGTCTGTAGAACGATTCTGCGGCCTCCGGGTTGCCCTGATGAAATCGCAACAGCCCGAGATTGTTCAATGTCCTGCCGAGAGACGGATGGTTTGCCGGCAGTTTACTCTTTTGAATCGCCCAAGCGCGCTGGAGATGCGATTCAGCTGTGTCGTAATCTGCCTCCCCCAAATGGAACAGACCAACGTTGCTCAGAACGGTCGCAGTATCCGGGTGATCAGGTCCCAGAGAACTTTCATAGACATTAACCGCGCGTTCGTAGAGTGTTTTCGCTTCGGAATACTTTGCCTGCTCCGCGCAAAGACTGGCAAGGTTAGAGAGGGTTGTGCCATACTGAAGATGCCCGGGACCTACAGTACTTTCCAAATCATTCAATGCACGGCGATAAAGCTGGTCGGCCAGGCGATGGTTTCCCTGTAATTTGTAAAGCAGAGCCAGATTATTCACAGTGCGCACGGTTACGAGATGTGAGTCACCGAGCCTGGTCTCCAGGATTCTCAACGCTTTCTGGAATAACTGCGCGCTCTCCGTATATCGGCCGAGAGTCTGATAGAGGATAGCGAGTTCGTTCATTGCCATCGCTGTTGCCGGATGGTCACTTCCGAGTGACTTTTCCCGGATCGACAGGACGCGCAGGTAGTACGGCTCTGCTTTCAGATGCAGGGCCTGATTCTCCAGGCTCACAGCAAGATTCAGCAGCGCAGTCGCCGTATTCTCGTGCTCGGGGCCGTACTCTTTCTCGAAGATCCCGACCACTCGCTGAAATATTTGCGTGGCCTCATAAAACCTTCCCTGCCCCTGATACACCATGGCCAGATTGTTCAGAGCAATTCCGGTTTCGCCACCGCTGTTGCCAAACAGCTTTTCCTGGATATCCAGGGCCTCCCGGGCAAGTTCACCTGCCCTGCCAAAGTCGCTTCGGTCAATCAATTCGACCACTTGCTGACTGAGTTTTTTTGCTCGGTCCCACTGAAGATTTTCTGAACGCGTCAGTTTCCGCTTGACTGAAGACTGAGCCATCGCTTCCTCAGTCAGGAGACCGTCAACGTTTGCTCCTGCGAGGTTTAAAAGCACGACGATCGCCGTCAGGAACCGGACACCCTTCATTTCCATCGCCTTTCGACACGGAATTCCGTTCGCAGCGAATTCTGCAAACCCTCAAGTTTTGGCGGAGGACAACTGCGGGAATCTGATCCTGCAGTGTCGACAGACGCAATGTCGTGCGGCGTCCGTTCCAATCAACGCTGATATTGCAGCCCGCCGTTGACCGCCGAGTCACTCTACCGAGTCTCGACCAGCAGAGTCTTTTTCACGATCGGCGACTTCCCGGATGCAACGTTTTCATGCACGTAGCGATCGGTGACATTGCTGCCTTTGAAGTGGATGCCTGGGGCGAATTCCTTTTCGCTGGCGAACACGGTGATCGATTCCTGACCGATGCCGGATTTGACCGTCAGGGTTCCGGTGTCCGGAAAGCGGGCCTGCTCTCCGGATTCGACCTTTGTGCCCGCCGGCAGCAGGACCACTTTTTCACCCTTGGTGCCCGTCCCGATCAATTCGATGAAGATTGGAAGGCGGCCAGTGTTTTTCACGATGACGGCTATTTCATCGCCTGCTGCGAAGAAACGGCTGCCTCGAGTGGTGGTGAGTGTGACATCCGGCCCCTGGCTCAGAGGGGCGTAGTTCTGTCGGGTTTCACCGTCCAGCGGAATGACGGGCTCGCCAAGCCCCAGTTCGCGGACGATCTGGTCGAAATCGTCTTCCCAGGTGTCGCGACGCACCGCGCCCTTGGCCGCCAGTGGCAGCAGTCCAAGGCTCGCGAACTGTCGACTGCGAAAGACGGCGGCCAGATCTGCAGAATCGGCAAGGCCCAGTTCTCCGGACACGGTGCTGAGAGACAGAGGGTCTTCCAGAAATCTCCGAGTCACCGGTGTGAGCGGTTCATGTTCCTGAGGATGGCCGAGCACCTTTTCCATGGCTGCCATAAAGCGGTCGCCGTCCTTTTTCAGCAGAGCTGCCAGTTCTTCCTGAGGCGGATACAGCTCCAGAATTTCCCGTTTGCTGAAACCGAGGTTGCCGGGAAGTTTTTCCACCGCCGGACGCACGGCGTCCTTGAACGGCTTCATCCCCCGATCATGGCAGCGGAGACAGGAAATGCCGTTTCGCACGATGTGATCTTCAGCAAACTTGTCCGTCACAATTTCGGTGGGCCCCGCATTCAGACGTCGGCCGATCGCGTCTGCCAGGTAATAGCCCTGAAGACCATTGGGCAGATTGAAAATCATTTCTCCGCCGACACCATGCAGGTTCAGAGGATCCCGGAAGATATTTTCTTCGCCCTTGTTCGTGGCGTAGTCGACAGACTTCCAGTACGCCCCGTGAGAAGACGGATACCTTTCGGCGGCCCGGTTGTTGCGGGACACTCCGGACAACACAACCGCTCCGCGAGCGACCTTCTGATGCTTAAGATCTTCGGCGGCATCGACACCAATGATGTTCTTTTCGAGTTCCTGAACAGTAAACGGCATCTGCATGATGTCGTGATAAAGAAACGGCTGAGTCGCCACACTGCAGAACCAGTCACTACGCAGGACGGGAATGTGGCGCACAAACTTTGCCGGCTTCATGAATTCGGTGACCAGATGTCGGAAGGTGTCAGAATCGTCGTAGGCGATGCCGTAGGGATATTCCAGCAGCAGCAGGTCATAGATCGTCAGTGATTCAATGTCGGAGACGAAGGCTTCGACAGCATTCAGCTTTGCGGAATGCCAGCCAAGTTTGCGGGTGTCGACCGCGAAGACGGTTGCGGTTTCGCCGTCAACGATTTCAATCGGAACCGGATCGCGTTCGTAGGTCAGATGGTTGATAGCCTTGGCCAGTGCATCCCGCTGAACGTTCAATTCTTCCCGAGTCGCTCCGCGAGTCAGCAGGTGATTGCAGCTGAAATACCGCATGTTCTTTGCGGTGCTTTCCGGCAGCGAACGATGGTAGGCCAGAATCTGCTTCAGGACGTATTCAACGCCGACGACTCCGGCAAAGGCCGATTCCCGGTTTTCCTCAGTCGGAGCCTTAACGTCGGCAGGAAAGGGTTTGGCGCCATCGGCGATCCACTGGCGGATCTTTTCGATCTCGTCCGGCGGTACCACCGGGAGATCCTGAGGCATGCGGATTTCTTCGTCTTCCGTCAGCATCACTTCCAGAAGTTTTGACTTGTCCGGTTCGCTGACGTTCACCACGCTGGACTTCACCAGTGATGCAGCATCCAGAATATCAAAGTCTGTGGACGATGCTTCGGCACTGTGACAGTCAACGCAGCGACTGCGGAGAATTCCTTTAACTTCGTTCAGTGCCACAGCATCAAGTTCGGCGCTGACGGATGGCAGATTCATCACACCGGCCGCACACACGACCGCAGTGGTCAGCTGGTGACGTAGTGCGGTTCGAAAGAACGAAAAGTGAACAGACATGATTTGGCCCCTGAGAACATTGCAGATTCGTGGGAAAAATAAAGATACAAACGCCGTGAGCGGCTGGTGGATGCCCCGGTTCTACTTTGCGTTGTAGTAGCGGATCGACGTAGCCATGATCGGTGTCAGGCGTCGCTCGAAGGTCACTGTGTTAACTGCTGACTCTTTTTTTTCCCCATCGACAATAATACCTCGGTTGGTATCCTGAGCCAGCAGCTGCCCGAACAGGCTCATGCCCAACTGGCCTCGACTGTCGGCAGTTTCGTCGGGCAGTTTTGCCTGTGACTGCACGGCCAGGTCGAGTTCATCGTCGGTCAGAACAGGCAACTTCTGAGTTTCTTCTTCAAACAACACGACCGAAATCAGGCCCACATCACGCCCATAGTCGATGGTGCGATCGATGGATTCGCTGTCAGAAAGCACCTTGAATTCCTGCAGTGTTTTGTTGTCGATCTGAAAGCCGAAAATCCCGATCTCCTGTTTGTCGGGCTCCAGAACCCACAAGCCAGCCTTAGCGTCGGGAATGCGTTCGCGACGTACGGTATTTTCTCCGTTGACCCGCACCAAAACTCCATAGCGTTTGTTGTCGTTGCCTCGGCGACGCACGGCGAAAACGACTTTTTGCCCCTCCGCTGGTTCCTTCACAAACGCAGCCCCGTCGCGAAACTCCAGAGGTTCCAGCTTGTTGTCGTAAAACACCTGAAACGTAATCGGGGCATCAGAGCCCGCTGCAAGAGGGTGCAGCTTTGAAGTTTGCGGCTGATCCTGATTCAGGGTTTCCGTCCGAACCTTCAGTGCCTGCTGCTTGACGATTTCTGTGACCTTCTTTTCCTGAACCTTCACTTCTTCAGCTGTCACCGTCTTCTGCTCAACACTGCCTCCGTCGAACAGGCCGCGAGTTGTAAAGCTTTCGCCGCTGTCGATCAGGTCGTCGAGATCTGTGGGTACGGTGACGGATGCCAGCGGTTCGATGCTGAAGTCGCTCTTCTTCACCAGCATGATTTCGATGTCCATGTGGCTGAGGTCAGCCCGCACCTGAGCGACTCCGACAATCAGCGAATCAGGCACGGTTTCCGTCTGGTCCCGAAGCTTCCATGCCAAAGGATAGGACTTCGAAAACAGCAACTTTCGTCCGGCCTCCGTCAGGTGGGTTGCACCGTCAATGGTGTTGGCCACATCGCTGGCCGAGCGAACAATTCCGACCTGAGTATTCTGCTGAGTTTCGCGAGCCGGATTCGCCAGAACCAGCGCGAGCTCCAGCTTCTGAGCCAGCCGCATATTGAGCGTGCCGACCGACGGGGGAAACTTTCCGTCGCCGATGCGAACTGCGAACTTCAGCACGCCCGTGGTCTGAATGTCCGCGGCTCGCAGCTTTTTGAGAATGTTCTGTGCAGTTTTCTGAAACTCTATTTCCAGCTGATCGTCGGCACTTGCGGATGACATCGCCGGCATTCCAAGTGCCGCGACAAGCAGCAGGTACCAAACGACAGTTCGAAATCGCAAAACAGACATCTTGAGTTCTCCGCGAATCAAAGATAACGCTGATGGTTGGAAGTTTTTCAAAGGAACGAAGGAAATTCCGTCCCGAGGGCCCGAGCCGTGAGACCCAAAATAGCCGACGTTGCCGGTTGCTCCCAAACGGATAACGGCCCGAGCCCGGAAATCTTCCCGAGATTTTTTCCACCGATCGCAGGAATAAACAACCGCCAGCCGCACAACAAAACGTGAAGACTGTGGAAACCCCCGGGCAGCTGAGTCTGCCGACTGAGCGAACTCCGTGGAACTGAATCGGAGGGAAGGTGAACGGATGCTCAGTCTGCAGGCAGCAGGTCTGAGTCCGCCAGCGATCGCCCTGGAGCGGCGGGTTGCGGTTCGACGGGCTGCATTCCGGTTGGGTCGGCAATCAGATCGACTCCTCCGGCTGACAGCAGAGGATCAGGCCCCAGATGGATCCGGTAGACGGCGCCGGAAAACGAGATCTGATCACCAGGCAGCAGTGCTCCTCGAAGGACTCGCTGTCCGTTCACTCGTGTCCCGTTGGTGCTGCCCAGATCGCGCATGTAAATCAGCCCATCGGTCTTGACCAGAATGCAGTGCATCTTCGATACGCTGCCGTGGTCAACCGCCAGATCACACAGGCGCGAACTTCTGCCGACAACCGTGATCGGTTTCGTCAGAGTAATCGGCGGGCCGCCATTGATGGGAATCAGCTGAGCAAGCATATTCAGAACAAACCAGAACAATCGACCACCTGGAGGCTCGCGTCCTCCGAGTGATCACATTGTGGACGAACACTGTGTACAGTCTCGGGAATTCCCCCTCAGCAAGTCAAGTTTCTCCCGAAGTGACGGAAAGTTTGCGGCAATTTTTGCCGCAGGTGCCGGTCAGCGAGAAGTTTCACGAGGCAGCCGGTAAGCCCTCCCCTCCCTTGCGGGAAGCAAAGCCAAAACGCAGATCACTCTGGCGACTCGCCTTACCGCTCGAAATGAAAATGACTAAACTGCCGATTCCGGAGATGCGAGGCAATGTGCGAGCATCCTGATCAGTGAGCCAGCGGTCGTGGTCCTGATCGTTTGATTGACGACGCGGGAAGGCGTTGCTTGGCTGATGTGCAAGCACATTTCCCGGAAAGTATTGCTGCTGAATGACTGACGCACACCCAGCAATGGTGGCTTCCGTGCCCCGAAACCGCCTCCCCGTGTACCTGCTGCTGTCCGGCGGTCTGCTGGGCCTGGACCTCTGGTCAAAGGACACCGTCTTCGCCAGGTTCGGCCTGCGGAATGGAACCGACTGGCTGATTGATCGGCCATGGATTCGATTTCGATTATTTACCAGTCTGAACGAAGGAGCTTTGTGGGGAATGGGGCAGGGATTCGCCCTGGGCTTCGCCGGACTTAGCCTTGTTGCGTTCTGTGGGATTCTGTACTGGCTGTTTGTTCGGAAAGCCGCCGTCAGTCTTTGGCTGACGGTGGCGCTGGCATTCGTTACCGGAGGCACACTGGGAAATCTCTACGACCGCCTGGGAGTTCACGGGATCGTCATTGCCAATCAACAGGTCCCCATCAAGGCTGTCCGTGACTTCTTCCATTTTCAGTTCGGAAACTTTGACTGGGCGATCTTCAACGTGGCAGACGTCTGTCTCGTCACCGGCGCAATTATGCTGATGATCCAGTCACTCGTGACTCCGCAGGAACATCCCACTCAGGCTCAGCAAACCACTTCAAGCTGATCGGAATTGCAGTTTGGAGATGAGCGGTGCGAAACCAATTCAATCAGATTTCCGCAAGCTCGAGTTTCATGGATCATTGCGCTATCCGGGAGGCTCAATCTTCCGGGTCTACCAGGAATTCTCCGAGAAACGCGGCATTTGACTCAATCGCCGCATGACTGTCGTTTCCCTGGAGACGCAACACAGCCGAATGATGGAGTCGAGCATTTGCCGGAACCTCGCGAGACCTCAGAAGTCTGACTCTTCCGCCATGGAGATTTCCGAATGCCTTATCCATTGATGTCAGATCAACCGGCGACACACTTCAAATCTCGTGGCAATACGGATGGCAAGACGCACCGATTTTGTTCGCTTTCAGACTTCTACGCACAATCTGCACTTTCTGACATTCGCTTAACTCAGTTTACCAGTTTCGTCAGAGCTTGAAACAAGTGCTGGACTTTTCGAGCGACCCGCTGGTGACGAGGCAGACGGGAAAATGTTTCGCGAAGCTTGTCTTTCTTCAGGGTTTTCACGCGGTCCGCGTGACTTGGTCGGCGAGAGTCATCGTCCCTTGGACGATCATCCCGCTGTTTCAGTGTGTTCCCCGATCGGTTCGAAACTGCGGACGCCCTCGCCGAAATACGAAACAGCATCGTGCATGACAAACCGTTTCGACTGAACCAGCACGACGACCACGTCGAGGTGACACACTTCAAATCTCGTGGCAATACGGATGGCAAGACACACCGATTTTGTTCGCTTTCAGACTTCTACGCACAATGCGATCTATTGAAACACTTTTATCGTAAAACAGAATCCCAATGTCGTTGATTCATTTGAATTCAAATTCGCTTCACTATGGATGGCCGCAAAATTTCCGGGGGCCTAACAATGGGTTGTACACGGCGGCCGCGGGCCGCTCGGGTCTTGAGAATAATGTCATGCGCGCAGCCCGGTGAACGGTGACGTTGAACTTAACCGCTTCGTGTGCTCATCGTTTTGAGCATGGTGACGTTGTCGACTTGTTGATGGTCCTGCTGTAATGGATCTCCGGGTCGTCCGCGCTGGCCAGGTTGTGGCGAATTTCCAGGTCGCCTGGAATCTCCTGATTGGAGGTGCGAACGCACATCGCTTTTGTGGTTCTTCGTGAAGCAACGGCTGGTGTTGTCTGAATTGAGTGGCATTCTTTGTGAGCAGCTCGCGTGTGATTTTCCATCACGCGGCACTTGTTCCTCGACTCAGAAAGTGACCACTATGACACCGTGGCAATCTCGCGCAACTCAGCCCACCAAACGTATGGCCGATGATATGAAGCTGCGCAACTTCGCTCAGGCGACCATCGATGCGTATACCTATCATGTCCGCCGGTTTGCCGAGTTCCTCGGCAAGTCTCCCGAACAGGCGTCCCCCGAAGACGTGCGATCGTTTCACAAGGGCCCGGCACTTGACTCGAATGGCGTGGAACGCTGAAGGCACGTCGAATGCGCCGAGTCGCTCCCGTTGGTCGCAGTGCTGTTGAGCGAATCTGGCGGACTCGGCGCGGACAGAGCTGTCGGCAGGTTCGGCTTTCGACACCATCACCTGGGACTGCGCAGGTTTGGTCCACTGTTCCGGGCTGTGTTTCGCAGCTCCGTTGCGAAACACAGTCCGCCGGTGACGGCACACTGCTCAGATGCAGTTGTCGCACATGCAGATATTTCATCGTTGCTTCTTCGATCAGCGCTTCGAGATCTCCGAGTTCAAACAGCAGCAGCTGATCGGGATCAATGCGTTCGCGAGTCTTCCCCTTGCAACGCCGCGATCAGTTCCCGAATGGTGTGTTCGTTTCTGGCCAGGCGTTCAGTCTGACTTAGCACAGTCACGGACAGAAGTGATTCTGCACGGGCTTCCCGAAGAGCAGCGATTGTGTTCGATCGACTGCAAGCCGATGCCTGCGATTCGATATGAGGTTTGCAGTGTGGGACGAGCTGAAACGCCGGTCGGCCAGTTGCTTTCAATGTGAGCAGGTTGACCGGGAGTCTTACGATCGCTGCGATTAAAGCAGTTTGCTTTACCATGTGCCCGCGCCAGGCGTCTTTCGATAGCAGAAACGCTGAATCCCGCGAGGCAGTGTGTGTCAATGATTTCGAAAGATGCTCTAGCGTTCTGAATCCGAAGCCTGGGTCAGCAGACGGCGAGGGATTCCATGACGGCTCGTACCAGAGGCCCCATTTTGGGAGGACTGGCCTCGACCGTGACCTGCAGCCCTTCTTCTCGAAGAGCTTCAGAACACGTGGGGCCGATCGATGCCACACACGTTTCAGCCGCTGCCATCAACCACTCGCTGCGAAGGTTCAGCCGATCGGCGATCATCAGCACGTGCCGAACCTGTTGGGCACTTGTGAAGAGAAGTGCATCAAACTGCCCCGCAATTGTTCCGCGGACGGCATTTTCCAGGGCAGCGACATCGTCAGGCAGCGCCCAGCGGTAGACCGAAATCGGCAGCACAGCAGCGTTTCGGCTCTTCAGAGCCTCGTGAAGTTCCGTGCTGGCAATTCCATATTCCTGCACGGCCACCGTTGAACCATCCAGGGAAATGCCGGCATCGGTCAGTGCCTGCATCAGGTCCTGCCACGTATTTGGTTCCGGAGCTTTCACGGTGAATTTCAATCCCAGACGGCTCAGGACGGCCGCCGGTTTTGGTCCGCGAACGTAAATGGGAATGGTCTTCATCACCTCCAGAAGCTGACTTTCCAGTTGCTGATGAGCGGCCAGTCGGAGCATCTCTTCGGTCCCCACGCCGGTCAGCAGAATCAGGTGCTGTACCTGTCCGTCGATCATGTGACGGATGGCATCGATGGCCGGAGCATTCTGGTCCACCGGCACTTCCTTCATCGACGGCGCGACGGTCGCCTGTCCCCCGAAACGCTGGATCAAAGACAGCATCTCGTCAGCGCGACGGCTTTCGAATGTACACAGGGACGGAGTCTTCGGCATGGTTGACGCATTTCCGCTGAATGTTGAGTTCGTGGCGGCCAAATCCTACGCTGCGCGAGCAGTGTCGTCACCATGGCATTGGCAGACAGTTTTCGAAGTGGAAAGAATTCCGAACAATCGAATTGCGAATCCGGCCGTGACCTGACACATTGGGCGGAAATGAAAAACTCAGCGAACACTCCGGATTATGAGCCCGAACTCCTGGCACCGGCCGGGGACCAGGACTGTCTGCGTGCGGCTGTGGAAAACGGAGCGAATGCCGTGTATTTCGGTTTGGAGACCGGATTCAACGCGCGCGCCCGCGCCACAAATTTCCATGTGAATACACTGGCCAAAACGATGGCCACCCTGCACCGCCAGTGTGTGAAGGGCTACGTCACACTCAACACACTGGTGTTCAGCAGTGAACTTGATCGAGTTGCTGACATTGCCCGCATTCTGGCGGAAAGTGGTGTCGACGCCGTGCTGGTTCAGGATCCCGGCGTTGCCCGGCTTCTGAAGAAAATCTGTCCGGCTCTGGCGCTGCACGCTTCGACTCAGATGACTCTCACAAGCGCAGAATGCATCCAGGCCGTGGCGGACCTTGGGCTGGAACGAGTTGTCCTGCCGCGGGAACTTTCTATCGCCGAAATCCGACAGATCAGCAGCAAGACGGAAATGCCGCTGGAAGCATTTGTTCACGGAGCGCTGTGTGTCGCGTATTCGGGACAATGTCTGACCAGCGAATCACTTGGAGGTCGCAGCGCCAACCGAGGCCAGTGTGCTCAGGCCTGTCGGCTTCCGTACGATCTGATCTGCGATGGCAGCACCGTGCCGCTGGGACAGCAGAAATACCTTCTCAGTCCACAGGACCTGGCAGCGTTCGACATGGTCTCGGAACTGGTCGATGCAGGTATCTGTTCATTCAAGATTGAGGGGCGACTCAAGACGCCGGAATATGTCGCCAACACTGTGCGGCACTACCGAGTCGCGATTGACGAAGCGATGGCGGGGCGCCGAGCGGAATTCAGTCGGCAGGAAGTCAGTGATCTGGAGATGTCGTTTTCCCGAGGATTCAGTCCGGGATGGCTGCAGGGCTGCGACCACAAACGGCTTGTTCCGGGAACCAGTTCCACCAAGCGAGGCGTGCTGATCGGCGTCGTTCGGAACGTCTCCGGGCAGCGCATCGAGGTCGAACTTCAGGGACAGATTTCGGCCGGAGACGGAGTTGTCTTTGAAGGTGATCGGGAAAAGAACGCCGAGCAGGGAGGGCGTGTCTTTCAGGTGTTTCAGGAAGGAATTCCGATCACCGGACCGGTCAGCGATGGAATCGTCAGTCTGTCCTTCGACCGCAGTTCCGTTCGGACGACAGAAATCTGCTCGGGGCTGAAAATCTGGAAGACTGACGATCCTCGATTGAATCGCCGCCTGCGAGCCAGTTTCGAAGGCCACGATGTTCACCGCCGTGTTTCACTGAACATTCACGTGACCGGCATCACTGGTCAGCTGCTGCATCTGCAGGCGTCTGCTGCCAATGGAGCCTGCTGTGAGCTCATCGGCGATCAGCCGCTGGAGGAAGCTCGCCGTCATCCCCTGACGACCGATCTACTGAATGAACAACTGGGGCGTCTGGGAGCAACTGTCTACCAGCTGAACGGACTCACGGCGGACATTCAGGGCAACCCGATGCTGCCGCTCAGCCAATTGGGACAGCTGCGCCGCCGCATGATCGAGTTGCTGGATGCCTGTGATTTCGTCAGAGCTCACCCGGTCAATTCCGCCGCGCCGGCTCCGGCGACATGCAGCGGCGAGAGTACCAAGATCGATATTCCGCCCCGGTTGAACTTCCTGTGTCGCAACCTGCAGCAGCTCAAGTGGCTGATGGACGATCAGTCTCCGGTGTACCATGAGATTGCTTCGGAGGGACCGCTTTCGCAACGAATGCTCTATGTGGACTTTGCCGACATCCGTGAATACGGCGAAGCAGTTCGACTGGGAGAGCAGCGAGGATTGGCAGTGGTTCCGGCAACGCCTCGAATTCAGAAGCCTGGAGAATCCGGAATCTTTCAGGCCATGCTGAAGCATCACCCGCGGGCAGTGCTGGTCAGAAATCTCTCGGGCCTGGATTTCTTTCAGAAACACGGCGTCCCGGTGATAGCCGATTTCTCGCTGAACGTCACGAATGAACATACTGCTGCCTGGCTGATGGAAAAGGGAGCTCGTCGACTGACAGCGTCTTACGACATGAACCGAGACCAGTTGCTGGATCTGGTGGCGGCCGGAAATCCGTCATGGCTGGAAGTCGTGATCCATCAGCACATGCCGATGTTTCATATGGAACACTGCGTGTTCTGTTCTGTGCTATCACCGGGAACCAACAAGTCCAACTGTGGCCGCCCGTGTGATGTTCATCAGGTTCATCTGCGGGATCGGATCGGCATGCAGCATCTGCTGACGGCGGACGTGGGCTGCCGGAACACGCTGTTCAATGCCGTGCCGCAAAGTGCCGCGGAAGCCGTCCCGGAGCTGATTCAAAAGGGAGTTCGCAGTTTTCGAATCGAATTCCTTGAAGATGATTCGCTGCGCATGCGTGAGATCGTGACGCTCTATGAAGACCTGCTGGCCGGACGCGTCACCGGAGCCGACGTCTGGAAAAAACTGAAGGCCAGCAACCGAGTCGGCGTCACTCGAGGAACTCTGGAAGAACGCCGCAACCCGCTGGCCATCCTGTGACCGCGATCGCTCAGGTGTTCAGCTGTCTTCGGAGAGGCCTTCGAACAGCAGACTGCCGATGCGTACCAGTGTCGCTCCGCATTCCACGGCCGGGACAAAGTCACCGCTCATGCCCATCGACAATTCTGTCAGATGAATACCGGCATCACGGGATTCCTGTCGTGCATTCAGTTCCTGAAGAATTTCGGCCAGCGAATGAAATGCCGGTCTGGCATCATCAGGATCTGCAGATTCGGCTGCCATGGTCATCAGGCCTGCCGGATGAACACTGGCACAAAGTGTGACCAATTCAGCCCACTGACTGGTGAGCTGTTCAGGAGTAAAACCGGATTTTGAAGCTTCTCCGGTGACATTGACCTGCAGCAGGATCTGAGGTTTAAGCTGCAGTTCGCGAGCGACATCATCGATTCGGTGCAGCAGCCTGAGTGAGTCCACCGAGTGAATCATGGCGGCGGCAGGCAGCACCATTTTCACCTTGTTTCTTTGAAGCTGACCGATCAAATGCCACTGGATCTGCGGCAGCCATTCGAACCGTTCGCATAACTGCTGCGGTCGATTTTCTCCAAAAACAGTGTGGAACTCGGCCAGCGCCGAGATCCATTCGGGACGAGCATACTTGGTCACGGCGACCAGTCGTACGTCCTGAGCCCGACGACCGCTCCGTTCACACGCGGCGGCAATGTCGCTGAAAACAGCCGCCAGATTCCGTTCGATGATTTCGCTGATCACGGGGTTTCCGATTCGCGACCGCCCTGAAGATGGTCCTGATATTCTTCCAGTTCCGGCCAGCGACCATCGGCCGCCATTGCCGCCTGAGCCGGCCATGTGGCCGGATTGTGGACACGAAATCGCGAGCCTGCTTTGTCCAGAATCTCCTTCAGGTCTTCCGGATCTGCATCCGCAAGCTGTCGCCATGTGGAGATTCCGGCACCGCGAAACAGCTCTTCAATTTTGGGCCCGATCCCTTCGACAATCTTCAGGTCATCCTTCTTCGGGAGCTTCCTGCCTCGGAAGGTCACTTTCACCGGGTCTTCGGTTCCGGCCACGGACAGGTCAGACGCAGAATCTGTACACCCGGCTGATTCCACTGTCAGCGAGCCTGCGTCCGCCTGTAGTTGAATCCTGCCAAACAGACTGTCAGGCTCGCCCGAAGCATTCAGCTCAGAACGATCCGAAATCCCGGCCTGCCGGGCAACCAGCTGAAACGGGTCTTCATACTGCCCGCTGTCTGAATCGCCGGATTGCCGCTCAGCTGCAGCGAGATCAGGACTCATGGGCCGCAATGTTGAACTCGTCGACATGCGGCGCATTCGGTCAATCGGATCTTCATCGTCCTCACTGGACTTTCCCTGGCCAGCATCTTTCGCGATGTTCGGCAGATTGGCGTCTGTTTGTGCTGTTGGCGAATTCTGACTGGAATCGTTTCCGTACTGCTGCCGTCGAATCTGGTCGATTGGACACTCGTCAGATTCTGATTCGTCAGAGGCGACCAACGGGGATGTCGACTGATCGTTTTCTCCTGAAGATTCAGACAGGCTGGTTTTCGACAGTGCCTGCTGCCGAATCTGCTGAAGCGGACTCAACGCACCAGGCGGCGTTGAGTCTGATGTTCCCGGTGCCGAAGGTCGCGTTGATGCCTCCTGTGACGAAGCAGACGCTGCCGACATCAATGGGGTGGAAGCATTCTGTGAGGGCTCAGTGTCGCCTGATGGACTTTCCGCCGCCGGCATGGATGAATCCGTCTGCGGAGCACCTTTTGCTGCCTGGCGAATCTGATCGAGAATGCCGGAAGTCTGTGGAACGGATTTCGGTGTGGGACTCCGATCGGCTTCCGGATTTTCTGCAGGCCTCGCGATGGATTGTTGTCGGATCCGATCGACAGCACTCAGAGCCGGTGACACTGAAGTCGAAGCTGCCTGCCGACGAATCGCGTCCAGCGGGTTGGTGGCGGCGGTTGCCGGGGGCGTTTTTTGCTGAACCGAAGCCTGCGATGTCGAACGCTCGGATTCGGATTTCTTCAAATCCGCGGACGAAGTCTCCTGAACAGGAGCTGGGACGGTCTGCATGAACTTCGGATCGATGTCATACCAGCCGATGTCGGCCGGACCATCGAACTGAACCAGCAGACGGCAGTTCATGTTCACCGTCCGCACCTGACCGATCAGCCCTTCGAAACGCCGCAGCTCGGGGACTCCACGGCGAACTCGCACGTACTGATCGGTCCACTCGCGTTTAAGCTGTTCGGCTCGCTGAATTGACATCTCGATGAAGTCTCAAGTGGAAGGTGCTCAAACTCGATATTTCCGGCCGGAAGGTGGGACCAGCGCCGTTGAAGTGACCGGCAACAGATCAGGAAGACATCCTCAGACGGCTTTCTAGCTATTTGATCCAGCCAATTCGTCGCAGCCAGTCTTCCGCTCTTTTTGGCCATGTTGTGACAGGCCTGTCGGCAACCGGACGAAGTCCATAACCGTGTCCGCCGGTGTCGTACATGTGCAGTTCTGAAGGGACTTTGGATTTGCGAAGTGCCATTGCCATCAGCAGACTGCCTTCCGCAGGAATGCCGTCATCGAACGCATGAACCAGGAACATCGGCGGCGTATCGGCAGTGACAAGCAGGTCTTCCTCCAGTGCTGTGTTCTCTTTGTTCGACAGATAAGCCGGATAAATCAGCATCGCGATGTCCGGAGCACAGGAAACGCCATCGTAGTTGTCAGATGCTTCGTAATGCCGTTTGAAGGTCAAAGCCGTTCGAGCGGCTGTATGTCCGCCCGCTGAGAATCCCAGGATTCCGATTCGATCTGACTTCAGCTGGAACTGTGCCGCCCGGCCGCGAATGATGCTGATGGCTCGCTGAGCGTCGTGAACGGGCTGAAGCCACATCGGATCGACAGCCCTTGTGGGAACTCGATACTTCAGCACGATGGCCGTAACTCCGATGGACGTGAACCACTCGGCCACTTCCGTGCCTTCCAGATCCCATGCAAGAATATTGAAGCCGCCGCCCGGGCAGATCACCACGGCAGATCCGTTTCGGACATTGTCCGCAGGCAAGTAGACATGTGCCTGAGCCACGGAAACATTCCCCAGCCGGATCACGGATTTGTCAGCAACAGTCCGGCCGTCAGCTCCCGTGGTGTCAGCTTCTTCACCCACTTCGCGTTCCGGTCCGGGAGGCGTCCCCGTCCACAGGTTGATCACTTCCGCCGGTTCGGCAGAGAAGCATTCCGGCACCGCCATAACCATGCAGCAGAGAAGGCTGAAGGCAAGGACAAGGTTTCCTGATTTCGCTGTCGTTAACATCATGTTCCGTACTCCCTGAAGAAACTGACTGGTCCGCGACGTTGTAACTCACAACGGGTGTCGAGAAAAGTGTGCGTCCACGATTGTCTCGCCGACCCGGATTGCATGTTCACAATTGTTGCGGCATACTACCGCACGCACGCGGCTTCCCGCGTTCTGCCGCGTGGCATTTTTGCTGAGCAGGCTCGGCACTCCCCTTCAGCCAATTCTCACACTGAAAACGAAATTGCCGCGGACAGCGGCAAACCGGTTCACGCCAGAGGAAGAGCCACTTTCCGGGCGGATCATTCAGCCCGACGTCACTTCAAGATGCTCAACCTTTCCGGACTTAACCCGCCTCAACGCCAGGCCGTCGAAACGCTTTCCGGTCCTTTGCTGGTCCTGGCCGGAGCCGGCACCGGGAAGCACGAGTCATCACGTTTCGAATGGCCAATCTCATCCGGCACGGCATTCGTCCGGAACGCATTCTCTCCGTGACCTTCACCAACAAGGCCGCCAAGGAAATGCGCGAGCGTGCCATGGGGCTGCTCGGAAGCCGCCTGAAAGAAAAGCCGGTCGTTTCGACCTTTCACGCGTATTGCGTTCGAGTTCTGCGGGAAGACATCGATTCTTTGGGATACCCAAAGAACTTCGTGATTTATGATCGCGGAGATCAGGAATCGGCGGCGCGCACGGCGCTCCGCGAAATCAAAATCAGCGAAAAGAATATGAAGCCCGGCGACCTGCTGAACCGTATCAGCAGCTGGAAAATGTCGGGCGTGACCGAGTCTCAGGCCAGCAGTCATGTTTCGGCAGATTTCGACTTTCTCGCAGCCATGGCCTATCGGCGTTACCAGAAGCAGCTGCGATCATCCGGAGCCGTCGACTTTGATGACCTGCTGCTGCTGACGGGCCGGCTGTTTGAGGAATTTCCCGACGTCCTGCAGAAGCACCAGAAGCGTTTTGATCACGTTCAGGTCGACGAATATCAGGACACGAACGGTATCCAGTTTCGGCTGATCGAAAACCTGGTGGCTGCTCACCACAACATTTGTGTTGTGGGGGACGATGACCAGTCGATCTATGGCTGGCGCGGTGCCGAAGTGCAGCACATTCTGAATTTCGGCGGTCATTTCCCCGGCACCCGCACCATTCGACTTGAAAACAACTACCGCTGCACGGATCGAATTGTTGAATACGCAAATCGGCTGGTGAAAAATAATCGCGATCGCCACGACAAGAAACTGATCGCTCATAAGCCCCAGGGAGCACCCATTCGCATTCTGGCCTACGAAGACGAAACTCAGGAAGCAGAAAACGTCGTTAAGGAGATTGCCTACCTGATCACCGAACTGGGCGTGCGTCCCCGAGACGTCGCCATTCTGTTTCGCACCAACGAACAGCCGCGTCTGTTTGAAACCGAGATGCGGCGACTGAATGTTCCTTATGTGCTGGTGGGAGGACAGTCGTTTTTCGATCGCAAGGAAATCAAGGATGTTCTGGCGTATCTGAAGGTGATGGCCGCGCCCAAAGATGAAGTTTCACTGCGCCGCATTATCAATGTCCCGGCTCGTGGCATCGGCAACACGACCACGGAGAAGCTGATTCAGCTGGCTGTGTCCGAAGGCAAAAGTCTGTGGGAAGTGGTGCCTCAGGGAGTCGCCGCCGGGATCGTCCCCAAACAGGCTCAGCAGGCACTGACCGACTTCCAGAACCTGCTGAATCGATTCCGCCACAGCATCCAGCAGGAACCGCAGCAGCTGGCGGAATGGGTGCGGACACTGCTGAAGGCGATCAACTACGATGCGGAAATCGATCGTCAGCACAAGGAAGAAACTCAGGCCGAAAAACGCCGCGAAGTACTGAACGATCTGGTGAATTCCATCGGCCAGTACGTCGAACGATCGCGAAAACCATCTCTGGACGGTTTTCTGGAAACCATGGCCCTGATGGACCGGGATACCAATGACAAGGAATCAGAACTTTCCGACAACGCGGTCCGGCTGATGACTCTGCATTCGGCCAAAGGGCTTGAATTTCCCCGAGTCTACCTGGTCGGCATGGAAGAGGGCCTGCTGCCGCATAAACGCAGCGTCGAAAGCGATCTCGAAAAGGACATCGCCGAAGAACGCCGCCTCGCCTATGTGGGCGTGACCCGAGCGATGGACTACCTGACACTCACCCGTGCAAAGGCACGCATGAAGTGGGGCAAACGCCGCGAATCCCTGCCGTCCCGGTTCCTGTTCGAAATGCAGAAGGAACCCGGCGAACAGCTGGTCGAAGAGCACATCGGCAGCGACGAAGAACTCGACGACTTCGAAAACTCTCCCCCACCGCGACGAACCCTCACCAGCCTCTTCGAAGACGACTCACCGCCCTTCTGAGGTCAGGCAGATCCTTATCGAGCGTCCGCTGCGGATTCTGAAAGGCGACGTGCACCGAGTCATTCGCGGGTTGCGGCGAATGGCAGCGCTGCAGAAGCTGCCCCAGGAGAAGCGTGCCGATGTGGACACCGCGTGCGGCGACTTCACAACTCACGCAGACCGGATGTCACTGAAGAAATTGGTCAGCCGTGGTTGTCGCAACGGTAGACCTTGTGGATTTCTGCGAAGATACTGCAGGTGGCGATTTTAGATGACCTGCCGGATGGCTGGGGCTGAGTTGTCATTCTTTGGAGGCGGATTCGTTTCTTCTAATCAGCGAGAGCAACATGCAACTGGGATTTGTTACGGCGATTTTGCCCGAACTGAATCTGGAACAGGTTCTTCGGACGGCAGCGGAGATCGGGTACGACTGCGTCGAGGTGATGTGCTGGCCGGTCGGAAAGGCGACTCGCCGTTATGCCGGCGTGACCCATATTGACGTGGCGACTCTGGATGATGCAGCCGTCAGCAGCATTCAGCAGCGGATTCGTGAGACGGGAGTCTCCATCAGCGCGCTGGGCTATTATCCCAATGTCCTGTCCGCGGATCGAGAAGAGTCAGCTGCGGGAGTACTGCAGATTCGAGCCGTCATCGAAGCCGCGGAGGCTTTGGGAATTTCCCGGATGAATTCATTCGTCGGTCGCGACTGGACACGATCCGTCGATGATAACTTTTCACGGTTCACAGATGTCTGGGGCCCGCTGATCGAACTGGCTGATGAGAAGCAGGTCAGGGTGGGAATTGAGAACTGCCCGATGCTGTTCACCGCGGATGAATGGCCGGGGGGCAAGAATCTGGCACACAGTCCGGCCATCTGGCGGCGAATGTTTGAAGCCATTCCCAGCCCGAATTTTGGTCTGAACTACGATCCGTCGCATCCCGTGTGGCTGCACATGGACTACCTGAAACCCATGCGGGAATTTGCCGATCGAATCTTTCACGTGCATGCCAAGGACGTGCGAGTCGATCGGCATCTGCTGGACGATCTGGGAATCCTTGCGCACCCGAATCTGTGGCACACTCCAAAGCTTCCCGGAATGGGGGACGTCAATTGGGGACAGTTTTTCTCAACGCTGACCGACACCGGTTACAACGGTCCGGTGTGTGTGGAAGTGGAAGACCGCTCGTACGAAGGCAGTCTGGAAAATCGCCGGCGAGCACTCGTTCAAAGCCACACCTGGCTGCGAAACTTCATTCCCGGCTGAACGGGCTCGTACGCCTCTTCTGCAAATACCGGACTGCCCTTGAGATCGGTGGTGTCGGTTTCCAGCTCGGGCTTCTGATTTGAACAGGCAACAACCGGCGAACATTCGGAAAGAGACGGCGATGAATGACATCAATTCCGGACTCATGGCTCTGTTGACGGCTGTTGCCGCGTGTTCATCGATTGTCGGAGATGAAGCATTGCCTTCACTTCGAGTTGAAAACGTGCGCCGAGTCGACTTCGAGGGACCTCACAATGCATTTACAGACCTGTGTCAGTTTCGTGGAAGGTTTTATCTGACGTTTCGGTCGTGTCCCGACGGGCATATGGTGCATCCCACCTCCTCGATTGTGGTGTTGGCCAGTGACGACACCGTAACCTGGCACAAGGTGCATCAGTTCTCGGTGGCGCGACGTGATGATGTTCGCGACCCTCATTTTCTGGTCTTCCGCGATCGGCTGTTCGTGTATACGGGGACCTGGTACTGCGGAGATTCGTCGCCCAAGACACGGGATCTGAATCAGCATCTGGGATACTGCGCCCATTCTGCTGACGGCGATGTCTGGACAGATCCAGTGATGCTGGAAGGCACCTATGGTCATTACATCTGGCGAGCGGCAACAGCAGATGGGAAGGCGTGGCTTTGCGGCCGGCGGAAGAAGGAATTCAGTGATGCACCGGGAAGTGATCGAAGTGCCATCCAGTCGGCTCTGCTGGTCAGCGAAGACGGCCTGGTCTGGAGGACGCATTCGCTGTTTCAGGAAACTCAGGGCGATGAGACCGCTTTTATTTTTCAGCCGGACGGAAGCATTCTGGCGGTTGCGCGACGAGGTTCCGGACACGCCGAAGTCTGCCGCTCAGATCCGCCGTTTCTGATCTGGGATCGCCGGCCTCTGGATCGATACATTGGCGGTCCGCTGGTGACTCAATGGGGATCGCATCTGCTGGTCGGAGGTCGCAATACAACTCCGAACGGACCTCGAACGGTGCTGAGCTGGCTGACCGGAACCAGCACACTGACAACTGGAATCCAGCTGCCCAGCGACGGCGACAATTCCTATCCCGGCCTGGTTCCGCTGGAAGATCGCCACGCACTGTTGTCCTGGTATTCCACACATGAACGCGACAGCAATGGAAAACCCTTCACCGGCATCTACCTCGCCGACCTGTGGATGGACCCGGCGAAGACCGGCTCAGAGTGAGTCAGGAGCTGTGAGGCAGCGGCGGCGAGTCGAGGGCGAACGTGTCCGACCTGCGATTCAGCTTTGGCTGTGTGTCGGAAACAGGCGCCTCTGATTCCTGTGACGGCGTTTAGTCGTCTGCGTCGCAGGTGATGAGATCATCAAGACCATCCGGGTCCTGGTCATCAATGATTTCTTCGTTAATCGCTTCCAGTTCGTGTGTTCCGGGCAGTGGAGCCGGGAGCTCGCTGAGCGGGATAACGTCATCCAGAATTTCGACGTTGTCCCCGGCTTTTCGCCGAGGCCGAGGTGCAGGTCTGCGTTCCTGCAGAGTCTTGTCCGTCGGGAGTGATTCGGCCCGAGGCTGCACTGCTGAAATTTCGGCGGGCTGAGTCGGAGCCGACGCGGCTGGTTCGGAATCGCTGACCGCGGCCGACACGTCACCGGTCGTGGGCGGAGCGGCGGAATTCGGCTTTCTGGGTTCGACGCGAACGTTGGGGTAGAACTGAAACTCGACGTCGCCGATGCAGATCCGATCGCCGGAATTCATGATCATGTCACGGTTGACTCGATCGCCATTCACCCAGACGCCGTTCATGCTGCCCAGGTCGCGAATGTAGTAGCTGTTGTCAACCTGAACCAGACAGCAATGATGTCGGGAAATTTTCTGACTGGATGCGATTACGACGTCACAGTCGGCACTGCGCCCGACCAGCACGACGGCTCGGTCAATCGGGATCAGACGTCCACCGCCCAGTTGTTGAAGCACCGCGACCATAACGCGCCAGCTGACAGACGAAACTCATTCTCCTGTGCTGTGTAGATCGGACGCACAACTCGGGCAGGCCACAATCGCCACAAACTTCGTGAATCATCCGTCGGACAGCTCAAAAATGCCACATAAAAAGCTCATAATCGAAGGCGATCCTGTCTGACGATTGTACTGAAGATGTCCGTTCTATGAATCTTTTCGCCGCCGAAGAAGAAGACCACCGTCGCAAAGCCCAGCCTCTGGCAGCTCGCATGAGGCCCAGAACGCTGGACGAATTTGTCGGTCAGAGACATCTTCTGGGCGAAGGAAAACTTCTGCGACGCATGCTGGATGCCGACCGGATCGGTTCGGTCATCTTTTACGGCCCTCCCGGAATCGGGAAGACCTCGCTCGCTGAACTCATCGCCAGGCATACTCGCCGCCGGTTTGCTCGCCTGAACGCCACGATGGCTGGTGTGAAAGATGTTCGGGAACTTCTGGCGGAAGCCGAAAACCGACTGGCGGGAGACGGCATTCAGACAGTGATCTTCATCGACGAACTGCACCGTTTCAGCCGCAGCCAGCAGGACATCCTTCTGCCCGATGTTGAATCCGGAACAATTTCGCTGATCGGTGCAACGACCGCCAATCCGTTCTTTTCTCTGGTGGCGCCGCTGATCAGCCGCAGTCAGATTTTTGAATTTCGGGAATTGGAACCCGGCGATATTCTGGCACTGCTCCACAGCGCGCTGCAGGATGCTGATCGAGGTCTGAAGAATCACAACGTGAAGGTGGACGACGATGCTCTGGAACTGATTGTTCGACTTTCCGACGGGGACGCTCGACGGTCACTCACCGCGCTGGAAATTGCCGTCCTTTCGGTGGCGGCGACGACACGGCAGGTCAGCCTCGAAGTGGCTCAGGAATCTCTGCAGCAGCGAACCATTCGATTTGACCCCAACGGAGACGATCACTATGACGTCGCCAGCGCGTTCATCAAGAGCATCCGCGGCAGTGATCCGGATGCCGCTCTGTACTGGCTGGCTCGAATGCTGGAATCCGGCGAAGATCCTCGGTTTATCGCCCGTCGTCTGCTGATTGCGGCTTCGGAAGACGTTGGCAACGCCGATCCTCAGGCCCTGCCCATTGCCAGTGCGGCCTTTCATGCAACAGAAGTCATCGGAATGCCTGAATGTCGCATCAATCTGGCTCAGGCGACGACCTACCTGGCGTGTTGTCCCAAGTCGAATGCTTCGTACATTGCCATTGACGCCGCGCTGCAGGACGTGAGAACTCAGAGCATTCTCCCTGTTCCGATGCATCTTCGCGACGGGCATTACAAAGGAGCCGAAAAACTGGGACACGGAGTCGGATATCAGTACGCTCATGACAGCCCCGATGGCTGGGTGCGTCAGGACTACCTGGGAGTTGCCAAAACGTATTACAATCCCGTCGATCGAGGTCACGAGGCTGTGTTTCAGGAACGACTGAACCACCTGCGGAAACTTCGCGATCAGAACAAATAACTTTCGCCGTTGAAGAGAAATCGACTGATGTTCGGTTTTCTGGCACCTCAGCACCGTATTCCCGAATGGCGCCGTTCGTACGCTCGGGTCTGTCAGGTTCAGCGGCGAATGTATGGCCTGCGATCGCTGCCGTTTCTCAGCTATGAAGCCGTGTTTCTGTTTCAGCTGGCTATTGATTCGGGTTTGTGTCCGCCACTGGAGCTTTCGAGTCCGGAATGCTGTCGGCTCAGGCGCCTGAAGCCGGAACCGCAGTCGCCTCGCATTGCCGCGCAGGAATTCGCAGCGTCGTTCGGAGTTCTGCTGGCAGGGATTAAATTGCAGGATGACGTGCGGGATTCTCGGCGATGGAGATCCCGATTGCTGGAACGGATTTACCGCACTCCAACTCAGGCGGCTCGGCGGTGGCTGAGCGAACGCTGTCCGGGTCTGCCGGAACGGGTCGATGAAGTGATTCACCAGCATCTGCTTCTGGAAAACCAGGCCAAAGGCGAGCGGCCATCACTGAACGCGTACTGCCGACCGACTTCAGAAGGTTTCGCAACCGTCTATTCTGCCCTTGCCACAGAGGTTCTGCGGGCGCCGGCCCAAACGTCGACCCTGCTGCATCGTGCTGGGCAGGCGATCGGGCGAGCCATCATTTGCTGGGACTGCGCGATTGACTTTGAACACGATCGCATTCATGGTCAGTTCAATCCGCTGAATTCCCCGGCTGACGTCACCGCAGCGTTCGATGACTGTCAGCTGCAGCTGGCGGAACTCGGCTGGAGCCTTCCTGAACATTCGATCTGCGCTTACGTTCTGCTGGACGTGATTCAACGCGTCGAATTGCGCCGCCGTCAGCCGGTGGCTCAGCAGTGCAGTCGCCGGATGGAACGCTGGGGGCTGATTCGGGAACAGGGCTACTCGTATGCCGGCTGCGACGGCTGCGAAGCCCTGTGTGCTGTTGACGCCTGCTGCGAATGCTTCGGAGCGGCGGGAGAAGCGGCAGTGTGCTGCAACGGCCCCGGTTGCTTCTGTGACCCCTGCTGTTGTTGTGTGCCTGCGGACTGCGGCGGCAGTGCGTCGCCGAAGCAGGAGAAAAGCCAGAATTCTGAGACCCGCAACGTCCGCGAGAATGTTTACGATCAGTACCAGGGCTGCCCTGGAATTGCCGAGACCAGCCTGAACCCTTCCGGATTCGTCACCATCAACGAAACTCGCGTCCCGGCAAAGTCAGAAACGTCGCAGTTTATTGCCGCCGGCAGTTCCGTCCGCGTCACTCAGACAACTTACTTCGGAGTGATCGTCCGTGCGGCCGACGTGCTGTCCACGGATTGATGTGTGGACTCATTCGAAAGTTGTCATTCATTTGAATTTCCGAATCGGCCATGCCGGAATGTCTTCGATCTCAAAATAAAGTGGATTCGCAGGTCGGCTTTCATCATCATGAGCTAGAATAACTGTGAGTTTTTCGGAATTTTTCCGGCCATCGGCAGATCGGAGGAGATGAGGCAATGGCAAACGATGTGTCCCTTGAAAATCATGAGAATTCAGCTGCTTCAACCGCTGACGCCGGGGCAGCAAGCCCGCGTCTTGCCGAGAACGAACAGACTCAGCCGATGAGTTCCGGTGACGTCTCTCAGAATACGTCGAGCTCCGGGATTGAGCAGCATTCCGTCCATGATGCCACCGCAGCGGCTCAGGAAGCCAAGATCAATGCGGTTCGGGATATCGTCACACAGGTGCCGCCTCACGACGCGGATACTCTGGCCAAGGTACTGCATGCCATTCTGGACGGCACGTCGGCCGATGATGCTGCCGTCCTGCGCAGCGCACTGATCGGCAAATCGAGTGATCAGCTCAAGGCCAGCCCTCTGCCTGATGACATGCTTTCGGAAACGTGGCGCTGCGGAGGCTATCCGTATCGTAATCTGATGTCGCGGAAGGCATATGAAAAACAGAAGTACCGGCTGCAGGTTGAGCTTCTGAAGCTGCAGGCCTGGGTCCGCAGAACGGGAACTCGGATGGTCATTCTGTTTGAAGGCCGGGATGCCGCCGGCAAGGGAGGAACGATCAAGCGGTTCATGGAGCATCTGAATCCTCGAGGTGCGCGCGTGGTTGCTCTGGAAAAACCCACCGAAGCAGAACAGGGCCAGTGGTATTTTCAGCGTTATGTGGAACACCTGCCGACTCGGGGGGAAATGATTCTGTTTGACCGTTCGTGGTACAACCGAGCCGGCGTGGAACGAGTGATGGGATTCTGCAGTGATTCAGACTACGACGAATTCATGCGGCAGGTCCCGGAATTCGAACGCAATCTGGTCCGCAGCGGGATCCTGCTGATCAAATTCTGGTTTTCCGTCAGCCGCGACGAGCAGCGACGAAGGTTCAAGGAACGGGAACGACATCCGCTGAAACAATGGAAGCTGTCTCCCGTGGACCTGGCGTCACTCGACAAGTGGGACGAATACACCAAGGCCAAGGAAGCCATGTTTCATTTCACGGATACCGTCGATGCCCCGTGGACGGTCATCAAGTCGGACTGCAAAAAGCGAGCTCGACTGAACGCGATGCGACACGTTCTGAATAACATCAGTTACGAAGGTCGAGACAACAGGAACATCGGCCCGACCGACCCGCTGCTGGTCGGACGCCCTCAGGTCCAGTACGCCGACCGCGACTGAGTTCGCGAGTTTGTTTCCCTGTCAGGATCGGGCCTTCTGCAGAACCGCGGCGACGTCTTTCCAGGGAACGTCGTGAGGGAGTCGGGACTGTTGTGCTGCGAGAGCTGCGGTGATGCCGGCGGCTTCTCCCATGGCGACAGCATTTCCGGTCACTCGATAACTTCCATGAGCGATGAAGTCTCCGCTGATGCAGCGACCGGCCATCATCAGTCCGTCCACATCGCGCGCGATCAGAGCTCGCAGAGGAATATCGAACGGTTTGGACTTCACGCCTTTGTTACTGTAGGCGGCGGTGCGGTTGGCGTCATGAGTGGCAGCATGAATGTCGACTCCGAATTCCGATCGGCAGATCGCGTCCTGGTGCCGAACACCGGCGGCGACATCATCCGCGGTCACCAGATATCGTCCCATGATTCGTCGGCCGTCCCGGACACCGATCTGTTCGGCGGTTGTGACCAGAGTACACCCTTCCCAGATGCCGCCCAGACTTCGAAGACTGCGCGTAATTCCGTAAAGTTCACGGCGAGCACGGATGGTGGCATCCGTGACGGCAGCGGCATCAAAGGGACGAACACCGTATTCGTGATTCATCATCACGGCCGCCACATTCCCGCCCATGTACCACAGTGTGGGCTTTGCGTATGACGGCTCCATTCCGGCTCGCATGATTTCTTCCCGAAAGCGGTCTTTGGTATCCGAACCGTTGCAGCGATCGAACTTCTGAAGTGCGTCCTGACTGGCAGCGATCACTCCCATCAGTGACATGGGCTGACACGGGCAGTCTTCGCGTTCGCCGAATTCCCATTCGCAGCCCGCCAGAGCCCCAACATCTCCGTCACCCGTGGTATCAATCACCACGGCGGCTCGCCAGGCCTGCCGACCGGATTTGGATTCCGTGATGACTCCGCGGATTCGATTGTTCGCATCCTTTTCGACGGCGACGATCCGAGTGTGATACTGAAGCCGAATCTTCAGTTCGCCGCACAGTTCCTCCAGCAGACACTTCATGGCTTCGATGTCGTAGACATAGTGCTGAGGTCCGTTTTGACGCTGAGCATCCATCTTCGCGAGTCGCTGAACCAGTTCGGCATTCAGGCCCGGTTTGCGGGCATCCATGACATACGACAGCATTCCGCTGGTCCAGACTCCGCCGAGACAGCCGTGAGCTTCCAGAATGCGCACCGTGGCACCGGTTCGAGCAGCAAGGATGGCGGCAGAAACTCCGGCTGGACCTCCACCGCAGACAAGAACGTCGACGGAATCAGCCACGGGAACCTGTCGAGCAGCCTCTGACACGGTGCCGACACCTGCAGGCTCGTCCCCGATTCCCGATGCCGTTGCTGACACAGCGCCGCCCGCAAACGATGCCCCCAACCATGCTCGCCGACTGAATGAATTCCCCATGGTTTCTCCTCGTTTTCAACGTCCGAACGATGTCAGATTTCGAAGGCCCCGGTCAGCGGCCACACTCAAAGGCGTTCAACGTAGCCAGCAGGCGAACTTCAGACAACTGTGAGCCGTTCGAAACGACTTCCGCCGCAAGATCCCGCGACCATGATTCATGCCGGAGACTCTCCGAAGCATTCGACGCTGACTCGTGGAAGATTTCAACGGACAGGGAAGATCTCCGGCCTACGGGAGTGAGCGTCTGAAATGCGGTGTCGGCACAGTCGGAATGGTTTCTCCGAATGCTGCACACCACACGACTGGTATGTTGCAATTGTGTGTGGCTCGACAGTGCCAGAAAGCGGAATCTGCCGATTGATTCCCATTGCAGCGTGCTGTAGACGATAGCAGCGCGCAGGAGTGCACATCCGGGCAACTGCTGCATGCTTCGCGCCGGAGGTACATTCTGCCTCATCATTCGATCTTCTCCAGATACCGGGCCCGGTTATGAAGAGTCAATTCGTCGTCCCGTTTCGGTACGCTGTTTCGCTGCTGCTGGTGAGCGGAATGCTGGCCTGCGTTCAGGCGCAGGATGTCAGCGTTCCGCTGTCGCCGCTGATGCCGGTCCTTCCGATGGAAGCCGGTGGCAGTGCGGATTCAGTCCTGCCGGGCGAGCCGGTGATCATCGACGGCCATTCAGATGGCGTGTCGTTCAGTCAACCCGTGGCGTCCGCGGACACGGGTTATTGGTTCGTGAATACGCATCACTCTCCTCAGGATTTTGACTCGGGTCTGCTGCGATTCTGCCCTGGTGTGCTGCGATACGAGTGTGGCCAGGGATTTCGGCAGGCGTCATTCGAGGAACTGCTGGCCGGAATTGAACCGGGTTTGCCGGTCTGCATCATGATTCACGGCAGCTTTGTGGATACTCCCAGCACCTGTCACGAATCTCACATGACGTGGCAGTGGCTGAGAAGTGCGGCCTGTGGGGCTCGGATGCAGATGATTTATTTTCACTGGCCCAGTTACCGGCCACTGACTCCGCTGGTTCCGTTCGACACCAACCAGCTGGGTCGCCGAGCAGCTCGGAATGGCTTCTACGTCGCCGAACTGATTCACCATTTGCCGCCCGACTGCCCGGTGTGCCTTCTGGGTCACAGTCACGGGACTCGAGTGATCTCATCTGCGATGCACCTGATGGCCGGAGGCGCCGTGCAGGGCTACTGCCACCCATTTGCCCGAGTGAACGGTCGACCGATTCGAGCAGTGTTTGCAGGAGCAGCCATCGATCATCACTGGTATAACCCGGGGCAGCGCTATGATCGCAGCCTGCACAGCGTGCAGTGTGTTCTGAATATGACAAACTGCGTTGACCCGGCACTGGCGGTCTATCCCCTGCGAATGCCGCTGCTGGTTCGACGATCGCTGGGAACTCACGGGCTGTCAAATTCGGACCGCCGACAACTGGGCCCCATCAGCAACAAAGTGCTGGACTATGACGTGACTCGCGCCATCGGAGCTTCGCATCTTTGGCCCTATTATTTCACGAATCCTGGACTGGCAATGCTGATGCGAAACTACGTGTACTTTCCGGACCTGAACCCACAGCAGACAGCGCCGCTGATCATGAACACTGCCTCCGCAGATTCCGTTTCCGCTCGCTGATCACGGAAAGCAACTTTTCAGCAACATCGTCTGCTCAACCGTTTTCGGATCTGGGATGCGAGCATTGAGCGTCGACATGAAGGAACAGGAACGCCCTGAAGGTGTTCCTGGGGAATGGGCATGAAAAAAGGCCGTTCGGACCTTCCAGATCCGACGGCCTTTTTCAGGTGCTGAACTCAGGGGTCTCAATCCTGAGTTCCCAACTCATCTCTCTCTCAACGGTTCGTTTCTCAGGCGAACCGCTCTCATCGCCTTCTTCCTTCGTCAGGCCCCTTTCACCTGGCCTGCCGATTGCTGTTCGACCGAAGTCTGCCAGCAAGGCAATCACCGCTTTCTCAGGGCGGTGGTCACTGATTCGGGTCTCACTCCGAACCAATCTCTCTCTGGTCCTGAACAATTGCAATCCGGATGCCAAACCTTCCGGCAGTCGCACAGAAGCTGCACGTCGCTATGAAATTGGCAGTGTTTTCCGGGCGGCACAGTCCGGAAAAAACTTTTTCAGGGATTCCCGTCTGCTGTTCGCGAGCTGGATAGGACCGGCGATTGCACTTTCTACAATCCCTGAGCGTTGTTGTTTTTACAAATTGCATCTGCCGTTAGCCCACAGAAACCACAGATTGCAATTCTGAAATTGCTTCCAAACACGGCCTCCGTTTGGTTGAGAAAAGAAGCCCGGTCGTATGCATGAACTCAGTCAGCTGGATCCCTACAACAACCACGAAACGTGGATGCGCCGAGCTTTGGATCAGGCGGTTGCGGCTTATGACCAGCGGGAAGTCCCCGTGGGGGCGGTCGTGGTTTTCGAAGATCGAATCATTGCAGAAGCCTGCAATCAGCGGGAAGCTCTGAATGATCCCACCGCCCACGCGGAAATGATCGCGATTACTCAGGCCGCGGAGGCGCTGGGATCATGGAGACTGCTGGACTGCACTCTGTATGTCACTCTGGAACCCTGTCCGATGTGTGCCGGAGCAATCGTTCAGGCTCGAATTCCGTTCGTCGTCTATGGCACGCGAGATCCCAAGGCCGGGGCATGTGACAGTCTGTTCAACATCACCTCAGACATCCGTCTGAACCACCAGGCCGCGGTGCTGGGAGGCGTGCTGCAGCAGGATTGTGCTGCCATTCTGCAGCAGTTTTTCCGGGAACAGCGAGCTTTGGGAAAGAAGTGAAGCGGCAGGTTGGTTTGAACTGTCATTTGAGCGGCAACGCTGGATTTCCTGAGTCCTCTGCCGAACCGGACGTGGAAAATGCAGGTCAGAACGGTAGACTCCGCGCTCGACGGCGATCGGGACTGAACGACTGATTGCCCCTTTCCCGTTTGGGCGACCTGTTCCACCAGTCAATGGCCGTCACTGATCCATTCGATTCATAATCCAAAACCGGCGACTCAGGTCGCAGATGATTCCACAATGAGCATTTCCCGGACACTGAAAGATCGCTTCGCCGAAGCCCTGGTCCATCAGACTTCAGATGTGCAGCCTCTGCTGGAAATGATTCGCAGTTCGCAGGATGCAAAGTTTGGAGATTTTCAGGCCAACTGTGCGATGCCGCTGGGCAAACAGCTGGGAAAGTCTCCTCGTGAGGTTGCTGCCGAAATTGTCAGTCACCTGAACGTTTCAGATCTGTGTCATCCGCCGGAAATTGCCGGGCCCGGGTTTATCAACCTGCGACTGAAAGATGAATGGATTGTTGAGCGGATCAATGCGATCGCGGGTGACGATCGTCTGGGAGTTGTTCCGGCCGCCAATCCTCGCCACGTGGTGGTGGACTATTCGTCCCCGAACGTCGCCAAGCCGATGCATGTCGGACATCTGCGGAGTTCCGTCATCGGCGATGCAATCTGCCGCACGCTGAAATTCGCCGGTCACAAAGTCACCAGTGACAATCACATTGGCGACTGGGGAACTCAGTTCGGAATGATCATCTACGGCTACCGCAATTTTGTGGATCAGGCCGCCTACCAGCATGATGCCGTTTCCGAACTGGCTCGACTGTACAAACTGGTGAACCTGATCACCGACTATCATGCTGCCGAAAAGAAGCTGCCGCAGCTGCGGGATCAGCAGGTCGCAAATGTCCAGCGACTGGCTGACGCCGAAGCGTCGCTCGACAAAGCCGACAAAAGTGCAAAGAAGCAGCTGAAGAGTTTCCAGAAGGCGATCGATGAAGGTGCAGAAGCGATCAAATCGGCAGAAGCCCGCATTGCCGGAGTCGAAGCGGACGCTGAACTTCTGAAGCTGGCCCGGCAGCATCCTGATATCGCTCGACTGGCACGTCAGGAAACGTCGCGACTGCACGCCGGAGACACGGATAATCAGCAGTTGTGGGACGAATTTCTGCCCGCCTGTCTTGAAGCGCTGAATCGCATTTATGTTCGGCTGGGCATCGAATTCGATCTGACTCTGGGAGAAAGCTACTACAACCCGATGCTGGCGGATGTGGTGGCCGATCTGCGTGCGGCGGGTCTGGCAACCGACAGCGACGGAGCTGTCTGTATTTTCATCGAAGGCAATTCTGCGCCGTTCATCGTGCAGAAGTCAGATGGAGCTTACACATATGCCACCACGGATCTGGCGACCATTCGGTACCGGGTCGAGCAGCTGAAAGCGGATGAAATTCTATATGTGGTTGACAAGCGTCAGTCGGAACATTTCCACCTGCTGTTTCAGACGTGTCAGCTGTTGGGTTATTCCGATCTGGTGTGTCGCCATCTGAGCTTCGGAACGGTCATGGGACCGGACGGCAAACCGTTAAAAACGCGTTCCGGCGAAAATGTGGCTCTGGAAGATCTGATTGATGAAGCCATCGATCGAGCTCGGCAGATTGTCAACGAAAACGATGACGCTCGAAAGGGTGAGCCCCTCAACGATCAGCAGCGAGCAGCCGTAGCGGAAGTGGTGGGAGTCGGCGGTATCAAGTATGCCGACCTGCATCACAACCGCGACAGCGACTACGAGTTTCAGTGGGAAAAGATGCTGGCCAAGACCGGCGACACCGCCACGTACATGCAGTACGCGTATGCTCGGATCTGCGGCATCTTCCGGGAAGTCGGCGTCGATCGTGATTCCCTGAAGTCGTCAAGCGGATCGGTGAAAATCACCTGTCCGGAAGAGCGAGCTCTGGCATTGCAGCTGATTCAGTTCGATCAGGCCATCGAGGCGGTGCTTTCAGAATACCGGCCTCACCTGATGACCTGCCTGGCTGTTTGAGACCTCCGACCGATTCAGTTCGTTCTACACCTCATGTCGCATCAAGGACATTCCGGAAGCAGACGTTCAGCTCAGTCGACTGATCCTGTGCGACGTGATGGCGCGAGCACTCAGGACAGGTCTTTCCCTGCTGGGAATTCAGACCGTGGAAGTGATGTGAACGAAAATCTCCATGAAATCGGACCGCATCTACTCAGTACCGCTGGATCGCATTGGTGATTTTGAATTTGATGATGCGGTGGCGGACGTTTTTCCGGACATGATTCGTCGATCGGTGCCTGGCTATGCATCGATGCTGTCGATGATTGCTCAGGCTGCAGAACGATTTGCTGTTCCCCGGGACTCATGTCTACGACCTTGGCTGTTCGCTGGGAGCGGCCACGATGCTGTTGCGGCAGCACGCGCGCCGGGGTGTCATGTGGTCGCCGTTGACAGTTCGGCTTCGATGATTCAGAGGCTGAAGGACCGCCTGAAGCACGACGACGAGGTCGTTGGTGAAGGGACCGCCGGCAGTTTGGTGTCCGTGCAGCAGGCCGACATTCGCGACGTATCGATCAGTGATGCGTCATTGGTGGTGCTGAATCTGACGCTTCAGTTCCTGCCGCCTCAGGACCGCACCGGCTTTTTAAAAAACGTCGCTGACGGGACTCGGGAAGGAGGAGCTCTGGTGCTGTCCGAGAAGATCTGCTTTGACGATCCGACTCAGCAGGAATTGATGACTCAGCTGCACCACGATTTCAAACGAGCTCACGGGTACAGCGATCTCGAGATTGCTCAGAAGCGCACTGCCATCGAAAACCGGCTGATCCCCGAAACGATCGACACGCATGTGCAGCGACTGCGGGACTGCGGTTACGGCACGGTGGCTCCCTGGTTTCAGTGCTTTAATTTCGCGTCGATTCTGGCGGTGAAATGAGCGTCCTGTTCGATCATTCGCGACTGTTTGATCACCTGCGTTCGACGGGGTTGTCGGACTGGGCCGATGAACTTCACCGTCGCTGCCGAGCTGCCACGGAACTGCAGGGCCACGGCAATCTGGACACCTGGCGTCAGGCATGGGAGTCACTTCCGGACTGTGGCCGGCATCCGGTTCGCTGCGTTGGCGGGCGAGTCACGATCGGAGATACGCAGCACGTTTCCGAACAGACAAGTACGGAACTGCGACGTCGGCTGATGGAATTCCATCCGTGGCGCAAGGGGCCGTTCGAGCTGTTCGGGATTCATATCGACACCGAATGGCGATCGGACTGGAAGTGGGAACGTCTGAAAACGGCGGTTCCGCTGGAAGGGTGTCGCGTTCTGGACGTGGGCTGCGGCAACGGCTACTACGGATGGCAGATGCTGGCAGCCGGAGCAAAGCTGGTGATGGGGCTGGATCCGTTTCTGCTTTACGTCATGCAGCATGAAGTGATCCGACGATTTGCTCCGGTTGACGCGGCCAATTTCGTTCTGCCATTGGGCGATGACTGTCTGCCGCCGCGACTGCAGGCCTTTGATGTGACGTTCTCGATGGGAGTTCTCTATCACCGAACTAGCCCGATCGACCACCTCCAGGCTCTGGCAGCCACGCTGAAGCCCAAAGGCCGACTGGTTCTGGAGACCATCATCATTGACGCTGATGATGAGCGAGTTCTGGTGCCTGAAGGTCGATACGCCAAAATGCGGAATGTGTGGTTTCTGCCGTCTGTGCCGATGCTGAAACGCTGGCTGCAGCGAACCGGATTTCGAAACATCACGGTCGTGGATCAGGCCGTCACCACACTGGAAGAACAGCGTCGGACCGACTGGATGACCTTCGAATCTCTGGGCGATTTTCTGGATCCTCAGGACCGCACGAAAACCATCGAAGGCTATCCGGCTCCGGTTCGTGTCGTGATGACTGCGGAAACGGCTTAGATCCGATCGAGCCACAATCTCCTCCCCCCGGCGCACTTTCGAACAACAGCTCGATCGACGCGGAAGGGCGGTGTACGCCTGAGACCTTGAAATCGGATTAATCGTCACGGTCTCTCAGGAAAACTCAGAATCTTTGGCCCACACATGGCGACCAGGCGTGGTTCGGCAGATTTCTGACCAACCCTTGCGTGTGTTTCGTGAGGTCTGCTCACTGAAAGGGTGTTTGTGTTTTTGAAAAGCGGCCGTCGGCCGCGGAGATGACGATGGCTGCCAAACCGAACCCGCGTACCAAGAAAGTTGTGAATGCCCGAGTCCAGTGGACTCTGGCGTCTCGAGTCATTCTGCACTTCTTCGTGTTTGTGTGTGCCGGTGCGGTCTTCGGGCTGATCAATCAGTTTCTGGTGAATCCGTTCGGCGGTGCAGCCAACAACCTGATGACATTCTGGAAGCAGAGCGGGCCGATGCTGGTCGCCCTGATCTGTCTGATGCCGGTCTTCATTCGAGACACACTGACACTCAGTAACAAGATCGCCGGACCGATCTACAACCTGCGAAGAACCTGCGAACGGCTGGCCTCGGGTGAGCCGGATGTTCCCGCACTGAAGTTCCGCAAGGGCGATATGTGGGCCGATCTGCCTGAATCGTTCAATCACATGGTGGAAACGCTTCGCAGCGGATCACCCGGCTCGAACGTGCCTTCGACATCCGTCGATGAAGAATCGCTCGAGGATGCGGATCACGAACTGGCAACCGTCTGATCTCCGCTTCAGCGACACTTTCTTTGTCCATCGGTTTCGGTCAGTCCGACGCTGGCGGAATGGTCCGATGTCCTTCAGGCAGACATGCCTCCGTTGAGGACCCTCACTGTGCTAACTCATCTGCGAAAACAGCGTCCACACCGACGAAAGGGTGTGGCCGCAGCGGAATTTGCCGTCAGTCTGCCCATCCTTCTGGTTCTGATGATCGGGACCATCGAAGCCTGTTCGATGATCTACCTCAAGCAGACGCTCAGCGTGGCAGCTTACGAATCGATCCGAGCTTCGGTGGTGCCGAATTCCTCCGTCGCCAGTGTTCAGGATGCAGCGAATGCCATTCTGACGTCCCGCGGAGTCAGTGGCAGCACCGTTGTCGTTTCGCCGGCTGACTATGCAACTCAGCCTGCCGGGTCGTGGATCACCGTCACCGTTTCGGCTCCGGGATCCGCCAACTCAGTCATCACGGGATGGTACTACGACAATCAGACCGTCTCAGCCAGTGCCACCATGATGAAGGAATTCTGAAATGATTCGCCGACAACGTGAACATCGTCGCAAGGGTGCGATCCTGATTCTTGTGGTTCTGTGCCTGCCGGTCATTCTGGCCTTCTGTGTCTTTGCTCTGAATGTGGCCTGGATGCAGCTGACTCGAACGGAACTCAGAACGGCCACAGATGCCGCCGCTCGAGCCGGAAGCCGCATGCTGAGTCAGACGAATGACCCGGCACAGGCCAGGACAGCAGCTCATTCGGCCGCCGGACGCAATAATGTGGGCGGAACGGCACTGCTGCTGGACGAGGCAGACATCAGCTTTGGTTATGCGGAACCTGATGCCAGCGGCAGCTGGATTCTAAGTCCAAGACTGGATACCGATAAAGATCTGACGTCGATTCGAGTCCTCGGACGCCGTACGGCCGATTCTCCCAGCGGACCGGTTCCTTTGCTGTTCACCGGGCTGTTCGACCGAACGACGTTTGAACCCGTCAAGGCAGCGACGGCCACCTTCATGGATCGAGACATCGTGCTGGTATTGGACCGTTCGGGGTCGATGAATTCAGCCACACCCACCGGAACCCGCTGGACGGATTTGAGTCAGGCCGTTTTCGCTTTCGTGAATGCTCTGCAGTCAACGCCGCAGACGGAACTAGTCGGCCTCGTGACGTACTCCAGCAATGCCAGCAGCGATCTTGGGTCTGTCTCCGACTTACACAGCGATTACGGATCTTGTCTCCAGTATTCATCCGACCGGCAACACGGCCATCGGTGACGGCATCGAGGCTGGTCGAGCTCAGGTGAATGATCCGCTCAATCACCGCCCGTATGCTCGAAAAACGATTGTGCTGATGACGGACGGAATTCACAACACCGGTCAGGATCCGGAACCACAGGCAACGGCCGCTGCTGCCGATGGCATTGTGGTGCACACTGTGACATTCAGCACCGCAGCCGATCAGGGACGCATGCAGCAGGTTGCCGCGAACGGTGGTGGACAGCACTGGCACGCCGACGATCTGGCGACTCTGGTGGCGGCATTCCGAACCATCGCCCAGAACGTTCCGACGCTGCTGACCGAGTAATCCCCGCTGCTGTTCCTTTGCCGGACATCTTCGAAAGTTTTCACCCGTGAAATCCCGTCCTGTCAAACTCAGCTCTCATCGCAATCGGCGTCCTTCAAGACGTCGAGGCGCGACGATTGTGGAATTCGCCTTCGTGGCTCCGGTGTTCTTCACTCTGCTGTTCGCAGCCATTGAGTTCGCGTCGCTGAGCACCATTCGGAACACATGCAACAACGCGGCCTACGAGGGAGCCCGAAAACTGGTGATTCCCGGAGCAGTCGCGGACACCGGAAAGACGGAAGCCGAACGCATCATGGGGATTGTTGGCGTGGATACGCTGACCGTCACTGTGACTCCGTCCGTGATCGACGACACCACCACCAGTGTGACCGTTCGAGTTGAAGTGCCGTACGCAGACAACGCGATGTTTGTTCCCATCTTCACCGGAAACGTCACACTGACCGCGGAAGTGACCCTGAAAACCGAACGATACGACGGCTTCCCCGGACCGTAGCGGCCATTGGAAAGATGAGTTGCTGTTGTCGGGCGGCTGCCTGACCGACCGGTCGATGCTGTCGCAAAGAGACCTGATTTTCGGAAGTCGAACGCAATTCCACGGGACACAGCGGGCTGCCTTGAGTTCACTCGGGCGACCGGTAAGATGGCCGTTTTCATTCCGATTCCGGCATTCGAGATTGCTCGCACGATGAATCACAGTTTCTCGGCCTCGGACAGTCGTCCGGGCCCGCGTCTGCAGCCTTTCCAGCCGGCGCAGGGAAATCTGGCTGTTCTGGCCGGTTCGGGAAATCCTCTGTTTGCGGCCAAGATCGCGGACAGTCTGGGAGTTCGCCTGACTCCCTGCACCGCTCAGATTTTCAGCGAAGGCAATGTCTTCGTGCGGATCCTGGAAAACGTTCGCGGCCGGGACACCTTCATCATTCAGGGAGTCCACCAGCCGGTCAATGACAACTTTGTCGAGCTCCTGTTCTGGATTGACGCACTGAAGCGCGCCAGTGCTCAGCAAATCACCGCTGTGATCCCTTATTTCAGCTATGCCAAGGGAGACAAAAAGGACGAGCCCCGTGTCAGTATTCGAGCTCGCGTATGTGCCGATGCCATTGAAGCGGCGGGAGCTGATCGTGTTCTGACCATGGACCTGCACAGCCCTCAGATTCAGGGATTCTTCAGTGTTCCCGTCGATCACCTGTACGCTCGAGCCGTGATCTGCGAACACATCCAGACTCTGCACCTGGAAAACCTTGTCGTCTGCAGCCCGGACGCAGGATTTGCCAAAGCCGCCGCCGCTTATGCCAACCTGCTGGGTGTGCCCGTTGTCATCGGCAACAAGACTCGGCCCGATCATTCAGAACAGGCGGAGATCCTGGAAGTCATCGGAAATGTCCGCGGCCGAAACGTGCTGATGGTGGACGACTTCACCATCACCGGCGGCTCGCTGTGCAGCATGGCGGATGTTCTGAAGGAACGCGGAGCCAAACGGATTTTCGCTGCGGTCTCTCACGGAGTGCTTTCCCGCGGCGCGGCGGCTCGGATTCAGAGCAGCGTCATCGAAAAAATGTTCATGACGGATACCATCGAGTTTCCTGTCGAACCGCTGTGCGAAAAGATCGAAGTCATTTCCGTTGCCAATCTGTTTGCTCAGGCCATTCGCAGCATTCACGATCGCACCAGCGTCAGTATGCTGTTCCCGGACGACAAACAGACCTGAAGCGTTAACTCGCAGCACGACGCTTCACGCTCTTCATCGCCATTTCCACGGAACGGACAACACGACTCAGCCGTCAGCCTGACCAGAAAGTCAACGTTCAGCAATGAGTGCCAAGCTGTCTCCTATGATGGAACGCTACAAGGAGGTGAAAGCCGAGAATCCCGGCGCGATCCTGCTGTTTCGGATGGGCGACTTCTACGAACTGTTCTATGAAGACGCTCAGAATGCCGCCCGCGTTCTGGGGCTGACTCTGACCAGCCGCGACAAGTCTTCGGAAAACCCGGTGCCCATGGCCGGGTTTCCGTATCACCAGCTGGACAATTATCTGCAGAAACTGATTCACAGTGGCTTCCGTGCCGCCATCTGTGATCAGGTGGAAGACCCCAAAAAAGCCAGGGGGCTGGTGCGGCGTGAAGTGACGCGTGTCATCACGCCGGGAACGCTCACGGATGACGAACTGCTCGATCCGCGGCAGAGCAACTTCATCGCATGTGTGGCTCCGGCAAAAGAGAACCTCGGACTGGCATGGCTGGAACTTTCGACCGGACGATTTCTGGTGTCGGAAGTCGAACCCGGTCAGCTGCAGGATGAACTGGCCCGAATTCATCCGGCGGAATGTCTGGTTCCGGAAGACACCGCCACCGATGGCAGTCTTCCGGTGAATCGGCCGGATCTGGGAGGACCTCTGCTGACCGGGCGGCCGGCGTGGTGTTTTTCCAAAGACGAAGCTCGGCGAATGCTGAAGGAACACTTCGGGACTCGCACGCTGGAAGGCTTCGACATTGAAGACACGTCTCCCTGCGTGACCGCCGCCGGAGCTCTGCTGGATTATATCCGCGAAACCCAGAAGTCCGCTCTGCTGCACATCACTCGCATCGAGCACTACAGGCGGCACCGTCACATGGTGATCGACGAGGCCACTCGTCGCAGCCTGGAACTGACTCAGACCATCCGCGACGGTCGCCGCGAACAGACTCTGCTGGGCGTCATCGACGAAACCTGCACCCCCATGGGAGCTCGGCTGCTGGCTGACTGGCTGTCCAGCCCGCTGACCGATCTGCAGCAGATCGCCGACCGTCACGATGCGGTCGAAGAACTGAAGGATGACCTCGCCCTTCGCGATGATCTCAGAAATCTGCTGAAGGAAATGTATGACCTGCAGAGGCTGACGTCCCGAGGTGCCACCGGGCGCTGCAGTCCGCGGGATCTGAGCTGTCTGGCGGCCACACTGGGTCAGCTTCCCAAAGTCAAGGCCCGACTTTCACAGCGTTCTGCTCGACGCCTGGGCAGACCCCTGAACAAGCTGCATCGATCTGTGCGGCGACGTGCAGAATATGATCACGGAAATCCTTGTCGACGAACCTCCTGTGACTGCAGGCGACGGCGAGCAGTGACCCGGATACAGTGAAACTTCGACGAACTGCGAGATCTTTCCAAAGGCGGAAACAGTGGATGGCCGCCTATCAGGCAAAGGAAAGTGAACGCACGGGAATTCCCAATCTGAAGGTCGGCTTCAACAATGTCTTCGGATACTACCTGGAGGTCACGGCCGCTCACAGCAGCAAGGTTCCCGACGATTACATCCGCAAGCAGACCCTGAAGAATCAGGAACGCTATATCACTCCGGAACTGAAGGAAGCCGAAGACAAAGTTCTGCGAGCAGAAGATCAGGGCAAGGCTCTGGAACTGGAAATCTTCACAAAGCTGAAGGAAGACGTCGCGGGACATATCGCTCGACTGATGTCCACCGCGGATGCGCTGGCCGAAGTCGACGTCTTCACCGGACTGGCGGCTCTGGCTGCCACAGCGGGCTATTGTCGTCCGGTGATGACCGATCAGCCGGTGCTTGACCTGCGCGAAGGTCGCCATCCGGTGCTTGACCGACTGATGTCCCCCGGTGAATTTGTGCCGAATGATGTGCGTCTGGGAGTGGCATCCGAAGATTCTGCTGATGGAACAACAGAACCCACAGGTGATTCGGGCTGCGTTGCGGGACGAGTTCAGGTCATCACCGGTCCGAACATGGCGGGCAAAAGCACTTACATTCGTCAGGCAGCTCTGCTGACGGTCATGGCTCAGATGGGCTCATTTGTTCCGGCTGCGTCCGCCACGATTGGGGTTGCGGACCGAGTCTTCGCTCGAGTCGGAGCGAGTGACGAACTGGGCAAGGGACAGAGTACCTTCATGGTCGAAATGACCGAGACCGCGCGGATTCTCAACAGCGCAACGGCACGCAGCATGGTGATTCTGGACGAAATCGGCCGAGGCACCAGCACGTATGACGGGATCTCGCTGGCGTGGAGCATCACCGAACATCTGCACGACGAAATCTGCTGCCGGACCATGTTCGCGACTCATTACCACGAACTGACGGACCTGACGAAAACTCTGAAGCACGCATCCAACTGGCACGTGGCCGTTCAGGAAAACAACGATGACGTGATCTTCCTGCATCGAGTCATCGAAGGAGCAGCCGGTCGCAGCTACGGAATTCATGTGGCTCGCCTGGCCGGAGTTCCCCGGACCGTGACCGAGCGCGCGGCGAAGATTCTGGAGGCTCTGGAGAATCAGCACGTCACCGACAGCGGCCAGCCCAGTGTTCCCAAACGGGAAACTCGACAGAAACGTCGGCAGCTCAGCCTGTTCGAACTCCCGGAAGACCCGCTGCTGGACGAAATCCGCAACCTGAACGTCGACGAAATGTCACCGCTGCAGGCCATGAACGAGCTGTATCGCCTGAGAAAACAGCTGACCGACCGGTAGGGTGTTGACAAGCGAAGCGCAGGCACACCGCTACGTCTGAGAACACAACGGTGACCCTGCGCTGCGCCTTGTCAGCCCCCTGAAGACAGGCGCGTTCTCTGGTGATTTTACCTGACCGAAACAATCGTCAGATTCAGTTTCCTGCACTGTTTTACCCAGTCCGTACTTCCGTCGCGGACGACGTGTTTTCGTTCCGTCGAAATGAAAAACGGTCCAGCGGGCTCATGGCGGAAGTGGTAAGTTTGCATGGTGGCATTCTTGAATCTTTTTTCCGGAAATCTCGGACGTGTTCGATTACGAACGATTTCGAAACGACGTACTGGCACTGGGGCTGCTTGCTCTGGTGGTCTTCGTCGGTCTGAGCTTTCTGAGCTACGACCCGTCGGATCCGCCGTCTGACCTTGTGTTTCCAGCTCGTCGAACACCGATCAACATCTGCGGCTCCACGGGAGCCAGCATCGCGTTCTACAGTCGCCACCTGCTGGGAGCGGGAGTCTGGATGGTCATGGCGTCGATGGTGGCATGGGACCTGAACCTGTTTTCGCGTCAGAAGCCGACTCGAAACTGGCTGTCACTCGCGGGCACGGTTCTGTTCGTGTTTTCGTCCAGCACGGCCATGCATCTGCTGATGCCCAATCTGAACGCCGGTTCCACCTATGGAAGCGGCGGAGTGATTGGAGCATGGTCGGGACTGTTGCTGCACAAGGCGTTTTCGCCCGCGGGCGTCACGATTCTGGTGATGTGTGGAATCCTGTCCGGGTGGATGCTGTCTCCGCTGTGGGGCATCGCGTCTCCCGGAGCTCGGCTGGCCACTCTGCCGCTTTCGGTCATGTCCAGCCTGGCCTCTGTCGCTCGCGCCTTCCGACCTGCTCAGAGGGACGTGGTTGTCCGGAAGAAGGATGCGGAAGAAGATGAGCCGGTCAGCGCAACTCCGGAACGCTTCAAGCTGGCTGTTCACGCTCCGGAAGCCGAACCCGAAACAGATTCAGATCCCTCTGAAGAACCCATGGTTCCGGGCGGGAAAGGCCTGCGGATCAATCCACCCGTTTCGCTGACGCTGCATGCGGAAGATGCGACTCTGCGGCGACAGTACAACCTTCCGGACCTGAGTCTGCTGGAAGAGCCGGAAGACTTTCCCTATGAACTGTTGGCTCAGAAAGCTCGGATTGCCGCTGCAACTCTGGAGAAAACCTTCCAGCAGTTCGGGCTGAATATTACGGTTTCGGAAGTCGATACCGGCCCCGCGGTCACTCAGTTTGAACTCGATCTGGAACCCGGTCTGCGGCTGAACAAAGTCACAGCTCTGGAAGATGATCTGGCGATTGCATTGCGAGTTCCCGCGGTACGCGTTGTTGCGCCGATTCCCGGCAAGAACACCGTGGGCGTGGAAGTGCCCAACGAGAAGCAGGTGACTGTCCGTCTGAAGGAATTGATTCAAAGCTGCGGAGCAAAGGCGGACGATTTCCGGATTCCTCTGTTCTTCGGCAAAGATGTCAGCGGACATGCTCTGGCGGTGGATCTGGCCAAGATGCCGCATCTGCTGATCGCGGGACGCACCGGCA